>NZ_BOON01000054.1 GCF_016863255.1 Planosporangium mesophilum
TGAACAGACGAACGGCACCGACCCCAGGTGCTCCCGAAGCACCCGACTCAGCCCGTCCAACCGCTCATCCACCCGTCCAAAGTAGAGACCGGGTACGACACTTTTCTCGAACGAATGTGCCAATTAGCGGGTTATGTGGGTGCCCGTGTGTTGGCTCCCAGCGGAGCTGATCTCTTCTCACTAGACTTGATCCATACCTGATCCGTCTCACTGGTGCTGATCCGCCCGGCCTGCGGGCTTGTCGAGGGCTGTCAGCCTGTGCCGGATCTTGGGGCCGGGGATGGCCTGTGGTGGTGACCACCTATGCCGCGCTCCGCGCCGGAGACGTCCCCGCCGCACGGGCCCGTTCGGGGGTCGTGATCACGTGGCTGGGAATGGACTGGACGGGATGATGCCCGGGCTTGTAGCTTGCAGTTGACCGTGACACCGCCCGAGGAGGTGAGACCCATGAACGCTATATCGATGTGGGTGCTCCCCCTTCCCGTCACGGTCGGGCGATTGACGTAGGTGTCGCCGGGAGCGCCTCGCCAACAAGGCACTCCCGAAAGGCAACACCTATGCACTCTCTGCAGTTCACCGCGGAGCCGTCGTCGAACGATACGGTCGAGCGCGACTCCACCGTGGGCGACGTCCCCGGACTCCCATCGCCGGCCTCCGGCGCCGACCGCGCGCCCCTCATGTTCGACGTGATCATTGCCGGGTGCGGGCCGACTGGTGCGATGCTGGCCGCCGAACTGCGGCTGCACGATGTGCGGGTACTCGTTCTGGAGAAGGAAACCGAGCCCGTGTCGTTCGTCCGCATAGTCGGTCTGCATATTCGCAGTATCGAGCTGATGGCAATGCGCGGGCTGCTGGAGCGCATTCTCCAGCACGGAAGACAGCGTCCGGCCGGCGGTTTCTTCGCCGCCATCCCCAAACCCGCGCCCGAGGGCCTGGATTCCGCGTACGCCTATCTGCTGGGCATCCCGCAGCCGGTCATCGTTCACCTGCTCGAACAACATGCGATCGACCTGGGTGCGCAGATCCGGCGGGGTTGCGCGGTGGCCGATTTCGAACAGGACGACGAGGGTGTGACCGTCGAGCTGGCCGACGGGGAACAGCTGCGTTCGCGTTATCTCGTCGGCTGTGACGGGGGGCGTAGTACGGTGCGCAAACTGCTCGGTGTCGGCTTTCCCGGCGAGCCCTCGCGGATCGAGACGCTGATGGGTGAGATGGAAGTGGGTGTGCCGCAGGAGGAGATCGCCGCCAAGGTGGCCGAAATCCGCGAGCCCCGTCATCCATTCTGGCTCCGGCCCGCAGGCGTTGGGGTCTATAGCGTCGTAGTCCCCGCCGCGGGAGTCAGCGACCGCGCGGAACCGCCCACCCTCGAGGATTTCAAACAACAGTTGCGCACCATCGCCGGAACCGATTTCGGCGTGCACTCCCCGCGCTGGTTGTCCCGTTTCGGGGATGCCACACGGCTGGCCGAACGTTATCGGGTCGGGCGGGTGCTGCTGGCCGGCGACGCGGCACACATCCATCCACCCACCGGCGGACAGGGTCTCAACCTGGGTGTTCAGGACGCATTCAACCTCGGCTGGAAACTGGCCGCACAGATCCGCGGCTGGGCGCCGGAAACACTGCTGGACACCTACCAGGCCGAACGTCATCCGGTAGCCGAGGACGTGCTGGACAACACCCGCGCCCAGATGGAACTGCTGTCCACCGAAGCGGGCCCGCGGGCCGTGCGCAGGCTGCTCACCGAACTGATGGACTTCGACGAGGTGAACCGCTATCTGATCGAGAAGATCACGGCGATCGGCATCCGCTACGACTTCGGCGACGGCCCCGACCTGCTCGGCCGCCGCCTGCGCGACATCGACGTGAAACAGGGCCACCTCTACGGTCTGCTGCACCGCGGCCGCGGCCTGCTGCTGGACCGCACCGAACGCCTGACCGTCGGCGGCTGGTCGGACCGGGTCGATTACCTCGGGGATCCCACTGCGGTACTGGATGCTCCGTGCGTCCTGCTACGCCCCGACGGCCACGTCGCCTGGATCGGCGACGACCAGCAGGACCTGGACGACCACCTCTCCCGCTGGTTCGGCAAGCCCGCCAACTGATTTCGCCTGAGAAACCGAGAATGAATGCGAACACGCCTGTCTCGGGTCGGGACCATGAGAGGGGCTAGTTCGTGTGGTCATCGCGGCCGCCGCTGCCTCACGATCGTCCCGTCGAAGTGGCGGTGGATGACCACGGCGAGGAGTTGGAGTGTGCTCAGTCGGTAGCTTTGAGATCGTCAGCTTTGAGATCGTCGCGGGTGTGGTTCACCTGCCTGGTCAGCGCCGTGACCCGGGCCGCCGATTCGTGCCACGGCGTACCGACCTCGTGCAGGGTCAGTACCACGAGGATCCGGCGGTCGTCGGCGCCGACCGTACCGCTGGTGTGCATCGCGGGCCGGGTGAGGTCGAGGCCGTCGGCGGACGGACCGCCTGCGGAGCCGGCCGTCGATACCGAGGACGGGAAGCGGGACCAACCCTGCTTGACGGCCCACGGCCGGTCGACCGCGCTGGGGATGCCGAACCACTGGTCGTGCCCGTCGGCGGCGCACCGCGTCGACCGGCGCAGGTCGTTCATGACGACGTCTCGGATCCACGGGTCGGCGCTGTCCAGGACGTACCGGTAGACCTTGACCATGTCGGCGGCGGTGACCGCGGTGTAGCCCCACCAGCCCGGGTACTCGGCGGGTGGCGGCGCACTCTCCGTCAGGCGCAGCTTGGTGATCATTCGCTTGGCGATCTCCGGCCCGCCGTAGCTGTCCCAGAACCAGTCGGCCGCGTCGTCGTCGCTCGCCCGCAGCATCGATTCGAGCAGAGCGCGTTCCGGCGCCGGCAGGTGCTGCCCGTCTGCCTCCAGCCGGTCCAGGGCGATCAGGATCTTCACCAGCGACGCGGCGCGGAAGCGCCGGTGCGAATCGTGGTGAACCGTCTCCGCGCCGAGCGTGCGGTCGAAGACGGCGAAGCTGGCCGTCACGCCGTCGGGTACGGTCGGCGAACTGTTTCCCATGCGACGTTCCTTCCCCCGTAGAACACAGGAGGGCGCCCCCGGGGGCGCCCTCCTGGACCATGAACGGTCAGTGGCGTAGCCAACGGACGACCAGCCAGGCCAGCGTCGCCAGTGCTACCACCCCCACGGCATAGAGTCCCAGCCGGCGAGCCGTCGCGGTGCTCCCGGTGAGCTTGAGCAGATCGATCGGCTCGGCCTCGGCGGAGGCCGGTACCGATGCCGCAGCCGGTGCCACAGCCTGTGGCGGTGTCGCAGCCTGTGTCGCAGCCGGTGGCGCGGTCGGTGGCGCGGTCGGGGACGAGGCCGGGGACGAGGCCGGTCCGGTAGTGGGGGCCGGCGGCGACGGCCCAGCCCCGCCCGCAGGCGACTCCGACGACGCTGCAGGAGCAGCAGCAACCGGGGCCGACTCCGTCAGCTTGCCGGCGACGCAGTCGGCGAACTGTCCGATCAGCTTCGCCCCGACATCAGCGATCATCCCCCTGCCGAACTGCGCCGGTCGCCCCGTCACCGAAAGGTCGGTACCGACGTCGACGCGGGTGGAGTCGCCCTCGCTCGACAGCGTCGCGGTCACCGTCGCAGCCGCGGTACCGGCCGACCGGGTGTCCTTGCCGCTGGCGGAGATGACCACCCGGCGGGCCGCCTCGTCGCGCTCGACGAAGCGGCCCTTGCCCTGGTACGTGAGCGAGATCGGCCCCAGCTTGACCTTGACCGTACCGGTGAACGCGTCACCGTCGACCCCGGTCAGCGTCGCCCCCGGCATACAGGGCGCGATCCGGGGCAGGTCGAGCAGGACCTCCCAGGCCTGCTCGACCGGCACCGGAACCGTGAAGCTGTGGTCAAGCCGCATGGGCCTGCCCCAGCGCCGCCAGGATCGCGCGTTCGGTGAGCACCCTGGCCAGGTGGCTGCGGTACTCCGCCGAGGCGGACAGGTCACCGGTCGGTTCGGCGCCCTCGGCGGCGTGCCCGGCTGCCGCCCGTACCGTTTCCGCGTCGGCCGAAGCGCCGGTGAGGGCCGACTCGACGGCGGCGGCCCGGACCGGTCTCGTACCCATGTTGGTCAGCGCCACCCGGGCCTCGGCGATGCCGCCGTTCTCGCGGCGTACCGCGGCGGCGACGCCGACGATGGCCCAGCCCTGCGCCGTCCGGTTGAACTTCTCGTAGCGCGTCGACCAGCCCTCGCCCCGCTTCGGTAGCCGGATCGAGGTCAGCACCTCACCGGGCTCCAGCGCCGTGGTGAGGTAGTCGACGAAGAAGTCCGCCGCCGGGACGCCGCGCCGCCCGCCCGCACCGGCGATCTCCAGCGTCGCGTCCAGCGCGACCGCCACCGCGGGCAGGTCACCGGCCGGGTCGGCGTGGGCGAGCGAGCCGCCCAGGGTGCCCCGGTGGCGTACCTGCCGGTCCGCGACGGTGCCGGTCGCCTGCGCCAGCAGTGGCGCGTACCGGTTGACCAGCGGGTCGGCCAGGACCGACGCGTGCGTGGTCATCGCACCGATCACCAGGTCGTCGCCGTCGGAGTGGACGCCGCGCAGGGCGTCGAGGCCGGCGAGGTCGACCAGTACGGTGGGCGCGGCCAGTCGCAACCGCAGCAGCGGGATCAGGCTCTGGCCGCCGGCCAGCACCTTGGCGTCCTCGTCGGCGAGGGCCGCCACTGCTTCCTCTACTGTGGATGGACGAGCATAGTCGAACGGCGCCGGGATCATGCTCCACCTCCTTGGGCCGCCCGCCATACCCGCTCCGGCGTGCACGGCATCTGGATGTCGTTGACGCCGTACGGGCGCAGCGCGTCGACGATCGCGTTGACCACGGCCGGCGTGGAGGCGATGGTGCCCGCCTCGCCGACGCCCTTGGTGCCCAGCGGGTGGTCGGGCGCCGGGCTCTCGGTACGGTCGGTGACGATGTCGACCAGGTCGGCCGGGCTGGGCAGGGTGTAGTCGACGAACGTGCCCGACAGCAGGTTGCCGTCGGCGTCGTAGACCGCGTCCTCGAACAGCGCCTGGGCGACGCCCTGCGCCACACCGCCGTGTACCTGGCCCTCGACGATCAGCGGGTTGATCACCCGGCCGATGTCGTCGACCGCCACGTACTTGCGGATCGCCACCCGCCCGGTCTGGGTGTCCACCTCGGCCGCGCACAGGTGGGTGCCGTGCGGGAACGAGAAGTTGACCGGGTCGTAGACGGCGTCGGCGTCCAGCGTCGGCTCGACCCCGTCCGGCAGATCGTGCGCGGCGAAGACCGCCAGCGCGCAGTCGGCGAGGCTCTTGCCGTTGTCGGGGTTGCCGCGTACCCGGAACTGGCCGCCGGTGAACTCCAGGTCGGCCGGGTCGCACTCGAGCATGTGCGCGGCGATCGGCTTGGCCTTGTCGACGACCTTCTGGCAGGCGTTGTACAGCGCGATGCCGCCCACCGCCAGGGACCGGGACCCGTACGTGTCCAGACCCTTGTACGAGGTACGCGTGTCGCCGTGCAGCACCTCGACGTCGTCGAACGCCACCCCCAGCTGGTCGGCCACGATCTGGCTCCACGCCGTCTCGTGGCCCTGTCCGTGCGGCGACGTACCGGTGACGACCTCGACCTTGCCGGTGGGCAGCATCCGGATGCTCGCCGTCTCCCAGCCACCGGCGCCGTAGCGCAGGCTGCCCAGCACCCGCGACGGGGCCAGGCCGCACATCTCGGTGTAGGTGGACACCCCGATGCCCAACTGCACCGTGTCCCCGGAGTCGCGCCGCTGCGCCTGTTCGCGCCGGAGTTCGTCGTACCCGAGGAGCTCCAGCGCCCGGGTGGTCGCCGCCTCGTAGTCGCCGGAGTCGTAGGTCAGCCCGGCGACCGTGGTGTACGGGAACTCGTCGGCGTTGATCCAGTTGCGCCGGCGTACCTCGACCGGGTCGAGCCCGACCTCGACGGCGAGCTCGTCCATGATCCGCTCGATCGCGTACGTGGCCTCGGGCCGGCCGGCGCCCCGGTACGCGTCGGTGAACGTGGTGTTGGTGAAGACGCCGGTGCACTCGAAGCGGTACGCCGGGATCTTGTAGATGGCGTTGTACATGAAGGCGCCGAGGATCGGCACGCCGGGTGTGACCAGCCCGAGGTAGGCACCCATGTTGGCCAGCAGCTTCACCCGCAGGCCGGTGATCGTGCCGTCACGGCGGGCCGCCAGCTCGATGTCCTGGATCATGTCGCGGCCGTGGTGGGCCGAGACCAGGCTGTCGGAGCGGGACTCGGTGTACTTCACCGGCTTGCCCAGCCGCTTCGCCGCCACGAAGGCGATCAGCTCCTCCGGTGTGACCTGCAGCTTCCCGCCGAACCCGCCGCCCACATCGGGGGCGACGACGCGCACCTTGTGCTCCGGCGTCCCGGTGATCGCGGAGACGAGGAAGCGCAGGATGTGCGGGATCTGGGTGGCCGACCAGATCGTGTACTGGTCGCCGGTCGGGTCGACGACCACGCTGCGCGGCTCCATGAACGCCGGGATCAGGCGCTGCTGCCGGTACCGTCGCTTGATGACGACCTCGGCGCCGTCGAGGGCGGCGTCGACCGCCTCGCCGGTGCCGGCCTCGCCGGAGTCGAAGACCCAGGTGTACGAGCGGTTCGTGCCCTTGTCGGCGTGGACCAGGTCGGCACCGTCGGCCAGGGCGGCCTCCAGGTCCAGCACGACCGGCAGCGCCTCGTAGTCGACCTCGACGGCGGCGAGGGCGTCCAGTGCCGCGGCCCGGGACCGGGCGACGACCACCGCGACCGGCTCGCCGACGTGGCGTACCTCGTCCACGGCGAGCGGCGGATGGTCCGGATGCACCATGTCCTCGGTCACCGGCCAGGCGCAGGGCAGGCCGCCCTGGATGTCGGCCACGTCGCGGCCGCTGAACGCGTCCACCACGCCGGACAGTTCGCGTGCGGCGCTGGTATCCACGTGGGTGATCCTGGCGTGGGCCACGGGGGAGCGCAGGATCGCCAGGTGCAGCATGCCCGGCAGCACCACGTTCTCGGTCCACATGGTACGACCGGTGATCAGCCGGGCGTCCTCCTTGCGGCGCCGGGGCGAGCCGACCTCACGCTCTTCGGTAACGGTCATCGTTTCACCACCTCACGGCACCGGCTGGGGGACGGCCTCGTCGGGCGTACCCTCGGACGGCAGGCCGCCGTCCGGAGTGGCCGCGTCGACGGCTTCGACAGTGGGGGGCTCGGGCTCGGCGGACGTACCCGCCTCCCGGGCGGCGGCGGCCGCGTCGCGTACCGCGCGCACGATGTTCTGGTATCCCGTGCAGCGGCACAGGTTGCCCTCGAGCCCCTCACGGATCTCGTCGTCGGTGGGGTCGGGGTTCTCGCTGAGCAGGTCGACGGCGGCCATGATCATGCCGGGCGTGCAGAACCCGCACTGCAGGGCGTGGCGTTCGTGGAAGGCCCGCTGCACCGGGTGCAGCGTGTTGCCGGGGCCGGCCAGCCCCTCGATGGTGGTGATCTCGCGGCCGTCGGCCTGGACGGCCAGGACCGAACAGCTCTTCACACCGACGAGGCGGCCGTCCGGGTCTGACATGAGGACGGTGCAGGCGCCGCAGTTGCTGGTGTCGCAACCGACCACCGTGCCGACCTTGCCGAGCTGTTCACGCAGGTGATGGACGAGAAGGGTACGTGGTTCGACGTCGTCGTCGTAACGAACGCCATCGACCGTGACGCTGATCCGGGTCATCAGGCCTCCCCACTTTCGGGGTTCGGTGCCCGCCGGACCGAGCCGGGATCGGCCGAGTTCGATATCGCTGATTGCGGCGTTCCGAACTCCGTGATCAAGGCGTAGGCCGTACGGGCGGAAGGGGCGCGTCCACCCCCGGCGCCATCGCCACGTGCGCGCCCCTCCTCTCGCTGCCGGCTCAGACGTCGAAGGTCATCTTTGCGCGCTGCCCAATAGACAATCTCGTCGCGCGGCTCGCCGCAAGACCTTGGACGAAACCTCGTGGAAATCAACCCGTAGCGGGTGCGCAGCGAGTCGGCGACTCGGGCCGTCCACCGTGGCATGAGTTGCTCCTCGCCGGGTACGCACGCGCAGCCTGCCCGTCACCCCAGCGAGGAGAAGTTCCCCGGTGTCGATGCGAAACCCCGTGCCGCGGCGCGCACTCCTGGCCAGTGCGGTGTTGACGGCGATGATCGCGACCGGCGCGGCGATCGCGTCGACCGGCGGCGCGCCCGACCAGCCCGATCCGGCCCCCCGGTTCGACCCGGGCCACCCGACCGACCTCGCGGCCCCGGACCACCGGGCGGCGCCGGATCACAGGGCGGAGCCGGCCAGCCGGATCCTCGTGATCGGCGACAGCATCATGGCACTCCAGGGCCGGATGCCGAGGCTGCGCGAACTGCTCGACGCGGCCGGCGTGGGCTACGAACTGCGCAACGCCGGTACCGGCGGCATCGGTACCGGCGACGTCATTGCGGCGGTGCCGCAGCTCGTGAACGCCTTCCTGCCGGACCTCATCGTGCACGCGATCGGGACCAACGACGAGATCAACGGGTTCGAGGAGCGCTACCGCCGGTGCCTCGACACCATCTTCAAGTGGAAGCCGGACGTCGTGGTCGTTCCCGCGTTCCTGCAGTACGCGGTGAGCCCGCCGGCCCCGCCGTGGCTGTCCGTACGGGAGAAGAACGACGCCATCTACCGCCAGACGTTCCCCGACGGCGCGTTCCGGCCGGGGGTCGTGGGGTTCGCGAGGTTCGACCAGATCCCGCAGCGCTACCTCGACCCGAGCGGCTTCCACCCCTCACCGGCGGGCTGCGTCAAGTACCAGGAGCAGATCTACCGGGGGCTGGAGGAGTCGGGCAAGCTCAAGCTGCCCCCGCTGCCCGCCGACGCGGCGCTCGGCGTCAGCCGACCCTGACTGACGCGATCGTGGACACGTGGCGGGGGTTGTGGCACCGCCACGTGCCCGAGATCGCGGGAGCGGGACGGTGCGGTGCGGGCAGGGCAGGGGCGGCTCAGCCGTGGTGGATGCGGCCGTCCAGTTCGGTCAGCCGCTCGCCGCTGCCGCCCCAGCGGGCCGCGATGATCTCCGCGGCGACGCTCACCGCGGTCTCCTCGGGGGTACGCGCGCCCAGGTCCAGGCCGACCGGCGAGGACAGCTTCGCCAGTTCGGCCTCGGTGAGCCCGGCCTCGCGCAACCGGGCCATCCGGTCGTCGTGGGTACGCCGCGAGCCCATCGCGCCGACGTAGGCCAGGGGCAGCCGCAGCGCCACCTCCAGCACCGGCCCGTCGAACTTCGGGTCGTGGGTGAGGACGCAGACGACCGTACGCTCGTCGATGCGACCCCCGTCGACCTCCGCCCGCAGGTACCGGTGCGGCCAGTCGACCACCACCTCGTCGGCTTCGGGGAAGCGGCGGCTGGTGGCGAAGACCGGCCGGGCGTCGCAGACGGTGACGTGGTAGCCGAGGAACCCGCCGATCCGGGCCACCGCGGCGGCGAAGTCGATGGCTCCGAAGACGATCATGCGTGGCTTCGGGGCGTAGCTCGCGACGAAGACGGTCAGCTCGTCGCCGCGGCGCTGCCCGTCGTACCCGTAGTGCAGCGTCCCGCTGCGCCCGGCGGCGAGCATGCCCCGCGCGTCGTCGGTCGCGGCGTCGTCGAGTCGCGCCGTGCCGAGCGTGCCCTCGGTCCGGTCGGTCCAGACCACCAGCCGCCCGCCCAGCCGCTTCTCCGGATCCGCGCCGGCCGAGTCGGCCGAGCCGGCGGCCACACACGTCACCACCGCGACCGGGACGCCGGCGCGGATCGCCTCGGCCACCGCGCCCAGTTGCGGGAAGCTCTCCCGGTCGACGCGCTCGACGAAGATGTCGATGATGCCGCCGCAGGTCAACCCGACCGCGAACGCGTCGTCGTCGGACACCCCGTAGCGCTGCAGCACCGGGGCGCCGGTCGCGGTCACGTCGCTGGCCAGGTCGTACACGGCGCCCTCGACGCAGCCGCCGGAGACGCTGCCCACCGCGGAACCGTCCGGGCCGACCAGCATCACCGCGCCGGCGGGCCGGGGAGACGAGCGCCAGGTGGCGACGACGGTACCCATTCCCACCGGTTCGCCGGCGTCCCACCAGCGCGCCAGGTCGTCCAATACGTCACGCACGTGAGATCACCACAACCAACTCCTCAAGGGCGCCGATACTGTGCCCGGCCACGAAATCGTCAAGGTACGGCAGCGCGGCCGCCATGCCGCCGGCGAGTGGCGCGTAGCCGGGCTTGCCGCGGTGCGGGTTGACCCAGACCAGCCGGTACGCCAGGCGCGACAGCCGTTGCAGTTGGGCGGCGAGCGCCGCCGGGTCACCGCGTTCCCACCCGTCGCTGCACACCACCACGACCGCACCGCGCGCGGTACCGCGCTGCCCCCACCGGGTGAGGAAGGCGGCCAGCGAGTCCGCGAGACGGGTACCCCCGTGCCAGTCAGGGATGGCGGAACCGGCGGCGCGCAGCGCGGCGTCCGGATCGCGGTGGCGCAGTGCCCGGGTCACCCGGGTCAGCCGGGTACCGATGGTGAACACCTCGCAGACCGCCGGCCGCCGGCGTACCGCGGCGTGCCCGAACCGCAGCAGGGCGTCGGCGTACGGAGTCATCGAGCCGGACACGTCGAGCAGGATGACCAGCCTGCGGGGCTTGGTACGGCGCCGGCGTCGCCGCAGCCGGGCCGGCTCGCCGGCCTGGGTCAGGGTGTGGCGTACGGTCCGGCGCGGATCCACCTCGCCGCGCCGCGCCGGCCGGTGCCGCCGGCTGCGCCGGGGCGCGGTGGCCGGTGCGAGCAGGCCGATCAGCCGTCGTACCTCGTCCCGCTCCCCGCTCGACAGCGCCGCCACGTCGCGGTGCCGCAGTACCTCGGTGGTACTGGCCGACAGCGCCACCACCTGCTCGGGCTCCTCCTGCTCCACGGCGTCGGCGGGGGGACCGGACGTGAACGGCGCGAAGACCCGGGGGAGCCGCGGCCGCGCCGGCAACCACGCGTCCCGGGCCGGCTTCCCACCCCCGAAGTAGGCCGCGAAGGCCGCGTCGTAGATCGGCAGGTCGTCGGGCTGGCCGCAGAGGGTGAGGCGGCCGGCCCAGTACACGGCCTCGGGTCCGAGCGCCTCGACGGCGGTGACCATCGCCTGTACCCGGTCCGGGGTGGCGGCCACCCCGGCGTGCCGCAGCGTGCGGGCAAAACCGACCAGCGCTCCGGTCACCTCGGTGCTCACGGCTCCGCTGTTCATGGCCGAGGGTCCAGAAGCGGCGCGTCCAGCAGGGCGGCGAGCCCGGTCGCGCGTACCCGGTCGACGTCCTCGCGGTACTTCAACACCGCCCCGAGCGTCGCGGCCGCGGCCTCCGGGTCGAGCGAGCGGGCGCCCAGCGCCGACAGCGCCGCGGCCCAGTCGATCGACTCCGCGACCCCCGGCGGCTTGATGAGGTCCAGGCCGCGCATCCTTCCGGTGGCGGTGGCGACCTGCGTGGCGAGCCGGTCGGTGACGTCGGGCAGCCGGGCACGCAGGATCGTCACCTCCCGCTCGAAGTCGGGGTGCTCGACCCAGTGGTACAGGCAGCGCCGCTTCAGCGCGTCGTGCACCTCGCGGGTGCGGTTGCTGGTGAGTACCGCGAGTGGCGGCGTCGGCGCGGCGATGCGCCCGAGTTCGGGGATGGTGATGGCGGCGTCGGCCAGCACTTCCAGCAGGAACGCCTCGAACTCGTCGTCGGCCCGGTCGACCTCGTCGACGAGCAGGACGCACGGGGTGTGTTCGAGGGCCTGCAGCAGGGGCCGGGCGATGAGGAAACGCCGGTCGTACAGGCTGGCTTCGAGGGTTTCCTGGTCGAGGCGTTTGCCGGTCGCCTGCCCGGCGGCTTCGGCCGCCCGAAGGTGCAGGATCTGGCGGGGGAAGTCCCAGTCGTACAGGGCCTGGGCCACGTCCAGACCCTCGTAGCACTGTAACCGGACGAAGTGGGCGCCAGTCACCTCGGCGAGCGCCTGCGCGAACGCGGTCTTGCCGACGCCGGCCTCGCCCTCCAGGAACAGCGGCCGGCCCAGCCGCATCGCAAGGTATCCGGCGGTGGCGAGCCCCTCGTCGGCCAGGTAACCGGTGGCGGCGAGATCGCGGGCCAGCTCCACCGGGGAGGCGGGCTGTCGTCCGGTGATCGTGGTCACCTCGCAACTATGCGCTTCTTTGCATGCGCATGGCTAGGTCCTCCACCGGTCGCCGGACTGTGGCCGAGTCAGCTGGCGGGGCGGTCGAGGTCGGTACCGTCGGCGACGTCCTCGCACGCCACGGTCACCACCCGGTGACGGTGAGCCCGCAGGTACGGCCGGGCCCCGACGTCACCCACGGCGAGCTCCGTCACGCCGGCCCAGTGGTCACGGCCCAGCAGTACGGGGTGGCCGCGTTCGCCGTGGTAGGTGGCGACCACCAGTGCGCCCGCCGAGGCGTGGTTCGACACCCGCCGTACCGCCTCCGCCGTGACTCCCGGCGTGTCGACCAGCAGCACGATCGCGGCCGTCGCGCCGGTACCGGAGAGGGCGTCGAGCCCGGCCCGCAGCGAGGTACCCATGCCGTCGGCCCAGTCGGGGTTGGTCACCACGAGCGCGCCGGCCAGGTCGGCCCGTTCCCGTACCGTCTCGGCGGCGGCGCCGAGCACCACCGTGATCGGCCCGCACCCGGCCGCCCGCAGGGTCGCCAGACCGTGCTCGACCAGCAGCCGACCGTCCCGCTCGACGAGCGCCTTGGGCATGCCGTACCGCCGCCCACCACCCGCCGCGAGCAGCAGGCCGGCAGTCATCGCGGGTCTCCTCGGCGGTGAACGGGTTTGGTCGGACGCCCTGAGGTTAGTCCTGAGACCGGCCGGTGCGGTGTCCTCCAGCCGGACGCGCCTCACGTCACGGACCCAGTGTCACGATCCCACCACTGGAGCGCGTATGCCCACGGTTCGGTCCGTCGCGCGGCACCGGACCCGGGCTCCACTGTGGGCGCGACTGATGGTGATCCTCGGCGTGGTACTCATGGCGTTCAGCGCGGCGACCCTCCTGAGCGGCCGGTACCTGCTGATCCGGTACGCGAAGAGCCTGCACCTGGAGAACCTGCTGGGTGACGCCCGCGCCCGCGGGTCGTCCATCGACGGACCGGTCAACGTGCTGCTGGTGGGCCTGGACGAACGGCCCGGCGAGAACGCCGACGGGGTCCGCGCGGACTCGGTCGTCATCGTGCACCTGCCCGCCGGCCACCAGCAGGCCTACCTCGTGCCGGTGCCGCGCGACACGCTGGCGACCATCCCGGCGTTCCCGAAGAGCGGCTACCCGGGTGGCCGCGACAAGGTGAACGCCGCCTTCGAGTACGGCTCCCAGGGCGGGGGTGGACGCGCCGGCGGCTTCGCGCTACTGGCGATGACGGTCCGGCAGCTGACCGGGGTCTCCTTCAACGGTGCAGCGATCGTCAACTTCGGCGGGTTCCAGTCGCTCGTCACCGCGCTGGGCGGGGTGGACCTGTGTGTCGACGAGACGGTCGTCTCGATCCACGTCGGTACCGACGCGAGCGGGCGGTTCCATCCGCCGTACCAGATGACCGACGACGGGCCGGTGCCGATCCCCGGTACGACACCTCAGGTCTACCGGCCGGGCTGTCAGCACATGAGGGCGTGGCAGGCGCTGGACTACGTCCGCCAGCGCGAACTGCTCCCGGACGGCGACTACGGCCGGCAGCGCCACCAGCTCCAGTTCCTGCGGGCGGTGTTGACGCAGGCCAGCCGGTCGCGGGTACTGTCCGATCCGGTCAGGCTCGACGCGGTGCTGCGAGCGGCGGGTCCGGCGCTGACCTTCGACGGCGGCGGGGCTCCGATCGGCAGCTGGCTGTTCACGTTCCGCAACATCCGGGCGGACCGGAGCGTCCTACTCAAGACCAATGGCGGCGCGTTCAACACCGCCGAGCTCGACGGGCAGCAGGTGGAGCTCCTGACCGACCTGAGCCTGACCCTGTTCCAGCAGTTGCGCCGGGACGCGCTCGACGAGTTCGTCGCGGCCCACCGCGACTGGGTCGTCAGCCCCTTCTCATGATCATGAAAAGTGGGGCGCGGCGTCCAGCGGGTCGTCCAGCAGCGGCTCGAACGCGACCTCGGCGGCGCCGAGCAGCGCGGCGTCGTCACCCAGGACGGGGGTACGCAGCCGCACGTGCTCCCGGCACGCGTGCAGCCCGTTGCGGTTGAGCCGGCTACGCACCTGGGCCGCGGCGGCCAGGTACACCTCGCGCAGCCCGCCGCCGAAAATGACCATCTCCGGGTTGAAGATGTTGACCAGGTTGGCGACGCCGAACCCGAGCCAGTCGCCGACCTCGCGGATCGCGTTCTGCGCCACGGCGTCCCCCCGGGCGGCCGCGTCGACGACGGCGCTCACCACGTCGCGGCCGTACCCGTCGCGCCCGGCCGCCCGCAGCAGGGCGACCTCGCCCACCTCGGTCTCCCAGCAGCCGCGCGCACCGCAGCCGCACAGCTTGCCGCCCGGGTTGACGACCATGTGGCCGACCTCGCCGCCGTACCCGCCGTGCCCGGTCACCGGCCGGCCCCCGGCGATGATGCCGCCGCCGATACCGGCGTCGCCGTGCAGGTACACCACGTTGTCGCAGCCCACCGCGGCGCCCCTGCTGTGCTCTGCGAGGGCCCGCAGGTCGGCCCCGTTGCGGATGGTCACCGGGCGCTCCGGCCCCAGTACCTTGGCCAGGGCCTCGCCCAGCGGCTCGTCCACCCATCCGACGTGCGGGGCGAGGCGCACCAGCCCGTCCTCGCGGCGCACCATCGCCGAGACGGCCGCGCCGCTGCCTACGTAACGGGCGCCGGGCGGGACCGACGTCTGCATGGTGCGGACGGCGTCCGCCAGCGGCGCCACGACCTCGGCCGGGGGAACTTCGCCACGCGGGCGGAGTGCCTCGCGGCGGTCGAGCACGACCCCGCCCAGCCCGACCCGGGCCGCGGTGACCCGGTCGGCCTCGATCGAGAACGCGAACACGTACGCGTGCGGCTCGGGCCGGACGACCAGCGACGGTCGTCCGGCCCGCCCGTGGCCGCGGGGCAGGTCCTCGCGCACCAGGCCGGTGGCCACCAGGTCCGCGGTGAGCGCGCCGATGGTGCTGCGGTTGAGGCCGAGGTTAGCGGTGAGCTCGGCCCGCGAGGTCGGCCCCCGCAGGTGGACGTAGCGCAGGAGCGCGCCGAGGTTGAGCCGGCGGATCTCGTCCTGGCTCGGTCCGGCGCGCATCCTCAGCTCTCAGTGTCCACAGTAGTCTGACGACGGCTCACCGTAGTCCGGTGGCGGCGGCCCGTCGGCGTGAGAGGGCGTCGACACCGGCGGCGATCAGGAGCACCCCGCCCGTGAAGAGGTACTTGATGCCGGAGCTGACCCCCATCAAGCCCATGCCGTTCTCGATGACGGCCATCAGCGCACCGCCGAGAACGGCGTCGAGGACCCGGCCCTTGCCGCCGAAGAGGCTGGTACCGCCGATGACCGCCGCGCCCACCGCGTACAGCAGGACCGTGCTGCCGCCCGTGTTCGGGTCGACCGAGTTGGCCCGTGACGCGGCGATGACGCCGCCGATCGCCGCCATCGTGGAGCCGATCACGAACACCGAGATGCGGATCCGGTCGACGTTGATGCCCGCGCGGCGGGCCGCTTCCCGGTTTCCACCGACGGCGTAGATGTGCCGCCCGTACGCGGTGCGGCTCAGCACGAACGTCAGCGCCACCGCGATGACGCCGAGGATGAGCACGACGAGCGGTACCCCCCGGACCGAGTTCACGATGGCGTTACGGCTGCGCTCGAGGTTGAGCACGTAGACGGCGGCACCGGCGATGACCGCGAGCGCGCCGACCCGCAGTGCGATCACCGACAGCGGCTCGGCGGCGAGCCCTCGCGCGGCCCGTTTCCGCCGGCGCATCAGCTGTACCCCGGCGAAGCCGACGACCGCGACGACCAGGAGCACCCAGCCGACGACCGGCGGGACCAAACCGTCGAAGTCGATGGCCTTGATGACCGGGTCGGTGACCGCGATGTTGGTGCCGTTCTTGACGAGTACCAGGAGGAGACCCTGGAAGGCGAGGAACCCGGCGAGGGTGACGACGAACGACGGGATGCCGACCTTGGCGACCAGGAGCCCGATGAGGGTACCGATCACCGCGCCGGTGACCAGGGCGGCCAGGACCGCGACGTACCACGGCTGGTGCTGATTGGTGACCAGCACCGCGAGGACCGCGGCGCACACGCCGCTGGCGAACCCGGCGGACAGGTCGATCTCGCCCAGCAGCAGGACGAAGATCAGGCCCATCGCGATCGCGGTGACCTGCGCGCCCTGGGTGAACAGGTTGGCGAAGTTGATCGCGCTGAAGAAGACCGGCTTCGCGATGCCGAACCCGACGCAGAGCACGATCAGCCCGAGCACGGCCGGCAGCGCGCCGATGTCGCCCCCGCGTACCCGAGCGACGTAGTTGCGCGCGTACGCCGGGAGGCTCGCCCGCTCCTCGCCGGCTTCCACCGGTGGCTGGGCGGCGGACGTGACGACGGTCATGACTGCGCTCCGTTCGTGATGTCGGCGACGGCCGGCGTCAGCCCCAGATCTCCGCTGCGGCCCGCGGTGATCAGCTCCACGATCTGGGCGTAGGTGACGTCGCTCGCCTTCACCTGGGCGGCCATCCGGCCGAGGTAGAGCGCGGCGATGCGGTCGGAGACCGCGAAGACGTCGTTCATGTTGTGCGAGATCAGGACGACCGCGTGACCGGTATCGGCCAGGCGGCGGACCAGTTCGAGTACCTGGGCCGTCTGCGCGACGCCGAGCGCGGCGGTGGGCTCGTCGAGGATGACGACCTTGCTGTTCCAGAGCACGGCCTTGGCGATCGCCACAGTCTGGCGCTGCCCACCGGAGAGGCTGGCCACCAGTTGGCGTACCGACTTGACGGTGCGCACGGACAGGCCGGCGAGGGTCTCGGTCGCCAGTTGCTCCATGGTGACCTCGTCGAGGACGAGACCGTTGCGGCGCTCCCGGCCGAGGAACATGTTCTGGACGATGTCGAGGTTGTCGCACAGGGCGAGGTCCTGGTACACGATCTCGACGCCGAGGCCCGAGGCATCCCGCGGGCTGTGCACCGAGACCGGCGTGCCCTCGAAGTGGTACTCGCCCGAGTCGATCGGGTGGATCCCGCCGATGCACTTGACCAATGTGGACTTACCGGCGCCGTTGTCGCCGACGAGCGCGGTTACCTCGCCGGGGTAGATGGCGAAGTCGACGTCGCGCAGGACCTGTACGGGACCGAAACTCTTGTTGATCCCGCGCACTTCCAGCAGGGGGGTGGCGGTCACGGCGTTCCCTTCCGTGATTCGGCGCAGTGGCGGCGCCCGGTGCGGCGCCGCCACTGCGGTCTGCGTGCTGACCTGACTAGAGCCGGAGTCCGGCTACTTGATGCCTGCCTCGGCGCACTTGGCGGCGAACTCACCCGTGCACAGGTCGGCCGCGGTCACGTAGCCGTCGGTGACGACGTCCTTGACGTTGTCCTTGGTGATGGCGACCGGGTCCAGCAGCACGGACGGAACGTCCTTCTTGGTGGTGGGGTCGGTTACCTTGCCCGGCACGCTCTTCTTGGTGCCCTTGGCCAGTGAGATGGCCAGGTCGGCCGCCGCGTCGGCCTCCTTCTTGACGGCCTTGTAGACGGTCATGCACTGGTCGCCGGCGAGGATGTTCTGCAGACCCTGGACGGTGGCGTCCTGGCCGGTGACCGGTACCTTGCCGTTGAGCTTCTGCTTCTTGAGCACCGTGATCGCCGCGTTGCCGAGGCCGTCGTTGGCGGCGAGCACGCCCGCGATGTCGGGCTTCTGGGTCAGCATCTGCTCGAAGATCGTGCCGGCCTGGGTGTTGTCCCACTCGGGCACGTCGCGGTCCGGGCCCTTGACGTACTCGTTGGCGTCGTACTTGGGCTTGAGCACCGAGTCGTAGCCGCTCTTGAACAGCGTGGCGTTGTTGTCGGTCGGCGAGCCGTTGAGCTCGGCGACGACCGGCTTCTGCGCGCCCTTGTCGGTCAGGCACTTCACCAGGCCCTGGCCCTGGAGCTGGCCGACCTTGGTGTTGTCGAAGCTGACGTAGTAGTCGGCGCCGCCGCCGAGGGTCAGCCGGTCGTAGTCGACCGTGGCCACGCCCTGCGACCGGGCCTTGTCGATGACGGCCTTGCCGGTGCCGCTGTCCAGGTTGACGATCATCAGCACGGTCGCGCCGTTGGTGATCATCTGGTCGGCGATCGTCTGGAAGGCGTTCTTGTCGTTCTGCGCGTTCTGGATGTCGGAGTCCACGCCGGCGGCGTCGAACGCGGCCTTCAGGTACTTGCGGTCCGCGGTCTCCCACCGGGCCGACGACTTGCTGTCCGGCAGGATCACGCCGATCTTCGGCTTCTTCGCCGAGGTGCCCGAGTTGTTGGATGACGAGTTGTTGCCACAGGCGGCCACCCCGCCGGCCGCGGCGACCGCGACGGCGAGGACAAGAATCCCTCTGCGCATGGGCACAGGTCCTTTCGAGCGGACTGCCGCGGGAAGCGGCGCTGGGGGGGTGCGGGTACGGGGAATCCGACCGGCCATGGCCGGCGAAACCGCCCGCTGATGGTTTGTTGTGCCCGGCAACGTATTTCCATACGGCACTGCCGCGCAATGGTCCGAGGGGCGCGAGTTTGTTGCCGGCGATAACAATTCGGAAACCTTACTGACGCCGGCGGGTCATCCGCGGTCATGAAAACGCCACGACCCCGGCATACGTGGCTCAACGGGCGGCGCCGGGCTGCGGGTTCAGTGGACGGCGCCCGCCCAGGCGGCCGGCGCGGTCCGGATGTCGCGTACCACCGCACCCGCCGCCCCGATGACCGTCGCGGCCGGGCCCAGGGCGCAGGCGCGTACCTCGACCGGTGACCAGCGCGCGGTGAGCACCCGGCTGCGCAGCTCACGCTCCACATCCGAGTGCAGCCACCCGGCGAGGGCGGCGAAGGTGCCGCCCAGGACGACGGCGTCGACGTCGAGCAGGTTGACCACGCCGGCGGCGGCGATGCCCAGCGCCGTGCCCGCTGCGCGCAGAGCGTCGCGTACGGTCGGGTCGCCGGCCTCGGCCAGGTCGACCAGTCGCCCCAGCGCCACGGGCTCCCGGCCACCGTCCAGGCCCGCGGCCCGCATGATCGCCTCCTGTCCGGCGTACCGCTCCAGGCAGCCGCGCGCACCGCACCGGCACACCGGGCCGTCCGGTGTGACCGTGACGTGGCCGATCTCGCCGCTCCAGCCGTGGGCGCCGCGGAACAGGGTGCCGTCGAGCACCAGGCCGGCGCCGACCCCGACCTCGCCGGAGATGTACAGGAAGCTGGCCGACGGCGCTGCGGCCAGTTCGCCGAGCGCGCCCAGGTTGGCCTCGTTGTCGACGCTGACCGGCAGGCCCGGCCAGTGCTCGGCCGCCGCCAGCGGGCCCGCCACGTCGACGTCGCGCCAGCCGAGGTTCGGCGCCACCCGTACCAGGCCGTCGCCGTCCACCAGGCCGGGTACGGCGAGCCGGGCGGCCGCCACGGTGAGGTCGACGCCGCCGACGGTCTCGGCGGCCAGTCGGGCCACGTCGGCCAGTACGGCGGAGGGCTGCCGGTCACGCTGGTCGACCCGGTGCACGACGTGGTGGCGGACCGCGCCGGTCAGGTCGACGACGGCCGCGGCCAGGTAGTCCACATTGATCTCCAGCCCCAGCCCGGCCGGCCCGCCGGCTGACAGGACCAGACCGGTGGCCGGGCGACCGGCTCCGGCGCGTGGTGCGGGCTCGACCTCGGCGACCAGGTCGGCGCGCAGCAGGTCCTCGACGAGGCTGGACACCGTGGCGCGGGTCAGGCCGGTCGCGGCCGCGACCTCGGCGCGCGAGACGGGCGCCGAGGTGGCCACGTGCCGCAGCACCAGGGCGAGGTTGTGCTGCCAGAGGCTGCGCTGGCGTACCGGTCCGTCCACGGGCCTTGACGGTAGTGCCGCGCATCAATAAGTTCAATGGATAAACAAAAGATCACAGGGAGACGCCATGACCGCGAGCCCCAGCAGTGCCCGTCCAAGCAAGGAAGACAAGTTCTCGTTCGGCCTGTGGACCGTCGGTTGGCAGGCGCGGGACCCGTTCGGCGACGCGACCCGGCCGGCGCTGGACCCGGTCGAGTCGGTGCACCGGCTCGCCGAGCTCGGCGCGTACGGGCTCACCTTCCACGACGACGACCTGATCCCGTTCGGGAGCGACGACGCGGCGCGGGACAAGCAGATCGCCCGCTTCTCCGAGGCCCTCGCGGAGACCGGCCTGGTCGTCCCCATGGTCACCACCAACCTGTTCACCCACCCGGTCTTCAAGGACGGCGCGTTCACCAGCAACGACCGCGACATCCGCCGGTACGCGCTGCGCAAGGTCATGCGCAACCTCGACCTGGCCGCCCAGCTCGGCGCGGAGACGTACGTGTTCTGGGGCGGCCGGGAGGGCGCCGAGTCCGACGCCGCCAAGGACATCCGCGCCGCGCTCGACCGGTACCGCGAGGGGATCGACCTGCTCGCGCAGTACGTCGTCGACCGCGGGTACGGCATCCGGTTCGCGATCGAGCCCAAGCCCAACGAGCCGCGCGGCGACATCCTGCTGCCCACGGTCGGCCACGCGCTCGCCTTCATCTCGGAGCTGGAACACTCCGAGATGGTGGGCGTGAACCCGGAGGTCGGCCACGAGCAGATGGCCGGGCTGAACTTCGCCGCCGGCATCGCCCAGGCGCTGTGGCAGGGCAAGCTGTTCCACATCGACCTCAACGGGCAGCGCGGCATCAAGTTCGACCAGGACCTCGTCTTCGGCCACGGCGACCTGCTCAACGCGTTCTTCCTGGTCGACCTGCTGGAGAACGGCCCCGACGGCGGCCCGGCGTACACCGGCCCCCGGCACTTCGACTACAAGCCCGCCCGTACCGAGGACATCACCGGCGTGTGGGCCTCGGCGGCCGCCAACATGCGCACGTACCTGCTGCTCAAGGAGCGCGCGGCGGCGTTCCGGGCCGATCCCGACGTGCAGGCCGCGCTGACCGCGAGCCGGGTGGGTGAGCTGTCGAAGCCCACCCTGGCAGAGGGGGAGTCCTACGCCGACCTGCTGGCCGACCGCAGCGCGTACGAGGAGTTCGACGCCGACGCCGCCGGGGCCCGCGGGCTCGGGGCGGTACACCTGACCCAACTCGCGGTGGAGCACCTACTAGGCGCCCGTTGAGTGAGCGCCCGCTGAGGCTGCGGTACCGGGCGACCGGTGGCGGTGTCGGGCGATGCCCGACACCGCCCTCCTTCGCGGGTAGCGTGGAAGGATCCGCACTGTCGTCACCAGGGGGCGTCGACATGGCAGGGACCGTCACCGACTTTCCGCTGTTCCCGTTCAGCGACTCCGACCGCGCTGCCTTCGACCCGCCGGACTACCACGGGCGGACGGAAGCGCCGGTCAGCCGGGTGGTGCTGCCCACCGGCGGCTGGGCCTGGCTGGTCACCCGCCTGGCAGACGTACGCGAGGTGCTGCGGCATCCGGGGTTCAGCGCGGACATCTCCCGGCCCGGCTTCCCGCTGCTGCGGCCGCTGCCGCCGGCGCGCGACCGGGACCGGGCCGGTTTCTTCATCCGGATGGACGAGCCCGAGCACGGACGGTACCGCCGGATGCTCACGCCCGAGTTCATGCTCAAGAGCGTCCGGCGGCTGGAGCCGCTGATCGGGCGGACCGTCGACGGGTTCCTGGACGACATGATCGGGTACGGGCCACCGGCCGACCTGGTCGCGCGTTTCGCCCTGCCGGTCCCTTCGATGGTGATCTGCCACCTGCTCGGCGTGCCGTACGACGACCACGCCTTCTTCCAGAGCCGGACCCGGGTGCTGCTCAGCAGCGGCAGCACGGTGGAGCAGGCCCAGGCGGCCGCCGACGACCTGCGCGACTACCTGAGCCGGCTGGTGGCGGCCAAGCGCCGCGACGGCGGTGACGATGTGCTCGGGCGGCTGGCCGCCGGGCGGACGCGCGGCGGCCCGCTCGACCACGACGAGATCGTCGGCATGGCGCTGCTGCTGCTCGTCGCGGGCCACGAGACCACCGCGAACATGATCGGTCTCAGTACCCTCGTGCTGCTGCACCACCCCGGGCAGTTCGCCGCCCTCGCCGACGACCCCGACCGGGCCCCGGCGCTGGTGGAAGAGCTGCTGCGGTACCTGACGATCGTACGCACCGGGCTGCCCCGGCTGGCCGTCGCCGACATCGAGATCGGCGGCCAGCACATCCGGGCCGGGGAGGGCGTGATCGCGCTGCTGTCGGCGGCCAACCGCGACGAGGAGGCCTTCACCGAGCCCGACCGGTTCGACGCCGACCGCGACGCCCAGCAGCACATCGCGTTCGGGTACGGGGCGCACCAGTGCATCGGCCAGCCGCTGGCCCGTACCGAACTGCGCATCGCGCTGGTCGCGCTGGCGCAGCGGCTGCCCACCCTGCGGCTGGCGGTACCGGAGGAGGAGGTCGCCGTGCGGCGCGACTCGTTCATCCACGGTCTGCAACGGTTGCCGGTGACCTGGAACTGATCCGAGCGCCGGCCCGGCCGTGCCGACCGGTGAGCAGTACCCGGCCGTTATGAAGCAGCCCCCAACTCCCTGAACACGTACTCGGTCCCCGCCGGAATCCAGATGAGCGCTCGCGCGAACATGAGCGCTGCCTCCACCTCGGCCTCGCTGAAGCCGTTGAGTAGCGCGCACTGGTCGTTCACGTCGTCGTCGACAATCCAGGTGGTGTCGTCCACCCGCCACACCACAATGGGCGGATCGTCGGGCGCGCGCGTAATGGTCCACTGCCAGACCTTGCCGCTCGGATTGCGGCCGTAGGTGAACCATCCGTAATTCCCGCTCATACTGCTGCTCCTTACCGACAGCCACCCACCGAGCGCGGCGAGACGGTGGCACCCGGATATGCGTCGGACCCGGCGACCACGCCAAGACCCGAGCCACGGCAGCCTGCACATCCGCGCTCCGGTGCGCGACGGGAACCGCCACGGCATCCACCCGGCAGGCTTCCATACCGGACGCCCACAAAACCGTACCGACCCGTCACGAAAAGGAGCAGGGGCGCGACGCATGTCTTGCATGACCTGTGCCTTGCCGGTGCTGACGAGCTGCGCGGCGGTCGGGTCGGTCGGGCATCGGATCTTGGTCGATCGGTTCGACGTATCGGCAGCCTGCCGTGATCGAGGTGCCGCGCGAGGTGGTCACGCGGCCCGAGATGCGGCGGGCGCTGAGGTCCGGAGACTGGTCGACCGCCCTCCAGGTGGTCGCCCGGGAGACCGCGTACCGGGATTGAACCCGGGCATACGAGAACCTCCTGATCGTGGAAACCTCGTGCAGCCAGAACGACGCGGACTTTCCGCGATTACGGAAGGGGGCGGGATCGGCATGGGAGCACGAAACGCCTTCCACGCCATGCTCGACAAGCGGATCGATCCGGTACTGCGCAGCGCCGGGTTCAGAAGGTCCTCCGGTACCTGGCGCCTGACGGCCGCCCACGGCGACATCGCGGTGGTCAACGTCCAGAAGTCGCAGTGGACCTCCACCGATGAGGTGCCCTTCTTCGTCAACCTGGCGGTCCTGCCGGCGGCCTGGTGGGAGTACTGTTCCCAGATCTTCCTGCAAGGCTGCCGCGTGGCCCCGTTGGAGAGTGACGGGCTGCTACGCCGCCGGCTCGACCCGCCCGAGGATCGTCCCACGCCGGTACGGGGCGGCTGGCAGGTCCACGACGCCACCTCTGCCGGTGCCTGCGGCCTCGTGCTGAGCGAGCAGCTCGACCGGGTGGCCATCCCCGAACTGAGGGCGATGTTGGACCGTGACCACCTGTTCGAGTTCATCCGCTCCGGCGCCGAGGGCTGGTGGGTGACCGGGAAGCCACAGCTCGCGATGGCCTATGTCATCGTCGACCGGGGCCTGCGCGCTCAGCTGGGGGAGATTCTCGACGCGTTCGACAGCGCGCCGAACAGCTCGTACGACGTAGCGCAGTCGGCGTGGCTGCGCCGTCGGGCGTCCCTATTGTCCAGAAACGGCTGAGACCACGAACGGCTGATCGAGCGCGATCTTGGACAGTTGTGCCACCCATAGGTCGCACAACTGTCCAAGATCGAGGAGATCAGGCGGCCGGCGCCTTGCTCACGAACTGCGTCGTGTACGTCTTCGACAGGTCGATCGTGTCCTTCTTGCCCTGCACGTTCGGCGAGAACTGGCTGAGCACCTCGAGGACGTTCTTCGCGCCTTCGGGCTTCATCACGCCGTCGCCGTTGAACATGCCAATCGTGTCGTGGACCGCCTTGACGTACAGGTCCTTGCCGCCGGCGGCGTAGTCGGCCGGCATCTTCGCGGCGATCTCCTCGGCGCTGTGTCCCTTGATCCAGCGCAGCGTCTTGACGAACGCGTTCGCCAGCTTCTGGACCACCTGCGGATGAGCCTTCACCCAGGCGCAGTCCATGTACAGCGAGCTGGCCGGGTACAGGCCGCCGAGCGCCGCCTTCGTGCCCTCCTCGGTACGCATGTCGAGCATGACCTGCGCCTTGCCGGTGCTGACGAGCTGCGCGGCGGTCGGGTCGGTCGTCATGCCGGCGTCGATGCCGCCGTTGGTGATCGCGGCGATGAACGTCTGTCCGGCACCGGCCTTGACGGTGGTGTAGTCGGACTTGCCCAGGCCGCCCTTGGTCGCCAGGTACTGGGTGAGGAAGTCGGTCGACGAGCCGGGGCTGGTGACGCCCAGCTTGCGGCCCTTGAAGTCGGCCGGGCTCTTGATCTCCTGCGCCTTGTCGGTGGCGACCATCTCGACCTCGCCGGGCACGTCGGCGAACTGGACGACGCTCTCGATGCACTTGCCCTTGGTCTGCAGGTCGATGGTGTGGTCGTAGAACCCGACGACGCCCTGGACGTCGCCGGAGATGAGGACGTTCTCGGCGATCGCGCCGGCCGGCTCGGTCAGCAGTTGGACGTCGAGGCCCTCGGCCTTGAAGTAGCCGAGCTGCTCGGTGAGCTTGGCCGGCAGGTAGATGACCTTGTCGATACCGCCGACCATGATTTTGGCCTGGGTCGTGGTGTCGGCGGCGCCGCTCCTGTCGGCGCTGGGGGCCGTGCCGCGACACGCGGTGAGACCGACGGCGGTGGTCAGGGCGAGGGCGGCGGCCAGTGCGGTACGCGTTCTTCTCATGGGGGTGTCCTTTCGTGACGGTTCAGATCTGCGCTTCGGCGCCGGCCACCGGCGGCCGCCAGCGCAGGAGCCGGTTCTCCAGGCCGCCGAGCAGCCACTCGGCCAGCAGCGCGATGACGGTGGTGATGATCATTCCGGCGTAGATGCCGGCGGCGTCGAAAGAGCCTTGTGCGGTGGCGATGAGCAGGCCCAGGCCCCTGTCGGCGCCGGTGTACTCGCCGACGACCGCGCCGATGAGCGCGAAGCCGAACGCCGCGTGCAGCGACGCGAGGATCCACGAGGTCGCGCTGGGTACGACGATCGAGGTGAGCACCTGGGTGCGGCTCGCGCCGAGGATCCGGGCGTTGTTGATCAGGTTGCGGTCGACCTCGCGGGCGCCCTGGAAGGCGTTGAAGAAGACCGCGAAGAACACCAGGACCAGCGCCGTGGCGATCTTCGATGACATGCCCAGCCCGAACCAGATCACGAACAGCGACGCGAGCACGATGCGCGGTACCGCGTTGGCGGCCTTGATGAACGGCGCGCACACGTCCGACAGGAACCGGCTGCGGCCGAGCAGGATGCCCAGCACGACGCCGAGGATCGCACCCAGGACGAAGCCGATCACCGCCTCTTCGAGGGTGGCCGCGATCTGCGTCCAGATCGAGCCCTGGGCGGTCCCCTTGGTGAACCAGTCGACCAGCCGGTGCCAGATCGCCGACGGCTTGGAGTAGTAGAACGGGTCGATCCAGTACGTGGCCGACACTTCCCAGCTGACCAGCCAGGCGACGATCGCGGCCACCCGTACCGTCCAGACCACGGCGCGCCGGCGCCGGCTGGCGGTGCCGGCCGCGGCGATCGCGGCGGCGTTGTCGAGATCGGACGGGGTACGCAGCGCGGTCATCTGAGCGGCCGCCGCCATCGCGGCGCCCGCGTCGGGAGCGTCATGCGACACGACGGCCTCCCTCCGCCTTGACCGCCTGCTCGCGGGAGCGGGCGACCTCTTCGCGCAGCGAGTCCCACACCTCGCGGTAGATGTCGAGGAACTCGGCCGTCAGCCTGACCTCCTCGACGTCGCGGGGCCGGGCCAGCGGTACGTCGAAGGAGGCCTTGACGGTGGCCGGGGCGGCGGTCATCACGACGACCCGGTCGGCGAGCGCGATCGCCTCTTCCAGGTCGTGGGTGACGAAGATGACCGCGGCGCCGCTACCGGCCCACAGCCGCAGCAGCTCGTCCTGCATCAGACCGCGGGTCTGCACGTCGAGCGCGCTGAACGGCTCGTCCATCAGCAGGATCTCCGGCTCGTTGACCAGCGTCTGGGCCAGCGCGACGCGCTTGCGCATGCCGCCGGAGAGCTGGTGCGGGTAGTACCCCTCGAACCCGCCGAGGCCGACCCGCTCGACCCAGCCGCGGGCCAGCTCCCGGGCCTGCGCCTTGGGCGTACCCCGCCAGCGGGGGCCGGCGGCGACGTTGTCGAGTACCGAGCGCCAGGGCTGGATCGCGTCCTGCTGGAACATGTACCCGACGCCGGCGGGGATGCCGCGCACCGGCTCGCCGCGGACCAGGACCTCACCGGCGGAGGCCGGTTCCAGTCCCGACACCAGCGACAGCGTGGTCGACTTGCCGCAGCCGGTCGGCCCGACTACCGCGACGAACTCGCCGGGTCTCACGTCCATCGTCAGGTCGTGCACGGCGGTGTGCACGCCGCTGGCGCCCCGGAAGCGCTTCGTCGCTCCCCGTAGGCGGATCACGGGGTCGTCGGTCATCGCCCGTTTCCTCCGTCCAATGTGTCCAATTCATTACCGTCTGGTTAAGGCGATGACCGTAGGCTGCGGATCGACGCTGGTGAACCCTTGTGGAGCTTGCTCACCCAACTCGCGTTAACGCCGTTTTGCTCGTTTTGCTCGCGGCGCTGGGCCCCGCAGGGTGGGGCAGTATCGTCCGGACATGGCAGCGCCCCGGATCCCCTTCGCCCGCCAGGTCCTGCTGCTGCAGATCGGCGTGGTCGCGCTGGTCGTCGGGGTGGGGTTCGCGCTGGTCGGCTGGCTGCTCGACGACGAACTGGTCAAGCAGTACCAGCAGCGCGCCCTGGTGGTGGCCCGCAGCGTCGCCGCCGACCCCGGCATCGGCGACGAGGCGGCCCGCGACGACCCGAACGGCGTCGTGGCCGCCCGGGCCGACGCCGTCCACAACGAGACCCACGCGCTGTACGTCGTCGTCACCAACCGCGACGGAATCCGGCTGTCCCATCCGAACGCGGAGCTCATCGGTCAGCGGGTGAGTACCGACGCGTCCGAAGCGTTGGCCGGTCACGACGTCCTCACCGTCCAGCAGGGCACCCTCGGCTGGTCCAGCCGGGCCAAGGTGCCGTTGCGCAACAGCGCCGGCGCGATCGTCGGCGAGGTCAGCGTCGGCTTCAGGATCGAGGACATCCGGGCGCACCTGTGGTACCTGCTCGGCCTGGCGGCCCCGTACGCGGTGGGCGCCCTGCTGCTCGGCGCCGCCGGGTCGGCCCTGCTCACCCGCCGCCTCAAACGCCAGACCCTCGGGCTCGAACCGCACGAACTCGCCGAACTGGTCCAGGAGCGGGAGGCCGTCCTGCACGGGATCGGCGAGGGCGTCCTCGCCGTCGACAGCGCCGGCCGGGTCTCGGTCTGCAACGACGAGGCGCGGCGGCTGCTGGGGATCGAGGTGGTGCCCGGCACGCCGGTGGCAGACCTGGAGCTGCCGTCCCGGG
This sequence comes from Planosporangium mesophilum, assembly GCF_016863255.1. Classification (GTDB taxonomy): domain Bacteria; phylum Actinomycetota; class Actinomycetes; order Mycobacteriales; family Micromonosporaceae; genus Planosporangium; species Planosporangium mesophilum. The sequence continues at coordinate 27,960 of NZ_BOON01000054.1, forward strand.
TACGGGCGGCGTTCGACGGCGCCGGGCCGGCCGACAACCTCATCACCGTCGCCGGCGACCGGGTACTGGTCGTGGGCCGCCGCCCGGTCGACCGCGACGGCCGCAGCCTCGGGCTCGTCCTGACCCTGCGCGACCGCACCGACCTGGAGACCCTCACCCGCGAGCTGGACTCGGTCCGTAACCTCACCGACGCGCTGCGCGCCCAGCGTCACGAGTTCGCCAACCGGCTGCACACCATCGCCGGCCTGTTGCAGACCAACCATCACGCCGAGGCGGTGGAGTACCTGCACGCGCTGTCCGGTCCGGGCATCGCGGTCGGGCCCGGTGCCGAGTCGCTCACCGACCCGTACCTCCAGGCCTTCCTCGCGGCCAAGACCACCGAGGCGCGCGAGAAGGACGTGACGCTGCGGCTGGGCCACGACACCTGGGTACAGGGCCGCGTGGTCAAGCCGGTCGAGGTCACGACCGTGCTGGGCAACCTGGTCGACAACGCTCTCGAAGCCGCCCGGCTCGGCGCGCGCCGCCCCGCCTGGGTGGAGGTCGACCTGCTCGCCGACGGCGACACCCTGCACGTCTCGGTCGCCGACTCCGGCGACGGGGTACCCGAACGGCTGCGGAACACCATTTTCACCGAGGGGGTGAGCAGCCGGGACGGCGCCGGTCGCGGATTGGGGCTGGCCCTGGCCCGCAGCGCCGCCCGCGGCGGCGGGGGAGACGTGCGGCTGGCCGACCCCGGCGGTACCGATCCCGGGGCCACGGATCCTGCCGACACCGCGGACGGCGCCGTCTTCACCGCTCAGATGCCCGGCGTGCTGGAGGTACGTCCATGATTCAGGTACTGATCGTCGAGGACGACTTCCGGGTGGCGCAGATCCACCGGGCGTTCACCGAGCGGGTCTCCGGCTTCCGGGTGGTCGGCACGGCGCGTACCGGTCAGGAGGCGCGCGACCTGGTCGGGGCCGAGCGCCCCGACCTGCTGCTGCTCGACACGTACCTGCCCGACGAGTCCGGGCTCGACCTGCTGCGCGACCTCGACACTGACGCGATCATGCTGACCGCCGCGTCCGACGCGGTGTCGGTGCGCACCGCGTTCACCCGGGGTGCGCTCAACTACCTGGTCAAGCCGTTCACCGCCGAGCAGCTGACCGACCGGCTCACCGCATACCGGCATTACCGCTCGCAGCTGGCGCGCGACCGTGGCCTGGCGCAGGACGACATCGACCGGGCCCTGCGCGTGCTGCACGACGGCGACCACCCGGTCGCTCGGAAGGGCCAGTCGGCGGTGACGTTCCGGCTGGTGGCGGACGCACTGCGGGAAGCGGGCGAACCACGGTCGGCCGCCGACATCGCCGCCCGGCTCGGCATCGCCCGTGCCACCGCCCAGCGGTACCTCGCCGCACTGGCGCAGGCCGGCTCGGCCCGGATGAACCTGCGGTACGGGATGAGCGGCCGGCCGGAGCACCTGTACACGTGGTCCGATTAGGACCCTCCGGCCGGCCCGGTCCGTTACCGGTGCTGGCCGGCGCTGGCCAGGCCGGGAGGCGCGCTGGCGAGCGCCGCCCGGATCGCGTCGATCAACGCCAGCGCCGACTCCTCGGTCAGCTCGACCGCCACCCGCGCCGCCGGGCCGGCAGCCGGATTGATGAAGTCGATGTTGAGGGTGTGCTCCTGCGGAGCGTGTACCGGGTGGTCGACGTACACGGTGGCGTGGCTGAGCGGGAACCAACCCTGCGGTCCCTTGCCGCTGCTGCCGTCGACCTCGATCTTCTCGGTGACGTAGGTGCACATGGTCGCTCGCTCCCCTCAGGCGCTCAGGTTGCGGCCGAAGAAGTCGAAGACCCGGTTCCAGCCGTCGACGGCGGCCTGCGGCCGGTAGCTCGGCCGGTCGACGGCGAAGAACGCGTGCCCGGCGTCGTCGTACGTGTGGAACTCGTGCTCCTTGCCGAGCCTGGTGAGGATCTCATCGAGCTCGGCGACCTGCTCCGGCGACGGGTACCTGTCCTCGGCCCCGAACAGGCCCAGCAGCGGGCAGGACAGCCGGTCGGCGATGTCGACCAGCGGCGTGACCGCGAGCGGGAAGCCCTCGGGCGGGTCGCCGACCACGAACGCGCCGTAGCAGTCCACAGCGGCGTCGAGCTGCAGGTTGCACGCGGCCAGGAAGGCGTGGCGGCCACCGGAGCAGTACCCGATCACGCCGACCTTGCCGTTGGAAGCAGCCGAGCCGTCGGACGAGGTCAGCGAGCGCAGGTACGCGGCCGCTCCGGCCACGTCGCCGACCAGGCGCTCGTCGGGTACGCCGCCGGCGGCCCGGGCTGCCGCGGCCGCGTCGTCGGGGCTGGCGCCCGGCGCCTCGCGGGTGTACAGGTTCGGGCAGATCGCCAGGTATCCATGGGCGGCGAACTTGCGGGTGATCTCCTTTGTCGCCTCGTCGTAGCCGGGCATATGGTGGATCACCACCACGCCGCCGCGCGGCTCGGAGTCGAGCGGCCGGGCGAGGTAGGCCTCCAGTTCGTCCCCGCCGTGGCCGGTGAAGGCGACGGTCTCGGCCAGCATCGCGTCGTACGGTCCGGTGCGTGTATCCATGAGGTGAGATCCTACTTAGCCCGCGTCAACGAATCGGCGCGCACTAGCGGGGCCCGAACACCCAGACGCCGTCCGGGGTCGTCCGCTGGAGGGCGGCGGCGCGGTGGGTGCCGTCCCGGGACAGCAGGGCCGCGGCCAGCGGCGGGGTGGTCGGGCTGACGCCGACAGCGCCGGGGGAGGTCGGCCAGGCCGGGAAGGCGCGGGCCGCGGTCGCCTGCGACATCGACCACGGCCACAGGTCCGACCACCTCCACCGCTTCCTGGACGTACCGTCGTCCGTACCGCCGTCCGTGCCGCCGAAGATCGTCGCCTCCCGCGCGTTCGCCCGCAGCCCGTTGACGCCGGTCAGGAACCTGACCCCCCAGGGGGTACGGCGGGTGGGGTTGAAGTTGCGCACCATGTCGAGGTAGGCCGCCTCGGTGTTGCCGCTCCACGACCAGCCCAGAAACCCGAGCCGGTACTGCTGGGCGTACGCCATGACGGCGTCGTCGGCGGGTTTGCCGTACGGGTGGTTGTCCGAGAACTCGCCGACCACGAGCGGCAGCCGCCGGTCGACGAACGAGCGCATGTACGCGCGTACCCTCGCGGCGGTGTTGAACACCCCGTACATGTGTACGTCGAAGACGAGGTTGCCGGTCGGGTCCGCGGCCAGCACCTTCGCCGCGTTGTCCCGCATGGTGAAGGACTGGTCCTGACCCCAGTCCGGCGCGTCGACCATGAGCGTGTGCTGGAAGCCGGCGGCGCGCAGCCGCCGGACCGCCTTGATCGTGTCCTCGGTCCAGGTCCTGTAGTGGTTGTAGCCGAACGGCTCGTCGGCGATGTTGAGGATGACGTAGTTCTCCTGCCCGACGAGCGCGTCGCGGACGCTGATCCAGTACTCGACGGCCTGGTCCATCGTGGCGGCCCCCGTCTGCTGGCCGGACCCCATCGTGTCGTGCGCGTCGACGACGCAGATGAGCCGGTTCTGTTTGCACAGCGCGATGACGCCGACGATGTCGGCGGCGGTGTTGGCCGGTTTCCAGCGTTGCCCGATGGCCAGCGACAGCCGTACCGTGTTCGCTCCGGCCGCCTTGATGGCCGCGAACGAGCCGTTCTGGTGCGAGTACCAGGTGTACGCGTGGTTGATGCCGCGCAGGACCAGCTCGCGACCGTTGGCCTCGACGAGCCGGCCGTTCTTGACCCGCATTCCGGCCGCTGCGTGCGCGGGCGGCGCGACGACGAGACTGGCGATGAGCGCGAGGAGGAGGGCGCCCACCGCCGGCAATCCTCTTCTCATGATCACCTCGGGCTGGAGTGTCACGGGGCGAACCTGCCCCGGCAGCTACCCGGAGGCGGAAACGTTACCCGCGTACGGCTTTCGCCGCCCCACGGCCCGGCGTGCTATTCGACGTCCGGGGCGCCGAGGTAGCGCTCCACGGACTCCACCTTGCCGGTCATCGCGTCGGTCACAGCCGGCCGCCAGTCCACCTTCACCACCGTGCTCACCCGCGGCGCATGGCGGGCGACCGCCTCCACCGCGCGCTTCACCACGTCCATCACCTCGTCCCAGCTGTCGCCCTCGACCAGGGTGAACATCGCGTCGGTGCGGTTGGCCAGGCCGGATTCCCGGACAACCCGTACCGCCTCGGCCACGATCTCGCCGACGTTCTCCCCGACGCCCAGCGGGGTGACGGAGAACGCGACCAGAACCGACATGAGCCTTCCCTTCTCACCCGAGGACGCCGGGCGGGACTCGGTGAGCCATGACTAGACGTGACGACGCTCGGCCGTCAGCTCACTCGGGGTGTCACCAGTGTTCACGGTCTCGCTCGGTTCGATCAGAAGGACCTCGGCTCCGTCGGCGGACACGGGCTGGTGGGGCACACCGCGAGGTACCACATACAGCTGTCCGGGACCCAGCATGACATCGCCGGCCTCCATCCGGATGGTCAACGATCCGCGCAGGACGAGGAAGAACTCGTCGGTCTCCGGGTGGCTGTGCCGGGTGAACTCCCCCGTGGTCTTGACCACCCGGACGTCGTAGTCGTTCAACACGGCAATCGTACGAGGCGCCCATGGCTCGTCGAAGCTCGAGAGGGCATCGGCGAGGTCGACTGCATCGTTCATACCCTGATCATGCTGAGGCGATCCCACCCACGCAACGGCCGACTGATACACCGGTATTTCAGCCCCCGCCTCGACGCATCGACAACTATGATGCGGTGAGGCGGGGGCCGGGTCGCGGTTGTATCGGCCCCGGCGCACACCGGCACAGCTCCGCACCGCACGCAGCCTTGGAGAAACCGATGCCGCGACCGCGACTGGCCCTGATCGGCGCCCTGCTGGGTGCCCTGGTCACCCCGCTCAGCCTGAGCACGCCGGCGATCGCCGCCGCCGACCGGTCGGTGGTGGTCACCGACAAGGGCGCGGTACGGGGCAGCGTCACCGACGCTGGCCGCGCGTTCCACCGCATCCCGTTCGCCGCGCCCCCGGTCGGGGAGCTGCGCTGGCGGGCGCCCCGGCCGGCCGCGCCGTGGACGGGGGCGCGCGACGCGACCGTACCCGGTCCGGAGTGCGCCCAGGCCGGGTCCCCGGAGCTGCACCAGCCTCGGGTGACCAACGAGGACTGCCTGTACCTCAACGTGTACACCCCTGCCAGCAGGCTCCCGGACCGCCCGGTGATGGTCTGGTTCCACGGCGGCGGCTTCACGGCCGGCTCGGCGAACCCGTACGACGGGTCGGCCCTGGCCAGCCGAGGCGTCGTGGTGGTGACCGTCAACTACCGGCTCGGCGCGTTCGGCTTCCTCGCCCACCCGGCGCTGTCCGGAGAGGACCGGCGGCTGGGCTCGGGCAACTACGGCACGCTCGACCAGCAGGCCGCGCTGCGCTGGGTACGGGCGAACGCGGCGGCCTTCGGCGGTGACCCGCGCCGGGTCACGATCTTCGGCGAGTCCGCCGGCGGGGTCAGCGTCTGCGCGCACCTCGCCTCGCCGCTGACCGGCGGGCTGTTCTCCCGCGCGATCGTGCAGAGCGGACCCTGCAACCTGCTGCCCCGTACGCTGCCCGACGCCGAGGCGGCCGGTGAGCGGTTCGCCACGGCGACCGGTTGCCAGGGCCGGCCGGACGTACCGGCCTGCCTACGCACCCGCCCGGCGGGCGCCGTCCTCGACGCGACGGGCGACTCCGAGACCTGGGCGCCCACCACCGGGACCCCGGTACTGCCGGTCGATCCCGCAAGCGCGATCGCGTCCGGGGCGTACCACCGGGTGCCCACCATGGCCGGTTCCAACCTGGACGAGGGCACCATCTTCGCCGCGCTCACGGAGGCCGGGGGAGTCCCGCTCAACGCCGCGACCTACCCGGCCGTCCTGACGGGGCTGTACGGCGCCGACGCGCCGCGGGTCCAGGCCCGGTACCCGGGCTCGGCGTACGGTGAGGACTACCGGCTGGCGCTGGGCGCCGTCCTCACCGACTCCCTGTTCGCCTGCCCGACGTGGGATCTCAACCGGTCCCTGGCGCGGTCCACGCGCACGTACGGCTACGAGTTCGCCGACCGCACCGCGCCCAACCTGTACGGCGTCACGCCCGGCTTCCCGCTCGGGGCCTACCACGCCGCCGAGCTTCCGTACCTGTTCCGGTTCCAGGGGCTGCCGCTCGACCCGGCCCAGCTGCGCCTGTCCGACCAGATGCTGTCGTACTGGACCCGCTTCGCCGCGGGTGGTGACCCCAACGGCGGGCCCGCGCCGCGCTGGCAGCCGTTCCGCCCCGCCCATCCGACCGTGCTGACCTTGGATCTCGGGCGGCGCGTGAACGGGTACGACTTCGACGCCCGCCACCAGTGCGCCTTCTGGGCCACCGTGTCCTCGGGCACCATGGGCGCCGCGAACATCCGATCGCTGGCCTGAGCGGTCGCCAGGCGATAACGCTCCCGGCCGCTGGTGCCCGGGGCGTAGTCTGGCGGGCCGGTGACCAGTTTCGGTGAGGAGATCCATGGGCCTGCGAGAGGACGCGAAGGAGCTTCAGGACGAGCTCGCGGTACTGCGGCGTGAGCTGCACCAGATTCCGGAGATCGGCCTGGACCTGCCGCGTACCCAGGAAATGGTCCTCGCGGCCCTGGAGCCCCTGCCGCTGGAGGTGAGCACCGGCGCCAGCCTGTCCTCGGTCACCGCCGTGCTGCGCGGTGCCCGGCCGGGGCCGGTGGTGCTGCTGCGCGGTGACATGGACGCGCTGCCGGTCACCGAACGTACAGGCGTGCCGTTCACCTCGCGCCACGAGGGCGTCATGCACGCCTGCGGTCACGACCTGCACACGGCCGGACTGGTCGGCGCGGCCCGGCTGCTGGCGGGCCGCCGTGACGAGTTGGCCGGCGACGTGGTCTTCATGTTCCAACCCGGCGAGGAGGGCATGGACGGTGCCGGCCACATGATCGCCGAGGGCGTGCTCTCGGCCGCCGGTCGCCCGGTCGACGCGGCGTACGGGCTGCACGTACTCTCCTCGCAGTTCGCCCGGGGCGTGTTCGCGTCCCGTCCCGGCCCGCTGATGGCCGCCTCCGCCGGGCTGTTCGTCCGGGTGGTCGGCGCCGGCGGGCACGGTTCGAAGCCGCAGTCCACGCTCGACCCGATCCCGGTGGCGTGCGAGATGGTCAGCGCCCTGCAGACGATGGTGACCCGGCGGTTCGACGTGTTCGACCCCGTCGTGCTCACCGTCGGCCAGTTCCACGCCGGTACCAAACGCAACATCATCCCCGACGACGCGACGTTCGAGGCGACCGTCCGGACGTTCACGCCGTCCACCAGCGAGCAGGTACGCGAGCACGCCATCCAGCTCTGCCAGAGCATCGCGGCCGCCCACGGCCTGCAGGTCGAGGTGCGGTACGAGACCGAGTACCCGGCGACGGTCAACCACGCGGCCGAGCACGAATTCGTCGCCGACACCGTGCGGGAGGTGTTCGGGGAGGAGCGGTTCGAGGAGATGGCCTTCCCGATGACCGGCTCGGAGGACTTCTCCCGGGTGCTGGACCGGGTTCCCGGGGCGTACCTGTTCCTCGGCGCCTGCGTCACCGACGACCCGGACGCCGCGCCGTCGAACCACTCGCCGCTCGCGGCCTTCGACGACAGCGTGCTCTCCGACGGCTCCGCCCTGCTCGCCGAGCTGGCGCTGCGCCGGCTCCGGTAGGTGCTCAGGGCTCCGGTACGCCGCGGTCGGGAGAGTGCCGGCCGCGGCGTCGCCGTACCCATCCATAGTGGAGCAGTTTCCGTCCGGCAGAAGGTTTACCAAGGACGGCGTCCGAGGGCGACAATGCCATTCTTCGCGAGCTACCTGGACGGGGTTGCGTCGAGGTAATAGCCCCGTGCATGATCTCCGCTCGGAGCGTCGAGATTATTCACGCCCAACCGACTGCGTCACGAACCCCGGGCCACGGATGGGATGGGAAAGTGCGTCAGACGCATGCGCAATTGAGATCTATTGATCACGATTCGCCTTTCCGTCTTCCGGACGGTGCGACGGCGTGGCGGCAACGGTAGTCAGCGGCATCAACCTGAAGTAGGAGAGCTTCCGGATGCTGCTCGCTGACGACTTCTTCCTACTCGCCCACGACGAACGCGACGCGAGGCCGCGGCTGTCACCCAGAGCCGTCGAGTTGGGCCTCGCCGGCGCGATGCTCGGTGAGTTGGTGCTCGAGCGGCGCGTGACGGTCGAGGGGGCGCTGCTGTCGGTGGTCCGGTGGGACCCGCCGGCGGATGCCCTCGCGCACACCACCCTCGCCACGGTGACCTCCGAGCCGGAGCACCGTGAGGTACGCACCTGGCTCAGCTATCTGGGGCGGACCGCGGTCGAGTCGGTCGGACAGCGACTGGTCCGCGCCGGCGTGATGCGGCAGACCCAGAGCAGGCGGTTGCTGAAGACGGTGAACCGGTACCTGGTGAACGATCTGAACCTGCCGGCGGCGCGGGTCCTGCGGCTGCGGCGGGTGCTCACGGGTGCGGAACCGATGTACGTCGCCGACGCCACGGTCATCGGGCTGGCCGCGGCGACCGGACTGACCAGGCACGTGCTGTGGGACGGCGCCCCGGCGAGCGTCAAGCAGGTGCACGCCGCGGTCAGGTCGCTGCCGCCGCCGTTCCGGGACCTCGTGGCAACCGTGGAGGAGGCCGTCGGCGATGCCGTACTGGCGCAGCGCCTCTAGAACAGCACCGCCTCTGGAACAGCACCGCCTCTGGAACAGCACCGCCTCTGGAACAGCACCGCCTCTGGAACAGCGAGAACCGAGCGTCGGACCCCCGTACCCCTGGAGGAACCATGTCCGCGACATCATCCGTGCGACCGAGCGCGGTGTCCCAGGCACTAGCCCGTGACAGGCTGGGCGTGCTGTCCGTCATCATGTTCGCCTTGACCGCAGCCGCGCCGCTCATGGTGGTCGGCGCGCTGGTCACCACGGCGTGGGGCGCCATCGGCGTCACGGGCTTCCCCCTCGGCTTCGTGCTGATGGCGGCCGTCCTGGCCCTGTTCAGCTTCGGCTACGTCGCGATGTCGCGGCAGTTGACCAACGCCGGCGCCTTCTACAGCTACATCGCGCAGGGGCTGGGCAAGCCGTTCGGCGTCGCCGGGTCGTTCGTCGCGCTGCTGGCGTACAACATGATGCAGGTCGGCCTGTACGGCGTCTTCGGTGCGGCGCTGTCGGACCTGCTGAAGGCGAAGTTCGACCTGGGCGTCGAGTGGTGGGTCCTCGCGCTGGCGCTGTGGCTGTTCGTGGCGATCATGGGACTGCTGCGCGTCGAGGTCAACAGCCGCGTCCTCGCGGTCCTGCTCGCCGCCGAGATCGTCGTCGTGGTCGTCTTCGACGTCGTGTTCCTGGCGAACCCGAACGGCGGGTCGATCACTGTGGACACCTTCACGCCGAGCAGTCTGAGCGGGCCGGCGGTCGGCGCGGTCCTGGTCACCTGCATCACCGCCTTCGTCGGTTTCGAGGCGGCGCCGGTCTTCTCCGAGGAGGCCAAGCGCGCGGGGACAACGGTGGCCGCGGCCACCTTCCTGGGCCTGGCTGTCATGACCGTGCTCTACGCCCTCACCTCCTGGGCGGCGTCGGTGACGATCGGGCCGGCCAACCTGGTGGACGCCGCGAAGCAGCAGGGCCCAGACCTGATCTTCAACACCGCCGCGGGGCACCTCAACAGTGCCTGGATCGTCGACGTCGCCCACGCCCTGCTGCTGACCAGCATCGCGGCCGGCGCGCTGAGCTACCACAACACCGTGACGCGCTACACCTTCGCGCTCGGCCGGGAACGGGTACTGCCGGCGGTCTTCGGCCGTACCCGGGCGCGCTCCGGGGCGCCGCAGGCCGCCTCGCTGGCCCAGAGCGTCGTCGGCCTGGTCGTCATCGTGGCCTACGCGGTCGCCGGCTGGGATCCGCTGGTGCGGCTGTTCTTCTGGATGGGTACCACGGGCGGCCTGGGCATCCTGTTCCTGATCACGGCCACCTCGCTCGCGGTGGTCTGCTACTTCGGCCGCGACCGCCGCGGTGAGAACCCGTGGACCTGGCTGCTCTCACCGGTCCTCGCGCTGCTGGGCCTCGGTTACGTGATCTACCAGGCGCTGGCCAACTACGCCAACCTGCTCGGTGTCGAGCCGACGTCCGGGCTGCGCTGGCAACTGCCGCTGGCGTACGGCGTCGTCGCGGTCGCGGGTCTGCTCTGGGCGCTCGCCATGAGGGCGTCCAGGCCGCATGCGTACCGGGTGGTCGGCCTGGGCGCCAAGGCCGCCGGGGTGCTGGCCGGGACCGACCACGGTTCTCGTGAGGCGGTGAGCCGCTGATGGCCGTGACGACGATCCGCCGCGCCCGCCCGGGCGAGGCGAAGGCGCTCGCACAGGTGATCGCCGACGCCTTCCACGACCTCGCGGTCTGCCGCTGGATGGTGCCCGATCCGGCCGAGCGCAGGCGGGTGCTGCCACCGGACTTCCAGATCTTCGTCGAGCACGGCATCGAGCACGGCACGGTGCACACCACCGACCGGCTGGACGCGGTGGCGGTGTGGTTCTCCGACGCCCCGGAGGGCGTGCCGGACATCCCCGACTACGACGCCCGGGTCGCTGCGGCCTGCGACCCGTACACCGAGCGGTTCCGGCTCCTCGACGAGGCGATGCACCGGGCCCACCCGACCGGCCGGTCGCACGAGCATCTCGCGCTGCTCGCGGTCGCCCCCGCCGGTCAGGGCGCCGGACTCGGCACCGCGCTGCTCGACGCGCGCCACGCCTACCTGGACCGGGAGGGGATCCCGGCCTACCTGGAGGCGAGCAGCCTGCGCAGCCGCGACCTGTACCTGAGAAACGGGTACGTCGACCTGGGCGAACCGTTCGCGGTACCGGGCGGCCCGGACCCGGCCATGTGGCCGCTGTGGCGCGACCCGGCCCAGCCCGCTAAGCGGGCTTAGCGGACTGGGCCGGCCCAGCCGGCCTGACCCGTCGGGAGAAGGGGCACCCTCCGGGATGAAGGTGCCCCGAACCGGCCGGGGCGCGCCACAATCGTCTTGTGCCCTCGGTACGCGCGGGATCCGTGTCCGCCTCGGTGCGCGCGAGGCTCGGGCCCGTCTCGGCCCGCGCGAGGAAGGCGTCGTGGTCCGTCCAGCGCGTGCCGGTGCGCTGGCGGGTGGCGTACTTCGTCGGGGTCGCGATCCTGCTGGTCTTTCTCGCCAGCCGCAGCCTCACCAGCGGTAGCCCTTCCGACCACGGCCGCAGCTGCCCGCACGCCACGGACCTGTCGGGGCGGGCGGTGGCCGGGGTCGACCTGAGCCAGCAGCAGTTGCCGTGCCTCAATCTCGAGCGCTCGACGCTGAGCGGTTCCATCCAGGAATCCGACCTGAGCCGGGCGAACCTCCACCGTGCCCAGCTACAGACGCTCTGGCTCAACCACGTCAACCTGTCGGGCTCCGACCTGACCGACGCGGTCGGCGAGTCGGCCAACCTGACCGGGGTCAAGCTGGAGGGTGCCGACCTGCGCCGGGCGAACCTGAGGGGCGCTCGCCTGGAGGACGTGGGCCTGCAACGGTCCAAGCTGGGAGCGGCGAACCTGCGCGCGGCGGGCTTCACCCGGTCCGACCTGGGCGGCGCCGACGTCCGCGGCGCCGAACTGGCCGGCGCGTCGTTCTACGACTCCAACCTGCGCGGGGCCAGGCTGGACAGGGCGAAGCTCAAGAGCGTCGTGTGGAGCAACGTCGTCTGCCCGGACGGCACCAAGTCGACCGCGGACGAGCAGGGGACCTGCGACCGGCACCTCACCCCGGCGCGCTGAGCGCCGTCCTCGACTCGGGCGTCCGTACCCTGAGCGGACGCTGGAGAGAGGGGTCGTACCGGTGCTCATCCTGTTGCCGCCGTCGGAGGGCAAAGCCACGCCCGGGTCGGGGAGCCCGCTGGACCCGGGTGCGCTGTCCCTGCCCGACCTGACGCCCGTGCGCGAACGCGTGCTGGAGTCGCTGGTGGCGCTGTGCGCCGGGGGTGACGACGAGCACGCCCGCCAGGTCCTCGGGCTGAGCGTCGGCCAGGCCGGCGAGGTCGGGCGCAACGCCCGGCTGCGCGAGGCCGCCGCGGCGCCGGCCGGGGAGATCTACACCGGCGTCCTGTACGACGCGCTGGACCTGGCCGCGCTGAGCCCGAGCGGGTACGACCTGCTGGAGCGCTCGGTCCTGGTCTTCTCCGGGCTTTGGGGCGCGGTGCGGCTCAGCGACCGGATCCCGCCGTACCGGTGCTCCATCGGGGTGAAGCTGCCGGAGGTGGGCCCGCTGGGCACGTACTGGCGGCGCGCCATGGCGGCGGAGCTTACGGCGGCCGCCGGTGACCGGCTCGTGCTCGACCTGCGCTCGGGCGCGTACGCCGCGATGTGGACGCCGCGGGGTGGCACGGCCGAGCGGGCCGTCACGGTCCGGGTCATCCACGAGCGGGTGGTGGACGGGGTCGCCAAGCGTTCCGTGGTGAGCCACTTCAACAAGGCCACCAAGGGTCGGCTGGTGCGGGACCTCGCCGTGGCCGGCGCCGAGCCGGCAAGCCCGGCCGAGTTGCTGACGGCGCTGCGCGACCTCAAGTACACCGTGGAGGAGCGCGGGCCCGGACAGCTGGACGTGGTCGTCGCCGAGCTGTGACCCACGCACGGTGCGCCTCGGGTGTCGGTCGGTCGGGGGACGTGTCAGCCGGCTGGCGGAGCGAAACGCACCCTACCTGCCTACGGCGTGACCCCTACCACTAACGCATTGTGGTTACAGGGCCACCGAGCGTGGCGAACCGATGACCCGGAGGTCTTGATGAACAAGCTTATGACCAAGGCGCTGGCGGTACGGGCCACCCGCGACGAGGGTGCGACGGCCGTCGAGTACGGCCTGATGGTCGCCCTGATCGCGGTCGCCATCATCACCATGGTGGCCCTCGTCGGCACGAACCTGTCCGGCCTGTTCGAGAAGATCGCCGGCAAGCTGTGACGCGTACGGGCGGGCCGGTCGTCGCGCGCCGCGCGGTGGCCGGCCCTGCCCGTACCCACCAGACGGAGCACGACCGGGCAGGCCGGCACCCTGCCCACCGCGACCGGGGTGCCGCGGCCGTGGAGATGGCGCTGGTCCTACCCCTGCTGCTGTTCGTCGTGTTCGGCGTCATCGACTTCGGTCGGATGCTCAACACGCAGATCACTCTCACCGAGGCCGCCCGGGAGGGTGCCCGCGCCGTCGCGCTCCATCAGAGCGCCGACGCCCGGGTACAGGCCGCCACGACGAACCTCCGCGGGGTCACCCACACCGACGTCGCCTGCCCGGCGACCGGTTCGGCCTCGGCCGACGCGGTCGTGACCACCAGGGTTCAGTTCACCTTCGCCACGCCGCTCGCCGCCCTCGCCCCGATGTTCGGCGGCGCCGTCGGCAGCTCCGTGACGCTCACCGGGAAGGGGATCATGCCGTGCGTCGGCTGAGCGCCGCCTTCCGGTCCCACGTCTCCCGGCTGTGCGGGGCCGGACTCCGCGATCCCCGCTCCCGCGACCGGGGGAACGTGGCCGTCCTGGTCGCCGTCGTCCTGAGCGGCGGCGTGCTGCTGGGTGCGGGCGCGATCGCGATCGACGTCGGCCAGTTCTACGCCGAGCGCGAGCAGTTGCAGAGCGGGGCCGACGCGGCGGCGATGGCGGTCGCGCAGAACTGTGTGCGCAACCCGTCAGCCTGCGGCGACCAGGCCGTCGCCGCGTCGGCGTACGCCAACGGCAACGCCAAGGACGGCGTCAGTGCGGTGACCGCCGTTTGTGGGCGGGCCAACGGGCTGCCCGTCTGCCCGCCACCGGTGGGCACCCGGGCCGACTGCATGGGCGGCCCGCCGACCGCGGGCAACTACGCCGAGGTGCGGACCGCGACCCAGCAGGCCGACGGGTCGACCCTGCTGCCGCCCACGTTCGCCCGGGCGCTGCCGGGCCACGAGGGGTACCAGGGCAAGCGCCTCGCCGCGTGTGCCCGGGTCGCGTGGGGGCCGCCGCTCAACGCGACCGGCCTCGCCGTCACGGTCTCGACCTGCGAGTGGAACGAGATGACCGGTGGCGCGCCGACCTACTGGCGCCCCGGTACGGTGCCGCCGACCAGCGCCGAGGGGGTCATCTACCTGCACGACCCGAAGGACGGCAGCACCTGTCCGGCCGGGCCGTCCGGCTGGGACGCTCCCGGCGGCTTCGGCTGGCTCGACGAAACCGGCGGCGACTGCGCCGCCACGGTCTCGGCGTCGGGCAGCTACGGCGGAAACACCGGCGTCTCCGCCTCGAAGACGTGCAAGGTGGTGCTCCAGGATCTTCACACCACGCACCGCCCGGTGCTCATCCCCATCTACGACGGGATCAAGGGCAACGGTTCGAATACGACCTACCACCTGTCGGGGTTCTCGTCGTTCGTGCTGACCGGTTACGCCCTGCCCGGCACGTCCGAGCCCTCCTGGTTGACCGGCCGCACCCTGTGCAGCGGCTCGGAGAAGTGCCTGTACGGCTACTTCACCACGGCCATCCTGCCGGACGTCGGCAGCTTCGGAACGGTCAACTACGGCACCAACATCCTCAAGCTCGTGGGCTGAGCAACCCGCTGGAGGGCCGACCCGCTATCCGGACAATCTTGACGTTTGCATACAGCCGACCCGTTGCCCGCCGATGAGGTAACCGTGGACCGCGCTCAGCCGGCCACCCACGACATGACCACGAAGGGAGGGAGCGGCGATCGCGCCCACGGCCTGTGCCGGGGGTCCGATGTCGCGAATCCGATGAAACGCAGCATCCTCGCCGCCTCCGTCGCGCTCGTTCTGGCCGCGGTCGGCTGCGTCGCGGTCCTGGTGTACGTGGGCGCCGCCGACGAGCGGGCGCTGTCCGGTCAAAAGGCGGTGCGGGTACTGGTCGCGCGCAAGCAGATCCCGGCCGGTACGACCGGCCAGGCGATCAAGTCGGGCGGGTACACCGAGGTGGTCACCGTGCCGGCGGCCACCGTGCCGGCCGACGCGCTCGGCGACATCGACGCGTCGCTCGCCGCGCTCGCCGTCACCGCCGACCTGCAGCCCCGCCAACTGTTGCTCCGTGGCGCCTTCGACGTACCGTCCGTCCACAACGGAGGGTTACCGATCCCGGACGGGATGCTGGCGGTGAGCGTGTCCGTGCGGACGCCGGCTCAGGTCGCCGGCTACGTGCGGCCCGGCTCGACGGTGGCCGTGTTCGACACGTACGCCGTGGCCGAGGGCAAGGGCAGCGGCGGCCCGGTGCCGTCCGGCGACGGGCTGGCCACCGCGCACGACTACAACCAGGCGACCCGCCTGCTGCTGCCCAAGGTGCAGATCCTCGCGATCGGCGGCCGGGGTACGCCCGGCGCCCAGGTCGGGCCGCAGCCGGCCCCGAGCGCCAGCGCGACCAGCGGTAGCGGTGCGACCAGCGGCGGCCAGTCCGGCGACACCACCACGGTGCTGGTCACCGTCGCGGTCACGCAGGACCAGGCGCAGCGCCTGGTGCACGTCGCCCAGACCGGCGCGCTGTACATGGCGTTGCTGGGCAACGGCACCGAGGCGAAGCCGGGGCCGGGCGTCGACAACTACTCGCTCTTCCAGTGACGGGGGGACGTGCCATGGTGCTGTACTACGAGCCGCAGGCGGAGCGGGCCCGCCTCCTCGACGCACTCCTCGGCGAGCAGGCGCACGCCGCACAGGATCTCGCGGAGCTGGCCGGGCTGGTAACCGCCGACCCGGACACGCTGCTGGTGGTTCTCGGCGCCGGCGTCGGCCTGGCGGACGCGGTGGCGTTCGCCGCCCAGCACCGGCTGACCCGGCCGTCACTCGGCGTGGTCCTGCTACGTGAACACGTCGACGTCGCCGTCCTCGCCGAGGCGATCCGGTCCGGTATCCGCGAGGTGATCACCGCTTCGGACGCCGACGGCATCCAGGCCGCCTGCAGCCGCTCGCTGGAGGTGTCCCGCCAGCTTGCCGTCGGCGGTACACCGACGACCGCGCCGTCGGCCAGGGAGGGGCGCGTCGTCACCGTCTTCGCGGGCAAGGGCGGCTGCGGCAAGAGTACGGTCGCCACCAACCTGGCGGTTGCCCTCGCCGACGGCGGCGCCTCCCGCGTCTGCCTGGTCGACCTCGACCTGACCTTCGGCGACGTCGCGATCATGTTGCAGCTCGTACCGAAGCGCAGCCTCGCCGACGCCGTGCCGATGGCCGGGCGGTTGGACGACACCGCGGTCCGCTCGCTGGTCACCCCGTACGCCCCCGGCCTGGACACGCTGCTGGCCCCGCCCGGGCCGGCCGAGGGCGAGCGGGTGGGCCGGGAACTGGTCAGCGAGATCCTCAAGATCGTCAAGCGGATGTACGACTACGTCGTGGTCGACACCCCGCCGTTCTTCTCCGACCAGGTACTGGCCGCACTCGACCTGTCGCAGTGGTACATCCTGCTGGCCACTCCGGACATCCCGTCGCTGAAGAATCTCCGGCTCACCCTGGACATGTTCGACCTGCTGGAGTACCCGGAGAGCCAGCGCATCATCGTGCTCAACCGCTCCGACTCGCAGGTCGGGCTGACCCAGGCCGACATCGACCGGGTGGTACGGGCGCCGATCGCCGGGCGGGTGCCGTCCACCCGGGACGTGCCGGTCTCCATCAACCGGGGTGTACCGCTGATGGTGGACAGCCCGAACAACCCGGTCAGCCGCTACATCCGCGAGGTTCGCACCCGGATCGTCGGCGCGGCCGGGGGGACCGGGGACGCGCCCGTGACCCACCGGCGCCGGCCGTTCTCCCTGCGCCGGGGGCGGTGACGGGATGGGGCTGTACGACCGGATCGAGGAGCGCCGGGCGGCGGCTGGAGCCGCGGCCTCATCGCCCGGGCTTCAGCCCGTGGCGATCCGGCCGGCGACACCGGCGCCGGACGGGACACCCGTCACCGCGACCGGATACGCCGGGGGCTCCGGCGGCGGGTCTGTCGTCGAGGCGGGCTCGCCGGCCGGGGAGCGCCCGCCCGGCTCGCCGGCCGGCGAGCGCGCGGCAGGGGAGCGGCAACGGCCCACGCCGCCCCAGGTGGACCCGGTCGTCGCGGTACGCCGGCGGATCCAGCAGGCCCTCGTCGAGACGCTCGGCCCGCAGCTCTCCGACGAGATCACGGGCGAGGACGACCTGGCCGTACGGGTCCGGGAGACCATCACGACCCTGCTGGCCCGCGAGGAGACGCCGCTCGCCGGCGCGGACCGGATGCGGATCACCCAGGAGGTCACCGACGAGATCCTCGGCCACGGGCCGATCGAGCCGCTGCTGCGCGACCCGAGCGTCAGCGAGATCATGGTCAACGGCCCGCACCGCATCTTCGTCGAGCGATCAGGCCGGCTCAGTCAGGTGGAGGCGGAGTTCGCCGACGAGTCACACCTGCGCCGGGTCATCGACCGCATCGTCTCGCGGATCGGCCGGCGGGTGGACGAGGCGAGCCCCATGGTCGACGCCCGACTGCCCGACGGCAGCCGGGTCAACGCGGTGGTACCCCCGATCGCGCTGGACGGCTCCACCCTGACGATCCGCAAGTTCTCCACCGACCCGCTGACCGTCGCCGACCTGATCAGCTTCGGCACGTTCACCCCGCCGGTGGCGCAACTGCTGTCGGCCTGCGTACGGGGGCGTCTGGACATCGTGGTCAGTGGCGGTACCGGCTCGGGCAAGACGACGACGCTCAACGTGCTCTCCGGCTTCATCCCGCCCGACGAGCGCGTCGTCACCGTCGAGGACGCCGCCGAGCTGCAACTGCACCAGGCGCACGTGGTACGCCTCGAATCCCGACCGGCCAATGTGGAGGGACGTGGCGAGGTGAACATCCGCGACCTGGTCCGCAACGCGCTGCGGATGCGCCCGGACCGCATCGTCGTCGGTGAGGTCCGCGACGGCGCCGCGCTGGACATGCTCCAGGCGATGAACACCGGCCACGACGGCTCGCTGACCACCGTGCACGCCAACACGCCGCGTGACAGCGTGGCCCGGCTGGAGACGATGGTGATGATGGCCGGCATGGACCTGCCGATCCGCGCGATCCGCGAGCAGATCGCGTCCGCCGTGGACCTCATCGTGCAGGTCGCCCGGCTCAAGGACGGTTCCCGGCGGGTCACGCACGTCACCGAGGTGGTCGGCATGGAGGGCGACGTGGTCACCCTCCAGGATCTTTTCGTGTACGACCACCGCGCCGGCCGGGACGAGCAGGGCAGGCAGTGCGGTGCCCTGGTACCGACCGGGCTGCGCCCGCGGTTCCTGGAGGAGCTGGCCGCCCACGGCGTCACGCTGCCGATGGAGTTCTTCGCCACGACGGGTGCCCCGCGATGACCCGATGGCCCCGCTGGCTCGTCGCCGGTCTGCTGGTCGGCGCCGGTCTCCTGGGCGCCGCACCCGCAGCCGCCGAGCCGGACAGCCCGCTGGCCGTCTCCGACGTACGCACGAGCGACGGCGAGCTGTCGTTCACCCTGACCGCGCACGGGTTGCCGCCCGGCGCCGAGCTGGATGGCAGCGGCCTCACCGTCGACCTGGACGGCACGCCGGTACGCGCGACGGTGGTACCGGCACCGGAGCCGAGCCCGACCGCCGCGCCGGAGCGCACCGTGGTCCTCGTCCTCGACACCAGCGGGTCGATGGAGGGGGCCAGGCTGACCGCGGCCAAGGCGGCCGCCGGCGGCTACGCCGACGCGCTCCCCGCCGACGTGCGGCTCGGCCTGGTGTCCGTGTCGGACCGGCCGGCCACCGTCCTGGAGCCGAGCGCCGACCGGACGGCCTTCCGCGCCGCCGTCGCCGGGCTGAAGGCCCGCGGCGGCACCGCCCTCTACGACGGCGTCCGCCAGGCCGCCGGCCTGCTGACCGGCGGGGGACAGCGGCGGATCGTGGTGCTCTCCGACGGCGTAGACACCAACTCGACCGCCCCACCCGCGGCCGTCGGTGCGCAACTCGCCGGAGCCGGGATCACCCTCGACGGCATCGCGTACGGGCCGGACGCGTCCAGCCCGGCGATGACCGCCCTCGCCACCGGTACCGGCGGGCGGATGGTCACGGCCGGGGACGCCGCGTCGCTACGGACGGCCTTCGCCGGGATCGCAGCCGCCCTCCGGCCCCCGGTGGCCGCCGTGACCGTCACCGTGCCGGGTCGGCTGGCCGGTGCCGACGCGACCCTGCACGTCGCGCTGACCGCGGGCGGCACCACCCTGACCTCGGCCGCCACGTCGGTGAGCCTGCCGGCCGGCCCCGGCCCGGTCGCCGTCTCCGTCCCGCGCTCACCCCGCTGGCCGCTGTACCTGGGCCTGGCCGCCACCGTGGTGGCCGTGCCGCTGGCCGCGTTCGCCGGGATGTACCTGCTCGTGCGGCGGTCGACGGTGCGCACCCGCCTTCGCCAGCTGGACAGCTTCGGCTCGGCCGCCGGGCCGGCGCTGCGGGCGCGGGAGGAGAGTTCGGTGCTGCGGGCGGCGCTGTCGGCCTCCGAGTACGCCATCACCCGACGCGGCCTGGGCGGACGGATCCAGGCCGACCTCGACCGGGCCGGCATCAACCTGCGCCCGGCCGAGTGGATGCTGGCCCGGGCCGGTGGCGCGGCGCTGTCCGGGGTGCTGTTCGCGGTCCTGCTGCCGTGGCTGCTCGGCCTGCTGCTGGGCGCCGCGGTCGGTTGGCTCGGCACCGGCCTGTACCGCCGGCTGCGCGCGGCCCGGAGGGCCCGCCGGTTCAACGACGAACTGCCCGACGCGCTCCAGTTGGTGGTCAGCGCGCTGCGCTCGGGCTTCTCCTTCCCGCAGGCGATCGCCGCGCTGGTGGCCGAGGGGGACGAGGCGGTGTCCGGCGAGTTCGGCCGGGCCCTGGCCGAGACCCGGCTCGGCGGCGAACTGGAGGAGGCGCTGCTGCGCGTCGCCGAGCGCAACAGCAGCGATGACCTGGCGTGGCTGGTCATGGCGATCCGGGTGCAGCGCGAGGTCGGCGGCGGCCTGTCGGAGGTACTGGAGACGGCGGTGGAGACCATGCGCGAGCGCGGGCGGCTGCGCCGGCACGTCCGGGCGCTGTCGGCCGAGGGGCGCCTGTCGGCGTGGGTACTGGTCGCCATGCCGGTCGTGCTCGCCGCGTTCATGTTCGCCACCCGCCGCGAGTACCTGCGGCCGCTGTACACCACGCCGCTGGGGCTGATGATGCTGGTCGGATCCGTCCTGATGATGGGGTTCGGCACGTTCTGGATGACCCGGGTCATCAAGGTGGAGGTGTGACGGATGCGGTGGCAGACCTCCCTCGTCGTCGCGCTGGTCGCGGTCGGGCTCGTACCGGTGTTCGGCATCCTCGCGCTGCTGCTGCGCGACCCGGACCGGGCGAACGTCGTCCGCACCCTGGCCACGATCGGCCGCGGCTACGTCGACCCCAACCGGCGGCCGTCCTTCGGTGAGCGGGTGGGCCGGCCGCTGGCCGGACGGCTCGGCCGGCTCGGCCGGGCACTGACCGTCGGCGACGCGGTCGCCCGGCTGCAGCGCCTGCTCGACCGGGCCGGCAACCCGCCGGCCTGGCCGGTGGAGCGGGTCATCGCGGCCAAGGGGATCGGCCTGATCCTCGGCCTGGCCGGCGGTGTGCTGTTCGGCCTGGTGCTGGGCGGCGCCGCCACGGTCCTGCTGTGCACGGTCGGCGGCGCGGCGTTCGGGTTCTTCGCACCCGACCTGGCCATTTACAACACCGGCGTCAAGCGGCAGGAGGAGCTACGCCGGTCGCTGCCCGATGTGCTCGACACCCTGACCATCTGCGTGGAGGCCGGGCAGGGTTTCGACGCCGCGCTGGCCCAGGTGGCGCGCAACGGCAAGGGGCCGATGGCCGGCGAGGCGGCGCGGGTGCTCCAGGAGATGCGCATCGGCAAGTCGCGCGTGGAGGCGCTGCGGTCCATGGCCGCCCGTACCACCGTGACGGAGCTGCGCGGCTTCGCCTCGGCTGTGGTCAACGCCAGCACCCTCGGCGTACCGGTGGCTCAGGTGCTGCGCGAGCAGTCCCGCGAGATGCGGACCCGGCGGCGTCAGCGGGCCGAGGAACTCGCTCAGAAGGTACCGATCAAGATCTTGTTCCCGACGTTGTTCTGCCTGTTCCCGGCGTTGTTCGTGGTGATCCTCGGCCCCGGCGTCATCAACATCATCCACAGCTTCTCGAACTGACGGCTCTGCGAACCGACGCCCTACTCCTCGATGCGGATGCCGAGCGCGGAGGCCAGCTCGTACGACAGCGCGATCAGGTCGTGGCCGCTGAGCACGGCACCGTCCCAACTGGTCAGCCCGCCGATGCCGGCCAGCACGCAGCCGGCGAACCGGGTACCGGCCATCTTCGCGTGCGAGAACTGCGCTCCGGTGAGGTCGCAGTTGACGAACCGCGCACCGGTGAGGTCGGAGTGGGAGAAGTCGGCGCGGGTCAGGTTGCAGTTGGTGAAGGCCGCCGCGCTGAAGCCGGTGTACCGCCAGTTGGACAGGTCGAGCCGGCACTCGTCGAAGGTGACGTCCCGGACCCGGCCGTCGGCCCAGGTGAAGCCCGTCATCCGGGAGGTCGCCAGCCGTACCCGGGTCAGCGACGACCCGGTGGCACGCAGGTTGGCCAGGTTGGCCCGCTCGAACACGCAGTCGGTGACCCTCGACCGGTCGAGGGTCACCGTGGACAGGTCCGTACCGCCGAACCGGCACTGCTCCACCTCGACCGACTCCACCTCGACCGACTCCACCTCGACCGACCATGCCGCGCCGGCGGACAGGTCGAGGTCGGAGTAGTCGAGCCGGCGGTAGCTTCCCTCGCTGACGAACAGGTGGTCGGGCAGTCGCGCGGTGTCCAGCACGGACGGCTGCCTCGGCTGCGCCGGTACCGTTTTCCCGGCCCCGCCGCGTCCCCGTCGGTGATCCACCACCGGCCCACTGTAGGGCCACCTCCGCCCGGACCGCCTGCGACACCAGCGCGCCTGCGCGCCGGTGTGGCGAGCGTCGCGGACCTTAACCCACGCCACACCGGCCGGGCGGCGATCACTACCGTCCGGCACCCGAAGCACACCCATTCCGCTCCGCTGGGACCTCAACCTGATCCCATGACCCGAGCCGACGGCAACCGATTCGTACCCCAGATGCGGCACAAGCTGTTGGCCTTCGGCCTCGGCGGCGTGGTGCTGACAGCGACCGCGCTGGTCGCCGTCGGCGCCTGGCAGAGCGACCGGTTCGCCTCGCGTACCGCGGACGGGATCGCCCAGCTCCACCACGCCGACCTGCAGCACGTCACGGAGGGCATGAGCCGGCTCGTCACCGCGATCGGCGGCGACGTCCAGGCGGCGGTCGACCAGAACATGACGGTGGCCAACAGCGAGCTGGCCCAGGTCGGTGGCCTCCAGCTCGCGTCGACGCCGGTGACGTGGAACGCCGTCAACCAGGTCACCCAGCAGACGCAGCAGATCAGCCTGCCCCGCGCCACCGTCGGCGGCCGGTGGCTGGGCCAGAACCGCGACCAGAACGTGCCCACCCCGGTGGTCGACGACATCCGCGCCATGGTGGGGGCCACTGTCACGGTCTTCCAGCGCATGAACGACGCCGGCGATCTGCTCCGGGTGGCCACGAACGTGCCGACCAAGTCCGGCGAGCGCGCCATCGGCACGTACATCCCGGTCGTCGGCGCGGACGGCAAGCCCAACGCGGTCGCCTCCGCCATCCGCGACGGCAAGTCCTACCGCGGCGTCGCCATCGTGGTCGACACGCCGTACATCGCCGCCTACGACCCGATCCGGGACGCGTCCGGCCGTGTGATCGGCGCACTGTACGTCGGCGTACCGCAGGCCAAGGCGATCAAGCAGTTCACCGACGCGCTCGCCACCACCACGGTCGGCACGAACGGGTGGGTGACCGTGTACAGCACGGCGGCCGCCGACCGCGGTCGCGTGGTCGGCAGCAGCGTCAAGGATCTGGCTGGCCGTAACGAGATGCAGGCCGCGGACGGGCAGGGCCGCAAGTACGTCGAGGAGATCCTCGGCCGGGCCGTCAAGCTCGACGCCGGAAAGAGCTGGAGTACCACCTACAAGATGGCCGGCGCCGGCGGGGGCGGCGTCGCCGACACCACGGTGAACGTCTCGTACTTCGCGCCGTACGGCTGGGCGATCGCCGTCGGCGGGTACGGCCCGGACTCGGCGGCGGCCATCAACGCCGTCAACAGTGGCCGGCGCACCATGCTGGTGAGCTTCCTGGTGGTCGCCGCGGTCGTGTTGCTCGTCGGCCTGCTGGCGGCGGTCGCCTGGGCACGCAGCATCGGCGGCCGGCTGGGACGGTTGACCGACGCGCTCACCCGCGTGGCCGACCGCGACCTCACGGTCACGGTCGCGGACTCCGGCGGCGATGAGATCGGACAGATGGGTCGGGCGTTGAACACGGCCGTCGGCGAGCTGCGGGGCCTGCTGGGCGACATCACCGACGCCTCGCACCAGGTCGTCAGCGCTGCCGGTCAGGTGTCGACGGTCGGCGGCCAGCTCGCGGACACGGCGTCCACCGCGTCCCGCGAGGTCGACGCGGCGTCGACGGTGGTGGACGAGGTGGTCCGCCACGTCGGTACCGTCGCGGCGGGCGCCGAGGAGATGGGCGCCTCCATCAAGGAGATCTCCAGCAACGCCCACGAGGCGGCCCGGGTGGCCGGCAACAGCGTGACGCTGGCCTCGCGGGCCAGCGAGGTGATCGGCAAGCTGAGCGACTCGACCGCGGGAATCGCCGACATGGCGCGCGTGATCCACAGCATCGCCGAGCAGACCAACCTGCTCGCCCTCAACGCGACGATCGAGGCGGCCCGTGCGGGCGAGGCCGGCAAGGGCTTCGCGGTCGTGGCCAGCGAGGTCAAGGACCTGTCCCAGGAGACCGCGCGGGCCACGAACGACGTCTCCAGCCGGGTCGCCGCGATCCAACACGACACCACCGGAGCCATTGAGGCGATCAACGCGATCACGGCGGCGATCGGACGGGTGAACGACTTCCAGGCGGCCATCGCCACCGCGGTCGAGGAGCAGACCGCGACGGCGGGGGAGATGGCCCGCAACGTCGGCGAGGCGGCCGACGGCGGCGGCAAGATCGCGCGCCGCGTCGCCGCGGTGAGCGAGGCGGTCGACAGTACCGGTGAGGTCGTACGGGTGTCCCAGGTCGCCGCGGCGGACCTGACCGCGACCGCCGAGCGCATGACCGGGCTGGTGGGCCGGTTCCGGCTGTAATCCGTCGCGTTAATCCGTCGCGTTCGCGTGCCCCTGCCACGCCCGGGGCGTCGACGCGCTGCGGTCCGGGCGGGTCGGTGTCACCATGGCCGGCATGACGAGTGCGACGGGTACCCGCATCGGCTGGGCCGACCTGCCGTGCCAGGTCCGCGCCGGTGTCGAGGCGATCGTCGGGGACACGGTGGTGAGAGCCGTTTCCCAGCCCGGGGGCTTCTCCCCGGGTACCGCCGACCGGATCCGGACGGCCGCCGGTCGGCGGGCGTTCGTCAAGGCGGTCAGTCCGACGCAGAATGAGGTCAGCACCGACCTGCACCGGCGGGAGGCGCATGTGACCGCGGCACTGCCGGAGTACGCGCCGACGCCCCGCCTGCTGGGCTGCTACGACGACGGCTACTGGGTGGCGCTGGTCCTGCAGGACGTCGAGGGGCGGCACCCCCGTACCCCGTGGCGACCCGACGAGCTGGAGGCCGTCCTCACCACGCTGGGCGACCTGGCGGTGACGCTGACCCCTTCCCCGCTACCGGGTGTCCCGTCGGCAGTCGACCACCTGTCCGGGAACTTCGCGGGCTGGCGGCGCGTCGCGGCCGACCCCCCGCCCGACCTCGACCCGTGGACGAGCGCGCACCTGCCGGTACTGTGCGCGTTGGCTGATCAGGCGACCGCGTCGCTCGCCGGCGACACGCTGGTACACAACGACATCCGCGCCGACAACCTGCTGCTCCGGCCGGACGGGGCCGCGGTCGTGGTCGACTGGCCGTGGGCGTGCGTCGGGCCGGCATGGCTGGACACCCTCCTGCTCATGGTCAACGTCCGGCTCTTCGGCGGTCACGACACCGACGCCCTCCTCACCGATACCCTTGTCTCCAGGCGCGCGGCGATGACCGAGCTGAAGCCGGACGACCTCACCGCCGTACTCGCGGGGCTCGCCGGGTTCTTCCTCGACTGCGCCCGGCAGCCACCGCCGCCCGGCATCCCGACCCTTCGAGCGTTCCAACGGGCGCAGGCCGACGCCGTACTGCCCTGGGTGCGCGACCGCCTCACCACCCCTGGTTCGCGGCGGGCCCGCGCCTGACGGGTTGATAGTGACGGGCGCCGGTGCCGAGCGTGCCGGGGTGGTGATCTCATGGGCGGTTGCGGCGCCGACGTCAGCGCTCGACGGGGAGCGGGTCGTGGTACGACCCGGACGGTCCCGCGTACTGCGTACCGTCGGGGTACGGCCAGGCGTTGGGCGCGCAGCCGTGCAGGCCGAGGGTCTGCTGCTGCATGACGGGTGCTGGTTTCCCGGGTCCCGGGCACAGTTGGTGCCCGTGGCCGAGGCGGTGCCCGACCTCGTGGTTGACCATGTACTGCCGGTATGCGTCCAGCGGTGCGCCGTAGCCGGGCACGCCCGTCGCCCATCGGGCCACATTGAGCACCACGGCGTTGCCGCGTCGGCATGAGGTGTACCGGTCCGGCCCGTCCTGGCACAGCAGGTCGCGGGTGGCGGGGGTGGCGAGGTGGACGGTGAAGTCGGCGGGACCGCCCGCGCCCACCCGCTGGAGCCGCCATCCGCCGCCGGCGGTCCAGCTGCGCGGGTCGGCCAACGCCGTGACGACCTCGCCGGCGAACGCGTTCGGGTCAACGTCGATGTCACGCTCGACCACCACCCGGAACCGCAACAGGCGCCCGCTGCGCCCGAGTACGGGGCTGTCGCCTGAGGCGGTGATCCACTGTCGTGAGCCGGCCTGG
This sequence comes from Planosporangium mesophilum, assembly GCF_016863255.1. GTDB lineage: Bacteria > Actinomycetota > Actinomycetes > Mycobacteriales > Micromonosporaceae > Planosporangium > Planosporangium mesophilum. The sequence goes on from NZ_BOON01000054.1 coordinate 53,956, forward strand.
GGATAGCTGATCCGGGTGGAGGCCAGGTGTCTCGCCTGCGTCACGCCTGAGTCGGTGACCGGTGCCGGCGAGGTGCTCGGCGTAGCTGACCCGCCGGGGGCGCCGACCGCCGACGCGTTCCCGGGGTGTGGGCCGCAGCCGGCCAGGGAGCCCGCCAGTACCAGCGCCAGAGGTACGGTCGACCAACTCCGATGCCGGTATCGCTGCGTGATCCGTGGCATACCGTCTCCTCGGCCTCGCCGTCGTGCGTCCGGGGTGGAGCGTTCCGTCGGACCGCCCGGGTGATGCGGTCCTGTCTGCTCTTTTCGGCTGGAACGTCACTTTCACAAGGCGTCGTCGGGTGTCTTGGATCACACAACACGTCTCGGCTCGGGCCGCAGACTCTGACGTCAGTGGTCGGCGTGCGGTGCGAAGCCGGCCAGTGCCTCGCGGTGCGGTACGTGGGCCAGGTGAAGCTCGTCCAGGCCCAGCCTGCGGTACGTCGTGTGCAGGGCCGCCACCACCGCGCCGAACGCTCCGGCCAGGTCGCCCAGTTCGGTGCTCTGCACCGTGGCGGTGGTCGGCACGATCTCGCGCAGCCGCTGATTGATTCGTTCGAGGCCGGGTTCGAGCCCGCGCGAGATCCCGCCGCCGAGGATGATCACGTCTGGCTCGTAGGCGACCACGGCGGCCGTGAGGATGATCAGCAGGGCCTGTTCGATCTGCTGCTTCACCGGTGCGAGGCGGGGATCGGACGAGTGGAACACGTCGGCCGGGTTGTCGAACGGCAGTCGCAGCTCACGGGCGCGCGCGAGGATGCCGGGGCCACTGACGAGCTGTTCCAGGGAGGTACCCAGCGGCCCGGCGGGCAGGTGGCCGAACTCTCCCACCAGACCGGTACGGCCGTGGAAGAGTCGCCGGTCGAGCGCGACGCCGGCGCCGAGGCCGGCCCCGACGGTGAACATGACCGCGGTCTGCGCGTCGCGCGCCGCGCCGAATCGCAGCTCGCCGAGCAGGGCGTAGTTGGAGTCGTTGTCGATGTCGACGCCCATCCCGAGCCGCCGCTCCACCATCCGCAGGAAGTCCGCCTGCTCGACCTGGCGCAGGTTCGGTGCGTTGGACACGGAGCGGTCGTCCTGCCCGACCGCACCGGGTAGCCCGACCGCCACCGCGTCGAGGAGCGGCCGCTGGTCGCCGACGGTGTCGAGGATGAGGTCGGCCAGCCACCGGCCGAGCTCCTCGGCGTCGCATCCGGTCGGCGTCGGTACCGTCGTGGTCATCAACGGCTTGGCGGCGAGGTCGGCCACGACGATCCGGACGTTGGAGCCGCCGAGGTCGACTCCACACACGACGGTACGTTCGGTCTCGATCGTGACCGGGGTGGCGCGCCGGCCCCGGCCGGACCCGGGTGCTCCGTTGGTCTCGCTGAGCAGCCCTTCCGCGAGCAACTGCTCGACGATGCGCGAAACCGTGGCGGGGGACAGGCCGGTCTCCCGGCCGAGGACGGTACGGGTGGCCGAGCCCTGGGCCAGTACGTGGGCCAGCACGGCAGACCGGTTGGCACGGCGGGGCACCTCAGTACGGCGGGGCACCTCAGCACCGCGGGGTACCTCGGCGTCCACGTAACCCACCCCTCCCCAATTTCTTTCGGCTCGAAAATGCTAGGGGAGTGGTTTGGTGGGGTCAATGGGTAGAAGTATCGATGTTATGCCCCCTAATGCCTGATTTGTAGTAAATACCAACTCTGGTAGGGCCGCGTTTTCCCGCCGTGGCGCCTCTTGACGAGGGCAGATGCGAAGCTAATACTTTCGGCCTGAGCGAAATTGGGAAACCGGTTCCGAGCTCGAGCCGCGGCCGGCGGGTGCGTCCCGCCCGCGTTCGCAGACGGGGTCGGGCGTCGGCACCCGCCTCATCGGGGTCGGTCCGCCGCGCGCGGTACGGCCGGCCACACCGAATTTCATGTGACACATGGTTCGAGAGGGAACTGGTATGAACTTCAGGCCTAGACGGGCAGCCGCTTTAGGTGCCCTGTGCGCGCTGGCGTTGCTCGTCAGCGCTTGCGGCGGGAACAGCGACAAGGGTGGGGGCGCTCCGAGCGCCAACCGCACCCAGCCGAGCCTCACGTTCGCGGGCCCCAACGGGGAGAGCCCGACGGCGGCCGACCAGCTGAACCTGACGCCCGAGGAGATCGGCAAGATCAAGGCCGGCACGTACACGGCCGCCTTCGTCTGGCACGAGGACTCGGCGCTGGTGAAGGCCGTCGAGGCGGGCGCGCGCAAGCAGTTCGAGAAGCTCGGCATCAAGGTCCTGGCGACCACGAGCGCCGACTTCGACGCCGCCAAGCAGGCGAACAACGTGCAGACCGTCCTGGCGCAGAACCCCAGCGTCATCGTCACGATCGCGGTCGACCCCACCTCCGCCGCCGCCGCGTTCAAGCCGGCCGTGGACAAGGGCACCAAGCTCGTCGTCATGACGACCCCGCCGAAGGGCTACAAGGCCGGGCAGCAGATCGTCGGCATCGTCACCATGGACCTGACCGCCATGGGCAAGCTGAACGCCGAGATGCTGGGCAAGGCGATGGGCGGCAAGGGCAAGGTCGGCTACCTGTACCACGACGCCGACTTCTGGTTCACCAACCAGCGGGACAAGGCGTTCAAGAACTGGCTGGGCTACCTGTACCCGGACATCAAGATCGTTGCGGAGCAGGGCTTCTCGGACCCCGCCCGTACCGAGGACATCGCCAACGCGATGCTGACCCAGAACCCGGACCTCAACGGCGTCTACGTCGCCTGGGCCACCGCCGCGGACGGCGTGCTCGCCGCGCTGCGCCAGCAGGGCCGCAAGGACGTCAAGGTCGTGACCAACGACCTCGAGGCCAACCAGGCCGCCGACCTGGTCAAGGGCGGCAACATGGCCGGCATGGTCAACAACGGCTCGGTCCGGGTCGGCGAGGGCCTCGCCACCATGGCCGGGTACGGGCTGATCGGCAAGCAGGCGCCGGCGATGGTGGTCGGTACGCCGAAGGCCGCGACCAAGGACACCGTGGCCGACGCGTGGCGCGACGACTACAACCAGGACCCGCCGGCGAGCGTGCTCGGCAAGTAAGGCGTGACCCGGGGCCCCGCGGATCCGCGGGGCCCCGGGACCCCGGCCGGCAACCTGCGGCGGACACGGCCAGCAGGAAGCGCGGCCAGCAGGAAGCACACGGGTGCGAGGAGAGCAGGATGGGGTACGTTCAGACAGTCCGAGGGCCGGTCGCCCCGGAGTCCCTGGGCCGGGTGATGCCGCACGAGCACCTGGGCTCGCTCGTGCCGGGACCGTGGCTGAGTGGCGGCGCCGGCGACCACCGCGCCGACCTGGCGGTCGACGCCGTGGCGGGCCTGCCGGGCCTCGGCTTCGGTACCGTCGTCGACCTCTCGCCGTACGAGGTGGTCGGGCACGATGTGACCCTGCTGCGCGACGTGGCCGAGCGTACCGGCCTGAACGTCGTCGCCGGTTCCTCGATCTACCTGGAGCCGTACTCGCCGCGCTGGGCCCTCGAGGCAGGCGTGGACGAGATGCGCGAGCGCTTCGTCGCGGACGCGACGGTCGGCATCGGGGACACCGGCATCAAAGCCGGTATCTACGGTGAACAGGCCACCGGCCTGAACGAGATCACCCCCCACGAGGAGAAGTGCCTGCGCGCGGCCGCCCGCGCGCACCGCGTCACCGGGCTGTCGATCAACACCCACACCACCCACGGCACGATGGCCCTCGAGCAGGTCGAGATCCTCCGCGAGGAGAAGGTCGACCTGGACCGCGTCGTCATCGGCCACATGGACATCCACCCCGACCCGGCGTACCTGCGCGCGGTTCTCAAGACCGGGGTGAGCATCGCCTTCGACACCATCGGCAAGCAGTTCTGGGACTTCGTCCTCGCGCCGCCGCCGGAGGACCCGCCGGAGGGCGAGTTCGGCAAGCGCGCCTACTACCGGCCGGACCGGTCGCGCCTTTCGAACCTCGCCGCGCTGGTACGCGAGGGCTACGCCGACCGGATCCTGCTGGCGCAGGACATGACCGGTGCGGAGGCCTACCTCAACCCGCGTACGCACGGCCGGCTCGGTTACTCGTACCTCGGGCAGGAGATCGTGCCCGCGCTGGGCCGGCTCGGCGTGTCCGACGACGACCTGGAGCAGATGCTGGTCCGAAACCCGGCACGTCTGTTGACCATCGGCTGATGACCGCGTCTGACGTCTCACCGCTTCATCGCTCATCCATGGCGGAAAATCGCTACGTCGCCGGCGTCGACCTCGGCGGTACGAAGGTGCGGGCCGCGCTCGCCGACCGAGGCGGTCACATCGTGGCCGAGGACGTGGTGGGTACCGACCCGCGCGGCGGAACGGCGGTCGCCGAGCAGATCGCGGCGCTGCTCCGCTCGTTGGCCGAAGGTGCCGGCGTGGCCTGGACCGCCGTCGGCGCCACGGCGGTGGGCAGCCCGGGCGCGCCCAACCCCGAGACCGGCGCGATCGACCTGTCCCCGAACATCTCCAGCTTCGACTCGCTGGACCTCCAGCACGAGCTGGCGCGGCGGCTGGGCCACCCGGTCGTCCTCGACAACGACGTGAACATGGCGGCGTTGGGCGAGCAGCGGACGGGCGGTGGACGCGGGTACCGGGACTTCGTTTTCGTGGCCGTCGGTACCGGGATCGGCATGGGGATCGTCGTCAACGGCTCCCTCTGCCGGGGCGCGCGGGGCGCGGCCGGCGAGATCTCGTACCTGCCGTTGGGCACCGATCCGTTCGACCCGGCAAACCAGGTCAGAGGCGCCCTCGAAGAGGCGGTCGCCGGCGCGACGATCGCCCGGCGGTACGAGGAGGCGACCGGGGAGTGCGTGAGCGTACCGGTAGTCTTCGAGCGCGCCGGGGCCGGTGACGAACACGCGCTCGCCGCCATCGACGACGAGGCGAAGTTCATCGCGCTGGCCGTGGCCGCCGTCGGAGCCGTCCTCGACCCGGAGGCCGTCGTCCTCGGCGGCGGCATCGGCTCCCGGGCCGAGCTGCTCGAACCGGTACGGCGCTGGCTCGGCCGCCTCGGCGCGCACGCGCCGATCGTCAGGACAAGTCAGCTGGGCCACCGCGCCGCGTTGATCGGTGCCATCGCGGCCGCTCGTCACGAGATGACGCGCGGGGCGGAGCACCGAATCGAGCCCGAGCACCGAATCATTGAAGGGATCACACATGAGTGAGGCGGGGACTGCCGCACCGGCAATCAGCCGTCCGCGGTGGCGCGCCATCGACTGGCGCGAGTACGTGGTGTACATCGGGTTCGTCCTGGTCTTCTTGTTCTTCGCCGTCTTCCTCGGCGAGACGTTCCTGAATCCGACCAACCTCTCCAACATCGTCATCCAGACGGCCCCGATCACGGTCATGGCGGTCGGGTTGGTGTTCGTGCTGTCGACCGGCGAGATCGACCTGTCGATCGGTTCGGTGGTGGCGGTGTCCGCGCTGACCGGCGCGGTGGCGCTGCGCGAGACCGACAGCGCGCTGGTCGGCGTGCTCGCCGGGCTGGCGGTCGGCGCCGTGGTCGGCCTGGTGAACGGCGTCTTCGTCACCCTGGTGCGGCTGCCGTCCTTCCTGGTGACCCTGGCGACCATGGGCGCGGTGGCCGGCGTGGCCCGGGAGATCAGCAACCTGCAGTCGGTCCCCGTCGACAACGAGACCTTCCTCGGCCTGTTCGGCTCGGGTGAGCTGTTCGGCGTGCCGGGCCTGATCATCTGGTCGGTGCTGGCGATCGCGGTCGGCTACGTCCTGCTGAACAAGACCCGGTACGGCGCCCACGTACTCGCGATCGGTGACAACATCGGCGCGGCGCGGGTCAGCGGCATCAAGACCGCTCGCGTCAAGATCATGGTGCTGATGGGCAGCGCGATGTGCGCCTCGCTGGCCGGGCTGCTGTACGCGGGCCGCCTGCACGGCGCGCGGTACACCCTGGGCGAAGCCGACCTGATGACGGTCATCGCCGCGGTCATCGTCGGCGGCACCAGCCTCTTCGGAGGCAAGGGCACGGTGGTGGGCGCGCTGATGGGCAGCCTGCTGATGGGCATGCTCAACAACGGCCTGATCCTGGCCCACCTCTCCGTATCGCAGCAGATGATCGCCCGAGGGCTGATCATCCTGGTCGCGGTGTCGCTCTCATTGCGCGAGAAGCGCAGCTGATCTAGGAGAACGCATGTTTCTGGACCTGCTCCGGCGCCGCAACCCGGCCTTCCTGCGGGCCGCCGCCCAGCTGCACCACACCGGCGAGCTGCCGGCCAACACGTACGCCCTCGACCTCGACACGGTGAGCGCGAACGCCACGGCGATCAAGCGGGAGGCCGACCGCCTCGGGCTGACCCCGTTCGCCATGACCAAGCAGATCGGCCGGAACCCGGACCTCTCCCGGGCCGTCCGCGCCGCCGGTATCACCGAAGCGGTCGGCGTCGACCTCCAGTGCGCGCTCGCCGCCCGCGCGGGTGGCCTCGCTACCGGTCACATCGGCCACCTGGTCCAGATCCCGCGCCACGAGGCGGCGACCGCCGCCGCGCTGAACCCGCGGTACTGGACGGTCTTCAACGACGCCAAGGCCGGCGAGGCCGCGGCCGCCAGCGCGGCGCTCGGCCGCGACCAGGCGCTGCTGGCGCGCATCGTCGCGCCCGGCGACACGTTCTACCGCGGTCACGAGGGCGGGTTCGACGCCGCCGACGTCGTGGCGGTGGCCGACCGCCTGGACGACCTCGCGGGCGCGCACTTCGCCGGGATCACCAGCTTCCCGGCCCTGCTGTTCGACAAGGAGACGGGCAAGGTACGCCCGACGCCCAACCTCGGGACGCTCCAGGACGCGGCGGCCCGCCTGCGCGCCGCCGGCCGGGACCACGTCGAGCTCAACGCCCCGGGTACCACCTCGGTGGCGACCCTGCAGATCCTGGCCGACGCCGGCGCGACGCAGGTCGAGCCGGGGCACGGCCTGACCGGTACCACGCCGTGGCACGCGGTCGAGGACCTGGTCGAGGAGCCGGCCGTGCTGTACGTCAGCGAGGTGTCCCACCTGCACGGCAACCACGCGTACGTGTTCGGCGGTGGCCTGTACGTGGATCCGGTGCTGGGGCTTGGCCGTACCAGGGCGCTGATCGTGCGCGGCGGTGACCTCGACGGTGCCCGCCTCGTCGAGGTGGAGATGCCGGCGCCCGAGGCCATCGACTACTACGCCATGGCCGACGTCAGCGACGCGGCCGGGGTGGAGCCCGGCGACACCGTGATCTTCGGGTTCCGGCCGCAGGCGTTCGTCACCAGGGCGCTGACCGCCGGTGTCACCGGGGTCCGGTCGGGCACGCCCGCGGTCACCGGCGTCTACGCGGCGGACGGTTCGGTACCGATCGGCCTCGACGGCCACGCCGTGGAATCCGTCGCGAGCTGAGGGAGTAGATCGTGAGCAGTGAGCAGAGCTTGATCCCGGACGCCGGCGTGGTGGACCGGAGCGTACCCGCGCTCCAGCTGACCAACATCCGCAAGCAGTTCGGCGGCGTCGTCGCGATCGAGCGCTTCGACCTCGACGTACAGGCCGGTGAGATCGTCGCCCTCGTCGGCGACAACGGCGCAGGCAAGTCGACGCTGGTCAAGATGGTGTCCGGGGTGTACCAGCCGACGGAGGGCGAGATCCGGCTCCAGGGCCGGCCCGCCTCCTTCCGCGACGCCTCGGACGCGCGCCGCCAGGGCGTGGAGGTCGTGTACCAGGACCTCGCCCTGGTCGACTCGCAGCCCGTGTACATGAACATGTTCCTCGGCCGGGAGCTGACCAAGGGGCCGTTGCGCCTGCTCGACCGGCGCCGGATGGCCAGGGAGACGCAGGAGCTGGTGGACCGTCTCGACGTGCGCATCCCGAGCGCCAAGGCGACGATCCGGGAGCTGTCCGGCGGCCAGCGGCAGGCGGTGGCGATCTGCCGTGCCACGCACTGGGCGAGCAGCCTGGTACTGATGGACGAGCCGACCGCCGCCCTCGGTGTGGCCGAGACCGCGAAGGTGGAGGAGCTGATCATGCGCCTGCGCGAACGCGGCGCCGGCGTACTGGTCGTCAGCCACAACCTCGACCAGGTCTTCCGGATCGCCGACCGGGTGGCGGTGCTGCGCCGGGGCAGGCAGGTCGGCGTCCGGAGCATCGCGGCGACCAACCGCAACGAAGTGGTCTCGATGATCACCGGCCTGTCCTGACCTCAGGACGGGTTAACCGCGACTCATTCACGGGTATGACTTCCCAGGGCCTTCGTCTCCTGGGGAGGTGACACCGGATGGCCGCTGGTGCGGAGCCTTTCGATGCCCAGCCCTTCGATGCCGGGTCGTTCAATCCGGACGACCCGGCGGTGCGGCGGCGGATCCGGCAGCGGCGCCGGCGGCGCGTGTGGCTGGCGGTGGCGGTGGTCGTCCTCGGCGCCGTGGGCGGGTTCGTGTTCGGGCTCGTCTCCGGACCGCCGCACCGGCAGGCCACAGAGCCGCCGCAGTGGGCCGGCACCCTCGGGACCTCCCTGTTGTTGCTGGGCCTCGCCTTTGAGGCAGTCGGACTCGTCTACGGCTTCCGCAGCGGACAGATCCAGCGTGGCTGGAAATCTCCGGTACGGGCGTTTCCGTTCCGGCAGCGGCGGCGGATGGTGAAGCAGGTCCGCGGGAAGCTGCCGGTGGCGGCCGAGGAGCTACCGCTGCTGCGCCTGGTGGCGGAGGGCCTGCGCGGGCAGCGCTGGCTGATTTTCCTCATAGCGGCGCTGATGGTGATAATGGTCGGGAGCGCGCTTTCCCGGTATTCGCCGGGTTGGTTCATCCTCGCTGCGGTGTACGTCGTCGCCATGTCCGCCGGCATAGTCTCCTACCTACGCGTCGCTCGGGCGGCGGAGCGCTTCCTGCGCGAACACGGAGAGAATGGAACGGACTCAGTGGCCTGACCGGCCGAGCTCGTCGAGGATGCGGGTGACGATCTCGATCGTACGGTCCGGCGGCTCGGCCTCGATGCTCAGGTTCTCCATGACGGCGGCGTAGTGATCCACGTCGTCGCGCTTGTCCAGGTACAGCGCGCTGGTGAGCTGTTCGATGTAGACGACGTCGGGCAGGTCCCGCTCGGGGAAGCGCAGGATGCTGAAGGCTCCGCCGGCGGCGGCGTGCCCTCCCGCGTCGAACGGAATGACCTGGAGCCGGATGTTGGGTAACTTGGCGGCGTCGATGAGCGCTTCGAGTTGGGCCCTCATCACCTCGTGACCGCCGATCGGCCGGCGCAGTACCGCCTCGTCCACCACCGCCCACAGCCGGGGCGGATCCTGGCGGCCGAGCAGTTGCTGGCGGGCCATCCGCAGGTTCACCCGCCGTTCGATCTCGGCCGAGTCGGCGCCGCGATGGCCCAGCAGGACGACGGCGCGAGCGTACTCTTTGGTCTGCAACAGGCCGGGGATGAACTGAACCTCGTAGGCGCGGATCAGCGTCGCGGCGGCCTCGAGTCCGAGGTAGGCCTGGAACCAGCTCGGCAGGACGTCGCTGTAGCGGTGCCACCAGCCAGGCGTGTTGGACTGGCGGGCGAGTGCCAGCAGGCGCTCACGCTCCTGGCCGTCGTCGATCCCGTACAGGCTGAGCAGGTCGGCGACGTCGCGTACCTTGAAGCCGACCCGCCCCAGCTCCATCCGGCTGATCTTGGATTCCGACCCCCGGATCTCCCATCCGGCATCCTCCCGGCTGACGCCTTTGGCCTCCCGCAGCCTTCGCAGCTGGGCACCGAGCAGCATGCGCAGCACGGTCGGGCCGCTGGATGACCCGCTCTCCGATCCAGGCCTCGCCACGTGCCGCCCTCCGCCGTTCGACTTCGCTGACACCGACCGTCCATTGTGCTGGGCGTCCAGTGTGTCTTGTGGACGCTGTGCCCAGCTTTCATTGTGTTCTGGGATAAGCATGCATCACCGGGGGCGTGGAGGGGTCGACCAGAAGTCCGAATGGCGTTCGGCTACCGGGATCGTCCGTAGTGCTCCGGCCTTCAGGCCGGGGGTGAAGCCGACCCTGCCGCGTAGCGGGGCAGGGAAAGCCGATCGGCCGCCAAGGCGGATGGGCGT
>NZ_BOON01000055.1 GCF_016863255.1 Planosporangium mesophilum
GGAAGGAATCCCCGTCCTTTAGGGCCGGGAGAACGTCAATCCGGCAGGCAGACCGTGATGGCGGCCGGTGCGACGCGGACCTTCAGACGGGTGGTCGTCCCCCGGTCACCGCCGTCGAGCTCGTACGGGATGGGCCGGCGCGCCCGCACGTCGATCCTCTTCGCCCGGGTGGTCCGTACGAACGGCGACCGCTCCGGCCGCCCCGCGACGATCCGGCCGAACGTACGCGCCCACTGCCACGCGCCCCGCGCCGTCGCGACACCGATCTCCAGCCAGCCGTCGTCGGTGCGAGCGCGGTCGAAGACGCGGATACCGCCGGTGATGGTGCCGACGTTGCCCACCAGTACGCAGCTCGCCTTGCCGTCGAACCACGTCGTGCCGTCGATACGGATCTTCACCGGTTCCGTGTCGTCGCGCACGTGCTTGAGCGCGGTCCACACGTACGCGAGGCGCCCCGCCCTGTCTTTCATGCCGCGGTCGGCATCGCGGATCATCCCGCCGTCGAGGCCGGCTCCCGCCATGACCGCGAAGTGCTCGCCGTTGACCTTCCCCAGGTCCAGCTTGCGACGCGGGCCGTGGAATCCGATGCTCACCGCGGCGGGCAGATCCTGCGGGATGCCGAGGTTGCCGGCGAGCATGTTGGCCGTACCCGCGGGGACGATGGCGACCGCCGCGTCGGAGCCGGCCAGCGCATCAATACACCGCTGCACCGTCCCGTCGCCGCCCCACACGAAGATGAGGTCGGCGCCCTTCTCGAGCGCCTTGCGGGCCTTCTTGCCGGCCTTCCGGCTCTTCGACACCTCGTACCAGAGAAGTTCGCCGACGCACTCGTCGGTGACCCGTTTGCGCAGCTCGTCGAGGCCGCCGCCGAATGTCTTGCGCCGGTGCGCGACCACGGCGACAGTGCCCGCTCCCATCACCCACCCCCCGCTCAGGTCGAACCCGTCCGGCTCGGACATCGACGGGAGTACCCGATGATCTTCACGCCCAACCACTGTGCAGCCCGCAACACCTGAATACGCATGTCATTGATGGTTCGACAGGTCTGTTAGGGTCTGGCCCCATGGCTCCCAGACCGGTGGTTTCCAGATCCATGGTTTCCAGATCCATGGTTTCCAGGCCCGTCGTTTCCAGGTCCGTCACGCTTGCCGCCGCGATGCTGCTCGCCGTTTCGGCCATCGCGGGCTGCGCGAAGAAGGACAGCGGCGCGACGACCGCCGACGGCGTGAAACTGGTGAAGAGCGGAAAGCTCGTGACCTGTACGCACCTGCCGTACCCGCCGTTCCAGTCCAAGGACACCAGCGGCAAGGTGATCGGCTTCGACGTCGACCTCATCGACCTGACCGCCAAGAAGTTGGGCGTCACCCAGGAGGTCATCGACACCCCGTTCGAGGGAATCAAGTCCGGTCAGGACCTCAACAGCGGCAAGTGTGACGTGGCGGCGGCCGGCATGACCATCACGGACGCGCGGCGCCAGGTGCTCGACTTCTCCGACCCGTACTTCGACGCCACCCAGGCCCTCGCCGTACCGGCGGGCAAGCCGTACAAGTCCCTCGCGGACCTCGCCGGCAAGCGGCTCGGGGTGCAGGGCAACACCACCGGCGACGAGTACGTCAAGAAGCAGGTCAAGGAGAAGGGCCTCAACATCGAGGTCGTGGCCTACCAGGACCTGGGCTCCGAGCAGCAGGCGCTCGCCACCGGCCAGATCGAGGCCGCCGTGGGTGACCTGCCGGTCTGGAACGAGTACGTCCGCAACAACCCGGACAAGGTGGTCATCGCCGCCGGGTTCAACACCGGTGAGCAGTACGGGTTCGCGGTCAAGAAGGGCGGCAACGCCAAGCTGTTGCAGACCGTCAACGAGGCGCTCGCCGAGGCGAAGCGCGACGGCACCTACGACAAGCTGTACGAGAAGTGGATCGGCGCGAAGCCGGCGGCGTGACCGACGGCAGCGTGACCGACACGAACAGCCCTGCGACGACGGCTCCGGTGATCCAGGAACCCGGCCGTCGTCGACTCGGGCGCCGCCGGCGCGAGCGGCTGGTACGGGCGGCCGGCTACGCCGTGTTCGTCCTCGTGGTGGTCGGTGTCGCGGCGGCCGCCGACTGGCAGCGCCTCGCCGATTCGTTCTTCCGGGTCGATGTCGCGCGCGCCATGTTCCCCGGCGCGGTCACCACGGCGCTGCGCAACACGATCGTCTACACCCTGCTCGCGTTCGCCTTCGGGCTGGTACTCGGCCTGGTCCTGGCGCTGATGCGGCTGTCGACGATCGCGCCGTACCGGTGGTTCGCCACCGCCTACATCGAACTGTTCCGGGGCCTGCCGAGGCTGCTGGTGCTGTTCATGGTCGGCTACGGCATCCCGCAGGCCTTCCCCGACCGGGAGATCCCGGGCGGCGTGTACGGCGCGGTGACCCTGGGGTTGGGCGCCACCGCCGCCGCGTACATGGCCGAGACCATCCGGGCGGGCATCCAGGCGGTACCGAAGGGGCAGACCGAGGCCGCCCGCTCGCTGGGCATGTCGCACGGCCGGGCGATGGTCTCGATCGTCCTGCCGCAGGCGTTCCGCATCGTGATCCCGCCGCTGACCAACGAGTTCGTCGGACTCACCAAGGACACCTCACTGGCGTACGTCCTCGGCGTGACCGCGTCCACCATCGAGCTGACGAAGTTCGCCGGCGACGCGCTGAACTCGCAGGTCAACCCGACCCCGCTGGTCGTGGCCGGCCTGCTGTACCTGGCGATCACGTTGCCGCTGTCGCAGTTGGTGCGGTGGCTCGAACGCCGCGCCGCGCGGGAGAGATGAACGCGGGATAGGTGAAACACAGAGAGGTGAGCGCCCTGTCCGCCATCGAGATCAGCGGCCTGCGCAAGTCGTTCGGCGCGCTTGAGGTCCTGCGGGGTATCGACCTGTCGGTCGACAGCGGCGAGGTCGTCTGCGTGATCGGCCCCTCCGGCTCGGGCAAGTCGACGCTGCTGCGCTGCGTGAACCTGCTCGAGGTGCCGACCGGCGGCACGATCCGGGTGGGCGGCGTGGAAGTCACCGACCCCGACTGCGACATCGACGGGGTCCGCCGCCGGATCGGCATGGTGTTCCAGCAGTTCAACCTGTTCGGCCATTTGCGGGTACGGGAGAACCTGACGATCTCGCAGCGCCGTGTGCTGCGCCGGTCGCGGGCCGAGGCGCAGCGGATCGCAGCGGCGAACCTGGAGCGCGTCGGCCTGGCAGACAAGGCCGACGCGTACCCGGCGCAGCTGTCCGGCGGGCAGCAGCAGCGGGTCGCGATCGCCCGCGCGCTGGCGATGGATCCGCAGCTCATGCTGTTCGACGAACCGACCAGCGCGCTCGACCCGGAGCTGGTAGGTGAGGTTCTCGCCGTGATGCGCGGGCTGGCCGCGGACGGGATGACGATGCTCGTGGTCACCCACGAGATGGCGTTCGCCCGGGAGGTGGCGTCCCGGGTGGTCTTCATGGACGGCGGCGTGATCGTGGAGTCGGGCGAGCCGGCCCAGGTCTTCGGCGCGCCCCGGGAACGCCGGACCGCCGAGTTCCTGCACCGCGTACTCGAGCCGACCCGCGTCAGCGAGAGCGAGATCGGCGCGCAGCCGAGGGCACAGCACGACGGATGAGGACCCGGCCTTCCGGACCTTCCCCCGCTGCGTCCTCGGACCTGGTCGCTCAGAAGTAATCGATCCTTGCCCGGATGATGTTCGCCGGTAGCGCGGGCTCCCCGTCCACGGGGCTGTCAGGGTTGGGCTTCACGCCGCCCGCGGCGATCTCGTCCAGGACGGCGAGGCCGTTGGAGTCGACCGTCCCGAAGATGGTGTAGTTCGGCCGCAGCGCGGAGTCGGCGTAGACGAGGAAGAACTGGCTGCCGTTGGTGTCCGGGCCGGCGTTGGCCATGGCGAGGACGCCGCGCTTGTACACCTTGCGCGCACCGGTCGGGTCGGTCGGCGCGGGCGGCAGGTCGGTCGGCAGCTCGTCCTTGTACCGGTACCCGGGACCGCCCTCGCCGGTGCCGGTCGGGTCGCCGCACTGCAGGACCTTGAGGGTCGGGTACGCGGTGAGCCGGTGACACGGGGTCCGGTCGTAGAACCGGTGCCTGACCAGGTGCAGGAAGCTCTGCACGGTACAGGGCGCCTCGGCCCGGTCGAGCGTGAGCCCGATGTCGCCGTGGTTGGTCTTCAGGACCGTGTCGACGGTGCCGCGGTTCAGAGTCCGGCGCGGGTCCGGAGGCAGCGGCACCGGCCGGGCGGCCGGCTCGTCCGGGGTCTCGGTGTACCCGCACGGGCCATGGGTGGTTCTCGGCGGCGGGGCGCCGCCCCCCGTGGCGGCCGAAGCGTTCCCGCCGGTGGCGGCCGAAGCGTTCCCGCCGGTGGCGGCCGAAGCGTTCCCGCCGGTGGCGGCCGAAGCCGGGCCGCCCGGGACGACCAGCGCCGTGGCGGCGAGCACTGCAGCGGCCAATACGGTACCTGTCAACGCCGTAGCCGCCATTCTGGAGCGCACGTCTTCGTCCTCCCCTGGATCACCGACACTCAGACCAACGAAGGATCCGCCAACGTCGATAGAAGCGTCAAGCTCAGGCGACAGACAGCCTCAACTGGCAGACAACCACGTCAATGCGCCCGGCATCGCCCTGTTCCAGGTGTCCCAGTTGTGACCGCCGGGTACCTCCACGACCGTCGCCGTGTCGGGCGCGTGCACGGCCGCCGCGAACGCGCGCGCCTCGCTCCTGACCTTCGCTTCGGTCGTACCGGCGACCAGGTAGAACCGCAGCGCGGCCGGGCGCTGGTCACGCACGATCCGCGTCGGCGTGTACGAACGCTCGGCGGCGGCGTCCCCCTTGAACAGGTCCCCGGTGGTGTTGTCGATCGCCGGGGCGAAGTACCCGTCGAGGCTGACCGCCGAGGCGAACCGTTCCGGGTGGCGCAGCGCGAGGTCGACGGCGCAGTACCCGCCGGTCGAGTACCCCATCGCCGACCAGCCCGCGCGGTCCTGCGTCACCCGCAGGTGCGCCGCGATCGCCTCCGGTACGTCCTGGCTCAGGTATGTGTCGGCCCGCGCCCCACCGACCGCGTCGATGCATTCGCTGTCGCGGTCGGGTTCGGGGTTCTGGGACGGGGACACGAGAATCATCGGCGGGATCTTCTGCTCGGCCATCATCCGGTCGAGGATCGGCAGCACGTGACCCTGCGTGTCCCAGTGCTCGATCGCGCCCGGGAAGCCGGCGAGCAGCAGGACGACGGGGAAGCGCCGGCCGGGCTGCTGCGGGTCGAAGTACGCGTCGGGCACGTAGACCTGGGCCGGGAGCTGGTACCCGGTGCGCCGGCCGGGCAGCGTCATCGACGTCCAGACACCCTTGCCCGGGCCGCCGGTCCGGCGCGCCTCGAGCAGCCACGGCTCAGCATTCGGGGCCGTAGAGTGCGGGGCCGCGGAGTGCGGCTGTGCGGACGCCGACGGCCCGATGAACCGGCCCGCCGACGCGTCGGTGGCGCATCCGGAGAGGCCCATGACCGAAAGACCCGTGACCAGCAGGGCCACGACGGCAGCGCCGGCTGCCGAGCGGGCCACACCGCGGGCGCGCCGGAATCGGGCAGCCGCCGCGCCAACCGCCACCGCTGCGAGCGGACCGCGACCCGGCCCCGCCGAGACGATCATTGAGTCACGGTAGCCGACGGACCCCTACTCGGCGACGACCTCGCCGGGGGTGGCCCGTACCCGGGTCCCGTCCTGCAGGACGATCTCGACCCGGCCGTCGTCACCCGGCGCACCCACGCCGTACACCGGCTTGCCGACCAGGGCGTGCAGCGGCTGCGTGCGCCGCTGCGACAGGTCGGGCCGGAACACCCAGGCCACCTCGGTCGGCCGCCTCGACTCCCCCATGAGCACCTCCCGCTCGTACCAGGGTTCGACCCTACGAGCACGACTGGGTACTGAGTGTGCCGACGCGCCGAAGACGAGCCGCGCCACCCGGCCGGATTAGGCCGTACGGTGCGAGGTCGTACGGTGCGAAGGTCACGCCGTGAGGCGGTGACTGGACCCCTGTACCGGTATCAGCAGGGCGGTCGCCTCATCGGCGGTCACCGGGCGGGACATCAGGTAGCCCTGTCCGGTGCGGCAGCCCAGCTCGATCAGCATCTCCCGCTGCTCCTCGGTCTCGATACCCTCGGCCACGACCCGCAGGTCCAGGGATTCCGCGATGGCCAGCACGGCCCGCACGATGCTGCGGTCGGCGCTCCCGTCGACCATGCCGGACACGAACGACCGGTCGATCTTCAACCCCTCGATCGGGAACCGCTTCAGATACGCGAGACTGCAGTACGACGTACCGAAGTCGTCGAGGGCGAAGTGCGCCCCGGAGGCGCGCAGCGCGGTCGCCCACTGCGTCACGTCGTCGTGGACGTAGCTGTGCTCGGTGACCTCCAGCCACACGTCCGCCGGCTCCACCCCGGTGTCCCGGATGGCCGCCAGCAGATCCGCCGCCACCTCGGGGCGTCGCAGCTGAGCCGGGGACACGTTGACGTTGATCCCGAGCGGTCGGCCGGGGAAGCGCTGCTGCCACGACACGAGCTGGCGGCACGCCTGTGCCATCACCCAGCGCCCGATCTCGACGATGGCGCCGGTCTCCTCCGCGAACGGGATGAACACGTCCGGCCCGATCGGCCCCCGCTCCGGGTGGTGCCACCTCACCAGCGCCTCGAAGCTGACGATCTCCCCGCTGTCGAGGGCCCAGATGGGCTGGTAGTGGACCGACAGCTGGTTGCGCTCCAGCGCGCGCTGCAGGTCGGAGCGGATGTCGAGGCGGTCCCGGGAGCGGGTGGAGGCGTCCACGTCGAAGACCTCGACGAGCCCCCGACCGTTCTCCTTCGCCTGGTACATGGCGGCGTCGGCGTCCCTGAGCATGTCGCTGGCGGTCGTCTGGCGACGGGTACCGGTGACCCCGCCGACGCTGGCCGACATCTGTACCCACTCGTTTGCGAGCTGGAACGGCTTGTCCAGGGCGCGCAGCACCCGCCGGCCGACCTCGGTGACCTCCGTCAGGTCGTTCACCCCGTCCAGGACGAACACGAACTCGTCGCCGCCGAAGCGCGCGAGCAGGTCGGTCGGGCGCAGGCACCGGCTGAGCCGGTCGGTGACCTGCACGAGAAGCTGGTCACCCGCCTCGTGGCCGAGCCGGTCGTTGATCGCCTTGAACTTGTCGAGGTCGCAGAAGAGCAGGCCGACCTCGGTGATGTCGGGCACGCTGAGCGCCTCGTCGAGGAACTCCCCGACCAGCGCCCGGTTGGCCAGCCCGGTCAGCGGGTCGTGGGTGGCCCGCTGGCGCAGCTCTTCCTCGAGCCACTTGCGCTCGTCCACGATGCGGGACGAAACCACGATCGAGCCGTCCTCGGACGGCGCGGGGCGGAGGGCGCTCTCCACCCAGACCAGCGAGCCGTTGCCGTCCCAGACCCGGTACTCCACCTTGGACAATCCGGCCAGCTCTCCCCGGACGGCGCGCACGGACTCCAGGTCGTCGAGGTAGATCATGTCCGCCGCCGGCTGGCCGATGAGCGTCGCCGGGTCGTAGCCCAGTTCCCGCGCGTACGACGGTGAGGCGTAGATGAAACGGTTGTCCGCGTCGATCACCGCGATCATGTCGCTGATCGAATCGGTGATCAGTCGCAGCGACGCCTCGCTGCGCGCGAGCGCCTGGTAGAGCTGTGCGTTCACCAGGGCCGCACCGAGATAGTTGGCGAAGACGGTGCATACCTCCACCACGTCCGCGAGGAACGGCCGCCGGGCGTCCCGGGCGACGTACAGCAGGGCGGTCGGGGCGTCGGCCCGCATGACGGGTACGCACAGCACCGCGTGCGATCCGTCCACGCCGTGGTGGGGCTGGCCCTGGACCAGGGTCTCCCAGCCCGGCAGCTCCACGACGGGCCGCGGCCAACCCGCCGGTACCGGCGACTGTCCCTCCGGTGAGCCCAGCCCCTCCTGTAGCGCCAGCCCCGCCCGCGACCGCAGCTCGGCCGTGTCCCCGTCGACGACCGCGATCCACGCGCGCTGGGAGCAGGTGAGCTGGTGGAGCAGTTCGGCCGCCTCCGACAGCAGCGGCTCGAGGTCGAGGTGGCGGGTCAGCCGGGGACCGCACTCGGCCAGCCGCTCGGTGGCTGCGCTGCGCTCGCGGGACCGCAGCGCCAGACACAGCCGGTCCGCCACGGACGACAGCACCTGCTGCTCTCCCGAGGTGAACAACTCCTCGGAGCGGCGGTACAGGATGAGCAGCTCGTCCGGGCCGGTCGCGAGCGGGACCCAGGCGGCGGTGCGCACGCCGAGCGTGGCGAGCGCCGGGGGCAGCTCGACGGAGTGGTCGTAGGCGGCCGCCACGGTACGCCGGTCGGCCAGGGCCGTGCGCGCGGTGTTGCTG
Source organism: Planosporangium mesophilum (assembly GCF_016863255.1). Lineage (GTDB taxonomy): Bacteria > Actinomycetota > Actinomycetes > Mycobacteriales > Micromonosporaceae > Planosporangium > Planosporangium mesophilum. Next base: position 8,405 of record NZ_BOON01000055.1, read on the forward strand.
GCGGACCAGCCCTCCGTATGCGCCGGGTCGCCCTCGGTGAGGCCGCACGAACTCTGGATGGTCAGCTTGTCGCCGACCAGCCGGCCGATGCAGACGACGTCGGCGGCGAAGACGTCCGAGAGCGTGCTCAGCGTGTCCTCCACCAGGTCGGCGGAGGAGGAGGGCTGGCTGATGACGGTCAGCAGCCGGATCAGGCGCGTGGTGTCGCGGTACGCCTCCTGCGCGGCGGCGGTCGCGGCCGCCAGCTGGGCCTCCAGCCGCGCGACGCGGACCTCGGCACCGCTCACGGCAGCAGCACCGTTCATGGCAGCACCGTTGACGGCAGCACCGTTCATGGGAGCACCGTTCATGGAAGCACCGTTCATGGCAGCACCGTTCATGGCAGCACCGTTCATGGGAGCACCGTTCATGGAAGCACCGTTCACGCCGGCGTTGCTCACGGCGGCATTGTTCAGGTCGGTACCGCTCACGTCGGAACCATAGACGCTGTGGGTCACAGCGCAATCGCCGCAATCGTCGCGTTGTGGAAACCGGCCACGGTGGTGGTACGCGCGAACTCGCCCAGCGTGTAGAAGCCGAAGGTCGGGGTGGTCCCGGCGGCGGCCTGGATCCGGGCCGGCTCCTCGTGGCTGCGCTCCGCCAGCACCTCCAGCCTGGTCAGACAGCTGAAGGCGAGCAGCACACCGGGCTCACGACCGGCGAACACCTCGTCGACGACGCCTTTGCTGGCGGCGAGCAGGTCGTCCGGTACGCCCGAGACGACCTGGACGGCGGCATAGTGCGGCAGCGGGGTGAAGCTGCGGATCAGGCCGTCCGGCGCGAGGTAGATCGACCTGATCAGTTGGGCGCCGCTGGGCTCGATGACGGCGAGCGCATGGACAGCACGGCGGGAGGGCTGCAGCCCGTCGCTCTCCACGTCGGGCATGACGCCGCCGTAGCGCAGGTGCTCCTCGTACACGTCCATGGCGGGGCGTCCGGCGATCTCGTGTACCACCGACTCCTCCACCCTGGTCACCAGCAGCGGCAGGCCGACCGGGCGCCAGCCGTGCCCGGTCACCACGTGCAGTGGCTCGGCGGAGGTGATCCACACGGCGACCGTCGCGTCGGTGAGGACCCGGTCGCCGCAGAAGACGAACGTCTCCTGCATGCGACGGTCGTCCCCGGCCGCGCCCCCGACGACCGGCACCGCCGCTCCCGCGACCCGGTGGATCCCATTCAGCAGCGCCTGCTGGTGTCCGGCCAGACCGTCGGTGAGCAGGAGAAGCGCGTTGTGGGACTCGGCCGGACCCGACGACTCCACAGCCGCGCGGGCCGCCCGGGCAACCGCTCGTCCAACCTCGAAGGCGTCGGCGCGGAGCCCCTCCCCCGACGCCACCCCGAACCGGTAGGAACCGGACGTCATGATCATTACCGACACACCGGTACGCGCGGGCGTGAGGTCGCCGTTCTGGAAGTGGGCCGCGGTCGTCGCCCCGACGAGCAGAGTCTCCCCGGTCACCTCCCGGACGCCCGAGAGCAGTACTGGCAGGTCGTAGCGCACCGACGTGTACACGATGACCAGCGCGGGCTGCCCCTGCGCGCCGCGCGCGGCGAGGTCGGCGGCCGCGGCTGCGGCGGCGGCGCGGCCGGCAGCGGCGGCATCGTCGAGCGCGCTGGTACCGATGCCGGCACGAAGTCTGGTCACGACGTCGGCATCGGCGGGTCGGCGCCGTACCTGAGACCTTCCCGTGATCGTGCCGAGCAAGGGAGGTCATAGCAGCGCATACGCTTCACGATCACGCAAGGAGCGCGCGCCGTTACAGCGACGGTGACCGGTTGTCGGTCAGGTACGCCTCGACGCGTTCCGCGGGCGCGGGCGCGCCGAACAGGTTGCCCTGTCCGACGTGGCAGCCGGCGGCCCGTACCGTCTCAAGGTGCGCCTCCGCCTCCAACCCGCAGGCGATGACCTCCAGCCCGAGCCGGTCGGCCAGGCTCATCACCACATCCATGATCGGGGCGGCCAGCCTGCCGCGGCCGGCCGGCTCGGTGAACAGCGGCCGGTCGACCTTCAAGACGTCGACCGCCATCCGGCGCAGGTGCGCCAGTGACGTGGGGTCGGTGCCGAAGTGGTCGATCGCGGTACGTACGCCCAGGAGCCGGACCGCGGCGAAGGCGGCCTCCCGAGCATCCGGGGTCGGGCGGTCACCGGTCGCTGTCTCGGCGACCTCCACCAGTACCCGCCCGGGGGCGACGAGGTGAGCCTCGATCGCACCGCTGAGCGCCGGCACGAAACCGGGTGAGACCAGCTGACGGGCCGAGACGTTGACCGACAGCCACAGGTCCCAGCCGTCGCGCAGCCATGACGACAACTGGCGGCAGGCCCGGTGGAGCACCCATCTGCTGATCTCGTCGGTCAGGTCGAGGTCCTCAGCGATCGGGATCAACTCGGCGGGTGGTACCGCACCGAGGCGGGGATGCCGCCAGCGCAGCAGCGCCTCCGCTCCAACGGCCCTGCGGTGGGTCAGCTCGAGCACCGGCTGGTACACCAGGTCCAGCTCACCGCGGTCGATCGCGCCGGGCAGTTCCTGCTCCACGGCCATCCGGCGCAGCAGCGCCGACTCCATCGACTTGTCGTACCACTCGACAGAGCCGCGACCGGTGCGCTTGGCCCGCAGCAGCGCGAGGTCGGCCCAGCGCAGCACCTCGTCGACGCCGGTCGCCCCGGCCACCTCGGCCAGCCCGACCATGGCGGACAGGTGCGCGGTGACGCCGGGAAGCCGGTACGGCTCGCTGAGCACCGTGACCAGTCGACTCGCCAGCGCGTACGCCAGGATGGAGCCGGCCGGGGTCAGCACGGCGAACTGGTCGCCGGCCAGCCGCGCGGGCAGGTCCCCGGTGTCGAGGCCGGACCGCAGCCGGCGGCCGAGCTCGATGAGGACCGCGTCGCCGAACTCGCGCCCGTGCAGATCGTTGAGGACCGTCAAGCCGTCCGGCTCGATGATGAGAACGGCGCCGGCCGGCTCCCGCGCCGAGCGGGCCGCGGCGACTGCGCGCAGCAGCTCACGCCGGTTGGCAAGCCCGGTCAACTGGTCGGTGAAGGCCATCTGGTGCAGCGTGCGCTCCATCGCACGCCGGTCACCGATGTCGCGGATGTGCACGACGAACGCGGCCACCTCCGGGGTGGAGCGCAGGTCACTGAGGGTCGACTCGGTGTCGCGCCACCGGCCGTACCCGTCGCGCAGCCGGGCCTCGAGCAGCGACGGCTGCGCTTTGTCAGGGGGCGCGGAGACCTTACCGGGTGCGGAGAGCCAGTCCACGACTCGCGCGGCATCCTCGGGGTGCAGCATCGCGGTGAACGGACGGTTGACGACGTCCTGTTCGGACAGCGCGAACTGGCGGGCCGCCGCGGGCGACAGCCAGCGGACCACGAGGTCGGTGTCGATGACGACGGTCACGTCGCGCGAACCGGCGACCAGGGAGCGGAAGTGCGCCTCCCGACCGGCCAGGCGCCTCGCGTACCGCCGGACGGCGAGCGCCGCCAGCGCCTCACGGACCGCCAGCGCGGCGACGGCCGTCAACCCGAGCACGATCGCGCTGCGATCCGGCACACCGCCGCCGGTGACCACCAGGTACGCCGTGGCCAGCAGCGCGGCGCCGATGGGCGGCGCGAGCAGCGGGTACCCGGCGAAGGATCCGTCCGCGTCGGCGGGGTTCGGCTCGCGGGGCTCGGCGCGACGGGCACCCTCCGCCGCCAGCGCCGGGCCGGCGACCAGGGCCGCCGCTGCCAGCCAGGTCGCCGCACCCGGCGTGAGACCGGCGGCGACCAGCCCTGCCAGCCCGGCGATCGACAATGCGGTACCACCGCTGCAGGCGAGCGCGGCGGTACGGTACCGGGCGGCGCGGAGGCCGGTGATGAGCGCGACGGACGCGGCGGCGCAGCTGATGAGGCCGGCCAGGAAGGTACGAGGGCCTCCGCCACCGTGCGGTGCCAGGACCAGCAGCCAGGCGATGTAGAACAGGCAGGTGCCGACGGCAACCCCGTCGAGCAGTCGTTGCAGCCGGGCAGCCGGGGTGGCCGCCGCCCCGGGCAGCATGAGCAACCCCGTCAGTTGGACCCCGACCGCCACCAGGAACCCGGCGAAGCCGAGGCGGCCGGTGAGCCCGGCCGGGTACCCGGCAAGGCCGACGACGGTGCAACCGCCGGCCAGCAGGCCGAGGCCGAGCAGGCCGGCACCGCGGCACGGGCCGAGGCCGCGACTCCCCCGGTGGATTGCCAGGGCGACGCGGACGAGCCGGGTGGCGTGTGCGGCGACCGACACGCCGACGGCCGACGCGACGGCGGCGACGGTCGGCAACCCGCCGGTCAGCCCGGCGACGAGCAGCACGGCAGCCGCCACGGTCGGCATGATCGCCATGGCCGGCATGATCGCCATGGCCGGCATGATCGCCATGGCCGGCACGGTCGCGCGGGCCCTGCGCAGGGCTCGGGCCAGCTCAGATGACACGGTGCCGCCTCCTGACTGGAGGGGGAAGGTCACCCGGAGAGGGACCTGCCTCAGGATAGCGAGCGGGTAACGAGTCGATTACCCGACATTAGGAATTTGCCGATATGTGAAGCGGGGCGCGATTCTGACGGCCTTGACGGACCGCCGGGTCGCGAACATCGTTGCTCCTGACGCCCACCACCACGAGCCCGGTAGAGGTGCGGCAATGAATGAGCAGATCGAGTACATCGGTGACGATCACGCCGGCAGCGAGCGTGCGGGCCGGACACGGGTGCTCGTCCCGGGCGTGGGTGGGCACGCCGCCGCCGAGATTCTCGACCCGCCACAGGTCCGACCCGTCGCCGGCGACGGCGATGCCGGCTTCTACCGGCGCTCGGCGCCGGAGCATTCAGCGCCCGAGCATTCAGCGCCCGAAGGCACGGACGCCGGGCCGGGTCGCACGGAGGCGTACAGCTGGGCGGGCCTGACCTCGGGCAACTGGACCCGCGCGCTGTGGCTGCTGCTCCTTCCGTTCATGCTGGCGAACGTCGGCTACTGGATGGGGCCGGCCCCCCTTCCGGACGAGGAGGGCACCGGCGGACGGCGGCAGCGCCTTCAGCGTACGGTCGAAGCCCTGCAGCGGCTCCTGGCACTGTCGCTGACCGCCGTACTCGTCGTGGCCGCGACCGCGGTCGCCATGGATCTCGCCGGCTCGCAGTGCGTGGTCGACGGCCGGGCCTGCAACTCGACGCTCAGCTTCCTGGCCTGGCCGTGGCTGACCGCTCCGCGACGCCTGGTGCTGACGGCGGCCGTCCCGGTCGCCCTGGTACTGCTGCTGTGGTGGCTGGGCAACCGGACCTGGCAGCAGATGGAGTCGGTACCGGTGCCGGCCGCGACCTCGATCGGGGCGCTCACGCCACTGGAGGACCGTCGCATGTGGAACGGTCGGCGGTCGGTACGCATGCTGCGCGCGATCCACGTGGCGGCGGCCTTCGCGGTCATCGCGGTGTTCCTCGCGGCCGGTTCGCTCGCCACGCCGGCGCGCGGGCTACCGTCGGTGATCAACCCCGACGAGTGGCGGCGCCCCTGGGGATGGCCGGTCGTGACCGTCCTGACGGTGTCGCTCGCCCTGCTCGCGGCCCTGACCGTGGCGGTACTGCTGCCGATGATGGGCCGCCGCGACCGCCCCGGCGACGCCGTCAGGCCGCACCCGTTCGAGGAGCCGCTGTACCGGTGGCTGCCCTGGTTCGGCGGCGCGCTGGTCGTGCTCGCCGCCGTCGCGGCGCTCCGGCCGGCCGGCTCGGCCGCTCGCACTGCCGGTCACCCCACTCCCCTGCCCTGGCTGTCCGGCACCGTCAACCTGTTGTTCGTCGGTCAGGCCGCCGTCACCATCGTCCTGACGGCGTGCCTGTGGTTGTCACGGCGAGCGGCAGCGAGGCCACCGGCCGCACGACCCGCGTGGCACGGCATGGCGCCGGTGGTCACCGCCGGCCTCGCCTGGCTGCTTGCGGACGGCCTGATGACGGGCGTCACGCTGCTGGTCGCCGACCGGCTGGGTACGCCGGAACCGCCACCCGACGGCGCCGGCAACCATCAGGGGCTGGTCGTCGCGCCGACGGTCCTGTGGACCGCGGTCACCGCGGTCGGCGTCGCGGCCGTCGTCCTGATCACCGCCGCCATCTGGCTGGTGGTGCGACGCTCCCCGGCAGAGTCGATCGCGGACCGGGTCAGACAGGCGTACCGGTACGAGAACCTGGAGTCGGCACCGCCCGGCTCGCCACGGCAGCGGCGCGCGCAGGCGATCATCCGGGACTGGAGCCGTGGCGCCATGATCGACAACCTCGAACGCCACGGCGGGCGGCTGGCCGCGGCGGTGGCCGTCGTCGTGACGACCGCCGTCATCGCGGACCTCGCGACGCCCTCGGGCATCTTCGCGCACTCCTGGCGCTGGGCGGTCGCCCTCGGCGCCTGGCTGCTCGGCGGGCTCGTACTCGTGCTCCTCTCCATCGGTCGACAGGCCTACTCCAGCCCGGGCTGGCGCCGCACCGTCGGCGTGCTCTGGGACGTCGGTACGTTCTGGCCCCGGGCGACCCACCCGCTCGCGCCGCCCTGCTACGCCGAGCGGGCCGTTCCCGACCTCCTCACCCGGGTCACGTACCTGGCCGGGACGTGGGAGCGGGCCGAGGAGGAGGCGGGCTGGGGGCCGCCGCCACGGGACGGGCAGGTGCTGCTGGCGGGCCACTCACAGGGCTCGGTCATCACCGCGGCGGCGGTCATGCAGCTCAGCGCCGAAACGAGCGGCCACGTCCGGTTGCTGACCTACGGCAGCCCGCTGCGGCAGTTGTACGCGCGGTTCTTCCCGTCGTACCTGGGCGCCGAGGCGCTGTACCGGCTCAGCGAACTCCTCGGCGCGACCAGCGCGACCGACGGGATCCGGTCCGACGACCTCGCCGCGGCGCGGTGGCGCAACCTGTACCGGCCGAGCGACCCGATCGGCGGGTACGTCCTCGAGGATCGCCGGCCGTCCGAGTGGCCGGACGAGGCGCAACGCCGGCGGGCCGACCGGGAGCAGATCGAGCACCACATCGACTGCGCCCTGCTCGACCCGTCCTTCGGCAGGGCTCCCGGTGACACCCGGTACCCGCCGACGTACGGGCACTCGGCCTATCCGCGCGACCCGGCGTTCGCCCTCGCGATGGCCTGGCTGTGGCGGCAGGGGCCGGGCGGGCACGACAGTAACGCCGAGTCCGAGCGGCCCGGGGCCGGCGCGGCGGGTACCTGAGCGCGGCGGGTACCTGAGCGAAGGTCTCCCGGCCAACGGGTCTACCGTGGTAGGGAGCGCTGCGGTCAGGTGGCGCCGTCTTGCCCGCTCGACCCGGCCAGCCCGTGACCGCCACGGGGCGAGCGGAGGAGTCTTCCATGGAGACCTTGGAGTTCGACGTGACCGTCGAGATCCCCAAGGGCGAGCGGAACAAGTACGAGATGGACGAATCCACCGGGAGGATTCGGCTCAACCGGACGCTCTTCACCGCCACGCAGTACCCGGCAGATTACGGCTTCATCGACGGCACCCTCGGTGATGACGACTCGCCGCTGGACGCGCTGGTACTGGTACGGGAGCCGACCTTCCCTGGCTGCCTGATCTACTGTCGCGCCATCGGCATGTTCTGCATGTGGGACGAGAAGGGCGGCGACCACAAGGTGATGTGCGTACCCGCCCACGACCCGCGGCAGGCGCATCTTCGGGACATCGAGGACCTGCCGAGGTTCGACCGGCTGGAGATCCAGCACTTCTTCGAGGTCTACAAGGACCTCGAGCCCGGCAAGAGCGTCGAGGGCGCCAACTGGGTCGGGCGCGAACAGGCCGAGGCCGAGGTGAGGCGGTCGTGGGAGCGCCGCCGCGAGGCGAGCGCGACCGGCCCGACAGCCGGACCGACGCCGTAAGAACGGATGGCGCAGCAACGGCCGGCGACAGCGGCCGACCGGGGCATCCACCAGGTTCGCGGGTTCGAACGCCGTAGGCGTGGGCAGGGGGCCAACCGCGAGGCCGGGCCCGACCGTACAAGGTGGAGGGACAGCCACCCGGCCGCCATGACGTGAGGGCGGAGGACCGGGGTGTATGAGGACCGTCGCGACGCCGACGCGGCGCCGGGCGAGGGCGGCCAGCAGTCCCTGGCGGCGAAGAAGAACCCAGCGGCGCGTGAAGCCCGACCGGAGCGGAGCCCCCGCTGGGCGCGCCTGCTCGTCGCGCTCGGGTTGCTGATGATGCTGCTCAGCGGGCTCACCCTGGCCGGCGGCCGGTTCCTGGCCGACCGCTACCTCGGCAACGTACATCAGGAGTCCCTGCTGGGGGCCGCGGCCGCGCCCCGCCCGGTCGCCGTACGGCCGGCGTCGGCGCACGCCCTGATCGACGGGCCGATCAACCTGCTGCTGGTCGGTATCGACGAACGCGTCGAGGACCCCTCCAATGGTGCGCGGGCCGATTCGATCATCATCGTCCACATCCCGGCGAGCCACGACCACGTGTACCTGATCTCGATTCCGCGGGACAGCCAGGTCGAGATCCCACCGTACGGCAGGACCGGATATCCGGGCGGCACAGACAAGATCAACGCTGCCTTCGCGTACGGGTTCCTGGAGCGGGGTGGCCGGGCCGGCGGGTTCGAACTGCTCGCCCTCACCATCAACCGGCTCACCGGCATCACCTTCAACGCCGGCGCGATCGTCAACTTCGACGGCCTCCGAGCGGTGGTCGACGCGGTGGGCGGGGTCAGCATGTGCATCGACGAGCAGACCGCCTCGGTACACATCGGCCAGGACGCCGACGGCCGGCTGGCCGCTCCGTACCGGCTGGTGCCGCCGGACTACCACCCGGTGCCGATCCCCGGCGTACGGCCGCAGGTCTACCAGGTCGGATGCCAGCCCCTCGCCGGCTGGCAGGCGCTCGACTACGTGCGCCAGCGCGAGCTCATCCCGGACGGCGACTACGGCCGGCAGCGGCACCAGCAGCAGCTCATCAGCACCCTGTACAAGAAGATCGCGAAGGCCGGCCTGCTGACCGACCCGCTCGCGACCGACCGGGCCCTGCGCGCCGTCGGCGACGCGGTGACCTTCGACGGCAACGGAGTGTCCCTTCCGGACTGGGTCATGATGCTGAAGAACATCGAACCGAACGCCATCACGATGGTGAAAACCAACGGTGGCCAGTACAACACCCAGGTCATCGGCGGTCGGGAGTTCGAGTTCTTCACCGACGTCAGCAAGCAGATGTTCGCGGCCGCCCGCAACGACACGCTCGCCACCTTCGTCGCCGCCCACCCGGACTGGGTCAACGCCGCCGCAACACCGTGACCCCGCAACGCCGTGACCCCGCAACACCGTGACCCAGCCGCCCCTGACCGTTGGTACTGTCCCGGCATGCCCACGCGCGAGGTGTACGCCGCGACCCGCTCCCGCCTGCTCGACCTCGCCGGCCGACTCGACGACGACGCCGCCGCGCGCAGCGTGCCCGCCTGTCCCGGCTGGAGCATCAAGGACACGTACGCGCACCTGGCAGGCGTCTGCGCCGACGTGCTCGACGACCGCCGCGCGGCGCACCCGGGCTGGGGCGAGCGGACCGTGGCCGAGCGGCGTGACCAGAGCCTGACCGACGTGGTCGCCGAGTGGACGGCGCGCGGCTCCACGCTGGACGAACGACTGCACGGCGACGAGGTGTTCCACCTCGGGGTCGACGCGTGGAGCCACGAGCACGACATCCGGGGAGCGCTCGGCCTGCCGGCGGACACCCCGGCCGAGACCGCCTGGGTACGCGACCGGCTCGTGTCCGGGTTCCAGGCGCGGTGGGCGAAGTCGACCCTGCCCCCGATCCGGTTCGCCGTCGACGGCGCGGAGCACCTCCTGGGTACGGGTGAGCCGATCGCCACGCTGCACTGCGACGCGTTCACGCTCGGCCGGGTACTGATGGGCCGGCGCAGCCGACGGCAGGTGGCGGCGCTGGACTGGTCGGGGAACCCGGAGCCGATCCTGGACCGTCTCTTCGCGTTCGGCCCGGCCGACGACGACGTGCACTACTGACGGCGTGTAGCCGATTTCCTTGATGCGGCGAGGAGGAGGCGGGCATGGGTGAACCGGCGGAGCGCGCTCCGCTCGCGTCCGAGCGGCTCGACAGCCTCGTCGCCGTCCTGGATCTGGTACGCGCCGGCGCGGCCGCGACCCGACCGGAGCTCGGTCGGCACTCCGGGCTCGGGCGTACGGTCATCGCCCAGCGGGTCGCCGAGCTGATGGAGCACGGCCTGGTCGGCGACGGCGCACTCGGCCCGTCGACCGGGGGCCGGGCCCCGCGACAGTTGACGTTCCGCGCCGACGCCGGTCACGTGCTCGTGGCCGAGCTGGGCGCCACCGCCCTCAACGTCGCGCTGGCCGACCTCTCGGGCCACCTGCTCACACAGTACCGGGAGCGCAACGACATCGCGGCCGGCCCGGAGCGGACCCTCGACCGCGTCGAGGCGCTGTTCGACCGGATCCTGGCCGAGCGGCCGGACGCGGCGGACCTCCTGTGGGGTATCGGCGTCGGCGTGCCCGGTCCGGTGGAGTTCGCCACCGGGCGCCCGATCGCACCACCGATCATGCCGGGCTGGGACGACTATCCGGTGCGCGACCGGTTGGCCACCCGCTACCGGGTGTCGACCTGGGTGGACAACGAGGTCAACACGATGGCGCTCGGCGAGTACCGGGCCGGCCTGGCCAAGGGCGTGGACGACGTGGTGTACGTCAAGATCGGTACGGGGATCGGCGCCGGTCTGATCTCCGGCGGCCGGCTGCACCGGGGTGGCCAGGGCTGCGCCGGCGACGTCGGGCACGTGGCCGTGGTCGACGACACCGACGTGGTCTGCCGTTGCGGCAACGTCGGCTGCCTGGAGGCTCTGGCCGGCGGCGGGGCGCTGGCCCGCGAAGGCACCCGCGCGGCCCGGGAGGGCCGCAGCGGCTACCTGGCTGAGGTGCTCGCCTCCGGCCGGCCGATCAACGGCAGCGACATCAGTACGGCGGCGCGCCACGGTGACCCGGTCAGCGTGGAGCTGCTGGCCCGGTCCGGCCGGCTGATCGGTACCACGCTCGCGACCGTGGTCAACTTCTACAACCCGTCACTCATCGTCATCGGCGGCCAGGTCGCCAACGCCGGCGACGTGCTGCTCGCCGCGATCCGCCAGGTCGTCTACCGCCGCTCGCTGCCGCTGGCAACCCGCGACCTCCGCATCGTCCACAGTGCACTGGGCGACCGCGCCGGGCTCATGGGCGCCGCGTACATGGTCATCGACGAGCTGTTCTCCCGGCAGCACCTGCCGCTGTGGATCGACGCCGGTTCGCCCCGTGGCCGTACCGACATCCCGGCGGCCCTGGTCGCGACGGGAGGGCGGTAGTGACTCCGCACTCGCAACGGACGCCCGAGCAGTCACGGATCCTGCGGCTGCTGCGTGACCGCGGCCCGTGTACCAGGGCCGAACTCGTCAGCCTCACCGGCGTCAGCCGGTCCCGCCTCGCCGGGGAACTCGACGAGTTGGCCACCGTCGGGCTGGTCCAGCGCGACGGCCCGGGCGTCTCGCGCGGAGGCCGCCCGTCGCCGCTGGTCGCCCTCGCCGACGATCTTCGCTTCGTCGGCGTAGACCTCGGCGCCACCTCGGTCGCGGTCGGGGTCGCGAACAGCCGACTCGACCTGCTCGCGTTCGTCGAGGAGCCCGTCGACATCCGGGACGGCCCCCGGAAGGTGCTCGCCCAGGTACGGGACCTCATCACCAAGGTGTCGGGCGAGGTGGGCACGGACCGGCCGAGCGGTATCGGCATCGGGGTGCCCGGCCCGGTCAGCTACCGCGACGGGGTACCGGTCAGCCCGCCGCTCATGCCCGGCTGGCACCACTACCCGCTGCGCGACCAGGTCGCCCGCGAGTACGGCTGCCCGGTCACCGTGGACAACGACGTGAACCTGATGGCCGTCGGCGAGCGCTGGGGCGGCGTCGCGAAGGGCATGGACGACTTCCTCTTCGTCAAAATCGGTACCGGGATCGGCAGTGCCCTGGTCATGAACGGAGCCGTCTACCGGGGCATCGCCGGCTGCGCCGGGGACATCGGCCACATCCGGGTCGACGACGAGCCGCTGTGCCCGTGCGGGAGCCGCGGCTGCCTGGAGGCGACGTTCGGCGGCGCCGCGCTGGCCCGACAGGCGACGGCCGCCGCCACGTCGAGCGAGTCGACCGTTCTGGCCGACCTGCTGGCCCGAAACGGCGTGCTCACCGCCGTCGACGTCGGCGTCGCAGCCCGCCACGGCGACCCGGTCGCGGTACGGCTGATCAGGTCCGGCGGCCAGCGGCTGGGAAACGTGCTCGCCGGCCTGGTCAACTTCATGAACCCGCCGCTGGTCGTCGTGTCCGGTGGGGTGTCGCGCCTCGGGCACGTGCTGCTCGCCGAGATCCGGCAGACGGTGTACAGCCGTGCGATGCCGCTGGCGACCGGCAACCTCCCGATCGTGCTGTCGGAGATCGGCGAGACCGCCGGGGTGCTGGGGGCGGTGGTCGCGGCGAGCGACCAGATCTTCTCGACGCTCTGAGCCTCTTTCGTTGAGCGCCTTTTCGTCGACCGCCATCGACGAAAAGCTTGCTTATCGATTTGTGTCGGGGGTACACACTCGATCACGCCCGTCGCGAACAGCGGGGCGCCGACAGCAGGGAGAGATGATCATGTGGGCGGCACCAAGCCGGCACCCTCGACGCCGCGGCTCGGCCCTGACCCCGGTGGCCCGACCCGGCATCAGCGCCAGCGGCATCACCGCCGTCATCACAGCTGGCATCAGGGTCGTCATCGCCACCGTCACCGCGGCCGTGATCGTGCTCGGACTCGCGGCCGGCCCGGCGGCGGCCGCGGCGGTCAGTATCCATGACGACTCGCACGTCCTGGACGTCACCCGGGTGCAGAACGAGGCCGCGACGCTGCCCGACCCGGTCGCGATCTACACGACGACCAAGTTCGCCGAGGACAAGGCCGCGTTCGACCGGGAGACCCAGGCGAAGGTGACCGGGCCGACGGTCATCGCGATCGCGATCAACACCCAGTCGCACCATCTGGCGATCCGGTCCGGCCCGAAGTCGCGGGTCAAACCGCAGGACGCGGCGACGGCGACGCAGGCGTTCGTCAACGCGTACCGCACCAACAACGACTACACGGCGGCGACCATCGCGGCCCTGGACTCGCTGCGCAGCGCGATCCGCAACGCGGCCCCGGCGCCGGCCCAGCCCCGGACGTCCCACTCGTCGGGGGGTTCGGCCCTCGGCGGCCTGCTCTGCCTGGTCGTGACCGTCCTGATCGTGGTCGGCGTCATCGTCGCGCTCGTGCGCCTGACCCGGCGCCCCCGCCGGTCCGGCCGGGGCTTCGGCCCGCCCGGCGGTTACGGCCGCTCCGGATACGGTCAGCCCGGCGGCTACGGCCCGGGCTACGGACAACCGGGCTACGGACAGCCGGGCTACGGGCCTGGTTACGGTCCCGGCTACGGCGGCGGTGGCGTCAACCCATGGGTGGCCGGCGGCGCGGGCGCGGCGGCCGGCGGCCTGCTCGGCTACGAACTGGGCCGCATGGAGGGGCGCGAGGAAGAGCGCCACCACGAGCAGCAGGACCAGGGGTCCGGCGACAGCGGGTACGGAGGCGGCGGCGCCGACGCCGACTTCGGTGGTGGCGGAGGTGGCGACTTCGGGGGCGGCGGCGGCGACTCCGGGGGCGGGGGCAGCGACAGCGGCTCAGGCGACTTCTGACGGCGCCCCGCTTTCAGGCGTTCTGCTTGCAGGCGCTCCGCTTCCAGGCACTCCCGCTTCCGGCGCCCGACTCCCAGTTGCTCTTCAGCGTTTACACAGCCAACCGCGAGCAGCCTTGGAGTTGGACGCACGGTGGCCCGGGCGACCGGGCCACCGTCGAGTACAGCAGGAGGCCCGGCATGAAGCCGATCAAGCGCATCGTGATGGTCACCGTGGCGGCCACCACCATCGCGCTCGGCGGTGGCGTCGGCACGGCCCTGGCCGACGGCCCGCCGCCACCCACGCCCAGCACCACGACCGTCCCCAGCCCGGGCGGTGTACCCGGTACAGCTACCGCGCCGGTCGCACCCGCCGCCCCAGACACGACGGCACCGACTATCCCACCGGCGACAACTCCACCGGCGACAACGGTGCCGGCCGCGCCCGGCCAAGGCGCCCCGGCGACTCCCGGCGAGGAGGAGTGTTGCTGCTGCTGCGAGGGGCACCACCATCACCACTACCACCACCAGGGCAGTGACCAGGGCGAGCAGGGCGGCCCGGGCGGCAGTGAGAGCCCGACCCAGGGCAAGTAACCGCTCCTGAGTTGAGGAGTTCGCGCTGCCGGGGCAGCGCGAGCTCCTCGCCGGTCACGGCCGGATCGTGTCCAGCACGGACTCCGCGATCGTCCGCGCCGACTCCCCGTACCCCTCGGCGAGCCGGCGGAAGACCTGCTCGGCCCGGATCGCCGGCCAGTCCCCCGGCAGGTGCTCGGCCGGCAGCCGGGGGTCACGGCGTACCAGGTGCAGCCACTCGGTGTGCAGCAACAGTTGCCGGGCCAGGTCGTCCGGGGCGTCCGGGTACGGGTTGTCGCCGTCCCATCGTCGCAGGAAGGCCTGGTAGCGCGCGGCTACCGCGGGCAGGTCGAACGCGGAGTGCGCGATCTGCCCGGCCTCGGTCGGCTTGGCGGTACGCACGGTGAACACCCGCAGATGGTCGTCCAACTCCAGGTCACCGACGAGCCCGGGCACGTCCACCTCGCCGGGAGCGATCCACAGCCCGTTCTGAACCGTGCCGAACCCGCCCCAGATCAGCCGTGAGCGCAGATCGTGCCGCTGGCTGCGGGCGGACTCCGGTAGCGAGAAGCCCACCATCGTCCAGGTGCCGTCCCAGTCGCGGTTGACCACACTGCGCCAGACCCGCTGGTACCCGTCCTCGAGGACGGCGGTCGAGCGGGCGGTGAGGCCGAAGTACATCCGGCGGCCACGCCGGTGCCGGGCGAGCAGTTCCCGCTTGACCATCCGGGTCAGGGTGGTCCGCACCGCCTCCTCGGAGACCCTGACCCGGGCGAAGACGTCGATGACGCTGCCGGAGAAGACCGCGACGCGCCGGTCGAGGACGTGAATGCCCAGGAAGCTGAGCATCAGCGACTGCGGTTTCAAGAACGGTGGGTTCAAGGACTGCGGTTTCAAGGATTGTGGCCGCGCGGACGCCGTCTGTTCCGGCGCGTCCGAACCGGGAGGCGCCTCCGCCTGAACGGACCGGGCGTCACGCACGTCGCCTCCCAACCGTGCCCTGGGCGGGCACCACACCAATGTTAGACACGCTCTTGACCGTCGTCATGAATGCGCCTAGCTTCGATGTGTCCGCGCGGCTCGGTACCGACGGCAGACCGGAGGACGTGGCACATGCGCAACCAGGGTATCGGCTCATGGACCGCGCGCCGGGCGGGCAAGACCCCCGACCGGTTGGCCGTGGTCCATGTCGATCGGGAGGGGGCCGGCCGGGAGTGGACCTATCGGCAGCTCCACGAGCGGGTGCTGCGGCTCGCGCACGGGCTGCGCGGGCTGGGCGTGGGGCCGGGTGACCGGGTCGCGTACCTCGGTCCGAACCACCCCGCCATCCTGGAGACCCTGTTCGCGGCCGGGATGATCGGCGCGGTCTTCGTACCGCTGAACATGCGCCTGGCCGGCCCGGAACTGGCCTACAACCTGTCGGACTCCGGTACCGACGTGCTGGTGTACGCGCCGGAGCAGGCCGGCGTCGTCGACGCGATCCGCGTCGACGTGCCGGTACGCGAGTTCGTCGCGCTGGATGCCGACTATGAACGGTTGATCGCATCGTCCCCCGACGACGCGATCGACACGCCGGTGGGGCTCGACGACGACTGCATGATCATGTACACGTCCGGCACCACCGGGCGCCCCAAGGGCGCCGTGCTCACCCACGGCAACATCACCTGGAACAGCGTCAACGTCCTGGTCGACATCGACCTCGCCAGCGACGAGGTGACCCTGGTCGTGGCGCCGCTGTTCCACACCGCCGGCCTGAACATGACCTGCCTGCCCACCCTGCTCAAGGGCGGCACGGTCGTGATCGTGCCCGCCTTCGACCCGGCGGTCGTACTGGACCTGGTCGAGACCCGGCGGGTGACGTACATGTTCGGCGTGCCGGCCATGTACAACGCCATCGCCGCCTGCCCGGCGTTCGCCGACACCGACCTGTCCAGCCTCCGTCAGGTCAACTGCGGTGGCGCGCCGGTCCCGGAAGCCACCATCCAGACGTACCTTCAGCGCGGCCTGGCATTCAGCCAGGGGTACGGGATGACCGAGGCGTCGCCCGGTGCGCTGTACCTGGCTCGGGACATGAGCACCGCCAAGGCCGGTACCGCGGGCAAACCGCACTTCTTCACCGACGTCCGGGTGGTCCGGCCGGGCCGGACCGAGGCGGGTCAGGTCGGCCCGGACCTGACCGAGGTCCGCCCCGGTGAGAAGGGCGAGATCGTCGTCTCGGGGCCGAACGTGATGCGCGGCTACTGGGGGCGGCCGGAGGCGACCGCGGAGGTCCTCGACGCTGACGGCTGGTTCCACTCCGGCGACGTCGGCAGCCCGGACGCCGACGGGTACATCGCCATCGTCGACCGGATCAAGGACATGATCATCTCGGGCGGGGAGAACATCTACCCCGCCGAGGTCGAAGGCTCGCTGTACGACCACCCGGCGGTCGCCGAGTGCGCGGTGATCGGGGTCGCCGACGACCGGTGGGGTGAGGTGGGCCGGGCGGTGGTGGTACTGAAGGCCGGGACCACCGTGAGCGAGGAGGAGCTCCTCGACTTCCTGCGCGGCCGGCTCGCCCGGTACAAGATCCCGAAGTCGGTGGTGTTCGTCGACGCCCTGCCACGCAACGCCGCCGGGAAGCTGCTCAAGGGCACGGTACGCGGCAGCTACGGCAACTGAACGTCCGCGCGCCGGCCGGGGGCGGATCGTGCCCCCGGCCGGCGCGCGGACGTCAGTGTGACTACCGGCCTGGTAGGAGAAACCAGCTCAGTACCGGAACCGGCCGACCAGGTGCTCCAGCTCGGAGCTGAGCTCGGCCAGCTGGCCGGCCGCCCGCTCGGTCTCGGTCACGCCGGCGTTGGTCGACCGGGCCGCCTCTGCCACCTCGGCGATCCCCTCGGTGATCCTTCCGCTGCCGTCCGCGGCGGAGGCGACGTTGCGGGTCATCTCCTGCGAGGTCACCGACTGCTCCTCCACCGCCGAGGCGATGGTCGTCTGGAACGCGTTGATCCGGCTGATCACCTGGCTGATCGAGGCGATGGCCTCGACCGCGCCCTCGCTGTCGAGCTGGATCTTCTCCACCCGCCGGGAGATGTCCTCGGTGGCCTTCGCGGTCTCCTGGGCCAGGTCCTTGACCTCGCTGGCGACCACGGCGAAGCCCTTGCCCGCGTCACCTGCCCGGGCCGCCTCGATCGTCGCGTTGAGCGCCAGCAGGTTGGTCTGCTCCGCGATCGAGGTGATCACCTTGACGACGTTGCCGATCTCGGCCGACGACTCGCCGAGCCGGGCGATGGTCTCGTTGGTGGAGTCGGCCACCGTCGCCGCCTCGGTGCCCACCCGGGCCGCCTCACCGGCGTTCTGCGCGATCTCGCGGATGGAGGCCGCCATCTCCTCGGTGCTACCCGCCACCGTCTGTACGTTGTCGAGTACCTCGTCCGCGGCCGACGACACCTGGCCGGCACGGTTGGAGGTCTCCTGCGCCGCCGCGCTGATCTGGCGGCTGGTCGCCGAGAGCGTGCCGGCGGAGGACGACAGCATGGAAGCCGAGCGGGCCACCGCCGAGACCGTCTCCCGCAGGTTGCCCAGCGCCTGGCGCAGGGCGTGACCCATCCGGCCGATCTCGTCGTCGGAACGGACGTCGACGTCCTGGTTGAGGTCGCCGTCGGCGAGCCGCTCGAGCGCGGTCACCATGGTGGCGACCGGGCGGCGGATGCTGCGGGCGACCGCGACGCCGAGCACGAGGGCCAGCAGCACGCCGACCACGACGAGGCCGATCGTACGGTTACGGGCGGTGGTGTACAGGCCCTCGACGGCCTGGCGCTGCTTCGTCCCGTCCTCGGTCAGGGTCTTGCTGAGCGCGGCGAACTCCTCGTTCACCTTGTTGTACAGCCCCGTCGTGGCCTCGTTGAGCTGCTGGGCCTTGGCCGGGTCGGTGTTGGCCTGGCGCTGCCGGTGCGAGGCGATGAAGGTCTTCCACGTCTCGATCAACTTGTCGACCTGCGGCTTCAGTTCCGCCGGGGCGTCGGCGCGCAGTTTGGCCAGCGCCGGGTCAACGGAGGCAAGGGTCTTCTGCGACATGTCCGCGTAGGACTGCTTGGCCTGCGGGTCCGGCAGCACCTCGCGTACCAGGTCGAGCACGGAGAAGTCGTACGCCAGCGCCTGCGCGGCGCGCAGGTCGGCCAGCGGCGTCAGGTCCCGCTGCGCCACCATCGTCGCGCGGTCGGTGAGGTCACGCTGCTGCAGGGTATTGAGCAGGCCGACGCCGGCCAGCAGCGCGGCGACCACCATGAAAGCGGTGATCAACCGGGCCTGGATGCTCCGCCGAAGCGGGTTCTTGTTCATCTCGCCATCCCTCGTCCGTCGACCGATTCGACAGACTTCCCATCGACGGGCGAAACGGCGGGATGAGAACAAATGCCAGATTCGGATTCCGCCCGCCCGGGCCAGGGCGGCAGGCCTGCGCGGGCTGGTGGCTCGACTCTTCCGATCCGGGAGAATTCGGCACCACCATCGGTGCGCGACTCTCCCATGGCCGCGACTCTCCAATGGCTGCGACTCTCCAATGTCACCGGAGGGCACCGGGTACGCCCTGCACCCGTTCTACCACCGGATCGCTGCCCACCCGCCACCACTGGTCCGTACAACTGGATCATGGTCATGAGCGGGTCGGACGCCCCGGAGTCGTACAACGCCGCGTGGCGTCCCCTCATGAGCTGGTACCTGCTGGCCGTGGCCGTCCTCGGCGCCGGCGTCACGGTATCCCCGGCCCGGTACACCGGCGCCCTGTACACCGTGGTCGAGTTCGTCGGCCTGGCCGCCGTCCTGGTCGGACTGCGCCGCTACCGGCCCGAGCCGTCGCTGGCCTGGCGGCTGCTGGCCGTGGCCCTGGTCGTATCCGGCGTCACGCACGTCATCTGGTGGCAGCTCAAGGTGCACGGCGTCACCGACAAGCTCGTCGGCGACGCGCTGGCCCTGCTGTCGAACCCGCTGATGGCCCTGGGACTCGCCGCCCTGGTACGGCAGCGGCAGGGGCGCTCGCGCTGGGAAGGCCTGCTCGACGCCGGCGTGGTGAGCGCCGGCCTCGCCGCGGTGGCGTGGGTGCTGTTCGTCCAGCGCGGCCTGCACCACCAGATGCAGGGCGCGCAACTCGGGGTCACCGTCACCCGACTCCTGCTCGACCTGGTCGTCCTGGTCATGGCGGTACGCCTGCTGCTGACGGCACGGGTACGCACCGCCGCCTTCGCTCTCCTGCTGGCCGCGTTCGGCGCGCTGCTCGCCGCCGACGGCGCCACCCTGCTGCACGTACAGGACATCTACGGCCACCCGGCCGCGCACACCGGCTGGCACCTGTGGGGCCTGCTGCTGGGTGCCGCCGCGCTGCACCCGTCGATGGCGCGCACCACCGGGTTGTCGGAGCACAACGAGGCGGTGCCGACCCGGGGACGACTGGCGATGTTCACCGTCAGCGCGTTCGTCGGCTCGGTGCTCACCGTGTACGCGGCCGCCAACACCGACGACGGCCACTGGATCGAACTGCTCATCGTCGCGGCGATCGCGGCGAGCCTGTCGGTACTGGCGATCGTGCGGCTGAGCATGGTCGCCGCGGTGGCGCACCGGCGCGCGACCGACCTCGACGGCCACGCGGTACGGCTGGGTCAGGCCCTGGAGGAGCAGGCCGCGCTGCAACGGCAGCTCAGCCACCGGGCGCTGCACGACCCGCTGACCGGGCTGGCCAACCGCATGCTGCTGCAGGAGCGGCTGGACCGCGCACTGGCGGGGCGGGGTGCCGGGAACGCACCGGGGCTGCTGCTGCTCGACCTGGACCGCTTCAAGGACGTCAACGACACGTACGGCCACCCGGTCGGCGACGAGCTGCTGATCCACGTCGCCCAACGGCTGCACCACCACGTCGCGGCGTCGGACACGGTTGCCCGCCTCGGCGGTGACGAGTTCGCGGTCCTGCTCGCGGACACCACGGCCGTCGGGCTCGCGAGTACCGGTGGGCGCATCGTCGAAGCGCTACAGGCGCCGTTCGTCGTCTCCGGGCGTGAGCTGTACGTGACCACCAGCGTGGGCGTACTGCCGTTGGACGGTACGACCGGCGCGGCGGAAGCGCTGCGCGACGCCGACCTGGCGCTCTACGCCGCCAAGGGCGCCGGCAAGAACTGTGTGGTCGCGTACGAACCCCGGATGCGCGCCGACCGGCTCAACCTGACCCGCCTGGCCGCCGGCCTGCGCCACGCCATCGGGCGCCGGGAGCTGGCGCTGCACTACCAACCGGTGGTGGAGCTCGCGAGCGGCGCGGTGATCGGCGTCGAGGCGCTGCTGCGCTGGACACCGGAGACGGGGGCCGTGCCGCCGACGACGTTCATCCCGATCGCGGAGGAGACCGGCCTGATCGTGCCGATCGGGACCTGGGTACTCCAGCAGGCCTGCCGGGACGCGGTGTCCTGGCACCGGTACCACGACACCGTCCTGACCGTCAACGTGTCGGCCCGCCAGCTCCGCGAGCCGGACTTCCCGCAGACCGTACTCGACACCCTGCGTGACAGCGGGCTGCCGCCCTCGGCGCTGATCCTGGAGATCACCGAGACCGCGCTGCTCGCGGTCGGCGCGGTCGAGACGCGGCGGGTCATCGCCCGGCTGGAGGAGCTGCGCCGCCACGGTATCCGGATCGCCGTCGACGACTTCGGCACCGGGTACTCCTCCCTGTCGTACCTGCGCCACCTGCCGGTCGACATCCTGAAAATCGATCGGGCGTTCACCCCGGACAGCGACGGGGACTCGGCGGAGAACGCGGCGTTCACCCGCGCCATCCTGCAGCTGGGCCGCACGCTGGACCTGAACACCATCGCGGAGGGCGTCGAGACCGCCGGCCAGGCGCGACTGCTCCAGGAGATGGAGTGCCAGCTCGCACAGGGCTACCACTTCGCCCGGCCGATGCCGGCCACCGCGTTGGCGCAACTGCTCGCCGGTTCGCCCGCCGGCACCAGCCCCGGGTCGGCGCACCCGCCCACCGTCGGCGCCGGGACGCTGTAACCGGATCTTGCACACTGGTGCGACCTGGAGGCGTGGCACGAGTGTCGGGATCGGCCAGGAAGTGTCACTCGCCCCGGAGCTCGTCCACGCGGGCCAGCAGGTCCGCGAGCACGTCGACCGCGTACCGGACCAGCGCCTCCGACGTGGTCGCGTGGTGTGTGGCCTGGTCGACCGCGAGGCTCTCCACCAGCGCCCACCACGCGCGTACGGTCATCCGACTCGCGGGGTTCGCCTCGAGCTTCGAAGCGGCGAGCACCCGGTCGGTCAGGGTGTCGCGCACGTTGTCGAAGATCTCCTGCAGGTCGGCGTCGGCGCCCGCGCCGCGGTGGAAGAACGCGACGTACGGCTCGAGGTGGCGGTCGATGAACCCCACGTACGCCGCGACGATGGAGCGGACCTGCTCCGCCGGGGCGACGTGCGGATGGGCCTGCGCGGCGTTGAGCAGCCGACGGGCGGCGGCCCGCACCACGGCCGCGTAGTAGTGCTGCTTGGTCGGGAAGTAATGGAACAGCAGCCCGCGTGAGATGCCCGCCTCGGCCGCGACCGCATCGATGGAGAGCGCGTGGATCGGCCGGCTCGCGAGCATCTGCAGCCCGATACCGATCAGCTGCCGGCGCCGGTCGTCCTGGCTCAGCCGCCGGCCGCGCGGCTCGGCCGGCGGAGCCGACAAAGCGGACTCGGCCGGCGGAGCCGACACGGCTAGTGGAGCCGACGGAGCCGTCGGGGCCGGGTGGGCGGCGGGCTCTTCGGACATGTCCTCATCCTCGTCGACGGCATCTCTTGAGCAATGCTCAACATACCGCTAGGTTGGCGCTGAGCAACGCTCAAGAAGGTTCCGATCGTTCGGGAGGCGTCCGGTGGACTTCACGCCGTCCAGCCGCTCCAGGGAGTACCTGGAGCGGCTGCAGGAGTTCATGCGCGCGGAGGTCGAGCCGGTCGAAGCCGCCTACCTCGCCGCACTGCGCGAGGGGGCTGACGACAACAGGGCCGACCGCTGGACGGTCTCCCCCGAGATCCGCCGCCTCCAGGAGAAGGCGCGCGACGCCGGCCTGTGGAACCTGTTCATGCCCGACGAGACGTACGGCGTAGGCCTGTCCAACGTGGAGTACGCGCCGCTGGCGGAGGCGATGGGACGGTCGGCGATCGCGCCGGTTGTTTTCAACTGCGCCGCGCCGGACACCGGCAACATGGAGGTGTTGTACCACTACGGCAGCGAGGAGCAGCGGCAGCGCTGGATGGTCCCGCTGCTGGAGGGGCGCATCCGCTCGGCGTTCTGCATGACCGAGCCGGACGTCGCGTCCTCCGACGCCACCAACATGGCCGCCACCGCCGTGCTCGACGGCGACGAGGTGGTGCTCAACGGCCGCAAGTGGTGGAGCACCGGCATCGCCCACCCCGACTGCGAGGTGCTCATCTTCATGGGCGTCACCGACCCGGGCGCCCACCGGTACCTGCGCCACTCGATGGTGCTGGTCCCTCGGGACACCCCGGGCGTACGGGTCGAGCGGATGCTGCCCACGATGGGCTTCTACGACGAGCCCGGCGGGCACGGCGAGGTCTCCTTCACCGACGTCCGACTGCCGGCCAGCGCCATCATCGCCGGTCCCGGCCGGGGCTTCGAGATCGCGCAGGGCCGGCTGGGCCCGGGCCGGGTACACCACTGCATGCGCCTGATCGGCCTGGCCGAGCGCGCCCTCGAACTCGCGTGCCGGCGCGGCGTCGGCCGCACCGCGTTCGGCAAGCCGCTGGTCAACCTCGGCGGCAACCGTGAACGCATCGCCGACGCGCGGATCGCCATCCAGCAGGCCCGCCTGCTGGTGCTGCACACCGCCTGGCTGCTCGACACCGAGGGAATCGGGGCGGCGCTGTCGGCGGTCTCCCAGATCAAGGTGGCCGTACCCACCATGGCCCAGCAGGTCGTCGACATGGCGATTCAGCTGCACGGCGGCGCCGGCCTGTCCAACGACTTCCCGCTCGCCGGTGCGTGGACGACAGCGCGGGCCATCCGGCTGGCCGACGGGCCGGACGAGGTGCACCGCGGCGTCGTCGCCCGGCTGGAGCTGGCGCCCTACCTGGAGGAGGCGCGGTGAGCGGGCAGCGGATCAGGGGCCGACGGGTACTGGTCACGGGCGCCGGATCCGGCCTCGGCCGGGCGATCGCGGCCCGGTTCGCCGCCGACGGGTGCCGGGTGCTGCTGACCGACGTGAACGCCGCCGCCGTCACCGAGGCGGCCGCCGCGCTCGGTGGGACTCCGGACGTCGCCGCCCTCCCCCTGGACGTCACTGACGACGACGCGTGGGCGCGAGCCCGGGCGTGGTGCGAGGAGAACTGGGGTGGGCTCGACATCCTGGTCAACAACGCCGGTGTCGCTGCGGCCGGGCGCATCGACGCGATCCCGGTCGAGGACTGGCGCTGGATCCTCGAGACCAACCTGATGAGCGCCGTCCGCGGCTGCCGCACCTTCGTACCGCTGCTCAAGGCCCAGGGCCACGGCCACGTGGTCAACGTGGCGTCGCTGGCCGGGCTGCTGACCCCGCCCGCGATGGGCTCCTACAACGTCACCAAGGCGGCCGTGGTCGCGCTGTCGGACACCCTACGCTCCGAGCTGACCCCCTACGGCATCCGTACCACGCTGGTCTGCCCCGGCTTCGTGCGTACCAACCTGGCCGCGTCCGTACGCAGCCCCGACCCGGCCATGGTGGACCTGACCAACAAGCTGGTCAACGGCTCCAAGTTGTCCGCCGAGGAGGTCGCCGCCCAGGTCGTGTCCGCCGTCAACCGTGGCCGCTACCTCGTGCTGACCGAGCGGGTCGGGCGGGTGGCGTGGCTGGCCAAGCGGTACGTCCCGGGACTGGTGCACCGCCAGACGGTGGCCGCGGCGCGGCGGCTGCGCGACCGCATCGAACGCGGCGCGCGGTCCGGGGCCGCGCAGTGACGGCCGACGGCGCCCGTCCGGTCCGCGACGAGGACGCGTTCGACGTCGAGGCGGTCGCCGTCTGGCTGCGCGAACAGGTCCCCGATCTCACCGGTACGCCCGAGGTACGGCAGTTCGCCGGCGGCGCGTCCAACCTGACCTACCTGCTGCGCTACCCGGACCGCGACCTGGTGCTGCGCCGGCCCCCGGCCGGCGCGAAGCCCACCTCCGGACACGACATGGCCCGCGAGTACCGGGTGCAGCGGCTGCTCGCGCCGGTCTACCCGTACGTGCCGGCGATGGTGGCGCTGTGCACCGACCACGCCGTGCTCGGCAGCGACTTCTACGTGATGGAGCGGGTGCCGGGCACCGTGCTGCGGTCCCGGCCCCCGGCGGACCTGGCGCTGGACGCCGGACGTACCCGTACCCTCTGCACCGACGTGGTCGACCTGCTGGTCGAACTGCACCGGGTGGACCCGGAAGCGGCGGGACTTCAAGAGCTGAGCCGGGGTCCGGGTTACGTCCAGCGGCAGGTCGCCGGCTGGTCCAAGCGCTACCGCGCCGCGCGTACCCGTAACGTGCCCAGCTTCGAGCGTGTCATGGCCTGGCTGGCCGCCAACCAGCCCGACGACGTCGCCAGCCGCGTCATCCACGGCGACTTCCGGCTCGACAACGTGGTGCTCGGCGACGACCTAGCGCCGCGGGCGGTGCTCGACTGGGAGCTCGCCACGATCGGCGACCCGCTGATGGACCTTGGCAGCTCGCTCGCCTACTGGGTACAGGCCGACGACGACCGGGTCTTCAAGCTCACCGGCCGCCAGCCCACGTACCTGCCCGGAATGCTGCGCCGGGAAGAGGTCGTCGCGCACTACGCCGAGCGCACCGGCACGCCCGTCGACAACTGGACCTTCTACGAGGTCTTCGGGCTGTTCCGGCTCGCGGTCATCGCCCAGCAGATCTACTACCGCTACCACCACAAGCAGACCCGCAACCCCGCCTTCCGGCACTACTGGATCATGGTGGGCTATCTCGACTACCGCTGCCGGCGGCTGCTCCGCGCGGCCGCGCGGAAGGGCGACTGATGGGCGTGCTCTACCTGGTCCGCCACGGGCAGGCCAGCGGTAACGACGGAAGCTACGACGGGCTGACCGACCTGGGCCGCGAGCAGGCCCGAGCGGTCGGCGCCGAGCTGGCCCGCCGCGGGGTGGAGCCGGACCTGGTCG
Organism: Planosporangium mesophilum; assembly: GCF_016863255.1. Classification (GTDB taxonomy): domain Bacteria; phylum Actinomycetota; class Actinomycetes; order Mycobacteriales; family Micromonosporaceae; genus Planosporangium; species Planosporangium mesophilum. Next base: position 33,869 of record NZ_BOON01000055.1, read on the forward strand.
TGACCGGAGAACTGCGCCGTCAGCGCGAGACCGCCGATGAGTTACTCACGATGCTCGGCGAGCCAGCGGCCGGCTGGTCGGTACCGGTACGCAAGACCGACAGCCGCTGGGACGAGTACGACCACCTCGCTCTCCTGGCCGCGCACGAGCCCCGCCACCGGGACCCGATCGCCCTGGCCACGGACATCAGCACCGCTCCCCGACCGGGGCGCGCCCTGCAGGACCTGCTCGACACCGCGCTGCGCGCCTGGATGACGGCGGAGGACCACGCGGGGTACGCCGAGACTTTTCCGGCGTTCCGCGCCCGGGTGCGGGCGGCTCTCGACGAGGTCACCGCCGCCGGCCGGGCCACCGCCGTGGTGGTCAGCTCGGGCGGCCCGATCAGCGCGATCTGCGCCGGACTGCTGGGCGTACCGGCGGACGGCTGGCTCGCGCTCAACCGGGTCATCGTCAACACGAGCATCACCGCCGTCCTGATGGGCGGTCGCGGTGCCTCGCTGCTGACGTACAACGACCACGCCCACGTGGCCGGCGACGGACGCCGGCTGCTCACCTACCGCTGAGAGGTCGACAAGTGCGCCGCAACATCCTCATCACCGGAGCCAGCTCCGGGCTGGGTCGCGGGATGGCCCGCGAGTTCGCCGCCCGCGGTCGCAACCTGGCCCTCTGCGCCCGGCGGACCGACCGCCTGGAGGAGCTGCGCGAGGAGCTGCTCGCCGCCCACCCCGGCCTCACGGTGAGCGTCCGCAGCCTCGACGTCGACGACCACGACCAGGTCTTCGAGGTGTTCCGCGCGTTCCGCGCCGATCTCGGCTCGCTCGACCGGGTCATCGTCAACGCCGGAATCGGCAAGGGCCAGCCCATCGGCACCGGTTACTTCTACGCCAACGTCCAGACCGCCCGTACCAACGTGCTCGGCGCACTGGCGCAGTGCGAGGCCGCGATGGAGACGTTCCGTGAGCAGAAGGCCGGGCACCTGGTCGTCATCTCGTCGATGAGCGCGCTGCGCGGGATGCCGCGCAACATGACCGCGTACGCGGCCTCCAAGGCGGCCGTCGCGACGCTGGCCGAGGGCATCCGCGCCGACGTCCTCGGCACCCGGATCAAGATCAGCACGATCTACCCCGGGTACATCCGCTCGGAGATGAACGAGAAGGTGAAGAAGGCCCCGTTCATGATCGACACCGAGACCGGCTGCCGACTGCTCGCCGCGGCCATCGAGCGGGAGCCGGCCAAGGCGTACGTGCCGCGCTGGCCCTGGGCGCCGTTGTCGGTCGCCATGCGGGCGCTGCCGCTGTCGGCCGTGTCTCGGATGGCGTGACGATGACCCCCCGAAGCGGGGCTCACCGCCCCCACGTCCGGCCCGTCGTCTGGCACCCGCCGGCCTTCCCGGCCCGGGCGCGCCGCGCCGCCGGCGACACCCCGCTGCCGCCGGTCCGGCTGTTCCCGATCGTCGGCGCCGGCCCGGAGGATGTCGCCCTCGACGCCGAGGGTCGCATCGTCACCTGTGTCGAGGACGGCCGGGTGCTGCGGCTGTCCCCCCGTGGCACCGGCATGGACGGCGGCGGCATCGACGGCGGCGGCATGGACCGCGGCGGCATGGACGGCCGCGACGTCGAGGTGGTCGCCACCACCGGCGGCCGCCCGCTGGGCGTCGAGGTCGACCGCGACGGCACGTACGTCGTCTGCGACGCGTACCGCGGGCTGCTGCGCGTCGACCCGGACCGCGGCGCGGTGACCGAACTGGTCGCCGCCGCCGAGGGGGTGGCCGGGAAACCGCTGGGCATCTGCGACAACGCGTCGATCGCCGCCGACGGCACGATCTGGTTCAGCGACTCCTCCAGCCGGTTCACGCTGGAGCACTGGAAGGCCGATCTGCTCGAGCACTCGGGCACCGGGCGGCTGATCCGCCGCGACCCTGACGGGCACACCGAGGTGGCCGTGGACGGCCTGCACTTCGCCAACGGCGTGGCGCTCGCCGCCGACGAGTCCTTCGTCGTGGTCATCGAGACCGGCGCGTACCGGCTGACCCGGCTGTGGTTGACCGGGCCGCGGGCCGGCACGGTCGACCGGCTGGTCGACAACCTGCCGGCGTTCGCCGACAACGTCTCGCTGGGAAGCGACGGGCTGTTCTGGATCGCGATGGCCTCGCCACGCAAGGCGATCGTCGACTGGCTCGCGCCTAAGCACCCGGTACTACGGAAGGCCGTCTGGGCGCTACCGGAGGCGCTCCAGCCCGGGCCCGCCGACACCGCCTGGGTACAGGCCGTGACCGCGACCGGGGAGCTGGTCCACGACCTGCAGGCGAGGGTGGACGGCTTCTCGATGGTCACCGGCGTCCGCGAGCACCACGGCGTGGTCTGGCTCGGCAGCCTGCACGGTGAGGCCGTCGCGGCGTTCGACGTCCCGCCGGTCTGACCCGCCCCGGCCCCGACGCGGGTCTTGGACACGTGCGCCGTCTCCAGGTCGCCTGAGTGTCCAAGACCCGCAGGAGCGGCGGCGGGACGGCGGGCACCACACCGCCAAAAGCTTCCTAGGATCCTGGATGACCCGTTGGCGGGTGGCTTCGGTTTCAGGTGACGACGCACGGGTATCCGAACCGTCTTCGCTGAAACGGAAGGCCGGACATGGCGGAGCTGAGGTTCATCGAGACGGTCGCCGAGCGCGCCAGGGTCGCCGAGGACCAGGCCGCGTCCCTGACCGAGGCCACCCTGCGAACCCTGACGGAGCGGATCACCGCCGGCGAGGCCGACGACCTACCCGCCCGACTGCCCGACCAGTTCCGCCCTCTCCTGATCAAGTTCACGGAGCCGGCCCAGGGCTTCCCGTACGAAGAGTTCATCGCACGGGTCGCGCAGCGCGCCGGGGTGGAGCACGACATCGCGGAGCGCGGCGTACGGGCGGTCCTCCAGACGATGCACCCCCTGGTCGGGGACCGGGAGTTCGACGAGGTCATGGCGCAGCTGCCGCACCAGTTCCGGGAACTGGTGCAGACGGCGCCCCAACAGCCGGCGCCCCGACGGCGCTGAACCCGCGCTACCGCTGGACGGACCCGACCCCCAGCGCCTCGGCCACCCCGGCCGTGCGGAGCAGGTTCGCCACGAACGGGCTGGGGTTCGTGACCCTCATCGTGGCACCGACGCTGCGGGCGCTGCGCTGTACGTTGATCAGCGCGGTCAGGGCGGTGCTGTCCATAAACGTGACCAGTCCCAGGTCGATCACCACGGCCGGCGGCCGGAGGGCGACCACCCGGGACGCCAGGTCGTCGCGCAGCGTCGCGGTGGACGCGACGTCCAGCTCACCGCGTACGTCGACGACCATCGTGCCGTCCGCCAACCGGTGGGTGCTGATCTGTCCACCCACACCAGTGCTCAAAACCAACTCCCCGCGACGCTTCGCCTTCGGCAACCGTCGGCCATTACCCCGACCGTCGCTCCACCAAACACGGCGAAATGGTACGGCGATCTTCTCGGAGGCACGGGCCGGGCTGCGGGTGGCCGACGGCTAATCGACGCCGACCAGGTCGACCGTGTCAGGGTGGGCCGGCGGCAGCCCCAGCGAGTCGTCGACGCCGACCACGCCGAGGATACGCGCGGCGAAGGCGTTGACCGCGGTCAACCGCAGCTTCACCCCTACCTGCTGACAAATTCGCTGCGCGACGACGAGGGTACCGATGCCCGTCGAGTCGATGAAGTCCAAGCCACGGAGGTCGAGCCCGATGCAGGTGACCGCACCACGGTTGAGGAGCGCGGATATCGCGGAGCGCAGCTGGTCTGCGGTGGCGAGGTCGAGTTCGCCCCGGACCGAGACGGTGACCTCGTCGGGCCCGACCTTCTCGACTGCGATCCGAAGCCTCGGCCTGCCCTGGGCAGCGGGGGCGTTGTCCATAGTTCGGCCATCTTAGCCATACCGATCGGCCAGGGGCCCGGCAGCCGAACGGACGAGCCCGGAGGGGTGGGTCGTGGGTCCCCCGACGGACACCGTCGGACGGGCCGAGATGCGGCGGCCCGGTGCAATCAAGGTGGACGGTGGGTATGAGCGGAGGATGGAGTTGAGATGGTCGACGTACGAGGTGCGCGGCATCACCGTCCTCGCGCTGACCGGCAGGCTTTGCGCGTCCACGGTACTGCTGCTTGAACCCGAGGTGGCCTGGCTGCTCACCCGCGAGCGGAAGGCCCTCGTGATCGACGTTGCCGAGGTCGAGGCGTGCGACTCGGCCGGGCTGGCGATGCTCGACGCCTGCGACCGGGCGGCCACCCTCGCCGGTATCGACCTGCGCCTGGCCTCCCCCAGCCGGTCCGTGCGCGAGGCGCTCCGCGGCCGGGGCCTGCTCTCCCGGCTGCGGGTGTTCGGCACTGTGGAGGGCGCCACCCGGGCCGACGCGGTGGACCTGCTGCCCGCCATCTGACAGCCGAAGGTGTCAATTCATCACGCTGTCAACGATTGACCGAAGCCCATCCTGGGCATCCCATAAGGGTGAACAGAGCTACGGTCACCGACCGGACAGGCGAACCGGGCGGCAACCCGTCCACCGCCGAACTGGTCCAGCAGCTGTCCGAACAGGTCACCCGGCTGGTGCGCGACGAGTTGCACTCGGCACGGGACGAGTTGTCCGCCAAGGCCAAGCATGCCGGCATCGGCGCCGGCATGTTCGGTGGCGCCGGTGTCGTCGGCCTGTACGGCGTGGCGGCACTGCTGACCACTCTGATCCTGGTCTTGGCCCTGGTCATGCCCGCCTGGGTGGCGGCGCTCATCGTCTCCGTCGGACTGTTCGCCGCTGCCGGGGTAATGGCGTTGACCGGACGGAGCCGGGTCCGTCGGGTCGGCTCGATCATGCCGGAGCAGACGATCGAGAGCGTCAAGGCCGATGTACGGACTGTGAGCCACGCAGTTCATGAAGGGAGACACCAATGAGTATGAAGAATGGCACCAAGGTCGGTACCGACAACCTGGTTGGCGACCTGAGCGAGGATGTCGCCGAAACGCGCGAGGCTCTTGCCGAGACCACCGCTGAGCTGGCGAAGAAGGCCGACGTCAAGGCCCGTACCCGGGAGACGGTGCAGCACGCCGCCGAGCGTGCCCGCGAGAGCGGCCAGCAGGCCGCCGACGAGGTCGGTGAGTCGGTACGCCGGCACCCGACCCGGTGGGCGTCCATCGGCGCCGGCGTGGTCGCCGCCACCGTGGCGACGATCGGCGCCCTGAAGTGGCGGCAGGCCCGTCGTACGCCCAAGGGGCGGGCCGAGCGGGCGTGGCGCACCACGACCAGGCGCTTCGACAAGTCGATCAAGAAGGCGACCAAGCGCTTCGGCCACTGAGAATTGACAGATGTCGGGGGCGGGCCCAGCCCGCCCCCGACGCATGTCCGGATACGGCGACCGTCAGACGATCGCGTTGACGATCTGCTCCGCCTTCCGCTGGTGCTTGGCGTACTCGTCCGGGAACGCGGAACGCTGCACCGCCTGGGCGGCGGCGCCGGGACTCATCGACTGCCAACCGTCGACCTTGACCAGTCGGTTGTAGAACAGCCGTGAGGCGGTGGCCGGGTCCATGAGCTGGGCGACCGTACCCCAGCCCTGGCTCGGGCGCTGCTGGAACAGGCCGACCGAGTCGTAGTTGCGCTCCACTCCCTGGTGGCGGTGGTTGAGGGACGCGGGCACCGTGGCGTTGGCGAGGTTGCGCAGCATGGTCTCCTGCAACGCGGTCATGATCGCGATGACGTACGCACGCCTGGGCAGGTTCATCCGCTTGCCGGTCTCCACGATGGCGACCGCGTTGTCCATCGCCGCCTGCGACAGGCCGGCCACTGGCCGTCGCCTGGTCGGCGACGGGGAAGGACTGGCAACGCCGGGGTCACCGGCGAGCCCCGGCTGGGCGACGATGAGCAGTTCGCGTACGGCCGCGCGGGCGACCGCCTGGTCGACGGGGCGACCGAAGGTGAGCGCGGCGCCGCCGAGCGTCGCCAGAACCGTGGCCGCCAGCGGCACCGCGAAGAGCGGCCGGAGCCGGAACCCGCTCGCACGGTCGGCACTCCGGGCTCTCTCGCGGGGCTGCGGTGACGGAAAAACGATGGGACAGGGGAATTGATCGGCGTCGGCGACACGGCGCATCGGCACAGCTTAGGCAGTGATCGCCGCTAACCCAAGAGCGGATTTTTCGTACGCCGCAAGTCCTCTTCCGAGTGAAGATACTTTGATCGTGGAATGCCCGGAATAGCGGCTTGTTGACCGTCCTCAGTAGACGTAACAGCCCGTCGAGGAAACGATTACCGGTCGGCTGGGCTACCGGCACGACCGTTACCGGTCGGCGGCACCGACCCTCTTGACCACCATCGCGGTCGGGGTTCGCCTCGGCCGCCGTCGCCACCACAGGCGCTGGATGAGCAGCGTCGCGACCCCGGCCACGACGATGGCGGCCACGTTGACGAGAAACTGGACGGCCGAACCGACAGCCTCGTGCCGTACGCCGTAGGCGAGGGCCACGGCGGCGTTGGCGGCGGCGGGGACCGTCGTCACGGAGATGACCACGCCGATGAGGGCGCCCGACTTCGCCGAGGTGAGCGAGAGCATCCCCGCGACCCCGGCGAGGAACGCGACGATCCACGACAGCGCGTCCGGCCGCCAGATGAACCCGCTGATGGGGCGGGGGCCGAGCAGCATCTCCCTGCTGACCAGGCCAGTGGCGGTCATCGCCCAGGTGGTGATGATGGTGACCAGCATGGCGATCGGGAACCCAACGGCGAGCGCGAGCACCGAGCGCCGGACCATGGAGGCACGGCGGCGCACGATCCCGACGCACAGCGCCGCCAGGGGCCCGAACTCCGGCCCCACCACCATCGCCCCGACGATCAGGATCGGCTGGTCGAGCAGCACCCCGATGCCCGCGAGCACCGTGGCCACGGTCAGGAAGACCAGGTACGCGACGGAGAGCCTGGTCTCCTCGCCGGTCCGCTGCTCGATCTCGTCCCACACCACCGCGTCCACGCCCAGCCCCGGTACGGCGTGGGCCGCCTTGTGCGCCGCCTCGGACAGTGCCACCTCGACGGTCTCCATCGCGATCGCGCCGGTCCGGTCGACGCCCAGGGCGCGCAGCCGGTCGAGCACCTCGCTGGCGCCCTCGCGTACGACGTCGCAGAGCACCACGTCGCCCTCGGGTCGCCTGCCCGCACCGGGCACCACGATGAGATGCGCGACCGCGGGCTCGTTGGAGAGCAGGTCAATCACCTCCTGGCTACGCTCCGTGGGCGTGATGACCCGCAGGTGAAGCACGGTCCGACCTCCTCGGCAAGCGGCGCAACGTCGCCGCAGACTAACCGCCGCCGGACGACATATCGGGTACCCACGCGGGCAGCTACCTCCCAGACCCGGTACGGACGGGAGGATCGGCATGAACTACGACTACTTCATCGCGAGCGTCGCCGAACGGGCCCGCATCCCGCGCGACCAGGCCGAGCCCATCGCCTGCTTCACCCTGAACACCCTGGCGCAGCGCATCTCGTCCGGGCAGGCGGCGGACCTGGCCGGACGACTGCCCCAGGAGTTGCGGCCGTGCGTGGCCCACGAGGGCCCGATCGCGACCTTCCACCTCGAGGAGTTCATGCGGCGCATCGAGAAGCAGATGGGCGCCGACCGGCCGACCGCCGAACGGGTGGCGCGGGCGGTCCTCGCCACGCTGTGGACCGCGGTCGGCCCCAAGGAGTTCGCCGACATGGCCTCGCAACTGCCCGGAGACTTCGTACCGCTCCTGGAGTCGGCCATCCTCGAAGCGCCGCCCCGGCCTCGGGACGAGGAGCCCCCGTTCCATGGGAGCCTGTCGTACGACGACTTCATCGCCCGGGTGGCCGAGCGCGCCGGGCTCGACCGGGAGGGCGCACGGAAGGCGACCGAGGCCGTCCTGGAGGTGCTCGCGATGCGGGTCAGCGCGGGCCAGGTCGAGGACCTCCGGCCGTTCCTCCCGTACGAGCTGCGCCCGGCCCTGGACCGGGGCCTGACCCGCAGCCGCGGCGAGGCGATGCCGATGTCGCTGGACGAGTTCGTCAACAAGATCACGCAGCGGGAGGGCGTCTCCGGCCAGGAGGCCCCCGCGCACGCCCGGGCGGTCCTGTCCGTACTGCGTGAGGCGGTCGGCGACAAGGAGTTCCAGGACACCACCGCGCAGCTGCCCCGCGAGTACCAGCGACTGCTGGTACCGGGGTGAGCGTCAGGCTGGCTGCGGCAGCAGCGGGATCACGAGGTCCTCGAGCTGGCTGAGTGCGCCTTCGAGGTCCGGGGCCAGGGTCTGGATGAGTACGTGGTCGGCGCCGGCGTCGAGGTGCTCGCGGACCCGGCCCGCGATGGCGTCCCCGTCGCCCCACGCGACGATGGCGTCCACCAGGCGGTCGCTTCCCCCGTCCTGGAGGTCCTCGTCGCCGAAGCCCAGCTCCTTGAGGTTGTTCACGTAGTTGGGCAGGCCCAGGTAGAACCCGGTGTGCCGGCGGGCCACCATCCTGGCCGCGACCGGGTTGGCGTCGGCGACGACGGCCTGCTCGGGGATGAGCAGGCGGTCCGGTCCGAGGATCTCGCGGGCCCGCCGGGTGTGCTCGGGCGTCACGAAGTAGGTGTGCGCGCCGTCCGTACGGTCCCTGGCCAGCTCCAGCATGCGACGGCGCAGCGCCGCCAGCACGCGGGGTACGGGGATCGCGGGCGCCGGAGCGCTCGCCTGCTCCATGCCGTCGAGGTACTGGCGCATGTGGTCGAGCGGCCGCTCGTACTTCTGGCCGGTACGGTCCACGATGGCGGCGTGGCTGATGCCGAGGCCCATGATGAACCGGCCGGGCCAGGCGTCGCCGAGCGCGGACGCCGCCGCCCGCGCCGTGGCCGGGTGGCGCGCCCAGACGTTGGCGATGCCGGTACCGACCGTGATGGTCGAGGACTCGCACAACCAGGCGGCCTCCTGCGCGAAGATGTCGTTCCCGCCCACGACCTCGCCGGCCCAGACCGATCCGTAGCCCAGGACCTCGACGCTCCGTACGAAGGAGCGCTGCTGCTGGGCGTTCGCCCGGGTCAGCAGCGCCTGCCAGACGCCGACCGGCCCGAGATCGTGCCGGACCCTGGCAACGGTCTCCAGTACGCCCATCGCCCACCTCCGGGGTGTCCATGCCCGGGCGGGGAGCCGATATGCAGGGCGGGCTGACGTTCTTGCGGCGGTTGACCGCACGACGGACAGATCACGACGTCGTGCACCGGGTCGTGACCGTGCGGCTCAGAAGCTTGACTTCGGGGCGCCCCGGCCGGCGTCGACCCTGGTCGTACCGCCGGCGGTCGGCCGTACGTCGAAGTCGAAGATCTCGGTGGGGATGTAGATGGTGGCGCAGGAGTTGGGGATGTCCACGACCCCGGAGAACCGCCCCTCGATCGGCGCGGCCCCGAGCAGCAGGTAGATCTGCTCGCCGGTGTACCCGAACTTGGTCAGGTACTCGATGGCGTGCAGGCAGGCGCGCTTGTACGCCAGCTGCGAGTCCAGGTAGCGCTGCTCGCCCTCCTCTGTGACGGAGATGCCGGAGAAGGCCAGCCACTGGCAGTACTGCGGGTCGGTGTTTCCCGGCAGGAAGATCGTGTTCTCCGATACGCCGTACTTCCGCATCCCGTCCTTGATCAGGTCCATGTGGAAGTCGATGTAGCCGCCCATCTCGATCGCGCCGCAGAAGGTGATCTCGCCGTCGCCCTGCGAGAAGTGGAGGTCCCCGACCGAGAACTTCGCGCCGGGAACGTAGACCGGGTAGAAGGCGCGGGTCCCCTTCGTCAGGTTCTTGATGTCCTGGTTGCCGCCGTTCTCGCGCGGCGGCGCGGTGCGCGCCGCCTCGTTGGCGACCCGCTCGAAGTCCTCCCCGGACAGCGTGCCGAGGATCGCGTCCCGGGGCTCGGGCGGGAGCGCCAGCGGCGGTACCCGGTGCGGGTCCCGCGCGATCAGCGCCGCCTCCCGCTCGTTCCACTTCGCCAGCAGGTCCGCCGACGGCGCGGTACCCATCAGCCCGGAGTGGATCATTCCGGTGAAGGTGACCCCCGGGATGTGCCGCGACGTCGCCTTCTGCCCCCTGAAGTCCCAGATCGCCTTGTACGCGTCAGGGAACTCGTCGGTCAGGAAGCCGCCGCCGTTGCGCTTGTGGAAGATCCCGGTGTACCCCCAGCCCATACCGGCCAGCGGACCGGAATCCTCCTCCATCGGGCCGACGTCGAGGATGTCGACCACGAGCAGGTCGCCGGGGTCCGCGCCCTCGACTGCGAACGGGCCGCTGAGGCAGTGCACCCGGCTCAGCGGCGCATCCCGGATGTCGTCGGCCGAGTCGTCGTTGCGCATCCAGCCGTCGAACCATTCGCGGCAGTGCACGCGGAACGACTGGCCCGGTCGGACGGTGGCCACCGGTGGGATGTCCGGATGCCACCTGTTGTGGCCGATCTTCTCCTGCTCGGTGAACTTCCTCGTCGGATCCAGTCGGAACAGGACCTCGGGCATCGCCGCTCCCCTTCACCTTCGGTCGCGCGGATGGCTGCCTGCGGTACGGGTGGCTGTGCGGTTCTCGGGCACTGAGCGATCCTCAGGTGCTGAGCGATCCTCAGGTGCGACCCGGTTCTCGGGACCTCGCCGGCACGCTCGACACCACCTCGGGCGTCTCCGCGCTTCGCCACGACGCGTCGATGGCGGCCGCCAGGGCAGGTGGCGTCCGCGCGAGCGATGGCGGGGAGAAGACCCGGCGGGCGTCGCAGCCGCAGGTGGGACAGGGCGAACTGGCGGTCGCCGTACCGATCGCGAACCTCAGCTCGAAGTCGCCGTCCCACGGGCACCGGTATCCGTACGTCGCCACGTCGACCTCCTCACGACAGGTCAGCTCCGCACATCGCCGGTGTCACCACGCAGCCGGGCGGTCACCGCCCCGCGTCACCGCACGTCACATTCCGCATGCCGAACCGCTCGTCACACGCGCGGGATGATTTCCCGGAGCGGTACGGGTAAACCCGGCCGGCCCGGCGTTCGTCGCTACCCGGCGACGGCCTCACCGTTTCCGGGGCGTACCGGCCTCGCGGGCGCTCAGCCACTCGGTGAAATCCCGGGCCACGACGCGTTCGTCGGTGACGCCGTCCGCGGCCGGCGAGCACAGCCAGCGGATCGGCGCCGCCATGACCGAGGCGTCGAGCATCTGCTCGCGCAACTCCTCCGGTACGTCGTCGGGGATCATTCCGGTGCGGGTGGCCCCGCCGGGCAGGAGCACGTTCACCCATACCGAGTGCTCACGCAGATCGGCCGCCATGACCCGGGACAGGGCCTCCGATCCGGCCCGGGACGGGCCGTACGGCGCGAAACCCTTGCGGACCATGGTCTCCTGATTGAGCGAGACGTTGACGATCCGGCCGCCCCCGGCGGCGAAGAACGCCGGTACGACCTCCCGGGCGACCAGGAAGTACCCGGTGAGGTTGGTGTCGATCACGTCCCGGAAGCCGGCGGGCGTAACCTCCCAGAATCCACGCGGTTCGGTGAAGAACCCCGGGTTGACCGTCCGCATGCCGATCCCGGCGTTGTTGACGAGTACGTCCAGACCGCCCAGATCGTCGAGGACCTGACGGACACCGTCGGCCACCGAGCGCTCGTCGCGGACATCCATCGCGATGCCCCTGACCCGCCCACGACCGGCGTCGATCGACTCGGCGGCCTCGGCCGTCCGGTCCGCGTCCCGGCCGGTGATGACCACCCTCGCCCCGCCGTCGGCCAGGGCCTGCGCCATTGATCGCCCGAGTCCGCTGGTCGCTCCCGTCACCAGAACCCGTACGCCGGCGACGGATGCGTCCGCATCGCTGTCAGGGTTGGTCGCTGAATTATGCGCGGTCGCTGAGTTATGCGTGGTCGCTGAGTTGTGCGTGGTCGCTGAGTTATGCGTGGTCACTGGTCAACCCCGGTTCTCGTCCACGGATACGGGCGGGTTCGGCTCCTGACGTTACGCCGGCACGCTCCGCCGGCAGCTTGCGACGGCTATGGCAGGACCAGCCAGCCCAGCGCGACGACGAGCGCCGTGAGCGCGGAGGCGAGGGAGGACACTGCGACGACGGTCGTGCCGAAGGCGGTGTCGTACCCGTACAGCCGGCCCAGCACCACCGTGTTGAACGGGGCCAGACCGGTCACCACCCACCCACGCCACCGCCGGGACGTAGAGCCCCATCAGGGCGAGCACCACCAGCGGTGCCGGCAGTAGGACGGCGCGGAGGGCGACCACGGCCGACGCCGGGGTCAGGTACCGCGCGACCGGTCGACGGGCGGGGATCGACAGGCCGAAGGAGACCGCGCCGATCGCGCCGCCCACGACGGCGAGCGGCAGCAGTACGCGGGCGGCCCCCGGCGACGGTGGGACGACCGTCCGGGCCCCGAGCCCGAGCAGGCCGGCGGCTACCGGGCTCAGGTCGGTTGTACGCTCGGCCGCGCTGGTACGCGTGGGGGCCTGGCGCTGCAACCGGCGGATCGACGGGGCCACCCGGGGAGCGGCGAGCATCTCGTACACCGAGACGAACGTGACGCCGGCCGGTCCGAACAGGACGACGGCGAGCGGCAGCGACCAGTACCCGGTGTTGCTGTGGGCGGCGAACCCGGCCACCGGACGGTGACCGCACGGGCCGGCGCGCGCCAGCACGTACGCGCAGAGCACCTCGGAGCCGGCCACGACGGCGATGACGCCGATCGTGGAGAGCACCCCCGGGAAGACCCAGCCCGCGAGGCAGCCGCGTACCACGGTCAAGGTCACGAGTGCCCGCCGGAAGAGCAGCCGGAAGGCCTGATCGCTGACGCGCCGGCGAATCGCGAGACCGACGATTACCCCGAGCGGTAGGAAAAGGAGAATAACCGGCACTTGACTCGACTACCCCGGTCGGCCGCGATGACCCGTATCCCGCTCGATCTGCCGGCCGCCCCGTCGTCGTGAACGAAGAACATCCACCCGCACCGGTCTGCCGCTGACCCGTCGGCTCGGGGCCCTCGGCCGCGGTCCACGATGGACGGCCGGCCGGTACGGGCGGGGCCCTCTCCATTAAATCGGCGCCCCGGCGGATAGGCCGCCGCTATCCGGGTAGCGCGCCTACTGCCGGCCTAGTACAGATGGCCTAGCCCGCCTACCCGGGTACCTCATACCACCGGCACGGTTCGCACCACGCGTGGTCGCACAAATCTGTTGAAGACCGAGCGAAACCCCAGCAGTTCAAGGTCAGTCGTACCGACTTGTGATCTTCAAGGGGGTAGTGGTGCACAAGCCCATTGACAATGGATCGCCACGGCACGCCGAGAATCCGGGCCGTCTCCGCCGCGGTGCAGGACTGCGCCTGTTCGCGGTGCTGGCGTTCGCGGTACTGGCGTTGGGCGCTACCGGCGGGGTCGCCTCGGCCCAGGAGGATGATCCTTCGGGATCGCCGTCGGCGGCCACGATGCCGACGGCGTCGTCGCCCGCACCCACGCAGTCGCCGTTCCCGACGGCGTCGTCACCGGCACCGACGCAGTCCCCGACACCGACCCCGACACCGACCACCCCGACACCGACACCGACCCCGACACCGACCACCCCGGCCCCGACACCCACCGGCGCGCCCGTGACCGGTGGTGGCGGTACGGCAGGGGCCGGCAACAACCTCGTGACGCCGCTGAGCGCGCTGGCCCTCGTGGCGATCGCGGGCGGTATCGCCCTGACGAGGCGACACCGGCTGACGGATGAATGATCGCCTCTCGAGGCTGATTCCTGGCGCAGGCGTGATCGCCATGCTCCTCGCCCTGGCTGCGCTGGTACCCAGCGTCGTCCAACTCGCGGGGGCGCCGGTCACGCCTGGCCTGCACCAGCCGACCGAAATTGTCCCGCCGACTGCATCCGAAGCGTCGGCGGGACGGTCCGCGCAGCCGTCGTCACGCCGGCGGGCCCAGGTGGCGTTGCCGAGGTCGGTGCCGGTACGACTGTCCATCCCCACCATCGACGCCCAGTCCACCCTCATCCCGCTCAACCTCAACCCCGACCACACCGTCCAGGTCCCACCCCTGACCAACCCCGCACAAGCCGGCTGGTACGCCCCCGGACCCACCCCCGGCGAAACCGGCGCCAGCGTCATCCTCGGCCACGTCGACGGCTACGACGAACCCGGAATCTTCTACCACCTGCGCGACCTACACCCCGGCGACCCCATCCTCATCACCCGCAAAGACGCCACCACCACCCGCTTCACCGTCTACCGCACCGAACAGGCACCCAAAACCAACTTCCCCACCACCAAGGTCTACGGCCCCACCACCCGACCCGAACTCCGCCTCATCACCTGCGGCGGCACCTTCGACCGACAAACCGGCAACTACCTCGACAACATCATCGTCTTCGCCGCGCTCGCCGGCGCCAGCTGACCGTCGCAGCCGGTTCGGAGCAGCCGGTTCGGAGCAGCCGGTTCAGAGCAACTCTCGGACGGCATCCAGAACCCGCCAGTGCCGGTCGAAGTCCTCGCGGTCGTCGGCGTCGAAGTCGTCGCTGTCCAGGACGAGATGCGTCGGGTTGAGCGAGCGCAGCCGGTGCAGGTCGTCGGAGATCTGGTGCAGGTCGCCCTCTCCGGTACGGCGCGCGGCCTCCGGTACCGCCCGGTCCCTCAATCTGATCTTGACCCGTGGCGCCAGCGCTGGTACGTCTCGCCCCACGTTCACGGCGGCCTGCCGCAGCAGCGGTAGGCCCTCGTGCTCCAGCCAGCCCACGTTGACGTCGAGGGGGTGCCACGCCGTACCGAAGCGCACCGCGCGGCGGATCGCCGGCCAGCTCTGGCCGCCGACCCAGATCGGCGGATACGGGCGCTGTACCGGCAGCGGACCGGTGTGCACCTCGGCGAACGAGACGTACTCGCCTTCGAACGACGCGACCTCGTGGGTCCACGTCGTGATCATGGCTGCCAGGTACTCGTCGGTGAGCCGGCCGCGCTGTTCGAACGGTACGGACAGCGCCCGGTACTCCTCGGCCGCCCAGCCGGTGCCCACTCCGAAGATCAACCGACCGCCGCTCAGCTGGTCCAGGTTCGCCACCATCCGCGCGGTCAGGAGCGGGTGGCGGTAAGGCACGATGGCCACGGTGGTGCCGAGCTCGAGCCTGGTGATGGGCGCCAGCCAGGCCAGCGCGGTGAACGGTTCGTAGAACGGCGTGGGGTAGACGGCGTACACGTCGGGGGTCACGGCGACGTGGTCGGAGAGCATCGCGATGTCGAAGCCGGCGCTCTCCGCCCGCGCGGCCCAGGCCCGCAGGCTGTCCGGGCCGGCCGGGGCACCGAAGTTGACGACGTTCACGCCGAGCTTCATGAGCCGCTCCGCAGCAATCTGTTGGCGCCCGGCGGTTCACCTACCCACGTCCGGCGGTCACCTATCCGGGTACGGGAAAGTCGGGGAACCCGCCTACAGCGACGGGCGGCTCGGCGACATCGCGGTGATGTTGATCTGGTTGTGCTGGCAGACCGGACCGAGCCGGGCCGGTACCGGCACCTGGCTGGTCTCGTCCGGCGGCGTGACCCAGAGCGACGAGGAATCGACGCCCTCGTACCCACCTCCGGTCGCCGAAAACCCGCCGTCCGCCTCTTGCTCGCCTCTCCGCGATCGTGGAGACGGTCCCGCCGCCACCGCCGCCCACCGGCGCCGATACGATCGGCCACGATGGAGCGAGCACCGTTGTCCGACGCCCTGCTGTCCGACACCCTGTTGTCCGACGCCCTGTTGTCCGACACCCTGTTGTCAGCCGCCGTGGCGGCGCCCGGTTTCATGCCCGACGACGAGGGCCTTGCCCTGTACCAGGCCGCGCTGGCCGTCACGGCCGACGGCCCGCTGCTGGAGGTCGGCAGCTACCTCGGCAAGTCGACGCTGTACCTGGCCGCGGCCGCCCGGGAGCGCGGTACCCAGGTCGTCACCGTCGACCACCACCGCGGCTCCGAGGAGCACCAGCCCGGCTGGGAGTACCACGACCCGGACCTGGTCGACCCGCAGGCCGGCCGGATCGACACGCTGCCCGGCTTCCGCCGTACCATCGCCGCCGCCGACGCGGAGGACCTGGTGGTCGCGGTCGTGGCCCGGTCCGAGACCCTGGCCGCGCTGTGGCAGCGGCCCGTCGCGTTCGTCTTCCTCGACGGCAGCCACACCGACGAGTCCGCCCAACGTGACCTCGCCTGCTGGACCCCGCACCTGACGGTCGGCGGCGTCCTCGCCATCCACGACGTCTTCCCCGACCCCGCCGACGGCGGCCAGGCACCGTACCGCGTCTATCTGAAGGCCATGGCCTCCGGCGCGTTCACCGAACTGCCCGGCTGCGGTTCGCTGCGGCTACTGCGCCGCGGCCGCTGATTCCTACCGCGGCGTCTTCCTACCGCGGCGTCCTCCTACCGCGGCGTCCTACTGCGGTTCGGCTGCGCCCCGGGTTTCAGTCACGCCTTTCCCGACAGCGCCGCAGCGCAGTTCGGGTGGGCACACGCCGCCGATCTCGACGCCCACGGGCAGGTCGGTACCCCGGAAGATCCCGCTTCTGGGGTGCGCGCCGTGCAGCGCGTCCACGGCGAGTACGACCGCCGCGCCGGTCCAGGTGGTCCGCTCCACCGGCCAGCGGACGTGGTCGTCGAGGACCAGCCCGGTCCAGTACGACCCGTCGTCCTCGCGCAGGTGCTGCATCGCGGCGACGACCTCGGCCGCCGCGTCCGGCTCGCCCACCGCGTCCAGGGCGAGGGCCAGCTCGCAGGTCTCGGCCCCGGTCACCCAGGGACGGTCGGCGACGCAGCGCGCACCCATCCCCGGTACCACGAACTCGTGCCACCGCTGCCGCAGCCGGTCCCGTCCGTCGTCGCCGCGGACCGGGCCGCCGAGCACCGGGTAGTACCAGTCCATCGAGTAGCGCGCCTTGTCCGCGAAGGCCTCCGGGTGGTGGCGTACCGCGTGGGCCAGCCAACCGGCGGCCAACTCCCAGTCCGGCTGGGGGTCGCCGAGCCGGTCGGCGATCGCAACCCCGCAGCGCAGCGCCTGGTAGATGCTGGAGCATCCGGTCAGCAGCGCGACCCGGTCGCTCGCGCCGGCCCCGTCGACGGCCCACCACACCGCACCGGACGCGGCCTGCTGGCCGACGACGAAGTCCAGGGCGCGCCGGACCGTCGGCCACATCCGGGCCAGGAACGCCTCGTCGCCGCTCGCCAGCCAGTGGTGCCAGCAGCCGACCGCCACGTACGCGCTGTGGTTGGTCTCCCCGATCGGATCGGCGACGACCCCCTGACGGTACCGTGACGCCCAGGTACCGTCGGGCCGCTGGGCATGGCGCAGCCAGTCGTACGCGGCGCGCGCCGCTTCCGGCCGGCCGCCCACGTCCAGCGCCATCGCGGCCTCGACGTGGTCCCACGGGTCGACCTCGCCGCCGGGGAACCAGGGGATGGCACCGGACGGCTCCTGGGCGGCGGCGATGCTCGCCACCGTGGCGAGGACCGCGTCGGCGGTGAGCACACCGGGCAGTTCGGGGACCGTCATCGCCGGCTGCTCGCCGGCACTTCGTCGACGGCCAGCCGGTCCTCGGCCGGATTCTGGTCCGCAGTCACGGTGTCGCGGCGCAGGTACAGCACGACGCTCTTGCCGATGACCGGGTTGAGCCCGCGCTCCAGCGTCCGGGTCAGCCAGGGACGAGCGGTGATGTCCCAGACCAGTAGGCGGTGGTAAGCCCGTACGACCGCCGCGTCCCGGTCGGTGCCGACCGCGCACTTGAGCCACCAGTACGGGCTGTGCAGGGCGTGCGCGTACCCCTTGCCCGTCACGGTCAGTCCGGCCGCAGTCAGCTTCCCGGCCAGCTCGTGGGCGCGGTAGATCCGTACGTGGCCGCCCTCGTTGGCGTGGTACTCGTCGGACAGCGCCCAGCACACCCGCTCCGGGAACCAGCGCGGCACCGTGACGGCGGCCAGCCCGCCGGGCCGGAGCACCCGGGTCAGCTCCGCCATGGCGGCGGTGTCGTCGGGGATGTGCTCGAGGACCTCGGAGGCGATGATCCGGTCGAAGCTGTGGTCCGGGAACGGCAGTCGCAGCAGGTCGCCGCGGACCGCGGTGGCCGTCGCGCCGGCCGGCGCCTCGCCGGCAAGCTCCATCGCCCCGAGCCACTCCCGGGTGGTGGCGAGGTCGCGGGCGTTCAGGTCGAGCGCGACGACGTGGGCGCCGCGCCGGTACGCCTCGAAGGAGTGGCGGCCCTCCCCACAGCCCAGGTCGAGGACCCGCATCCCCGGCCGTACGTCGAGCCGGTCGTAGTCGATGGTCAGCACACGGTCCCCGTTCCTCCGGCCGCGGCGGTCGGTTCGGCCGCGACCACCTCGCCTCTGGTCGCCTCGCCTCTGGTCGCCGCGACCCCGGTCGCCTCGGCCGCGATCGCCTCGGCGTACCACTCGGCGGTGAGCGTGGCGGTGCGGCGCCACGTGAAGCGCTCCACCACCCGGCTGCGGCCGGCGGCGCCCAGCCGCTGCCGCAGCGGGGCGTCGTCGAGAAGCCGGCCCACCGCGCCGGCCAGGGCGTCGGGATCGCCAGCCGGTACGTGCAGCGCCGCGTGCCCGTCCGGGCCGGCCACCTCGGGCAACGCCCCCGCCGTGGTGACGACGAGCGGCGTGCCGCAGGCCATCGCCTCGACCGCCGGCAGCGAGAACCCCTCGTACCGGGAGGGCACGACCGCCACCTGGGCAGACCGGAACAGGTCGGCCAGCTCCCCGTCTGATAGGCCGGAGACGAACCGCACGGTGCCGGCCAGGCCCAGCCGGTTGATGGTCCGGTCGGCCGCGCCGCCGGGGCGCAGGGTACCGACCACGACCAGCGCGACCGGCCGCTCGGTACGTAGCTTCGCCACCGCCTCGATGAGGTCGTCGAGCCCCTTGAGTGGCACGTCCGCGCTGGCGACGGTCACGATCCGGCCGGCGACTCGGGCTTGCTCACCGACCGGGCGGAAGGTCTCCTCGTCGACGCCGACGCCGATGACCCGCAGGCGCTCGGGCGCGACCCCGAACGCCTGGACGATCTCGTCCTTCGACGCGTCCGAGACGGTGGTGATCCACTCCATTCGGCGGGCGACGCGGCCCTGCATCCGGCAGAACGCGTACCAGCGGCGCAGGGACAGCCGCCGCTGCCAGGTGCTCGCGGCGGCCAGTTCCAGGTCGCGGTCGACCGTGATGGGATGGTGGATGGTGGCGACGACGGGGACGCCGCGCCCGGGCAGCCGGATCTCTCGCCGACCCAGCCCTCGCCGGCCCAGCCCCCGCAGGCCCAGCCCCCGCAGGCCCAGCAGCCCGTAGCCGAGGCTCTGGTTGTCGTGGACGACGTCGAACTCGGACAACCGGCGGCGCAGGTGCGACCAGGCGCGCAGGGAGAAGGTCAGCGGCTCGGGGAACGCGCCGGTACACATGGCGGTCCACTCCAGAACGTCCACTGCGGAGCGGAACTCCGACAGGCGCGGCGCGCGGAACGGGTCCGGCTCGCGGTAGAGGTCCAGACTGGGCAGGCAGGTCAGCCGGACGCCGTCGTCCAGGACGGGTAGCGGCGGGCCGGAGAAGACCTCGACGTGGTGGCCCAGCCGTACCAGCTCTCGGGACAGGTGACGGACGTAGATGCCCTGGCCGCCGCTGTGGGGCTTGCTCCGGTAGGACAGCAGGGCCACGCGCAGTGGGGCCTGGGTCACTTGCTGACCCTAGCGGCGAGTGACGTGGGGACGCACGCGGTGGCGCTCACCGGCGCTCCGCCGACCGTACGATGATTAATGGTCATCTCCTCCCCGCGCGCAAAGGTATCGACCTCTACCCGCCGGTAACAATACGTCGTGATCGGACACACCCCGACGCGGGCGGCCGTCAACGTTTGTCGGCGGGCCACAGCGGTACGGGTAAGGGCGGTACGGGTACAGGAAACACGTTGAAGGAGGCTGCCGTCGAAGTGAACGTGAACGATGTACTCATCGAGACGTTCGACCGGATCCCGGAGCACGTCCGGTCCGCGGTCGAGGGGCTCACGCCGGAGCAGCTGGGGTGGTCACCGGCGCCGGGCACCAACTCGATCGGCTGGCTCGTGTGGCACCTCACCCGGGTACAGGACCACCACGTCGCCGAGCTGCTCGGCCGGGACCAGGTGTGGGCGGAGGGTGAGTGGGCGGCCCGCTTCGGGCTCGGCGCCGACCCGTCCAACACCGGCTACGGCCACTCCCCCGGGCAGGTCGAACAGGTCCGTCCGGACGGCCCCGAGGTCCTCGTGGAGTACTACGACGCCGTCCACGCGCGTACCCGGGACTTCCTGCGCGGCCTCAAGTCGGACGATCTCGACCGGGTCGTCGACAAGCGGTGGGATCCACCGGTGACCCTCGGCGTCCGACTGGTGAGCATCGCCGACGACGACATCCAGCACGCCGGCCAGGCGGCCTACGTCCGCGGCCTGCTGACGTGAGCGCGGCGGGCGGCGTCCCTCGGTGGCACG
>NZ_BOON01000056.1 GCF_016863255.1 Planosporangium mesophilum
TCCCTCGGTGGCACGCCGCCCGCCGGTTGGCTTGGGAAGGTCGGCCAACTCTCAGCGCAGGCCGCCCATCAGCCGCCGGATGGCGGGGCCGGCCAGGCCCAGGATGACGCCCAGGGCGATCGCCACGGCACCCAGCACGCCGAAGTACGCGGTCTCATGGTCGGAGCTGTAGTACCTCGCCAGGAAGCCGGACATGGCGGTACCCAGCGCCACCGACAGGAAGAACAGCGCGACCATCTGGGTCTGGAACGCCTTCGGCGCGAGCCTGGTCGACAGCGACAGCCCGACCGGGGACAGCAGCAGCTCCGCGATCGTGAAGACGAGCAGGATGCCGACCAGCGCGAGCAGCGGCGTGCCGTGCGGCCCGCTGCCGGCCAGCGGCAGGAACAGCAGGAAGCCGACGCCCATCAGGATCGTGCCGGCGGCGAACTTAGCCGGGGTGGAGGGCTGGCGCGGGCCGAGCCTGGTCCACAGCGCCGCGAACGCCCCCGCGAGCAGGATGATGAAGATCGGGTTGATCGACTGTACCCACGATACCGGCATCTCCCAGCCGAAGAGGGTCCGGTCCAGACGCTCGTCGGAGTAGATGGTCACGACGGTGAACTGCTGCTGGTACAGCGACCAGAACACGGCGCTGGCGACGAACATCGGGATGAACGCCAGCACCCGCCGCCGCTCGACCGGGGTGATCGCCCGGCTGGAGAGGATCACCGCGAAGTACGCCAGCGCCGCGACCACGCTCAGCCCGACGACCACGTCCGCGAGCCGCCGGGCGGGCAGCGCCCCGGTGAGGGCCAGCACCGCGACGAGTACCGCCACGGCGACGGCGACCCCGGCCGCGAGGAGGCGGCGGGACGCGGGCAGCGGGTGAGGTACCTCCCGCGCGGCACCGGTGAGCCGCCTGCGGCCGAGGCTGTACTGGATCAGCCCGAGCGCCATGCCGACCGCGGCGAGGCCGAAGCCGTAGTGAAAGCCCAGCTTCTGCTGAAGCAGCCCGGTCAGCAGCGGCCCGACCAGGGCGCCGAGGTTGATGCCGAGGTAGAACAGGGCGAAGCCGGCGTCGCGGCGGTCGTCGCCCTCGGCGTACAGGGAGCCGACCAGCGAGGTCGCGTTTGCCTTCACCCCGCCGCTGCCGAACGCGATCAGTACCAGGCCGACCCCGACCCCGACGAGGCCGGGCAGGACGGCGAGCGCGATGTGCCCGCACATGACCAGTACGGCGCTGTAGAACAGGACCCGCTCCGAGCCGAGCAGCCGGTCCGCCAGCCAGGCGCCGAGGACGGTGGAGAGGTACACCAGCCCGCCGTAGGCGCCGACGATGCTGGTGGCGGTGTTGCGGTCGATACCCAGGCCGCCCTGCGAGGCCGAGTAGTACAGGTAGATGAGCAGGATGCCCTGCATGCCGTAGAACGAGAACCGCTCCCACAGCTCCACGCCGAACAGGTTGGCCAGCACGCGCGGCTGCCCGAAGAACGTCTTCTCCTGGCGGGGCGCCCGCATCGCATCGATCACCGTCATAGCCTCCTCCTACCCCGCCGTTGTCCGAACCAGTCCCACCTACCCGGTGGGCTCCAGACCGCCACCGGCGCGCTCCGCGATGCCGTGGTCACCTCAAGCAGCCGTGGTCACTTCAACAGCCGCGGTCACTCAAGCAGCCGTGGTCACTTAAACAGCCGTGGTCACTCAAGCAGCCGTGGTCACTTAAACAGCTGTGGTCACTTCAAACAGCCGTGGTCACTTCAAGAAGTGGTCATCTCTACGGACCTGCAAGCCAACGACCAGTGACTTCGTCAGCCAATAGTAGCGAGTACGCAATCTTTGCCGTCTCGCAAGTTGTGCGGGACAATGGCGCGCGTGAGCCCTACCCGGCCCGAGCGCGCCGATCGCGAAGCTCCCAACGCCGTCGGCGCCGTTCCGACCGGCGCCGACACAGCCGGCGCTGACGAGGTCGAGGCCGTCATGCTGGCGGCGCGGGTCCTGATCGGCGTCGCCGCCCGGTCGGTCGCCGAGTTCGCGGAGGAGATCACGCTCCCCCAGCTGCGGATCCTCGCGATGGTGGCGAGCCGGCGGTCGCTGAACCTGGACGCGGTGGCCCGGAGCCTGGGCGTACACCCCTCCAACGCCACCCGCGCCTGCGACCGCCTCGTCCGGGCCGGCCTGCTGAGCCGGCGCGACGACCCGGTCGATCGGCGCAACGTGATGCTGGAGCTCAGCGACGCGGGGCGCGATCTCATCGAACGGATCATGAGCCACCGCCGGGAGGCCGTCGAGAGCATCGTGGCCCGGATGCCGGCCAGGCACCGCCGGGCCCTCGGGCCGGCGGTGCTGTCGTTCGCGGCGGCGGGCGGCGAGATCCCCGACAGCGAGGCGTGGTCCCTGGGCTGGCTGGCCGAGGTACCCGAGGGCGGCGAACTGGAGCAGGCCATGCGGAAGGCCACCAAAGCCCTGAGATAACGCCGTTTATCACATGGGTACCCGCAATCGTTGTGGCGTACGGTCCACCCGGAATGTCAATACGCCGCGTTACCGATCGCACCGGCACAGACCCGTGATGGGTCAGGTGTAGATGGACCGCTGCACCCGTTGGACGGTCGCCCGGTACAGGTCGCCCAGGATCGGGCGCCAGCGGGCCAGCGCGGCGCGCGCCGCGTTGGCGCCCGGCCCGCCGTGCACGCCCCCGCCGGGATGCGCCGACGCGCTGGCGAGGTACAGCCGGTCGACCGGGGTGTCGGCCCGGCCGAGGCCGACGATCGGGCGGAAGAACAGTTGCTGGTACACCGCCGCCGAGCCGCCGTTGACGGCACCGCCCTGCAGGCTCGGGTTCTCCTCCTCCAGCTCGTCCGGGCCGGTGACCCGGCGGCCGACGACGACGTCGGAGAACCCGGGGGCATGGCGCTGGAAAACCGCCTCGATCCGGTCGACGTGGTCGTCGATCTCGTCCGTGCTCCACCGCCGCCGGTGCGGCAGGTGGGTGTACGACCACAGCGACTCCGTACCCGCGGGTGAGCGGGTCGGGTCGGCGGTGGTCATCTGGCCGACGAGCAGGAACGGCGCGCGGGGCCGGCGGTTCGCCTCGAGCTCGCCCGCGTACAGGCCCAGGCCCTCGACGTCGACGCCCAGGTGTACCGTGCCGGCGCCGGCCACCGCCTCCGTGGTCCACGGCACCGGCTTCGACAGCGCCCAGTCGACCTTGAGCGTGGCGTAGTCCCACTGAAAGCCGCGCAGGTCCGCCAGCAGCCGCCGGGGCAGGTGACCGGCGGCGACCAGGTGCCCGTACAGCGCCGGGGCCGGCACGTCACACAGCACCGCACGGCGGGCCCGGAACAGCCGGCCGTCTCCGCAGCCGGCGCCGAGGGCCCGGCCGCCGCCCACGATCACCCGGTCGACCGTCGCACCGCAGCGGACCTCACCGCCGCGCGCCCGCAGCCGGTCCAGTAGCGCGTCGGTGATGCGCTGCGCCCCACCGACCGGTACCGGGAAGCCGTACTGCTGGCCCACCATGCACAGCAACCAGCCGAACGCACCGCTGGCGGCGTCGGTGGGCGCCAGGTTGGTGTGCAGCGCCATCCCGCTGACGAGGACCTTCGCCCCCTCGCCGTCGAACACCTCCTCCCCCAGTGCCCGGGCCGACGCCAGGAACCGGCGCGCCAGCCGCAGCAGGTCGGCCACCGACTCCCGCCGCAGCAGCCGCAGCGACGGGCGAATCGGCGGGAACGGGCGCAGGATCGCATCCATCAACGGATCGCTGATCCGCAGCCACCGCTCGTACAGTCGCAGCCACCGCTCGCCGTCGCCGGGCGCGAACTCGTCCAGCGACGCGGCCGTGCGCCGGGGATCCCGGTTGAGCACCGCGGCTCGCCCGTCCGGCAGCAGGTGCGCCGCCACGTCCGGGGCGTGCGTCCAGCGCAGCCCGTGCTCGCCCAGCTCCAGCTCCCGCAGTACCGGGGAGGCCGCGCCGAACGGGAAGAACGCGCTGCACAGGTCGGACAGGTACCCCGGCGCCGCAAGCTCGGCGGAGCGGACCGCCCCGCCGGGGACGTCGGTGGCCTCCAGTACCAGCACGTCCCAGCCGGCATCGGCGAGGATGTTGGCCGCGACCAGTCCATTGTGGCCAGCGCCGACCACGACGGCGTCCACCGTCTCGGTCGTCATCCGCACGCTCCTCTAGTCAGGTACGGTCCCGTGTCGGACACGGTCCCTGGTCAGGGGTGGTCCCTGGTCAGGGGTGGTCCCTGGTCAGGGGTGGTCCCTGATCAGGGGTGGTCCCGCAGCTCGATCGCGTTCGCCGCCTTCCGGATGCCGCCCATCATCTTGCTCCTGCCCGGCAGGTGCGGCAGCAGACGCATCAGCTGGCTGCGAAGCCGGATTTCCTTCGAGTACGGGCTGCAGCGGCTGCTCGTACCACAACCACGGCCTGGACGAGTGCCCCAGTTCCCGATAGCCCCGTTGGTTGCCAACCTCCGATCCGATCATCGGAGTCGTAAAAAATTTTCGAAGCCCCTTGTCCGCATAGGCATCGATGTGAACCAATGAAGGCCACATCCTTGCGGGAGGGGCCCGATGTCTGGTTCGCCGTCGTTTGATTCGCTGCCATCTGGTTCTTTGCCGCCCGGCTCGCCGCAATCGGGCTCATCAGGGCCGCTGCCGTCCGGACCGCCGCAATCGGCCTCATCAGGGCCGCTGCCGTCCGGACCGCTGCCGTCCGGGCCGCTGCCGTCCGGGCCGCTGCCGTCCGGACCGCTCTCGCGTCGCGCCCTCCTGCGGGGTGCGGCCGTTTTCAGCGCAGCGGCGGCGGTTCCGTTCGTCGCGGATACATTTGCCGCCACACCAGCGTTCGCCGCCGTGAACCAGCCAGACATCGCCAACTGCGCGGCCTGGGGCGCGCGGCCACCGTCGCCGTCGGCCATCACCGTCCTCCAGAACCGCCCGAACAAGATCATCGTGCATCACACCGCGTTCCCTAACTCGACCGACTACAGCCAGGCGCACGCGTTCGCGAACTCGAGGGACATCCAGAACCTGCACATGGACAACAGGGGTTGGGGCGACTCCGGTCAGCACTTCACCAACAGCCGCGGCGGGTGGCTGACCGAGGGGCGCCACGGCAGCCTGTACGGGCTACTGCACGGCCAGACGATGGTCCAGGGCGCGCACTGCGTCGGCCAGAACAACCAGGCCATCGGTATCGAGAACGAAGGCACCTATCTGGAGGTGCAACCGCCGCAGGCGTTGTGGAACAGCCTGGTACTGTTCTGCGCGTTCACCTGCCAGCAGTACGGGATCCCGCCGACGGAGATCTACGGGCACAAGGACTTCAACAACACCGAGTGCCCGGGCCTCCTGCACGATCGACTCCCCGAGCTGCGCTCGGCGGTGGCCGCTCGACTCGGCTGAGCCGCCGGCTTCCCTGCCCCCGGACGCGCCCCCCGGACGCGCCGCCCCGCAGCGGGACGGGACGGACTCGATGACAGAGACACCGACCGGGACACCAACCGGGGAACACCAACCGGGACGCCGACAGATACGGTGCTGCTCGACCTGTTGGCGCGGCGGCATCGTGGTGTACTCGTCACGCTCAAGCGCGATGGCGGGCCACAACTGTCCAACGTCGGCCATGTCTACGACGGCACCAGGCGCAGGATCCGAATCTCGAGTACGGACGACCGCGCGGAGGTACGGAACCTGCGACGCGACCCACGGGCCAGCTTCTACGTCACCACTGACGATCAGCGCCGGCGGAAGAACAGTCTGATGGCGGTCCCCGGCCCCCACGCGCGGACGGAGGCATCGTCGGAGAGGCTGCGGGCCAACCACAGGCCACGGCCGCTCTCCAGGTGATCACCGGGTGGGCTGTAGCCGGCGCTGATGTCGTGGAGTCCGGGGCCGGTGTCGGCCACCTCCCACACCAGGTCCCGCCCGTCCGACCAGGTGCTCACCTCTGCCGCGCCGGCGGCCCGTACCGCGTTGGCGACAAGCTCGTGCAACGCGATCATCATGTCGTCGTGCCGGGCTTCCCACCCGTCGGGGGCGGCCTCGCGGACGGCGGCGCGGATCTGCCTCGCGCTGGTGGCGAACATCGTCGCGGCGATGTCGGGCCGGGCGTACCAGCCGGGTTCGACCGAACTCAGGTACGCGCCGGTCTGCTCGTACGCCGACGAGGCCACCGGCGCCGACCCGTTCCAGGTCAGAGGGTGGGTGCGGAGGACGTCGTCGATGATGTCCGGGGCGAGCCGCCGCCGGTCGTGCAGGCACAGGCTGTAGTACGGGAACGTGGCGTAGCAGTCGTTCGCCACGGCCTCGTACCGGCTCCAGACGCGGCCGCCCTCGGCGGCCAGCCACACCGGCTCACCGATCAGCCGCCACGGTCGGTCGGCGGCGAGGAGGCGGCGCAGGTCGCGGTCGTACGCCTGGAGGGTCGTGGCGGCGTCGCCCCGCCACCAGGTCTCGGCCTCCCCGAGCACCGCCAACCGGGCCAGGTCTCTGCCGAGGGCGCTGCCGAGCGCGTCCCGTACGGTCTCGGTGGCGACGACGATGACGGGCTCGTCGCGCTCGAGGCCCTCCACCACGAACGGCACGCAGCGGTCGATCATCGCCTCGTCCTCGTGGAACACGAAAGCCTCGTGCGCGAAGGCGTCGCCCAGCCAGGTTCCGGTCATCGCCACAGCGTGACCACCGGCTCGGCCGCACAGCCCGACGCATTCAGTCCCACCGCGCTACCGTACCCGGCGTACATCCGCACATTGTGGGCTGCCCAACGAGCTATACGCCGATGCGGATTTTCCCGGTCTTTACCCGACTCTGCCTGGTCCGACCCGCCCCTGCCGGGGTGCCGCCATCGGAGCCGCCCGGTGCCCGGGGCAGGAGACAGCCCCACCGGCGCCGACGGCCATGGGCCCGTGCGCCTGCTGCCAGGGAACGCGGGCACGGACGGCCGAAGGGACCGATGACCTGGGCCGTTGGACCCTCCCGGCGCTATCCGGCCCGGATGAGGGTCGAGGCATGGTCGAGAGGGGCACGGCCGAGAGGGGCATGGTCGAGAGGGGCATGGTCGAGAGGGGCACGGCCGACAGCGGGAACGACCATCGGATCGTGGTTGGAGTCGACGGTTCGGAGCCGTCGAAGCACGCGCTGCGGTGGGCTGTCCGCCAGGCCGAACTGACCGGCGCGTGGGTGGACGTGATCAACGCGTGGGAGGTCCCGCCCCTCGCCGGAGTTGCGCCCATTCTCGAGATCGGCGCGGAGAGCACGGCGCTGGCCAGGGCCGGTGAGCAGACCCTGGCCGAGAGCGTCGCCGAGGTGGCGGGTGGACTCCCCCCGGCGCCCATCCGTACCAGGGTCGTGCACGGACCTCCCGCCGTCGCGTTACTGCAGGCCGCCGAGGGCGCCGACCTACTGGTACTGGGCTGCCGCGGGCACGGTGGGTTCATCGGCGCCCTGCTCGGCTCGGTCAGCCAGTACTGTGTCCAGCACGCGGACTGCCCGGTCGTCGTCACCCGGGGCACGCACTGCACCGATCGCTGAACCCGTCACCGCCGCGCCGGTACCGTCATGCCGGTACCGCCACCTCGGCGGCCGCGCGGCGTGCGGCGGCCGCGAGCGGCCCGTCGGCCGGCACACCGATCCTGACCGCGACCATCGGGTACCCACCTCCGCCGAGCAGTTCGCGCAGCAGCATCCGGGTAGCGGCCGCCTCGATCACCTCACTGATCGGCAACGCTCCCAGCCGCTCGTCGGTAGCGGTCAGCAGCACCGCCGACAGCGCCTCCCCGGCGGCCAGCCAGTCTCCGCGACGGTCCTCGTCGGCTACCAGCACCGCGTAGCACGCGTGCCGCTCCACGAGGTCGCGCGGGCCAGTACCGGACAGTCCGCCGAGGCCGCCGCTCCGCAATGGCGCGAGCCGCAGGCCATGATCGGGCCCCGTGCCCTCTGGGATAGCCATGCTGTCCGGGATGACCGTGCCCACCGGGATGACCGTGCCCACCGGGATGACCGTGCCCACCGGGATGACCGTGCCCACCGGGATGACCGTGCTCTCCGGGATCGGGGCCGACGGATCTGCGAACTCGGCCGCACTCGCCGCGATCGCGAATTTGATCACCTCGTCCGGACGCAGCAGCCGCAGGTGGACGCCCTGTACCTCGGCCGCCTCGCGCAGCCGGTCAACCGCCGGTGGCGGCACCTCCACGTCGGCGAAGGGGCCGTGGTCGGTGTGGCGCAGCGCCATCGCCAGCCGCAGGCGCACCGCCGCCCGCTCCGGCGTACCTGCACCGTCCACCCGGATACGGGCCAGCAGATCAGGGTCACCCGCGTCGGGCAGGCGGGCGACGTCGATGACGAAACCGTCACCGGCCAGGGCGGTACACGCGTGGTGCAGCGCGGTTCCGCAGCTGATCGTCAGCAGCCGGCCGTCCGGATCGACCACGGCGACCTGGCGCTCCCAGTCGGCGCGCAACTCCGCTACGTCGTCGGCGATCCGCCATCGCCACGGCTGACTGTTGCAGATCGACGGCGCTCGGCCGGCGGCGACGGCTGCCTGGGCGAGCGCGCGGGTAGCCGAGTGCCCCTGCCTCGCGGCGCCCGCGTCGGTGAACTGAATCATGGCCATCCGGTCCCCCCTCCTGCCGTCAACTCTGGCGCACGCGCCACCGTCGGCGAAGGGCCATCAGACCTGTTTCCGGACCGGCGAGCGCCCCTTCCGCCTGGGGCGGTACGCCAGTCCGCGGCATCCCGGGCCGCAGCATCCCCGCCCCGATATCTGGTATCCGGCATCCCACCGCCCCGGCACCCCACCGCCCCGGCCTTCGGCTGCCCCGGCCTTCGGTTGCCCTTGCAGCCTGGTGCCCCGACATTCCGGGCTACCCGGTGGAGCAGTGCCAGGCTTGCGGCGACGCATGATCCAGCGATCACGAAGTGCGTCACGCATAGCCGTACCGCCCGGCGCGGGCCACCATGCGCCACAGTGGAAACGCTCCTCTTGGCGGCCGACCTCGACCGCCGCCGGCCCCGCGCGTCGATCCGCTCGCGTAGCAGTTCGGCGTGACCGTGCCTTACCGGGCCGGGT
>NZ_BOON01000057.1 GCF_016863255.1 Planosporangium mesophilum
GTCGTTGACAGGTTCAAGGCTGGGAATCGGGGCGCCGACCGTTCACCTCTGTTGCGTACGGCCAGATCGTGGCGATTCGCGCGCGGCTCGCTCGACTTGGCGCTCACCCGAAGTTGCTCGCAGTGTTGGACGATGCGTTCGGGCAGCGCGTCGGGGTCCGGTCGCACCACGTCCCCTTCTCGAATGCGGGGAGCGAAGAACGTTTTTCGCCAACCTCGAAGTCATTGCTGATCGCGCTGACCGGCGGGATCCAGCCCAGGTTCTCCTTCATCGCCAAGCGTGCTTCCTTGCGGGGATGGATCCGAATGGCGACACGGCAGGCTGGTTGCGGGGTCGGACTCGTGCGTCCGTTGTGCCCGCAGGTTTCCACACCTGGTCGTTGTTTTGGCCGGATGCTCGGTCGGTGGCGACCTCGTTGGCCAAGCAGGGCGACCCTCGGCTACTTCGGGACTTCATCGCCCGCGGGCACCCTGACGACGCCTGTGAGCGTGCAGGGTTGAACTACTGGGCCTACTGAGTCGGCGAGCTACGCCAACGTCAACACGATGACACCTTCATGGTCGATGACGATTCGGCTTGGCGGGGCGCAGGTCTGCTCCGCCACCTCACCGAGCGACTCCATGCGGGCCATACCTTCGTCGATCTGAACGTCCATACCATCTGGGCGCTGCTCGCCGCGCGCCGAGATCTCGTCCACGACGCTCCAGCGGTCGGGCGCGACCTGTTGCTCCGGGGCGAGCGGCTGCTGGACGAGGGTGGGATATCCGATCAGTCCCGGCGAGAGCTAACGTCGGTCCTCTACGGCCTGCGAATAGGCGGACTCACCGGCGACAGGGCGAGGCGATGACTGACACCGAAGCAGCCGGCGCGATGAGCTTCATCTTCGAAGCCGGGATGCTGAAGAGGGCCAAACGTACCGGCTGGTGGATAGCGGGCATCAGCGACCCCGAGTCGATCGCGGAGCACTCGTTCCGTACCGCGATCATCGGCATCGTGCTCGCGGGCATGGAAGGTGCCGATCCGGCCCGCGTGGCGCTCCTGTGCCTGCTGCACGACACCCAGGAGACGCGAGTCAGCGACATCCCGCACATTGGCCGCCGCTACCTGACGGCGGCCGACAACGAGACGGTGACCGCAGACCAGGTTTCGGCGTGCCCGCCGGAGGTCGCCGATCCCATCAGGGCGGCTGTCGCGGAGTACGAGGCGGCGGAGACGCTCGAAGCCGTCGTGGCTCGCGACGCCGACAAGCTCGAGTGCCTGGTACAGGCGGTTGAGTACCGCCACCAGGGCACGGACACCGTTCAGCGCTGGATTGACAGTTCGCGTAGTGCGCTGAAGACTGCTGCGGCCCTACGTCTGGCCGACGCCGCGCTTGCTGGGAATCCGCTGAATTGGCTTACCACCTTCCGTACCTCTTGATTCCCTGACCGGATATCGCCTGTCATCGCCAACTGGTGCTGGCGATCTGTCTACTGATGGACCACGCGAGGATGTCGATGATGCGTACGTCGCTGAGTTGGTCCGCCGCCTCTGCTACGACCGGGTGGTCATCATTGCGGGCAGCGTCACGTAACGCAGCGAGCCCGTCGCCCGCTCGGATGACATCCTGCCGAAACGCTTCCCAGAAAGCACGTCGCGGTGGTGCGTACGGACTTCCCGCCTCGGAGAGGTCCCGTGCTGCTATCTGCGCTGAAGTGCGATACAGCTTCAGAACTTGAGTGTCAAGGATCGGGAAGAACGCCGGCCGGGTGAGGTGCAGGGACTTGCTCACCTTGGCGTCCGCGATTCCATCTCCGGACTGGTGGAGGAAGTGGTTGTAGAGCGTTAAGGCTCTGCCGTAGAGACCGTCTCGGACGAGTGGATCGGCGTCATGGAGGCGAGCGTCAGGCGGGACGATGTCCCATGGCGCATTGACATTCAGGCTGAGCAGGCGGAGTTCCTGTTCCCGACTAATCCTGCTGAACAAGCTCCTGCTCGCCGAAACGACTTCCGGCGACAGCCTCAACCTGTCAACCTGCGCCCAGTCGTACCGGCGAAGTGTGTTCGGGTAGTCGATGCAGTAGTCGCGGAATACCTGGAAGGGATCGTCGATTACGTGGCACGCGACCCGAATTGGCGGCGTCCGTGATGCCATACGATCCTGTTCCTCTCATGATGCGAAGCGATGGGGACCGGTGTCACACGCTCGGCGGCGTCAGGTCGATGCGCATGTCCTGTAGGTGGTCGCCGGCCTCTCCGTCGGCCCGCCGTCGCAGCAACTCGATCATGTCTTCCTGTCGCGGCTGGCCGAACGTCAGCCGGTACAGCGCGACATCCCGTTTGAGCCGCTCCAACCGCGCGATATCGCCACTCAGCGGATACGGGGCGATGTGCCGCTCGATCCGGGCCGGCCCCGGGTAGATCCAATGCGGAGCGAAATCGCCGAGGTTGGCGGTCTCGTCCGTGGCCGCGGCGTACGCGGCGGCCCAGGGGTTCGGGTCCTCCGAGGTGAGGATGCTCTTGCGATGCCGGTGGGTGATGTTGCGGCGCACGGCATGTCCCGCGTACCGGTGAACTCGACCCTCGCGCTGCTCGAAGTCGACGGGGTTAGCAGGGGTGTTCCAGTGCGTCACGGCATGGCTCCACCAGTGGAAGTCGATGCCTTCCTGGCCGACGCTGGTCGTAGCGAGTACGAACGGCCAGAACGGTGAGTTGAAGGACTGCCGAACCTCGGAGTGCCGCCCACCTTCGTCGGTCTGGCGCTTGTTGCCGAACCGGAGCGCGAATCGGCTGGTGAACGGGATCGGCCGGTCGGGGTTGAGCGGGTCGAAGGCCTCGTAGCGTGACGGGCGCAGGGAGATCGCGTTCCGGGCGCGGTCGGCGAGGTCGATGAGCTTTCCGTCATCGAGGCTGCCGGCTGTGCCGTCGAGTGCCAGGTGATGCAGGTACTCGTCGAGGGCGGCCTGCAGGTTGCCCCAGGCGCAGTAGCGCAGCACGGCCCGCCAGTACACCTCTTCGGGCAGCAGCTGGTCGAGCAGCAGCGTTGCCTCCAGACGGCTGAACAGGCTGCGCAGCCCGGACGCTAACACCGCCGCTGCGCGCCAGTGGCCTTCGGGGGTGACGGCGGTTTGACTGTTCAGGAGTCGGCCGAGCGCCCGCCAGGCGATGTTGCCGGGGGAGTGGGCCCCGATGGCCGCGAGGGTGACGGCCAGATCGTTCGGACGGGCCGGTAGGTCGAGAGCGTTGGCGCGAGCGCGCAAGGCGACGTCGACATGTGCCGCCAGACCGGTCGGATCGTCGCCACTGTCCTCGTCGGTCGCCGTTCCACCGAGTGCCGCGATGATGGTGTCCCGGTCAAGGCCCGCGGGTAGCGAGTCTGGCCAGCTGAGCTGGGAGGCCCAGTACCAGGCCTCGCCGCCACCGCTCTGGGCGTCGTCGCCAGCCGGGAGATGTGCCGCGAGTTGCCCGGCGATCGCCTGCTCCAACTCGCTCGCGGTCAGCGTCCGGTCCGGTTCGCGGCGGGCCCAAGCGAGGGGATCTGCGGCGCGGGCCAGGCCGGGGGTGGGCCAGAACAGCGCCAGGCTGGTCATGGCTGCGGGACGCCCGCTGTCAAGCCGGTACGAGAGCCGCGTGGCGATTCTGCGCCGAGCGGCCGGAGTGTTCTCGGCCAGCCGGCTGCCCTCCGCCAGGCGCCGCTCGACGTCGTAACTGAGCAGCGCGGCGACGGCCGTCGGCGTTGCCGCCCACGAGGAGAAGACCAGGCGCTTGGTGACTTGCTCGGCGAACGGCTCCGCGTACGGCCCCTCAAACGCCGTGTACGGCAGGGACGGCGGTACCCACAGCAGCCGCCACCAGCCCGGCGCGACCGTCTCGTCGGCGAGTTGCCGCAGCCGGGCGTTGCCCATGTCCACCGGGTCGAAGCGGCGCACCGCGGAAGGGTCGATGCGCTGGGTACGACGAAGCAGGGGCCCGAGAGTCAGCGCGCGGTCCGGGTCGTCCAGTGCCTTGCGTACCTTGTCCGCGAGTTGGTACCCGTCCATGAAGTTGATGAAGTAGGGCGCGGACTTCCAGTAGTCGAGGGCAAGCTGGCCGTCCACGGCGCGGGCGACCTCGCGGAGGGCGACATAGCCGAGCAGGTCCTTCTCCTCGACCGAGGCCGCGGTGGTGAGGTGTTCGACCAGCATCCCGTCGTTGCCCAACTGCGGCCGCTCCGTGCGGGACATCACCCGGAGAAGCTGTGCGCGTAGGCGGGCGGTCAGGTGCTCCAACGGAGCGCCGGTAACGGCGGCATGCCGGTAGGCGGCGAGGTTCTCTGCGACATCGTCGGCTGACAACCCCGAGCGGCCGTTGGCGAGGAAGCGGAGAGTCTGGAGGAAGTCGCGGTGGTGGTCGTCGCCGGCGAGCGACTCCTCGACGTAGGTGAATGGCTTGTACGGTGTCGCAGACAACAGCAACACCCGAGCGTCGCCGTACTCGAATAGGTGGTGGGCCAGCTCGGCCGCTTCGCCTCCACTCTCGGGATCGAGTAGGTGCCGGAAGCGCTGAAACTCGTCGAGGATCACCAGATCCGGTTCGAGCGTATGGACGCTGACCCTGGCCAGCTCTCCGCGCAGCCTCCCGATCAAGGTACGGACGTCGTGCCGCAGCTCGTCGGGCACGCTGCGGCGTCGCCCCATCTCCTCGACGAGCGCTTCGAACTCGCGGCCGAGTCCGCGTCGCACCGCCTTCCGGAACGCCTTCATGACAACGGGATCGACACCGCGGACCAGCTCTGCTTCCAGTCGCGCCACGGTACCGGCGAACCGATCGAGGCTGGTGACCCCGCCCTGCAGCAGTCGCAGTGCGGCGGTTCGTCGGTACCCATCCAGGTCGAGCATGTCGGCCAGCAACAGGAACAGCATTGCGCGCTCTTCGGACTTGCCGGTCTGCCAACCCATCTCAAAAGAGGTAGCGGGAGTGAACGACACCAGGTTGACCGGTTTGGTGAACCGGTGCCGGTCGGCATCCGCAAGCCGCGCGGAGTGCTTGGGGAGTAGCGTCAGTCGGCTCGCGAACGGCAGATGCGGGTCGCCGGTGACGTCCAGGCGCCGGATGTTCTGGTCGGCTATGTCGGCGTTGGAGCACACGTACACGATGTCGATGCGGTCGACGCTCGAGTCGTCCTGCAGGTGCTCGATCGCGCGGGCGATGACGCCCCGGGCTACCAGGCTCTTGCCGAGGCCGGTCTCGTCGGCGACCAGGAACCGCGTGGACGGCTCCGGGCCGTAGAAACGATCGGCGACGTGCGCGACAGTGGCTTGCTGGAACGCGGTCAGGCCCGCCAGGACGGGTGCTGCGGTGAACCGTTCCCTCGCCCTGCTCATCGGTCCACCTTCGTCTTCGGAAGTCTGCGGTGTGCGGCGACAATGACATCCCACAGCTGCTCGAAGCCCTCGGGCAGCACATCTCGGCCCGCCTCGCTCGAGCGCAGCCGCGCGACCAGCCGATCCAGGTCTGCCAGGGCCTGCGGCTGGTCGGCCAACGCGCGGACGACCATCTCGAAGATGCCGGAACCGGTACTGAAGCGGCCGTCACCGCCGGCGCCTTCGACTCCGGCCAACTCGAGCGGAACGGCCGCCTGGGACAGTCCGAGCAGCAGGGCCAGGAAGCGGAGGAACTTCTCGGTGCTGTCGACCTGCCGGGCCAGCACCTCATCGAGGCGGCCGGCGGGGTCACCGACCAGGACGGCCCGGATCACAGTGCCGCGGCGCAGGCCCTGCGGTGACTCGACGTGTAGCGCGACGAACGGCGTGATGTCCGCGGTGGTGATCGGCTCGAAAACAGCTTGGGAATGGTTCATCGGCTCCTGGCGGCACGCCTGCCCCGGTCGGGTCAGCAACTCGAGACTGACCTGGTAACCATCGGGGAACGCCAGCGGTCGGTCGCTCGTGACGCTGAGCCGGTGGCCGCCATCGGCTGGTTCCACCGTTGCGGCGTATCCGATTTCGGCGAGGTCGCGGACGAGGTTCTCCAGCGCCCACAGCGCCTCGTCCTGCGGATCGGGCGGCTCGCCCCCGGCAACGGCATACTCTTCGAGCAGCTGGGCGAACGGTGCGTCCTCACCGAGGAACGTCTCCACGCCGAGCTTGGTCGCGCCGCCCACCAGTTCGACGAGTACCTCGACGTTGCCGCCGAACGCCGCGTCGGTGGCGTTGGCGGAGCCGAGGAAGACATGGGCCCGCCGGCTGCGCTCCACAACGTAGAGCTTCGCGTGCAAGCCGGACAGCACCGACAGTTCGCTCCCGTCAGCAGGGTCGGTGCTCTCTTCCAGCCCGGCCAGTGCGCTAACGACGTGGGCGTCGATGCGTGACGCGGTGGACGGGGCGAGTCGGTCGAGATCCTCCACTCTGGAAACCACGGTGACGTCATTCGAGGGGGCGACCCGATCCAGGCCCTGATCGTTGCAGAAGGGCGCGACGACCAGGTGCCGGTAGCCGCTGAAGTCGGGATTGCTGCGGTTACCAGCCAATCCGAGCACATGGAAGGCGATTTCCCGGACGTCGTTCGGGCGTTCCCACTCGATCCGGCGGATGTCCTCGGCGAAGTCTGCCAGCCGCTGCCGGCGCTCAGCCGGCAGCGGCGACCGTGCCATGGTGGGCAGCGCCCGGACCAGGTCCGCCAGCGGCCGGTTCAGCGCGGCCGGACGGTTGGTGCGCTCGCCGTCGAGGCGCAGTACCGCGTCCCAACTATGGTCATTGGTCAGGTTGCGGCTGAGGCACAGCAGCCGGTACGCCGTGTCGGTGTCGCTGACGTAGCGCAGCAGCCACAGCTTGGGGTGGAAGAGGTATCCCGGCCGGGGACGGCGTACCTCGTGGACCATCGGCTCGAGAAACGCCATCAGGTCCGAGGCGCGTTGCGGGACCGTGATCTGGCCGGCCTGGCAGAACACGTCGACTCGGTCGGTGCAGGACCGGACCGCCTCCATGACCGCGACCGGGTCCGGGGTGCTGCGTACCTCGAACGCGGCAAAGGCCAGCGGCGGTATGAGCGCGGCGGTGAGGTCCAGGGTGAACGTCGTGGCGACCGCCCGGTCGAGCCGGTACCCCAGTGGCGGGCGCAACTGCTCGAGCAGGACCGCGCGGGAGTCAGGCGCCAGCATCGTGCCCCAATCCGGCGTGGATGTCGGTGAGGATGCGGCGTACCTGCGACCAGCGGTAGGTCAGCTGGGCACTTCCCGAAGCGCCCGACCACGTTCGCAACAGCCGCTCGTTGGATAACCGCGACTGCCCCTTCTTCTGCTGCCGTTCCCGCCGGGCAACGAGGTCACGCAGTACCTGATCGTCAGCGACCGCGGACGCTCGGCCAGAGCAGATCGCGTCCAGCCACGCGTTGACGAACAGGCGGGTGGCCAGGCTGATGCGGGGGTTGCTTCGCAGCACCAGCGACCAGAACTCGTCGCGATCCCACGCGGACAGGGCGGCGGCGAGGTCAGCACACTCTTTCGCCCACTCGTCGATACGGTCGCGGTAACTGTCAGCCGGCTCCGCGACGCGGGTGTGGCCGGCGCTCTCGTAGCGCTCGCCGAGGAGCAAGTTGTAAAGCAGAGCGGCTCCGTGGACGGCCAGCGAGAACAGCTCAGCGTGGCGCAATAGCGAACGGACGTCTGTGGGAGCGGCCAGGCAGGCGGTGTCCTCCCATGGCGCCCCGCTGTCCGGATCCGGGGGATCGGTATGACCGAGAAGGTGGGCAAGGAGGGTGCCCGGCGCCGCACTCATCATCTGTTCCCGTAACCAGGCCGCTTCATGACGCGGCATGGCGAACCCGCCCTCTACCGACTCCGGAAACTCTGCCGGCGGGGCAGGCAGAGTCGGTGCCCAGTCACCCTGCACGCGCGTCGCCAACTCGTCCGCGCCATCTGCCGGGCCAGCGGCGACAACCCGTTGCAACTGGTCCGGCGCTGCGTCACGGGTGAGGATGCCGTACCGGGTCAGCCCTGACCAGTAGATAGCCGAGGGCAAGATCTTGACGGCCGGGCCGGCTCGGCGGCCGATCAATCCTTCGCTCTCACCAGCCTGTCGCAGTGCCTCGATGAGGCGTCGTTCCCGCTGGTCGGTCCATGCCTTCAGCTTCGGTCCCGACAGTCGCCGCTGGGCGCCGTCCCGGAAAACCCAGGGAACGAAGAGGAAATAGCGTGCGCGGGTCTGGATCACGGACGTACCGGGGAAGAGCGCGTCGCTGAAGACGTCCCGGATCTGGCCGATACCCAGCTCGTCCCGGCTCTCCGTCTGGGCGAACAGTGCGATGAGTTCACGCACGCGTCGTTGTTCATCCGCGGACGTATCTAGCCACGCGATGATGGAAGTCATGGTCTCCGGATTCGTCGGTCCGATTCGGTGAGGTCCAGACGGCCCGAAGCCATCAGCGCGCCCTTGACTGTCTGGACAGTAACGATTTGATTGACGAACGGCTACGGTGCGGATGGCTGATCGTGAACAGTCCTTGCGGTGGATCTACGGGCGGGCCCTACCGCGTGCGAGAACGGATCGCGGGGCCGGCCGGGAGGGCGTACCTGATGTTGTGGCGTGAGCGGACGACGGGATTGGTCGGCTGCATGGAACTAAGGGGGAGGTGCCCATGGCCGGCAAGTACCACCCGCTGACCCGCCACCTGTCCGCTGCTGCGGCCCGAGGCCAGTGCAACATCGAGATGAGCTTCGACGAGATCGCCGAACTGGTCGGCGGGTTACCGCCGTCCGTGGCGCAGCGTCAATGGTGGGCCAATAGCGGCCACGTCCAGGCATCGTCCTGGTTGACGGCCGGATACCACGTCGAGCAGGTCTACCTCGATCGTCGCCGGGTGCGCTTCATCCGACCGGGCCAGGATGCGCCGACTGCCACTCAGGCGACCAGGCCGGCCCACTGCTCAGCCGAGGTCCCGCCGTCGAGTGGGCTCTCCAACGGAGGGCCGGCCCGCCAGCTGGTTGACGTCCGGGTCGCCTTGGCCTGGCAGCCAGCCGGCGCTGTCACCCTCGACGCCGGCGGCAAGCTGTTGTTCCCCAGCCTCGACAACGTGCCTGGTCTGTACCGGCTGACCCTGGCCTCCGCCATTCCCGGTGCCCGCCGCCGCATCTACATCGGTGAGACTGAAAACCTGCGCCGTCGGTTGGCGGGAAACTATCGCAATCCCGGGCCCACCCAGCAGACCAGCCTGCGCATAAATGCGCTGCTCCATGAGGACCTAGCTCGTGGCGCTGCAATTGAGCTGGCAATCGCCACTGATGCGATGATTTACCTCGACGGCGAGCCTCGGCCGCTCGACCTGACCCGCAAGGCCGGCCGGCTGTTAGCGGAAAACGCGGCGCTTGTCCATGCACACGCCACTGACGACGCCGAGATTGTCAACCTCGGATGAGTACCGCATCGGCGAACTCCGCCCGAGTCGCGGAGCTCATGGCGGCGCTGGATGCCTACCGGCCTGCGCGGCAGGCGTTCCTGGCCACGCTCGGCCTGCCGGCGTCCAATCGCGATCCCTTCGCTGAGTTCAGCGAACAGCTTGTCGCTGCCCTCACTGGCGGAATCTTGGCTGCCAGTCGGGTCCAGGCCGGGCATGATCTCGTACTGGTAGACGGGATGAAGGTGCAGGTGCGTTACCTGGCCAACCCTGCCGGCACCTGGATCAACGAGCACCTCGTCCATCGGATCCCGGGCGTTGAGTGGTACACCCTCGTGCTGCTGGAGGCGTTTTCCGTCGTCGGAATACTCGCGTTCCCGACCGAGGGCCTCGCCCCGATCTGCCAGGCACTGGGAAAGCGGCATCCGAGACAGGAGGAAACCGTGCAGTTCACCCGCCGCAACTGGTGGACGATTCGCGATGAACCACAGCGGTTTCGAGCCCTCGGCATGCACATATGGCTGCCACCGTTCGTCTGACTCCGACTGATCGTGGGCTTCGATCCTTCACGCCGACAAGACCCTGTTTCTCCCGCGGATTCAGCTGCCGTCAGACGACTGTTCCGCTTCTGGTTCGGCGAGTAGTTCAGCTGCCCGGCGTACGACCTCCGCATAGATGGTTTCCTTTACCGTCTCCGCGGCCTTCTGCCGTAACTCATCGGCGAGCGCCTGAGCGATGGATTCAACGAGCGGCGTCGGTCGTGACCTGATAGGCCGGGTAGCGACAGGCACAGGGGCAGGAGTGGAAGTAGCGGCAGAGGCAAGCGCCTGATCTTTCGACACCTCCTGGAGGACTTTCTCCCGTGGGCTCTCCACCGGCTCTGCGGGCAGGTTGAGGTGTCGTACCGCCGGGTCGGCATATATGACCTCGAGATACTTCGTGGTACGGGTGAGCGCGATGTAGAGCAGCCGCTCGCCACGCGGATCGGCCTGGACGATCTCGGCCGGCTCCACGACGATGACGCTGTCGAACTCGAGTCCCTTGGCGCCGTGCGGACTGACTACATTGATGGAACTGCCGAGTTCGCCCTGGTCTGCGTCCCGCCAGTCCACCTCCTGCTCGTTCAGTTCTCGCTCCACCTCCGCCCGGCAGGAGTCAGCACAGACGATGCCGACAAACCTGCCCTTCCCGGCGTGGGACTGTGCCATCCGTACGGCGGTCCTAGCGCGGTCTTCCCGCGTCACGTGGTGCAGGCCGGGATCGGCAGGCCCGATACGCACGACGGCCGGTTTTGCGACCTCAGGGGCGGCCGTCGTGAGGAGTGGCGCCGCGAACTCATATACCTGCCGCGGAACGCGGTAGCCGTACTTGAGCTCCTCCACCTTGTGCAGTTGCTTGCGGGGTAGGTTCGCGAGGACATCCTTCCAGCTGTCGCGCGCTGAGGCGCCCGTTGACTGGGCGATGTCTCCGACGAGCGTGATGGCTCCGCTGCTTGACCGCCGCGCAATAGATCGGAGCTGCATGGCGGACAAGTCCTGCGCCTCGTCGACGACGATCAGACCGTACTTGTTCGGCTCGCCCTGGATGAGGTGGTCGGCCTCGTCCAGTAGGGCGAGGTCAGCCTGGCTCCATACCTCCTCGGTGACACTTGTCCGCGGCCGCCGGTGCAGCAGACTGAGCTCCTCGTCGCTGAAGTCGCCCTCGCCTGCCGAGGAAAGGCGTTCCCGGGTCGCGAAGAGCTCCCGCAGCAGACCTGCGGCGGTGACGCGCGGCCACATCCGCTCGGTCAGCTCCTGGGCCGTCGTTTCCCGGACTGCGGCCGGCAGATCGCGGGCCTCATGATGGATCAGCGTTGAGAGCGTGTCAGCCAGGGAGCGGCGCCGGATGGCGTAGGGGCCACGTTGATCCAGTGCGGTCCGGAACGCCAGGTTCACGGCGTCCACGGTCAAGCGCAGGGGGCGAGCCCCGACCCGAAGCCCGTCGACCGTCGCCTCAGTCGGTGGTGACACCTTCAACGACAGCGCTCTCCGGATAAGTCTGCTCATCCGCGCTTCGCCCTTGAGGCGGATGGTCTCAAGCTTCTCTGCTCGCCCGACGGTGATCGACGGGGCCAGGTCAGCGACCGTGACGTGCCTGACGTCGTGGTCACCGAGACTCGGCAGTACACCCTTGATGTACCGGGTGAAGGTCCTGTTGGGTCCCACGACCAGCACGTTGTGCGGTGCCAGATTCTGGCGGAGGTTGTACAGGAGCCAGGACACCCGGTGCATCGCGATCGCGGTTTTGCCGGTGCCCGGGCCGCCCTGGATCACCAGTACCTGATCCATCGGTGCGGTGATGAGCTCATACTGGGCGGCTTGGATGGTGCGGACGATGTCACGCATCTCGCCTGAGCGCTTGTAGTCGAGCTCCTGGAGCAGCGACCCGTCTGGCCCTTGAAAGGGTTCCTTGACCGTCGATTCCAAGGCCGCGACCTGGCGCGCTAGCGCCTTGAAGACGACTTCCTCGAAGTCGACAAGCTTGTGGCCTTCCATCTTGAAGGTCCGCTTGCTCCGTAGCCCCAGCGGATTCTGATGGTTGGCCTTGAAGTACGGCTCGGCTGCGGGCAGCTTCCAGTTGATCACGAGCATACGACCGTCGTCGGCTCTGACCGACGCATGTCCGATGTACAGGGACATATCGCTGTCGACCACCCGCCCGATGGCGACCGGGGCGTCGGGAGAGCCGAGGGAGTCGCTGAGTCGCGTGCCCTCGTTGGAGATCTTGCCGCGACGGTGCCCGTTGGCCTTAGCTCCGGTACCGTCCAGGCGCAGTTCCCGCTTCTGCTCGCGAATCTGCCGCGCATGGTTGAGGTAGGCCTGTTCCCGGGCCAGCTCATCCGCCTTGGGCATTCCTTGGACCTCCGCCACGTTCACCGAACGACGTCACTACAGTCGGTGCATGTACCTTAGGGGGTCGGGGCGTCAATTTCTTCAGCCCTACGGTCAATGTCAGGAACCTAGGTA
Source organism: Planosporangium mesophilum (assembly GCF_016863255.1). Taxonomy (GTDB): domain Bacteria; phylum Actinomycetota; class Actinomycetes; order Mycobacteriales; family Micromonosporaceae; genus Planosporangium; species Planosporangium mesophilum. The sequence continues at coordinate 12,354 of NZ_BOON01000057.1, forward strand.
CAGCGCCCTAATCGTCCGGCTTGGTGTCGACGATCTTTGATCGTTGTCAAGGGTTAACCGATAGCCGACGGCCGTGACCGGTTCATCCCGCCGCGACCCGCGCAGCATGGAACACATCGGCAGGCAACGGCTTGTCCAACTTCCACAGGATCCGCATCGGCCGGTCCCCGCTGTGCTGCACGTACCGCATCCGTCCGGCGTACAGGAACGGCGGCACCCCAAGGTCGCCGTCGCTCTCCTTGCTCTCCCGCAGGAACAGGTGCACCGACGAACCCCGGGAAGCGTGGTTCACATACCGCTGGCCGGTCGGCGATGCCGTGGACGTGGTGCTCTGCGACTCCCACTGGAACAGCTCAGGTGTGATGGCCCGGTCCTCGTACATGGTGGTGGGGGAGTAGTGCTCCAGGGTCTTGTTCAGCGTGACGAAGAACAGGTCGGCCTGTTCGGCCTCGACCCACTTCACGCCTTCGCGCACCGGTGCGGTGACCCCGAAGGCGGCGCGCACCTCGTCGCGGCTGTAGCGCGCGTGCAGCGTCAACGGAATCCGGCCGGAGAGGTCGATGGGCCGGCCGACCCGGTGGATCCGCGACCGCAGCACCGAAGCCACCTGCCGCAGTTCATCGCAGCGCGAAGGAACGGCCCACAGCCGCTCCAACCCTTCCTCGGCCTCGCCTGACGAGCCCCACAGCAACGCGTGCAGCATGGCAGCCAAGCGCCCAGCGGGCGGCCGCGAGCCGCTAACCACCTCTGACAGAAGGTCCAGTCGCCGGACGTCGTCGAGGTGCAGCATCCGCCCGATCGCCGAACTCAGCCCGGCATCATGCGGTCCGGGCGGGGACACATCGAGCCCGGCGAGGCGCCGCAACCCGGCCCATCCGCCGCGAGCCTTGGAGCGGTACAGATCCTCCAGCTCAAGCCCGGTCTCGGCGAGGAAGGTCTCGAGGCTGACGTCCCCGAGCCGGCGCAGTTCCGCGGTGACGTCCTGCCACCGCAGCCGCAGCGCCGCCTGCACATTGCGCAGCACGACCTGCTTCGCGACCGGGTCCAGCTGGATGTGGCAGCCGGCCGGCAGGGTGGGGAAGTCGTGTTCGACGTCGCGGGCCAGTTCACGCCGGCTGATGCCGGTGATCGCGCGGTACCGGAGGTCGAAGCGAAAGTCGGCGTGCTGGCCGCCGATGAAGTCCAGGACGGACAGGCACGGCTTTCCGTCGGCGAGCCGCAGACCGCGCCCGAGCTGCTGCAGGAAGATGGTCGCGCTCTCGGTCGGACGCAGCATCAGGATCGTGTCCACCGCCGGCAGGTCGATGCCTTCGTTGAACAGGTCGACGGTGAAGAGTGCCTTCACCTCGCCCCGGGTCAGCCGCTTCACGGCCTCGTCGTGGCTGACCTCCCCGGGCCGGGAGGTGACGGCGAGCGCCGGTACACCGGCTCGCTGGAACCAGTCGGCCATGAACTCGGCGTGCTGGATGCTGACGCAGAACCCGAGGGCGCGCATCCGGTTGACGTCGACCTTGTCACGCACCGCCTGCAGGATGAGCCGGGCCCGGGCGTGGTGGCCGGTGTACAGGTGACTCAGCTGGCCCTGGTCGTACCCTTGCCCACGCTTCCACCGGATCGTGGACAGGTCGACGTCGTCGTGGATGCCGAAGTACTGGAACGGCGCCAGCAGTTGTCGTTCCAGCGCCTCCCATAGCCGTAGCTCGACCGAGGTGCGCCCATTGAACCAGCCTCGGATGTCCTGGCCGTCCGAGCGCTCGGGCGTCGCGGTCAGCCCCAGCAGGACGCGCGGTTTCAAATGGTTGAGCAGCCGGGCGTACGTCGGGGCCTGAGCGTGGTGGAACTCGTCGACGATGACCATGTCGAACCGGGCCGGATCAAGCTCGTCGAGGTCGCGCCGGTGCAGCGACTGCACGGACGCGAACACGTGCCGCCACTCGTTCGGCCGTTCGCCGCCGACGAATGTCTCGCCGAAGCTCCCGTCGCGCAGCACGTGCCGGAACACCGACCGGCTCTGCTGCAGGATGCGCTCTTGATGCGCGACAAACAAAAGCGAGTTGACCGTACCGGCGTCGCGCAGCCGCTTGTAGTCCAGCGCGGCGACGACGGTCTTTCCGGTACCGGTCGCCATCACGACCAGGTTGCGCCAGTGGTCGTGCACCTCCCGCTCGGCGGCCAGCTCGTCGAGGATTTCCCGCTGGTAGCCGTACGGCCGCACGTCGAGGCTGGTGATGTCGATGGCCAGCCCTGGGGAGCCGGTGCCGGACTCGAGCTGCAGCGCCTGGCGGAGCCGGCCGCCGTCGCGCTGCGGGAGGTACTCCTCGAACGCCGGGTCGTCCCAGTACTCGTCGAAGGTTGCCTCGAACGTGTCGAGGATGTGCGGCTGTTCGAGCGCGGCGATCCGCACGTTCCATTCGAGGCCGTCGACCAGCGCAGACTTCGAGAGGTTGGACGAGCCGACGTACGCGGTACTCGCGCCAGTGTGGCGCCGGAACAGCCAGGCCTTGGCGTGCAGCCGGGTCGTCTTCGTCTCGTACGACACGCGGATCTCGGCGCCCAGTTGGACGAGCCGGTCCAGCGCCCGCTGATCCGTCGCCCCCATGTACGTCGTCGTGATGATCCTGAGCCTGCCGCCCCGCTCGATCAGTTGGCGGATGGGCTCCTCCAGCAGCCGAACGCCGTGCCACTTGATGAAGGCGCACAGCAGGTCCACCTCATCGGCCGAGGCCATCTCGGTGGCCACCTCGTGCCCAATGCGCGGCTGTCGACGCCCATTGACCAGCAGCGCCCCGGCCGACAGCGGAGTCTCGGGGCGGGGCGGAAACACGACCGAGGCGGGCGCCGCCGGCCGGTCCACGATGGCTCGCAGCAACAGGTCAGGCGGCGTGGCGACGAGGTCGGCCGGTTCGACGGCCGCAGGGGAGAGGTCGGCTATCGCCTCGGCGATCCGGTTGGCGATCTCCACCTGGCGGGCCAGCCGCTCCCGGTCGTCGCCGGAGACGGCCTTCAGCGCCCGATGGGTCAGCCCTGCGATGTGGCGGGACAGCACGACGTCGGCGTCGGACGGGTCAAGCCGTTGCCGATCTACCAGGTCTCGGGCGACCGGCAGCATTTGCTCGTCGAGTCGACGGGTGATGAGGTGCTCGTATGCGCCGCGTGCAAGATCCGTCACCGGGGCAACGTACGCCAGTTTCGATGATCGCGTCGATCACCCGACGTGCTACTACTCGGCGCCGGAGAATTCGGTTGCTGGCTAGTGGCGGGATTGGTCATGCGACGGTGCAACCGGTTAACCCTGCCCCGGCAAACCCATCCTGACTGTCACAGTGATTCCCGCAAAGCGGCACCGGCCGCTGCACATCAAGGCCGATGGCGGGGGATGGCGTGGACGTCGACAAGCTGACAACGGAACTGGCGGCGTACGAATACGCGCGCCTCTGGGACGTGACGGACCCTCGCAGCGTCGCGGAGTGGGTCTTCAGCAGCCCCGATGATTTCGAGGACTTCGAAGCGCTCCCGGCCGCGGCCGCGGCCCTGGACCAGATGCGGGCCGCGTTCAGGAGCGAGTCGGATGACGACCGGTTCGAGGCGACCGCGCTGGCGTTTGCTGGAACGGCGATCCGCTTGACTGTGCCGGTGGCCGCCCGGACCGGCGGTGAGCGCTGGGCGCTGACGGGCAACGACGGAACGGTCGACAAGTGGCTCCGGCTGACGGTGGGAGATACGGAAGCCCTCATCGTCGCCTGGGGGCCCGGCCGGTTCTTCCTCCAGCTGCGCCTGGCCTCCTCCCCAATGAAGGCGGCGCTGAAATCGGGCAGCCTCAGCGAGGATGACTTGGTGATCTTCAAAGGCACTGATTTGCTGCGGTCCTTCGCCCGCGATGCCGTTCGGTATTACATCGATGACGTCGAGAACGCCAAGTGGTTTGTCGATCAGCCGGCGGTCGTCCAGGCGGCGCGGCTGATGAACGCTCGGCTGGCGGCGGCTGCTGCGCGCTTACCGCGTACCTCCAGGCACGACCCGGAGCTTGCCGCCCGGGCCTGGGCGGCCGCCGAGGTGCTGTATTTCGATTCTGATGTCGAGCTTCCGACCCTCCCCGACGAGGACCTGCTCGACGCCGAGCCGACCGGCTTCGACCGGCCCTACCGCGGCAAGCCTGCCGAGGGCGACTACCCCGAGGTCCAGCCGACCAGCCCGGCCGCCCGCGAGCGGGCCAACGCCGAGCACGACGCGCTCTGCCGTCAACTGATTGCTCACCTGTCAAAGCGGGGCATCGAGGCGGGAGAGCTGACGAGCCCGCCGGTCGACGTGGCCTGGCGCGGCGCGAACAACCGACAGGTCATCGCGGAGATCAAGAGCTGCTTCGACGGCAACGACACCGACCAACTGCGGCTCGGGTTGGGGCAGCTCCTGGAGTACCGGCAACGGCTGGCCGGCGCGGGCGTGACGGCCGACGCCATTCTGCTCGTCACCCGGGTGAAAGACCCTTTCTGGTACGAGATCTGCCGCAGTGTCGACATAAGGCTCCTCGCAGGTGACGACGAAGCCACCTGGGATCTCGGATAAGCCTCAACCGACATAACTCTCTGCCGATCTCCCTGCGTGCCGGGCGCACCCGCGCCTGCACCCCTGGGGAGGCGGTCGAGTCGTGTCGGTGGTGTGGACCCGCTACGGCGCCCCGTCCTACGCGGCCCTCCGCGCCGAGCTCGCCGACCTCAAGGCGGACAACCCCCTCACCCCGGTGACCGTACTGGTACCGACCCACCTGTCCGGTGTCGTCACCCGGCGCACGCTGGCCGAAGGGCTGAACGGACGAACGGGCATCGCGGCGCTGTCGGTACTGACCCTCGACCGGCTGGCCGAGCGCCTGGCCGTCCCGATCCTCGTCGCCGGTGGCCGGCGGCGCCCGGTGACGGACGCGGTCCTCGCCGCCGCTTGGCGGGACGTGCTGGCAGAGGATGCCGGCGTCTTCGCCCCGGTCAAGGACCATCCTGCGACGGTGCGGGCGCTTGTTGCCGCCCATCGTGAACTCCGTGAGGTGGACGAGAACTCCCTCACCGCGGTCGAAAGGAGCGGCGAGGAGATCGCCGCCGACGTGGTACGCCACCACCGGAGAGTCGTCGCGCGGCTGGTCGAAGGCTGGTACGACGTCGCGGACCTGCGCCGGGCCGCGGTGCAGGCGTTACAGCACTGCCCTGCACTGGCGCGCGAGATCGGTACGGTAGTGCTGTTCCAGCCGCAGGAACTGTCCCTCGGAGCGTCGGCTCTCGTCACCGCGCTAGCAGACGCTGGCGACGTGCGGACGGTTGCGGCGCTGGCCGGCGACGAGCGCGCCGATGCCGGAATCGAGCGCTGCCTGCGTCAAAAGCACACGACGACATTGAAGGCGCCAACGGCCAGCCGGATTCTGCACGCCTCGGACGCCGACGACGAGGTGCGCTGCGTTATCCGGGAAGTCACAAAGGCACTCCAGACCAGACCGGCCCACCGCATCGCGGTGCTGTACGGATCGTCCCAGCCCTATGCCCGGCTGCTGGCCGAACACCTGGCTGCCGCGAAACTACCGTGGAACGGCAGCGGCGTACGCCCGACGATCGAGCGCACCCTTGCCCGCGTACTGCTCGATGTTCTCGACCTGCCGAAACTCAACTGGCGCCGCGACGCGGTTCTCGCCGTGCTGTCCGCGGCACCGGTGCGCGACGGACACGGGAAAGACGGCGACGGGAAAGACGGCGACGGGAAAGACGGCCACGGGCAACGGGTACCGGCGGCGCGCTGGGAGCGGATCTCGCGGACCGCCGGGGTCGTCGCCGGCACCGACTGGGACACCCGGCTCAAGGCGTACGCGGCGCTGGAGCGCGCCGCCGTGGATCGGCAGGAGGCCGGTAGCGAGCGCCGGGAGCGTAACGCCGAGTCCGCCGAGGCCCTCGGCCGGTTCGTCAGAGGGTTGCAGGAACGGCTGCGGGACGGCGAGAGCCTGCGCTCGTGGGCCGACCTGTCGGCCTGGGCGCTCGGGCTGTACGAGGCCCTGGTCGGCAACCTCGACGGCGAGGGCGGGCTGCCGGAGGACGAGCACCGCGCGGCGGAGAAGGTCACCCGGACCCTGACCGGCCTGGCCGGCCTCGACACGGTGGAGAACACCGCGAGCCTCGCCGCGCTGCGCCTCACGCTCGAACTGGAACTCGCCGGCGACCTGCCCCGGCACGGCAGATTCGGCAACGGCATCCTGGTCACCGGATTGTCCGGTGCGATCGGGCTCGACGCCGACCTCGTCTTCGTCGTCGGGGTCGCGGAGGATCTGGTACCCGGACGGATGCGCCCCGACGCGCTGCTGCCCGAGCGGGTCCGCGCGCTGACCGGCGGCCAACTGGCGCCGCCGCGGGAGCGGCTCGACCGCCAGCGCCGCCACCTGCTGGCCGCGCTCGCCGCCGCGCCCGAGTGTGTCGTGTCGTTTCCCCGGGGCAACCTGCGCAAGAGCAGTACCCGGCTGCCGTCGCGGTGGCTGCTGCCATCGCTGCGCGCGCTGTCCGGAAGGGCACAGGTCGACGCCACTCGCTGGCAGGAACTGCCGGGCCTGGACGGGTCGCCGTCGTACGCGGCCAGCCTGACCCACACCGATCAGCTTGCCAGCGAACACGAGTGGCGGGTGCGCGCCGCGGCCGCCGATCCCGAGGCGCTGACAACTGACCCGATCGTCAAGGCGGCCAACCAGATGCTGGAGGCGCGGCGAGGCGACGCGCTGACCCGCTTCGACGGCGACCTGTCCGGGCACGACCTGCCCGACCCGACCGGCGACCGTACCGTGTCGCCGACCGCGCTAGAAGCGTGGGTGCGGTGCCCGCACGCGTACTTCCTCGGGCGGATCCTGCGCGTCGAGCCGGTGGAGTCACCCGAGGAGCTCGTCGAGATCACGCCGCTGGAGGTCGGCAACCTCATGCACGCCGCCCTCGACCGGTTCTTCACGTCTCAGGAAGCCCGGGAAGCTCAGGAAGCGTCCGTAGGTACACGGTGGAGCGCCGGTCAGCGCGCCGAGCTGGCCCGGATCGCCACCGAGGTCGGCGACGAGCTGACCGCCCGCGGCGCCACCGGCCACCCGCTGCTGTGGCGCCAGGAGCTGGCTCGCATCCTCGTCCACCTCGACGGGTTCCTCGACGACGACGAGGCGCTGCGCGCCGGTACCGGCAGGCGGCAGGTACGGTCGGAGCTCGCCTTCGGGATGCGCGGCGTGGACGCCGTCCCGGTCGCCCTGCCGGACGGCCGGGTGGTCCACTTCAAGGGGAGCGCCGACCGGGTGGACCTGGTCGGGGACAGCATCGTGATCGTCGACTACAAGACCGGGAGCGCGCGCGGTTTCCAGGGCATCTGCGAGGCCGATCCCACCCTGAAGGGGAGCAAGCTCCAGCTTCCGGTGTACGCGTATGCCGCCCGTGCCGCCCTGGGCGTACCGGACGCGACGGTGTCGGCCGAGTACTGGTTCCTCCGCAAGGATGCCGGCAGGCGCAGGACCCTGGAGCTCACCCCGCAGGTGGAGCGGGCGTACGCGGAGGTGCTCGCTGTCATCGTGGACGGCATCGCCTCCGGGCTGTACCCGGGCCGCCCACCGGAGCAGGACGGCCACGGCATCCCGTGCCCCTTCTGCGATCCGGACGGACTGGGTGCCGGCGAGCACCGCGACCGGTGGGCGCGTAAGAAGAACGACCCGCGGCTTGCCGCGTACCTCAATCTTGTCGAAGGCGGGGACGCGCCGTGACCGTACCGGGTGACGAGCCAGCACGACAGGTGATCCGCGAGCGGCTCGACCAGACGCTGTTCGTGGAGGCCGGCGCGGGTTCGGGCAAGACGAAGTCGTTGGTCGACCGGGTCGTCGCCACCGTGCTGCATCCTGAGTCGCCGGTACCGCTGGCGAACATCGCGGCCATGACCTTCACCGAGAAGGCCGCCGCGGAGCTGCGCGACCGGCTGCGTGCGGCCTTCGAAAGCCACTCCGCCGCCGAGGCGCTCGACGACCTCGACACCGCCGCGATCGGCACGCTGCACTCGTTCGCCCAGCGCATCCTGACCGAGCATCCGATCAGGGCCGGCCTGCCCCCGCTGGTCGAGGTCTTCGACGAGGTGGCCTCCGGGGTGGCGTTCGACAACCGGTGGGCGGCGCTGCGTATCGAGATTCTCGACGACGCGGACCTGTCCGGCACGCTGCTGCTGGCCCTGGCCGGCGGTACGACGCTCGACCACCTGCGCTCGATAGCGTTGGCGTTCACCGACAACTGGGACCTGCTCGCGGAGCGGGTCGTCGCCGCGCCGATCGACCCGTTGCCGCCGCTGGACGTCACCCCGCTGATCGACGAGGCGCGGCGGCTGGTCGCCCAGGCCGAGCACTGTACCGGCGACGACGACCCCATGCTGTCCAGATTGGACGATCTGGGGGCGTGGGCCGGGCGGCTGGCCGCCGCGCCGGACGACCCGGCCCGGCTCACGGTCCTCGGGAGCGCGGTGACCAAGGGGTGGCGGGCCGGACGCAAGACCAACTGGCGTGCGCTGGACCTCGACGGCCTCCGCGACGAGTGCCGCCAGCTCGCCGCGGACGCGCTCGCGATCCGCGACGGGATCCTGGACGTCGCGCTGCGCCGGCTGGCCCGCCGGATCGCGACGGCCACGCTCCAGGCCGCCGAGGCCCGCCGGGTCGAGGGCAGGCTGGAGTTCCACGACCTGCTCGTCCTGGCCCGGGACCTGCTGCGCCACCCCGACCACGGCGCCACGGTACGGGAGAGCCTGCGCCAGCAGTACCGTCGCCTGCTCCTGGACGAGTTCCAGGACACCGACCCGATCCAGATCGAGTTGGCGGTCCGGATCGCCGGTGGGGTCGGCGCCTCCGGTCCGGAGTGGACAGACATCCCGGTACCGGACGGAGCCCTCTTCGTCGTCGGTGACCCCAAGCAGTCCATCTACCGGTTCCGCCGCGCCGACATCGCCACCTACCTTCGAGCCCAGCAGCAGCTCGGCGGGGACGTGGTGCTCGACACCAACTTCCGTACCTGCGCGCCGATCCTCGACTGGATCAACCACGTCTTCGACCGGCTCATCACGCCCGTTCAGGACTCCCAGCCGGCCTACCGCCCGCTGCGCGCCGACCGCGGCGCCGCGCCCGGTGGCCCGGGGGTGGTCGTTCTCGGCGACGAGGCCCACCAGGACGACCCGAACGCCGGCGCGCTCCGCGACCGCGAAGCCGCCGACGTGGTCGCCGCCGTCCGTACCGCCCTCGCCGAGCGGTGGCAGGTCCACGAGAACGAGCGCTGGCGGGACGTCGAGCTGCGCGACATCGCGGTGCTGGTGCCGTCCCGCACGAGCCTGCCGAACCTGGAAGAGGCCCTGGACGCCGCCGGGATCGCGTACCACGCCGAGGCCAGTTCGCTCGTCTACCACACCCGCGAGGTACGCGACCTGCTGATGGCCGCCCGCGCCGCGGACGACCCCAGTGACCCGCTCGCCCTGGTCAGCGCGCTGCGGTCACCGTTGTTCGGCTGCGGCGACGACGACCTGTGGACGTGGTACCAGGCCGGCGGGCGGTGGAACATCCTCGCACCGCAGCCTGAGGGCCTTCCGGACGACCACGCGGTCGCGCTCGCGGTCGGGTACCTGAAACGGTTGCACAACCGTCGCACCTGGCTGGCCCCGAGTGAGGTGTTGGCTCAGATCGCCGCCGACCGCCGGGTGTTCGAGGTCGCCGCGACCAGCCCCCGTACCCGCGACGTGTGGCGGCGGCTGCGCTTCGTCATCGACCAGGCCCGCGCCTGGTCCGACGCGGAGCACGCCAGCCTGCGCGAGTACCTGGCGTGGGCGGCCCGGCAGGGCGGTGAGGGCTCCCGCGTGGCAGAGGCGGTCCTCCCCGAGACCGACACCGACTCGCTGCGGATCACCACTATCCACGCGGCCAAGGGGCTCGAGTACCCGGTCGTGATCGTCTCCGGGATGAGCGGCCGGCCCGGTGGCGGCAACCGCGGCGTCGACGTCATCTGGCCCCGCGACGGCGGCTTCCACGTCAAACTCGGCGCCGGCGTGCAGACCCGCGGGTTCGACGCGGCCAAGCCCATCGACGAGCAGATGGATCACTATGAGCGGCTCCGGCTGCTCTACGTCGCCTGTACCCGGGCCCGCGACCACCTGGTCGTGTCGCTGCACCGTAAGGCCCGGACGCCGGCGGACGAGAGCAGGAGCACCAACGCCGAACTGCTGGCCGAGGCGTCCGAGGGCGCTGCCGTAGTGCCCCTCACGCCTGCGGCGGGCAAGGCCGGGGCCCGGGCGAAAGTCGGTCCGATTGCCCCGCCGCCGGCCTTCCGGACCTGGCAGGAACAAACTTCCACGGTACGGGCGAAGGCCGCCCGCTCGGCGGCGGTGAGCGCCTCGTACCTGGAGGGCACGCTCGACGCGCCCAGGATGGCCGCCACGAACGCGCTCGGCGAGCCTGACGACCCCGGCCTGGCCAAGGAGCCCCGCGACCTGGAACTGCCGCCGTGGAACAAGGGCCGCTACGGCACCGCCATCGGCCGTGCCGTCCACGGCGTACTGCAGAGCGTCGACCTTGCCACCGGCGACGGCCTGGACGCCGCGGTCGCGGCGCAGATCCTCGCCGAGGGGGTCGGCGAGCACGCCGACCTCGTCGCGGCGCTGACCCGGGCGGCGCTGGGCTCGCCGGTCGTCCGGCGCGCCGCGGCGCGTCAACACTGGCGCGAGACGTACGTCGGCACCGTCGTCGGTGACCGGGTCCTGGAGGGCATCGTCGACCTGCTGTACCGCGACGACGACGGCCTGGTGATCGTCGACTACAAGACCGACGCCGCCCCGGCCGCCGCCCTCGGTACCCGGGTGGACTACTACCGCCCCCAGATGGCCGCGTACGCGACGGCGGTCGAGGCCGCCACCGGCGAACCCGTCAGCCGGTGCGTGCTGCTCTTCCTGACCCCGTACGGCGCCCACGAGCGCGTGGTGGGCGGGCTGCGGGACGCCTCGGCGCAGGTGGAGGAACTGGTACGGTCCGGCCGCGCCTTCTGACGCAGGACCTACACCGACTCCACCCTCGGGAAGGGCGCGGCCATGATCACCGACCAGCCGAAGACGGTGAAGGACTCGAGTTCGCACCCGGCACCCAGGTCGGTGACGACACAGGACGCCGGCATCCCGTGGGTCGCCTCGCCCAGTTCGCGCAGCACGGGTGGCGCAGCCTCGACGTCGCGGTCGGCCCAGTCCTCACCGAGCAGTTCGGCGGCCAGATCCCGGGCCGTGTCCAGGTCCCCGGCCAGTGCGAAGCCGGCGGCGACCTCGTCGGCGAGGTCCCCGTTCGACCTGATCCGTACCGGCGGCACCCGCCGCGACGGGTCCCGGTCGAGGTTGTCGAACTGCCACAGCCCCGACCCGCCGACGTACAGGTGGCCGACGACGTGGGCGTACCTGGGGGACCCGTTGTTGCGGTGGGCGGGGCCGAGCACCACGGCCATGGCGAGTTCGGACATCTGACGTCTCCCGGCAAGCGATCGAGGTGTGGACCGTAACCGAAATCGGCCGGGAAGGAGGCGGAATGAGGATTCGTGTCCTCAACGCGGCGAGGCCGTGCCGAAGGGAGGGCGCGACCAGCGAGGTGGACAGGCTGGTTCGGCCGGCCGGTTCGTGGGGAGAGGTACAGGCACGATGACCCAGTGTCTGCCGTTCTTCGTCTACGGAACCCTGCGCAGCGGCCAGCGCAACTACGCTCGGCTGCTCGCCGGGCGTACCGTCAGCGAACACCCGGCGACCCTGGCCGGCGGCACCATGTACGACAGCGGCGGCTTCCCGTACCTCATCCGCACCGACGGCCAGACCGACGGGCAGATCGTCGGGAACCTGATGGAGGTCGGTGAGGCCGACTTCGACGAGGTCCTGGCCACCCTCGACCGTCTGGAAGGCTACGACCCGGACAGCGCGCGCAACCACTACAACCGGATCGTCGTACCGGTGACCACTATGGACGCAGAAACCGTCGAGGCGTACACCTATGTCGCCGACCCGAGCATGTACGACGCGATCCGTACGCGCCTGCCGCTGATCGAGTCCGGCGACTGGGTGAAGGACGGTTCTAGCCGGCCTGCTTCTGGATAGCCTGGCCGCCCTGCGCGGTAAGGATCCCTAGTCGGGCCAGGTCGGCGGCGCGCAATCCCGGCCAGCCGTGCACGACCTGCCGCCAGTCCTGAGGTACCGCGGACTCGCCCCACCGGGCGCCGAGCAGCGCGCCGGCGATGGCGGCGACGGTGTCGGTGTCGTCACCCGCCCGTACGGCGGCGCTCAGCGCGTTCCGCAGATCGTGATCCGGCGTACCGGTGACGGCCGACCACGCGGCCTGGAGCGCGGGTACGACGAAACCGTTGGGGGAGAAGCGATTGGGGTCGTTCGTCTCGGCCTCGCTGAGCCAGCGCGCCCACTGGTCGCGGCGGTCGGACGGTAGCAGGTCAAGACCTTCGCGTACCCCCTCGAAGGTGCCGCTGAGGACGGCGCGGCGGATGCCGGCGCACCAGAGCACGCAGGCCTCGCCGGCGAGCGGGTCGTAGTGGGTCAGTTCGCTGACCGCGCGGGCGGCCTCGGCGAGCGCGTCGGGGTCGTGCAGGTAGGCGAGGGCGACGGGCGCGGTACGCATCAGCGACCCGTTGCCGGCCGAGCGTCCGGTACGCCGGTGCAGGTCGGCCGCGGCGTCGCGCATCTCCGCGCCGAGCCCAGCGCCTTCCCGGTGGCGTACGGCGTCGAGGACCGCGCGGGTCTGATTCCCGATGTCGCTCGCGCCGTCGCGCCGCCACCGCAGGAAGTTGGCCGCGATCTGGTCGAGGGCCGGCGCCGAGCGCAGGTCCGCTCCGGTGGCGGACACCTCGGCGATGCAGACCGCCATCTGCGTGTCGTCGCTGTACTCGCCGGGTGCGTACGGTCCCAGCCCGCCGCCGATCATCTCGGGCTGCTCGTCGGCGGTCAGCGGTTCCTTGAACTCGTACGGGACGCCGAGCGCGTCGCCGCACGCCGCGCCGAGCAGCACGCCGGCGGCCCGGTCGCGCTGGATCGGGTCGAGGTCCGGCGTCATGCTTCCCCTTACGCGATTACGGTATGGCGCACTGTACAACCGCCCTGTATTCGCGGGGCCGTGTCGGTGGGACGGCGGACGTGCGAGCGGAGCACCTTGACGGTCGGAAACCGGTCAACCTGTCACAGGGCGACAGAGAAGGGTAACGACCGCAAAGCTCCACGGCCTTCGGCCGACCGTACGATCACGGCGTTGCGTCGGATCGTGATATCACGATTGCCGATGGTTACGGCGTCGGGGCCGCTGTCGTGCGACGGTGCCTCGACCGACGTTCGGAGGGGCATGTGGCGCGGCGTCGCGGTCTAATCGCGCAGATCCAGCGGGAGCACGCACGACAGGTGCGGGCCTCCCAGCAGGCGCAGGCGGCCTACTACCGCCAGCAGCAGGCGATGCGCCGGGCTGCCGAACAGGCAGCCAGAGCGGCCCAACGCGCGGCCGCCGTAGACGAGCGTGAGCGCAAACGGCTGTATCTGGAAGCGCGAGCCGCGGAGGTCGCAGCCAACAACGCCGACCTGCAGGCGCACCTTCAGGAACTCGACAGCCTGCTGGCGGCGACCCTCGACGTCGACGACCACATCGACTTCACGAAGTTGAAGAGGCGGGCGCGTCATGCACCGTTCAGTCCAGGACAGCTCGGTATGCCCATCCCTCCGCCGGACTGGAGTCGATTCGAGCCGCCGGCCCCGACCGGCCTGAGCAAGCTGTTCGGCAAGTCCACCTACGACCGGCAACTGGCTCTCGCTCGCTGGCAGTTTTCCGATGCTCAAGCACAGCACGGGGCAGCCGAACAGGACCGCCAAGGCCGGCTCGCAGCGGCTCAGGCGGAGTACCAGGAGCGGTGCCGGCGGGCTGAAGCCGAGATCGCCGCGCACAACGCCGAGGTCGACACGTTCGCCGCCGCGTTCGCCGCTGCCGAGCCTGCTGCCGTCGTGGACTACTTCGGCATGGTGCTCGCCAATTCGGTCTACCCCGATGACTTCCCGCAGAACTACCGGCTCGCCTACGTCCCCGAGTCACGTCAGCTCGTCGTGGAGTACGAGCTGCCCGGTCTGGACGTCGTGCCTTCGGTCAAGGAGTACCGCTACGTCAAGGCGCGCGACGAGATCACATCGACGGCGCGGCCAGCCAAGGAGACCAAGGAGCGGTACGCCGGCGTCGTCACGCAGGTGACGCTGCGGACGATGCACGAGCTGTTCGAATCGGACCGGGCACCCCTGGTCGACACGATCGTGTTTAACGGAGTCGTCGACACCGTCGACCCCGCAACCGGTCAGTCGATCCGGCCGTGCCTGGTCACGCTGCGGACCACGCGGGACGAGTTCACGAGCCTTAACCTCGGCAAGGTCGACCCCGCCACGTGCCTTCAGCACCTCAACGCGTCGGTGTCCAAACGCCCTGAAGCCCTCGCCCCGGTACGTCCGGTGCTCGAGTTCGACATGGTCGACAAGCGCTTCGTCGACGAGGTGGACGTGCTAGCCGACCTCGATCACCGTCCCAACCTGCTCAAACTGACTCCGACCGAGTTCGAGAGCCTGATCCAGAACCTCTTCACCAAGATGGGGCTGGACACCAAGCAGACCAGGGCGTCGCGCGACGGTGGCGTCGACTGCGTGGCGTTCGACCAGCGTCCGATCTTCGGCGGCAAGGTGGTCATCCAGGCCAAGCGGTACCGCAACACGGTCGACGTGTCGTCGGTGCGGGACCTGTTCGGCACCGTGCAGAACGAGGGCGCGTCCAAGGGCATCCTGGTCACGACCAGCGGGTACGGCCCGGCTTCGTTCGCGTTTGCCTCCGGCAAGCCCCTGGAGCTGATCGACGGGTCGAACCTGCTGTACCTGCTCGCCGAGCACGCCGGTATCACGGCTCGGATCGACCCGAGCGAGCTGGATTGACGGGGGAGAGGGCAGCGCGAGGAGTCCCGGCATGAGCGAACAGCGAGCCAAGATCACCGTCGACGTGGCGGGCTGGCCGCCGATCAAGAACGAGGCGACCTCGCTGCTGGCTGCCGGCCACCGGCAGAGTGCCAGGGTGCATGCGCTGCTCGACGCGACCGGTACGGCCGCGCAGCGGGTGGGCTGGGTGCCGGTCACCGCCGATATCGCCTTGGACCTGGTCGTACGCGGTCCGGGACGGCCGCCGGGTGATGCGACGAACTTCCTCGGCGGTATCGGTGACGTCCTGCAGGACAAGACAGCCGGCCGGAACCTAGACCTGACGCACCTGGGGGACCTGAGTACGGTCGCGCTCTACCGCGACGACCGGCAGATCCGGCAGATCAGTTATCGCGAGGAACCGGCCGCCGAGCCGTCATACTCAGTTCGGATTACGGTGCTGGACGCCGCTGAGCCTGTTGCTACGACGGTGGGACCGTGGCAGAAGGCGGAGGCCGAGGAGAGCGCCAACGCGCGCGGCCGACGTGTCATCGCGGCGCTGGCCGCGAAGGGCGTCCAACTCGGCTTTACGGTCGCGCACGAGTACCCGGTGCAGGGTGGTCGGCTCGATCTCGTATGGCTGATGCCGACGTTGAGTGCACTGCCGGGTGCGCCGGGGGAGGTGCCGATCGTCGGCTTCGAGATCGAGTCGTCCTGGCGGACCCGTAAGCACCTCAAGGGTGACTACCTCAATCTTCATGACCTGGGCGCGGCGCTCGGGGCACTGGTCCTCCTCGGTGACGGCGCGGACGTCGAGGCCACCCGCCGATTCGCAGAGACTCTGGTGGATCGCCCCGGGCCTCGTGTGCTGGTCTGGTCGGAGCAGGACGTGGAGACCCTAGTCCGTGGCGGCCAGATAGCCGACCGAACGCCGACACTGTCGGTCACAGAACCGCGCCCCGAGCCGCCCGCCGGAAGGCACGTCGGAAAGTTCCAGGCGTTGTGGGACTGGCTACGCGACCAGGCGAGCGACCGCGTGGCGGTGACGTTCAGCGAAATCGAAGAAGTAATCGGCATGCCGCTGCCACCGTCCTGTCGTAAGCACCCCGCCCACTGGTCTTCGTACGACGGCAGCACCATCGCGCGGGCCATCCAGGACGCCGGCTGGGTTGCCACGAGGGTCAATCTGCGGGACCAGACTGCCGTATTCGAGCGACGGACCGCCGCCCGCGCTGCCCGCCGCTGAGGGCGAAGGTCCCCGCGGCGGACAGATATGACTCCTGCCGGACCGGCAGGTGAGACGGTATGAGCGACCGCTTGTTTACGGTGATCATGCCAGTATGCTGCGTCGACGGCGCGACGTGGAGACTAGGCGGCGATTTACGACCGCGACCCTGGGTGTCCACTCGCGAAACGCATGGAAGGCGTCGACAGGCATGATGGAAGACGAGCGGGTAGGGAACCAGCAGCGGACCCAGGTTCTGGAACTGCTCGGCGCAGCCTTGGAACAGGGCTACATCACGCTCGAGGAGTACGAGCAGCGGATGGCCGCGGTGAGCGCGGCGCCGACGATGTCCGTCCTGTACGGCCAGGTTGCAGATCTGCCACCGCAGTTCAGGTGGGATCCGGGCCCGAACGCCCAGCAGCCCGCTGTGCGGCCGGCTGTTCAGCCCCTCGCCGAGGCGAAGGCCCGGACCTTCGCGATCACCGCGCTGGTGTTCGGAATCGCGTCCGTACCTCTGTCGATCTGCTTTGTCGGTTGGCTACTCGGCATCGTCGCCATCATCTTCAGCGTCCCGGGTGCCAAGGGGACCGACAGTTGGACCAAGGCGTTCGTGGGCCGTGTCCTGGGCATCCTGGGCATCGTCATCGAGTTGGGCCTCGTCGCGATCCTCATCTTCGGCAACACGGCCAAGCCCCCGGCATAGGTCGCGTCGCGCCGTAGACCTCCGTACTGTCGGGGACCACGAGATCGGCTGTGGGTCGTCATCGGCCAGCAGGATCGGGTGCTGACCGCGCCGGTCGTAGATAGTCGTCCGCAGTCCAGCCGCCTCGACCTTCGTCCTTGTGGGTTAACCCGGTCGGTCAGACTCCGTTGGCTTAATAGTCCGCACCTTCCTGTCGGCTCTTGTGGGTGACTGCGTGACTCTGCTGAGCTACAGCACGCACGGCAAACGCCCGGTGCAGGTGCACGAACGCCCGGCGGGGCGGTCCGTTGCCGGCGTGACCGGCGGCGCCCTGTGACGCGGCTTCCCGCGACAACAGTTTCCGCTGGTCAGCGCCTTGTCATGGCGTCGGCTGGGGTGCACGTGAAGTGAGTTTCGGACGGTGGCCGCCGTTCGACTCATCGCCAGGTGAAGAGAGGGTGAGGGGACGACCAATGGGTCGGCTGCTGCCACCCAATCTCGAGCTTGCCCGCGAGCTGCTGTCCGCGCGCGGGTCGCTGTCGCCTGACGAGCTCGCCGCCGCGCTCCGCGACAGCGGTGTCGTATTGAGCGCGGCGCGACTGGCCAAGCTGCCGGACCGGTACCCGGACGCCTTCGCCCTCGACGAGCGCGGACACCTGGTGCTTCCCGACTCCCACCGGGACGCCGAGAACGATCACGCGGACGAGTCAGCCGGTGCCGAGGACTCCGAGGGACCTGCCTGGCTGAGGGTCGAGCGACCGCCGGCGATCTCCATCGAGGACCTGGTCTTCATCGCCACCCGCCAGCCCGCGGCTGACGTCGCCGCGCTGCGACTGCGCGACGGGCGTGCGGTGCTGATCCCCGGCGGCCCCGCCCAGGCCGCCAAGGTTCGGGAGTTCGCGGACGGGGCTGACGGCGTCGTCTGTTACGGGGCGGTACCCGACGGGTCCACCGTGCTGGCGGACCTGCCCGGCGCGCTGATCGACCTGCGGCTGCTCGCGCTGCTCGACAAGCCCGACCGGCCGTGCCGGCGGCTGTCGGAGCTGTGCGCCGCCCTTGGCGTCGAGCTGCGCGACGGTCTCGTCGAGGCGGCGCGGGCCACCGCCGAGTGCCTTCGGATCCTGGTCGAAAAGTCCGACCTGTCGGACGTCTCGTGGCGGCTGGCCGCGGCCTGTCTCGTCGCCGGCGGCTCGGACCTGGTCCGGGTGCTGCCGGCCGTGCCGTTGCCGCGGGAGGCGACGGACGGCATCGAGTGCGCCGTGGACCCGCTGCTCGCCCTGCCCGAGACGGCCACGCACGCGCCGGGCACGGCGTACGAGGCGGTACGCGACGCGTTCGCCAGGCTGGGGGACTTCGGGTACGCGCCGCGCCGCTCGCAGCGGGAGATGGCCGACACGGTCGCCGGTGTTCTCGACTCCGGTGGCCTGCTCGCGGTCGAGGCACCCACCGGCACCGGGAAGTCCCTCGCCTACCTCGTGCCCGCGTCCGGCCGGGCGGCGCGCCCCCGCCGACCTGTGGTCGTCGCGACCGCGACCAAGGTGCTGCAGCAGCAGCTCCGGCGCGACGTCGCCAGGCTGCAGCAACAGCAGCTGTTCCGGGTACCGTTCCGGCAGCTGTTCGGCGTCGCCAACTACATCTGCCCGCGGGAGCTGGCCAACGGCCTGCACTCGTCGCAGCCCGACGCCGGGCCGGAGCACTGGCTGGCCCTCGCGGTGGCCGTCCGCGCGCTGGCCACCGGGGCCACCGGGGTGTGGGACGAGGTGGCCGACGCCGACGTGGCCCGCGACCGGCCGGGCTATGCGGCCACCCGGTCGATCCTGCGCACCGACTCCGACTCCTGCGAGCGCGCCGAGTGCGAATGGGCCGCGAAGTGCCCGCTGTTCACCCGTCTCGCCGGGATGGCCGAGCGTCCCGGGGTCGTCGCCGTCAACCATGCGCTGGTCGCGGCCTGGGCCAAGCTGGCACGGGAGGGCGTGCCGAGCCCTGGTGACGTCCTGGCGGCCGGGGTCACCGACCTGATCTTCGACGAGGCGCACGAACTCGAGGACTCACTGACCAGCGCCTGGACCGAGTCGGTGGGCCGCGTCGAGATGGTCGCGCTCGCCGCCCGCCTCGATGGGCGGACCGGGCTCGACCGGCAGTTGCGCAGGCTGGCCAAGCGCGGCGTCGACCTGCGCGGCGAGCACAGGCTTCCCCTCCTCGGCCGGCACCTGCTCGCGGGTACGAAGAAGCTCACCGACACGGTCGACGAGTACCTGCACGAGTACGGCGGGAGCGCCCGCTCGGCGGTCCTGCGTGCCGGGATCGTCCGGGGCCGACCGGAGTACCGGCAGGTCTGGGACGCCACGATCGATCTCGACCGGACCCTTCAGCAGGCGCTCCTGGCGCTGACCGCCGTCGCCGAGGCGGGCCGCGACGTGTTGGCGACGGCGCCACACCGGGTCCGCCGCCTACTGCGCAGCGTCGTCGTACGCGCCACCGGCGCCTCGCGGGTGGTTGAGAAGACCCGCGAGATACTCGGCCATCTCAGGAACCTAGGCGACGAGCACCTGTGGGTGTACCGGCTGTCGGAGGACCCGGAGAGCCGGGAGAAGCGGGAGAGTCGGAAAGACCCCGAAAATCCGGAGGGGCCGGTCGACTGGGCCTTCGAGTGCATTCCGATCGACGTCAGCACCGCGTTCGCCAACGGTATCGTCGCTCCCGCCCGCAGCGTCAGCCTGACCAGCGCCACGCTCACCACCGGCGGGACGTTCGACTTCCTCCAGTCCCGACTGGGTGTACGGGTCGAGGCCGGCAGCAGCGAACCCGGGGTCTTCCAGGGCAAGCTCCTGGAGAGCCCGTTCCACCACGACCGGCAGTCCGCCGTCGTCCTCACCAGCCACCTCCCGGTACCGGTGCCGAGCCAGGAACAGGAGTTCGTCGAGGAGTTCGCCCGCGACCAGGTCGGGTTCCTGTCGCTGACCGGCGGGAAGGCGCTCACGCTCTTCGCCGCCCGCAAACGCATGGAGGCTGTCGCCGACCTCGTCCGCCAACGGGCCGCCGACCTGGAGCAGCGTGGCGTGCAGGTGCTACTGCAGGGCGAGGCGGGCCGCACGGAGATCTCCGAGCGGTTCCGGACCGAGCCGGGGACCGTGGTCTACGGGCTGCGCTCGTACTGGCAGGGCTTCGACGCTCCCGGGGAGACGCTGAGCTACCTGGTCATCGAGAAGCCGCCCTACCCGCATCCGGACGACCCGGTGGTCGCCGCGCGGGTACGCGCCATCGCCGACCGTGGGGGAGACCCGTTCCTCGAGTATGTGGTACCCAAGACGGCGATTCTGTTCACCCAGGGCTTCGGCCGGCTCATCCGAACCGAGAACGACCGCGGCGTCGCCCTGGTCTGCGACCGGCGGATGCAGTCGCCCAGCACCGCCAACCGGCTGCTGCTGTCGACCCTGCCCGGCCCGGAGGTGCACTACGCGCTCGACCGGGACGACGCCTGGCGGTACGCGCTGCGCTTCGTCACCGGCGAGGATCCCGACCTGTCGGACGCCCTGGCGCTGGCCGGTAGCGAGGTCGACGCGATTCTCGACCGGTTGCGCCTGGTCGACGGTGAGGATCCCGAAGCCAAACTGCGCGAGGCGGCCCGCCTGCTGTTCGGCATAGAGCACCTGCGCGACGCCCAGCTCGAACTCATGATCGCCCACCTGCGCGGCGAGGACACCCTGGGTCTGCTGCCCACCGGCAGCGGGAAGTCGCTGTGCTTCCAACTGCCGGCACTGATTCGGCCCGACGACCGGGCGACGGTCGTGGTCAGCCCGCTCGTCGCGCTTATCAAGGACCAGCTCGACGACCTGCGCGGTCGCCACGGCATCTCCCGCGTCCAGGGCATCACCGCGAATACGTCCACCGCCCTGCGTACAGAGATCCTGCGGGACGTGGCGGCGGGAAAGGTGCGTTTGCTGTACGTGTCCCCGGAGCGGCTCGTCCGCGACCCGGTCCTGCGCCGTGCCCTGGAACGGCAGGAGCTGGCGGCGCTGGTGGTCGACGAGGCGCACTGCATCAGCGACTGGGGCCACGACTTCCGGCCGGAGTTCCGGCAGGTGGCTGCGGCGGTCGCGGATCTGGGACGGGCGCCGCGGATGGCTTTGACCGCCACCGCCACCCGGCCGGTGGCTGACGACATCAGCAGGACCCTCGAACTCGACGCGCCGGTCCGGGTCGTCCAGCCGTCCGACCGCCCCAACCTCCGGTTCCGCGTCGTCCAGGTGTCCGGCGAACGGGAGCGCGCCCGGGAGCTCCTGCGCATCGCCACCGCGATGGGGGAGACGCCCGGGATCGTGTACGCGTCCCGACGCGCGGTCACCGAAGAGGTCGCGGCGCTGCTGCGGCGGGCGGGTCTCAAGTCCCGGCACTACCACGCCGGCATGGTCCCCGAGCAGCGCGAAGCCGTGCAGGACGACTTCTTCGCCGGTACCACCCAGGTCGTCGTGGCGACCAAGGCGTTCGGGATGGGCGTGAACAAGCCCGACATCGGCTGGGTGGTGCACTACGACCTGCCGGAGTCGCTCGACGCGTACGTCCAGGAGGCCGGGCGGGCGGCGCGCGCCGCGGATTTGCAGGGGGAGTGCGTCCTGCTCTACAGCGGCGCCGACGTGCGGCGCCGCCGGTCGCACCTGACCGACGACGCCGGAGGCAAGCGGCTGGCCCACGTCACCGCGCTGCTCGGCCAGCTCGCCGGCCAGCACAGCCGCGGCGCCGACGTCGTCTTCGACCCGGAAGAACTGGCCGACGCCATCGGGGTCGACGTTGACGAGTTGAACGTGCTCCTCGCCTGGCTGGAACGTACCGGCGCGCTGGAGCAGCAGCCCGACTGCTCGGCCCGGGGGACTGTCCACGTCGGACTGCGTGAACCGGAGGACGCCGAGGAGCGGCGCCGGTTCCGCGAGCTGTCGGTACTGCTGAAGTTCCGGCCGCAGGTCGGCAGCCGCATCGACTTCGAGCGGCTGCGCGAGGAGCATGGGCTCGACCCCGACGCGCTCGAACGCGACCTGGTCGCCTGGTCGCTCGACCGGCTGGTCACCTTCTCCTCGTCGCAGCGGTACCGCCGGGTCCGGCTGCTGTCGCAACGGGTCGATGAGGTGGCGCTGCACCGCGAGGTGAGCCGGTGGACCGCCTGGCAACGCCGGCAACTCGATGCAATGGTCTCTTACGCCCGCGACGGTGGCTGCCGGCGCGCGGCGATCGTCAGCTACTTCGGGTTCCCGCCGCGGGACTGCGAGCCGGACGACGAGGCGTGCGACGGCTGCGGCGGCCGCTCGCCCTGGCTCGACCTGCCGGCGTCGGCGGTACCCGACCCGGAGCTGCTGGTCAACGTCGACCTGGTCGTCCTCCAGGCGGTGGCGTGGGCCGGAACCCTGACCAAGGGACGGTACGGGGAGTTCGGCCTGAAGCAGGCGGTCCTCGGCGCCGAGACCATGCCCGGCGGCCGTCCCCTGGGCGCCGGCCTGCAGCGCTGCCCCCAGTTCGGTGCGCTGCGCTACGTGCGCGCCAACGACCGGCGCTGGGACGAGGCGGTCCGTGGCCTCATCAAGGCCGGCCGGATCACCCGCGAGGACGTCCAGCGGCAGACCGGCCAGTACACGACCCTCACCCTCACCCCCGCCGGCAGGCAGATACTCGGAGGTCGACATGGCTGAGCGGACCAGCGTCGAGCGCACCATCACCGAGGAGATGCTCGACAGCGGTGAGATCCAGCTCGGGCCGGTCGAACAGCAGAGACTCGGCATTCCCGACCGCTCGACCGCGCTCACCCTGGTCGCGGACGGGGACGAGCTGTCCGTTTCCTGGGCGGGCGGCCGCCGCCGGTTGACCGGGGAGCCGCTGCTGGAGTACCTCCAGGACACCGGCCGGATCGGCGGCCTCGTCCGGCTGGAACGGCGCGACGGCGGGCAGATCGAACTGGTGGTACTGGCCAACCGCGGCAGCACCCTGTCGACGGGATTCCACTGGGCCGCCCCGCCGGCCGTCGCGCCACAGCGGGCGGCCGCGCCGGCCAGGCGCACCCGGCGCACCAATCGGAGCGAGCGGTACCGCCTGCGGCAGCGCGACGAGTACGGCTGGGAAGGCGGCATCGGTTTCCTCAAGGAGGCCCGGGCGCACCTGCTCGACGCGCTCAGGACCGGCGGCTGGGACCCGGCCGAGGCGGTGGAGGCACGCCTGGAAGGCGAGCGGCTGGCCACCCTCGACCAGTTCGACGAGCTGCTCGCCATCGACGTGGCGAACATCGAGCACATGCCGCACCAGGAGGCCGCCGCCCGTACCGTGCTGACCCGGATGAACGGGCGCGGCATCCTCGCCGACGAGGTCGGTCTGGGCAAGACCGTCGAGGGTGGCCTGGTCCTCAAGGAACTGCTGCTGCGGGGGCTCGCCGAGCGGGTACTCATCATCTGCCCAGCGCCGCTGCGCGACCAGTGGCGTGACGAACTGCGCGACAAGTTCGGCGAGGACTTCCTGGTCATCATGTCGGGCCAGAGCCCGGACTTCACGCGGGACCGGCTGATCATGACGCACCAGCTGGCCCGTACCAACGCGGACCAGTTCAAAAAGCCGTTCGACCTGGTGATCATCGATGAGGCGCACCGGCTGTCCGGAGCGGGCGCCCACGTCACCCGGGAAAAGCTCGGCAAACTGGTGGCCGAGGCGTCCCGGGCGCTGTTCCTCACCGCCACGCCGGTGCAGAACAACCTGCTCGAGCTGTACCGCCTCGTCGAGCTGCTGCGTCCCGGCACGTTCCGGTCCGAGCGGGACTTCACCCGGCGCTTCATGGACGCGTCCGACCCGCGCCGCCCAGTCAACGCGCCCGAGTTGCGCAAGCTGGTCAGCAGCGTCGTCGTGCGTACCACCCGGCAGCAGGCGGGCCTGGACAAGGTACGGCGGATGCCGCCGCTGGACCTCGCCATCGAGCTGAGCGCCCCTGAGCGGCAGCTGTACGACCTGCTCGTCGACGCGCTCCGGCACAAGATGACGCAGCCGGGCGACGCGATGCGCCGCCGCCAGCTCGCGCTGCGGTTGACCGCGTCCCCGCGCGCCGTCCTCAAGAGCGCGCTGCGGATCGCCGGCAAGCACCCGGATCCGGCGGTCCGGCAGGTCATGACCGAGATCGGGCACCTCGCCGGCGACATCCACCACACCGCCCGCGAGCAGGCCGCGCTGCAGGTACTGCACCAGTGGCTGGACGAGCACGGGCGGGTGCTGCTGTTCACCCAGCACACCGACACCCTCGACGGGCTGCTCCGGCTGCTGGCCGCCGAGGGCATCCCGGCCGTGCCGTTCCACGGCGGGATGGCGCATGCCGCCAAGGGCAAATCGGTGGCCGACTTCCGGGCCGGAGCGGCGAAGGTACTGGTCTCCACCGACGCCGGCGCGGAGGGCGTGAACCTGCAGGTCGCCAACTGCGTGCTCAACTACGACCTGCCTTGGAATCCGATGCGGATCGAGCAGCGCATCGGACGTGTGCACCGGCTCACCCAGACCCGCGACGTCTACATCGCCAACCTGTTCGCCCGCGACACCGTCGACGAGTCCGTCTACCGCCTGCTGCACGACAAGCTCGCCATGTTCGAGCTGCTCTTCGGGCAGGTGGTCACGGTGCTGGGGGAGCTGGAGGGCAAGCAGGACGCCAGCATGGAGAACCGGGTGCTGGAGGCGCTGTACGCCAAGAGCGACGCCACCATGCAGCGCCGTCTCGACGAGCTCGGCAGCCAGCTCGAACAGGCGCGCAGCCGGGCCATGCACATGATGCGGGCCGACAACGGCCTCAACGACTGGATCGCCCAGCGCAACCAGGAGCGCAGGGAACGGGCCGCGCAGGGCGAAGCCCGCGAGCTGCTGCCGGACCCCGCCAAACGGGCCCGCCGCCGGCAGCAGGACGTGGAGCGGTTCGTCCGCCGGTTTCTGAAGCTCGCTGGCGGTGAGGAGACCTACGCCGCAGACGGCTTCGTCACCGTCAAACTCCCAGCGGACCTCGCCACCGCGCTGGACGACCGCGAAGAGCTGCACCTGGCGTTCACGAACGCGGCGCTCGAACACCACCCCGAGGCGGAGCTGTGCGTGGTTGGCTCGGAGGTCTTTGACGAGCTGCTACGGGTACTGCGGGAGCGCGGCGACCTCACCGGCTCGGTACGTACCCTGCCGGCGGTCCACGCCGACCCGGTCACGCCGCACGCGCCCACGGTGCGGCTGGCGGACCGGCGGGTCGGGCCGACCGGCGACTGGTCGGCCCGGGTCACGTACCGGGTACAGGACAGCTCGTCGAGCGGTACCCAGGAGCTCGTCACGGTCCAGGTCGGCCCACCGGTCACCAGCGGTCACGAGCGCGAGCCGCTCGTCGACGGCGCAGGCCTGCCGGCCGAGCTGACCGCTGCGGACGTGCTGCGCGAGGTCGATCGCCGAGCACTGGTCGACCTCGGCGTCAAGCTCGACCAGGCGCGAAGCGCCGAGCAGCAGCGCGAGGACGAGGCCCGGGAGCGGATGGTCGAGAACCTCCGCGCCCAGGCCGCGGAGATCGACGCGGCGCTGCCGTTCAGCTGGGGCAACGGCACCCAGGAGCTGACCGAACGCCGCAACCAGCTGCGGCGGGCGATCGAGCAGGCGCGCAGGCCGGTCGCGATCGGCGGGAACATCGAGATTCGAGCCGAGCTCCTCGCCGTTGAGTTCCACGGTTCGGACGAGCTGCGGGTGGTCGAGCGCTGGGAGCACGTCAACGGCGCGGTCCGGGAGATCCGGTACCCGTGGACCGGAGACCTTGCCGACCACTTTTTCACGTGCGAGGCCTCCGGCGTCACCGTCGGCACCTTCGCGCTGTGCGCTGACGCCCACGTCGTCGATGCGTCGGCGCTCGACCGGTGCGAGATCTGTGACCTGGACCGGTGTGCCGCGTGTGGGCCGGCCAGGGGCGTGGCCGCCTGCCCCGGCTGCCAGCGGCGCGCGTGTGGCGGGTGCCGGCCGCACGGCATCCTGTGCACGCAGTGCCTGAAGCCGGAGCGGGCACCCGACCTCGACAGCGCCTGGGAGCGCGGCTGGCGGCTGGGCAGCGGTGCGCAGCTCCTCGTCGGAGCCTGCCACGCCGTCCTGGTCCGGGAGGACGGCGCCAAGGTCGACATCGTGCCCGACGACGACCTGACCGATCCGGTACGCGCCCGGCTCCGCGGCCTCGCCGGCCGGCTGAACCTGCCGGCCGGTACCGGCCTGGTAGCCTCCGCCGCCCGCCCGCCCGTTGCCGACCTGGTCGCCGGTTCGGCCTGGGCGGACGCGGAGGAGTCTGTCTGGTGGACCTGGACCCCCGACGCCGACGGCACCGTCAGCGCCGAGGTGGCGGACCTGCTGCCCGAGCTGTCCGGCCCGGACGCGGTGGGGGAGAGCAGCCTGGGCCTGGCTTCCCTGCTGGCGATGCTGCGCCGTAGCGGTGAGGTACCGGCACCGCCGGCCGTGGCGGCGATACCGTTCACCGTGGTCCGCCGGGTGGACTGGCAGGAGGGTCAGTTCGTCTACCGGGAGCTGTGGCACGACGGCGACCGGGAGCCGGTGGAGGCGGCACGGGACAGTCAGGCGCTCACGGTGAGCGCCCACGACGTGCTGCCGTTCTGCCAGCCGGTGGCGGCGACCAGAATCGGCCCGGTCACGGTGGAGATCGACCGGCTCCACCGTTCCTACGTGGTACTCCTCACGGACGGCTCGCACACCTCGACGAGGTTCGTCCCCGGAGGGGCGGGTGCCGCCCTCCACGTCGAGGAGCAGTTGGCCAGAATGCTCGCCGACGCCGAGCTGCCCGCGGACCGGGTCGTGGTCCGTCACCCGGGGACGGGTACGAGCGGCCCCCGGTACGTCAAGGCGGCTGCGGGAACCACGGTCAGTCGTACGGTGGCGACCGCGTGGGCGCTGCTCACGACCGACGCCGGTGACCCGATGACCGATCCGGTCAGTGACGCTGCCCCGAGCGGAGAGTTCACCGGCGCCGAGCTGTGGACCAACGACAGCCTGGCCGGTGCCCTCTGCGAGCTCGCCGGACCGGTGGTCCCCGTGTCGGTGGCCCCCTGTGTCACGGTCGACGAACGGTGGCGGTCCGACCATGGCGAAGCGACCCGGGCATACCTGGTGGCTCCGGCCGCACCGGTTGATGCCGCTCTGCTCGCCGGCCGCTCTCTCGTGCACCCCGAGGAGTCGGTCCTCGGCCGGCTCAACGACGGCGGCCCGGTCGAGAGCCTGGTCGGCATGGACGGTCACGGGCACCTGTACGCGCCGGAGCGGGCGGTCGAGTGCCCGGTATGCGCCGAGACCTACTGTCCCGCCTGCGGTGAGGAAGGCATGATCGCGGGCTGTCGCACCTGCGAGCGGCCGGCCTGCGGCCGGTGCCGGTCCTGCTTCGGGGGCGAACCGCAGCGGACTGCCGAGGACTGCGAGCGGTGCGGCGACACCTCCTGCCACGACTGCGGCCGGTACCTGTCGACCGTGGCGTGTGAGCTGTGCGCCCGCAGCGTCTGCGCCGCCTGCGTCGATGGCAGGCTGTGCCGTACCTGCTGGGCTCTCGCCCCGGCCACCGCTGGCGACCCCGCCGCCCTTCCTGCGGAACTGCTCGCTGACGGGCTCACGGTGGCCATCGGGCACGACGACGGCGGCTCCGTCGCACTGCTCGTCGGCGCGCACCGCACCGAACTCGCCGTGTTCTCCGCGTCGGGGCTGCACCGCTGGGAGACCGTACGCGAAGAGCCCGCGGAGGTCGTCGAGGTACGGCTCGCGGCCGCGCGGCTGGCCGGCTCAGGCGACGTCGACCTGCGCACGCTGACGGTGCCGCCGGTGCGAACCGACCCGGACGTGCTCGTCCTGGAACGGCACACCGACGAGAAGCTGTTGTGGGCGGTGGAGTCCGACGGAGAGCGGCGTGCGGGAAGCGCCACTTCGCCGGCCGGCGTACGGGATCCGCAGAAGCCGTCGACCGACCTCGTCGCGCAGTTGGCCCGCACCCTGACCGGCGACAGTCCGCTCGATCGTGTTCCCGTCCCCGCTTCCGGTTCCCGGGTCATGAACATCCAGCGACGCGCCCGGGAGTTGTCCATCGCTGAAGGAACCGCCGCGGTCACCGCGTGCCTGGAACCGGTGGAGAAGTCGTTCGTCATCGACGAACGCGGTCTTGTCCGGCGTACCGTCACGGGCTCGGACCTGAGCGAAGAGGTCGCGAGCTGGGAGACGGCCGACATCGCACCGGAATGGGCCGTCGCCGGCTGGTTCCCCGCGCCCGAGCTTGTCGCCATGGCCGAACTCGACGAGTACACCGCGGTCATCGCCGCTGTCGGTGAGTACGGGCTGCTGGGGGTGCGGAAGGCCGACGAGTCACCCCGGTGGTCGATGCTCGCCGACGACGGACGGTTGGATCTGGTCCGAGCCGCCCTGGGGCAGGTGCTCCTAGGCCGGCCGGCACTTCTCTCGATGGGTCGGAGCACCCGACCCGGTCACGTGCGTGGACCGAGGATCATTGGAGCGGAGCTGCGGAACAGGCGTACCGCGCCGCAGCTCGTCGAGGGTACCGATTCGCGGGCTGCGGAAACGGTGACCGCGATGCACCAAGCGCTCGCCGACCATTCCCCAGGCGACGAGCCGCGGGCGCCGTACGGCCAGGGGAGCCTGCCCGCTCCGCTGGCTGCCCGCCTGCGCGAGCGGGTCGCGGCCCGTCCGCTGGAGCGGCTGACGCGCGACCTCGGACTGCACGTCGAAGAGCAGTGGTGGCTGCCCGTGGATGAGATCGTCACGGTCACCTACCGGCTGCTCCCCGGGCAGGTCGACGGCTATCTGACGGACGCGGTGACCGGAAAGCCGCTGCGGGTCGCTCGGCTCTGCCGGTCCCGTCACGTGGTCGAGCGGCCGGACCGATGCGCGTCGTGCGATGAGCCGACGTGTGCGGTGTGCCCCGACCGGGTACAGCGATGCAGCCTGTGTGTCCGTACCGTCTGCGGGCGCTGCATCGCCGCGGCGGACGGCCGTTGCATCGCCTGTGTCGACTTCCGCAAGCTCGGCATGCTCGAGCGCAGGCGCGTCGGAAAGCCACTGTCCGCGTCCGTGTGGCAGGCGAAAGACACCCACACCACGATCACGGTCATCCGGGCGCGAGAGCAGTGGACGCTGGAGCGGTCGGGCCAACACGGCACTGTCGCGTTCCCGCTGAATGGCCCACGGCTCAGTCTGTTCCAGAGCTCGGTGGCCGGGACCGGTCGCTAGCGGGTGGGCCGGGGCCGAATCCTCAGCGGCGGGGAGGGCTCTCGCGGGTACCCCGGCTGCGGAACGGTCACTCCCTGCTGAGGCCGGCTTCGTACGCGAGAATCGCCGCCTGTACCCGGTTCTGCAATCCCAGCCGTGTGCGGCGCAGGAAGCGAACGACAGGACCGACCCCTGACCTTCGTCCTGGGCGCGCGAGCTTCCTGTCGAGGGTTCTCGGACCTGGACGCTGCTCGATAGAGTGGCGCCGCGACACGCTCAGCGACCGGTACGTGACCACTGGCAGGCTCCACGCGGCTACGGGGGAGGGGCGCGGTGATACGGGGAGATTTGCGCGGCGTACGGAGTCACGGCGCGGGATCGGGTGCCCATGTCGTCCGGTGACGGCATCGGCGTCACGCCGTCGGATCTGATCGCGCACGCCGGGCACGTGGAGGCGATCGGCGACCGGGTCGCCACCGCCAGGCAGGCCGGCGCCGCGGTGCGGCCGAGCATGACCGCGTACGGCAAGCTGTGCACGATCGTGCCGACGCTGCTCGCCGGCCTGCAGGACATGGTGGTCGACGGCATTGACGCCGCCGCGCATTCGCTGCACGACTCCGGCCAGCGGTTGCGCACCGCGGCCGATGGTTACCAGTCGGCCGATGACCACGCCCAGGCCCGCCACCAGCGGGTACGGGGCCCGCAGTGACGGTCAACCCGCTCGTCGCCGGCCGGCTGGACAGCCCGCCCGACGCCTGGTCGGGGGTGTGGATCGCCGAAGACATCGAGCTGATCGCCCAGGGCGTCAAGAACGGCAGCTGGATCGACACCAGTCTCGGCGTGGTCGGTGCCGGCCTGGACGCGCTCGCGATCGTGTCCGACCCCATCGGTGCGCTGCTGCAGTACGGCGTCGCCTGGATCATCGAACACGTCAAGCCGCTCAGCGAAGCGCTGGACTGGCTGGCCGGCGACCCCGGCCAGATCGCCGGGCACGCCCAGACCTGGCGCAACGTCGCCGCCTCGCTGCGTGATGACGCCGCCGACCTCGACCGGGCGGTGCGCTGGGACGTCACCGACTGGACGGGGACCGCCGGTAACGCCTACCGCACCTGGGCTGCCCAGCAGTCCCAGGCGATCGGTGGGCTGGCCAAGGCCGCCGACACCATGGCAGTACTTGCCGAAGGTGCCGGTGCGCTGATCGCTGCCGTCCGGATCCTGGTTCGCGACGCGATCGCCACCTGCGTGTCGCGGCTGGTCGTGTACGCCGCCGAGGTGGTCGGCTCGCTCGGCGTCGCCACCCCGCTGGTCGTCGAACAGGTCACCACCCTCGTCGCCTCCTGGGCGGCGAAGATCGCCCGCTGGCTCAAGGGGCTGCTGTCCAGCCTGCGGGAACTGGGATCACTTACCCGCCGCCTGGGCGAACTCATCGAAGAGCTGAAGAAGATCATCAACCGGCTTCGTGGCGGTGGCAGGTCAGCGGAGTCGCTCGCCGGCGAGGCGGACAGGCGCTTGTACTTTCACCATTCAGAGGCTGATCCGCTGGCGCGGTGGGGATCGGCCCGTGAGACCCATCTGCAGGAGTGGGACAACGCCATCCGGGAGGCAGAGGACGCGGGAGTGGAAGTGATCTTCCGTCAGGGCGGCCTCGCCTACGGCCCGAGCCCTTCCCCCGGTCACCCCGGCGTGCTGATACTCGACCCGGACGCGTCCTATGGCGCGTTGCTACATGAGATGCAACACATGCGCGACGACCGAGCCGCTGGGTGGGCGGGCATGCGAGGCTGGTTCGAGGATCCGCACGTACGGTACGCCAACGAGGTGCGAGCGTACGAGCAGGAGATCCGGTACGCCGAGTCGATTGGAGACCATGAATCAGCTGCGAAGCTCACGGACCTGATACGCGAGGAGTACCGCAAGATTTTCGGAGAGACGCCATGACCATTCCCGTACCACCGCAACGTTCTGAACCGCCGGTCCGGGAGATGAGCAACACCGAGTTGGCGGAACTTGTCCGTGCAGGTGGCCCGTACCGCGGCAAGGCCGTCTTCGAGCTCGCCGACAGGGCCGCGACCGACGACAGGGCGGCAACCGTCCTCGGCGAGCTGACGATGCTGCCTGTGCTCCGCAACGACCGCCTTCACCTCGTGTCCTTGGCCTGGGCAGCGATTATCGCCCTGCTCGCGGCGAAGACGCCACACGCCCGGCAAGTGGCGTATCGGTCGTTCGCTGCGTTGGCCGAATCCGAGCAGCGGGATCTGCTCGACTACCTCCGTTGCGACCGAATTGAGGACGCGCACCCCCAGGTGTAAGACGCGCGGGCGGACTGTTATCCGCCTGCTGAGCAGGAGCGCCGGACAGCGGGCACAAGGCGGGTGCCATCCGACCTTCAGGAACTGGTCGGCCTGACCTACAACCTCAGGAACTAAGCTAAGAGCAAGACCTTCTCAGGTACGGGCGGACGAGACTCGGATCTGGCGCAGCCCACTCGTCGGTCAGAGCCCACTGGTTGAAGTGTTCGACCATCCGGCGGCTGTGCTCCGCCTCGTCGCACGGCCAGGTCCGCCTACAGAACCGGCAGCAACCTGTGCCGTCGAGTTCGTGCAGCGCGAGGACCCGTTCGTGGCACGCGACCTGGGCGGCGGCGTACTGGTCGAGCGTCTGATGGCCGCCCAGGGCTGGCAGGGAGCGTTCCCGCGCCGGGGCTGGCGCGGCGGCTCCACCCGCCAGGATCCCGGGCCACGCCGGCGCCGGACCTGGTCAACCGGGACTTCACCGCGGATGCTGGCAACCTGACGGAAGGAGCATGGTGAACTACTCGATCGGCATCTGGGCATACGCGCAGGTACCGCGCGGTGTGATTTACCGCTGGGAAGCCGGCGGCGGCGATTGCGGCACCGGCTTCGTTCTCCTGGAGACGGCTGCTCGGGCTGTTCGACCGTGTGCCGAAGACGGCGCGCTTCTCGGTGACCTCGTCCTGGATGTGGACAGTGGGAGCTTGACTGGCGATGCGGCCGGGGTCAGTCGGGCAGCCTTTACCAAAATCGCGGCCGCCATCCTCAAGTCGATTCTCAAGAGTGGGCAAGCGCCGCAGACCGCGCACACGTACTTCGGTTAGCCCGACACGGCGGCTCTCGATGAACGACGTCTCAGCTTCGCGTTTAACGTCGGTTCGCTTTTTGGTAGGGCTTGGCGCCGGTCATCGACAGCGGCCAAGTTGAGATCTTTGCGGTCCAGTGGCCTACTTTCGAGGTAGTCGAGGGTCCACTGTCTCCGCAGGTGATCGACGACCCAGGCGCGTGGAGCGAAGGAAAGTCTGGGCCGCTCATGGCGCTACTGCCGACGGGCAACGGGTGATAGTCCATCAGTGGCAGTCGTGATGTCGGGAACGATCGCCATCTCGCGTGAGGTCCGTTGGTCGGCCGCCGGATGGCTGTTCGACTGGGTAATCGAGTTTTTGGCGGACACTGTGACTCACCCTGAGGTTGCCGCCGATCTGCGTGAAATAGTCCCCGAGAACCTTGGTTGGCTGGGCTTCGACGACTATGGGCCACAGGTCGGCGCAGAGGTGTCCTTAACCGCAGCGACGCGGCCACCTCCAGATTCCCCGAGCCCCTGACCGAAGACGACTTCTACGCCGAGGGTGTGCTGTTAGCCAGGCGACTCGCCGTTGAACTGACCCGCCGTTACGTCGTCGAGTATTCGACGGCCGCGACGGTCGAACCCACCAGATAAGCTGAGACGCTTGCTCGATAATGGCCACCTGCGACCGCATGACCTCGTCGAACTTGCCGTGGACCTTCCCGCTGAAAGTCTGACTGCCGGGTTCGGTGGGCACCGTGGTGCACGCTTTCCACGAGCCAGATCTCGCCTGCAAGGTCGAGTTCGCCGATGATGAGGGCCGGACGATCGCGATGGTGCCGCTGACGCCAGGTCAGGGTCGCCCACGTCCGCAGGCGCTGATGGAGCCGTAGGGGGTCGGTTGATGACAGGGGTGACCGAGCAGCAGCGGGTATGGGACGCCTGGCTGGACGCCTTCTCGCTCGTCCACGAGGCTGCTCCCGCTGATATCGATGTCGCCTGTCCGAGCTGCGGTAAGGGCAAGGTAAGGATCACCTATACCGGTGATCCGGAGCGCAGAGTCGGCTACGCCATTGCGTGGTGCGACCTCTGCCTGCGTGGTATCCATCTCTGCCGTGTCGCGATTCATCCGGATGTGGAGATGCTGACATTCGGATCGAGTGATGCCGAGCGCCGTGCGGTTGTTCCCAACGTCGAGCTGATCGCGCCTGATCCATGGCTGGGTGACGAGGCCATTGTCGTCACCGAAGAAGTGACCGAATGATTTTGGGTAATGCGTGCCGGCACTGAGGGGTCCATCGATCACCCGATCCGCCGTCCGGCTCACCGGGTTTCGACCGGCTCCACCAGCGCAAACGGCGTACTCAGCACCCCGGCCTTCGTCTGCACCTGGTACCGGCTCCGGCCGCGCTTCGCGATCGTGCCGACCAGGCCGCCGTACTTGCCCCCGCCCGTGACCCGTACCCGATCACCGACCCGCAGCGGCACAACAGCGGGAACCACCACCCGGCCCTGAATCCGGGCCAGCTCCGCTACGTACCGGGGGTCCATCGGCGCCGGCTGCCCTCGGTACGTCCATTCGAACAGCGCCGAGGTGTCGAACGCCGGTGAGCACTGGCGGCACGACCGGACCCGTACCGGCCGGCGGTGCACGGTGCTGCGGTGCCCCGCCGGGCACATCCCGACCCAGGCCCCCTCGACCTTCGGCGATTCCTCCGGGACGCACCGCGTACCCGAGCAGCCGATCCGCAGCGCGGTCGCCCGCCATATCTTGTCGTGCCCGTGCCGGGTGCCGACCAGGGCGTGTGCGATCTCGTGCAGCACGGTGTCGGTCACCTCGGCCTGCGAGTACAGGCGGGTCAGTACGCGGGACAGGCCGATCTCCTTGCGGTCCGACCGGCACACCCCGGCGCGGGTCTTCGCGTTGTCGAACACCAGCCGCCAGCCGGTAAGGCCGTGCTGGGTCATCAGCCCGAGCGCGAGTACCCGTGCTTCCTCGAGATCCACCCCGCACCGCCCCTCAACCGTCCCAAGCAGGGAGAGAAGCTACCGCAGACAACCGACAAAAGGGCCGGACGCCACGCGGCGGCGCGGTCAGGGCACCGGGGCGGCGCGGCGAAAAGGCGCCAACGAACCGGAGGCGCCGTTCGAGACGTAGAGATGTACTAAAGGCAGGGCGGCGGCACCCGCACGGCAACTCGACAGGTCAGCGGGCCGCAACCGTCCCGGCGTAGCGTTTGCTTGACCGGGGGTCGACGAAGATGGATACAGCAATGGATGCGGCGTTACAAACGGTACCGGCAGACGATGCCACCACCCCCGCGATCTACGAGCTCACCAACCTGTCGACCCTGACACCGCACGCCGAAGCAAGGCTGGCGGCTGCGCTACAGGCGATGGAGACGGTCGCCATCACGGATTTCCGCAACGTCGTCGAACCGGCCCGGGCCGCGGAGCGGCTGGCGGCCGAACTGGGCCGCGACGACCTGCAGATGCGGGCCAGGCTGGTCCGCGCCGACGTGCTGCGCCGCCAGGGCGAGGCGATCGAGTCGGGCCGGATCGCCCAGCAGGTGAACGCCTGGGCCACCGAGCGTCGCGACGCCTACCTGCTGGCGCGCAGCCATCTGCACCTGGCGGTCTTCTTCCGCCACGTCGGCGACCTGGCCGACGCGCTGACCCACGCCGTTTCGGCCGTGGCGAACACCAGCGACGAGCTGCCGGCCCGCATCCGCGCCAGGCACCTGTCGGTACTGTCGATGGTGCTCTACGAGAACGGCTCGCCGGACGAGGCCCGCCGCCGGGCCCAGCAGGCGCTGGAGATCGCCGCCCCCGCCGGCGACGACGAGATGTCGCTGCAGATCCTCAACAACCTGGCGTACATGGCGTACAAGCTCGGCGAACCCGACCATGCGCGGCAGCTCATCGAGGACATCCGGGCCATCAGCGTCCGCAACGGCGCTCGGCTGGACTCCAGCGTCCTCGACACGGTGGCCCGGATCGAGATGATGCAGGGTCGCTACGCCGAGGCCGAGGCCGCCCTGCGCCCTGTCCTGGACGGTACGGCCGAACACCTGCTCACCGACGGAGACCTGATCGCCGAGTGTCTGCTGACCGTGGCCGAGGCGCAGCGGCTGCGCGGCGCCGTCGACGCCGCCCAGGCCACGCTCGACCGGACCGCCAGGGTGTGCGAGGAGCGGACGCTGGCATCGGCCCGGGCCCGGGTACGCGAGGAGCAGGCCCAGTTGTATGCCATGACCGGCCGCTTTCGGGAGGCGTACGAGGAGCACCGGCGCTTCTACGCCGATATGCAGGCGCTTCAGTCGGCCCAGCGCGAGGCTCGGGCCCGGGCCCTGCAGGCGGTCTTCGAGACCGAGGAGGCGCGCCGGGAGAGTCTCCGGTTCCGCGAGCTGGCCCAGCGGGACGCGCTCACCGGCCTGCACAACCGCCGGTACGTGGACGAGCGGCTCGCCCTGCTGCTGCAGGAGGCGGCTGAGCGCCGTACCCCGTTGTCGGCGGCCCTGATCGACCTCGACCACTTCAAGCGGGTCAACGACACACTGTCGCACGCGACCGGCGACGTCGTGCTTCAGCAGATCGCCGGGCTGCTCACGGAGGCCGCGACCGGGGCGGCCGTCGCCGCCCGGCTCGGCGGCGAGGAGTTCCTGCTCATCCTGCCCGACACCGGCGCCGACGAAGCGGTGCGCCGCTGCGAGCAGCTACGCCGGACGATCGCCGGCCACCCGTGGCGGCCCGTCACGGGTGGGATCCCGGTGACCGCCAGCCTCGGCGTCACCACCATTGTGGACGGTCGCAGTACGCCGTCCGCGCTGCTGGCGCAGGCCGACCGCAATCTGTACGCGGCCAAGCGCACCGGCCGGAACCGGGTCGTCGCCGACCCGGCCTGACCGCGGGCCGGTGTCCACTGGGGACTACTGGAAAGCCTGCTTCGCCCACCGGCTGGGGCTCAAGGTCATGACCTTGTACGGGCAGTTGCGGTCGGTCAGCAGCGTGTACGCCTCCTGCGCGCGCTTGGCCGCGTCCTGGGCCTGCCCGGCGGGGGTGAGGCCCTTGCCCTTGTTGCGCAGCAGCGCGCTGTAGAAGGCCGAGCAGAAGACCGTGCTCTCGTACCAGCCGACCTGCGCGGAGGTGCCGATGTAGGTCACGTCGCCGTGGAGGCAGTCGCGTACCGCCTTCTGCCAGGCTCCGGTACCGGTCTTGCAGCCGTCGGCCAGGATCGCGCCGGTCGAGATGCCCCGGCCACGGTCGGCGGCGGCCTCGCCGAGCTGTTCGAGCGAGACGTGGGTCTTCTCGTCGCTGCTGCTGAACGTCGGGGAGGCGGCAACGTAGTCACCATGGGCCATGACGTGCAGTACGTCACAGGAGGCGGTGAAGGCGGTCAGTACGGTGTCCGGGTCGCGGGACCGCACGAAGTCGATGTCGACGACCGGTTCCCCGTAGTGGATGTTGATGTTGACCAGCGTCGACTGGATGAAGGACATGGCGGCGTCGAAGTTGGCGTCCAGCCCGATGTCGAGCAGGCTGATCCGTCGTCTTCGCAACTGTCTCTCCGTGGTGCCACGCGCGCCGCTGGCGGCCCGCTGTACCGGCCGCCGGTCCTTTCCGATCGCGCGCCGGAAGTTTACGACGGGCCTGTGACAACGCCGGCCGCCGCCTCCGGTCCCGGTCGCGACCGTGACGCAGGACACATCCGTCCGTGGCTGCGCGCACCCGCGCCGCAACCGGCCCGCACGCTGGCCCGCAACCCGCTCGGCATAACCTGATCATTCGCACGGCGTGACGGACTCGGATACGAGGAGCCATGGATACGGTGTCGGGAACGGTGGCGGAGGCTGGCGGCCTACCGGTACCGGGTGTCGACGACTCGGCTGCTCCGATCGGTTTCGCGGACGCCCTCGCGGCACTGTCCGCGTCGAACCCGGAGGCCGGCGCCCGGCTGGCCGCGGTACTCGACGCGATGGAGATGGTTCCGGCCGCCGATTTCCGTACCGTCGTCCTGCCGGCCGACCGGGCCGAGCGGCTCGCCGTCGAGCTGGGCCGCCCCGACCTGCAGATGCGGGCGCGGCTGATCCGGGCCGACGTCCTCCTGCGGGAGGGCGACACCGCCGAGTCCGGCCGCATGGCCCAGCAGGTGAACGCCTGGGCCGACGAGCACGGCAACGCCTACCTGCTGGCCCGAAGCCATCACCTGCTCTCGGTCTTCTTCCACCACGTCGGCGACGTGGCGGACGCGCTGGCGCACGGCGTGCAGTGCGTGGCGAAGATTGGGGACGAGGTGCCTGCCCGGATCCGGGCAAGGCACCTGTCGACCCTGGCGATAGCGCTGCACCAGAACGACTCCTCGGACGAGGCCCGCCGGCGCTTCCAGGAGGCGCTCGACCTCGCCACCGCCGCCGGCGACCTCGAGTTGGCGCTCCAGGTCCTCAACAACATGGCGTACACGGCGTACCAGACCGACAACGGTGAGGACGCCGAGACGCTCATCGACGAGATGCGGGCGTTCGAGACGCGGTACGGCGTCCCGCTCCGCGCCCACTACCTGGACACGATCGCCCGCATCGAGATGATGCGGGGCCGGTACGCCGCCGCCGAGGAGACCCTGCGCCCCGTCCTGGACGGATCGGCGGCGCACCTCCTGACGGAGGGGAACGCGCTGGCCGAGTGCCTGCGTACGGTCGCGGAGGCCAAG
This sequence comes from Planosporangium mesophilum, assembly GCF_016863255.1. Classification (GTDB taxonomy): domain Bacteria; phylum Actinomycetota; class Actinomycetes; order Mycobacteriales; family Micromonosporaceae; genus Planosporangium; species Planosporangium mesophilum. The sequence goes on from NZ_BOON01000057.1 coordinate 50,232, forward strand.
CGCCTGCGCGGCGACCTCACCGGCGCCCAGGCCACCCTGGACCGCGCGGCACAGGTGTGCGAGGAGCGCGGCCTGGCGTCGTACCGGGCCCGGGTACGTGAGGAGCAGGCGCAACTGTTCGCGGTGTCGGGCCGTTACCGGGAGGCGTACGAGGAGCACCGGCGCTTCCACGCCGAGACGCAGGCGCTGCAGTCGGCCCAGCGCGAGGCCCGCGCCCGGGCGCTGCAGGCCTTCTACGAGGCCGAGGAGGCCCGCCGGGAGAGCGTACGGTTCCGCGAGATGGCCCAGCGGGACGCGCTCACCGGCCTGCACAACCGTCGCTTCGTCGACGAGCGACTGGCCACGCTGATCGAGCGGGCGGCCGAGTACGGAACCCCGCTGTCGGCGGCCCTGATCGACCTCGACCACTTCAAGCGCATCAACGACACCCTGTCGCACGCCACCGGCGATGTCGTGCTCCAGCAGGTCGCCGGGCTGATCGCCGAGGCCGCGACCGGCGCGGGCGTCGCCGCCCGGCTGGGCGGCGAGGAGTTCGTGCTCATCCTGCCCGACACCGGTGCCGACGAGGCGGCGCGCCGCTGCGAGCAGCTACGCCAGGCCATCAGCGGCCACGACTGGTGGCCGGTCACCGGCGGGATACCGGTGGCCACCAGCATCGGCGTCACCACCGTCACGGGCGGTCGCAGCACACCGTCGGCGCTGCTGGCTCACGCCGACCGCAACCTCTACGCGGCCAAGCGCGCCGGGCGCAACCGGGTCGTGGCCGACGCGGTGTGACCGTGCCGCGAGCCGGCGTCAGTTCACCGGCTCGCCGTCTTCGGTGTCCGTCCAGCCCGGCGCCCACTCGATCCGGAAACCGTGCCCGGCTGTGGGACATCCCACTGCGGGTCAGGACCGGACCCTGGTGTACGCGTTCACACTGCCGGCGGAGGGCAGCCCCGAGATGCGTACGACCGTGCCGGGACGGGCGGCCTCGATGATGTACCCGCCCCCGAGGTAGAGCTGGACATGGCCGAAGTCGTTGCTGAAGACCAGGTCGCCGGGCTCGAGCTGGTCACGGCCGATCCGGGTACCGACGCCGGCCATCTGGTAGGTGGTGCGCGGCAGGTAGACGCCGCCGGCCTGCCACGCCTTCATGACCAGGCCGGAGCAGTCGAAGCCGGGGTTGCCGGTGCCGCCCCACTGGTACGGCTTGCCGAGCTGCTGCTTCGCGAACGCGATGGCCGCCCACGGGTCGCCGGACGCGAGTCGCGGGCCCACGACCGGCCCGGCGGCGGGCTGTACGGTCGCCTGCGGCGGAGCCGCTCGGGACGCGGATTCAGCGGACAGCGGTCCCGACGCCAGCATGACGTCCGGCCCGGTACCCGGCACCGTGGTGGTGCGTTGCGACGGCGACTGGGCCATCACGGCGCTCACCGCCGCGATGGCGGCGAGCAGCACAGATCTGATCAGCATCCGCTCGGGGGAGCGGGTGGTCAGGGGATTGGGCATCGCGGTGGGTCTCCTCACCGTTGGTGTGGGGTGGCCCCGGCGTCCGGGGCACTTCCGGTCCGGCCGATCGGATACGGGTCGGCCGGTCACATCCGGTAGAGACGAACTCCGACAACGCGTCGCATCAGCGCGGCACCTGCCCGTACCGGGATCGCTGAAACTCCCGGCCGTAGTGGTAGCGGCGCTCCATAATGGACATCACTCGGATGGTTCCGTGGCCGCATCCGCGGTTTCGGGCTCGTCGCCGGACGGAGTGGCCGACGGCGTCGGGGTCGGCGACGAGAGCGGCGACAGGGACGGCGTCACCGGCGGCGGGGCGGGCGCCTTCGCGCCGGCGGCACCGGGTACGAGCAGGTTCGGGTTTCCGGCGGGGCTGGCGGAGACCATCATGGCGGGGCCGGTGCCGGTGCCGCCGACCGGGGAGACCGTAAGGGTACGGTTCGACCGCGGTGCCGGGGCCAGCGTGATGGTCGCCGCTGCGGCGGCGGCGAGCACGGCGACTCCGACCGACAGTACCGCCGGGCCGCGGATCGTTCGGGTGGCTGTCGGGCGTCGGCGGTCTGCGGGAACCGGCATGGCGGGTCACTCCTCGAAGACGCGCGGGTCTCCCCGGGCGTCCCCGGGGCAACACGATCCAGCCGGTCACGGGCGGTCGGCAGGGCACAGCCAGCAGGGACAACTCACATCCGCACAGCACGAACCATCGGCACGGTCGACCGTCGCCGGTCAGCGGCGCCGGTACGCCCGCCCGGTCAGGACTTGCCGGTACGGAGAACGCTAAACACCGCGCGCCGGCCGCTGATCCGTCAGCAGGGCGCCGACGACGGCGGCCAGGGTCGCCCCGCTGACGTGCGGCACGTCGAACACCGCCGGCCAGTGCGCCGGCGTGCGCCGTACCCATCCCGTCCGCAGCCCGGCCGCGGCGGCGCCGGCGCAGTCCCACGGGTGCACCGCGACCAGCGCCAGCCGGTGGACGTCGACGCCGAGTTCGGCGGCGGCGTACCGGTACGGCTCGGCAGCGGGCTTCCAGCGGCGCACCGCGTCGACCGAGAGGTTGCGGGTCACGTACCCGGCCAGGCCGGCACGGCTCAGCAGGCCCTGCACGACGTCGGCGGTGCCGTTGCTCAGCGTCGCCGCCGGAATGCCTGCCTCCCGCAGGATGCGCAGGGCCGGCTCCACGTCGGCGTACGCGTCCAGCGTGCGGAACGCCGCGAGCACGGCGGCCACGGCGGCATCGTCGACCCGCTCGTCGAGCGCGCGCAGCGCCTCGGCGGCCACGGCGGGAAACGGCTGGAAGCGGCCGAGGGCGGTCAACGCGAACCCGTCACGCAGCACCGTGGCGAACCACAGCGGTATCAGCTCCGGGTCCAGGTCGAGGTCGGCGAACGTCGGGCACAGCCCGTCGAGGGCGAACATCGTCTCGTTGACGTCGAAGACGACGGCCTCGACGGGGCTGTCACCCATAGCTGCGATTATCTACCGCGAGGCGGCACCGCTGCGTACCGTTTCCCCACGTAGGGAGGGTGACCGTGCGGCACGACCCGATGAAGGGCCGATCGGTGACCGGTCGCGTCCTCGCGGTGCTCGAGTCGTTTTCCGCGGACCGTACCCACCTGTCGCTGTCCGACATCAGCCGCCGCACCGGCCTGCCGCTGGCCACCGCCCACCGCCTGGTCGGCGAGCTGGCCGCCTGGGGCGCCCTGGAGCGCGACGACCAGGGGCGCTACCGGGTCGGCCTGCGGCTGTGGGAGGTCGCCGCGCTGGCCCCGCGCGGGCTGGGCCTGCGCGAGCTCGCCCTGCCGTTCCTGGAGGACCTGTACGAGGCCACGCACGAGAACGTCCAGCTCGCGGTGCTGGACGGCGCGGAGGTCGTCTACGTCGAACGGATCTCCGGACGCCACGCGGTCGGCGTGCTCAGCCGCGTCGGCGGCCGGTGGCCGGCGCACGCCACCGGAGTCGGCCTGGTGCTGCTGGCCCACGCCCCGACCGAGGTGCAGGAGAGCTTCCTGACCTCGCCGCTGGCGGCGTTCACCCGCAAGACCATCGTCGACCCGGCGCGGCTGCGGCGGGTACTGGCGGAGGTCCGCCGTACCGGTGTCGCCGTCAGCGACGGGCAGGTGACGCTGGACGCCGTGTCGGTGGCCGCCCCGGTGCGGGGCCCGGCGGGGCAGGTGGTGGCCGCGCTGTCGATCGTGGTACGGGCCGGCACGATCGAGCCGCCGACCCTCGTACCGGCCGTGCTGACCGCCGCGCGCGGCATCTCCAGGGCGATCAAACAGGCGAGCTGACGGCGCGACCAGGGTCACCAGGCACGCTGGCTGACCTCGGATCCTTCCATTCAGCGGAAGGGCCGTAGCGCCGGGGAGACGCCGACCCCGATCGTCGGTGGACACGGCTTCACGTAAGGAGCGTCACATGACTACGGCCTTCGCCCGCAACCAGTGGTACGTCGCCGCTTACTCGCAGGAGGTCGGCGAGGACCTGATGGCGCGCACCATCTGCGGTGAACCGATCGTCTTCTACCGGACCGGGGACGGCCAGGCCGTCGGGCTGGCCGACCGGTGCGTTCACCGCCGGTACCCGCTCTCACTGAGCCACCGCGACGGTGACCGGATCGTCTGCGGCTACCACGGCTTCACCTACGAGCCCACCGGCGCCTGCGTGTACGTGCCCGGCCAGACCCGCGTACCTCGCACGGCCCGGGTGCCCAGCTACCCGATCGTGGAGCAGGACTCGCTGGTCTGGATCTGGATCGGCGACGCCGCCAAGGCCGACGCGACCCGCATCCCGCGCGTACCGTACCTGGCCGCCGAGGGCTGGACCACGGTCCGCGGCATGGAGCCCCTCGCCGCCCGGTACAGCCTGCTGGTCGACAACCTGCTCGACCTGTCCCACGAGACCTACCTGCACGGCGGCTACATCGGCACGCCCGAGGTGGCCGAGACCCCGATCACCACCGAGGTCGACGAGGAAGCCGGGATCGTCCGGGTCAGCCGGCGCATGAAGGACGCCGAGTGCCCGCCGTTCTACGCGAAGTCGACCGGCATCACCGGCCGCATCGACCGCTGGCAGGACATCGAGTACTACCCGCCGTGCCTGTACACGCTGCACAGCCGGATCGCCCCGACCGGCGTGGAGCCGGGCCCGGACGGCGACGACAGCCGCGCCGCGCACGCCGAGATCGTGTACGCGATCACCCCGGAGACCGAGTCCAGCACGCACGACTTCTGGATGGTGGCCCGCGACTTCGCCGTCGACGACGAGGAGGTCTCCCGCTTCCTGGCCGAGAGCAACCGTACGGTGGTGCTCCAGGACGTGGTGGCCCTCAACGCCCTGGAGAAGGTCATCGCCACCGAGCCGGACGGCTACCAGGAGCTGAGCATCAACATCGACACCGGCGGGCTGGCCGCGCGCCGGATCCTGAAGCGGCTCGCCGAGGCGTCATGACGTCACCCGCCACCACCGACGCCACCGTCTACCGGGTGGTCTGGCAGCCCGGCTCGGACACGCTCGTGGGCGTGTGCCACTGCGGCGCCGAGCGCGACGCCGACGACCCGATCGAGGTCTGGCAGTGGCTGCTGTCCCACCCCGACCACGACCAGCCGTGACCGAGGCCTTCGAGGCCGACCTGACGGTCGCCTGTCCCTGATCACCCGGGGGGTTCGGGGCGTGACAGTGCCCCGAACCCCGGGTGATCACGGAAGATTCGCGCTGGGTGACGCCGACGGTGGGTCGGGAGTTCCCGTCGGCTCCGCAGTTGCCGCCGGCCCCGCGGTCGGTTGCGTTGGCGGTCCCGCCGCTGGTCCCGCCGTTGGTTCGGTGGCCTGTCCCGGCACCGGGGAGGAGTCGGGCGAGGCCGTACCCGACGGGTTCGGCGACCCAGGGGAGGCAGTGGCGGACGGGCCGGCGCTGCCCGAGGGGCTCAACCCGAGGTCCGCCGTGACGATCGCGAGAATGGCCGACTGGAACTTCTGGAGCTCGGCCTGGATCTGTGCGAGCGGTACGTTCTCGATGGTGTCGGCGAACGCCTGGATCTGCGCCCACAGCGCGTTCAGCCGGGCCATGGCGTCGGGGCTGAGCGCGTGCGGGATCGTCACCACCAACTGCTGGGCGAGCGCGAACGTCACGCACGAGATGCAGGAGTAGTTGACCGCCGCCGAGATGTTCTGCGGGACGACCACATCCGCCTGGCCGACGACCAGGACCACCTGGAAGGCCACGGCCACCGTCGTGCAGTCCCGGCAGCTCGCCAGCGCGTACGCCTCGTTGCGGTTGAGCGCACTGCCGTCGGTGACCCAGACCATCGCGAACGCGACGTCGTAGAGGGTCGATCCGTCCGTGGTGTTGACCGCGAGGGCCTGGTTGTCACCCGCCCCGGGTGCCTTCGGCGGGTTGAAGGGGAAGACCCACGTCGGACCGGCGCCCTGCTCGCGCGGGGCCATCACCAGCGCCAGGCGCGGGTGGTCCTTTGTGGGCGGTGCGGAGGTGGCGGCCCAGACGCTGGTACCGGCCGTGCGGACCTGACCGTTGCGCAGGCCGAGCGGCGCGTGGTGGGTGGCGGGGAGCGCGTCGAACACCGTTCCCCGCTCGTCTCCGCGCAGCGGCGTGTACCTGCCCTCGCGGGGCCACCAGGCCCAGCCCAGCAGCGCCACGACGGCGACGGCGAGGGCGGTGGCGAGCGCCCGCCGCCCCGGCCGGCCCTCGGTGGCCCGCCATACCTTCCCGGTCATCCGCCGGACCAGCCGCGCGGCCATCAGGCACATGCCGAGCAGCGGCAGCACGATCGCGAGTACCGACAACAGACGCACCCCGATGGCGGCGACATCACCCTGGTCGACGTCGACCCCCAGGGTCCGCCACTGGCGACCCAGGCTCTCCCAGGCGGTGGCGGCGACCCGCGGCAGCGACAACGCCATCAGTACGGTGCTCAGCAGCAGCAGCGGCACGACGACGAGCACCCACAGCGTCACGACCAGCCGCGCCCACGGCTTGAGCACCGTGGACTCCGGCTTGCCCCAGCGGGTGGGCAGCAGACCGAGCAGGGTGGGCTTGATGCGGGAGTACAGGTCGGGCACGCCGGTGAGGTCGGCGAGGATGTGGTACCCGTCGAAGCGCACGAAGGGCGCCAGCTGTCGCAGCATCTGCAGTACCTGGGCGGCGACGACCAGGAGGATCGCGTCCCAACCGGTGACGGCCCAGACGGCGAAAATCCCGACGGCGAGGATCGCGTCGAAGTACAGGCCGCCCAGGTCGACGCGGACCCGTCCGGCGCGCCCCAGCCGGTAGCTGTCGCTGACGTCGGTGTAGAAGGCGGGCCAGACGAGGTAGAGGCCGGCGCCCATCGCGCCCGGCGTGGCACCGCCGTAGCGGCACGCGGCGGCGTGCCCGAACTCGTGGAAGCCGGCGGACAGGACCGTGAGGGCCAGCACGAGCAGCAGTAGGCCGGGATTGTCGAACGCCTGCCGGGTACCGGACGCCAGCCCCTTGTGGAACAGGACCCAGCCGCTGACGGCGAGGAACAAGGCGACGACCGGTACCAGGATCGGGGCGCGGAACAGCGTGGCGAACGGACCGGTGACACGACGCGTCACCGCCGGATCGGACACCACGTACCGCAGCCGCAGCGCCAGCAGCGGATTCAGCGGCTTCACCGCCGGTTGCGTACCGTCCGCCGCGGCGAGCAGGCCCAGCGGGCGCAGCTTGGACTCGGCGAGCAGGCGTGCGTCGTCCGCGCTCACCAGGCGCCCGACCCTGGGACCGACCGCCGCCGCGAGCTGCGTGAAGTCCCGCCGCCCGTCGACCTCCTCCAGGATCAGGTACAGCAGCCGGGTCAGCTGGATGGTCTGCCCGTCGGCGCGCCGCACGAGCGCCGCAGGTTGCCGGTATCCCGAACCGGGCTGCTCACCCAGCAACTCGATGCCACGGGCCCGGACGGGCACGGTGTCCCCGTGCCCGTCCGGACGCGTGCCGGTTTCGTGGGCCGAGCCCGGGCGTTCCCGCGCCGGCGTGTCAGCGCCCGGGTCCGGCGCTGCCGGGGCGGACGAGGAGAGCACGCTCATCGGACGCGCTACTGCTCGATGCTCGACTTCTGGTCGGCCGTCGCGTCGGCAGTCACCCCGTCGAGGTGCTGGTCGATGATGGCCGTCTGGCTGGACACGGCGGTGGCTTCGGAGCCGATCGACCCGACGTTGGCCGCGACGGACGCGTCGATCGGCGCCGCGACGTTGGCGTTCGCGGCGACCGCGCCGTTGATCGGGGCCGCCAGATCGGCGTCGAGGTCGGCGTTGACGTTGATGTTGAGCAGGTCGCCGTTGAGCATCTGCGCGGGGTCGGTCGGCACCGCGCCGACACCGGCGGTCGGCGGGGTGGCGGAGTCCGCAGGCGCGGTACCGGGGTCGGCGGGCGCCGTACCGGGGTCGGCCGCGGCGGGCTGGGCCTGGTCGATCGCGCTGTCCTGCGGTGCGTGCGCGATCGCGTCACCGGAGATGCCCTGGTTGATGCTCACCGCCTGGTCGGACAGCGAGCCGACCTTGGAATCCACGGACAGGATGTTGGCACCCACGGCGGCGTTGATCGGCGCGGCGACGTTGGCGTTGGCGGCCACGGCGAGGTCGATCGGGGCGGCCGCGTGCAGCGCCAGGTCGAGGTCGGCGTTGAGGTCGAGCACGGACATGACCTCTTTCGGCGGCAGCGGGGTGGCCGCCTCCGCGGCGAGCTCGTCCGCGGTCAGGGGGGTCAGCTCGGGTTCACTCATCGGTCTCTCCGTTCCGGCACGGCGAAGGGTGTCAGTCATTCAGGAAGATGAGTCCCCGCGGCACCCCGCCTGAAACGGTGAAGCCTCACCCCAGGAGCCCGTGCGCGGCGTAGTACGCCGTCAGCGCGGCCTCGGCGCCGGAGCCGAACGCCGTCATGACGCGCTGGAAGCGGGCGCCGCGCAGGTCACCGGCGACGAGGATCCGGGAGTGCTGGATCTCCGGCGGGCAGTAGCCCGACCCGTCCGTGCGGAGGTCACCGGCGGGTACGACCGGGCGGCTGCCGAGGTTGAGGTACACGTCGCGACCGGTGTACCGGTGCCCGTCGGCCGCGTCGGCGTGCAGCACCCCGTACGGGTCGTGCCGCAGGTCGAGGTGCCCGGTCGGCAGCAGGACCACCCGCGGGTCGGCGCGGACCTCCTCGACCTTGTACGCCTCGGCCGGCGAGTACCGCACGAGGAGACGCATCGCCAGGTCCGGACGGGTGCGCAGCAGCGTGCCCAGCGGCCGGTCGGCGCCGAGTACGAGCGCTTGCGCGCCGGCCAGCGCCGACGGGTCGGCCTCCCACAGCGCCGGGGCGTCGACCTCCCGGTCCTGGCTGATCCACTCGGTCTCGGCGGCCGTCTGCGGCCGGGCGCCGGTGGCGACCACGGCGTACGGCGCCTCCAGCGACGAGCCGTCGTCGAGGTCGACGCGGACGTGGTCGTCGCCGGCGCGTACCGCGGTGACGCCCCGGCCGAGCCGTACGTCGCAGCGGTCGGCCGCCGTGACGTCGGCGCTCACGCGGTCCGCCAGGTCGGGGCCGTCGGCGAAGCCGCCCAGCACGTTGACCATGGCGGAGATGTGGCGCGGCTTGTGGCACAGCCGACTCGGCTCGATCAGGACGCAGCGCAGGCCCAGGCTGGAGGCCATGACGGCGGCGGCGCACCCGGCGGGGCCGCCGCCGACGACGATCAGATCGGTCTCCGGGGTCACGCGGTGCAATTGTTCCGCAGCGGGCCGGCGGTACCGCGAGGCAGGGTCAGGTCACGTCCACGGGAGCCAGCGACGGCGCAGCGCGGGTGTCGGAGAGGGCCGGGGGCGGCACCACCGGTGGTGACCGCGGGGCGCGCGGTCACCACCGGTCGGGGAAGTCGGCGCACGCCTGACGGGGCACGGTCGCCGAGGACTCCGCCGACCTCCCCCGTGGTCCGTGCCACCAGGTCGCCGGAGTCACCGTTACCCGCGCTGGCACTTCAGCGCCACGACAACGTACTGACGATGAGGGATGGCGCTACCAGACCGCTATCGCCCCGCTACCGCGATCGTCCGCGGTGCTCCGGCCTTCAGGCCGGGGGTGAAGCGGACCCTCTCGCGTAGCGGGGTAGGGAAAGCCGATCCGCAGTCAAGGCGGATAGGCGTCGGGGCCCTACGGTGATGCGAGTGGTTTGTCGTACGCCTGTGGCACGGTCACCGGTGTGCAGCTGCGTTACAACTTCCGTGTCTACCCGACACCCGGCCAGTGTGATGCA
>NZ_BOON01000058.1 GCF_016863255.1 Planosporangium mesophilum
CCACTCTACCCGATGTCTCAACCTGTTCCAAACGGACCTCGGATCCAGCTGAAACGGTCACGCCATCGGGCGCCAGTCAAGGCCGGCGCTGTCCGCGCCACCCGCCTGGATTGGCCCGCCACCTCCGGAATTCGATCTCCGGCGGCCCCGCGGGCAAAGAGAAAGTTACGCCCGCCCAACCATGATCGTCAAATCCGACGACCTTGTCCTGCGTCACATCCCAGCCACGACCGTCCGAGATGGACGATCCGTTGGCCGGTGACCAGGACGCCAGGTGGGCGAACACCATCCTCAACCCCGACCGGGGGAACTTCATTCCCCTCGACCGGCAGTCCAACCCGCATCGAGCAGCAGCCCGACACCGAGCAGAGGACCCTCACATCAACGCCGTGGACCAGGAAGTCATTCCCGCAACCGGCAACCGCGACCGCACGGACACAGCCGTACGAGCGAGCGACTGAGAGTTCAACTCCAACCGCCGGAACTTCATTCCCGCGGCCGGCGCCCCGACCCTGTACCGAGAAGACCCGGCACCGGATCCGACGCTTCTACGTCAACGCCGCAGTCCCCGGAACAATTCCCCCGACCAGACGACCGCCGGACGGGCGAACCCGCACCGGCGGTGGAAGTGGTTCAACACCGCCTCTGTCCCCAGCATTCCCCGCATCCGTGCAGGGAGATGGCAAGGTCACGACGGCAGACCACATGCATCGTCAACGCCATTGGCCGGGTAGACGTGTCCTGAGCTGGCGCCTAAGGACTCAACACCGAACACGCGGATATGGTTCCCACGACCGGTGCCCGGTCTCGTGCCGAGTGACTCGGCCCGGTCCGGGCTGCCTGTGTGTCAACGCCGTTTCCTCGGGAGACATCCCCGGACCAGCGGCCCGCTGATGCGGACCAGCCGTGCGGTCGGAACGACGCAGGGAGGTCAACGCCGACGAGAGAACGCTCATTCCCGCGTCCCGCCCGGGGCCGCCGGAAGCTCGGCAATGCCCCGGTCGACGCCGAACGAGTAGCGATCCTGTTGAGATCCAGAGCTTGTCGGCAGGCACGCGCGGGGCGCACGTCCGGCCGCCCTGGGCGACCGACGATCCGATTCGCTGCCCAGTGCACCCGTTGACCGGGAACCGGCAGGGTCAAGAGACTTCCACGCGAGTAGCCGGGTCCTCTGCTGCTCTCCGCAACACCGTACGGGCGAGCACCTGCTGGATGGTGGCGGTCCGCTGGGAACGGCCGCGACCGATGAAGCTGACGAACCAGTGCAGCACTGCGGTGACGCGGTTCTTGAAACCCACCAGGTAGAGCAGGTGGACGGCGAGCCAGAGCAGCCAGCCGACGAAGCCGGACAGGCGCACCTTGCCGACACTGGCGACGGCCGAGAACCGGGAGATGGTCGCCATGCTGCCCTTGTCGTGGTATTGGAAGGGCTGCCCGGTTGGCTTGCCGTTCAACCGGCGGACGATCTGGCCGGCGGCGTGCTGGCCGCTCTGGATGGCGACCTGCGCCACACCGGGCAGTCGGTTGAGGCTCATCAGGTCGCCGACGACGAACACCTCCGGGTGCCCGGGCAGGGAGCAGTCCGGTTCGACCATGACCCGGCCGGCCCGGTCGGTCTCCGCGCCGGCCGCCCGGGCCAGCAGCGGGCCGAGCGGGGACCCGGCGACGCCGGCAGCCCAGATCTTGGTCATGGCCTCGATGCGGCGGCGGTTGCCTGCCGAGTCGACGACCTCGATGCCGGTCTCGTCGACGCCGACCACGGTGGTCTGCAGCTCGACCTCGATGCCGAGGCGGTGCAGCTGGCGCAGCGCCCGGGTGGACAGGTGATCGCCGAACGAGGGCAGGACCGCCGGCGCACCGTCCAGCAGCAGGACCCGCGCGTTACGCGTGTCGATGCGGCGGAAGTCTCCGGGTAGGGCGCGGTGAGCCAGCTCGGCGATCTGCCCGGCCATCTCCACGCCGGTCGGACCGGCGCCCACCACGACGAAGGTCAGCCAGCGATCGACCACAGCCGGATCGCTTTCCAACTCGGCCAGTTCGAACGCCCCGAAGATCCGCCCACGCAGCTCCAGCGCGTCGTCGATGCTCTTCATACCGGGCGCGTGTTCGGCGTACTCGTCGTGGCCGAAGTACGACTGGGTGGCGCCGGCAGCGACGATGAGGCTGTCGTAGCCGACGGTGTAGGTGGTACCGGTGGTACCGGGTGCGGTGACGGTGGCGGTACGGGTGGCGAGGTCGATGTCGGTGACCTCGCCGAGCAGTACCCGTGCGTTGCGCTGCCGGCGCAGGATCTCGCGGGTCGCCGGAGCGATCTCACCTTCTGACAGGATGCCGGTGGCGACCTGGTACAGCAGTGGCTGGAACAGGTGGTGGCCGGTGCGCGCCACGATCGTCACATCCACCGGTTCCCGGCGCAGTGCCTTGGCGGCGAACAGGCCGCCGAAGCCCGACCCGATGATCAGCACCCGGTGGCGCGGGCTCTGACGGCCGTCCTGCCCTGGCGAGCTCCCGTCATCCATGCGCCTTCTCCCGTCTTTCGTCCCGGTCGTTTCCACTGGGGTACCCATGCGGCGCCGTTACCCCACTGCCCCGGACGGTGATGGTCCCCATCACCTCCTGGAAGGCACGAACCGGCAGGTCAACTTGGGACAGCAATCACATTCCGGACGGTGGCGGACCGGCGGTCCGCCGCGCTTGAGGTTCAAATCCGGTCTCCGGAGTGCCCTCCGGTACCGGACACCGCCCCGGGGTGGGCAGCGTCCTTGCGGGAGCAGGCGCCATGCCAGGACCCACGGCCGGACAGTACCCAGCACGGGCCGGGGAATGTGGGGGGCGTTGAATAAGGCTTATGGCATTTGACCTTGAAGGGCGGGGCGCGACCGCGGTTGTCACCGGTGCGTCCTCGGGGATCGGCGCGGTGTACGCCCGTGAGCTGGCCAAACACGGGTGGAACCTGGTACTGGTCGCGCGCCGTGGGCAACGGCTGGACGACCTAGCCGCTGGACTGTCCGGCATCAAGGTGGAGACCGTCACGGCGGACCTCGCCAAGCAGGACGACCTGGACCGCGTCGCGGAGCGTGTCGCCGAGGACGATGTCGCGCTCCTGGTCAACAACGCCGGGATCAACGGGTACGGGTCGTTCACCGACGTCGAACCCGGGGTGCTGCAGCAGGTGATCGCCGTGAACGTCGTCGCGCCCACGTTGCTCACCCGGGCCGCGGTGCCCGGCATGCTCGACCGCGGACGTGGCGCGGTCGTCAACGTCGCGTCTCTGCTCGCCTTCGCCTCGGCGATGCCGCCGAATCCCCTGCCGTACCGGGCGACCTACGCCGGCACCAAGGGCTACGTCGTGACGTTCACCCGTACCCTCGCGGCCGAACTCGGTGATCGCCCGGTGCAACTTCAGGTGCTGTGCCCGGGACTGACCGCGACGGAGTTCCACCTGACCACCGGCATGGAGTCGGTCGGCGGCCGTGAAGCGCGAGTGCACGGCGACGGTGGCATGCCGGCCGACGACGTTGTCGCAGCGTCGCTGGTAGGCCTGGAACGCGGTGAACTGGTCTGCGTGCCCGGCCTTGCCGATCCGGCCGCGCTGGAGCAACTCACCGATGTTGAGGCCCTCCTACGAGCCGCGAGCAGATCCCCTGGCAGGGCGCCGCGCTACCGCGCATAACCCCGGGCGCGGGCGGCCGCTCTCGGACGCGACGGTCACGCCCGAGGGCCGAGCGCCTTCGCCGGCCACGCCAGGCGTGGCCGGCGCAGCTACGCCGGTCGCAGGACAGCGACGAGAAAGTCTGACCGCTCGGTGAAGGGACGTAGGTCCCAGGTCGACAACAGCAGGTCGGTCAGCAGCCCGCTCGCTTCGACGTCGGTGAGGAACTCCTCGACGTCATAGCCCCGTGCGGTGCCGAACCCCACGACGACGCGGCCGCCGTCGCGCAGATGTACTCGCATCCGGCGGAGAATGTCGCGACGGGTACTCGGGGCGACGAACGTCATCACGTTGCCCGCGCAGACAACGGCGTCGAATCCCTCGACGATGCCCCGAGCCGGAAGGTCCAACTCCGACAGGTCCCCGACCAGCCAGCGCGGGCCCGGATGATCCTGCTGAGCCGCGGCGACGAGTACCGGATCGAGGTCCACGCCGACGACCTCATGGCCAGCCGCGGCCAGAAACGATCCCACCCGACCCGCGCCGCAACCGGCGTCGAGGACTCGTGACCGCCTCGCGAGCATCGCGTCGATGAAACGCGCCTCGCCGGCCAGGTCCTCGCCCGCGCTGGCCATCGACCGGAAACGCTCGATGTACCACTGCGAATGACCCGGATCGGCCTCGATGAGCTTGATCCACCCGTTCTGTTCACCCACGTCGCCCATCCTCACACCATTATCCTGCCCGGCCACATCCAGGCCCTCGGTCACGAACGGCCGTGCGATGTCAGGCTCCGGAGCCCAGCATTGCGGGCCTGAACACCAGGACATACAGCCCACCCGGTCGCGGCGGGCCCGGCCCGGCGGCGCATGGGGTACAAACGACGCATGATCCGGGTGTACCTGCTCGACGACCACGAGGTCGTCCGGCGTGGCCTGCGCGACCTGCTCGAGGCCGACGGCGACATCGAGATCGTGGGCGAGTCCGGCTCGGCGCTCGACGCCGGGCACCGCATCCCGGCGCTGCGCCCGCACGTCGCCGTGCTCGACGCCCGACTGCCCGACGGCAGCGGCATCGACGTCTGCCGCGACATCCGCTCCGTGGACCCCACCATCCAGGCGCTGATCCTCACCTCCTACGAGGACGACGAGGCGCTGTTCGCCGCCATCATGGCCGGCGCCGCCGGCTACGTCCTCAAGCAGATCAAGGGCACCGACCTCGTCGACGCGGTCCGCCGGGTCGCCGCCGGCCAGTCCCTGCTCGACCCCGCCGTCACCGCCCGCGTGCTCGACCGCATCCGCCGCGGCCCCGACCAGCCCGACGAGCTCAAAAACCTCACCGAGCAGGAACGACGCATCCTCGCCCTGATCGCCGAGGGGCTGACCAACCGCGACATCGCCCAACGCATGTTCCTTGCCGAGAAGACCGTCAAGAACTACGTGTCGAGCCTGCTGGCCAAGCTCGGCCTGGAGCGGCGCACCCAGGCCGCCGTGCTGGCGGCGAAGCTGCTCCACAAGCGTTAGACAGAAATTGCCGCGGCCGTCCGGACCGCGTCGCGGGATACGGACGCCGCAGGCCGCGTAGACGGCGCGGCAGCGGGTAGCCGACCGGCATGAAACTCGGGTACTTCCTGTCGTGCGAAGAGTACTCACCCGGCGAGTTGATCGAGCAGGCCAAGCTGGCCGAACAGGCCGGCTTCGAGGCGCTGTCGATCTCCGACCACTACCACCCCTGGCTGGAGGAGCAGGGTGAGAGCCCCTTCGTCTGGTCGATGATCGGCGCCGTCAGCCAGGTCTGCTCGCTGCCGATCACCACCGCGGTGACCGCACCGACGGTCCGCATCCACCCCGCGATCATCGCCCAGGCTGCCGCCACCAGCGCGGTGCTCACCGGCGGAAAATTCACCCTGGGCGTGGGTACCGGCGAAGCCCTCAACGAACACATCCTCGGCGACCCCTGGCCGCCGGCGGTGGTGCGCCTCGCCATGCTCGAAGAGGCCGTCGACATCATGCGCAAGCTGTGGGAGGGCAGGTTCGTCACCTACCACGGTGAGCACTACGCCGTGGAGCACGCGAGGATCTACACGCTGCCCGACGAGCCGCCGAAGGTGTACATGTCCGCCCTCGGGCCGAAGTCCGTCACGGTGGCCGGGCGAATCGCCGACGGGTACATCGGCATCGAGCCGGACCGCGAGCTGGTGCAACGGTTCCGCGACAGCGGCGGCGGCTCCAAGCCCGCCCAGGGCGGGTTCAAGGCGTGCTTCGCGCGTACCGAGGACGAGGCGGTGCGGATCGCGCACGAGAAGTGGCGCAACATGGCCCTGCCCGGTGAGCTGGCCGTGGTCCTGCCGTCACCCCGCCACTTCCAGCAGGCGAGCGAACTGGTCGAACCGGAGATGGTCAAGGACCTGTTCGTGCTCGGCCCCGACCCCGGCCGGCACCTGGCGATGATCGAACAGTACGACAGGGCCGGCTTCGACGAGGTGTACCTGGCGAACATCGGCCCGCACTACCGCGAGCTGTTCGACCTGTACGCCAAGGAGGTCCTGCCTCGCGTGCGACGGCGGGAGACGGTCGGCGCCTGACCGCGGACACCACCTCGACCGCCTCACCGCCGCTCTCGTTGGACACCCCGCCGGGCGTACTGATGCAATCGGCCCATGACGAACCACCGCATCGCGCTCATCCCCGGAGACGGCATCGGGGTCGAGGTCCTGCCGCCCGCCCAGCAGGTCCTGGACACCGTCGGCCGGCGCCACGGCATCGGGTTCTCGTACACCTCGTACGACTGGTCCTGTGAGCGCTACCTGCGCGAGGGTGCGATGATGCCCGAGGACGGCCTGGACCAGCTGCGCGAGGCGGACGCGATTCTGCTCGGCGCCGTCGGCTACCCCGGCGTGCCGGACCACGTCTCCCTGTGGGGACTGCTGATCCCCATCCGTCGCGGCTTCCGCCAGTACATCAATCTACGACCGATCCGGGTCTTCGAAGGGGTGGAGAGCCCGCTGCGCACCGCCGTTCCCGGCCAGGTCGACTTCGTCGTGGTACGGGAGAACGTCGAAGGCGAGTACAGCGAGATCGGCGGCCGGCTGAACAGGGGAACGCCGGAGGAGCTGGCCGTGCAGGAGGCGGTGTTCACGCGGGCCGGGGTCACCCGGGTCGTCGACTATGCCTTCAGGCTCGCCGCCCGTCGCCGCGGACGGCTCACCTCGGCCACCAAGTCCAACGGCATCATCCACACCATGCCGTTCTGGGACGAACTGGTCGCTGAATGCGGCGCAGCCCACCCCGACGTCAGCTGGGACCAGGAGCACATCGACGCGCTGGCCGCCAAGTTCGTGCTTGACCCCACCCGCTTCGACGTGGTCGTCGGCTCCAACCTCTTCGGCGACATCCTCAGCGACCTCGCGGCTGCCGTGGCGGGTTCGATCGGCATCGCCCCGTCGGCCAATCTCAACCCCGGGCGCGAGTTCCCCTCGATGTTCGAACCGGTCCACGGCTCCGCTCCCGACATCGCGGGCCGCGGCATCGCCAACCCGCTCGGCGCGATCTGGTCGGCGGCGCTGATGCTCGACCACCTCGGCCACCCCGAGGCGGCCAGGAACGTCACCGACGCCATCGCCACGGTCCTGGCCAAGTCGGATGTCCGCACCGGCGACCTGGGTGGCGCGGCGACGACCGCCGAGTTCACCGACAGACTGCTCCAGCTCCTCTGAGGGGCTACGACGGCGGAGCCGTTCGCAGTGCCTCGAACGGCGACGCCGTGGTCTGAACGCACCCGCCGTCACGCAGCGAGTTGACCATCACGGTCAGTGACGTTCGTGAATGATGCCAGCGATTCTGGCGACGCCGAGTAGCTTTCCAAGTACCTCGTGAAGTGGTCCTCAAACGAAGTGGTCGCCGGCATTGGCGGGACAGTCTGCAACCGTTATGGTCTGTGCCGATCATCGTTGGCAGGTCGCCGGAGGCGGCCGCGGTGGTTGCCGCCGAGTCACCACAAGGGTGAGCCGGGGACCCAGGTCGTTGGGGTGAGTCCGCAGCGTGCGGTAGGGCGTGTTCCGGCCCGAACCCGTCAGCTAACCCGGCAGGCGGTGGATGCGAAGGAACCTGTACGTGACGCTGTCCACCGCCCGTGTCCGATCGGCTCTGCCGGTAGCGGTGCTCCTGGCCGCGGCTGTCCTCATTGGACTATTGCCCGCCGGTCCCGTTCGCGCCGAACCCGGCACACCCGGCCCGGAAGGCGGCAGCGCGTCCCTGCGTGACCAGCTCGAAGCGGCGTCGCGCGGGTTCAACGACGCCGCAGCCCGTCTCGATGCGTCCAAAGCGCGCCACGCCCAGCTCACCGAACAGAAGCGGGTCGCCGAGGCCGAGTTGTCCCGCCTCAGCGACGAAGTCGGTGCGATTGCCGCGGCCGCGTACAAGGGCGGCCCGGTCGGCGGGGTGGCCGCTCTCCTCGACAGCGACTCCCCCACCGGGATGTTCGAACGCGCCCTCACCCTCGACATGCAGGCCCGTGTCAGCGACGGGCAGCTGCGCCGGGCCAGGCAGGCCCGTGAGGCGGTGGCCCGCCAGCAGGCTGCGCTCGACGCGGAGATGAAGACCCAGCAGGAACAGCTGACCGAGATGGACAAGCGCCGCAACGCCGCCGAGCAGGCCCTCGGCATCGTCGGCGCGACCACCGGCGGATTCGGCGGCACCAGCGGCGGACGCGCGGTCGCGGTGGCCCGCCGCGCCGACGGCACTCTGGCCCGGGAATCCTGCAACCAGAACGACCCGACCACCTCCGGCTGCATCACCCCGCGCACCCTGCACTCCCTGCAACAGGCCCGTGCCGCCGGCTTCACCCGGTTCACCTCCTGCTACCGCTCCGCCGAGGACGGCGGCGAGCATCCCCGGGGCCGCGCCTGCGACTTCTCCGTCCAGCAGAGCGGCTTCGGCGGCGTGGCCGGCGGCGGCGATCGCGACTACGGCAACCGCCTCGCCAACTGGCTGGTCTACAACGCCAGAGCCCTCGGCGTGCTCTACGTCATCTGGTTCAAGAAGATCTGGATGCCCAGTACCGGCTGGCGCTCCTACAGCGGTGGCGGTGGCGATCCGTCCAGCGACCACACCAACCACGTACACCTGTCGGTGCAGTAACGCACGACCCCATAGGCTCCTTGGCACACTCGAACGGGCCGCACCGTACGTGAGCTGCGCGGCGGACCGGTGGCGTCACAGCCGACAGGTGTGACACCGTCAAGATCATCTTACCGGCCGGGAGCACACGTGAGCGACGACACCAGCGCCGTCACCGAGTCCACGACGGGGGCCGGCCACAGCCACCACGCCCGTCTGCCGCTGTCGGCGGGGGTGCGGCGGACCGGACTCACCGCGCTCGTCGCGGCAGCGGTGCTCACCCTCGCGGGCCTTGTCTGGCTGTGGCCGCACGGCGCATCGGGTACGGCGCAGCCGACCCAGCCCGACACCGAGCAGCGCATCGCCGCAACGGTCATGTCCCTGCACCCTGCTCCGTGCCCACCGGGTGAACCGGGGTTCCCTGCACCCGCCGACCGGGTGTCCTGCGGTACGGCACGGGCCACCCTCACTGAGGGTCCGGACGCCGGGAAGGAAGTCAGCACCGGCATGCCCGGCGGCCCGGGCGCCCCCACCGTCAAGGTGGGCGACCGCATTGTTCTGATGCACCTGCCCGACAGCCCGAGCGGCGAGGCCTACCAGATCATCGACCACCAGCGGGGTCGGCAGCTGTGGGCGCTGGTCCTGGCGTTCGCCGTGGCAGTGATCGCCTTCGGCCGGTGGCGAGGCCTGCGCGCCCTGGCCGGCCTCGCGGTCAGCTTCGCGGTCCTGCTGCTGTTCGTCGTGCCGGCGATCCTGGACGGCCGCTCGCCGCTCCTGGTCGCGATCGTCGGGTCCGCGGCGATCATGCTCGTCGTCCTGTACCTCACCCACGGAATCACCGTGACCACCTCGGTAGCCGTCCTCGGTACGCTCGCCAGCCTCACGCTGACCGGCGTACTGGCTGCCGTCGCCACCGGCGCCGCGCGGTTGACCGGCGTCTCCGGCGAGGACACCACCTACCTCACGATCACCTATCAGCAGGTGAACATGCACGGCCTGTTACTGGCCGGCATCCTCATCGGGGCGCTCGGCGTACTCGACGACGTTGCCGTCACCCAGGCCTCGACCGTCGCCGAACTCGCACGAGCCAATCCGAGCCTGTCGGCCGGACAGCTCTACCGGGCCGCCGGGCGTGTCGGCCGCGCCCACATCGCCTCGGTCATCAACACGATCGTCCTGGCCTACGCCGGAGCCTCACTGCCCCTCCTCCTGCTCCTCGCCGCCGGCGACCGCCCCCTCGACGAGGTACTGACCAACCCCAATCTGGCCGAGGAGATCGTGCGCAGCGCCGTCGGCACCATCGGGCTGATCGCGGCCGTACCCGTCACCACCGCCCTCGCGGCGTTCGCCACCACCCGCCACGGCGCACCCGGGCCGGCGCACGGCTCCGGACTCTTCCCCGCCCGGCGGTCACGCCCCGGGGAGGACGAGTGAGCCCCGTCGTGGCCGCCGAGCGGGAATCTCGTCACGCTGCCCACATCGGTCGAGGCGTTTACGCGCCGCCCTGCGTGCAATAGTGACCGGTGTGACCACACCGACCGGACGCGACCACGACCTACTGACGATCATCGCCGCGTTGCGCGCCAAGCCCGGTAAGGAGCAACAACTGCGCCAGGCGGCCGAGGCCGTCGTCGAGCCGACCCGCCACGAAGAGGGTTGCATCGCCTACCACCTGCACCAGGCCATCGACGACCCGACGGTGTTCTACTTCTATGAGAATTGGGCGGGGCCGGAAGCGCTGGATGCACACATGAAGACCCCTCATTTCCAGAATTTCGTCGCCACCGCGAACGACCTCCTCGCCGGCCCGATAGACATCCAGCGCCTGCGAAGGATCACCTGACCCTCAGCGCACCAGCCGGTCGCCTTCACCGCGGCACCGGGCCTGCCGCGGTGAAGGGCGGCGTCCGGACGGGTGCGTTTGCCAGCTCCCCCCGCACGGGTATCGGGTAGCCATGGCAGAGCCGCATGTCACCCTCGAGCAGACCGACCTCGACCCGGCACCGGAGAAGTTGCGCGGACCGCTGGAGGAACAGCTCAGTTCGGCCCTGCAACGGGCCACCGAGGTCGTCTCCGACGACTACGACGGCGAGCCGGTCGACGAGGTCACCGACCGGCTGCTCTCCGAGACTCGGGCAGCCTTGCACCCGGACATCGCCGATGCCTTCCAGCCCGATCCGGCGGAGCTGCGGCGGGTGGCCGAGGTGATCGTCAACCGGCACTGACCCAGGTGCCGCACACCGACGGCCTGTGTCCAACGACACCATGATCGGCCAGTCGGCCCACTTGCACGATCAGGTACCCTGACCTGCGTGAACATGGCGCTGTCGTTGGACCGGACCCCGCTCGCGGTCCGTGTCGTCGCCGCGCGCCGTATCTGCTGTTGTTGACGATCAATCACCGAGGCCCGCGCCCCTGATACCCAGCGCCGCGCTGCCCGTCGTCATCAACGTCCGTTCCACCCTCTTTTGAGTACCCTCGTCACCGCACCGCCGCGACCGCGCGCTGCGGCTCCCACCTGCCTGGAGCAAGGACATGACCGCTCACCACCGGCCGTCGGCCGGTCGATTCCTCGCGCGCCACCTGCGCCCGCTCGGTGCGCTCACGGCCACCGCCGCCCTCACGCTGCTCCTGGCCGCCTGCGGCTCGTCGAAGGGCACCGGGTCGGCGGGCGCCGCCGACGCCGATGCGACGATCACGATCGGTTCGCTGAACGAGCCGACGACCCTCAACGTGGTCAAGGGCGGTAACACCGGGCACGCCCAGGTACTGCTGCGCAACGTCGTCGAAGGACTGACCGTCCTGACCGACGACGGCAAGGTCGAGCCGCTGCTGGCCACGTCGTGGGACGTGTCGCCGGACGGCACCGGCTACACGTTCCACCTGCGGTCGGGCGTGACGTTCTCCGACGGCACCCCGCTGACGGCGAACGACGTGGTGGCGGCCCTCAAGCGGGTGACGTCCGACGAGTCGACCAGCGCCCGCAAGAAGAACCTTTCGATCATGAAGACGATCGAGGCCCCGGACGACAGTACGGTCAAGGTGACCCTGTCCTCGCGGTCGCAGTCGTTCCTGTTCTACCTCACCGCCACCGGGGCTGCGGTGACGAAGCCGAACGCCGGCAACCCGGAGACGACGGTCATCGGCACCGGCCCGTACAGCCTGGGCGCGTGGAAGCAGGGCGACTCCATCACCCTGACCCGCAACGACAAGTACTGGGGCGAGAAGGCGAAGAACAAGGAGGTCGTGTACCGGTTCTTCAAGGACGCCACCGCCGAGAACAACGCGCTGCTCGCCGGTCAGCTCGACCTGGTCACCCAGGTGACCTCGCCGGACATGCTCGCCCAGTTCGACAAGCGGTCGGACTTCTCCATCGTGGAGGGCACGTCGACGACCAAGGAGCTGTTCAACTTCAACGACGCGGTCGCCCCGTTCAACAACCCGGACGTGCGGCACGCCATCCGGCAGGCCACCGACCGTAAGGCGCTGCTGAAGGCGGTGTGGGCCGACCGCGGCCAGGTGATCGGCTCGATGGTGCCGCCGACCGACCCGTGGTACGAGGACCTGACCAGCATCGACACGTACAACGTCGACGGCGCCAAGCAGCTGCTGGCCAAGGCCGGGTTCGCCGGCGGGCTGTCCTTCACTGTCGACTACGTGCCGTCCGACTCGATCAACATCGTCGCGCAGGGGCTGAAGAGCCAGCTGGCCAAGGCCGGCATCACCATCACGCTCAACCCGGTCGACGACGCCACCTGGACCGACAAGGTCTACAAGAACCACAACTTCCAGGCCACGATCATGACCCACGTCAACCAGCGGGACCTGGTCTGGTACGGCGACCCGAAGTTCTACTGGCAGTACGACAACCCGCAGGTGCAGCAGTGGGTCAAGGACTCGGAGGCCGCCGCGACGGCCGACGAGCAGACCGCGCTGCTGAAGAAGGTGGCCCGGCAGATCTCCGAGGACGCCGCGAGCAACTGGCTGTTCCTCGACCCCGCCATCAAGGTGGCCAGCACCTCGGTCAGCGGGTACCAGAAGAACAACACCACGGACAGCTTCTATGTCGCACCGATCACCAAGCGCTAGGAGCTGACGGTGCTCGGCTACCTCGTACGCCGGGTCGCCTGGCTGCTCGGCTCGCTGTTCGTGGCGGGCTCGGCGGTGTTCTTTCTGCTCCGGGTGCTCCCGGGGGACCCGGCCGTCACACTGCTGGCGGTCGGGTCCTCCCCCGACGAACTCAACGCGATCCGGCACCGGCTGGGCACCGACCGCCCCCTGCTCGACCAGTACGCCGGCTGGTTCGGCGGCCTGCTGACCGGGCACCTCGGCGACAGCCTGTTCACCCGGACGCCGGTGCTCGACCAGATCACCGGCCGGCTCCCGGTGACCGTGCCGCTGGCGCTGAGCGCCTTCGTCGCGTCGATCGTGGTGGCCGTACCCGTCGGCGTCTTCGCCGCGGTCCGGCGCCGGGGCCTGCTCGGCGTCGCGGTGTCCACGCTGGCGCAGCTCGGCATCGCGCTGCCCATCTTCTGGGTCGGGATCGTGGTGGTCTGGCTGGTCGCGGTGCAGGGACGGCTGCTGCCGCCGGGCGGGTTCCCCCGCACCGGCTGGCAGGACCCGGCGGCGGCGGTCGGATCGCTGGTCCTGCCGGTGGCGACGCTGACCATCGCGCAGGGCTCGGTACTGGTGCGCTACGTACGCTCGGCGACGCTCGACGTGCTCAACCAGGAGTACGTGCGCACCGCCCGCTCCCTCGGGTACAGCCTGCCGCAGGCGCTCCTGCGCCACGGGCCGCGTAACGGCGCCGCGACGGTCGTCAACATCCTCGGCATCCTGCTGGCCAGTTCGCTGCTGGGCACCGTGGTCATCGAGAGCGTCTTCGCCCTCCCCGGCCTGGGCTCGCTGCTGCTGGCGAGCGTAAAGGCGCGCGACCTGCCGGTCGTGCAGGGCACCGTCTTCGCAATGACGGCGACGGTACTGGTGATCGGACTCGTCGTGGACGTGACCCAGCGGCTCATCGACCCCCGGCTGGGAGGTTCGGCATGACGACACCGCTGATCGAAGCGAGCGAGACGGTCGACGCGATCGCGGCGCCCACCCGGCCACGCCGGGGATGGCGCTCGCCCTCCCTGATCGTCGGCTCGGTACTGCTGCTCGTCGTCCTCGCCCTGGCCCTGGTTTCACTGGTGTGGACCCCGTACGGGCTGGATCAGGCCGATCCGGCCGCCCGGCTGGCCGGTCCGTCGGCGCAGCACTGGGCGGGCACCGACCGGCTGGGCCGCGACCAGTTCACCCAGCTCATGCTCGGTGCCCGGACCGCCGTGTGGATCGGGGTCTCCTCGGTCGCGGTGGCGTTCGCGCTCGGTACCCCGCTGGGCCTGCTCGCGGCAGCCGCCGGCCGGCTGGTCGACGACGCGGTCGCCGGGGTCATCGACATCGTGATCGCCTTCCCGACGCTGCTGCTGGCGATGCTGCTGGTCACCGTCTACGGCGCGTCGACCACGGTCGCGATCAGCGCGATCGGGATCGGCGTGTCCGCCGAGGTGGCCCGGCTGGCCCGGATCTCGGCGAGCCGGGTGTTCACCCAGGACTACGTGCTCGCGGCGCGTACCTGCGGCACCTCGACGCCGGTGATCCTGATCCGGCACGTCCTGCCCAACATCTGGCACACCCTGCTGGTCCAGGCCACCCTCGCGTTCGGCGTCGCGGTCATCGCCGAGGCGTCGCTGTCGTACCTGGGCCTCGGCACGCCGCCGCCCGCGCCGTCGTGGGGCCGCATGCTCCAGGAGGCGCAGTCGACGGTGGGCGTGGCCCCGTGGAACGTCCTGCTGCCCGGCCTCGCCGTCGCCGTCGCGGTGGTCGGGGTCAACCTGCTCGGCGACGGCCTGCGGGAGATCGGAGACCCGCAACTACGCACACGAAGGCGGGCCACGGGCCGATGACCGTACTGGAGACCAGCGGGCTGACCATCACCCTCGACGGCGAGCCGCTCGTGCGCGACGTCGGCTTCGAACTGGCCGCCCGCGACCGGGTCGGGCTCATCGGCGAGTCCGGCTCGGGCAAGTCGCTGACCGCGCTGGCCCTGCTGGGCCTGCTACCGGCGGGCATGCGCGCCAGCGGCCGCATCCTCATCGACGGCCGGGACTACCTCGACGCGCCGGACCGGCAGTGGCGTCGGGTCCGCGGCCGCACGGTGAGCATCGTGTTCCAGGAGCCGCTGACCGCGCTCGATCCGCTGATGCCGGTCGGCCGCCAGATCGCCGGGCCGCTGCGGCTGCACCACGGCCTCAACCGCAGCGACGCCGAACGGCGCGCGATCGAGTGGTGCGACCGCGTGCACCTGCCCGACCCGGCGCGGCTGGTACGGGCTCTGCCGCACGAGATCTCCGGCGGCCAGCGGCAGCGGGTCGCCCTGGCGATGGCCCTGGCGTGCCGCCCGCGGGTGCTCATCGCCGACGAACCCACGACCGCGCTGGACGTGACCGTACAGGCGCAGATCCTCACCCTCCTCGACGAGCTGATCGAGGAGACCGGGGTGGCGCTGCTGTTCATCAGCCACGACCTGCCGGTCGTCGCCGGGCTGGCCCGCCAGCTCCTCGTCATGCGCGACGGCCGGCTCGTCGAGTCCGGCCCGGTCGACGACGTGCTGCGCCGGCCCCGTTCCGACTACGGCCGGCAGCTCGTGGCGAGCGCCGCCCGGGTGACCCGGCTGGCCCGCCCCGGCTCCGTTTCCGGCACCGGCGGGGAGGACCGATGACCGAGCCGATTCTCAGCGGCCACCAGCTCACCCGGCGGTTCCCGCGCCGCAGCCACCCGGCCCTCGACGGGGTGGACATCTCCGTGCGGCCAGGAGTCAGCCTCGGCATCGTCGGCGAGTCCGGCGCCGGGAAGTCGACCCTGCTGCGGTTGCTGCTCGGCGTGGACCGGCCGAGCTCCGGTGAGGTCCGCTTCGCCGGGCAGCCGCTCGACCGGGTACGGCCGCGCGAGTTCCGCCGGCAGGTACAGGTCGTCTTCCAGGACCCCCGGTCCTCGCTCAACCCCCGCATGTCGGTGGCGTCGATCGTCGGCGAGCCGCTGCGCTCGCTGCGGATCGGCGCGGACCGGGCGGCCCGCGCCGAGCGGGTCGCGGAGGTGCTGACCGCGGTGGGGCTGCGCCCGCAGGACGGGCGGCGCTACCCGCACGAGTTCTCCGGCGGGCAGCGCCAGCGCATCGCCATCGCCCGCGCGCTCGCTCCCGCCCCGCGGGTACTGCTCGCCGACGAGCCCGTCAGCGCCCTCGACGTATCGGTCCGGCTGCAGGTCATCGACCTGCTCAGTGATCTCGTCGACCGGCTCGGGCTGACGCTGGTACTGGTCTCGCACGACCTGGCGATCGTCAGCCAGCTGTGCCAGGAGGTGCTCGTGATGCGCCACGGCCGCGTCGTCGAACGCGGTCCGACCGCGGACGTGCTGACCCGCCCGGTCGACGAGTACACCCGTACCCTGCTGGCGGCCATCCCGCAGCTGCCCACCGACCTCCTGGAGGAACAGTGACCTTTGTCGATGAATGGCAGGCCTGGCACGCCCGCCGGGAGGCGGCCGTGTCGGCGCCGGGTGGCGACCTCACGCTGACCGGGACGCACTGGCTGGTGGGGCGTACCGAGATCGAGGGGTTGCCCGGCACCTGGTGGGTCGACGGGGGCGTCGTGCACGTCTCCGGCGCGGACGGCCACCTCCTGGCCGATGGCCGGCCCGTCAGCGCGGGGCTGCTCCATCCCGACCAGCGGCTCACGGTGGGCGACGTCGAACTGAAGATCATCCGGCGCGGCGACGACCTGGCGGTACGGACGTACGACCCGCACGCGCCGGCCGTGGGCCGGTTCGGCGGCATCGACGCGTACGCCCCCGACCCGGCCTGGGTGGTGACCGCCGAGTTCACCCCGGCCGACGCCGAGCGGACGCTGCGCCTCGCGCACAGCCACGCCGACCGGCTGGTCGACTACCCGGTGGTCGGCACGTTCGCGTTCACCGTGGACGACCAGCACGCCGAGTTGGTCGCGCTGTACACCGGCCACGAGGGCGAAGCGCACATCACGTTCCGCGACGCCACCAGCGGCCGGGAGAGCTACGGGGCGGCCCGCTTCCTGTTCCTGCCGCTGCCGGCGTCCGCGGGGCCCGTGATCCTGGACTTCAACCGGGTCACCCTGCCACCGTGCGCGTTCTCGGACGCCTTCATCTGCCCGCTGCCGCCGCCCGGCAACGTGCTGCCGTTCCCCGTGCGGGCAGGCGAGAAGTCGGTACTCGACCGGTCCGCCGAGTAGACGACGAGGCGGTCCGGCCGCTGTCAGCGGCCCGTGATGCTGCGAGCCGTCTCGGCGATGGTGAGGGCGTCGATACCGGCGGCCTTCAACAGTTCGTTGGGGTCGCCGGAGGCGGGCAGCGTGCGTACGGCCAGGTGGGTGACCCGTATCCCCTCCTCGGCGCAGACGGCCATGACGGCCTCGCCGAGGCCCCCTTCCGCGTAGTGGTCCTCGGCCACGATCACCCGCCCGCCGGTCACGCGCGCCGCCTCCAGGATCGCCGGGCCGTCGATCGGCTTCACCGAGTACAGGTCGATCACCCGGGCCCGGATGCCGGCATCCGCGAGCATGTCGGCGGCGGCGAGGCAGTTGTGCAGGGTCACCCCGGCGCCGAACAGCGCGACGTCGTCGTTGTCGCTGCCGCGAACCTGCTTGCTGCCGCCGATCGGGAAGCTCTCGTCGCTGTCGTACAGGACGGGGTACGAACCCCGCGTGGTGCGGATGTAGTTCACTCCGTCCCGGTCGACCATCTGGCCCACCAGCGCGGCACAGGACACCGCGTCACTGGGGTAGAGCACCGTCGAACCGAGGACCGACCGCATCATCGACATGTCCTCCAGCCCCATCTGCGAGGGGCCGTCCGGGCCGATCTCCACCCCGACGTGCGAGCCGGCCAGGGAGATGTCGGCCTGGGAGATCGCCGCCATCCGGATGAAGTCGTGCGCGCGGGTGAAGAACGCGGCGAACGTCGCCGCGAACGGCCGGTACCCGCGTACCTGCATCCCCACCGCGGCGGCGACCATCTGCTGCTCGGCGATGAACATCTCGAAGAACCGGTCGGGGTACGCCTTGCCGAACTCGTCGGTGTGCGTGGAGTTGCTGACCTCGGCGTCCAGCACGACCACATCGGTACGGGCGCCGAGGGCGAGCAGCGCGTCGCCGAACGCCTTGCGGGTGGCCACCTTGTCGCCCTTGTCGTAGGTGGGCAGCGTGACCTGCCCGCCGGCGGTCGTGGCGCCGGCGGGTGTCCCGAGCTCGGGGCGAGGGCTCGTCACCCGGATGTCACGGAGGCCGCCGAGCTCTGCCACGGCCTTCTCGGCGAGGTCCGGTGGCAGCGCCTTGCCGTGCCAGTTCGCCTCGTTCTCGACCTGCGGCAGGCCCTTGCCCTTGATGGTGCGCGCGAGGATCGCCGTCGGCCGGTCGATCCCGCGGACCTGCCGGAGCGCCTCGTCGACAGCACACAGGTCGTGGCCGTCGATGACGATGGCGTTCCAGTCGAACGCCTCGAACCGGCGCCGGTAGGCGTCCATGTCCCACTCCAGCTCGGTCGGCCCCCGCTGGCCCAGCCGGTTCACGTCCACGATCGCGGTCAGGTTGCGCAGCGGTAGTAGCCAGCCTTGTCGATCGCCTCCCACATCGACCCCTCGGCCATCTCACTGTCGCCGCACAGCACCCAGACCTGCAGCGGTAGCCGGTCGAGACGCTGGGCCGCCAGCGCCACGCCGACGCCGACCGGCAGCCCCTGCCCCAGCGAGCCGGTCGCCACGTCGACCCAGGGCAGCATCGGAGTCGGATGACCCTGCAGCCAGTTGCCGAACCGCCGGTACCCGTTCATCAGATCCTCGTCGGAGATGACGCCGACCGCCTTGAACACCGAGTACAGCAGCGGCGACGCGTGCCCCTTCGAGAAGATCAGATGGTCGTTCAGCGGGCTGTCCGGATTTTCCCAGTCGTAGCGCAGGTGCCGGGCGACGAGCACCGCTAACAGGTCGGCCGCGGACAGACTCGACGACGGATGCCCGGAGCCGGCGGCCGTGCTGGCACGTACCGAGTCCACCCGCAGTTGCGCGGCCAGTTCGCGCAGCCGATCCAGGTCCTCGCCGCCGAGCGTCGTCGTCTCACACCGGACCGCCGTCGTCATGATCGCCTCCACAGGCCAGTCGCCGCGTAGCAACCGGCGACCGTGCTGCTTCGCCGGTCAGCTGACTCGGGTCACGCCTACCCTGGTCGGGGGGCGTCAACCGTCGGCCGTGCCGTGGCCCGAGGGCACGTACGTTCAACCGGCCGTCCCGGTGCGGTCAATCTCAACGGTCGTCGGCCGTGTACCCGACACCCCGGACGGTACGCACGAGCGCGGCCGCGTCACCGAGCTTCCCACGCAGCGCAGCGACGTGCACGTCGACGGTCCGGGCCCCGGCATGCGCGGCGTACCCCCACACCGACGCGAGCAGTTCCTCGCGGCTGAACACCTGCCCCGGCCGGGCCATCAGGTGTCCCAACAGGGCGAACTCGATCGGCGTGAGGGTGACCGGGCGACCGTCGACCTCGACCATGCGCCGGCCGGGATCGAGCGTGACCGGCCCGAGCCGACGTACCCGGTCGCCGTCCGGCGGCCCGGCGGCGCGCCGTAGCAGCGCCTTGACCCTGGCGACCAGTTCGCGCGGGCTGAACGGCTTGGTGACGTAGTCATCAGCGCCCAACTCCAGGCCCACCACCCGGTCGGTTTCGTCGCTGCGCGCGGTGAGAAGGATGACGGGCGTCCAGTCACCCGCTTCCCGCATCCGGCGGCACACGTCGGTGCCGTCCAATCCCGGCAGAAGAATGTCGAGGATGCAGGCGACGGGTCGCAGCTTGCGGGCTGCGGCGAGGCCCGCCACACCGTCGTGCTCGACGTGTACGCCGAAACCGCCGCGGACCAGGTAGTGCCGGACCAGGTCGACGATCGGGCGTTCGTCCTCCACGACGAGCACCAGCCCCTTGCCGAGGGCTCGCTCGCTCACCCTGCAATCATCCCGCGACGGCCGTCATGATCCGCGACAGATCCCGGGGCTGTATGAGCCGCGGCCGGTGTCCGGACCCGGCGTGGCACCACCGGGTCCGTTTTCTACGGTCGGGTACTCAACTGGTTGGCGGCGCCGTCGGCCTCAGCGTCGGGTGAGCGCTACGGACCGCCATCAAGTCCTTGTGCAACTTTTGGTGGTCGGCCTTCACCGCCTGCAGCGCGGGCTGGGCGGCCTGGAGACCGGCCTGGTTCGTCGCCGCGTCGACCTGACGTCGGGCGGTGGTGGCGTCGGTGATCAGTTTGTTGAGGTCGGCGTCGAGCGTGGCCTTCTCCGCCGGGGTCAACGTCGAACTGGCGCTGACGCGCTGACGGGCGGTGGTCGCCCCGCTGATCGTCTTGGCCAGGTGCTGGTCGATCCGGCGCTTCGTCTCGGTGAACGACATCGGCGAGGCGCTGGCTCTGGTTCCCGGCGGCGGTGGTGGCGTGGTCTGTGCCGTGGCGGCGGTGGTGCCGGAGCCGAGCAACGCGGCTACGACCGCGCCCACGGTGATTGCTTTATGAGTCAGTTTCATCGGCAGGGACCCCCTCGAGGTCGAACCAGAAGAACGGCCGGTCCTTCCGTTCCGTACTCGGCACCCAGCCTTCCCACGAAATGCTCGTTTTCGACAAAACCCACGTGAAGCTTGTGTAAGCGCGCCGCCGGTAATCGCGCCGCCGGTAATGCGGCACCATCCGGTACCGAAGAAGCCTCCGTCCGGTCAGGCCTGGTCGGTGTGGTGCGGGAGTAACCCGCAGTATCTTGTTTCCCGACGGATACAGGTTGAAGGTCACGGAGGGTCGTCACGTCCAGGCAGACCGGTCGTACGCTCGTCGCCTCGAACAAGAAGGCGCGGCACGACTACACGATCCTCAAAACGTACGAAGCGGGCATAAAGCTGCTCGGCACCGAGGTCAAGTCGGTGCGTGAGGGCCGGGTCTCGCTGGTGGACGCGTTCGCCCACGAGCACGAGGGCGAGATCATGCTGTACGGGCTGCACATCGCCGAGTACAGCCATGGCAGCTGGACCAACCATCGGCCTCGCCGCACCCGCAAGCTGCTCCTGCACCGGGTGGAGATCGACCGGATCATCGAAAAGGTACGCGAGGGCGGCCTCACGCTCGTCCCCCTGTCGATGTACTTCAACGACGGCTGGGCGAAGGTCGAGCTTGCCCTGGCGCGCGGCAAGCGATCATGGGACAAGCGGCAGACCCTGGCCGAACGGGACGCCAACCGGGAGATCGCCCGCGAGATGGGCCGCCACCTCAAGGGGATCACCGGCGGTACATGAGCCCGCCGGGGCCCGATCGTTTCTGCTCGATGCGTCGACGGGCCGCTGCAGATAGCCATAGATCCTTGACGATCGCTTCGCAGTGTTCCTAACGTCCGTGCCAACGGACCGTCCGTCCACTGTCGAAGGGACCGCCATGACCCGATCTCGTCGGCTTCCGGCCGCTCTCACCGCGGTGGTGCTCACCAGCACCACCGCGGTCGCGTTAGCGGGCCCGGCCACCGCCATCCCACCACGCCCACCGGACGAGTACCGGCCCGTCCGCGGACCGTCCGCCCCGGCCGACTACCGGTACCTGCAGAAGACCATGCGTGGCGAGACGCTGCCCCGGCACGCGTACGCCACCGCCGCCGAGCAGGCGCGGCAACTGCCGACCACCGGCGGCGCGTGGAGGTCGGTGGGCCCGACCAACATCGGCGGCCGGATCACCTCGCTGGCGCTGGACCCGCGTCGGCCCGACACCGTGTACGCGGCCGCGGCCACCGGCGGCGTGTGGGTCAGCCACGACGCCGGGCAGCGCTTCGAGCAGGCCTGGCCGGCCGACCAGACGCAGGCGATGGGGGCGGTGGCGACCGCGGCCGACGGCACGCTCTACGCCGGTACCGGCGAGGTCAACCCGGGTGGTGGCGGCATCACGTACGAGGGGACCGGCCTGTACGCCTCCCGCGACGGCGGCCGTAGCTGGCGGCTGCTGGGGTTGCGCGACTCCGGCGCGATCGGCGCTATCACGATCGACCCGGCCGACCCGAAGCGCCTGTTCGTGGCCGCGGCCGGCTCCCTGTACAGCCCCGGCGGCGACCGTGGCGTCTACCGCTCGACCGACGCCGGCGCGACCTGGCAACGGGTACTGGCCGGGGCGACGCCGTTCACCGGCGCGACCGAGGTGCTGCTCGACCCGGTCGACCGCAACCGGCTGTACGCGGTGATGTGGGACCACCGCCGCGAGCCGGACCTGCGCTCGTACGGCGGGGTCGGCTCCGGTGTGTACCGCTCGACCGACGGCGGGACGACCTGGACGCTGCTCACCGGCGGGCTGCCCGGCGCCGCCGCCGGCGTCGGCCGGATCGGGCTCGGGCAGGCGCCGTCGGGCCCGCGGCGGCTCTACGCGATCGTCAACACCGCCAGCGGGCCGTTCGAGGGCTTCTACGGCAGCGAGGACGGCGGCGACTCCTGGCGCCGGCTGCCGGACAACCCGGGGCTGGCCGGCTCGCAGTCGACCTTCGGCTGGTGGTTCGGCAAGGTGTGGGTCGACCCGGACTCGCCCCAGCACGTACACCTCGCGGGCGTACCGCTGATGACCACAAAGGACGGTGGGCGGACCTGGACCGCCGACACCACCACGGTCCACGCCGATCAGCACGCGATGGCCTGGGACCCGCGCCGCGCCAACCGCGTCTACCTCGGCAACGACGGCGGCGTGTACCGCTCCGACACCGACGGCGACGGCGGCTGGGTGAAGGCCGTGCACGAGCCGTACACGCAGTTCTACAGCGCGGCGATCACCCCGCAGGACGTCACCCGGATCTCGGGCGGCGCGCAGGACAACGGCTCGGTGCGGTCCTGGCCCGGGCCGGGGTTCACCGAGTACCTCGGCGGCGACGGCGAGGAGAACCAGATCAACCCGCGCGACAAGAACAACGTCTACGCCTGCTACCAGTACGGCAACTGCTTCTGGTCGACCGACGGCGGCGACACCATGACGTACTTCGCCAACAACGTCGCCGGTACCCGGCGCAACTGGTTCACTCCCCTGGTCTTCGACCCGAGGGACCCGACGGTCATGTACTACGGCGCCAACGTGCTCAGCCGCTCCGCCGACGGGGGTCGGACCTGGACGGCGATCAGCGGCGACCTGACCGGCGGCCCCGGGCGCGACCCGGTCTACACCAACTACGGCACGATCAGCACGATCGCGCCGGCCGGTGACGGCAGGACCGTCTACGTCGGTACCGACGACGGCCGGGTCTGGGTCACCCGCGACGCGGGCGCGAACTGGACCCCGCTGCTGTCCGGGCAGCCGTGGGTCACCCGCGTCGTGGTGGACCCGGCCGCGCCCAACCGGGTGTACGTGACGCTGTCCGCCTACCGGGCCGGCTCCGACACCCCGCACGTTCTGGGGTCGCTCGACGGTGGCCGGCACTTCGTCGACATCAGCGGCAACCTGCCGCAGGCCCCGGTCAACGACCTCGTGATCGCGCGTGGGGCCACCCTCTACGTCGCGACCGACCAGGGCGTGTTCGTCAGCCACTCCGGCGGCTGGCGCTGGCAGCGGCTCGGAACGGGGCTCCCGCTGGTACCGGTCGACGACATCGAGTACGACGGAGACCACCAGCGCCTGGTGGCCGCCACGTTCGGCAGCGGGATGTACGAGACGCGGACGCCCTGACGCGCCGGGGCGGAGCCGGTCTTATCCGGTTACCTGATCGAGCAGTTCCAGCAGGTGGTGGTAGGTCTGGCCGGTGGCCCGGGACATCCCGATCTCGCAGGTGCGGTTGACGGAGGCGTGGGCGGCGTAGCCGCCGTCGGCGAGCGCGGCCGCCTCGCCGCGGGTCGCCGAGGCGGTGAGTTCGGGGTGCAGCAGGCCGCGGTCGCCCGCGAAGGCGCAGCACTGCCAACTGTCGGGGACGACGACGCGCTCGGCGACCGCCTCGGCGATGCGCGCGATCGCGGCGTCGAGCCCCAGCCGGACCGAGGAGCAGGTCGGGTGCAGCGCCAGGGACGGCAGCCGCCGGCCAGCGGGCAACCGCGGCAGGACGTGCTCGGCCACGAACGTCACCGCGTCGACGACCTGGATGCCGGGCACGGCGTCCAGCAGCCGGTGGAGGCCCTCGGTGCAGGACGCGGCGTCACTGACGACCGGGAGCCGGCCCCCGCCGG
This sequence comes from Planosporangium mesophilum, assembly GCF_016863255.1. GTDB lineage: Bacteria > Actinomycetota > Actinomycetes > Mycobacteriales > Micromonosporaceae > Planosporangium > Planosporangium mesophilum. The sequence goes on from NZ_BOON01000058.1 coordinate 24,039, forward strand.
TGGCGGCGGTGAGGACGTCGTGCACGCGGCGGCGCATCACCTCGTACCCGCCGGGCAGTCCCTTGGACGACCACGGGGTGCCGCAGCAGAGGTCCCCCACGCCCTCGGGGATGTGCAGCCGGATGCCGGCCTTGGCGGCCAGCGACCGCACCGAGGCCATGACCCCCGGGCCGCCGTCGGCGGGGCCGAACATGGTGTTGAGGCAGGAGGGCAGGTAGACGGCGTCGGCGTCCGGTTGCGGCGCACCACGGCGCGGGGCGCCGCCGCCGGGCAGGTCGGGGCTCCAGGCGGGAACGACGTCGGGGTTGCCGATCGCGCGGGCCGCCCGGGTGGCGCCCTGCGCGAGCGGGGATGGCGCCGCGGCGGCGGCGTCGAGGGCGCGCCCCATCGCCCGGCTCGTGGTGTCCCAGTGGTTCGCGGCGGCGGTCCACACCCGCTGGGCCGTACGGCCGTTGTGCTCGGCGCGTAGTCGCTTGGTCAGGTCCCCGGTGTTGATCTGCACCGGGCAGGCGGTGGCGCACATGCCGTCCACGGCGCAGGTGTCCACGGCGTCGTAGCGGTACTCCCGCTCCAGTTCCCGCGCGAGCGCGGTGTCGCCGGCCGCGCGGGCCGCGGCGAGTTCGCGCCGCAGGACGATGCGCTGCCGGGGCGTGGTGGTGAGGTCGCGGCTGGGGCACACCGGCTCGCAGTACCCGCATTCGACGCACCGGTCGACCTCGGGCTCCACCGTGACGACGGGCTTGAGGTGGCGCAGGTGCGCCTGCCGGTCGTCGGTGAGCAGGACGCCCGGGTTGAGGGTGCCGGCCGGGTCGCAGTGCCGTTTGATCTCGAGCATCATCTCGAACAGCTCGTCGCCGTACTGGCGGCGCACGAACGGGGCCATCACCCGGCCGGTGCCGTGCTCGGCCTTGAGGGTGCCGCCGCGGCCGAGGACCGCGTCGACCATCTCCTCGGTGAAGTCGGCGTAGCGCTGCACGTCGTCGCCGGCGCCGAAGTCCTCGTTGAGCATGAAGTGCAGGTTGCCGTCCTTGGCGTGGCCGAAGATGACGCTGCGCTCGTACCGGTGCCGGACGAACATCTCGTTCAGGTCGTCGCAGAGATCGGCGAGGACGGGCACCGGAACCGCGACGTCCTCCAGCAGCGCGACGGTACCGGTGGGGCGGGCGCCGGCGACGGCGGCGTAGAGGCCCTTGCGGATGTGCCAGAGCCCCGTTCGGCCGCGCGCGTCACGGCTGAGGCGCGCCGGCGCGGCGAGGCGCAGGCCGCTGAAGATCTGCTCCGCCTGCCGCTCCCGACCGGTGAGGTGCTCCGGGTCCGGTTCCTGCCACTCCACCAGCAGCGCGGCGTGCCGGTCCACTAAGAGGGTGCGCAGTACGTCGTCGGCCTGCGGGTCGGTCTGGGCGACCCGCAGGGACTCGGCGTCCAGCAGCTCCACGGCGGCGGGCGCGGCCGCCACGAGCTGCGGCATCGCCGACATCGCAGCGTGCAGCGTGGGGAAGATGACCAGCCCGGTCGTGGCGGCGGAATGCACCGGAACCGTCCGCAGCACCGCCTCGGCCACGAAGCCGAGCGTCCCTTCGCCGCCGATGACGAGGTGGGCCAGGATCTGCGCGGGCGACGTGTGGTCGAGGAAGCTGTTGAGCCCGTACCCCATGGTGTTCTTCAGCGAGAACTGCGCCTTGATCCGGCGTACCAGGTCCGGGGCGGCCCGGATCCGGTCGCGCAGCCGCTCCAGGGCGGCCGCCAGGTCGGGCTCCGTCGCGTGCAGCCGGGCGTCGGCGTCGGCGGCTGCGGTGTCGACGACGGTACCGCTGGGCAGCACCAGCACCATCGACTCCAGCGTCTGGTACGTGTTGGCGTGAGTGCCGCAGGTCATCCCGCTGGAGTTGTTGGAGATGACCCCGCCGATGGTGCACGCCGACTCGCTGGCCGGGTCCGGACCGAGCCGGCGGCCGTACGGGGCGAGGCGGGCGTTGACCTGCCGTAGGACGGCGCCCGGCTGGACCCGGACCCGGGCGCCGTCGTCGAGGACCTCGATGGCGCGGAAGTTGCGGCGGACGTCGACGAGCAGGTGCCCGGTGACGCCCTGCCCGCTGAGGCTGGTTCCGCCGGAGCGGAAGGTCAGCGGCACCCCGCGGGCGGCACCGACGCGCATCAGGGCCGAGACCTGTTCGGCGCTCTCCGGCACCAGCACCGCCTGCGGCGTGAGCAGGTAGTGCGATGCGTCGTGGGCCATGCCGAGCCGGTCGCTGGCCCGGGTCCGGGTCGTGCCCGGGGCCGCGGCTTCCAACGCCGCCAGCAGCTGCGGCTCGATGGGGGCCGAGCCGCGAGGGCTGGAATCGGTCGCGTTCATGTTCGTCATCCCGTGGTGCTGTCGGCAGCAAGGTTGACGTGGATCGTAAGCCCCGGCCCGATCCGGCCCGCCGGGGCGTCGCCGGCCAGGACGTCGGCGACCCCTTGACAGCCCCCTTCCGGCATAGCTCCACATATTGAAGTCTCTCAATATTCACGTACCGTGTGGGCAGGGCAATCCCCCTCAAGATCCAGGAGGCCACCCATGCCCCTACGAAGACTGTCGGCCGCGGCGCTCGGTGCCGTCGTCATCGCGGCGGTCCAGCTCGCCGCCGTGGCGCCGGCACACGCGGCTGCCCGGGTGCTGTACTACGACGCCAGCCGCGCGGCGGAGTTCGTCTCCGTCGTCAACCAGGGCGCGCAGATCTGGAACAGCCGGGTCAGCAACGTGCGACTGCAGCCGGTGTCGGCCGGCCAGCGGGCCAACATCACCGTGTACGCGGACAACGGCTGGCCGCGCACGTACTCCACGTCGCTCGGCAACGGCTCCTGGTACATGGGCCGCCAGGCGGTCGACCAGGGCTACTACCAGCCGCGCATCGCCGCGCACGAGTTCGGGCACATCCTCGGCCTGCCCGACCGCCGCACCGGGCTGTGCAGTGACCTGATGTCCGGCAGCAGCGCTCCGGTGTCGTGCACCAACGCGTACCCGAACAGCCGGGAGGCCGCCGAGGTCAACAGCAACTTCGCGAGCCTCCAGACGACCGGCGCCCGCACGTACGAGTGGGCCGACACCGCCGGGTACGCCGCCGCACCGGAAGACGCCGACGCCGCCTCGGACACCGACCCGTCACCGTTGATCGTCAACGGTCGGCCGGCGTCGCAGAACTACTCGTTCCTGGCGTACGTGTCCGGCTGCACCGGCTCGCTGATCAAGGCGAACTGGGTGGTCACCGCCAAGCACTGCTCGACGCCGTCGTCGGTACGGGTGGGTAGCGTGAACCGCACCAGCGGCGGGGCCGTCGTGTCCGTCGCCGGCTCGGTCAGCCACCCCAGCATCGACGTCAAGCTGCTGCGGCTGGCCAGCTCGGTGAGCTACGCCCCGGCGCCGATCCCGACCACCGCGGGCGCGGTCGGCACCGCCACCCGGATCATCGGCTGGGGTCAGACCTGCCCGACCCGGGGCTGCGGCTCGGCACCGGCCACCGCCAACGAGCTCGACACGTCGATCGTGGCCGACAGCCGGTGCGCGGGCATCAACGGCCCGTACGAGATCTGCACCGACAACACCAACGGCAACGCCGGCGCCTGCTACGGCGACTCCGGCGGCCCGCAGGTGCGGATGGTCAGCGGCCGGTGGAACCTCATCGGCGCCACCAGCCGATCCGGCAACGGCAGCTCGGTCTGCGCCACCGGCCCGTCCATCTACGAGGACCTGCCGTCGATCCGCTCGTGGATCAACACCCAGGTGGGCGGCCTGCCCAGCTGAACGGTCAACCCGCGGCGGGGTGACCCGGTGTCACCCCGCCGTCCCGGTTGCCGCCCCTGCTCTCGGCGCGGCCCTTCGGCCGGTCCCCCGAGACGACGCGTCAGGTCAGCGACAGGACGCGCCCGAGCCCGCGCGGGCCTTCCTTCGCCGGGGGTGGCAGCAGGAGCACGTGCATCCCGGTGGTCACCGCGCCGGAGTCGGTGAGCGGGTTGTCGCCGACCATGAGGGTCCGCTCCGGGCGCACCCCCAGGTGCTCGCAGGCGGTGAGAAACGGCTTGGGATCGGGCTTGCAGACGCCGTACTGGTACGACATCACGACGGTCTCCACGAACGGCGACAGTCCGAGCAGCTCCATCGCCGGGCGCAGGTCGAAGCCGGTGTCACTGACGACGCCGACCCGTAGCCCCCGCTCGCGCAGGGCCTTCAAGGTCGGGAGGGTGTCCGGGAACGCCTCCCAGGACCCGGCGTCGACGGTGAGCGCGTACAACGCCTCGCTCAGCCCGCGGGCCAGCCGCTCGCACCCGGCCACACCGTACAGCGCGGTCCACACCTCCCGGTGCCGGGCGTTCGACAGGTCCCGCCCCTTGGCCAGCTCCTCGGCGGTACTGCTGCGGTCGAGCACCCGCCGCCAGACCTGCCCGACCTCGTCCGGGTCGAGCGGGCCGGCACCGAGGTTGGCCGCCGCCCGGTGCAGCAGCGTCTCGCCGTTGCCCGACAGCCGGATCAGCGTGTCCCCCGCGTCGAACAGCACAGCCTCGAACCGACTCACCTCGACACCTCCTTCACCACCGCGCTGACCAGGAACTTCTGCCGGCGCACGGGGCGGGGCGGGCGGTACCACAGCCACCCGACGTCACGGCCGAAGGACTCGACGAGCAGGGCCAGCGACACCGCCACGGCGGCGGCCGTCAGCGGCCGGGGCAGTACGTCGGCGGTCGCGGCGACGAGCACGATGCCCTGGGTCGCCGCGACGACCTTCCGCCAGTAGCGCGGCGGCAGCGCCCCTCGCATCCAGGGCAGCACCCAGCCCGCCGCCACGAAGGCGTACCGCATCGCTCCGATCGCGAGCACCCAGGTGCCCACCGGGCGCGCGACGTCGACGCTGAGGACCAGGATCAGGAACGCGTCGACCTCCATGTCGAAGCGCGCGCCGAGCGCGGAGACGGTACCGGTACGCCGCGCGACCGCGCCGTCGACCGCGTCGAGGACCAGCGCGACGCTCGCCAGGGCGACCAGCACTCCGACGGGCGCCGGGCGTTCGAACGAGTCCACCGTCAGCGCCGCCACGCCGCCGACGAGCGTGGCCCGGGTGAGCGTCACCCGGTCGGCCGGGCCCAGCGCACCGGCACCGGCCCGGGACAGGCCCGTGCTGAGAGCGGCGCAGACGACCAGCCCGTACCCGGCGCCCGTCAACCAGCCGGCGGCGCCGAGACCGACCGTGCCGGCCAGGGTCGCCAGCAGGGCAACCTGAAAAGTCAGTCCGATTATGGGACCCGTTCGAACCGCGGGCACCGTACCTCCGTGAACATGGGTGTCACTTGATCGTGCACACGCAGGAACCGGCCGACCGGTTCACCATGCTGAGGAGGACGTCGATTGAGGCGAGAGGCGCAGGCCTTCTGGCTCCACTCGCCGGGCACGGGTGAGCTCCGGGCGATGAGGCTGCCCGACCCCGGCCCGGACGAGGTGCTCGTCCGGACCCTGTACTCCGGCATCAGCCGGGGCACCGAGACGCTGGTCTTCTCCGGCGGAGTACCCGAGAGCCAGTACGCCGCGATGCGCGCGCCGTTCCAGGAGGGCGGCTTCCCCGGGCCGGTCAAGTACGGGTACCTGAACGTCGGCGTCGTCGAGGCGGGCCCGCCGGCGTTGCGCGGCCGGACCGTCTTCTGCCTGTACCCCCACCAGACCGCGTACGTCGTGCCGGCCGACGCCGTGGTCTGCGTACCCGAGGATGTACCGCCCGCCCGTGCGGTACTGGCCGGCACGGTGGAGACGGCGGTGAACGCCCTGTGGGACGCCGCGCCGCTCGTCGGCGACCGGATCACCGTCGTCGGCGCCGGCATGGTCGGCTGCTGCGTCGCGCGGGTCGCCGCCCGGTTCCCCGGCGTACACGTCCAGCTTGTCGACGCGGACGCGACCAAAGCCGCCGTCGCCGCCGCGCTCGGCGTGGAGTTCGCCCTACCGGCCACGGCAGAGCCGGGCCGCGATCTCGTGGTGCACGCGAGCGCCACCTCGGCCGGGCTCCAGCACGCGCTCGAACTGCTCGCGCCGGAGGGTACGGTCATCGAACTGAGCTGGTACGGGGACCGCGCCGTCAACCTGTCGCTGGGCGGGTCGTTCCACTCCGGGCGCCTGACCATCCGCAGCAGCCAGGTCGGCACCGTCTCGCCGGCCAGGCGGGGCAGCCGCACGTTCGCCGACCGCCTGGCGCTCGCCCTGGAGCTGCTGCGCGATCGGGCGTTCGACGCGCTGATCACCGACGAGTCCCGCTTCGAGCAACTACCCGACGTCCTCGCCCGACTGTCCACCGGCGACCTGCCGGGGCTGTGCCACCTCATCACCTACGGAGACAGACCGACGTGTTCAGCGTGACCGTCCGCGATTCCATGATGATCGCCCACAGTTTCCGCGGCGAGGTCTTCGGACCCGCACAGCGGCTCCACGGCGCGACGTACGTCGTCGACGCCACGTTCCGGCGCCCCGAGCTCGACGCCGACAACATCGTCGTCGACATCGGCCGGGCCGCGAGCGAGCTGAACGCCGTCCTCGGCGAGCTCACCTACCGCAACCTCGACGACGAGCCCGCGTTCGCCGGCGTCAACACGTCGACGGAGGCGCTCGCCAAGGTGATCGCCGACCGGCTCGCCGAGCGCGTATCCGCCGGCGCCCTCGGTGACGGTGCCCGGGGACTGACGGGGATCAGCGTCACCCTCCACGAGTCGCACATCGCCTGGGCCAGCTACGAACGCGCCCTATGACGCACGTACACGTCGTCCTGCCGAACGACATCGACGACCCGGCGACCCCGAGCGGCGGCAACGCGTACGACCGCCAGGTCTGCCGGGGCCTCGCCGCCCGTGGATGGCGCGTCACGGAGCACGCCGTGCCCGGCGCCTGGCCTCGGCCGTCGGCCGCCGAGCGCGCCGGCCTGGCTCACGTACTCGACAGGGTTCCCGGCGACGCCGTCGTCCTGCTCGACGGGCTGGTCGCCTCGGCGGTTCCGGAGATCCTGGTACCGGCGGCGCGCCGGCTGCGCCCGGTCGTCCTGGTACACCTGCCGTTGGACGACGCCTCGGAGCGTGAGGTCCTCACGGCCGCGCGTGCGGTCGTCACCACCAGCGCCTGGACTCGTCGCCGATTGCTCGACCTCTACCCGCTGCCCGCCGACCGGGTACACGTCGCGACGCCCGGAGTGGAGCCCGCACCGCTGGCGCCCGGCTCCGGCGCCGGCTCGGAACTGCTCTGCGTCGCGGCCGTCACGCCGCACAAGGGGCACGACGTGCTGGTCGACGGCCTCGCCAAGGTCGCGGACGCGCCCTGGACCTGCACGTGCGTCGGGGCGCTGAGCCGGGATCCGGCGTTCGTCGACCGGCTCCGCCGCCAGCTCGCGGAGGTCGGTCTCGCCGACCGGATCCGGCTGGTCGGCCCGCGCACCGGGGCCGACCTCGACGCCACGTACGCCGCCGCCGACCTGCTGGTACTGGCGTCGCGCGGCGAGACGTACGGCATGGTGGTGACCGAGGCCCTCGCCCGGGGCATCCCGGTGCTCGCGACGGCGACGGGCGGGCTGCCCGAGGCCCTGGGCAGCGCACCGGACGGCAGCCTGCCGGGCGTCCTCGTCGAGCCGGACGCTGAGCTGGCCGTCGGCGCCGCGGGCGCCGACCCCGCAGCCATGGCCGACGCACTCCGTCGCTGGCTGTACGAGCCCGAACTGCGGCGCCGGCTGCGGCGGTCGGCCCGCGCCCGCCGGACCACGCTGACCGGCTGGGCGGTCACGGCCGAGTTGATCTCGAATGTCCTGAAGGGAGTGTCCGCATGACCCGCGCCTTCGTCGACTGGCTCACGCTCCGGGAGGGCGCCGACGCGGCCGCCCGCGCGCCGGAGCTCGTCGAACCGCTCCGCCAACGGTTGGCGGAGCGCTCCCGGCTGGTCATCCACGACCTCGGCAGCGGCACCGGATCGATGGCCCGTTGGCTGGCGCCACGGCTGCCCGGCCCCCAGAGCTGGGTCCTGTACGACCGCGACGCCGACCTGCTGGCGCGGGCCACCGCCGAGCCGGTCGCCGCCGCCGACGGCACGCCCGTCACCGTCGGGACGCGGCAGCGCGACATCACCCGGCTGACCGCGGACGATCTCGACGGCGCCTCCCTGATCACCGCTTCCGCGCTGCTGGACATGCTGACCGCCGACGAGGTCGAGCGGGTCGTCGCGACGTGCGTCGACGCCGGCTGTCCGGTCCTGCTGACCATCTCGGTGATCGGCCGGGTCGAGCTCACGCCGCCCGATCCGCTGGACGCGACGGTCGCCGAGGCGTTCAACGCCCATCAGCGCCGCACGACCGGCGGCCGGACCCTGCTCGGACCGGACGCCGTCGACGCGTGCGTCGAGGCGTTCCGCCGTCGCGGCGTCGACGTCGTGGTCCGGTCCAGCCCGTGGCGGCTCGGCGCGGACCGGTCCGACCTGGTTGACGAGTGGTTGCGCGGCTGGCTGGGCGCCGCGTGCGAGCAGCGGCCGGAGCTGACCGACCGGGCGGCCTCGTACGCGGCCCGCCGCCTCGCGGACGCCGCCGCGGGTCGGCTCGGCGTCGTGGTCGGCCATCACGATCTCCTCGCCGGCTGCACCTGAACCGGCGACGCCGACGATGCGTGTGTGGCAATAAGACGATCCTTCCGGGAGACCTGTTGCGCACCGTGTTGACACCGACGTTCTGGGCCTGGGCCCGGCCGCTTGCGGGCTTGGGCATCCTCGCCGTGCTGCTGTGGCGGCTGGGCACCGGCCCGTTCCTCGCGGGCCTGCGCCTGATCGACGCCGGTACGCTCGCCGCGGCGCTCGGGATCGGCGTGCTGACCACCTACTGCTGCGCCTGGCGGTGGAGCCTGGTCGCCCGTGGCCTCGGGGTGCACCTGCCGCTGCGGGCCGCCGCAGCCCACTGCTACCGGTCGCTGTTCCTCAACGCGACGCTCCCCGGCGGGGTGCTCGGCGACGTGCACCGCGCGGTACGCCACGGACGGGACGTCGGCGACGTCGGCCGTGGCGTCCGGACCGTGGTGTGGGAACGCTCCGCCGGGCAGGCCGTCCAGGCCGCGATCGCGGTCGTCGTGCTGCTCGCGTACCCGTCACCGGTGCGGCCGTACCTGCCGGCAGTGATCGCGGTGACGGTGGTGACCGGCCTCGGGACCGTACTCCTGGCCCGGGCCGTGCCGAGCAGGCGCCTGTCACGGGCGCTCCGCACGGCGCTGGCGGACGTCCGGGACGGGCTGCTCGCGAGCCGCAACTGGCCGGGCATCGTGGTGGCCTCCGTCGTGGTCGTATCGGGCCACCTGGCGACGTTCGTCATCGCGGCGCGTACGGCGGGCTCGGGCGCGCCCCTCTCCCAGCTGGTGCCGCTGACATTGCTGGCGCTGCTGGCCATGGGGCTGCCGCTGAACGTCGGCGGTTGGGGGCCGCGCGAGGGCGTGGCCGCGTGGGCGTTCGGCGCCGCCGGCCTGACCGTCGCGCAGGGAGTCGCAACCGCGGTGGTGTACGGGGCGCTGGTGCTCGTCGCGAGCCTTCCCGGCGCCTGCGTGCTGATGTTTCCACGGAAGAGCCGGCCGAACGAAGGAGAGCAATGAGCCAAACACCGCCCGTCGCAACGGTCCGGACGCAGGTGACGGTACCGCTGCGGTTTCCCGACGGGTACGCCACGACCGCGCGGGTGTTCTCCTTCAACGGGTTGGTGGACGGCCGGGAACATCTCGCGTTCGGCCTGGGCGACCGGGCGAGCCTCGGCGACCGGGCGAGCCTCGGCGACCGGGCGCGATCGCAGCCGGCGGACGGGCCCGCGCCGCTGGTCCGTCCGCACAGCGAGTGCCTGACCGGGGACGTGTTCGGCAGCCAGCGCTGTGACTGCGGCCCGCAGCTGAGGGAGGCGGTCGAACGCATCGCCTCCGTCGGCGGCTTCCTGCTCTACCTGCGGCAGGAGGGCCGGGGCATCGGCCTGTACGCCAAGCTCGACGCCTACGCCCTGCAGGACGGCGGCCTGGACACCTACGAGGCGAACGTGGCGCTCGGTCACGGCGAGGACGAGCGCGACTACACCGCCGCGGCCCAGATGCTCGCCGCCCTGGGCGTGCGGCGCTGCGCGCTGCTGACCAACAACCCGGACAAGGACGAACAGCTCAGCCGGCTCGGGGTGACCGTGACCGGGCGCGTGCCGACCGGCGTGTACGCCTCCCCGACCAATGCCCGGTACCTGGCGGCGAAGGCGAGCCGCACCACCGGCGAGCCGGTCCGGTACCGGACGTCGACGTTCCCCGGAGCGGCCTGATGACGACGCCGGCCAAGCGTGCGACCACCGTCCTGGCCGGGCTGCTGGTGTTCATCGCCCTCGTTCTCCCCGACCGGCTCGCCCATCTCACGCCGGCCGCGCTCGTCCGGATCCCGCTGGAGGGCCTCGTCGTCGTCGCGCTCCTGCTCGTCCTACCGGCGCGCTCGGGGCGGATCGCGGCGGTGGCCGTCGGCGTCGTCCTCGGTCTGTTGACCGTCCTGAAAATCCTCGACCTGGGCTTCTACGAAGCCCTCGGCCGGCCGTTCGACCCGGTGATCGACTCGAAGCTGCTCCGTGACGCCGTGGATACTCTGGGGAGGTCGATCGGCGAGGGGCGGGCGGTCGCGGTCGCGGTCGGCGTCGTGGTTGCCGCCACCGCCATGTTCGTCCTGTTGACGCGCTCGATGCTGCGCCTGACCCGGATCGCGGTCCGGCACCGGAGCATCACGGGCCGTACCGTCGCGGTGTTCGGGGTCGTCTGGCTGGCCTGTGCCCTGCTCGGTGCCCAGCTCGTCCCGGGCCTGCCGGTCGCCTCCTGGAGCACGGCCGCCGTCGTGGGCGACAGCGCCCGCCTGGCGCACGCGAGCCTGAACGATCCGACGGTGTTCGCCCGGCAGGCCACGGTTGACGCCTTCCGCGACACTCCGGCCGACCGGTTGCTGACCGCCCTGCGCGGCAAGGACGTCATCTTTCCCATCATCGAGAGCTACGGCCGTTCCGCGATCGAGGACCCGGCGCTCGCGCGGATCGTCGGCCCGGTCCTCGACGCCGGTACCCGTGAGCTGACCGCTGCCGGGTTCACCGCCCGGAGCGCCTTTCTGACCTCACCGACGTACGGCGGTGGGAGCTGGCTGGCCCACTCCACGCTCCAGTCCGGATTGTGGATCAACACCGAGCAGCGCTACGGCCAGCTCGTCACCACCGACCGCCTGACCCTCGCCGGCGCGTTCCGGCGCGCGAACTGGCGGACGGTCAGCGTCATGCCCGGTACGGCCGGAGCCTGGCCGGAGGGCCACACGTTCTACCACTACGACCAGGTCTACGCCGCGCAGGATCTCGGCTACCACGGCCCGAAGCTCACCCTGGGCACCATGCCCGACCAGTACACCCTGTCGGCCTTCCAGCGCCTCGAGTACGGCAGGCCGGACCGCGCCCCGTTGATGGTGGAGGCGCCCCTCAGCTCGAGCCACGCCCCGTGGGCGCCGGTACCGCAACTGATCGACTGGAACGACGTCGGCGACGGCTCGGTCTTCGGCCCGGTGGCCGGCTCCACCGACCAGCCGGCCTCCGTGTGGCGCGACCCCGGTCGCATCCGCACCGCGTACGCGCGCTCCATCGCGTACTCCCTTAGCGCTCTCGTCTCCTGGGTGAAGACCTACGGCAAGGACAACCTCGTCCTCGTCTTCCTCGGCGACCACCAGCCCGCGGTCGTCACCGGCGAGTTCGCCAGTCGGGACGTACCGGTCACGATCGTCGCCAAGGATCCGGCCGTGCTGGACCGGATCTCCGGGTGGGGTTGGCAGGACGGCCTGAAGCCCGGTCCGCGGGCCCCGGTGTGGCGGATGGATTCGTTCCGCGACCGGTTCCTGACCGCGTTCGGGCCGCAGGCCGAGCCCACCCGGTGACCGAGGGCGCGCCCCGGCGCGTCAGAAGGTGATGCCCAGCTCGGTCTCGACGACGGCCGCGGGGGATGCCACCCCGAAGCGCAGCGGGTCGCCGAGACTGGTGGAGCCCGAGGCGAAGTACAGGCCGACCGCCCGGTTGTCCGGCCCCACCACCAGCGAGCCGGAGTCTCCGCTCTCACCGAAGACGATCGACTGTGGGAAGTCGGCGCGGATGTGGATCTGGTTGGTGAAGGTCCGCAGTGTGGTCGGCACGAACCCCACCGCGGGGAACGCGGGGAAGTCGAGGATGACGCTGAGACCGGTGCCGGTGACGATGCCGAACGTCTGGCCGGTGGTGCGGCCCCGCTTCGTCACCAGCATCCCTGGCGTCGCGTCAACCGTCTTGAAGACCGGTCCGATGTCGACGATCTCCGGCACCGAGTCGAGCTCGAGCCGGCAGATGGCGGCGTCCACCGGGCCGCTCGGCGTGTTCTCCGGGAACGACCAGTCGGCGAGGGTACCGATCCGGTCTCCGGGCAACGAGCCGAGTGGGCTGGGCTCGGGCTGGACGATCTCGTCGCCCACCGCGCGGTTCGGGTCTACGCACAGCACGTGGAAGTTGCTCAGCCCGTAGAAGATCGACGGGTCTAAGGAATCCTGGACGACGGCCCCGAGGGTACCGACGTGCACGCTGCCGGTGGCGACGAAGCGGGACGCGGCGACCGAGCTGCCGCCCATGACCGGCCGGAAGCGGGTGGTGTCCGGCAACTGGGCGGTGAGCTGGAAGACCCGCTGGATCACCACGACCGGGAAGGGGAACGTGTCGACCGCCGCCTGGACCTCGAAGGGCACGGACTCGGCGTCCGCGACGAAGATCCGTAGGGCAAGGTCCTCGGGATCGGGTGTCTCCTCGTCGCGCAGGCCGAAGTCGACGCCGGTGATGAGGCCGGCTTGCAGCAGCGGACCCTCCAGGGCCTCCTTTGCCGCGACGACCTCGGGCGAGATCTCCATGACGCCTCCTCAACGCGCTGCCGCTCACGTTCGACGCTAGGGCACGCTCTCGCGTCATCCAGGTTTCCGTCGGCCAACCGACATCGGCGGTCGCAGGTGCCGGCCTGCCGTCGGGCCACGCGGGGCACCGACGGCAGGCCGAGGTACGGGTCCCTGCCCCTGATCGACGGTCAGGCAGCGGACGCGCCGACCTCCTGCGGGTCGGACTGCTTCGACCGGCGGAGCCGGCCGACCAACGCGTCCACGCTGAACCGGCCGGCACCGAAGGCGGCGAGCAGCAGCGCGCCGATGCCCAGGGCGACCACCAACTCGAAGCCGCCTTCGGTGACGAACGGGCCCTTGGTCGCGTGGACGAGGACGAACGCGCCGGCCATGTCCAGGGCGAGGAGCAGCCCGGCAATCGGCACCGCCACCCCGAGGATCAGCGCGAGGCCGCCCACGAGTTCGACCGTGGCGGCGAACGCGGCCGCAGCGGTGGGCGCGGGGATGCCCATCTTCTCAAATCCACCGGCCGTGCCCGTCAGACCGAACGTGGCCCACTTCTGCCAGCCGTGGGCGACGAACACGATACCCAGGCCGAGGCGGGCGACGAGCAACGCGAGGTCACGCAGCGTGGTGTTGGTCATGAGAAGCGACTCCTCCGGTAGTTGAGCTTTCAACAATCGGGGCAACCATACCGTGTCATGGTTGAGCGTTCAACAAAACCCTGGGTACTCGTCACTACCCGGAATCTCCCGACCTACCCGGACGTGCGCCGCTCATCAGCGACGGCGACCGCCCCCGCACAACCAGGCGGTGAACCGGTCGAGGTCGTACCGGGGCCGCCAGCCTTGCGCGGTCGCACGGGTCGTGTCGAGGACCACGCCGTTGGCGAGCTGGTCGACCGCATACCGGGTGAGGGTCGGTGAGGTCGAGCTCAGCCGGCCCGCGAGGCGCGCCGCCGACGCCGCCGCGTAGGCCAGGCCCGGTGGTACGTGCACCAGCCGGGCCGGCGTACCCAGCGCGTCAAGGACCCGGCGGACCGCGTCGTCTCGCCGGTACGCCGTCGCATCCGTGATGTTGTACGCGCCGGGCGGCCAGTCCAGCGCGGCCAGGCAGGCGTCGGCGAGGTTCTCCACGGCGGTCAGGCTGAGCATGGCGTCCGGGCCGGGCAGCAGGGCCACGCCGGCGCGTACCGCCCGGCGCAGCCGAGGCAGCAGGTGCGGGTCGCCGGGGCCGTACACGGCGCGCGGCCGCAGCGCGACCGCCCCGGCGGCCAGGGCGAGCGCCTCGCCGTCGGCCTTGGTCCGGCCGTACGCGGTGCGCTGGCCCCCGATCGGGTGCTCCTCGGTGAGCGGCTGCTCGTACCGGCCCGGCGCGTACACGCTCGCGCTGCTCACGTACACGACGGGCCGTCCGGCGGCCGCCGCCGTCAGCCGGGCGGTGCCGTCCACATTGACCCGCCGGAAGGCCGCCTCGACGGCGGCGCCCGGCGGTGGGTCGCCGACCGCGGCGGCGAGGTGCACGACCGCGTCCGCGCCGGCCAGGTCCGGGGTGTCGGCTGCTGCGTCCCACGGCACGTGGCGGCCCACCGGCCCCGAGCGCCGGCCCAGGCACACCACCTCGAAGCCGGCCGCCACGGCGGCGCGGGCCACCGCGGCGCCGCAGAAGCCGCTGGCCCCGGTCACGGCGAGGCGCACGCCGACACCTCCAGGACGGCCCAGCCGGGCAGGGCGCTGCGACGGTCGACCCGTGCCCGCGACACGACCGGCCGGTACGGCGCGAACGCGGCGAGGGCGTCGGCGAGCTGGACGCGGGCCAGCCGGGCACCGGGGCAGGCGTGCGGTCCGGCGCCGAAGACGAGCTGCGCGGTAGCGGCCGGCTGCGCGGCGGACACGGAAGGGTCCCGGTCGTGGGCGCGGGCGGCGTGCCGGGCCACCAGGATCAGCCGGTCACCCGCCCGTACCGGGCGGCCGCCGAGCGTACCGTCGGCGCCCGCCACCCTGGGCAGGAGAGGCGAAGGGGCCAGGACCCGCAGCAGCTCATCGGCGAGGGCCTCGCGCGTCGCCGGGTCGGCGGCCTGCGGCCACCGGCCGTCGTCGGCGCACCACGCTATGGCTCGGGGAATGGCCGCGGCGGTCGTGTTGACCGCCGCCACGGCGAGCATCGCGGCGCGCTCGTCGCCGACCAGCGCCAACAGTTGCCCGGCCGCCGTGGCGGCGGCGGACCGGTGCCGACGGGCCAACGGGCCGGGCAGGTGGACGCGGGCCGCCGCTGCGGCCGCCACCCGGGCGGCGTCGGCGAGCCGCCGCGGCGCGAGGTCGAGGCCCAGCAGCTCGGCCGTGACGGCGCCCGCCAGTTCGAGCGCGACGTCCACGACGTCGACCGACCCGCCGTCCGCGAGCGGGGCCAGCCGGCGCTCCAGGACCTCCCGGCCGAGCGGTCGCAGCCGCTCGACCCCGGATGCGTTCAGCGCGGCCGCGAGCGCCCGCCGGGCGCCGCGGTGGTCGGCGCCCGCCTGGTCGAACAGGACGCCGTCACCTCCGCTCACCTCGCGGGCGATGCCGCCGGTGGTGCCGGTCGCGGTCCGGTCCAGCGGCAGCCGGGTCAGGACCTCCCGGTACTGATCCGTGCCGTGCACGAGCACCGTCCGTCCGATCCGGACGACCGGGGCACAGCGGGTCAGGCTCAGCAGCGCGAACAGGGCGGGATGGCTGCGGGTGTAGACGGCCCGGTCACGGCGGCGCGCGGCGGTCACGCGGCCACCTCCCGGACGTGCGCCGCGTCCTCGTGGGCCGGGAGGTAGCGGCGGTCCCAGTACCACAGCAGCGTCCGGCGCGGTCCCCAGGCGCGCAGCCGGCGCAGGCTGTTGTAGACCACGAGCCGCTCGTCGCGCACGATCCGGTCGGTGTGCCGGCGGGCCCGGTTGAGCAGCTCCACGTCCTCGGAGCCGGCGTGCAGCGGGATGCGGCTGGTGCCGCCGCAGCGCAGGTACAGGTCGGCGGTGATGGCCAGGTTGTGGCCGTGGCACAGCACGTACGGCGCGCGGTACTCCGGACGCCGGTGCGCCGGCCGCAGCCGCCCGTACCAGGCCGCCATCCGCACGGCGGCCGGGAACAGGTACCGCTCGGTGAGGGTCGGCTGCTCGTCGCGGCGCGGCACGCTGCGCCCGCAGATCAGCTCCGCGCCCCCGGCCAGCAGTGCCTTCGCGCGGGCCACCCAGTCGGGTGCGGGCAGGCAGTCGGCGTCGGTACGGGCCAGCAGCACGGCGCCGTGCGCGACCGCGTACCGGAAGCCGGCGTCGGCGGCCGTACCCGCGCCGCGCTCGGCCTCGTCCAGCACGGTCACCGGGAACGGCGCGCCTGAGCCGAAGCGGCGGACCAGCTCGGCGGTGCTGTCGGTGGAGGCGTTGTCCACGACCACGAGCGAGAAGTCGAGGTCGGTCTGGAGGGCGAGCGCGCCGAGGGTCGCGCCGATGCTCGTGGCCTCGTTGTACGCGGGGACCACCACCCACAGCGGCCCGGTCACGGCCGTCGGGACCGGGGCGGGTACCGCGTCGGCGGTGGACGCCCACGCCGCGGCCCGCAGCACGATCCGGCAGGCCATGTTGCACCACACCAGCACACCCACGACCGCTCCGGCCGAGCGGTACAGCGTGGCGTGCAGCGCCGACGCCGCCGCGAAGTACGGGCCGGCCGCCACGGTCAGCACGTGCAGGGCGACGGCGGCTCCCGCTGCGGCGCGCAGCGCGGCCGGCCACCGTGGGCGGCCGTCGCCGCGCCAGGAGCAGCGCACCATCGCCGTAGCCAGCAGCACGGCCAGTACCGGCAGACTGAGCAGGACCCCCCACCCGCTGCCGCCGGCGGCGAGCGCGGTGGCGACGGTCGCCACCGCCATCGCCGCGAGCAGCACCACGCCCAGCAGCACGTCCCGGGCGGCGTCACGGACCGGGTTCCCGCTGCCGGCCGGCTGGCCGCACATCGCCCGTACCCCCGTGCGCAGCGCCCGGACCAGCCGCAGCGAGCCCCACAGCAGGGCGGCGACGAGGACGACCCGCAGCGCGACCGGCCCCGGCTGGATGCCGTCGACGGCCGCCGCGACGTGTTCGGGCAGGACGACCCCGGCTGCGCGGTGCAGCAACGCGGCGACGGTACGGCTGCTCACGCCGAGCCCGCCGAGCACCAGCGTGGCCAGCGCGACGAACGGCGCGGCGCTGATCAGCAGGGCGTACGTGAGCGCACCGGCGAGGGCGTCGCCGTTTGCTGACGCGTACCGGCGGTGCGCCACCATGACCCGTGCCCAGGCCCGCCGGGCAAGCATCCGCTTACCCACGACCGCTCCCCGTCAGCCTCGCCGCCAGCGCCGCCGCCGCGGCGCGGTCCGGTTTGCGGGAGCGGCCGGCCACCGGCACCGGGGCGAACACCACCGCGTCCGGCCGGGCCGCACCCATCCGGGCCAGCGGCGCGGTGAGCGACTTCCGGACGGCCCGCTCGTCGGCGCCCGGCTGCGGCTCCACCACGGCGACGAGCCGCTCGTCGCCGTCGCCGGCCGGCACCCCGACCAGCAGCGCCAGGTTGACCCCGGATACGTGCAGCGCCGGCTCGTACAGGCCCGGATAGATGTTCTCGGCGCGGCGCAGGATCATGTCCTTGCACCGGCCGGCGAGCACGATCCGGCCGTCGGCGTCGAGGCGGGCCACGTCGCCGGTCGCCACCGCGTTCAGCGGCTCCTCACCGAGGTACCGGTGTGCGGCCGACGGGCCGGCGAGCAGCAGTTGGCCGGTCTCGTCCAGCGACGCCTCGACACCCGGGAGGGGTGCGCCGATCAGGTCGCCGTCACCGTCGAAGGAGGCCTTCTCCGCCGCCTCGACGGCGGCGGCGGGGAACAGTTCGGTCAGCGCGTACACGCCGTAGGCGGCCGTCGCACCGGCCGCCCGTACCCGGCCCAGCAGCGCCGCGCTCACCGGGGCGGAGCCGCTGTACACGGATCCGGTGAAGCGGGCACCGGCGTCGAGCACGGCACGTAGCTGCGGCGGCGTCAGGTACGTGTGCCGCGGCCGTACCCGGTCCAGTTGTACAGCGAGCCTGCGGGCCGACCGGGCCGGCTGCACCACGGCCGCCCCGGCGGCGAGCGACGGTACGAGCACGAAGAACGTCCCGCCCAGCACGACGTCACCGGGGCGGGGGCCGACCAGGCCGGTGACCGCGGCCATTCCGGCGTTGACGCTCGCGCGGGTGTGCACCACGGCCCGGGGCCGGCTGGTGGTGCCGGAGGTGAACACGATGACCGCGTCGCCGTCGCTGTCCGAGCGGTCCGGCACTCCGGCAGGCCCGCGCGGTGCCAGGGCGGGTGCGCTGCCGGGCAGCCGGCGGCCGACCGTCACGACCGGGCCGAGCCGGTCGAGCGCCGGCAGGGCGAGCCCGGCCCGGCCCGCGAGCCGCTGCGCCCAGCCCGCCACCGCCTGGGCCGCCGCGTCGGCGACCACGAGCGCGGGCCGGGCGAGCGCCAGCCGGGCGGTGAGCACGTCGGGGCCGGCCGACGGGTCGAGGACCGCCACGCGCAGTCCGAGCCGGTACGCCGCGAGCATGATGGCCAGTGCCCGCGGGCCGGGCCGTACCGCCACGCCGATGGTGTCGCCGGCCGCCAGGCCCCGGTGGTGGAGTGCGCCGGCGTACCCGGCGGCGAGGTCGGCCAGGTCGCCGCGCCGGATGCCCCGGCGCCCGAGGACCGCCGGCCGGTCGGGGTGACTGCGGCGCAGCGCCGCTTCCAGTCCGTCGAGCATCAGCGCGGGTCCGGGCTCAGGCCGCCGCTGCCGCCGTCGAGGTACCAGCGCGCGGTGCGGACGAGGCCGTACGCCCGCAGCCGCCGGGTGGAGTTCTCCACCACCATGTCGCGGCTGCGGCTGATGGACGCCGTGGTGCGCCGGACCCGGTTGAGGAACGTCCGGTCGGTCGGTGACGGGCGGCGTGGCATCCCGCCGCAGCGCTGGTACAGCTCGGCGGTGATCGCCATGTTGTTGCCGGCGTGCATCCGGTACGGGGCGAGATATTCGCCGCGGTGCGCGGGGCGTAGCCGGCCGAACGCGGCGGCCACCGCAACCGCGACGGCGAACCCGGCCCGGGCGAGCGGGCCGTTCTCGTCGCGCCGGGCGGTGATCCGGCCGCACACCATGCCGGCGCCGCCGTTCAGGGCCGCCCGGGCGGCCGCCACCCAGCCGGGGCGGGGCAGGCAGTCGGCGTCGGTACGGGCCAGCAGCGTGGCACCGGACTCGATGGCGTACCGGAAACCGGTGTCCACCGCGCAGCCGACGCCCTTCTCCGGCTCGATCATCAGCCGTACCGGCATCGGCGCGGTCGCGGCGAACTCGCGTACCACGTCGGCCGTGCCGTCGAGCGAGTTGTTGTCCACCACGAGCAGCGTAAAGTCCACATCGGACTGGGAGGCGAGGGCGTCGAGGGTGGCGCGGATTCGCCGGGCCTCGTCGTAGGCGGGCACGACCACCCACAGCGCTCCGGTCACGCCTTCTCCCACGCCATCGTCATGACGCTGACGCCGCCGCCGAGCCCGACGAAGAGGACCCGGTCCCCGGCCGCGAGGGACGGCCACACCCGGTCGAGCTGTACGCCGAGGGTGGCGCTGGCCATGTTGCCGTGGTCGGCGACGGTGATCTCGAGCAGGTGCCGGGGTACGCCGGTGACCTCGACGAAGCGGTCCAGGTAGGGCACCGTCACCTGGTGCACCAGCACCCGCGCGTAGTCGGCCCACTCCAGGCCGGTGCGGTAGCGCACGCCCTCCAGGACCGAGGTGCCGATCTTCTCGAACACGCCGCGCAGTTCCCGCCCGTCGCCGGTGAAGTACGTGTACTCGTCCCCGCGCGGGTGCCGGGATCCGCCGCCGGGAATGCCGCCGACGGTCCAGTGCTCGGAGTGGGTGTCGGTGTCCACGTCGAGGATCCCGCCCGCCTCGACCGCCTCGACCACCACCGCCGCGCCGGCGTCGCCGAAGGTGTACCCGGCGAAGGCCTCCCGCGCCTGGGTCAGGGAGTCGAGCCGGGGACGCATGGACCGGGTCGGGGTCTCGCCGGTGACGACCAGCACCCGCCGGGCGCGGCCGGCCAGGATGTAGGTGCGGGCGGCGTCGATGCCGTTGAGGAAGCTGTTGCAGGCGTTGGTCAGGTCCAGCGCGTGGGCCCGCGAGCCGAGCTCGGCCTGCACGATGTGCGCGGTCGCCGGCTCCACCAGGTCCCGGGTGGCCGAGGCGAACAGCAGCAGGTCGATGTCGAGCGGGTCGAGGTCCGCGGCGGCGAGCGCCCGCCGCGCGGCGCGTACGGCCAGCGTCGAGGCGTACTCGTCGGGCGCGGCCACGTGCCTGCGGCCGATGCCGCTCACCGCCTCGAACAGCCGCTCCGGCAGCCGCAGCCCGCTCGCCCGCTCGATGTCGCGCTGCAGCTCCGCCGTCGTGAGGACCCGCTCCGGCAGGTACGACCCGGTGGCGGTGATGCCGACCCGGCTGAGTGGTTGGACGGTTTCGATCATGTGCTCAGCTTCCGGGGCGGCGGGCGGGTCGGGCATGAGTACCGCAGCCTAGATGGGCCGGTCACGGTACTCAGCCGGGCACGATACGGCGGTCCGTCCGTACACTCGCCGCTACCCGATCGGCGCCGGTGACTGCCGGGTCAGACGACAAGTCCGGAAATATGCCCCGAGCCGCACCCTGCACCGGGAAGAGCCACACCTCTGGCACGAAAGCTCCCGATAGTCCCCGCTGTGACGTTTTGGCGAGCAGTGGCGCCATGACGACGTGACGTTTCTGTGGGATGAGCTGGAGTGTTGCGGTGACAGCGCATGAGCCGGCAGCGCTCCGGCCGACGGATCTGTCCCCGCTTCTCGCTGCTGCGCAGGGTGGCGACGAGGAGGCGTTCCGGGGCCTGTACCGGGCGGTGCAGCCCGGCCTGCTGCGCTACCTGCGGGCCCTGCTGGGTGACGACGCCGAGGACGTGGCCTCCGAGACCTGGCTTCAGGTCGCACGGGACATCCGCACCTTCCGGGGCAAGGACGAGTTCCGGGCGTGGGTCGCGAGGATCGGCCGTAACCGGGCCATGGACCACCTGCGCTACCAGCGTCGTAGGCCCGCAGTGAGCACTCCGATCGAAGACCTGGTGGAGTTGCCTGCCGTGGTGGACACCGCCGACAGTGCCTCGGACTCGATCTCGACGGACGCGGCGCTGGCCCTGATCCGGACGCTGCCCCGCGACCAGGCCGAGGCGGTACTGCTGCGGGTAGTGGTCGGCCTCGACGCCGAGACGACCGGGAAGGTGCTGGGCAAGCGGGCGGGCGCGGTGCGTACCGCCTCCTACCGCGGACTGCGCCGGCTCGCCGAAAGCCTCGACCAGCTCTCCCACCCTCACGACCAGTACGCCGGCCCGGCTGTGACGCCTCAGGGTGTGACAGACGCGAGTGCCAAGACGCCAGCAGGAACGAGATGATCAGCCAAACTGCCCTTCGCCTCGACCGCCGCACGGCCGAGCAGCTACTCGCGGGCGACCCGACAGCCGGACGCGACAGTCACCCGCCACTGGCCGCTCTACTGACCGCGGCCGCCGCGCCCGGCCGCCCGGACGAGCTGGCCCGTGAGCGGGTCAGCATGGCGGCGTTCCAGACCGCCTGCCTCACCCCCGCCCCTCGACCAGGAAGACTGGACATGGTCAAAACCGCCGTGCTGAAGGTCCTCACGGTCAAAGTCCTGGCGATCGCTGCCGTGACCGCTGGAACCGGCGGCGTGGCGCTGGCCGCGAGCACCGGAGTGCTGCCGAACCCGCTGGCCGGGCCCGCTCCGTCGGCCTCCTCCGGGCTGACCGTGGCGCACCCCACCGCCGGGTCGTCGCGCCACACGCATGAGGCCGGCCGTGACGACGCCACGAGCAACGACGCGGTCAAGGCTCCGTCACCGTCACTGGTCGGGCTGTGCCACGCGTACGGAGCCGGCAACAAGGCCGAGCATGGCAAGGCCCTCGACAACCCCGCCTTCTCCGTCCTGGCCACCGCCGCGGGCGGCAGGGACAAGGTCGATGCGTTCTGCCAGGCCCTGGTCGCCACACCCGCCGACGGCGGCGCCGCCAAGCCCGGCGGGAAGGCCGGCAAGGACCACCCCACCGGTCCGCCCGCCGACCACGGTTCGAAACCCGAGGCGAACCCCAAGCGCTGACCACCACACCCCGCACGGCCAGCCAACCACCGGGGCGGACATCAGACGGCCGCGGATCGGCCGGGACAAGGCCATGGAATGCAGACAGACAAAGGCAGCACCGAGCCGGTGTTCGTGGATACCGCCGGCCGGCGTCGGCGCTTCGTCATGATCACCGGCGCCGCCGGTGGCGTGGTACTGGTCCTGACGCTGCTGGCGTTGCTGGCGGGCTTCACCGGGGCGGGGCCGCGGCACCTGCCCTGGCTTCCGGGATCGGGCGCCGGGCAGGCGCAGGAGGCCGCCGCGACCCCCCATCCGTCCGGCACGGCCGGGTTCGGGCGGCGAGCGCGACAGGGCACCTCGCCGGCCGCCGGCGTACGGCTGCCGTCCATGGTGCCCAGCCCGGCCGTCGCACCCGCAGCGGACATCACCACGGCCAGCCCGGCTCCCCCCGAGAGCACGAACACGCACCGCCGGGTACCCACGCAGACCCCCGCCGCCCACCCGTCGAAGAAGAAGTGACGATGGCAGCGCATGTGGCGAGACGGGAACCGCGGGCGCACTGGCTGCTGCTGTGCCTGTTCATGCTGGTACTGCTCGGGGTGCTGTGCCTCAACGGGTACGTGTCGCACGTGGGCGCGGCGGGCACCGGCCCGGCCGCGACATCCGCCGCTGACGCCGCCCCGGCAGCGGTCACCGGCGGTGCGCCGGTCCAGCGGATCGGCGCGGACCGGACGGTGACCAGCCGCGCGATGCCGGCCAAGACGATCGCGTTGACCTTCGACGACGGGCCGGACCCGCGGTACACCCCGAAGGTCCTCGACGTGCTGGCCCGGCACGGCGCCCACGCCACGTTCTTCCAGGTCGGCTCGCGGGTCAACGAGCACCCGGAGATCGCGCGCCGGGTGGTGGCCGGTGGTAACGAGATCGGCTCGCACACCTTCACCCACGTCGAGCCCGGTCGCACGCCCGGCCGGCAACTCGACCTCGAGCTGACCCTGACGAGCAACGCGATCGCCGCGGCCACCGGGCAGGTACCGGTGCTGATGCGCCCGCCGTACTCGTCGGAGCCGGCCGCGGTCACCGGCGACGACTTCACCGCGCTGCAACGGATCGGGTCGGCCGGCTATCTGGTGGTGCTGGCCGACCACGACACCGACGACTGGCAACGGCCGGGGGTCGACGCGATCGTGTCCCGTGCGCAGCCGGCCGGCGGGTCCGGTGCCGTGGTGATGATGCACGACTCCGGCGGGGACCGGTCGCAGACCGTGGCCGCCCTGGAGGTACTGATCCCGCGGCTGCAGGCGCAGGGGTACCGGTTCACCACCGTCTCCGGAGCGCTCGGCCTGACCAGCGCACCACCGGCGTCGATGGGTCAACTGCTGCGGGGTCAGGCCCTGCGCTGGGCACAGCTCGCGGGCGCCTGGATGGCCCGCGCGATGACCGCACTGATGGTGGTCGCGGTCGTACTCGCCGGCCTGCGCCTGCTGGCGCAGGTGTGGTGCGCCTGGCTGCACGTGCGCCGGGAACGTCGCCAGAGGCGCGAGCCGTTGCGCTACCTGGGGCCGGTATCGGTGATCGTGCCGGCCTACAACGAGTCGGCCAACATCGCCGCGACGGTCCGGTCACTGGTCGCCAGCGACTACCCGCAGGTCGAGGTCATCGTGGTCGACGACGGCTCCACCGACGGCACCGCGGAGATCGTGGAGCGGCTGCGGCTGCCCGGCGTGTACGTGATCCGGCAGGCCAACGCCGGCAAGCCGGCCGCACTCAACAACGGGATCCACCACGCGCGAGGTGACCTGCTGGTGCTCGTCGACGGGGACACCGTCTTCGGGCCCGGCTCGATCGGACGGCTGGTCCAGCCGCTGCACGACCCCGAGGTCGGGGCGGTGTCGGGCAACACCAAGGTCGCCAACCGCAACGGGCTGCTGGGCCGGTGGCAGCATCTGGAGTACGTGATCGGGTTCAACCTGGACCGTCGGATGTTCGACCTGGGCCGCTGCATGCCGACCGTGCCCGGCGCGATCGGCGCCTTCCGGCGGGCGGCCGTGATGGACGTCGGCGGGGTTTCCGATCAGACCCTGGCCGAGGACACCGACTTCACGATGGCCGTGATCCGGGCCGGCTGGCGGGTGGTCTACGCCTCCGACGCGGTCGCGTGGACCGAGGCGCCGGCCAGCCTGCGGCAGTTGTGGCGGCAGCGGTACCGCTGGTGCTACGGCACCATGCAGGCGATGTGGAAGCACCGCCGCGCGCTGGTCCAGGGCGGCGCGGCGGGCAGGCTGGGCCGGCGGGGCCTGAGCTACCTGGTGCTGTTCCAGGTCCTGTTGCCGCTGTCGGCGCCGATGGTCGACGCGTACGGCCTGTACGGCCTGTTGTTCCTGCCGCTGACCAAGACCGCCACGGTGTGGGCCGGGTTCGTGCTGGTCCAGATGCTCACCGCCGGTCTGGCCCTGCGCCTGGACCGCGAAAGCTACGGCCCGCTGTGGAGCCTGCCGCTGCAGCAGATCGTGTACCGGCAGCTGATGTATCTGGTCGTCTTCCAGTCCACGGTGATGGCGCTGCTGGGCGGCCGGCTGCGCTGGCACCGCATGGTGCGTACCGGCGCCGCCACCGCGCACGCCCGCGCGGTGACCGACGCCCGACCGGGTGACATATCAGTGGACGCGTAAAGCCTGGCGCGACCCTGCTCGCCGCCGGCGGGCAGGGTCGAGGAGCGCCGGTGCAGCCGAGAAATCGGCTACACGCCGTAGAATGCGGATCTGGCACGGGGGTCCGGTCAGTCGTCGCTGCGGCTGAGGAGACGGTGTGACGCCGACCCAACTACGCGCCTTCGCCGCGGTGGTCCGGCTGGGTTCGGTCAAGCACGCCGCAGCGGATCTCCAGGTGTCCGAGGCCGCGGTCTCCCTCCACATCGGTCAACTACGCCGGGAACTCGGCGACAGGCTGTTCGTCCGTACGTCCTCGGGGCTGGCCTTCACCCCCGGCGGACTGCGTCTCGCCAGTAGGGCGACCGAGCTGCTCAACCTGCAGGATCGCACCATCATCGAGGTACGCCAGGCCGGCGGTGGCCGGCGGCTGCTCCGGGTGGCCACGGAGGCTCTGTTCGCCGAGCACGCCGCGCCCGGCCTGATCGAACTGTTCGCCGACCGCGCGAACGATCTGGACGTCGAGCTCAGCAGCCACGACCCCCGTCGTTTCGAGTCGCTCCTACTGACCCGTGCGGTCGACGCGGTGATCGGTCCACGACCGGCCAGCGTGGACGCCTCGATCGTCAGTACCCATTTCCTGAACTATCAGGTCGTCGCCGTGGCGGCACCGGACCACCCGATCACCAGGCTCCAGCCGGGCATCAACGCGCTCAGGGAGCAGACATGGTTGCTCGGCCCGTCAGCGGCCTACCAGACGGGCGTCATCCCGGACATCCTGCGCCGGGTCAACGTACCCGAGGACCACCAGCGCATCTTCCAGAGTTCCGCGGCGGCGGTCGACGAAGCCAAGCGCGGCAAGGGGCTGGCCCTGGCCGTGTCGTTCGCCGTCGCACAGGACCTGGTACATGGCGACCTCCGGCGGGTCTCGCTCCAGGCCCAGGGCACCTGGAGCATCCTCACCCTCACGGCGCAGCAGGCGCCGCCGGCGGCGGCCGAACTGGCGCGGTTCGTCACCACACCCCGCGCGATCCAGGCCATGTTGCGTGGCTCCGGGGTGACCGTGGGCCACTTCAAGCCGTCGATCCACGTCACGCTCTGGACCTGAACAGCGACGCTGACATCAGACAGGCGGTTGCGGGTTGCCGCGCATGGCCTCCCACAACCGTGACGGCGTCAGCGGCATGTCGGCGTGGCGGAGGCCGTACGGTTTGAGCGCGTCCATCACCGCGTTGACCACGGCCGGGGGCGAGCCGACGGTCGCGGACTCCCCCACCCCCTTCGCTCCGATCGGGTGGTGCGGCGACGGGGTCACGGTGAACCCCGTCTGCCAGTCCGGCACTTCCAGGGCGCTGGGGAGCAGGTAGTCCATCAGCGATCCGCTGAGGCAGTTGCCGTCGTCGTCGAACGCGATCATCTCCATGAGCGCCATGCCGACGCCGTCGGTGAGGCCACGGTGCACCTGCCCTTCGATGATCATCGGGTTGATGCGGGTACCGCAGTCGTCGACGGCGACGAACCGCCGTACGGTGACCACCGCGGTGTCGGGGTCCACGTCGACGACGCAGATGTACGCGCCGTTGGGGTAGGTGAGGTTCTCCGGGTTGTAGTGGACCTGCGCCTCGAGGCTGCCCTCGACGCCGTCGGGCAGCTCACCGGTGCCGTGCGCGTGCATGGCGATGTCCTGGATGGTGACGCACGAGGTCGGGTCGCCCACGACGGCGAAGGAGCCCTTGTCCCATACGAGATCGGCGACCGAGATCTCCAGCATCGCGGAGGCGATGAGCCGGGCCTTGTCCCGTACCTTGCGGGCGACCATGGCCGCCGCGGCCCCGGACACGGAGGTGGAGCGGCTGCCGTAGGTACCGAGGCCGAACGGAGTCTGGTCGGTGTCGCCGTGCACGACCTTGATGTCCGCCGGCGGGATGCCGATCTCCTCGGCGACGATCTGCGCGAACGTCGTCTCGTGGCCCTGTCCCTGCGTCTGGCAGGACACCCGCAGGACGGCCTTACCGGTGGGGTGTACGCGCAGTTCCGCGCCGTCGGCCATGCCGAGGCCCATGATGTCCATGTCCCTGCGGGGCCCGGCGCCGACGGCCTCGGTGAAGAAGGAGACGCCGATCCCCATCAGTTCGCCCCGCGCGCGCTTGTCCCGCTGCTCGCGTCGCAGCCCGTCGTAGTCGGCGATCCTCAGCGCCTCGCGCAGGGTGGCCTCGTAGTTGCCCGAGTCGTACACCCACCCGGTCCTGGTCGTGTACGGGAACTGCTCGGGCCTGAGCAGGTTCGCCAGGCGCAGCTCGACGGGGTCCAGCTCCAGCTCGAAGGCCAGGCAGTCGACCAGGCGCTCGATCAGGTAGACGGCTTCGGTGATGCGGAACGAGCAGGAGTACGCGACGCCGCCGGGGGCCTTGTTGGTGTAGACGGCCGTCATCGCGCAGTAGGCGGCCCGGATGTCGTAGCTGCCGGTGAAGACCCCGAAGAAGCCGGCGGGGTAGTTCGTCGGTGCCGCGACGCCGTTGAAGGCACCATGGTCGGCGAGCACGCGGGTGCGGATGGCGAGGATCCTGCCGTCCCGGGTGGCCGCGAGCTCACCGTGCATGATGTAGTCGCGGGCGAAGGCGGTACTGGTGAGGTTCTCGGAGCGGTCCTCCGTCCACTTGACCGGCTCGCCGGTGAGCAGCGACGCGACGATCGCGCAGACGTACCCCGGATAGATCGGCACCTTGTTGCCGAAGCCGCCGCCGATGTCCGGGGAGATCACCCTGATCATGTGCTCGGGAAGGCCGGAAACGAGCGCGTACAGCGTCCGGTGGGCGTGCGGCGCCTGGGTCGTGCACCACAACGTGAGCCCGCCGTCCACCGCGTCGTAGTCGGCCACCGCGCCGCAGGTTTCCAGCGGCGCCGGATGGACCCGGGGGTACACCATGTCCTGGCTGACGACCACGTCCGCGTCGGCGAACGCCGCCTCGGTCGCGGCCCTGTCGCCGGTCTCCCAGTCGAAGCAGTGGTTGTCGGTCTTGCCCGCGAGATCGTCGCGGATCACCGGCGCGGCCGGGTCGAGCGCGGTACGGACGTTCGCGACGGCCGGCAACTGCTCGTACTCGACGTCGATGAGTTCGAGCGCGTCCCGGGCCGCGTAGCGGTCCTCGGCGACGACGAAGGCCACCTCCTGGCCCTGGAAGCGGACCTTGTCGGTGGCCAGTACCGCCTGCACGTCGCCCGACATGGTCGGCATCCAGGCCAGGCCACGCTCGGCGAGCATCGCGCCCGTGACGACCAGCTTCACCTTCGGGTGCGCCTCGGCCGCGGTGGTGTCCACGCCCAGGATCCGTCCGTGCGCGATCGGCGCGCGCAGCAGCGCCAGGTGCAGCATGCCGGGCAGCTGGACGTCGTCGATGAAGCGACCCTTGCCGCGGACGAACCGCGGGTCCTCCTTGCGCAGCATCCGGCCGTAGCCCACCGGTTTACGGTCGTTGTCCACGAACTCGGTGCTCATGGCGTACCGGCGTCGATGATCGACGTCCGGGCGCCGGCCTCTTCGGCGGCGGCCCACTGGACCGAGCGGACGATCGTGGCGTAGCCGGTGCAGCGACAGATCTGGCCGGAGATGGCCTCCCGGATCTCCTGCTCCGAGGGGCTTGGATTGAGATCGAGCAGGGCGCGGGCCGTCATCAGCATCCCCGGCGTACAGAATCCGCACTGCAGCCCGTGGCACTCCATGAAGCCGCGCTGGATGGCGTCGAGCTCGCCGAACTGCTCCAGCCCTTCGACGGTACGCACCTCGTGGCCCGCGGCCATGGCGGTCAGCACGGTGCACGACTTCACCGGCTCACCGTCGAGCCACACCGCGCAGGCACCGCAGTTGCTCGTGTCGCACCCCCAGTGGGTACCGGTCAGCGCGAGGTGGTCGCGCAGGAAGTGCACCAGCAGCAGGCGACCCTCGATCTCGGCGGTCACCTCCTCGCCGTTGACCGTCATCGTGAGCTGCACGCTCACAACTCCCGGCCGTCGATGCGGGCAACCGCCCGCCGCAGTGCCCGCCGGGTCAGCTCGGCCGCGAGGTGGCGCTTGTAGTCGACGCTTCCCCGCTGGTCGTCGACGGGCGTGCAGTACTCCGCCGCGATGGCGCCGGCCGCGGCGAACAGCGTTTCCGACGGCGCCCGGCCACGCAGCGCCTGCGAGACCGCGGGGATCCCGGTCGTGTTCGGCCCCACGGCCGCGAGCCCGACCCGGGCATCGGTGATCACAGCGCCGTCCAGCCAGACGGCGACGCCGCAGGACACCACCGCCCAGTCGCCGGCACGGCGCCCGACCTTCTCGAAGGCGCTGGAACCGCCTGCCCGCAACGGAATGCGGATCTCGGTGAGGATCTCGGCGGGACCGACCGCGGTCTCGTAGGGGCCACGGTATAACTCGGCCATGGTCACGACCCGTTCACCGCCGCGCCCGCGGATCACACAGCTCGCGTTCAGGGTCGTACACACCGCGGAGAGGTCCTCGGACGGGTCGGCCTGGCACAGCGACCCGCCGATCGTGCCGCGGTTGCGGACGAGCGGATCGGCGATGACCCGCTCCGCGTCGTGGAAGATCGGTAGCGCCCGGCGTAGCTCGGGGCTGTCGAGCAGCTCGCGGTGGCGTGTCATCGCCCCGATCCGGATCCGGGTCGGCTCCACGCGGATGTAGCCCAGCTCGCCGTGCAGGTCGTTGATGTCGATCAGGTACTCGACGTGCACCAGCCGCAGCTTCATCATCGGCAGCAGACTGTGCCCGCCGGCCACGATGCGTGCCGTACCGCCGAGCCGGTCGAGCAGCTGGATGGTGTGGTCGACACTCGTCGCCCGCTCGTAGTCGAACGGGGCCGGCAGCTGCATGTTCGGCCCCTCTCGTTCCGGTACGACCACTGCCCGGGAGATTCATTGGGCCCCCGGTCCCGGCATTTGTCAACCACGACCTCCGCGATGAGGTGAGCCGGGCCGCCGCCCGTCCGCGCGGCCGGACAGTGACTTAAGGACTTCTTTAATCATCGATTGCGGGTTCGTGAAGGGGGGCGCACGATGACGCGCACTACCTGCGACAGCACCCATAGGGCACGGTCCGAGGAGGGCGTCGTCATGGCGGTCGAATCGAGCGGACACCAGGGCAACCCACGGCTGTACGAGTTGATCGAGAACGCGCCGAAGACCGGCAAGAGCCCCACGATGTGGGCCTTCCCGCAGCTTGTCGAGTACCTCAAGGTGGCCGCCCAGCCGGTGCGGGGACCGTGGCCGCCGCACCAGCAACCCCGGCCCGATCCGGAGGCGGAGTCGATGCCGCAGGCGGTGGCCGACCCCTCCTACTTCACGCCACGCGAGAGCTGACCAGGAGGCAGGATGTATCCGTCCCGGTTCCGCTACGAGTCACCGCGCTCGATCGACGAGGCGATCGCCCTGCTCCAGGAGGGCGGCGGCGAGGCGAAGGTCCTCGCCGGTGGTCAGAGCCTGGTACCGCTGCTGAAGTTGCGCTTCGCCGCACCGGAACTGCTGGTCGACATCAACGACCTGCCGGGGCTGGGCTACCACACGGTCGACCCCGACGGCACCACCCGCATCGGTGCGCTGTGCCGGCACGCCGACCTCGAGCGCTCGACGGTCCTGCCGACCCGGCAACCGACGATGGCCGCGGCCGCTCCGCTCGTGGCCGACCCCATGGTTCGCAACCGGGGCACGCTGGTCGGCTCGTTGTGCCACGCCGATCCGCAGGGCGACTGGGCCTCGGTCGTCACCGCGCTGGGCGGCCACGTCGTCGCGCAGGGAGCCGGCGGGCGGCGCAGCATCCCGATGGCGCAGTTCGTCACCGGCCCGTTCCAGAACGCTCTCGGGTACGACGAGATCGCGGTCGAGGCCGTCATCCCGGCTCCGCACGGCAAGCCCGCCGGCGGGTACCTGAAATTGGAGCGGCGGGTCGGCGACTTCGCCACGGTGGCCGTCGCCGTCGCCGTCGAACGGTCCCACAGCGTCGTCACCCGGGCCGGCATCGCACTGACCGGCGTGGGCGGCGCGACCATCAACGCCGTCGAAGCCGCGCAGGCTCTCGTCGGGCACCCGCTCACCGCCCGCACCATCGGCGACGCCGCCGACCTGGCCGCCCGGGCCGCCCAGCCCCGGACCGATCACCGGGGAAGCGCGGAGTACAAGCGCCAGGTCGTTCGCACCTTCGTGAAGCGCATCCTGACCGGCGTCAATGAGCCAACCAGGAAGGCAGCCTGACATGACCGGCCTGTACGAGGAGATCCGGGAAGAGCCGGCTGCTGACGTGCCGGTACGGCGGGTCAGCATCACGGTGAACGGCGCGAAGCGCACGGCCGACGTCGAACCTCGGCTGCTACTGGCCCACCTGCTGCGACAGGGGTTCACCCTCACCGGCACCCACGTCGGCTGCGACACCACCAACTGCGGTGCGTGCACCGTGCTGTTGGACGGGCAGCCGGTCAAGAGTTGCACCATGCTCGCCGTGCAGGCCGACGGGCACGAGGTCACGACCGTGGAGGGCCTGGCCGGCCCGAGCGAGCTGCATCCGATCCAGGAGGGCTTCTCCGACGAGCACGGCCTGCAGTGCGGCTTCTGCACGCCAGGCATGATGCTGGCCGCCAAGGCGCTGCTGGAGACCAACCCTGACCCGACCGAAGACGAGGTCAGGTGGGCGCTGTCCGGCAACCTCTGCCGCTGCACCGGCTACCAGAACATCGTGAAGTCCATTCTGTGGGCCGCCAGGAAGCTTCAGTCGCAGGCCGGAACCTGAGCGAGACGGGAGCGATCATCGTGACGCAGGCACGGGACGAGATAAAGATCGGCGGGCTGGGCGCGAGCCGCAAGCGCGTCGAGGACAACCGCTTCGTCCGCGGTAAGGGCCGCTACGTCGACGACATCGTCCTGCCCGGCATGCTGCACATGGAGATCCTGCGCAGCCCGCTGGCGCACGCCCGGATCACCTCGATCGACGTCAGCAAGGCCTGGCAGATCCCCGGGGTCAGGCTCGTCCTGACCGGCGACATGATGGCGGCCCGCAACCTGGCGTGGATGCCGACGCTGTCCTACGACACGCAGGCGGTACTGGCCACGGACAAGGTGCGCTTCCAGGGCCAGGAGGTCGCCTGCGTGGTCGCCGACGACCCGTACATCGCCAAGGACGCGTGCGAGGCGATCGTCGTCGAGTACGAGCCGCTGCCGGTGATCGTCAACCCGGCCCAGGCGGTGGCCGAGGGCGCGCCGGTGATCCGCGACGACAAGGAGAACCAGCCCGACAACGTCGTGTTCACCTGGGAGGTCGGTGACAAGGCGGGCACCGACCGGGCCTTCGCGCAGGCCGACGTGGTGTCGACGCTCGACCTGCACTACCCACGCTCGCACCCCTCCCCGCTCGAGTGCTGCGGGTCGATCGCCGACTTCGACCGGTCGACGTCCAAGCTCACGGTCTACATGACCACGCAGGCGCCACACATCATCCGCGCCGCGGTGGCGCTGGTCGCGGAGCTGCCCGAGCACATGATCCGCATCGTGTCCCCGGACCTCGGCGGCGGCTTCGGCAACAAGGTGCCGGTGTACCCGGGCTACGTCGCGTCGATCCTCGCCTCCATCCTGCTGGAGCGGCCGGTCAAGTGGATCGAGGACAAGACCGGCAACCTGATCTCCACCGGCTTCGGGCGCGACATCTACCTGCGCGGCGAGATGGCGCTGCGCAACGACGGCAAGATTCTCGGCGTACGGATGTACACCGACTCCGACCACGGGGCGTTCTTCTCCGACGCCCAGCCGAGCAAGTTCAAGATCGGGCTGCTGCACTCGGCCTTCTCCTGCTACGACATCCCCGTGGCGCACCTGGTCAACCGGGGCGTCTACACCAACAAGGCGCCCGGCGGCGTCGCGTACCGGTGTTCGTTCCGGGTCACCGAGGCGATGTACTTCCAGGAACGCATGGTGCAGGCCGCCGCCGACGATCTCGGCATGGACCAGGCCGAGTTCCGGCGCCGCAACTTCGTACGCGACGACGACTTCCCGCACCGCACCCCATGGGGGTTCCTCACCGACTCCGGCCAGTACGGCAAGTGTCTCGACGTCGGCCTGGAAGCGATCGGCTACCAGGACTTCCTCACGGAGAAGGAGGAGGCGCGCAAGCAGGGTCGCCTGCTCGGCATCGGCATCTCGACGATGACCGAGCCGCTGGGCGCCGGCAACAGCCGCGAGTACGACATCCTCGGCATCAAGATGTTCGACTCCGCCGAGCTGCGGGTGCACATCACCGGCAAGGCGATCCTGCGTACCGGCGCCAAGAGCCAGGGCCAGGGGCACGAGACGACGTGGGCCCAGATCGTCGCCCACGAGCTGGGCATCCCGGCCGAGGACATCACCGTCGAGGAGGGCGACACCGACACCGCGCCCTTCGGGATGGGCACCTACGCCTCGCGCAGCACCCCGGTCGCCGGGGCGGCCGTCTCGATGGTGGCGCGCAAGGTACGGGCGAAGGCCCGCAAGCTCGCCGCACACCTGCTCGAGGTGTCCGAAGAGGACATCGAGTGGGAGCTCGGCCGCTTCTACGTCCGCAGCGCGCCCGACCACGGCGTCACCATCCAGGAGTGCGCGATCGCCGCGTACAGCAACATGCCCGACGGCATGGAGCCCGGACTGGAGAACGTCGCCTACTACGACCCGCCCAACCTGACCTGGCCGTTCGGCTGTTACATCGCGACGGTCGAGGTGGATCCGCAGACCGGCGTCTGGGACGTGCTGCGCGTCGTCGCGGTCGACGACTGCGGTGTCCGGATCAACCCCATGATCGTCGAAGGGCAGATCATGGGCGGCCTCACCGAGGCGTACGCCATGGCCAACATGCAGTTCATCACCTTCGACGCCCAGGGCAACTGCGTGGGCTCGAACTACATGGACTACCTGCTGCCCACCGCCTGGGAGACCCCCGGCTACGAGCTGCACGAGGTCGTCACGCCGTCCCCGCACCACCCGATCGGCGCGAAGGGCGTCGGCGAGTGCGCGACGGTCGGCGGCCCGGCCGCGTTCGTCAACGCGGTGATGGACGCGATCCGGGACACCGGCGTCCGCAACATCGACATGCCGTTGCTGCCGGACCGGGTGTACGAGGCCCTGACGAAGCGCCACGACGTCTCCGGCGCGCCACCGGTCAGGACGGACGACGAATGAACCGCGAACCCGTGAACCCTCCGGTCGACGGCTGGGACATCCTCGACCTGGCCGGCGAGCTGTCGCGGCGCGGTGAGGATTTCGCGCTCGCGACGGTGGTGTGGCGCCAGGGCCCGTCCTCGGGCCAGCCGGGCGCGCGGGCGCTCATCACGACGGCCGGGCACCTCCACGGCTGGATCGGTGGCGCCTGCGCCGAGCCGGCGGTGGTACGCGAGGCCCAGCGCGTCATCGCCGAGCGGACACCCAGGCTGCTGCTGCTCGGCGGCGCGGGCGACCCGTTCGGCGGGGCCGTACCGGAGGGCATGGTGGCGGTCCCCATCTCCTGCCAGAGTGAGGGCGCGTTGACCGTCTACATCGAACCTGTGGTCCCGACGCCGCACCTGACGATCGTCGGCCGCTCACCGATGGTCGGCACGCTGGCCGACCTCGCGCGCGCCCTCGGGTGGCGCGCGGACGTCCGGGACGGACCCGACTTCTCCGCGGCCGACCTGGACGCCCGCTCGATCGTCGTGATCGCCACGCAGGGGCACGGCGACGAAGAGGCGATCGAGAACGCGGTGTCGGCGTACCCCGCGTTCGTCGGGCTGGTCGCCTCCCGCAAGCGTGGCGAGGCGGTCCTGGGCTACCTGGCCGAGCGCGGGATCCCCCGGAACCTGCTCGAGCGCGTGCACGTACCGGTCGGGCTGGACCTCGGCCCCACCTCGCACCGCGAGATCGCGGTGGCGGTCCTCGCGCAGCTGGTACAGCTGCGGGTCGCCGGCAAGCTCACGCCCCCGGCGGCCCCGGTGGCCGCCGCTGCTGCCGTCGCGACCGACGTCCGTGACCCGGTCTGCGGCATGACCGTCCGCGCCGACGCGTCGAGCCACCCATTCTCCTACGACGGCGCGACGTACCACTTCTGCTGCGTCGGCTGCCGTGACGCCTTCGCGAAGGACCCGCACGCCCACCTCAGCACGCAGGAGGCCTGATGCTGATCAAGAACGGCTTCGAGGTGGCCCAGCCCGTCGACAAGGTCTGGCGCTTCTTCGACAACATCCCGCAGGTGGCGGCGTGCCTGCCCGGCGCGGCGCTGACCGAGGACCTCGGCGACGACAGGTACCTCGGCACGGTCGCCGTCCGGATGGGGCCGGTCAAGCTGCAGTTCGCCGGGACCGCCCAGATCAAGGAGCGCGACGACCGGGGCAAGCGCATCGTGGTCGACGCCGCCGGATCCGATTCCAAGGGCCGGGGCCAGGCCGCCATGCTGGTCACCGCGACCCTGTACCCCGCGCGCGGCGGTACCCGGGTCGACGTGACCCAGGACCTGCGACTGTCCGGGGCGGCCGCCCAGTACGGCCGCGGCATGATCTCCGACGTCACCGCCGTGCTGATGCGCGACTTCGCGACCACCATGCAGACCCGGATCGACGCCGCCGACCGGGGCCTGTCCCCGGACCAGGTCGGCGCGAGCGGGTCGGCCAGCGGCTTCGCGATCGCGCTGCGGGCGATGCGGATGGCGCTCGGCCGGGTGCTGCGGCGGTTCCTGCTGCCTTACCAGCCGAACCCGAGTTGAGGAGGTCCGCTG
>NZ_BOON01000059.1 GCF_016863255.1 Planosporangium mesophilum
CCACCGCCCGAACCGCGCAACACCGCCCCCGACTCTCGTCGGGACCAGCAACACGGGGGAAGTCTGACAGGCCGTCCGCAGCAGCGCCCTCAAGCACCACACCTCGTCCGGTTCCCTGCCGGCCGTTCACCTTACCCGATCCAGCACGCCAGCTCCAACCGGACACCACGTCCGCCCGAAACCGCCGCCCCAACCGGGCCACCAGCCGAGACCGGCGCTGTCCGCGCCATCCGCCTGGCTCGCCTCACACGACCCCGGACTTGATCTCCGGCGGCCCCGCGGGCAGAGAGAAAACTACGCCCGCCCAAACATGACCGTCAAATCAGACGACCTTGTCCTGCGTCACACCGTGACGCCCTCGGACGGACCCCGTAGCTCAACGCCGACCCGAGGAACTTCATTCCCCGCACCGGCGCACCCGACCCGCACCAGCGATCAGCCAGCGCAGCTCAGGTACCTCGCATCTCAACACCACGGCCCCGGGAAGCATTCCCAGGACACCGACGCCCCCGCCGGCGGACCAGCCGCACAGACGGGAGAGACGCAGAAGGTTCAACACCGGCACTGGGACAACAATTCCCAGGCCGGCGGCCCCACCACACCGAACGAATCCGGCGCAGCTCAGGCGGCTCGTATCTCAACGCCGCAGCCTCAGAAGGCATTCCCGGCACCGGCGAACCGGCACCACGACGCCTCCCAGATCCACGACGCCCAGAAATCCAACGCCACCACCACACGCCGCATTCCCCGCTCCGTGCAGGGAGATGGCGACCGCAGCAGCAAACCGCAGGACCAAGCACAACACCGACACCGGGACAACAATTCCCGGGCCAGCGGCCCCACCGCGCCGAATCGGCGCAGCTCATGCGACCTTCAGCTCAACGATCCGGCCCGGCGAGGCATTCCCACCGGCTCGGCACCGACCGCAGGCTCGGCACCGACCGCAGGCTCGGCACCGACCGCGCGGACCAGCCGCGCAAGCGGGCGACGTGGAACTCAACGACGACGTACCGGGACGCATTCCCGGCCTCGGTCCCGCGCCGCCCTCGACGAGTTCAACGCCGGCCGCGCCGCACTGGCTTACGAGGTACGCCACGGCGGGCCCCGGGCACCCGGTACCGACCTAGGCTGAGCCGGTGACGCCGCTCGCATGGCTGGTGGAACTGTACGACCCGGCGGCGCGGTACCTGCGCCGGCACGGCGGCAGGCTCCGGTCACGGCCCCGACGCCGGGCAACGGACCCCGGCGCCGCCGCGTTCGGGTCCGCTGTCGTGTTCGGGCCCGGCGTGCCGGGTGGGGCGCGGCCGGCGACGCCGGAGGAGATGTCCGACCTGAGCGGGCGTGCCGGGCGGCACCGCGACCGTCACCGCGCGGCGGTCGAGGCCGCCCGGCGCCGGTGGGGCGACCGGGCGCTGGCCTGTGCTCGTGAATTACTCGAACACGGCAGCACTGTGTTACCAGTCGACAACGCAACGGTACGGGGACGCCTGGTCCGGCTCTGGCGCGGCGACAGCGTGCTGGAGCTGCGGGCGAGCCGGGACAGCGGTACCACCGGGTCGTCAACCACAACGTCTTCGTTGACGAGGCTGAGCCGCCGCCACCAGGATCCGCAGGTGATCGCCGAGTACCTCGTCCACGTGATCGCGCAGGTGGACGACGGGCAGCGACGATAGGCGTCCCTCGTCACGTTAATCGAGGGGTGACACGCCCCTCTCGCGCCCACCTTCACCGGGCACGGGCGACTACCGTCATGGGGTCCGGCGCCGGGGGGTGCCGGAGGCTGTCGCACCCGGGGGCTCGCTTTGACCGACCAGTTCGTCCACCTGCATGTTCACTCCGAGTACTCGATGCTGGACGGCGCGGCCCGGCTGAAGGAGATGTTCGGGGAGGTCGAGCGGCTGGGCATGCCGGCGGTGGCCATCACCGATCACGGGAACATGCACGGGGCGAACGACTTCTACAAGCGCGCGATGGCGGCCGGGGTCACCCCGGTGATCGGCGTCGAGGCGTACGTCGCCCCGGCCACCCGGTTCGACAAGAAGCGGATCTTCTGGGGCACCCCGGAGCAGAAGCGTGACGACGTGTCGGGTAACGGCGCGTTCACCCACATGACGATGTGGGCGCGGAACGCCGAGGGCCTGCACAACCTGTTCCGGCTGAACTCCCGGGCGTCGATCGAGGGGCACTACGTCAAGGGCCGGATGGACGCCGAACTGATCGCCGAGCACTCCGCGGGCATCATGGGCACGACGGGCTGCCCGTCGGGCGAGGTGCAGACCCGGCTGCGGCTCGGCCAGTTCGACGCGGCTGTCGCCGCCGCCGCGAAGTACCAGGACATCCTCGGCAAGGAGAACTACTTCCTGGAGCTGATGGAGCACGACCTGGAGATCGAGCGGCGGGTCCGTGACGGCCTGCTGGAGATCGGGCGCAAGCTCGGCATCCCGCCGTTGGTCACCAACGACTCCCACTACACCGTCGCGTCACAAGCGGAGGCGCACGACGCCCTGCTGGCCGTGCAGACCGGCGCCAACCTCTCCGACCCCAACCGGTTCCGGCTCGAGGGCGGCGGCTACTACATCAAGTCCGCCCAAGAGATGTACGCCTTGAACTCCTCCGACGTGTGGCAGGAGGGGTGCCGCAACACCCTGCTGATCGCCGAGCGGGTGGATACCACGGGCATGTTCGAGTTCTACAACCTCATGCCCAAGTTCCCGGTCCCGGAGGGCGAGACCGAGGAGTCGTGGTTCCGCAAAGAGGTCTGGCGGGGCATGGACCGCCGCTGGCCGGAGGGCTACGACGAGGAGCACCGCAAGCAGGCCGAGTACGAGCTGGACATCATCTGCCAGATGGGCTTCCCGGCCTACTTCCTGGTCGTGTCGGACTTCATCATGTGGGCCAAGACCAACGGCATCCCGGTCGGCCCGGGCCGCGGGTCGGCCGCCGGCAGCATCGCGGCGTACGCGCTGGGTATCACCGACCTGGACCCGCTGACGCACGGGTTGATCTTCGAGCGGTTCCTCAACCCCGAGCGCGTGTCGATGCCCGACGTCGACATCGACTTCGACGAACGTCGGCGCGGTGAGGTCATCAAGTACGTCACGGAGCGCTGGGGCTCCGACCGGGTGGCGCAGATCGCCACGTTCGGCACGATCAAGGCCAAGGCCGCGATCAAGGACGCCTGCCGGGTGCTGGGCTATCCGTACGCGCTCGGCGACAAGATCACCAAGGCGATGCCTCCCGCGGTGATGGGCAAGGACATCCCGCTGTCGGGCATCTTCGACAAGAACCACCCCCGGTACGGCGAGGCCACCGAGGTCCGGCAGCTGACCGAGAACGAGCCCGACGTCGCCAGGGTGATGGAGGTGGCCCGGGGTCTGGAGGGCCTGGTCCGCCAGCTCGGCGTGCACGCCGCCGGCGTCATCATGTCCGCCGAGCCGCTGATCGACCACGTGCCACTGGTGCAGCGCGACGCAGACGGCTCGATCATCACGCAGTTCGACTACCCGACCTGCGAGTCGCTCGGGCTGCTGAAGATGGACTTCCTGGGCCTGCGGAACCTGACGATCATCGACGACGCGGTCAAGAACATCGAGGCGACCACCGGCAAGAAGATCGATCTGCTGAAGCTGCCGCTGGACGACAGGCCCACGTACGAGCTACTCGGCCGGGGCGACACGCTCGGCGTGTTCCAGCTCGATGGTGGCGGCATGCGCCAGCTGCTGCGCCTGATGAAGCCGGACAACTTCGAGGACATCTCCGCGGCCCTGGCGCTGTACCGGCCGGGCCCGATGGGTGCGAACTCGCACACCAACTACGCCCTGCGCAAGAACGGCCTCCAGGAGGTCACCCCGATCCACCCGGAGCTGGAAGAGCCCCTCGCGGACATCCTGGACATCACCTACGGCCTGATCATCTACCAGGAGCAGGTGCAGCGTGCCGCGCAGAAGCTCGCCGGCTACAGCCTCGGCAAGGCCGACAACCTGCGCCGCGCGATGGGGAAGAAGAAGAAGGAGGT
Source organism: Planosporangium mesophilum (assembly GCF_016863255.1). GTDB lineage: Bacteria > Actinomycetota > Actinomycetes > Mycobacteriales > Micromonosporaceae > Planosporangium > Planosporangium mesophilum. The sequence goes on from NZ_BOON01000059.1 coordinate 4,016, forward strand.
CCTCGACAAGGAGTTCGTGCCGTTCCGCGACGGTATGCGCGACAACGGCTACTCCGACGAGGCGATCCAGAAGCTGTGGGACATCCTGGTCCCGTTCGCCGACTACGCCTTCAACAAGGCCCACACCGCCTGCTACGGGATGATCTCCTACTGGACGGCGTACCTGAAGGCCAACTACCCGGCGGAGTACATGGCCGCGCTGCTGACCAGCGTCGGCGACAAGAAGGAGACCATGGCCTTGTACCTGGCCGAGTGCCGGACCATGGGCATCAAGGTGCTACCGCCGTGCGTCAACGAGTCCGCCGGCGCGTTCACTCCGGTCGGTACCGACATCCGCTTCGGCCTCGGTGCGGTTCGCAACGTCGGCGCGAACGTCGTCGCGTCGGTCGTCGAGACCCGCAAGAAGAAGGGCAACTACACCTCGTTCGCGGACTTCCTGTCCAAGTCCGAGCTGGTGGTGTGCAACAAGCGTACGGTCGAGTCGATGATCAAGGCCGGCGCGTTCGACGGCGTGGGGCACACCCGCCGTGACCTGATCGCCCACCACGAGGCCGGCATCGACGCCATCGTCAGCCTCAAGCGGCAGGAGGCGGCCGGCCAGTTCGACCTGTTCGGCGGGCTCATGGGCGATGACGACACGGACTCGACACCGGTCGGGCTGGACTTCACCTTCAGCGGCCAGGAATGGCCGAAGAAGGAGAAGCTCGCGTTCGAACGGGACATGCTCGGGCTGTACGTCTCCGACCACCCGCTCGCCGGTACCGAGCGCATCCTCAAGGCCAACTCCGATGTGCTGATCAGCGAGGTCCTGGCCGAGGAGACGCCCGACCGCAAGCCGGTCGTGCTGGCGGGCATGATCTCCGGCATCACCCGCAAGATCACCAAACAGGGTGCCACCTGGGCGATCGTCAACCTCGAAGACCTCACCGCCAGCGTCGAGGTGCTGTTCTTCCCGAAGTCGTACGAGCTGCTGCGCGACCATCTGATCGAGGACACCGTGGTCAAGGTGACCGGGCACGTCAGCAAGCGCGACGGCGCGACCAGCGTCTTCGGGCAGGACATGGCGCTGCTGGACGTGCCCAACACGGTCGCCGGGCAGGAACCGCCGATCACGCTGGTGGCGCCGCTGGAGCGGGTCACCCCGGAGCTGGCGAGCGAGCTGCGACAGATGCTCTCCGCCCACCGCGGCGACGTGCCCGTGCAGTTGCGCCTGCGCAAGCGGGACGGCAGCAACCTGCTCCTGGCCCTGGGCCCGGACTTCAAGGTCTCCAACGACATCGCGTTCCGCTCGGAGGTCAAGATGCTGCTCGGCGCCGCCGGCATCGAGTAAGGCGGTTCAGGCGGCTGCGGTTCTGACGGCTGCGGTTCAGGCGGCGAGGGGCTCGGCGATGAGTACCCGGTCCCGGCCCTCGGCCTTGGCCCGGTACAGCGCCTTGTCGGCGGCGTGCAGCAGGGCGGACGCCGACGCGCCCGCGTCCGGGAAGGAGGCCACGCCGGCGCTGAAGGTGGCGCTGAGCTGGCCCTGCCCCGTCGGTACGGTCGCGGCGGCGCACCGGCGGCGCCACTCCTGCGCCCGGTTCCACGCCTGCTCCTGGGTGGCGCCGGGCAGCAGTACGACGAACTCCTCGCCGCCGTAGCGGACCACGGTGTCGCCCTGGCGGGCCGCTGCCGTGAGCGCTCCGGCGATCGCGAGGAGGAGGTCGTCGCCGACGGCGTGGCCGTACCGGTCATTGACGCTCTTGAAGTGGTCGACGTCGAGCAGCACCAGGCTCAGAGGGCGGCCCGTCTCCCGGGCCCGCGCCAGCTCCTCGTCGAGGGTGCGCATCAGGTGCCGCCGGTTGTACAGCCCGGTCAGCTCGTCCCGGCTGGCCTGCTCGGCCAGGTCCGCCCGGAGCCGTTCGATGGTGCGCAGTTGCTCGTGCAGCCGCTCGTTGGCCGCCGTCAGCTCACGCTTCTTGTCGTTGAGCTCGGTGACGTCGCGCACCACCACGACCCGCCCGATCGGCACCCCGTGGCGGTCGGCCAGCCCACCGGAGCGCACGTCGATGTCGACGTGGACCCCGTCCGTCTCGAACACGTGCTCACCGTCGCGCAGCCGCTCACCCGGCCGGCCGCCGGGGACCAGGCGGTAGGACGGCAGGCCGATCAGGTTCTCCGGCAGCTCCGGCTGGAGCCGCCGGACCAGCCGGACCGCGGCCTGGTTGAGGTCGATCACGCGGGAGTCCGGGTCGACGACCACCAGCGCGTCGGTCACCCGTTCGAAGACGTAGCCGCGGGCCACCGGTACCAGCCGCAGCATGCCCTGGCGGAACAGGGCCCACCAGTAGACCAGGCCGTACACGGCGAAGCCGGCCACCGCGAGGTCGATGCTGCCGCCGCGGGCGGCCAGGACGACCGACACCACGTTGGCGGCGCCGGGGAAGGCGGGCGCCACCAGCGCGATGGTCAACTGCCGCCGGTACAGCCCGGTCGCCGTACGCCTCGCCCGGACCGCGTAGGACAGTCCCACACTCAGCAGCACGTAGCTGTACACGCTGTGCACCCAAAAGAACGGGCCGAAGTGCGGCACCATGATCGCCGGGTGGCCCACGGCGTCGGTCGAGGTGACCAGCAGATGGTGCCAGCCGTTGGTGGCGGCCGCCACGGCGAGCGCGACAGGCTCGACAAGCAGCAGCGCCCGGACCAGTGGCGGCGGCGCGGCGTCGCGGTTGACCAGGAAGAGCACCAGCCAGAAGCCGCTGAGCACGACGAGGCCGATGGCGGGGAAGACGGCGAGGACGAGCCCCGTCTGTACCCGCGGGTTGGCGAGGCTGTTGCCGACGACCTCGGCCGTCGACCACCAGACCAGTCCCACCATGGTCCACGCGAGCGCGGTCGCGGCCCGGTCGGACCGCCGTTGCCGCCACGCCGACCAGCCCACGACCGCACAGACGACCGCGCCGGAGAGCGGGAGCAGGACGTACGGCTGCCACTGGAGCACGACGCCCTCCTTGTCTGGCCGACAGCGCGGTCCGGCAGCGGCCGGACACCACCCGTTGACGGACTGATCGGCCCGTATCCACCGAAGTTGAGCACTATCGCCGTCGCTTCGCTCCTGGTCAGCACCGATTCGGCGCCCGTTGAGCGAAACCCGGACGGAGAATGGATCATAAGATCGACTCAGCCCGGGTACACCCCGGCCGATAGACCGGCGTGCCCACCGCGCCCCCGGTACCGGCCGATCCGGTCCACACCCGACAGCCCGGCGACGTCGCCGGGCTGGATGTCGTCGGGGAAATCGGCCGGGGCGCGCAGGCCGTCGTGTACCGGGTCCGCCGGGGCGACGCCGAGTACGCGATGAAGGTGCTCCAGCCCAGTCGCGCCGACGAGGAGGCGGACGCGCGGGCGTTCCGGCGGGAAGCTGCCCTGCTCGCGTCGATCAGCGCCCCGGGGCTCGCGCGGGTCCACGAGGTGGGCACGACCGACGGCAAGCCGTACCTGCTCATGGACCTGATCGAGGGCGAGCGGCTGGCCGGGGCGCTCGCGACCGGTCCCCTGCCCGAGGAGCGGGCGATCGCCCTGGGCCGCGACGTCGCGGCCGCGCTGGCCGCCGCGCACCAGGCCGGCCTGGTGCACCGGGACGTCAAGCCGGACAACATCATGCTCACGCCGGACGGGTCCGCCCGGCTGGTCGACTTCGGCCTGGCGACCCGGATGGACCACGACCACTCCGACCAGATCGCCGGCACCCTCGCCTACAGCGCCCCGGAACAGTCCGGCATGCTCAACCGCGCCGTCGACGGCAGGTCCGACCTGTACGCGCTCGGCGCGGTGCTGTTCGAGTGCGTGACCGGCGCGCCGCCGTTCAGCGCCGCCGACGTGGGTGAGCTGCTACGGCTGCACTCGACCGCACAGGTACCCGATCCGCGTGACCTCGTCGCCGACGTGTCGCCGGTGTTCGCCGCCGTCATCCGCACGCTGCTCGCCAAGGACCCGGACGACCGGTACCAGAGCGCCACCGGCCTGCTCGCCGACCTTCGGCGGCTGGCCGGCGGCGAAACCGACTTCCCGCTCAGCACGGCAGACGAACCCACTCCCGCCGAGGAGTCGTCCCTGGTCGGCCGCTCGGACGAGCTCGCCGTCCTGACCGCCCGCTGGAAGCGGACACTCGCCGGGCACGGCGGGATCGCCCTGGTCCACGGTGCTCCCGGCGGCGGCAAGAGCCGCCTGGTACGGGAGCTGACCACCCCCGCTGTCCGCGGCGGCCACCTCGTGCTGCACGGCAAGAGCTCCCCCGACGACCGGTTGCCGCTGGCACCGCTGCGCGCCGCGGTCGACGGGTACATCCGCTCCGTGCTCCGGCTGCCCCACGCCGAGTCGGCTGCGGCGCTGCGGCGCATCAAGGAGGCGGCCGGACCGACCGCCTCCCTGGTCAAGAACCTGTCCCCGGCCCTGGCGGAGGTACTGGCCGCGCCCGACCTGTCGGGCGACGTCACGCAGGACCGGTACACGGCCGCGGTCGCCGGGTTCGTCGCGGAGCTGGCCCGGTCCGCCGGTGGCGCGGTACTGCACCTCGACGACCTGCAGTGGTTCGACGACGCGACGCTGCGGGTCCTCGAACAGCTCGCGTCGGGGCTGTCCACCGGGCGACTGCTGGTGATCGCCACCGCCCGCGACGACGCGGCCAGCCGGCCCGCGGTGGAGGCCTTCCGCGCGCGCCTGGGTGACCGGCTGGACACCGTGATCGGCCTGCGGCCACTGTCGGCATCGGCCGTCGGAGACCTGGTCAGCGACCTGACCGGCGGCCTGCGGCTGGAGCCCGGGGCGGCGGCGAGACTGGCCGCCCGCAGCGACGGCAACCCGTTCACCCTGCTGGAGTACGTGAAGGCGATCGTCGACGCCGGCCTGGCCCTGCCGTACTGGGGCACCTGGCGGATCGACGTCTCCGGCCTCGATGCCCTGGCCCTGCCCCAGGACGCGGCCGAGCTGGTCCTCAAGCGGGTGGACGCGCTGGACATCGCGAGCCGCCGACTGCTCGGCGTGGCCGCGGGGGTCGGCACCGTGTTCTCCCCCGATCTGGTGGCCGAGGTCTGCGCCGCCGACCGGCAGCGGGTACTCGACATCATCTCCGACGCCGCCTGGCACCGCCTGGTGGAGCCCCGCGACGACGGCCGGTACGCGTTCCTGCACGACCGCATCCGCGAGGCGCTGCTGGGCCAGTGGGACGAGGCGACCCGCCGGGGACTGCACGACCGCATCGCCGACGCCCTCGACCGGCGGGGCTCAGGCGACCCGCAGGCGGTGTACGCGCTGGCCCACCACCGGGCGATGGGCGATCCGGACCACAACCCGGCCGGCACGTTCTCCGCCTGCCGGGCCGCCGGCGAGCTGGCCCTGGCCGACCACGCCCCCGAGTCGGCGGTGTTCTTCCTCGAGCACGCGGCGGCCGCCGCGGCACGCGCCGCGATCCCGACCGACTTCACGTTCGGCCGGATTCTCGGCGTCGCCTACCACCGGGCGACCCGGCTGGATGACGCCGTCGACACGCTGCGGCGGACCCTTCCCCTGACCCGGCGCCGGATGGAGCGCGCCCGCACGCTGTACCTCATCGCCGGCGTCCACGAGAGCGCCTGGAACAGCGCGGAGCAGATCAAGGCCGGTGAGCAGGCGCTCGCCGCGCTGGGCCGCCCGCTGCCGAACAACCGCTTTCTGCTCGTGGTGTCCACCCTGTGGCTGTTCGCGGTGGGGTGTCTGGTCGGCGTGACCCGGATCGGGTACGGCACGGTCGATCCGCGCAAGCGGGAGCTGTACACGCTGCTCACCGCGCTGTATCAGAGCATCGGGGTGGCGAACGTCCGCAACCTGCAACCGCTCAAGGGCGTCGCGTCAGCGTTCCGCGCGGTGTACCCGGTCAACCGGGTGGGCCCGTGTCCGGAGTACGCGCGGCAGCGGATCGAGCTGGTGTTCGTCTGCCGGAACCTCGGGCTGCACCGGCTCGCCGACAAGCTGGCCGGCAGCGCGGCCAGGGTCGCCGTCGACCTCGGCGACCCCGGACTGTCCGCCTACGTGGCCTGGATGGACGGGATCAGCCGGCACGGCAGCGGACGGGACTCCGGCGAGACCGTACGCCGGGTACTGGACGAGCACGACCGCTGGCTCGACTTCGGACACGCCCTCGACGCGTACGCCGTCCTGTGCTGGGACTGGCTGCTGCGCGGCGACATGGCCGAGATGGAGGCCGGCTTCGCCCGCCGCCGAGCCCGGGCGGCGGCCGGCGGCCAGTCCGAACGCAGCGGGGTGGTCGCCACCGACGCCTGCCTGCTGGCCCTTCGCGGGCGGGCCGGCGAGGCCGCGGCGCACCTGGCGAGGCTCCACGACGACGCGGCTCCGCTGCACCAGAAGGTCGACATCCTCATCGCCACCTTCCAGGCGGCGCTGGAGTCCAACGACCTCGGAGCGACCTTCGACGAGGCCGTCGTCGCGTTCGACGCGCTGCGCCTCAAGCCGCTCGACCTGTTGCCGGCCCAGCACACCCTCTACGTGTACCGCACCCTCGGCCACCTGGAGCGGTGCCGGCGGGCCGCCGACCCCGACCGGGCGGCCCTGCTGGCGGCGGCGCGCGACGCCGTCGCCGCCCTCGGCAAGGTGACCCAGCGCCCGATCCTGGCGGCGTACCACCGGGTCGCCGAGGCGACCCTGCAGGAGCTGGCGGGCGCGCCCGCCGAGGCGCTGGCCAAGCTGGCGGCCGCGGAGCCGGTCCTGCGCGCGGTCGACGCGCCGCTGGTGGCGTACGAGTCCGCCCTGCTACGGGCCCGCAGCCTGCGGGCGCTCGGCCTCTCCGGCGAGTCGATGCGACAGGCCGGCTATGCGCTGGCGGTGGCCGAGGAGCAGGGCTGGCCGCACCGGGCCCGGCGGCTGGGCGCCGAGTTCGGCCTCACCAGAACGGGAAGCGTGGTGCACCGCGGCACCAGCGTCACCGGGAACCGGCACTCCCACCGCTGGGCCGCGCTCGAGCAGGTCAGCCTGGCCGCGTCCCGGGTGCTCGACCCCGCCAAGCTGGCCCGGATCGCGCTCGACGAGACGCTGCGCATCCTCGGCGCCGAGCGGGCGTTCCTGTTCCTGCTCGACGGCGGGTCCGGCCAGCTCGTTCCCCGGCTGGGCCGGGACGCGGCCGGCACCGACCTCGAGGAGCTGACCGGCTACAGCGCGAGCCTGGTGGAGAAGGTCCGGCACGAACACGAGGCGCTCGTCGTGACCGGCACCGAGGAGGGCGAGGCGCTCGGGTCGCAGAGCATGATGGTGTACGGGCTGCGCAGCATCCTGGTGGCCCCGCTGCTGCTCGACGGGCGGCTGCTGGGCGTCGTCTACCTGGACAGCCGGGTGGCCAAGGGCGTGTTCACCGTCGACGACGTCGACATCCTCACCGCGATCACGCACCACGTCGCGGTGGCCCTGGAGACCGCCCGCGCCGCCCAACTCGAGGTGGCGGTCGAGGCCGCCAACCGGCAGCGCGACCTCGCCGAAACACTGCGCGAGGCGATGACCTGGCTGGCCGGCACGCTCGACCCGGACACGGTCCTGCGGCGGCTGCTCACCACCGTGACCCGGGCCCGGGGCGGAGAGCGGGCCTGGCTGCTCCTCGGCGCACCGGGAGCGGCCGCTGTGGATATCCGGCCGGCCGCTGCGGACCGGTCGGACACCGTGGAAACCGGCGCCCACCACGGCCTCGGCGCGCTGCTGGGCCTCGACCAGCCGTCCGTGTACGGGCCGGAGGCGGCCTGGTCGCGGGTACTGGACGACGACGCGCCCGTGTCGTGGCTCGCCGTACCGCTCATGGCGCGGGACGAGCACCTCGGGGTACTGGTACTCGGCTCGGACCGGCCGGACGCCTACCGTGAGGCCGACGTCGGGATCGTCGCCGCGCTCGCCGGCCAGGGCATGGTGGCCTACGAGAACGCCCGCCTGTTCAGCCAGGTCCATCATCTGGCCACGGTCGACGGCCTGACCGGCGTCGCCAACCGCCGGCACTTCTTCGAGGTCGCCGAGCGGGAGGTGGCGGAGTCCCAGCGCGGCGGCGCGCCACTGGCCGCCGTCATCCTCGACATCGACCACTTCAAACGCATCAACGACAACCACGGCCACCAGGTCGGCGACGACGTGATCCGCGGTGTGGTGGACCGGCTGCGCTCTCAACTGGGCGACACCGACCTGCTGGGCCGCTACGGCGGCGAGGAGTTCGTCGTCCTGCTGCCCGACGCTGTCCTTTCTGACGGCGCCGACCGGGCGCAGCCGACCGCCGAGCGGCTGCGCGCCGAGGTGGCGCGGACGGCCGTACCCACCCGGGACGGGCCGGTCGAGGTGACGATCAGCGTCGGGGTCGCGTACCTGCGACCCTCGGACACCGGGCCGGACACCCTGCTCGACCGCGCCGACGCGTGCCTGTACCGGGCGAAGGAGAGCGGGCGTAACCGGGTGGTCGTCAGCGACCGGTAGATAGGCTGATCTTCTCGCCGTATCGAGAGGGGGGAGCCGTGGGCTCGGACCGTGACCTGGATCCGTTCCTGGCCGGGCTGGACTACCCGATGTTCGTGGTGACCGCGGTGCACCGCGACACGGGCGTCCGGGCCGGGTGCCTGGTCGGCTTCGCCACCCAGTCCAGCCTCGGGCCGGACCGGTTCCTGGTCTGCCTGTCGCAGAACAACTTCACGTACCGGGTCGCGACGTACGCCGATGTGCTGGCGGTACACGCGCCGGCCGCCACGCAGCGGGACCTGGCGGCCCTGTTCGGGACGCGTACCGGTGACGAGGTGGACAAGTTCGCCCGGTGCGCGTGGCGGCCGGGGCCCTCGGGGGTACCGCTGCTGGACGACTGCCCCCGCCGGTTCGTCGGCGAGGTCCTCGAGCGGGTGCCGCTGGGCAACCACACCGGCTTCCTGCTCAGCCCCATCGAGGTGACCGGCGACGCCACGGCCGACGGCAAGCCCACCGGGCGGCCGCTGATGTTCTCCGACGTCGCCGACCTCGATGCGGGCCACCCCGCCTGAGGCTCCTTGCCGTGCCCCGGCTTACTGCGGCTGCTGCGGCGGTACCGTGATCGAGCGCTTGAGGATCTTGCCGGTGGCGCCCTTCGGCAGGGCGTCGACGATCCAGACCTGCCGCGGGTACTTGTACGCCGCGATCTGGCCCTTCACGTGCTCACGTAGCTCCTCGCCGGTGGCCGACGCGCCCGGCCGCAGGGCGACCACGGCGACGACCTCCTCGCCCAGGGTGCGGTGCGGCATGCCCAGGACGGCGGCCTCGGCGACGGCGGGGTGCTCGTAGAGCACCTCCTCGACCTCCCGCGGGTACACGTTGTAGCCGCCGCGGATCACCAGGTCCTTGGTCCGGTCGACGATCGCGTAGTAGCCGTCGGTGTCGCGGCGCGCCAGGTCGCCGGTACGCAGCCAGCCGTCCACGATCGCCTCCGCGGTCGCGTCGGGCCGCCGCCAGTACCCCTTCATGACGTTGTGCCCGCGGATGAGGATCTCGCCGACCTCGCCGTCCGGGACGTCCTCGCCGCCCGGGCCGGCCAGCCGCATCTCCACGCCCTCGATCGGGGTACCGATCGTGCCGGGCTTGCGCGGCCGGTCCGGGTGGTTGAACGACGCCACCGGTGAGGTCTCGGACAGCCCGTACCCTTCGAGGATCATGGTGCCGAACCGGCGCTCGAACCGGTGCAGCAGCTCGACGGGGAGCGCGGCGCCGCCCGACACGCACACCCGGAGCGCCGACAGGTCGTGGTCGTCGGTGCCGGCCGCGTTGAGCAGCGCGCCGAACATCGTCGGTACGCCGGCGAAGACGGTCACCCGGTGGCCGGTCAGGATCGCGAGGGCCTGCTCGGGGTCGAAACGCGGCAGCAGCGTCAGGCACGCGCCGGTCCGCACGGCGCAGTTGAGCGCCACGGTCTGCCCGAACGAGTGGAACAGCGGCAGCGCGCCGAACAGCACGTCCTCATGGCTCAGGTCCACCAGCGTGGTCGAGGTGACCTCGGCGTTGCGCCGCAGGTTGTCGTGGGTCAGCTCGGCGCCCTTGGGCTGTCCGGTGGTGCCCGAGGTGTACAGGACGACCGCGGTGTCCTGCCCGTCCCGCTCGACCAGCCCCGGCGTCGGCTCGTGGCCGGCCAGCAGCTCGGCGAAGCTCGACGGCTCCACGACGAGGCTGACCCGGTCGCCTTCTCGCGCGGCACCCTGGTCCACGCCGCCATACCAGGCCAGCATGCCGGCGGCCTCGGAGTCGTCGAGGTAGAAGTCCACCTCGCGCCCCTTCAGCAGCGGGTTCATGGGTACGACCACCGCACCGGCGCGCAGGATGCCGTAGTAGGCGACGGCGAACTGCGGCACATTGGGGAGCATCAGGCCCACCCGGTCCCCCGGCTGCACCCCGCACAACCGCAGGTACGTGACCACGCGGGCGGAGGCGTCGTCGAGTTGGGCGTACGTCATCACGTCGTCGCCCAACCGCAGGGCGGGCCGGTCCGGGAAACGCTCGGCGGTCCGCAGCAGCCCGGCAGCCAGGTTGGTCACGGTTCCTCCTCGCGGGCCGGCGGGTGCCCCACCCACCTGATCGATCGTTAGCCTGCAGTGCGCCGCCGAACCGTAGGGTGATCGGCCATGTCCTGTCAACCTGCCGAACAGCCGCTCGACAGCCCTCAGAACTCCTCGCCGACCAGCACCGCCTCGGCCGGAACCTCACGTACGTCCGGCCTGGGTGCCCGCTGGGTCGCGAGCAGCACGGCGGCGACGAGGCAGCAGACCGCGGCCACGAGGAACGGCGCGTGGGCGGAGCCCAGCCACTCGGCGACGTGGCCGACCAGGGTGGCGGCCACGGCACCGCCGAACCACCGGCAGAAGTTGTAGCCGGCGCTGGCGACCGGGCGCGGCGCCGGGCTGACGCTCATCGCGGTACCGGTGAACAGCGTGTTCAGCATGCCCGAGACCAGACCACTGACGATCACCACGGCCACCACGAGCGGCTTGCTCGGTACCGCGAGCAGCAGCATGAGCAGCGCGTAGCCGGCGACCGCGAGTACGGTCGCGTGCACCTCCCCCACGCTGGCCGCGAGCCGCGGTGCGAGCGCGACGCCGGCCACGGCCACGCACAGTCCCCAGCCGAAGAAGATCAGGCCGACCTGCACCGCGCTGAACTGCAACACGAACGGGGTCCAGGCGAGCACGACGAAGAACGCCGCGGTGTAGAGCGCCGACCCGATCGACGTGCGCAGCAGGCCGCCGTGGCGCAGTGCCCGCAGCGGGTCGAGCAGCCGGATCCGGGGCCGATCCGCCGGGGAGTCCGGCGTCAGGAAGAACCCGCACAGCACCAGCGCGGCACCCATCAGGACGGCCGTACCGGCGAACGGGCCTCGCCACGAGAAGCTTCCGAGCAGGGCCCCGAGCAGTGGGCCGACCGAGAGGCCGAGGCCGAGCGCGGCCTCGTACAGCAGGATCGCCCCCTGCTGGCCGCCGGCCGCGGCACCGACGATGACCGAGAGCGCGGTGGCGATGAAGAGCGCGTTACCCAGGCCCCACACCCCGCGCAGGCCGATCAGCACTCCGATCGAGTTGGCCATCGCGCAGGCCGCGGTGGCGAGCACGATCAGCGTCAGCCCGGTGATCACGGTGCGCTTGGCGCCGAAGCGGGCGGTGCAGGCCCCGGTCAGCAGCATGGCCACCACCTGTACGCCCAGGTAGGACGAGAACAGCAGGGTCACCTGGGACGGGGTGGCGTGCAGCCCCTCGGCGATCGACAGCAGGATCGGGTCGACCAGACCGATACCCATGAACGCGATGACCGCGGCGAACGCGGTGATCCAGACCTGGCCGGGTTGGCCCTTGACCGCGCCCATCAGGCTGGGATGGTCGTGCGAACGCATGTGAGTCCTTCCGCGCTGACGCGCGCCTCTCGGCATGAACTTAGCGAGACTAACAAAAATGGTTAGGTTGGCTAAGTAACTCGGGTCACAGTCGACCATTTCGCTCGTTTCCGCCCATCGAGCCGGGGTAATCCCCCAGGAGACGCGCCGACGGCCGGCCTCGATGGCCGGAAGCACGGCGGTCGGCAGGAGGGAGTTCTTCGTGAAGGCAGTCGTCTGGCACGGCAAGCGGGACGTCCGGGTCGAGACCGTCCCGGATCCGACCATCAGGGAGCCCAACGACATCGTCATCCGGGTCACCTCGAGCGGGATCTGCGGTTCCGACCTGCACCTGTACGAGGTGATGGGCCCGTTCATGACCAAGGGCGACATCCTGGGACACGAGCCGATGGGCATCGTCGAGGAGGTCGGCCCCGCGATCACGAACCTGCGTACCGGCGACCGGGTGGTGATCCCGTTCAACATCTCCTGCGGACACTGCCACATGTGCGCGCAGGGCCTGATGAGCCAGTGCGAGACCACCCAGGTACGCGAGCAGGGCAAGGGCGCCGCGCTGTTCGGATACACCAAGCTGTACGGCCAGGTGCCCGGCGGTCAGGCCGAGTACCTGCGGGTACCGCAGGCGCAGTTCGGCCCGATCAAGGTGCCCGACGGACCGCCCGACGACCGCTTCGTCTACCTGTCGGACGTGCTGCCCACGGCGTGGCAGGCGGTCGAGTACGCCGCCGTACCGCCGGGCGGAACGCTGCTCGTCCTCGGGCTCGGGCCGATCGGCGACATGGCCACCCGGGTGGCGCTGCACCGGGGCGTCGCCAAGGTGATCGCCGTCGACCTGGTCCTGGAGCGGCTGGAACGGGCCCGGGTCAACGGCGTCCACGCCATCGACCTCACCCAGCACGACGACGTCGCCGAGGTGATCCGCGAGCTGACCGACGGCCGCGGCCCGGACGCGGTCATCGACGCCGTCGGCATGGAGGCGCATGGCTCGCCTGCCGGCAAGCTGGCCCAGACGATTGCGGGGTTCCTGCCCGACGCCGCCGCCGAGAAGCTCATGGAAAAGGCGGGCGTCGACCGGATGGCCGCCCTGTACCTGGCGATCGACGTGGTCAAGCGGGGCGGCACGATCTCGCTGTCGGGCGTGTACGGCGGCACCGCCGACCCGCTGCCGATGATGGAGCTGTTCGACAAGCAAGTCCAGCTGCGGATGGGCCAGGCGAACGTACGCCGGTGGGTCGACGACATCATGCCCCTGCTGACCAGCGAGGACGACGTGCTTGGCGTGGACACCTTCGCCACCCACCGGGTACCGCTCGACGAGGCGCCGACCGCGTACCGGAACTTCCAGGAGAAGAAGGACGGCACCGTCAAGGTGCTCCTGCGCCCGTAGCCGGCCGACGCCCGCGACCGATACGCCGGGCACCCATCCGCGCGGATGGGTGCCCGGCGTATCAGCGACCGGTCTACCGGGTCTCCGCCCCGGACTGGGCGCCGGTCGGGTCGACCTCGCCGTCATAGTTGTAGACGAGGTGTGAACCCCGGTGCGCGGTGGTCCGGATGTACCGGTGGATCATCCCTCCGATCTCCAGCTCGACCAGGGCGGCCTCGTCGGAGTGGAACGGCGTGCCGTCACGCGGCCCGCCGACGAATATCGCGTCTGGCTCCTCGGCAGTACTCATGCATGCGGATGTTCCCGCGCCGAGATCCACCAAACGTGCCTTGACCGGCGACACTGTTGCGGTGCGTCGTTTCGTCACTCTGGTCGTGACCGCCGGCCTGCTCTTCAGCGCGGGTCCAGCCCCGGCGCGGGCGCAGCCGAGCCCGTCGCCCGGCACCGCTGCGACGCCCGGCGCGACGCCCGCCGAGACCGTGTGCGAGTTCGACGCCCGCACCGCCGAACTGTCCGGCCTGGTGGCCACCGGCAGCGGGTACGTCGCGGTCAACGACAGCAACGACGACCCCGCCGCGATCCGCGTGTTCTTCTTCGACCGCGGCTGCCGGCTCACCCGTACCGTCGGGTACCCGTCCACGGCGCGCGACCCGGAGGACCTGGCGGTCGCCCCCGACGGCACCCTGTGGGTGGCCGACATCGGCGACAACCTCACCAACGCCGCCGCCGACCGCCGGCGGACCGTCGCGCTGTGGAAGCTGCCGCCCGGCGCCCGCACCCCGGTGATCCACCGGCTCACCTACCCGGACGGGCCGCACGACGCGGAAGCGCTCGTCCTCGACGGCGCCGGCACCCCGGTGATCGTGACGAAGGAGCCGTTCGGGGCGGCGGGTATCTACGCCCCGAACGGAGCGCTGCAGCCCGACACCGCGACCGGGACGCCGCTGCGGAGGGCCGGTACCTTCACGCCGCGGCGTACCGGCACGCCCAACTTCCTCGGCTCCGCCGGGGAGGCGATGGTCACCGGTGGCGCCAACGCGCCCGACGGCGCGCGGGTGGCGCTTCGGACCTACGCCGACGCCTACGAGTGGGACGTACCCGACGGGGACGTGGTGAAGGCGATCACCACCGGTACGCCCCGGGTGACCCCGCTGCCGGAGGAGCCGCAGGGCGAGTCGATCGCCTACAGCCGCGACGGTACGAGCCTGCTGACCGTATCCGACCAGTCCGGCCCGGCCCCGCTGCTCAGGTACCCGGCGACGAGACCCGGCCCGGCCGCGAGACCGACGGCCGGCCCGACCGCGCCCGGCGCGGCGGCCGCGACCCGCTCCGGCGCGGCAGCCGCGCCGCGGTCACCGGCCCAGGCCCGGTACCTCATCGGCGCCGCCGGGGCGCTCGGGCTCGCGCTGGTCGCCGCGGGCGTCGTCGCCATCGGCCGGTCGAGGCGGTCACGGCGCGGCAGCCCCGCGCCGTGACCGCCACTCAGACTCAGGCTTCGCCGTCGGGGCGGCCCATGCCCCGGTACTGCCAGCCGGCGCGGATCCACTCCGCGGCCTCCAGGCAGTTGCGGCCGTCGATCACGCGCCGCCCGCTGACCAGCTCGCCCAGCGCCGCCGGGTCGGCGGTGCGGAACTCGGCCCACTCGGTGAGCACACAGACCAGGTCCGCCCCGCGTACCGCGTCGGCCATGGTGGCCTCGTACGTCACGTCCGGCAGGGCCCGGCGGGCGTTGTCGATGCCCTGCGGGTCGTACACCCGCACGTCGGCACCGGCCTTGCCCAGCGTCGCGGCGACGGCCAGCGCCGGCGAGTCGCGTACGTCGTCGGAGTCGGGCTTGAACGTGGCGCCGAGCACGGCGACCCGGGCGCCGGCCAGCTCCGGCCCGGCCGGGCCGTAGCCGCGGTCGAGCATGTCGGCGGCCAGCCGCACCACCCGGCTGCGCCGGCGCTGGTTGATCAGGTCGACCTCGTGCAGGAAGCGCAGCGCCTCGCCGGCACCCAGCTCCTGGGCCCGGGCCTGGAACGCGCGGATGTCCTTGGGCAGGCAGCCGCCACCGAAGCCGAGGCCCGCCCGCAGGAACCGGTTGCCGATGCGCGGGTCGTACCCGATCGCGCGGGCCAGGTTGGTCACGTCGCCGCCGGCGGCCTCGCAGACCTCGGCCATCGCGTTGATGAACGAGATCTTCGTGGCCAGGAACGCGTTCGCGGCCACCTTGACCAGCTCGGCGGTGGCGAAGTCGGTGACCACGACCGGCACCTCGCGGTCCTCGGTGGCGGCCAGCGTGACGACACCCTCGTGCGCGGCGTCGAGCATGGCGGCGGCCCACTCGCTGCGGACGCCCACCACGATGCGGTTGGGGCGCAGCACGTCCTCGACGGCGTGCCCCTCCTGGAGGAACTCGGGGCTCCAGGCGACCTCCACCCCCAGCTCCGACGGGGCGTGCTTGGCGACGAGCTGCTCCACCCATTCGGCGGTGCCCACCGGTACGGTCGACTTGCCCACGATCAGTGCCTTGCGGGTCAGGTGCCGGGCCAGGCCGGAGACGGCCGCCTCGACGTAGCGCAGGTCGGCGCCCATCCCGTCGGCCCGCTGCGGGGTGCCGACACAGATGAAGTGCACGTCGCCGAACTCCGCCACCTCGGCGTAGTCGGTCGAGAAGCGCAGCCGCCCCGAGGCGAGGTTCTTGCGCAGCAGCTCGTCCAGGCCGGCCTCGTGGAAAGGCACCTCGCCGCCGGCCAGCTTGGCGATCTTGGCCTCGTCGACGTCGAAGCCGATCACCTCGTACCCCAGCTCGGCGAAGCAGATCGCGTACGTGGCGCCGAGGTACCCGGTACCCAGGAAGGTCAGCCGCGGCCGGTGCGCGCCTGACGGCGGGGTCACCGGTGCGGGGGCGGACAGGTCTCGGGTAGCGAGGTACGAACTGGTCACGTGCGGATCCTCCAGGGGTGTTGGGGATAGTTGAGTACGGGTGGGTCAACCACAGGCGACGTTGGCGAGGCCCTTCGCCGCTCCGGTCACCTTGTTGTCGCAGCTGAGCGTGTTGCCGTTGGCGGGGGCGAAGTGGAAGCCCCACCCGGGGCCGTTCACCTCGGCGGTGTTGGCCCTGAAGGTGTTGTCGGCCCCCCAGCCCTTGACGACCTCGTGCGTCTGGAAGCCGTCCTCCCGGGCGTTGCGGCCGACGTTGCCCTCGATCACCCAGCCGTTGCCCTTGACGTCGACCCAGGAGTCGGCGTGCGACCCGGACAGCGCGCCCCCGTCGAACGTGTTACCGCTCAGCACACCTCCGGTCGTACCTTCCTTGATGTCGACCGACTCGGCGGTCGTGGCGCTGATGTCGTTGCCGCGCACCACGTTGCGGTCGCTGGCGTCGGGCTTGCAGTCGGTGACGGTGCACCAGTTCGACTGCGCGGTACCGACGTAGATGCCCTCGCCGAACTGGTCCCGGCGCAGGCCGGTGTCGCGGACCGTGTTGCCCTCGACAACGTTGTCCGAGCTGAAGTTGCGCAGGTGGATCGCCTCGTCACCGATGTGCTCCACCGTCAAGCCCTTGATCAGAACCTGCTGCACCCGGTCGGCCATCAGCCCCTTCTGTCCATTGCGGACCCCGAAGCCTACGACGCGCCAGTAGCTGACGCCATCGAGGTGCAGAGCGTACCCGCCCTTGACACCGCCGCCGTCGATGACCGCCCGCGCGCTTCCGCACAGGGAGATCGGCCGTTCCGCGGTGCCGGAGGTCTTCGCCTTGAAGCGCCCTTCGTAACCGCCGTCCTCCATCCAGATGCTGGCCCCCGGCGCCGCCGCGGCAAGCGCGGCCTCCAGCGAGGAGGCGTCGTGCACGACCACTGTCGGAGCGGGGCAGTCCCGTGTGCCCGGTCGGGCCGACGGGGTCTGCGACCGCGTGACCAGGGGCCCGGGCTGCGCTGGGGCCTGCGTCGCGGTCGGGCCGGCGACCGGCCCGGCCCCCCGAGGCTGCGGTTCGTTGCCCGCGGAGAACACGATGACCAGCGCGATCAGTACGAGCGCCGCCGCGCCGGCGGACAGCCAGACCACGGGACCGCCGCGCAGGGCGCGCGGGCTGCCCGGCTGAGCCGGTTCGGCCTGCTGAGCCGGTTCGGCCTGCTGAGCCGGTTCGGCCTGCTGAGCCGGTTCGGCCGGTTCGGCCGGCTGGGGCGTGAGCTGGCTGTCGCCGGGCTCGCTGTCGCCAGCCGCTGGGGATTCCCCGGTCATCGCGACATCACCGGAATCCTGGTCGCGCCGTCCGGCTGCGTCAGTTCCCGGGCCGGCGCCGCGCCCAGCGGCGCCTTGTCGGCGTACGGGTGGACGATCAGACCCCGAACCCGGCGCCTACCCTTCACCGCGGCGAAGAGGATGAGCAGCAGGATGGCCGCCCACAGCATCGTCATCGGGCTGGCGTAGTGCCGGAACTTGACCCAGAACGAGCTCGTGTCGTGCCAGGCGAACATGGGATTCTCCTTGATGACCAGCTTCCCGTTCGCCCGGGACGTGTCCACGGCGCTGGGCCCCACGCCGGCGATCACGTTGTAGGAGACCACGGTACGGCCGGTCTCCCCGATCAGGCTGACGCCGTGGTTGGTCGCCTTCTGGATGGTGTTCCCGCGTACCTCGGCGACGGAGTCGCGCAGGTAGATGGCGGTGTCGGCGCCCTCGATGACGTTGCCGGTGACGGTGGCGGAGGTGACGCCGTCGCGCAGCGCGATGCCCTGCCTGCGCTGGTCGCGCAGGCGGTTGCCGGTGATCGCCACCTTGTCGGACGACTGGCGGGCGACGATACCCATGTCGCCCCCGACGACCTCGTTGTTCTGTACGCCCACGTTCAGGCCGCCGAGAACCTCGATCCCGTAGTGGCCGTTGTCGCGTACCACGCTGTTGGACACCGAGTTCGAGCCGTAGCTGGCGGTCGATTCGCCGGAGGCCGACGGGCCCTTCGCCAGCGGCTGCCCGCTGAGGGTGAAGCCGTTGCCGGCGTTGCCCTCCGCGGTCGAGCCGCTGATGCGTACCTCGCGGGTGGCGCGCGACAGCACGAAGCCGTCACCGCCGTTGCGCCGGGAGGTGGTCCGCTCGATGACCGCGCTGGAGGCGAACCGGTGCATGACCACGCCGTCCTCGCGGCTCTTCTCCACCGTGATGTCGCTGATGTGGATGCCGTTGGCGCTGGAGACGAAGAGGCCGAACGCGTTGTCGGTCACGACGGACTGGCTGATCTTGCCGGAGACGTACGACAGGCCGGGCACCGTGAACCTGCTGTCCGGTGTCACCAGCGGCCCGCTGGGCTGGGCGAGTACGCCGCCGAAGCCGGGATCCTCGTCGGACTTTGCCGGCCCGTCGGCCAGCCGCTGCGCCTTGGCCTCGTGGCGCTGGTCCTTGGTCAGGTGCGCGGGCGCGTCCACGTCGCCGGTGTTCGGCCGGTCGGTGCCGGTCAGGCTGAGACCGCCGGTGCGGCCGCTCCAGAACCCGAGGGACTGGATCTTCGCGTACTCCATCGAGAACTGGCCGCCGATGGCCCGGATGTAGGCCCGCCCGTCCCTCACGTCGGTGTCGGGCTTGTTCGTGCGCGGGTCCCAGCTGGTGATGGTCGTCCGCGCCTGGGGCGTGCCCTGGATGGTGAGCTTCCCGCCGAAGGAGACGATGGAGACGAACCCGTTGCTGGTACTGGCCAGGCGCAGGGTCAGGCCGCCGGGGTTGGACAGCATCAGCTTGGCGCCGGAGTTCAGGTAGAGGTTCTCGGTGAGCAGGTAGGAGCCGTCATTCTGCCGGACGAAGGTCTCCGGGGCCAACTTCAACAGGTCGGCGATCGTGTACTCGGCGCTCTGCTGGGTCAGCACCAGCGTGTACCCGCTGCCGGTGTCGAGGCGGTAGGGCTTGTACCAGTTCGCCCCGCCCTTGGCCGGCGCCACCGCGGTCACCGCCCGGACCTGGATCAGGCGGCGGTCCTCGTCGGCGACGAGCGACGCCTGCCGCTCGGACTCCTCCACGGACACGCCCGGCGCCGGGTCGGCGCTCGGCCCCGCGGTCGCCGCCGTGGGCGTCCAGCCGCAGACGGTCGCCGCGAGCAGGACCGGCACGAGGGCGCGACGCGCCCATACCTTCATGTCTGTCACGGTCAGTGCACATCCGCCGGGATGCGCGGCTCGGTCAGCGTGGCCGCGTTCTGGCCCTCGCCACCGAGCTGGTCGGCCGACCGGGTCAGCCAGCCCTGCTTGTTCATGGTCACGAAGGCGTACAGCTTGATGGGCAGCGAGATCAGGATGACCACCACCGCGAGCACCGGCAGCAGCAGAATCTCCTGGGGGTGGCGCCGCAGGTGCGAGTAGCCGCGGATACCGCGCCCGACCAGGAGCCAGACCAGCACCATCACGACGCTGCGGGGCGTCATGTCCAGTCGGCTCAGCAGCAGGTACCCGAGAGCCATGCCCATCGTCACCGGGGTCAGCAGAATCTGCAGCACCGTCACCTTGGTGACCATCGGCGCCCGCCACAGCCAGCCCTTGTACAGGGCGGTCAGGTAGCAGCGGTACGAGTTGCGGCTCCAGCGCACCCGCTGCTTGACGAAGGCCCGGAACGACGACGGGAACATCGACAGCGCCTTGGCCGACGACTGGTGGACGGTCTTGTACCCGGAGGCGAGCACCAACCAGGTCAGCCGGCCGTCGTCGCCGGCCACGCACCGGCGCCCCAGGAAGAACTCGTTCTCCAGGTTCTCCAGTACCGGCATGATCGCCGCCCGCCGGTACGCGGCGGTCCGACCGGACAGGCAGGCCACGCCCCCCGCGCGGCCCATCGCCGGTACGTAGTCGTAGTAGCGCAGGTTCACCAGCCAGTCCGCGATGCGCCGCCAGATGCTCGTGGTGCGCTGGTACACGTTCTGCTGCGTGCCGACGCCGCCCACGGCAGGGTCCACGAACGGCATCTGTACCGCGTCGAGCAGGCCCGGAGTCCACCGGGTGTCGGAGTCGACCAGCACGACCACCTCGCCCTGTGCGGCGCGGATCCCGACGCCCAGGGCGGAGCGCTTGCCCCGGTGCTGGAAGGCGATGACGCGTACCCGCGGGTCCTCGACGGCCGCCAGCCGCCGTCGGACCTCCACGTCGTCCACGTCGGGCACGATGATGACCTCGGCGGGGTTCTGCGCCAGCCAGGTCTCCAGGCACTCCAGCAGGATGTCGGGGTCCTCGCGGTACGCCGGGACCACCACGGAGACGGTCGTGCGGAAGTTGTTGACCACCGGCTTGGCGAAGCGGGACAGCACCGCGCGGTAGAGCCAGAGCAGCCAGACGAAGATGCCCGCCAGGCCGAGCGGCATCACCTCACGCCATGACGTCTCGCCTACCGCCTCGACTGTCCAGGACCACACGCTGTCGACTAATCCCGACACGAATACCTGACCCCCCTGGGGCGCGAAAGAAGAAAGCCCGAAACTGTGCGTACGCGGATGCGGCGGCCCGGTGGCGTTGCCGTTTCGGGGCGCGACGATGCGCCCCACCGGACCGTTGGATCGGCTCCGCGCCGCCATCGAGTGCCTTGGAAAGGCCGATGGTTGGGGAGCCGGTGATGTTCGAACCGTGAGAATCAGCCGGCGACGCTCGGACGCCCTCGACGGGGCGGACCCGGTGCCGTGACGGCTGCTGTCGAAGGCCGCTACGCGGCTGCCGTCAACGGCAGCTACCCGGCGGTGCCGGTTCGATCAGTTGGGGATTGCATCGCTATGTGCGCATCGCTTCGGCTCTCCTCGAGGATCGAACGTCCTCGGGCGCCGGTTTCGCTACTGACTCCCCGCCGTGCTCGAGCGACCACGTACGCTCGGCGGATCACTGCCTCGCCCTGGACCCGGTTGGGTCCGGACAAGAATCTGCCGCATCTCCCGCCCTTCCTGCGTCGTGAGGCGGTCCGTGATCTGCTACCGACCGGGGGCCGTCGACTCGGCCGACCACCCGACACGCGACGCCCCCGCCGCCCGGTGCCCGCCGGGGCGATCTTCGGCCCCTATATGAACGATCATCGTTGACTCCCCCGGATCCGGGTGCCTACGGTAAACCGATCGGTAACAAGCCGGTCGCCGATGCGACGACACCCCCGCACCGCCCTACCGGGCATCAGGAGGAGACATGGCGTACGCAGGAAGAATTCCCGGAATCGTCGGTGAGATGGCGGCGGAGTTCGCCGGTACGGCGATCCTCATTCTGTTCGGGGTGGGCGTCGTCGCACAGGTCGTCGGCGGCGGTATCGGCGACCACGACAGCATCGCGTGGGCCTGGGGCCTCGGTGTGACCCTCGGCGTCTACGTCGCCGCCAAGGTGAGCGGCGCGCACCTCAACCCGGCCGTCACCGTCGCCCTCGCGGTCTTCCGCAAGGTGTCCTGGAGCAAGGTGCTGCCGTACTCCCTCGCCCAGACCGCGGGCGCTTTCGTCGCCGCCCTGATCGTCCGGTGGAACTACAGCGAAGTGCTGTCCAAGGTGGACCCCGGCCACACGATCAAGACGCAGGGGGTCTTCTCCACCCTGCCCGGCAACGGGACGCTGCCGGTCGGCACCCTGGGCGCGCTGCGGGACCAGATCATCGGTACCGCGATTCTGCTCTTCCTCGTCGTCGCCGTGACCGACCTGCGCAACTCGAGCCCGGCCGCCAACCTTGCCCCGGTCGTGGTCGGCCTGATCGTGGTGGCGATCGGCATGGCCTGGGGTACCGACGCGGGCTACGCCATCAACCCGGCCCGCGACTTCGGCCCCCGGCTGGCGTCGTTCCTGACCGGCTACGACACGGCGTTCATGGACCAGTATGGAAACCTGTACTTCTGGGTGCCGATCGTCGGCCCGCTCATCGGCGGCGTCATCGGGGTCGCCCTCTACGAGGTACTCGTCGGCAGGTTCCTGCCGGAGGCCGAGCCGGTGGTCGTCCCCGGACAGGCCGACGCCGCCGAACCGGCGACGGCAAGCGCCTGACTCAAGGCGGCAAGCGCCTGACTCGAGGCGGCAAGCGCCTGACTCAACAAGAGCGCCTGATCCAAGCAGCGTCAGAAGGGAAGATCCAGATGGCTGATTTCGTCGGCGCGGTGGACCAGGGGACCACCAGCACCCGATTCATGGTCTTCGACCACGGCGGCAACGAGGTCGGGCGGCACCAGCTCGAACACGAGCAGATCCTGCCGCAGGCGGGCTGGGTCGAGCACAACCCGGTCGAGATCTGGGACCGCACGCAGTCGGTGATGCGTACCGCGATGAACAATCTCCGGCTGGACGCGTCCGACCTGGCCGCGCTGGGCATCACCAACCAGCGGGAGACCACCGTGGTGTGGAACCGGCGCACCGGCCGGCCGTACTACAACGCGATCGTCTGGCAGGACACCCGTACCGACGCCATCGCCGCCGCCCTCGACCGCGACGGCCGGGGCGACGTCATCCGCCGCAAGGCCGGCCTGCCGCCGGCGACGTACTTCTCCGGCGGGAAGATCCAGTGGATCCTTCAGAACGTCGAGGGCGTCCGCGAGGCCGCCGAACAGGGTGACGCCATCTTCGGCAACACCGACACCTGGCTGCTGTGGAACCTCACCGGCGGTACCCACGGCGGCGTGCACGTCACCGACGTCACCAACGCCAGCCGGACCATGCTGATGGATCTGGAGACGCTCGACTGGGACGACGAACTGCTGTCGTTCTTCAACATCCCGCGCGCGATGCTGCCGCAGATCCGCCCGTCGTCCGACCCGGACCGGTACGGCACCACCCTCGCGAACGGGCCGCTGGGCGGCGAGGTCGCGCTCACCGCCGACCTCGGCGACCAGCAGGCGGCCACCGTCGGCCAGGTCTGCTTCTCGCCCGGCGAGGCCAAGAACACCTACGGTACGGGCAACTTCATGCTGCTCAACACCGGTACCGAGATCGTCCGCTCTTCCAACGGGCTGCTCACCACGGTCGCCTACAAGTTCGGCGCCGATCCCGCCGTGTACGCCCTGGAGGGATCGATCGCGGTCACCGGGTCGGCGGTCCAGTGGCTGCGCGACCAGTTGGGCATCATCAGCGGCGCCTCGCAGAGCGAGGCCCTGGCCCGCCAGGTCGAGGACAACGGCGGGGTGTACTTCGTACCGGCGTTCTCCGGCCTGTTCGCCCCGTACTGGCGTTCCGACGCGCGGGGCGCGATCGTCGGGCTGTCGCGGTACAACACCAACGCCCACCTCGCCCGGGCCACCCTGGAGTCCATCTGCTACCAGAGCCGCGACGTGGCCGAGGCCATGGAGCAGGACTCCGGCGTGACCCTCGACGTGCTCAAGGTCGACGGCGGCGTGACCGCCAACCGGCTGTGCATGCAGCTACAGGCCGACATCCTGGGGGTGCCGGTGAGCAGGCCGGTGGTCGCGGAGACGACCGCGTTGGGCGCCGCGTACGCGGCCGGGCTCGCGGTCGGCTTCTGGAAGTCCACCGACGAGCTGCGCGACAACTGGAACGAGCACGAGCGCTGGGAGCCGACCTGGTCGGACGAGCGGCGCGAGGACGGGTACGCGAAGTGGAAGAAGGCGGTGTCCCGCACGCTCGACTGGGTCGACGTCGGCTGACGGTTTTTCGGCTGACGCGTCTCTCCCGGCCCCGGGAGAGACGCGTCGCCGGTTCCGGCCGCTTACCGCTGCTTGCCGTCGCAGCCGTAGTCTGTCCTCAATGGAGGGTGTTGCGCAGCGCCGTGACCCGGTCCACCGAGGCCTGGAACGCGGCCCGGTCGAGCTGACCCGCGGCCAGCGCGTTGACCAGGCCGGTCGTGGCGTCCTCACCCTGGCCGACGTCGCGCGCCGAGCACATGATCAGGTCCATTCCCGCCTGGGCGGACAGCACCGCGCGCTGGCGAGGCGCACCGTAGGCGTTGAGCGCGCCGGCCTCGAGCGCGTCGGTGACGGTCACGCCGCGGTAGCCGAGGCGGTTCCGCAACTCCGACCCGACCACCGTGGGCGACAGCCCGGCCGGGCGGGCGGAGTCCAGCGCCGGGTAGACCGCCCACGACAGCATGATGAGCTTGACGCCGCCGGCGATGGCGCTCGAGTAGGGCACCTCGTCCTTGTTCCGCAGGGTGGACAGGCCGACGTTGACGGTCACCGGCCGGGTGTCGGTGTTCTCACCCCGGGCGGCCGACCCCAGGCCCGGGAAGTGCTTGGCGGTGGCCGCCACCCCGGCCTGCTGCTGGGCGGTGATGAAGTTGCGGCCGAGCGTGGAGACCGTACCCGCGTCGTTGCTGTACGAGCGCTGGTACTGATCGATGAAGTTGCCGGGGGTGTAGAAGACGTCGAGTACGGGCGCGAGGTTGACGTTCATGCCGACGCCGCTGAGGTTCCGCCCGGCGGCCGTACCGGTCTGGCTGGCCTGGGCGGGCGGGTTGGCGGACTGCCCCACCTGTTTCGCGGACTGGGCGGGCTCCCCCGGCAGGCGCCTGACCTGGCCGCCCTCCTGGTCGGTCATGAGCAGCAGCGGCGCACGTACCGGACTCTGCTGCTGCGCCTGCCGCAACTGCTGGACCACGGAGGCGATCTGGCTGGTGCTGGAGATGTTCTCCCCGAAGAAGATGACCCCGGCCGCCTCCCCGTTGCGGATGTGCCGCAGCAGACTCTCCGGCGGCGTCAGCCCGGGGTACGAGTAGATGATGCGTTGCCCGGCCTGCTGCTGAGGTGTCAACGCGGCCGGCTGCGGTGTCGCGGCGGGCGCGGGCTTACCGGCGGCGCTGCTCGCCGGCTGCCAGACAGCGGTGGTGTTCGTCTCCGGCAGGCAGGCGGCGAGCAGGGCCAGCGTGCCGGTGGCCAGCACGGCCACCCGCAGCCGCCGTACCCCGCGCCGACAGTTGTGGACGGCACCGTGGATCGACATGACACCTCCGGGAGCGGCGGCAGTTACCGACACCATAGTTACACATCGATGCGTTTGGTGCCTTTCGTACGGTCGCAGCCGCTCGTCGGGCGGTCGCCGGCCGGCCGTACCATCCGGAGATGGCCTACGACGAGGCGCTGGCCGAGCGGGTCCGCGACCGGGTACGCGGCACTTTCGGGGTCTCCGAGAAGCGGATGTTCGGCGGCCTGGTCTTCCTCACGTACGGCAACATGACCGTCGGCGTGCTCGGCGACGACCTGATGGTCCGGGTCGGTGCCGAGCAGACCGACGCCGCCCTGGCCCGTCCGGGAGCGCGGGCGTTCGACTTCACCGGGCGGACCATGCGCGGCTGGGTGTACGTGGCCGGCGACGAGCTGGACGACGACGCCCTCGACTACTGGATCGACGAGGCGATGGAGTTCGTGATCACCCTACCGCCGAAGTAGCGGGTGCACCCTCTCACGTCGCAACGGGAGGCCTACGCACGCAGTAATGTCTTGCCTACACATCGAACATAAACTGTGCGTTGCAGCACTTTCATTGGTCGATCGGCCCCGTGGCGTACGTACTCTCGCCCAATGCCCTGCGACTCCGACAACGATCACCATCCCGGTCCGTCGCCCCATCGGCGGCGGCGAGCCCGCCGCGGCCGGCATGCCGCCAGCTCGAAGCTCGCCTCGGCGCCGGCGGGGTTAGCGGCGGGCATCACCCTCGCGGCGATAGGCGTCGCGTCGTCAGGCATCGTTTCCCCGGCGACGAAGTCGGAGGCGGCCAGGTCGGAGACGACGGCCGCCAGCCAGTTGGCCACAGGGGACGATGGTCGTGCGGCCGCCGGCGCCAGGGGTACCCGCAGCCACAGCCGCGCCACGCCACTGCCTGAATCCGCGCTCTCGGCCCCGCCAGGCCGTACGGGGTGCGCGCCGGTCGCCGGACTCGACCAGACAGCGATGGACAACGCGGTCGCGGTCGTCGAGGCCGGCCGGCAGCTGAACCTGCCCAAGCGCGCGCAGCTCGTGGCCATCGTCACCGCCCTGCAGGAGAGCCAGCTGCGTAACCTCGCGAACCCGAACGTGCCCGCGTCGATGAGCCGCCCCAACGAAGGTACGGGAACCGACTACGACTCGGTCGGCCTGTTCCAGCAGCGCGTGAGCCAGGGCTGGGGCGAGCTCGACCAGCTGATGGACCCGAAGGAGTCCGCCCGCGCTTTCTACTCCCGCCTGGTCACCGTCCCCGGCTGGGAGCGGATGAACGTCGGTGACGCCGCGCAGTCGGTACAGCGGTCGGCTTTCCCCGGCGCGTACGCCAAGCACCAGTCGCGGGCCCAGCAGATCCTCGACGCCACCTGCTGAACGGCGCCATCTGGTGACCGCGTTCTCCAGCTACCGGCCGGAGTGCCGGCCCGGCAACGGATGCGCTCCTTACCGGCTCAGAAGCCGCGCTGACAGCGATAAGATCTTTCCCGGACTCGACGTCGCTCGTGCACATTCCGGTGGAGGGGGCGAGATGGATACCTCTGGACACGAAATCGGCCCGGCCCCGTTGCAGATCGACCGTTCCAGCGACGGCCACGGTCGGGTGTGCCTGGCGGTGGCCGGTGAACTCGACATCAGCAACCTCGACCGGCTGCGCCACGCGGTCGACGGCGTCCTCGCCGAGCCCGGCGTAACCGCGTTGGTACTCGACCTGCGCCCGCTCCAGTTCATCGATTCGTCCGGCGTACAGGTACTGATGCGGGGCAGACGCACCGCCGCCGGCCGCGGCATCGACTTCGGCATCCTCAACGCGCACGGCAAGGTGCTGCGCGTGCTGTCCGTCCTCGGCGTGCACGACGTACTGTCGATCACCGAGCAGCCCGAGCTCTGACCACCGATCACGGCATGATGACGGTGAGCCGGGGAGGTTCGGCCGCCGCCGGATCGGTGGCGTGCCGCGCGTGCCATGCCAGTACGCCGGACACGTCGATCCCGTAGGGCGGATCCGCGGCGTAGCGCCGCAGCCGGCCCGCACCGCGGTCCATGAGGCGGGCCGCCCCCGCGACGTTGCCCCGTTGCGCGTGGGTGATGCCGACGCATATCTGGGCCAGCCCCTGCCAGAGGTCGCGTTCCGTGTCGGGGGCCGCCTTCCAGGCCGCCTCGAGTACCTCGTGGGCCGCGAACGCCCGCCCGGAGTCCAGCAGCGTCTGCGCCAGCACGAGAGCCTCCGACGGCGGCAGCGCCTCCTCCGGTACGGGCGCGACACCGCGAGGATCGCCGTACGGCAACGGTCGGCCCGTCGCGTCCCGTGGACGCGCCTGCCGGGGCCTGCCTGACGGATCCCTGTCCCGCGTACCGCTCGCCATAGCCCCTATTCTCTCCCCCGCCGCCCGGTCAACATATTCCTCCGGGCGAGGGGGTATAAGCCGCGACAAATCGCAAGAGAGGTGGCACGGCGTGGCTGCGGAGTCGTACCGGGAACTGGCCCCACTACTGGAACTCGCGCGAGCGTACGGCGTCGCGACCTCGTACGAGAACTGGGAACGCCGCCGCGTCGACGTCGACCCCGACGTGATCCGTACCGTCTTGAGCATCCTCGACGTCGAGACCGACACCCCCGAGGCGCTACGGCGGGAGCTTGACCGCGCCCGCGCCCGCGCGAGCGCCGGTACCCTGCCGCCGACCGTGGTGGTCCGGCCGGGACAGCGCTGGTCGCTCCCGAGCGGCGGCACCGCGTACGACGAGAGCGGCGCGGCCCACGAGGTACGCGACGGCGCTCCGGTCGAGCTGCCCCTGGGCTGGTATCGACTGTCCGCCGCCGGCTCGGAGGCGACGCTGGTCGTCGCGCCGGAGCGGCTACCCGCCCCGCCGCCGGCGTGGGGCTGGATGCTTCAGCTGTACGCCCTGCGCTCGGCCCGGTCGTGGGGAATGGGCGACCTGGCCGACCTGCGGACCTTCACCGCCTGGGCGGCCGACACCGGACAGGCGGATCTGGTTCTGCTCAACCCGTTGCACGCGGTCGCGACGGTACCGGGTGTCCAGGCGTCGCCGTACTCCCCGTCCAGCCGCCGCTTCGCCAACGCGCTCTACCTCGCCGTCGAGGACACGGAGGCGTACCGGCGGGCCGAGCCGGGCGTACGGGCCCGCGTCGACACGCTGCGACCCGACGTAGGCGGTGAGCACATCGACGACGAACGGATCGACTACGACCGGGTGTGGCGGACCAAGCGCGAGGCCCTGGAGCTACTTTTCCCGTACGCGGAGCCGGTCGGCGACCTGGACCCCGCCCTGCGTGACTTCGCCACGTACTGCGCCCTCGCCGAGGTGCACGGCCCGGACTGGCGCACCTGGCCGGAGCCGCTACGCCGGCCCGGCCCGCCGGCGCGTTCCGAGGCCGGCGACCGGGTCGCGTTCCACGCCTGGCTTCAGCGCGAGACCGCGCGACAACTGGGGCGGGTCCAGGACGGTGCCCGCCGTGCCGGCATGCACGTCGGGCTCGTACACGACCTGGCGGTCGGCGTCGACCCGGGCGGCGCCGACGGGTGGCTGCTACAGGACGTCCTCGCCCGTGGGGTCACGGCCGGGGCACCGCCGGACGACTTCAACCGGCAGGGCCAGAACTGGGGCCTCGCCGCCTGGCGACCCGACCGGCTCGCCGAGACCGGGTACGCCGCCTACCGCGACATGCTGCGTTCGGTACTGGCGCACGCCGGGGGTGTCCGCGTCGACCACGTCATGGGGCTGTGGCGGCTGTGGTGGGTGCCGCCGGGCGCGTCACCCGACCAGGGCACCTACGTCAGCTACGACGACGAGGCCATGCTCGCGATCCTGATGCTGGAGGCGCACCGCGCCGGGGCCGTCGTGGTCGCCGAGGACCTCGGTACGGTCGAACCGCACGTGAGCCGGGCGCTGCGGGACGCGAACCTCCTCGGCTCGCAGGTGCTGTGGTTCGCCCGCGAGGAGAAGGCCGACGACGAACCCGGGGTGCCGCCGTTCCAGTCGCCGACCGGGTGGCCGGCCGGCACGATGGCCAGCATCTCCACCCACGACCTGCCGACGGCGGCCGGCATGCTCGACAGCGAGCACGTCCGGGTACGCGCGGAGCTGGGCCTGCTCGGCGACCGGGCCGCCGTCGAGGCGGAGGCCGAGCGTGCCCGCGCCGACCGGCGGGAACTGGTCGCGCTGCTGCACCGCGAGAACCTGATCGGCGATGATCCCACCGACGACGAGCTGATCGTCGGCCTGCACCGGCTGCTGGCCGCCTCGCCGAGCCGGTTTCTGCTCGCCTCGCCGTACGACGTGCTCGGTGAGAAGCGCCAGCCCAACCTGCCGGGCACGGTCGACCAGTACCCGAACTGGCGCATCCCGCTTCCGGTGACCCTGGAGGCGATGCGCGACGACCCGCGCATCCGCGAGGTGGCGTGGCTACTGGGACAGGCCCGGCCCCGGTCAGGAATGGACGAGGGGGAACCGGGCGATACAGGCGGTCAGTTCGCCTGAGCGGCGATCCGCAGCCCGAGCGCGATCATGACCGCGGCGC
Organism: Planosporangium mesophilum; assembly: GCF_016863255.1. GTDB lineage: Bacteria > Actinomycetota > Actinomycetes > Mycobacteriales > Micromonosporaceae > Planosporangium > Planosporangium mesophilum. Next base: position 33,657 of record NZ_BOON01000059.1, read on the forward strand.
TGATCCGCTCCAGCCGCGTCGTCACCCCGGGCGACAGCGCGCGCAGGACGCGCGAGGCCAGCCAGGCCAGACCGCCCAGCCACACCGACGACAGCGCCAGGTGGGAGGCGGTGAGCAGCGCCGACAGGCCCAGCAGGGCCGCGACGAGTCAACGATAGGGTTCGGGGCGTGATCTACAAGCTGCTGTCGGCCGCCGAGTGGGTGGAAGCCGAGGCCCGGGGCCGGTACGACGGCTCGGCGGTCGACCACCGCGACGGCTTCATCCACCTCTCCGGCCGCGACCAGGTGATCGAGACGGCCGAGCGGCACTTCACCGGGCAGACCGGGCTGGTCATGCTCACCGTCGACCCGGACCGGCTCGGCGACGACCTACGGTGGGAGCCGTCGCGCCGGGGCGCGCTCTTCCCCCACGTGTACGGGCCGCTGCCGGCGCACGCGGTCGTGGCGGTACACGCGCTGCCCGACGATCTGCCGGTTGCCGAGGCCGTGGCGGCCCAACTCGACCGCTAGGGAGCCGCCCTCCGTACGTCGTATGTCGGGCCCGTGGCGGCGGGGCGGCGGCCGACTACCGCCGAAGACCGCGACCACAGCCGAAGGCCACGGCCCACAGCCGGACGGCGCCCCGCCGGCGGCGTCAGGTCCCCCGCCGCCCCGGCCTCGGGACGAAGCGGCGCGCCACGTGCGTCAGCCGCGCCCTCAGGCCGCGCGGGTTCCGCAGGATCTCGTTGGCCAGTTCGTCGGCCCGCTTGTCCGGGATCCCGGCGTCGTCGAGTTCGTTACGCAGCCGGCTCCGCTTGATGTCGTACTTGTGACTGCCAGGTCGAGGCATCGAGATCACCTCCCCGTGCCCCAGGTACCCGGGATCGGCGGCGATAACCCAGCCGGCCCCCCGGATCGAAGATCCGGGGGGCCCGGTGTTCGGCGCGACCGGAGCTTGACCGACCTCGGCATACTGGAGCCGCTTCGCGAACCGAAACCCGAACAGGTTCCCCTGCGAACCGTGCTGGAGCGAAAGGCCTGTCGCCGGAGAGCCGACGCCTCGTTCGGCAGGGCATGCAGCGCTGTTTGGAGTTGGAAGGGCTGGCCGGCACCCCAGCCCCCGAGCGATGGAGCGGCGATGTCTGATGCGGCGATCACAGATGCGGCAACGACGGACCGGGGCAGCGCGCTGCCGGCCGCGCCGGGCGACCTCGCCTGGTACGACCGGATGCGCGAGGAGGGCCCGGTACACCGGGTGACCCTGCCGGACGGCGCCACCGTCTGGCTCGTCACCCGGTACGCCGACGTGCGGCAGGCGCTCGCTGATCCCCGGCTGTCGCTGGACAAGCGCCATGCCCGCGGCGGCTGGCGCGGCTTCTCGCTGCCTGCCGCGCTCGACGCCAACCTGCTCAACATGGACCCGCCGGACCACACCCGGATCCGCCGCCTGGTCGGCCTGGCCTTCACACCCCGGCGCGTCGAGGCGCTGCGGCCGCGGATCCGACAGACGGCCGACGCACTGGTCGACGGCGTCGCCACCCGCATCGCCGACGACGGCGTGGCCGACCTCGTCGCCGGGTACGCCACTCCCCTACCCATCGCCGTCATCTGCGACCTGCTCGGCGTCCCGGCCGAGGACCGTACCGACTTCCGCGGCTGGACCGACACCATGCTCGCCACGTACGCCGAACCGACCGCGGTACGGGCAGCGATCGAGAACATGCGGGCGTTCCTGGCCCGACTGCTCGCCGACAAGCGCCATACCCCCGGCGACGACCTGCTGTCCGCCCTGATCTCGGCACGGGACAGCGCCCCAACTCAAACCCGCGAGGACCGGCTCACCGAGGACGAGTTGACGTCGCTGGCCTTCCTCATCCTGTTCGCCGGGCACGAGACCTCGGTCAACCTCATCGGCGTCATCGCCGCCCACCTACTGACCTGTGATCGCGACCGGCAGCGGGTACGCCGCGACCCCGGCGCGCTCCCCGCCCTGGTCGAGGAGTTGCTGCGGGTGCAGCCACCGGCACCGCTGGCGATCCGCCGGTTCGCCCGGGAGGACGTCACGATCGGCGATGCCACGACCGGCGACCCTACGAACGGGTCGATCACCATCCCCGCCGGGGACACGGTCGTGCTCGCCCTGGCGTCGGCGAACCGGGACCCGGCCCGGTTCACCGATCCGACGGCGGTCGACCTCGACCGCCCGGACAATGCCCACCTCGCGCTGGGCCACGGCGTCCACTACTGTCTCGGCGCCGCACTCGCCCGTGTGGAGGCGCACGTCGCTACCGAGGTTCTCTTCGGCCGCCTGCCCGGACTGGCTCTCGCCTTACCCGTCGAGGATGTCGCGTGGCGGCCGACGTTCCGCACCCGGGGGCCGGTTCAGCTGCCCGTCACGTACTGACGGCGTCCTCGACCTGCCGGACCGCCTGGATCTCGAGGTCGATCCGCAGCGTCGGACCGACGACCACGAGACCGCCGGGCAGCCCCATGTTCCAGTTCATCTCGTAATCACGACGCGCCAACTGCGTCGACGCCACCAACGCGATCCGCTGACCACCCCACGGGTCCGACCCGCTACCCAGATACGTCGCCTCCAACGCCACCGGACGCGTCACGTCCCGGATCGTCAAAAAGCCCTCCACCCGCCACCGGTCCTCGTCCTGGCGCACCACCCGCTCACCCCGGTAACGCAACACCGGAAACCGCTCCACGTCCAGGAAGTCCGGCGACCGCAGATGCGCATCCCGATCCGCGTTACCCGTATCGATACTCGCCGCCTCGATCGTCACCTCGACCGTCGACGCCTCCACCGGATCAGCGACACGGACCTCACCGGAGAACGCCATGAACCGGCCCTCCACATGAGACAACGCCAGATGCCGCGCCTTCGCCCGCACGATCGAATGCGCCGGATCCAACACCCACACCCCCGGCTCCGGCAACGCCGTCCGCCGCGGACTGTCCATCAACACCACACCCACATCGGTCGCCCCACGCCCACTGACCGTGATCGACCGGGCCACCGGATCCACCCCCGGCGCCGCACAGATGAACGTCGCCGGACCCGCCGCCGCCACCGCCACCGAAAACGCACCAGCCTCGTCGGCCGCACCCCGCCCCAACTGCGCCCCGGTAGCACCCACCACCGTCACCGCAGCCCCGGGCAACGGCCACCCGTCCACCGTCGAGACCACCCCGCGTACGCGGTGCGCCCGGTCGGGCGTCGGGGCGCCGTTGGCCGCGGAGGGTGTGGCGCGCTCCACAGCGGACACGTCGGGCTCCACAGCGGACATCAGGCGCGGCCCTCGGTGCGGGTGGGGTCCGTAACGGTCGGCACGGCGCCCGGTCCCGACCCTCCCAGGGTGAGGTCCCGGTCGATACGGTCACCCACCAGGTCGATCCGGGCCGCCACCGGCGCGTAGCCGCTCGCGGTCAGGGTGTACCCGCCGGGCAGCAGATCCCGGAACTCGTACCGGCCGTCCTCACCGGTCACCGCCGTACCGGCCACGTTGCCGTACCCGTCGACCAGCATCACCGACGCGTCGGCCACCGGCTGCCCGGTCCGCGCCGCGCGGACCGTACCCAGGATGGTCGCGTTCGAGCGCAGCACCACGTCGAAACGGTGCGACCCGACGCTGTCGACCGCGACGGTACGGGCGACCGGACGGGCGCCCTCCGCGGTCGCGGTCAGGGTGTACTCCCCCGGGTACAGCTCGGCCAGCACGTACTCCCCGTCCGGGCCGGTCACGGCCGCGCCCACGACCTCGCCGCGGGCGTCGGTGAGCGTCACCGTCGCACCGGGGATCGGCTCGCCACCGTGGCGGAGCACCCGCCCCTCGACGACGCTCGCGCCGGCCAGCGTGATGTCCCGACGGACCTCACCCATCCCCATCGCGACCATCGACGCCACCGGCTGGTGGTTCTCCGCCGCGCAGATCAGCAGGTACGTGCCGCCGGTGGGCAGCCCGAGCCGGAAACCGCCGTCCGCGTCGCTGATCCCGCGCGCCACCTGGTGGCCGGGGAAGTCGGTCACCGTCAGAACCGCCCCCGCCAGCGCGTGCCCGTCCGGGCCCACCACGCGGCCGGTGAGGACCGGCCCGTCGAACAGCGGGGCGAGCCCGACCGTGGTTTCTTCACGGTCTCGGGATTCCCGGTCGTCGGCGGCGTGGCGCGGACCGTCCGCCCGGCCGTTCCACGAGGCCGCCGCCGAATCACCCGGCCCGACGCCTGCCGCGGCGCCGACGCCGGCCAAGCCGGCGGCGCCGGCCAGGCCGGTGGAGCCGGCGGGGTCGATGGGGGGCCGCTCGCCCAGCGGCGAGGCCGGCTCCCGCGCCGCCAGGGCGGACTGGGTCCGCAGCGGTACGTGCGGCAGGAACAGCAGGATGAGGAAGGCGAGAACCATGATCGCCGCGGCGATGAGGAAGACGAGGTCCATCGACTCCGAGAACCCGATCTTGAACGGGCGCGCGAGGGCAGCGGTCATGTTCGTCAGGAACGATGTGTCGTCGAGCGTGGCGCCGCCCACCGCGCCGCCACCCCGTACGGCGTCGAGCACGGGGCCGTTCGCCGGGTTCGACGCCACGGCCGGGTCACTCAACGCCGCCCGGAACGCGTCGGTCTGGGCGGCGTCCTGGAAGGCACCCCGGATCCGGTCGGGCACGGTGGAGAACAGCACCGAGAGGAAGAGCGCGGTACCGGCGGTACCGCCGATCTGGCGGAAGAACGTCGCCGAGGCCGTCGCCACGCCGATGTCCCGCGGAGGCATGGCGTTCTGCACCGCGATCATGACCGGCTGCATGACGTTGCCCAGCCCCAGGCCGAAGACGGCCATGAACAGGCTGGTCTTCCAGAACGGCGTGTCGACGCCCACGGTGTGGAGCAGCACCATGCCGCCGACCATGAGAAGCGACCCGAGGATCGGGAAGATCTTGTACCGTCCGGTCCTGCTGATCAACTGGCCGGAGATGATCGAGGCGATCATGATCCCGACGGTCAGCGGCAGGAGCAGCAGTCCGGACTCGGTCGGGCTGGCGCCGCGCACGATCTGCAGGTACAGCGGTAGGCAGACGATGCCGCCGAACATGCTCATACCCATGACGACGCCCGCTACCGAGGTGAGGCTGAAGGTGCGGTTGCGGAACATCCGCAGCGGGATCAGCGCGTCCTCGCCGATCCTGGCCTCGGCCAGGAGGAACAGCAGCAGACCGACGCCGCCGATCGCGTAGCAGGCGATCGCGCGGTTCGTGCCCCAGCCCCAGGTCCGACCCTGCTCGGCGACGATCAGCAACGGTACGAGGGCGATGCCGATGGTCAGCGCGCCGAGCCAGTCGATGCGGTGGTCGCGGCGGGTGTGCGGGATGTTGAGGACCCTCGCCACCACGGCGAGCGCCACGATGCCGATCGGCACGTTGACCAGGAACACCCAGCGCCAACCGGTCACGTTCAGGATGCTCGGGGTGTCGGCGAAGAACCCGCCGATGACGGGCCCCAGCACGCTCGACGTACCCCAGACGGCGAGGAAGTAGCCCTGGTAGCGGGCACGCTCGCGGGGCGGTACCAGGTCACCGATGATCGCGAGCGCCAGGGCGAACAGACCGCCGGCGCCGAGGCCCTGCACCGCACGGAACACGGCCAGCATGTACATGGAGGTGGCGAACGCGCACGCCGCCGAGCCGACGACGAAGATCGAGATCGCCGTCAGGAAGAACGGCTTGCGGCCGTAGATGTCGGACAGCTTGCCGTACAGCGGGGTGGAGATGGTGGCCGTGATCAGGTAGGCGGTGGTCACCCAGGCCTGGAGGCTGAGGCCTTGCAGGTCGTCGCCGATCGTACGGATCGCGGTGGCCACGATGGTCTGGTCGAGCGCGGCCAGGAACATACCGAGCATGAGCCCGGACAGCACGCTGAGGATCTGGCGGTGGCTGAGCTGCACGCCGTCCGCATGACCCCGGTCGGGTCCGGAGGCGGCGGGTGCGACGGTGGGCGTCGCGCTCATGAGGTCTCCCTGACGGTCACGTAAGAGGCAGACGAACACGGAAGGTCGACAGCACCCCCCGTACCCATCGACATTCATTGCCGAGCTTAGCGGTCGTCAATTAATATGACCTCCTCGCCGGCCAGGGACGTCGGGGATGCGTGCGAACGCATGTCCGTGCCGGCAGAGGTGGCGAATCGATGGAGGCTGACCGCCACGATGAGCTTGGTCCCAGCAGATCGCGAAGAGTACGGGCCGGCCCCGTTCCGGCTCCCGTTCGAGTGCGGCACCGACGGACCCCGCGTGGTGATGGTCGGCATCGACGGCTCCGACGCCGGCGCGCGGGCCGCGGCGTACGCCTCCGGACTGGCCCGACGTCAGGGCGCCCGCCTCGTCGTCGTGTTCGTCGCCGTACCGTCGCTCTGGATCGCTGTGGCCAACCCCGCTCTCGTGCTGGCCCAGGAGGAGACGTTCCGCGAACTGACCGCCGAGGCGCGCCGGCAGGTCCGCAGAGGCGCCGACGAGCTGGGGCTGTCGGTCACCTTCGTGTGCCGTCGTGGTGACCCCTGTACCCAGCTCGGACGAGTCGCCGACAAGGTACGCGCCGACCTGGTCGTGGTCGGCGCCGACGGTGGGCGGTGGCGCCGTTGGCTGCCAGGCTCGATGGTCAACCGGCTCGTCCGGGCCGCCCGGTGGCCGGTCGTCGTCGTCCCCTGATCCAGTTCCCTGATCAACTCGGCCCTGGTTACAGTGACGCGTGCCTACCACCAGCCCCACCCCCACCAGTACGGGCCCCTCCGACGCCGGCTCGCAGCCCGCCGGTCGGCTGCGCGGCAACGCCATCGGTGCGATCGGCGCCGCCGTGATCTCCATGGCCTTCATGGGACCGGCCACCAGCATCGCGTTCAACACCCCGGCCGCGGCCGCGAAGATCGGGTACGCCCTGCCGCTGGGTATCCTGCTGGCGCTCCTGGCGTGCTTGATCATGGCGTCGACGATCGGCGCCTTCAGCAGCAAGCTGCCGTCCGCCGGCTTCGCGTACACGTTCACCACGCACGCCTTCGGCAAGGGTGCCGGCTTCGTGTCCGGCTGGCTGCTGGCACTGGCCTACGGTGCGGTCGGCCCGATGATCGTGTCTGCCATGGGCGGTTTCGGCCATCAGTTCCTCGCCGACACCTTCGACTGGAACGTGCCCTGGTGGGTGATCAGTGCCGTCATCCTCGTCGTCCTCTGGTGGATCGGCTCCCGCGGGATCAGCCACTCGGTGAAGGCAGCACTGATCTTCCTCGTCCTCGAGCTCGTGGTGATCCTCGCCCTGGTGTTCACCGTGGTCGGCACGGGCGGCAGCGAGGGCAACACGCTCGCGCCGTTCAACCCGGCCAACTCGCTGGGCGGCGTGTCCGGCATCGGCTTCGGGATGCTCTGGGGCATCCTCATGTTCGTCGGGTTCGAGTCGGCCGGCACGCTGGGCGAGGAGACCCGCAACCCCCGCCGCAGCGTGCCGATCGCCCTGTTCACCGCGGTCGTCATGGTCGGCCTCATCTACGTCGCCTCCGGCTACGCCGCCGCGATCGGCTTCGGCGCCGGTCACGTCGGAGACCTCGCCGCGGACTCCAGCCCCTGGACCACGCTGTCGAACAACAACTGGGGGAAGAACCTCGGCTGGGTCTTCGCGCTCACCGTACTCAACAGCCAGTTCGCCAACGTCCTGTCCGGCTCCAACGGCGCGGTCCGGATCGTCTTCGCGCTCGGCCGGGAGGGCATCCTGCCACGGCGGCTCGCGGTCACCGACGAGCGGAACAGCCCGGTCGGCGCGTGGGGCGCGTACGCGATCCTGACGGCCGTGGTCACGTTCGGACTCGGCGTCACGCTCGGGCCGCTCGGCGCCTACAACTTCCTCGGCAGCATCCTCGGCCTGGGCATCATCGTGCTCTACATCGCGATGAACGTGGGGCTGGTGGCGTACTTCTGGCGGCGGCACCGCGACGAGTGGTCCGTCCTCCGCCACGGCGTCCTGCCGGTGGCGGGCAGCCTGCTGATGCTGCTGCCGATCTACGGCCAGCTGTGGCCGCTGCCGGACTGGCCGTACCGGATCGTGCCGTACCTCATCCTCGCCTGGGTGGTGGCCGGGGCCGTCTACTTCCGGGTGCTGGCGCGGCGGCGCCCGCAGTTGGTGGATGCGATGGGCCGGGTCTGGGAGCCGGCGACCGGCGAACCCTCTGCGACCGAGCCGGCGGCCCGCTAGCGCGGTCAGCCACCAACCCGGTCAGGCTGCCGCCGGGCCGCCGAAGTCGGCGGCCCGGTGGGCCAGCCAGTCGGTCACCGCTGCCAGCACCTGGGCATCGACCGGCCGGCGGGCCTGCTTCTTGTACGTCCGGAGCGAGGCCGGTCCGCCCTCCCGCCGCAGCAGGTGCGTGACGTCGGGCAGGCGGTGCACCTCGACCGGGGCGGGCACCAGCGCGGCGATGCGGTCGAGGTCGTCGGGGTCGACCTGGAGGTCCTTGTCGCCGGTCAGGGCGCACACCGGTACGCGCAGCCGGGCCAGGTCGGCGGCCGGATCGTGGTCGAGGAACTCGCGGGTCCACTTCGCGTTGACCCGGACGCCGCCCATGCGGACCACGTCGGTGGTGGTGCGGCGGATCCGCTCATGGTTACGGGCGACCTTCGCGGCCAGGTCGACGCGGAACAGCCGCAGCAGCGCGCGTACCGGGGCCGGCAGGGTCGGCGCGATCTTCGCCGCCTGCCACAGCAGGAGATCCGCGCCGGTACGGGCGGTGCCGGCGAGCAGCACCACGCCGGCGAGCCGGGAGTCCGCCCGCGCGGCGACCGCGGTCGCGATGATCGCTCCCTCGCTGTGGCCGACGACGAAGAGCCGGTCGGCGTCGACCTCGGGGCGGCCGGCGAGCGTACGCAGCGCGGCGTCCGCGTCGGCGATGTTGTCGCCCAATCCGGCGGCCAGGAAGCTGCCGGTACTGGCACCGACGCCGCGCTTGTCGTACCGCAGCGAGGCGATGCCCTGGGCGGCCAGCGCCTCGGCCAGGTACCGCGTCACGCCCAGCGGTACGCGCTTGTGGTCGGAGTTGCGGTCCAGCGGTCCCGAGCCGGAGATGAGCAGGGCCGCGGGGAACGGGCCCGGCCCCGGCGGCAGCAGCAGGCTGCCGGCCAGGGTCTGCCCGTCGCTGTCGAACCCGACGTCCACACCGCGGGGCTGGGACACGTCGAGCGACCCGGACACGCCGAGCGACCCGGAGGCGTCGAGCGACTGAGCGTCGGTGCCCACCTCAGGCCGTCTCGGGGGCGAGGGCGGCGGCCAGGCTCTGCGGGTCGTCGGTGCCCAGCAGCAGCGCGCTGAAGTCGTCACCCGACAGCAGGACCCGGACGGCGGGCTGCCCCTGGCGCACGTCGACGAACTCCTTGCCGGAGCGGCGGTGCCAGGTGCCCAGCTTGCGCACGCCCGGCAGGCCGAGACCGACGCGCAGGCCGCGCGTGGCGGCCAGGGCGTCTTCCACGATTTCCACGCCACGGATCGCGCTGCGTGGGACGCTGACGTCGCCGTGGATGGTGACGACCTTCTCGACGGCGGTGAGCTGCACCCGCACGGAGTCCTGGGTGAGGACGATCTCTGTCATGCCTCGATCATTCTCGAATTTGATAACGATGTCAATCGTGAGAATATGTGAGGCGTGTCAACCGCCGACCTCCTGCTGCACCCGGTCCGGCTGCGCATCGTGCAGGTCTTCCTGGGCGACCGCGAACTCACCACCGGCCAACTGCGCGACGAGCTGCCCGAGGTACCGACCGCCAGCCTGTACCGCCACGTGGCCACCCTGGTCGAGGGCGAGGTGCTGCAGGTGGTGACCGAGCGCAAGGTACGGGGCACCTTCGAGCGGACCTACCGGCTCAACGCCGTCAACGCCCGGGTCAGCGGCGAGGAGGCGGCCACGATGAACGCCGAGTCCCACCGTCGGGCCTTCATGACGTTCGTCGCCGCACTCCTCGGCGACTACGACCGGTACCTGGCGCGAGCGGAGGTCGACCTGGCCCGCGACCGGGTCGGGTACCAGCAGTTGGCGCTGAACCTCACCGACGCCGAGTTCGACGAGCTTGCCGCGGAGGTGGGCGAGGTGATCCGGAGAAGGCTCGCGCTGCCCTCCGCTCCGGATCGGACACGCCGGCTGTGGTCCACCGTCGTCATGCCGGCCGGGTAGGGTCGCCATCTCGTGAGCGCAACGTTGATCGCCAAGGGCCTGGCCGCCGCGTACGCCGACCGGGTCCTCTTCTCCGGGCTCGACCTCGTGGTCGCCCCCGGCGACGTCGTCGGCCTGGTCGGGGCCAACGGCGCCGGTAAGTCCACCCTGCTGCGGACCCTCGCCGGACTGGTACCGGTGGAAGACGGCACGGTCCAGCTCAACCCGCCGTCGGCAACCGTCGGGCACCTGCCCCAGGAACCGGAGCGCCGTCCCGGCGAGACGGTACGGGCGTTCCTGGCCCGGCGCACGGGCGTGGCCGAGGCACAGCGGGCGCTCGACGCCGCCACCGAGGCGTTGACCGCCGGCGAACCCGGCGCCGACGACGCGTACGCCACCGCGCTGGACCGGTGGCTCAACCTCGGCGGCGCGGACCTGGAGGAGCGCTCCGACCAGGTCGCGGCGGACCTCGGGCTCGCCATCGACCTCGAGCAGCCGATGACGGGCCTGTCGGGCGGGCAGGCCGCCCGGGCAGGACTGGCCTCCCTGCTGCTCAGCCGGTACGACGTCTTCCTGCTCGACGAGCCGACCAACGACCTCGACCTCGACGGCCTGCGCCGGCTGGAGGAGTTCGTGACCGGCCTACGGGCCGGCACCGTACTGGTCAGCCACGACCGGGAGTTCTTGACCCGTACCGTCACCCGCGTCCTGGAACTGGACCTTCACCAGCAGCAGGTCCACCACTACGGCGGCGGGTACGCCTCCTACCTGGAGGAGCGCGAGGTCGCGCGCCGGCACGCCCGGCAGGAGTACGAGGAGTACGCCGACACCCGAGCGACGCTGGAGACGCGGGCGCGTACCCAGCGGGCGTGGATGGAGAAGGGTGTCCGGAATGCCCGCCGCAAGGCGCCCGACAACGACAAGAACATCCGCCACTTCCGGGGCGAGACGAGCGAGAAGCAGGCCGCCAAGGCCCGCCAGACCGACCGGCTGATCGAGCGCCTGGAGGTGGTTGAGGAGCCGCGCAAGGAGTGGGAGCTCCGGATGGAGATCGCGACCGCGCCGCGCGCCGGCGCGGTTGTCGCCTCGCTGCGCGGCGCGGTCGTCCACCGCGGCTCGTTCACCCTCGGCCCGGTCGACCTCCAGATCGACTGGGCCGACCGGGTCGCCATCACCGGCGCCAACGGCTCCGGCAAGTCGACGCTGCTCGCGGCGCTGCTCGGCCGGTTGCCGCTGGACGCCGGGCACGCGTCGCTCGGGCCGGGAGTGGTCGTCGGCGAGGTCGACCAGGCGCGCGGACTGTTCGTCGGCGACCGGGTGCTGCTCGACGCCTTCTCCGCCTCGGTACCCGACCTGACGCCGGCCGACGTGCGCACCCTGCTGGCGAAGTTCGGGCTGCGGGCGGCGCACGTACTGCGGCCGTCGGCGACGCTGTCCCCCGGCGAGCGCACCAGGGCCGCGCTCGCCCTGCTGCAGGCGCGGGGGGTGAACCTGCTCGTCCTCGACGAGCCGACCAACCACCTCGACCTGCCCGCGATCGAGCAACTCGAGTCGGCCCTCGCGTCGTACCCGGGCACCCTGCTGCTGGTCACCCACGACCGCCGCATGCTCGACGCGGTATCCACCAACCGGCGGCTCACGGTCGATGGGGGCCGTGTCACCGACGGCTGACGACTCAGGCCCGGCGCACCTCCAGCGGTAGCTTGCTGACGCTGACCATCACCCACGGGTTGCGGTGCTCGACGGGCGCGTCGGTGGCGACCCGGATCTCGCGGTAGCGCTCCAGCAGGATCCCGAGCGCGATCTTCGCCTCCAGCCTGGCGAGCGGCGCGCCGAGGCAGAAGTGGATGCCGCGCCCGAAGGTCAGGTGCGGGTTGGGCACGCGGTGGATGTCGAACCGGTTCGGCTCAGCGAACACCCGCTCGTCGCGGTTGGCGGCCGCCAACCAGACGACGACGACGCCCCGCGCCGGGATGACCGCGTCGCCCACGGCGACGTCCGTGGTCGCCAGCCTCCCCAGCCGGGGGAAGGGGGTCCGGTGGCGCAGGACCTCCTCGATCGCCGCGGGTAGCAGCGTCGGGTCGACTCGTACCTCCACGACCGCGTCCGGGTGCTCGTCGAAGCCGAGGACGGCGTTGCCGAGGGTCGCCGTGGTGGTGATGTGCCCGGCGAGCAGCAGCAGGCCGACGAAGCCCACGATCTCCCCGTCGTCCAACCGCCGCCCGTCGACCTGCGCCTGCAGCAGCTTGCTGGTCAGGTCGTCGCCCGGGTTCACCCGGCGGTTGCGGATGTGCTCGAGAAGGTACGCGTTCATCTCGCGCATCGTCGGCGCGACGGCCTTCACCGCCTCCTCGCTCACACTGGTCAGCGACTGGTCCGGATCGACGTCGCCCCGCTCGAACAGCGCGTCGGCCCAGCGCCGGAAGACCGGCCGGTCGGAGGTCGGAATGCCGAGCAGCTCGGCGATCACGATCACCGGCAGCGGGTATGCCAGGTCCTCGATCAGGTCGAGCCGGTCGCCACCGTCGCTGGCGTCGAGGATTTCCTCGGTCACCTCGGCGATCCGCGGTGTCAGTCCGGCCACCATCCTCGGCGTGAACGCCTGACTGACCAGGCCGCGCAGCATCCGGTGCCGGGGCGGATCCATCCGTACGAAGTTGCCCCGCTCGAACAGCTCGAAGTCCTCCTGCTGCGGAAGCAGATCGCTCAGGTCGGAGGAGAAGGTCGCCGGGTCGGCCAGCACGGCCTCGGCCTCCGGATGGCCGAGTATCTGCCAGCACTGTTGTCTGTCGTCGTAGTGCACCTGGCCACGCTGGCGCGACTGCTCCAACCAGGCCAGGAACTCCGGCAGCGTGCGCTGCCCGGGGTGGGGACCGGTCATCGAGAAACCTCCCGTCCTTCGGTCGCCCGACGGCGCGTACCGGGTGCGTCGGGTGCCCGAGTTCACCGAAACCGAGGCCGGTGCCTCGGCGTTGCGACGAGTTCGACAGGTCGCCTTCCACGGTAGACCCGCGGAGCGAACCGGCGCGGCGCACGTGTGTCGGCTTCGCGACCGGTCCGGGCGGCGCCCGGATCAGGCACGGCACGGGCCGGTCACGCGGATGGCGGACCGGTCCCGGCACGTGGTCGCCGCGGCGGGTACACCGGTCCGCCATCAGGGGGTTCGGATCAGCAGGATCGGGTCGAGCAGGGTCGCGTCAGCCGGCGGCGGTTCTGAAGACCGGGTAGTAGCCGCCCGCCTGCCCGGAGGCGAACGGGTGGTAGGAGACACTGAGCTCGGCGAAGTTCAGCGCGTGCAGCCACTTGTCGCCGCTGCAGAGCTGGTGGCCGACGAACGCGTTCCGCACGTCCCCGAAGACGAACCGGGAGTGCCGCTGGGCCTCGGCGCGGGTGATGTCGTCCAGCAGGTTGATGCCCTCGTCGATCTTCGCGTGCGACTCCGGGCTGAGCCCGACACAGGGCACCCCGAGCTGGTAGAACACCGGGTAGTCCAGCACCACCACGCGGGCGTTCGGCGCGCGCGACGTGATGCCGTTGTACACCGTCCGCAGCACGTTCGCGAGGTTGGCACGGGCCCAGTCCTCCGCGGCCTGTACCGCGGCCACGCACTCCCTGGTGCCGTACAGCGCGCAGGTCGTCATGATGTTGGCGAACCCGGCGTCGTTGCCTCCGATGGTGATGCTCACCAGCGTCGTACTGGTGCTGAGCGCCGACAGCTGGCTGTTGGTCACGTCGGTCGTCCTCGCGCCGGAGCAGGCAACGGACACATAGGACGCGGGCGCCTTGGCCGCGGCCCACAACGCCGGATAGGCGTTGGTGCTGCGTTGGCAGGACCCGCTCTCGCTGGTGTACGAGCCGGCACCCACGCCGGAGGAGTAGGAGTCACCGAGGGCGACGTAGCGGACGTTGGAGGCGGCCTGGACGGGGGTGGCGCCCAGGGCGAGCACGACCCCGACGGTGGCCGGGAGGCTCACGATGATGGACACGATTCGCGCTCTGTGCACGTTGCCCTCCGGAGGGTAGCGAAAACGTTACCCATCAGTACCATTACATATATCGATCCGGAAGACACCAAAATGGCAGGTCAGCAGGGGTTTCCGCCCCGCTAGGGGCGGCGGCCAGACGCGTGACCGGCGACAGTCACACCAGGGCTGACATCGATCTTATTGATCCACAAATAGTGAAGTGTCGTAGTTACCGCCATTCGAAGCGGCCGGCAGCGACGGACAGCCGTCACAGGCCGACGACGAACGGCCAGCTCAGGCTGATGAGGGGCCGCCGCCCGAGGCTTCGGACAGGGAGCCGTACCGGGGTCGACCACCGCCACGGACACGCCGTACAGCCCGAGCAGCGCCGTAGGGCACCGCCCACCGGGCCGCAACCGGCCGCCAGAACGTCCACATCGGAATGGAACGCGCGACCGGCCAACCCATCGCGGGAGAAGACGGCCGCACCCCGAAGGGCTACCGCCTCCGCTGGTGGTACAGCGTCGGGTTGAAGCTCATCGTGGTCCACCCGTCGAACCAGCGCCAGAAGCCACGCCAGAGGTTACGCGTCTCCTCGGGGTTCACGTACGGCAGCGGAAGCATCCCGGTCCCCCTCCGGTCGGCCGTTCACCGTCACGGACAACCGGCGAACATCCAACCGATGATTCGCCCCGAACGTTCCTTCCGGAGTCGAGACCGGTTGCCATCCGGTTACACCTGCGCCGCGTCGCGCGGACCGAGCCGTGCGCACAGCTCGACCAGCGCCTCCGCCCGGGAGAGCTCGACGGCCGTGAACGGCAGGCCGGGCCGCGACAGGGTCATCGGTACCCCCGCGGCGTCGTTGATGCGTACCGTCTCGCCGTCACCCGCCGGGGATCGTGACGACGGCGCGGACCCGACGGTGGCGCGCAACAGTTCGGCCAGCGCCTCCGGCAGTGCGCGGGGGTCCACCGCCGCCCGGATGGCCAGGGTGAACGCGCGGGTCGGCGGGTCGACGAGGTCGTGGGTATCAGCAGCCGCGATCGCGATGTCCACGCCCCCGCCGGCGTCGACCGCGGCGACAAGCTCCTTGACCGTGACCCCCGGAGGGGCCGCCACGAGCAGGTCGTCCGCGACGCCGTTCTTCGTCGGGTGGACTCCGATCGCGAGGATGTTCACGTTGAGAGCGGCCAGCTTCCCGCTCAGCGCGGCCAGGCTGCCCGGCCGGTCGCGCAGGGTCGCCCGCACCTGCCACATTCTCCTGTCCTCGCCGGGCATCTCCAGCAGGTCGCGCAGCCCCGGCACCGTCGCCGGCGCCTGGCGGGGAGCAACCGCCCGCCGGTGGCGCGTACCCCACCAGCGATGGACCACAGCGCCCACCATGAGCGCCAGTCCACTGATGACCAGCATGGTGCCGCCGTCCGCGTGCTGCCCCACGAGACTGACGAAGAGGTGGGCCACGCCGACGGCCATGAAGAGAGCGGCCAGCTCAACGATCTCCGCCGCCCAGGAGACGGGCTGGGGGCCACGGGCGGAGCCGGCCCGGGAGGCGCTGACGTGGCTGTGCACGGTGCGGCGAAAAGGCTTCATGGCCGCAGCCTGTCGGGTCGGTGTTGCGAGGGTGCCGGCCTTGTGTGTCGCGTCCGTTAAAGATCCGGTCAGGACGAGGACGGCGCCAGTTGCTCGGTCCGGCGTACCCGCCCGAGCGGCGACAGCCGTAGCAGCACCGGCGTGACCACCAACAGTGCCATCAGGACCGCGACCGTGGTCCGAGCCGCCAGCACGGACGCGAGCACGCCGGCGGTGACCGCGCCCAGTGGCAGCGCGCCGCGACTGAACAGCCGGATCGAGGCGACCGTGCGCCCGAGCAACCGGGGCGGCGTGCTGATCTGCACCGCGCTGCGCATGCACACGTTGAAGACGGTGATGCTCGCGTTCACCAGCAGGGACCCGGCGAGGTACCAGGCCAGCCCCGCGCCACGCCCGGTCAACGGCACCAGCAGACCCCCGACCACGCTGACGGCCGGTGCGAGCGTGACGACCCTGGCATCTCCGAAACGGCCGGCCAACCGGTTCGCGAGCAGGGCGCCGACCAGCCCACCGGCCGTACCGACACCGAACAGCAGGCCGATCAGACCGCCGGCGAGCCCCACCTCGCGGGCCAGGAAGACGAACGACACCGCCTCGTACCCACCGAACACGAAGTTGGCGGTGGCGCCGGCCAGCGCGAGGGTACGCGGAAAGGGGTGACGCAGCACGTAGCGCAGCCCGTCGGAGAGGTCGGCGCGCAGGCTGGTCCGGTCGGACCGGTGGGCGACCTCCTCGACGGCGCGGACACCGACGACCGTGAGCGCGGAGAAGACGAAACTGACCGCGTCGGCGAGCAGTGCGAACGGCGCGCCGGCGAGTTGGACGAGCAGGCCACCGAGGCCGGGGCCGCCGATTCCGGCGACCGATGCGCTGGCCTGCAGCTTGCCGTTGGCCTCGATGAGCCTGTCACGACCCACCACGGCCGGCAGGTACACCGGGTACGCCACGTCGAACAGTACGGTCAGCAGCCCGGTGATCGCGGCGACGCCGATGAGCTGGCCGACGGTGAGCGCGTCCAGCGCCCAGGCGGCGGGTACCGTCGCCAGCGCGACCGCCCGCCCCAGGTCCGCCCAGATCATCAGGGGTCGCCGGCGCACCCGGTCCACCCACACCCCGGCCGGCAGCCCTACCACCAGCCAGGCGACCGATGACGCCGCGGTGACCAGCCCGACCTCGAACGGTGTCGCCCGCAGGCCGACCACGGCGACGAGCGGCAGCGCGATCAGGGTCACCATCGACCCGAACTCGCTGACCGTCTGGCCGGTCCACAACAGTGCGAAGTCCCGGTCCCGCCACAACCCCCCGCCGGCCATGGCGGGAGACGCTAACCGGAAACACGATCACCGGCAAGCACCCGGGACCCGTTCATCACCCTGCGGGCGGGGCGCTCCTGACGGCCGCGATCACGCGGGTCAGCGACTCGTGCAGGCGTTGAAGTTCGTCGAGGTCCATGCCCAGGCGCTCGACCACCGCGGCCGGCACCTTCTCCGCACGGGCCCGCAGGCCGGCACCGGCGTCGGTCAGCGTCACCGCGAGGGCGCGCTCGTCGCCGGGGTCGCGTTGGCGACGGACGTACCCCGTGGTCTCCAACCTCTTCAACAGCGGCGACAGCGTGCCGGGATCGAGCTGGAGCAGCCCACTGAGGTCCTTGACCGACAGCGGCGCGTGCTGCCAGAGCGCCAGCATCACGAGGTACTGCGGATGGGTCAGGCCCATCGGTTCCAGCAGCGGCCGGTAGACCGCCACGACGCTGCGCGAGGCGACCGACAGCGCGAAGCACACCTGGCGCTCGAGCGCGAGCGGGTCGGCCGTGTCGGGCACCTCACCCATGTTTCCCGGCCCCCTTCTCCCCTGCTCCCGTATGATTTGCACACAAACTATTGGCCTACATAATAGAACGGCGGCCGGCTGCCGGCGAGGCCACGACGGGTACCGGACCGAATACGAGCCGGCTGTCGGGGTACCGGTCGGGAGGTACGCCGCGCAGGGACCGGGCACGACGAGAACGGATGTCAGACCAGTGAGCCAACCAGACGAGGCAACGCCGAAGCAGCCCAAGGATCGTGACCTCCTCGGCCGGTTCCTCTTCTGGATCTTCGGCCCGCCGACGGCCAAGGACGCGATCAGCGTGCACGGCCCGCAGGCCCGGGCGTACCGGGAGCGCCAGCGCGCGGCCCGCGAGCGGGAACGCGAGGAGCGACGGGCCCGCGAAGAGCAGCGCAAGCGCGACGGCTCCCGCTAGCCGGGAGCCTCACCGGCGCTCGCGCCGGGCGTTGGCCGCGCGCAGGAAGGCGTTGTAGCGGGCGAGCTCGTCCTCGGTACCGTCGGCATCGGCCCGGTCGGCGGCGCGGTCCAGGCGGCGCTGTTCGCGTTCGTCTGTGGTGATCCACTGGCGGACCAGGATGACCATCACGGCGGCCGCCGGGATCTCCCCGAAGGCCCACGCGATGCCGGCGGCCAGGTTCTGGTCGGCGGCCAGGGGTCCCCGCCAGGCCGGGTGCAGCGCGCCGAACCAGGAGGCGGCCAGCAGGCCGCTGGTCAGCATCAGCGTGACGCCGAAGAACGCGTGGAAGCTCATCGAGGCGAAGTGCACGATCACCAGTACCGGATGCGGCAGCGGTCGGCGCCCCGGGTCGACGCCGACCACGACCCAGAAGAACAGGTAGCCGGTCACCACGAAGTGGGTCAGCATCGCCAGGTGGCCCAGGTGCGTACGCATCAGGAACTCGAACAGCCGGCTGAAGTACAGCGCGTAGAGGCTCCCGACCACCAGCGCGAGGGCGACCACGGGGTGGGTGAGCACCCGGGTGAGGCGGCTGTTGAGGGCCAGCAGCAGCCACTCGCGTGGCCCGCGTACGGCCGGGTCCGGTGAGGGGCGCAGCGCCCGCAGCGCGAGGGTGGCCGGGGCGCCGAGAACCAGCAGCACGGGTACCACCATGGACAGCACCATGTGCTGGGCCATGTGCGCGCTGAACAGGATGTACGCGTACTTGCCGACGCCCAGCAGGGTCGCCGCGGCCAGCACGACCACCCCGGCCAGCCAGCAGGCCGTGCGCTCCGCCGGCCACGCCACGCCACGCCGGTGCAGTCGCCAGACCCCGGCCAGGTACGCGCCGGCGGCGACCGTCGCCACGGTGATGAAGAACAGGTCGGGTACGACCTCGGTGATCATCCGAGCCATCGTGGGGGCCGGGGGCATCGCGAAGCCGAGCAGGTCGGTGGTCGGGTCCGGGCTCAGGGGGTTGGAGGGTACCGGCGTCGGGCTGCGCGACAACGCCACCGCCAGCCCGTACGTGGCGGCGAAGACGACCACCTCGGCCCCGGCGAACCGGCGGAACGCGGCCGGGTGCCCGGCCCGCAGCGCGGGCAGGGCGCGCCGGCGGTGCAGCGCGCCGAACACCCCGAGTACCAGCAGCGCGACCATCTTGCCGAGCACGAGGGCCCCGTACCCGGAGCGCCACAGCTGGTCGAGCGAGCCCAGGCGTACCCAGGCGTTGGCAGCGCCGCTGAACGCGACCACGGCGAAGCAGCCGAGCGCCAGCCGGCTGTACCGGGCGGCCACGCCGGCGAGGACGTCCGCGTTCCGCAGTGCCAGCAGTGCCGCCAGGCCGCCGGCCCACAGCGCCGCCGCGACCACGTGCATCGCGAGGCTGGTGACGGCCACCTGATGGTTGCCGGCCCCGGCCGCGTG
Organism: Planosporangium mesophilum; assembly: GCF_016863255.1. GTDB lineage: Bacteria > Actinomycetota > Actinomycetes > Mycobacteriales > Micromonosporaceae > Planosporangium > Planosporangium mesophilum. Next base: position 53,046 of record NZ_BOON01000059.1, read on the forward strand.
CCCGGTGAACGCCGGTACCAGTACCGCCACCAGTGCCAGCAGCGCGGTCCAGGCGGCGGCGTTGCGGCGCAGTACCCGCGCGCAGCCGACCGCGACCGCCACCGCGAGCCCCGCCTGGATGGCGTATGCCCGGCCGGTGGAGACCGAGGTGACGAAGCTGACCAGCCCGGAGGCCGAGACGGCCGCCGGTAGCGGTACGCCGAGCAGGTCCGACAGGGTCAGCGCGAGCAGTGCCATCGACGCCGCCGCCCAGCCCAGGGCGGCCCACGCCCCCCGGCGAAGCAGCCGGTAGGCGGGCGCCGAGATCAGCTTGGCGTCGCCGGGCAGGAGGAACGCGGCGGTCACCGCCAGGCCGACGGTGAGGGTACCCAGGGCGTCGGTGAGCAGGCGGACGACCGGCAGCCCCCAGCGGGTACCCGATCCGGGGTCGGGCAGCCCCGGCAGCTCTCCCGCGCCGGCCCCACCACCGGTACGCAGGGCGACGACGAGTACGAGTACGGCGATCGTGCTAATGATCGCGGCGAGCACCGGCAGCACGCGCCACCGGCGCGTTTTCGGTACGGCGGGGGTCGGGACGGGCGCGGAGGTACGGCTCATGATCGTTCACGCCGTTGACGTCGAAACGTCACCCTGCGAACCGTCAGCATGCCAATCGCCACCACCGAGCCGACCGCGATCACCGAGCCGACCGTCAGCGCTGCGAGACCGAGCCGCGACGGCGGCTGTCCTGACGGCGGCTGTCCGGACGGCTGTTGTCCGGGCGGCCGCTGGCCCGCACCTGCGGCGGCTGGCCGGGACGGACCCGGGCCGGGCGCCGATGAACCGGCCGAGGACTCCCCCTGCGCAGGTAGCGCGACGGTGAACCCGAATGTGCCCTCCACCGGGTGGCTGTCGGCGGACACCACCCGCCACCGCACAGTGTAGGAGCCCGACCGGAGCGGACTCACCGGCTGGTGGACGGTCGTGTCGACCACCCGTACCGGGCCGTGGCTGTACAAGACCCCGCCGGGCCCGTTGACCACGACCACGCTGAAGCGCTGCTGAACCGGCTCGTTGAAGGTCAGGGTGACCTCGCTGATCGGCGCCGTCACGGTCGCCCGGTCCGGCGGCGTGGTGGCCAGCAGTTGGCTGTGCGCCCACGCCGGCGCCGGTACCGCGGCGAGCACCGCCACGGTCAAGAACGACACGGTCAACATCGCCACGGTCAACTCCGCGGCGACGAGCACCGCCGCTCTGATCAGTCGTCCCACCCGTACCTCCCGCACGCGGGTGGTGCGCCGGAGGCGGGCGGCCGGCACGCCGGTGTGCCGGCCGCCCGCCCGGCTAGCCGAAAATCAGGCGGGCCGGCGGCGCCAGGCCAGACCGGCCAGCACCACACCGACCAGGGCGAGGACGAGCCCCGCCGTGCCCATGCCGAGGCCGAGGTTGGCGCGCGAGCGGGCCTGCTCGTCGGCGGTCGCGGTCACCGAGGCACGACTGGTACCGGTGTCACCGGTGGCGCCCGTACCGGCCGGGGCGGTGCCGGTGGTCGCCTTGGCCGCCAGCTTCAGCGTCGGGGCCGGATGCGCAGGCTCCTTGCCGTCGGCGGCCGGCTCCTCGATCCAGCGCACCACGTCGCCGTCGGAGTACGTCTGGAGCGCCTTGAACACGATCTTGTCGGTGGTCGGGAGCGGGCCGGCCGAGACGTCGAACTCCTGGAACTGGCCCGGCTGGATCGCGGTCGCCGGGCTGTCGGCCTTCCAGACGATCTTCGTCACTGCCTGGGTGATCTCGCCGTCGTCGTTCTTGATCGGCTTGTCCAGGGTGGACTTCGTCGCGGTGACGGTCCAGCCGGTCGTCGGCTTGACCGACACCGACGCGATCGGTGTGTTCTGCGGAAGGTTGACCTCGACCTGGGTGGTGGCGGCGTTGTCCCGCTCGTTCGGCACCCGGAAGGTCAGCTTGGCGTAGCCACCCTGGGTGGCGTCCTTCGGATTGACCGTGACGTGCGCCGCCGCCGGCGCCGTCATCAGTACGAGCGCGGCGAGCGCGCCCGCCATCCCGGCGCCGCCGCGGACCACAGCTCTGCGCATCAATCGTCTCCTCGCAGTCGTCGTACGTGATACATCTCGGACAGGAACGCGCACGCTCTGACCTGCTGGCGACCACCGGCGATCACCAGCCGGCCAGCCTGCCGGCGACGAGGCGCTCCCGGTCGGGCACATGGTGATGGTCGTTGCCGGCCACCGGAAAGTTCCCGCGATTGTGCGACGCGCGCCGGGGTAGTTCTGTGCGGCTTCAACGTGCGGTCTCGACGGCCTTTTGACGACCAGACCTTTCGACGATCAAGGCCTTTCGACGATCACGGCGGCCTTCCGCGAGATCAGGGTGGCCTCCGCCCGAGATCGCAACGCTTCACCTCATTTGTGAGCCACTCGCGAGCCGTTCGCGAGCCGGCAATCCGTCACTCACCCGCAAGGGGAGATGGTCCCATGACCGCGATGACGAAGGTGTTGGAGAAGCGAAATTTCCGTTTCGATGGCGATGCGTACATCACCACGGCGCGCGGGCTCGAGGTGCTCGGGAGCCCGTTGCTGAACAAGGGGACGGCGTTCACCCGCGAGGAGCGGGAGTCCCTGGGGCTGGCCGGGCTGCTGCCACCGGCCGTCCAGAGCCTGTCCGACCGGGTCCGGCGGGCCTACGAGCAGTACCACGAGCAGCCGAGCAACCTGCTCAAGAACGTCTTCCTGACCGCGCTGCAGGACAACGACGAGGTGCTGTTCTACCGGCTGCTGGCCGAGCACCTGCGGGAGATGCTGCCGATCATCTACGACCCGACGGTGGGCGAGGCGATCAGGCGGTACAGCCACGAGTACCGCCGTCCCCGCGGCGTCTTCCTGTCTGTCGACGAGCCCGACCGGGTCGAGACGGCGCTGGCCGAGCTGGGCCTCGACGCCGACGACGTGGATCTCCTCGTCGCCACCGACGCCGAGCAGATCCTGGGCATCGGCGACTGGGGGGTCGGTGGCATGGAGATCGCCGTCGGCAAGCTCGCCGTCTACACCGCCGCCGCCGGGATCGACCCGGCGCGGACGATCCCGGTCGCGCTCGACGTGGGCACCGACAACGAGGAGCTCCTGCGCGACCCCGACTACGTCGGAAACCAGCATCCGCGGGTACGCGGGAAGCGCTACGACGACTTCATCGAGGCGTACGTCACCGCCGCGTCGAAGCTGTTCGGAAAGGCGCTGCTGCACTGGGAGGACTTCGGGCCCAGCAACGGCCGTCGGATCCTGGAGCGGTACCGCGACCGGGTCTGCACGTTCAACGACGACATGCAGGGTACCGGCGCGATCGTGGTCGCGGCGGCGCTGAACGCGACGCGGGTCGCCGGTACCCGCATGCGCGACCAGCGGATCCTCATCTTCGGTGCGGGTACGGCGGGTGTGGGCATCGCCGACCAACTGCGGGACGCGATGGTGCGCGACGGCCTCGACCGCGTCGCGGCCACCCGTCGGATCTGGTGCGTCGACAAGCAGGGCCTGCTCATCCACGACATGAAGGGCCTGCGGGACTTCCAGGTCCCGTACGCCCGGGCGGCCGGCGAGATCACCGCCTGGAGCCGCAATCGCGGTATCGGGCTGCGTGACGCCGTCGCCCACGTGCAGCCCACCATCCTGGTGGGGACCTCAACTGTGCGCCAGGCGTTCACCGAGGAGATCATCAGCGACATCGCCCGGCACGTCGAGCGGCCGATCATCTTCCCGCTGTCCAACCCGACCGAGCGCATCGAGGCGATGCCCGACCAGCTGATCGCCTGGACCGACGGCCGCGGCCTGATCGCGACCGGCATCCCCGTGCAACCGGTCACCTACAAGGGGGTCACCCACACCATCGGCCAGGCCAACAACGCGCTGCTGTATCCGGGGCTCGGGCTCGGTGCCGTCGTCGCGGGGGCGGCCCGGATCAGCGACGGGATGCTGGAAGCCGCCGCCGAGGCCGTCGCCGGTCTGGTGGACCTCGGGCCGCCGGGCGCCTCCCTCCTGCCACAGGTGGAGAACCTGCGCACGGTGTCGGCCGCGGTCGCGACCGCCGTGGCCGAGCGGGCGGTCGAGGAGGGCATCGCCCGCAACAGCCTGGACGACCCGGCGCGTCGCGTCGAGAGCGCCATGTGGCAACCGGAGTACCGGCCGGTCCGGGTGGAGTGACACAACTGTCGTCGGGGGCGGTGGACGCCGCCCCCGAAGGCCAGGTCAGGGCTTGCGCCCGACGCCGCCGTACAGCCAGCCGGTCGGCGCCACGGTGACCTCGTCCGGCTCGGGCCGCCACTTGTCGAGCATCACCAGCCCCGGCTCGACCAGCTCGAATCCGTCGAAGAACCGCTCGACCTCGGCGTGCGGGCGGAAGTAGATCGGGGTCGGAGTGGTGCTGTAGACCCGCTCCACGCCGTCGACCGCCGCGCGCGGATGCACGTCCCCGGTGACATGGGTGATCGCCAGCTGGCTACCGGACGCGATCGCGTCCCGTAGCGCGCCCATCACCTGGTCGCGCTCGGACTCGAGCAGAAAGTGCGTCATCGCGATCAGGAGAATTCCGACCGGCTGCTCGAAATCGATGAGCCGGCGGGCCTCCGGGTGTTCCAGTACGTCGCCGGGGTGACGCATGTCCGCGCCGATCACCGTGGTACTCCGGTCGGTCGCCAACAGGGCCCTTCCGTGTGCGAGCACCATGGGGTCGTTGTCGACATAGACCACCCTCGACCCGGGCGCGGCCCGCTGCGCGACCTCGTGGGTGTTGCCCGCGGTCGGCAACCCGGCACCGATGTCGACGTACTGCCGGATCCCGGCCTCTGCCATGAAGCGGACGGCGCGGCGCAGGAACGCCCGGTTCTCCAGAGCGACCTGCCGGACGTCCGGCATGGCCTTCTCGACCCGCCCGACCGCGTCCCGGTCGATCGCGAAGTTGTCCTTGCCGTCGAGATAGTAGTCGTACATGCGCGCCACGCTCGGCCTACTGGTGTCGATGCCGGACGGCGCCCGCTCCTCGGTCACGACCGCACTCCTGTCGATATCGCGTTACCGCAAGGGAAAGGGCAAGGGCGACGATACGACGCGCCGCTGCCGGAAATACTATCGATATCGGTGACTATGTGCACCGATTTCATTCCTCAGTGGAGTACGGCCGTCAACGCGCGTCGCGCCAACCGACGCCGGCGCCGAGCGCGAACGTACGGGTCCGGCAGGCCTTGGCCCGGTACATGGCCGCGTCCGCGTCGCGCAGAACCTCGGCCAGGTCCGCGGCCCCCTCCACCGCGACCAGCCCGACCGAGGCGGTGACCACCACCGTGCTCTGCGCCACCCGCATCGGCTCGGCCACCGTGTCGACCAGCTCGTCGCCGGCCCGGCGCAGCCAGGACTCGTCGGTGGCGCCGACGAGGAGGCCGGCGAACTCGTCACCACCGAGCCGGGCCACCAGTCCGTCGCCGGCGTACCCGGCGAAGCGACGGGCGACGTTGACCAACACCTCGTCGCCGGCGGCGTGACCGTACGCGTCGTTGATCTGCTTGAAGTCGTCCAGGTCCAGCACGGCCGCGGCGAGCGCGGGTCGGCGCGGGTCGGCGACGAGTGCGGCACCCAGTTCGTAGAACGCCCGCCGGTTCGGCAGCCCGGTCAGCGGGTCGTGACACGCCGCGTGGCGCTCGGTGAGCAACTCCCGGCGCAGCTTTGCGACCTCCACCTCGGCCCTTCGGGCACGACAGCGCCAGTGCCACCCCGCACCGGCTGCCGCGACGGTGGCTAATCCGGCCGCGATGGCGAGGGGATCCATCCGGGGTCCCTTCCTCAGCCGACAGGCGGACGGGGGTTCAACGGGGACTCGCCCGAACGAACACGTACCAACCATGGACGAGAAATAGTCGGACATGGATGCATGTGCGCTATCATCCCTGCTGTCCATTGCAGACGCAAGGACGGATGCACGTGCAATCACAGCCGGCTTGCCGGTGGAGTGCCGGCGTGTTCGCGGGTTCGACTAGCGGCAACCGTCGACGCCACCGGGGGCGTGCCTGACGTGCACGGACGCCGATGACGGGGAACCCCGAGAAGGACGTGGTACAGCAGATGCACAACGGCATCAGGTGTGGCCAGCTCCCTCCGCTGGCGTGGCAGAAGAGCCGCCGTAGCAACCCGAGCGGCAACTGCGTCGAGCTGGCCCGGCTGCCGGACGGCGGGATCGCCGTGCGGAACTCCAGGGACCCCGAGGGTCCGGTGCTCATCTACACCTTCGAGGAGATCGCGGCCTTCGTCGCGGGTGCCCGCGACGGCGACTTCGACAATCTGGTGGTGGCCAGCTGACTCCACTTTTGACGTTCT
>NZ_BOON01000060.1 GCF_016863255.1 Planosporangium mesophilum
CCAGGGGTGGGCTCGACGCGTATCCGCACCCGGAAACAAAAACGGCGCCCCCAGGGGCGCCTTTTTTGTTACCCAAAATGCGGCAGCGGCATGGTTTCCTGACGAGGCGTGGCGGGCTCGATCAGCCATGGACCGGCAGCGCAGGAGCCACGCCGCGGCGACCAATCAGGTGGACGCAGGTCAGCAACTCGCGGCAATCGAGCTGTTTTAAGCTATTCACCCCCGAATATTCGATAAGGACCGACGGGTCGAAGACGTTGACGGAGTGGACGATGCCGGCGGTGACCGGCGTCCACGCAAGATCGCTAGCGTGCGGAGACTTCTCTTCCTTGCGTCTGCTCTGGTCGGTCTCGTGACCGTCGGTCTCGTCGTCGACTCTGTCCCCTCGGACGCCGCCGCCGGCACCGTCCCGCCCCCGGCGCGGATCGTGTGGCCGAGCGCGAGCGCCACGGCGTCGAACCCGGCCCCGGTGCGGGCGAACCCGACCGTGCCCAGGAACGGGGCCATCCCGACCCGGGGAACGGCGCCGGTGCAGAGGGCCTGGACCCCCAACGACCTCCGCCACCTGCCCAGGGACCGGCCGCTGCGCATCCTCGGCTGCTGCGACAGCATGACGCCGGGCTGCACCAACACCGACACCGACCAGGGGTACTGGACGGAGCTGGGGCGGCTGCTGGACGCCGCGGGTGTGCGGTACGAGTGCAGCAACGCCTCGATCGGCGGCCAGAGCACCGTCGACGTGGTCGGCTACATCCGCAACGTGGTGCGGGCCGCCCGGCCGGACGTCATCCTGATCAACGTCATGACCAACGACGCCGCCGGAGCTGAGTCCAAGGCGCGGTACCAGAGGATCCTCGACGACATCTTCGCGACCGACCCCAACGTGGTGGTGGCGCCGACGCTGATCGAGATCTCGCGCGTCCCACCCGCGCCCGCGTGGCTGGCGAACTCCGAACCGGCGAACAACGCCGCGATCAGGGACGTGTGCCTGGACGGGAACGGCGCCCCCAGGCACCCGCGCATCGTCGGACTGGGCAACATGTCGAAGATCCCCAACAACACGAAGTACGTGGACGGCGGCGGGATCCACTTCACCCCGGCGGGCCAGGTGATGGCCGCCCGCGAGTGGTACCGGACGATCACGCCTTGGTTCGGGCTGCCGCCCATCCCCCAGGACGTGTACTGACCCGCGGTCAGCCGGCGGCGGTGTCCGCGACCACGACGAGCATCTCGGCGGCGACGACCGAGCCGCCCCGGGTCCGGAAGTCCTTGGCGGTGAAGACGGCGCGAGCGGACCGGCGCGACCGGGTACTACTCCGGGGCCGGCTGGAGCTCGGCGGCCCGGCCGGCGAGGTCGGCGCAGGCGGTCCGGTCGAGGGCGCCACCGGCGACGAACGCGTCGTAGCGCAGGGTCAGCTCGTCGCCGTCGGCGAGCGGGTACTCGCGGCTGAAGAACGGGGCGGGGCAGACGCAGGCGAACGGCTGGCTGCGGACGAACCACCGGGTCGGGTACTCCAGGTTGGCCGGGTGGTCGACGAAGACCAGCGTCGAGCTGCGGCCGTGTCCGTCGTGCCGGCCGGTGAAGGCCAGCCAGGGACCGCGTACCCCCATCAGCTCGTCGCCGCCCTCGCCGTCGGGCATGAGTACCGCGCCGCCGGTGAACGAGCGTGGTCCACGCCAGAACAGCCCGCTGTAGCCGGCGTTGTCGCGGCCGGAGGTGGTCGGGCTGCCGAGCGGGATGGCGGCGCCGCTGACGTTGCGCATGGTGGTCCGGAAGGCGAGCTGCCACGCCCCGGCGCCGGGCAGGACCGCCACGCCCACCCGTCGCCGCTCCTCGATCCAGGCCGCGCCGGCCTGGGTGACCCAGGTCAGCCGCTCGTCGAAGCGCAGCACCCCGTCGTGGACGCCGAGCGCGTCGAACCCGTCGTGCCGCATGCGGCCGTTGTTGGGCAGTTGCCGGTACCCGTCGGCGCGGGTGTAGCTGACCCCGCCCCAGAAGTTCTCGGGGCCCACATTGGACAGCGACCAGGCGATGCCCTTGTGCCACACGTGATCGTGCGGCCGGTACAGGCTGACCACGTCGCCGTCGAGGGTACGCAGCGGGTGGAGGTACGGGCGGGGCGACTCGAGCTGCGGCTCCCAGGGCCGGTACACGTAGCGGAGGAGCTCGTTGCCGTGCCACGCCGCACGCAGCGACCGGCCCTCCTCGTGCACCAGGGCCAGCCCGTCCGGCGGGGGCTCCGCACCGGGGTACACGGCGCCTACCGAGTCCCGCGCCGGCGGCGCGGTACCCACGTTCGCCTGGGTTTCGTCCTGGCATGCTGCTGCGTCGTCGCGTCCCCGCCGGGCCGCTCCAGCTCCGCGAACGAGAACGTCGGGCTGCCGGCCGCGGCGGCCGAACCGGTGTCGTCCTCGCCGCTGAGGACCTTCTCCGCCTGCGAGCCGAGCTGGTTGAACAGCCGCTCGCTGAATCCGAGCAGCACCGCCAGTCCCAGGACGGCCGGTGCGGGAGCGTCGCGGAACGTCGTCTCCGGCCTGATCAGGGACGAGAGGTCGAGCACGTGCAGCGCCTGAAGCGTGGCGATGAACTGCAGCCCGGCCCACGCCGTCAGCGCGCCGAGCAGCGGAGCGAGGAACAGCGGCACCCACGAGATCCCGTACGCCGTGGGCCAGCCGGCGCCGTACACGACGCGCTGCACCCGGCTGATCAGGCCGCCCACCGAGCCGGCGATCAGCACGTAGCCGTACCCGGCGACGAGAAGCGCGATGACCGGAAGGTACGCGGCGAGCACCAGCCAGCCGGCCTTTCCGTAGAGGCTGACGAGCTGGTTGTAGGTGGCGTCGCGGGCGTTGAAGAGTTCCGCGAGCAACTGCGACAGCTCCGCCCGCCACCGGGTGTGAGCCGCCGCCTCGGCGCCCTCCACCCGGCGGGACGCCTCCTGTAGCTCCGCCCAACGGCGCTGCCACGCGTTCTGTCTGACCGGCGGCAGCTCGTCGATCTGGCCCATGGCGCGGGCGAACCGGGCCTGGACCGCGGCGTCCGGCAGCCGCCACACCTCGAGGCGCTGCGCCTCGTGCAGCCGTACCCACTGGGCAATCTCCGACGAACCGATCCAGTTGCGCAGGCTCCGCCCGCGCTCCGGGCCGTCGTTCAGGTTGTGGAAGTCCGGCACCAGGCGGTCGATGGCCTTGGCGAGCGCGTCTGCGTCGACGGGGGAGTCGGGCGCCGAGGGCCGTGCGTTCGGGCGCGTCCACCGGCGGGCGCGAACCGATGAGGCGATCTGCGGTAGCTGTACCTCGGCGCGTCCGCGAAAGGCGGCCTGGTGCGCCCGCAGCCATCGAAGATTGGCCAGCCGGATGTAGGAGCTCGTCACCAGGAACATGACGATCAGGTAGACGAACAGCAGGGTGCCGCCGAGCAGGAGCTGAGCGTGGTACGCCGACATCTGCACTCCTCACGTCGTCTCCCGGGGGGAGGAGACGGGTCATGACTTTGAGACTGCACACCCGCGCCGGGCTGACCTGTCGGGTTGCCGATCGTCCAGTGGCGCGAAGCCGACAGCGCGCGATCCCGCCGCCGACCGTTCGGCAGGGTTGACATGCAGCCGTTCGGCTGCCTAAGTTTAGGCAGCTAACCGGCTGCATGTTCGAGGTGACGCGGGATGGACGAGGTGTTCAAGGCGTTGGCCGATACCAGCCGACGCCGGCTGCTCGACAGTCTGAACGCCCGCAACGGGCAGAGCCTCCGCGAACTCTGCGCCGGCCTGGACATGGCGCGGCAGTCGGTCAGCAAGCACCTGGCGGTCCTGGAGGCGGCCAATCTGGTGACCACCGTGTGGCGCGGCCGGGAGAAGTTGCACTACCTCAACGCCGAGCCGATCAACGCCATCGCCGAGCGCTGGATCAACCGGTACGACCGCGAGCGGGTCAGCGCGCTCGCCGACCTGAAGAGAGCACTGGAGGAGAAGCCGATGGGCAACCACGAGTTCGTGTACACGACGTACATCAACACCACGCCGGAGCGGCTCTGGCAGGCGTTGACCGATCCCGCCTTCACCCGCCGGTACTGGGGGCTCGCCTTCGATACGGACTGGCGCGCGGGATCGCCGATGGCCTGGGAGATGGGCGGAATGAACCTGGCCGATCCCGAACAGGTCGTCGTCGAGTCCGAGCCCCACCGTCGGCTGGCCTACACCTGGCACAGCCTCACCCCCGAGTGGGCCGAGGCTTCCGGCGTGGGCGACGAGGTCTTCGCCAAGATTGCCGGCGAGCGCCGGTCGAAGGTGACCTTCGAGCTCGAGCCGGTCGGGCCGCTGGTGAAGCTGACCGTCGTGCACGGCGACTTCGACGCCGACAGCACCGTGCGGGAGATGGTCGGCCAGGGGTGGCCGGCGATCCTGTCCAACCTCAAGACGCTGCTGGAGACCGGCGCGACCCTGCCCCAGCCGGAGCCCGCCGGCCAGGGCGGCTGAGGTCACCCGGCCACGCAGCCCGTGGGCGAGAACGGCTGACCCTGCCGTCAGCCGTTCTCGGCGGCCAGCAGCATCCGGCGCAGGAGGTCGGCAAGCTGCTGCTGCTCCCGGCGGGTCAGGACGCCCATGAGGCGTTGCTCCTCGGTACCCTCCTCGCTCATCGCGGCGAGCCATGCCTGCCGGCCGGCGTCGGTCAGCTCGACCACGACCTTGCGCCGGTCGGTGGGCGACGGGGTGCGGCGGACGAAGCCGCGCTGTTCCAGCGCGTCGAGGCGGCCGGTCATGGCGGCAGGCGAGGTCCGGGTCTCCTCGGCCAGTTCGGTGGGTCCGGCGCGGTACGGGTCACCGCGGCCGGCGAGCGCGTGCAACGTCTCGAACTCGAAGTTCTGCAGCCCGTGTTCGGCCAGCAACGTCTGACGGACGCGCTTGAGGTGCTTCACCAGGAAGGACATCCGGGTGACCGCACCCTCGACGCACGGGTCGAGGGCGGGCAGCACCGCGCTCCACCGTTCGATGTGCCGGTCCACGGAATCCCGCGCGCCATTCTCCACGCGGACAGCGTACCTTCCGTACTTGATATTCCTTTGACGAATATTTCGATACCGAAATATCATCGCCGGATGGGTGCCAACTTCCGGCTCATCTGGCTCGGCCACACGCTGTCTGCGCTCGGTGACTACGTCGTACCCGCCGCGCTGACCCTGGCGATCGTGCGGGCCACCGGCTCCGCGAGCGCGCTCGCGCTCGTACTGGCCTGCGCCACCGTGCCGCGACTGGTACTGCTGCCGCTGGGCGGCGCGGTCGCGGATCGCTGGCAGCCGCGGCGGGTAGCGATCGCGGCCGACGTCGTGCGCTGCGTGGCGCAGGCGACGGTCGCGATCGAACTGATCGACGGCCGGTTCCGCCTGACCGACCTCGCCGTGGCCGCGGCGGTCAGCGGAGCGGCCTCGGCCTTCGCGCTGCCCACCGGCTCCCCGATGATCGCCGCGGCGGTCGACGCCCCGACCCGTCCACGGGCCAACGCCCTGCTCGGCGTGTCCAACAGCGTGGCCCGCGTACTCGGTCCGGCGCTGGGTGGCGGCCTCGTCCTCACCGCCGGGCCGGGGTGGGCGTTCGCGGCGGACGCCGCGACGTTCGCCGTCAGCACCGTGGTTCTCGCGCTGGTGCGACTTCCCGCCGCGACGCCTTCGGTTCAGCGCCGCCCGCTACACCGCGATCTCGTCGAGGGCTGGAGCGAGGTGCGTCGCCACGACTGGTTCTGGATCAGCCTCATCGGTCATGCCACCTGGAACATGGCCATGGCCGTCCTGCAGACTCTGGGCCCGCTGATCGCGGTCCGCCACCTCGGCGGCGAGATCGTCTGGGTGGCCTTCCTCCAGGCCGGGGCCGTCGGCCTGCTCGCCGGCTCGCTGCTGGCCACCCGGCTGGGCGCGGGCGGACGACTCGGGATCCGGGTGAGCCGGCCGGTGCTGGCGGCCAACCTCAGCCTGTCGCTGTTCGCCGTCCCGCTGGCGCTGCTCGCGCTGTCCGTACCCGCACCGGTGGCGATCGCGGCGTACGGGATCGCCCTGGCCGGGCTGGGCTTCCTCGTCCCGGTGTGGCACACCGCGGTCCAGCAGCAGGTACCGACCGACAAGCTCGCCCGGGTCACCGCGTACGACATCCTCGTCTCGCTCGCGGCGATGCCGCTCGGCTATGCCGTCGCGGCGCCCGCCGCCACGGCCTTCGGGAACGCGGTACCGCTGCTGACCGCGGCCGCGCTGGTGGCCGTGACCACCGCCGGCACCGCGTTGACGCCCGGTGTCCGCGGGCTCCGCACCGCCACCGCGGTCTAGGGAACGTCATACCGGCGGCGGTGGGAGGCCACCGCCTCGCCGGTATGCGTACGCCGCGCCGACGGCCGGTTCCGCTGGCTGCCTTCCGTTTTCCCCTAATGAGCGGCCCGTCGCCGCCGATGGCCGGGGTGGAGTCCGAGTCGTGGATTCCGCTGTCATAGGGGAGGTGAGTTCCAGTAATGGGACTTGGATTGACATCGGCGAGGGTGGGGAAGGCCCCGCCGCGACTGCGACGGACCGTGCTGGCCGCTACGGCCGCCGCGGCGATCGCGGTCACCGCGGCGCCCGCGTCCGCCGGAACGAGCCCGAGCGGGGCCGCGCCCGGCTGGCAGGACGTCGTCGTGACCGGTTCGAGCGCCGACGGCGCCGCCCAGGCCGTGTCGGCGGTGGGCGGTCGCATCCTGGCGTCCCTGCCCCTGGTGCACGGCGTTGCGGCGCAGTTGCCGCGAGGCGCCGCGCTTGACCCGCAGTGGCTGGTGGCGCCGCAGCGTGAGCTGCGGGTCGCGGCCGCGACCGTACCGGCCGGCGCCGGCTCCTCTTCCACCGTCCGCAAGACGCTGGGCCTGCCTGAGAACGGCGACGAAGGCCGTGGCATCACCGTCGCCGTGGTCGACACGGGCGTCGCCGACGTGCCGGATCTGGCGGGGAAGGTGTCGGACCGGGTCGACGTGACCGGTACCGGCCGTGGTGACGGGTTCGGTCACGGCACCTTCATGGCCGGTCTGATCGCCGGGTCCGGCGCCGCCTCGGGTGGCGCCTACCAGGGCGTGGCGCCGGGGGCGAAGCTGGTCGACGTCAAGGTCGCCGACGCGCAGGGCCGCACCGACCTCATCACCGTGCTGCGTGGCCTGCAGTGGGTCAGCGAGCACGCGCGTGACGTACAGGTGCTCAACCTGTCGCTGTCGTCGGGCAGCCCGTTGCCGTACCAGATCGACCCGCTGACCCAGGCGCTGGAGTCGCTGTGGCACCGGGGCGTGACGGTCGTCGTGCCGTCGGGCAACGACGGGCCGGGAGCGGGCACGGTGACGTCGCCGGGTAACGACCCGGTGCTGCTCACCGCGGGTGGCCTCGACGAGTCGGGTACCGCCGGCCGAGGTGACGACACGGTCGGCACGTGGTCGGGTCGGGGACCGACGTGGCAGGGAGACGCCAAGCCGGACCTTGTCGCCCCGGGCGGTCACGTCGTCAGCCTGCGGTCGCCGGGAAGCGTCGTGGACACGTCGAATCCGCAGGCGCGGATCGGCAGTGACTACTTTCGCGGTTCGGGTACCTCGATGGCCACCGCGGTGACCGCGGGCATCGTCGCCGACGCGCTCGCGGTGGCGCCGAAGCTCCGGCCGGACTCGGTGAAGAGCCTGTTCACCGGTACCGCCTACACCGCTGCGGGCCTCACCCGGGCGGCCGGTGCCGGAGCGGGCGGCCTCGACGCGGCACGCGTCCTCGCGGCTGCGCCGGATTGGCGTAGCAAGCCGTCCCAGTCGCAGTCCGACAAGGACAACCAGGTCGTCGGCCGGGACGCCAAGCGCTGGGCGGCGTTCGAGAAGGCCGTCCTGGACGGCGACGGCGTCGCCGCCGAGGCCGCGTGGAAGGCGCTGAGCCCCGCCTCCCGGGACTGGGCGGCCCGTGCCTGGGCGCAGCTGGACCCGGCGGCTCGGGCCTGGGCGGCGCGGGCGTGGGCGGCTCGGGCCTGGGCCGGCGCCGGCGACGAGTGGGCGGCGCGGGCGTGGGCTGCTCGGGCGTGGGCGGCGCGTGCGTGGGCGTCCGACGACTGGGCCGCTCGGGCCTGGGCGTCCGACGACTGGGCCGCTCGGGCGTGGGCTGCCCGTGCCTGGGCCGATGTCGACTGGGCCGCTCGTGCCTGGGCGTCTGAGGACTGGGCCGCTCGGGCCTGGGCTGCTCGTGCCTGGGCGTCTGACATCTGGGGGGCCCGAGCGTGGGCCTGGCTGCCTGAGGCGTGAGCAGCGACGTGTCGAGTGCCGGCCGCCCGGGTGTCACCCGGGCGGCCGGCGCCCTGCGCGCCCGGTTCCGGGATCCGATCCTGCGCCGGGTCGTGGCCGTCGGCCTGCTCGGCGCCGCTCTCACCACCGCCGTGGTCGTCCTGCTGCGCGACCACGGCAGCGTCCTGCACGGCGTCGGGCCGTCCGGCGCCTGGCTGCTGCCGGGCCTGGCCGTGCTGACCTGCCTGGCCGAGCTGGCGACCGTCCGGCTGCGCCACGGCGACGCCGTCGAGGAGCTCACCCTCTACGAGGCGGCCGTCATCATCGACGTCCTGCTGCTGCCGCCCCAGCAGGCCATGGCCGCGGCCGGGCTCGGCCTCGTCGCCGCGAGCGTCCTCCAGCGGAGGCCGCCGGTGAAGACCGCGTTCAACCTCGGCATGTACCTGGCGGCCGTGTCGCCGCTGATCGGAGTCGTCCACCTCGTCGGCGGCACTCCAGGTGCCCTCACGATCGGCGTACTCGTCGGCGTACTGCTGGGTACCGTCGTCTTCACCGCCGTCAACCTGTGCTGCCTGGCCCAGATCATCGGCGTCGTCAACAGCACGTCGCCCTGGAGTGTCATCCGTTCAGAGGCGCGACTCTCCGCGTACATGGCGGTCGGTACCGTCGCCACCGGGCTCACCACCGCCGCGATCGGCCTGCACGCGCCGCTGCTGCTGCCGTTCATGGCGATGCCCGCGCTCGCCATCACCTACGCCTACCGGGCGGCGGCCCAGGAGGCCGACGAGCGGGCCCGGTCGGTGTACCTGCTCCAGCTCTCGAACGCCCTCGCCGAGCGGGACGACGTGGTACGGCGATTCCTCCGCCTCGCCCGTGAGGCCTTCGACGCCGACCTCGCCGTGGTCGTGCTGGACGGCGCCGACCTGGCCCTGTCGGTGGACGCGGTGGCGTCCGGCGAGCTGTCCGTCGACCCGGTCCCCGATTATCTGGCCGACCTCCGCGGTACCGATCGCCCGATGCTCGCCGGCGAAGATCTGCCGCAGGATCTGCGGCGGATGCTGGTCGTACCGTTGGAGAGCGGCGGCCGCCGGTTCGGGATCATGGTTCTGGCCATCCGCGGGCGCCGCCACGGGCGGCTGTCAACCCGCGACCTCACGGTGCTGACGCCACTGGCCAATGCCCTGGCCGCGGCCATGCGCGGCGCCGAGCACCTCGACCGGCTCGTCGAGGAGACCAGCAAGCTGCAGGCGATCGTGGAGCAGTCCACCGAGGGCATCCTCATCGTCGACGGCGATGGCCTGGTACAGATGTGGAGCCGCGCGATCGCCGAGCTCGCCGGCGTGCCGGCCGTGGACGCGGCCGGCCGTCGGCTCGCCGACCTCCTCGACGTACCCGATCCGGAGCAACGTCGGCTCCTACTGCCTGTGACGGCCGACCAGCCCACGTCGGCGGTCGAACTCACCATCCGGCGACCCGACGGGGAGCCGCGCCGGCTGCGGCTCGCCCACTCGGCCCTCTTCGCCGGCGGGAGTCTCGTCCGCGACGTCGTCGTCGTCCACGACCTGACCCGCGAGCATCGCACCGAGCGGCTCAAGGCCGACTTCATCGCCACGGTCTCCCACGAACTGCGCACACCGCTGACCCCGATCATCGGCTACCTCGGCCTCCTGCGTACGCGCGGCGACCGGATGCCGGCCCAGAAGCGCCAGGACTGCCTGGACCTCATCGCCGACCGGGCGGCGCACATGTCGCGGCTCGTCGAGGACCTGCTGCTCGCCTCCCGGATCGGTGACGCCGACGACGACCTGGGCCTGCATGTGTCCGTCGGAACGCACGACCTCACCGCGATTGTCCGCCAGGTCGCCGACGACCTCGACACGAGCCGAATCAAGATCGACGTTCCCGGCCACCCCGTACCCGTCGTCTGCGACGAGGGTCGGACGCTCCAGGTCCTGACCAACCTCATCGGCAACGCGCTCAAGTACTCGCCGTCCACCGAGGACGTACGGGTACGCCTGCGCGTCGACGCCGACCGCGTGCACGTCGACGTGTCCGACCACGGCCGTGGCATTCCGGCCGACCAGTTGGAGAAGGTGTTCGAGAAGTTCCACCGGGTCGAAGACCCGATGACGATGAGCACCAGCGGTACCGGGCTGGGTCTGTTCATCGCACGCCGGCTGGCGCAGGCCATGGGCGGCGACATCGCCGTCACGTCGACGCTGAACGTCGGTTCCGTCTTCACGCTCACCCTGCGGCACGCCGGCCGACCCGTGTCCGGCGCGGACCGGACGCCGGTGGCAGCGCCGGGATAGGTGTCCCAAGACACTAAGGACCGCTGTGCCCTGTCCGATGAAATGGGCAATCCGCAGTGCATGAGGCGCGCGGCTCAGCGAGACAGGAAGCGTCCATGGCGGACAGGCCCCGAATTCTGTGTCTGGACGACGAGGCGTACGTCCTGGACGGACTGCGGCGGTACCTGCGCGTCAACTACGACGTCGTGACCACGACGCAGCCGCAGGAGGCTCTCGACCTGCTCGGTGCCGACGAAGACGGCTCGGTCGCGGTGGTCGTGTCGGACATGCGGATGCCGCAGATGAACGGCGTCGCGGTCCTGGAGCAGGCCCGGCGTATCTCACCCGACACCACGCGGGTGCTGCTGACCGGAGACGCCGACCTCCATAGCGCCGTCGCGGCGATCAACCAGGGCAACGTCTTCCGGTTCATGCTCAAGCCGTGCCCACCCGACGACCTCAAGGCCACCGTCGCCGCAGCCACCGAGCAGCACCGGCTCGTACGCGCCGAGCGGGAACTGCTCGAGGCGACGCTCAAGGGCTGCGTGGACGCGCTCATGGACACCCTGGGAATGGCGCAGCCCGCGCTGTTCAGCCGGGCCGGACGGCTGCACCGCCTGGTCGAGCGGCTCTGCGCCAAGCTGGGCGTTGCCGACGCGTGGCAGATCGAGATGGCCGCCCAGATGGGCGAGATCGGGGCCATCACGCTCCCGCCCACCGCGATCCCGGTACTGGAGGGCGGGACACCCAAGAGCGACGCCGAGGCCGAGATGCTGGCGAGGCTGCCTCATCTCGCCGACAGTGTGCTGGCGCGGATCCCACGGCTGGAGGCGGTACGCGAGATCGTGCGTCATCAGCTGCCGACCGACCGCAACCCCATGACGCCGCTGCCCGAGGACGCCCCGGAGGGCGCTCGGCTCTTACAGGCGGTACGCGAGTACGACGCGCTCGTGTGGCGCGGCATGCCGCCGGACCTCGCGGTGGCCACCCTGTCGTCGCGGAAGATCCACGACCGGGAGACGCTGCGCGTCATAGCCGAGGTGGGTGGCCTGCGCCTGCCCAATGAAGCGGTACGTGAGGTCACGATCGACGACCTGACCATCGGCCACGAACTGGCCGGCGACGTGTACAGCGCCAAGGGGATGCTGCTGGTGGCACGGGGCCAGGTCATCACCGAGCGACTGCTGATCCGGCTGCGCAACTACGAGATGACCACCGGTCTGCAGGGCCGCATCCTCGTCGTCGACCTGTAAGTTTCTTGATCGTTACAACGTCCCGGGCGTGGCAGGAAGTGGTGGACGCGGCGCAGTCAGGGTGATGAGCCGCCGGAGGGAGACGTGCCGCACCGCCGGCGAACCCGGGCGGCATGACGGCCTCAGATCTCCAGGCGGGACTCCTCCAGGTCGAGGTCGCGCTGGACGCGATTCAGGACGTCGGTGCTGATCTGTCCCCGGTCGCGGAGATCGACGATGGTACGGCGCTGCGCCTCGATCAGTTCGCCCACCAGCTGCCGGTACGCGAGCGAACGGCACTCGACGTCGGTGTCGTTGATCATGCCGACCTGTGCCGCGAGTCGCCCACGCCGCAACTGGAGCAGGCGCCTCAGCCGCTGGGCGGTACCTTCGTCGCGGGAACGAGCCTCGGTGAGCAGTTCGTCCAGCCGGGTCAGTGCCGCGTCGGTGGCGGCGAGCCGGGCCAGCGTCTCCTCGCGCGCCGCCGCGCCCTCGTCCCGCACCCCGAGGCGGCGGATCAGCACGGGCAGCGTCACCCCGGGCAGTACCAGCGTCGTGAAGATCACGACGTAGGTCACGAAGACGATGAGGTCCCGCTCGGGGAACGGCCTTCCCGTCTCCGTGCCGGTGGGCAGCGCCAGCGCCACGGTGAGGGAGACGGCCCCCCGCATCCCGCTCCAGGCGACGACCAGCCGCTGTCTCGCGTCGAGACCCGGGCCACCGCGGAGCCGGCGCGGGACGAGCGCGCTTGAAAGGTACGGAACCGTGAAGTGCCAGGCGACTCGTACCGCGATCACGACCGCGGAGACCAGCAGCGCCAAGCCGAGCAGCTTGGTGGCCGGCCGCCGGGCCACCCCGGTCAGGATGGGGTGGAGTTGGAGCCCGACGAGAATGAACAGAACGGCGTTGAGCAGGTAGTCGAGTACCTCCCAGAACGCCATCCCGATCAGCCGGGTGGACGGGGACATGACGGTCGGGGCATGCCAGCCGACGTAGAGGCCGGCGGTCACGGCGGCGAGCACCCCGGAGACACCCAGCCACTGGGCGGGCAGATAGGCGGCGTACGCGGTGGCCAGCGCCAGTGAGGTTTCGACGAGTGGGTCGTCGACGCGGCGGCGTACCTGTTTGGCCAGCCAGCCGACGACGAGGCCGATCACCACGCCGCCGGCGAAGCCGAGCACGAACTCGGTGACGACCTGCCATGCCGTCACGGTGGCGCCGAGGGCGACGCCCACGGCGATGCGGTACGCGACCAGCGCGGTCGCGTCGTTGGCCAGGCCCTCGCCCTCGATCACCGTGACGACGCGGCGCGGCGCCCCGAGCCGACGGGCGATGGCCGTCGCGGCGAGCGGGTCGGTCGGGGAGACGATCGCCCCCAACGTCAAGGCCACCGGCCAGGGCATGTCGGGTACGAGCGCGTGCGCGGTCACTGCGACCGCGCCCATGGTGGCCAGGGTCAAACCGACCGCCAACCGCGTGATCGGGATCGCTTCGGCGCGCAGGTCGTGCGGCGAGGACAGGAAACCCGCCGAGTACAACAGCGGCGGCAGAAAGAGCAGAAGTACCAGGTCGGGCGGCATCTGTACCGGCGGCATCCCCGGTACGAAGCCGAGCATCAGACCGCCGAGCACCAGCAGGATGGAGTACGGGAGGCCGATCCGGCGGGCCAGCACGCCCAGGCCCGCGACCGCCACCATCAGCGCCAGCAGGGCCAGATCAGCGTTACCCATACCGGCCACACCTGCCCAGTCGGTGCGACGAGGAACGGGAGTTCCGCGGCTCGCGCCGCGCCGGGTCAAATCTGGTTGCTCAGCCAAAATGGGTGTGCCACGGTCTGGCGGTGACGGACTACCGTACGGTCAACCGCGCCACCTGGGACGAGCGGGCGCCCGCGCACGCGGCCTCGCCCGACTACGCCTTCGCCCGTTTCGTCGACGACCCGGCGTTCCTCAGCGACGTGGTGCGCTTCGACGCGCCGCGGCTCGGTGACCTCACCGGTCTGCGAGCCGTACACCTGCAGTGCCACATCGGCACCGACACGATCTCGCTGGACCGCCTCGGCGCCCGGATCACCGGCCTCGACTTCTCCGGCGCGTCCCTGGCGCAGGCCCGAAGCCTGGCGACCAAGGTCGACGCCGAGGTCGACTTCGTCGAGTCGGACGTGTACGACGCGCCCGGTGTCCTCGAGCCGGGCGGCTTCGACCTCGTCTACACCGGGGTGGGCGCGCTGTGCTGGCTGCCGGACATCCGGCGCTGGGCGCAGGTGGTCAGCGCGCTGCTGCGGCCCGGCGGCCGGCTGTTTCTCCGCGACGGGCATCCGATGCTGGGTACGCTCGCCGACGCCCGCGACGACGGCCTGCTGGTCGTGGAGTACCCGTACTTCGAGCGCCCGGAGCCGCTCGTGTGGGACCAGGACGGCACGTACGTCGAGACCGACGTGACGTTCACGCACACGGTGACGCACAGCTGGAACCACGGCCTCGGCGAGATCGTCACCGCGTTGCTCGACGCCGGCCTCGAGCTCACCATGCTCGAGGAGCACGACAGCGCCCCGTGGGACGCGATGCCCGGCTGGACGGTTCGCGACGAGCACGGCGAGTGGCGCCTGCGGGACAGTCCCTGGCGGCTGGCGCAGACCTTCACCCTGCAGGCGCGCAAGCGGGCCTGATCGACCTACCGGGCGGCGTCCTCGGGTGCGGCGTCGACGAGTTCGGCGTCGGCGAGTTCGGCGATGACCTCCGCGTGGCACGGCTCGGGTACGCACCAGCAGCCCAGTCGCCGGCCGCGCAGGTCCGGGAGCAGGGCCAGCAGGTCGGGCCGGTCGAGCAGCCACCCGCGGTACGCCTCGAGCACCTGCTCCCGGGTGCCGTCGCGGCCGGGGCG
The DNA here is from genome assembly GCF_016863255.1 of Planosporangium mesophilum. Lineage (GTDB taxonomy): Bacteria > Actinomycetota > Actinomycetes > Mycobacteriales > Micromonosporaceae > Planosporangium > Planosporangium mesophilum. The sequence continues at coordinate 14,651 of NZ_BOON01000060.1, forward strand.
GAACGGGCTGGCCAGCGGCGAGCCGTCCAGGTTCCAGCCGCCGCGGCGCATGGTCCGCCCCACGTACACCACGTCGGCGTAGTCGGGATCGCCGAGGTGACCCTTCAGGTTCACGACAGTCGTCCGGTTCATGACGCGATTCTCCCAGCGCGGCCCTGTCGCTGTTGGTGTACCGGTCGAGCGGCTCGGCGGTGCGGACCGCCTCGGTGGTCGGCCCGGATAGCGTGGGCGGATGGACGCGCTCGAACTTGCCGACTACCGCGAAGCGGTCGCGCGGCTGTACCTGTCGCCGGGTGGGCTGACCGAGTTCCGCGCCGGTCGCGACCGTCTGTTCACCACCCACCCGCAGTCGCCCATCCCGCCCGCCGAGCGGGCGACGTTCTCCGGGGTGCGGTACTTCCCGCCTTCGGACGAGGCTGTCGTGGAGGTCGCGCTGCGCGAGAAGCCGGGACGGCTGGACCTCGACACCGGCGGACCGGACGGGGTGGTGCGCTACGAGCGGGTCGGCGTACTCGACACCGCATGGGGCCCACTCTCGCTGTGGTGGATCGCCGCGTACGGAGGCGGGCTGTTCCTACCGGTACGCGACGGCACGAGCGGACGCGAGACGTACGGCGGCGGCAGGTATCTCACCGACACCGTGAAGGGTACGCACGGCAGAGGCGTCGTGCTGCTGGACGGCGGGCGGGTACGGCTGGACTTCAACTATCTGTACAACCCGTCGTGCGCGTACGACAGCCGATGGACCTGCCCGCTCGCGCCGCCGGAAAACCGGCTGGAAGCTCCCATTCGGGCCGGTGAGCTGAGCTACCACACCGCTGGGCAGTCAGTCGCCTTCCACCAGGGTGCTGTAGAGGCCGGTCTGGTGTAGCTGGGTCGTGATGAACGGGCTCGGGTTGCGCACCCTGAAGCCGATGCCGAGGGATCGGGCCGTGTTGCGGCCGGCCACCAGTGCGCCGATGCCGGTGGAGTCGATGAACGTGAGGTGCCGCAGCTCCACCATGACCTGGGTCGGGCGCGTCTCGGCGACGTCGACCAGGATCTGCCAGAGCTCGGGGGCACAGCTGATGTCGACCTCGCCGTGAATTTCGACCACAGCAGTGCCATCGCCGGTCCGGCGAGTGTTGATCAATGTGCCCGCCACGCTGCTTCTCGACTCTCCGCTCGACATCGATGTCGTGAAACAAACGGTACGGCGGCGGCCCGTCATAGGACGAATCGCCCGTGTGTATCCGGTCGGCCGGTTGGGGGACCACCGGTGCCGAAGGGTGAGGCGGGTCACTGGCCCGTCGGTGGCCGGGGCGCCGCTCACGGGTGCCCCGGCCGGTACCGGTGTCGCGCCGCGGCCCGGAGCGGGTCAGGCGGGTGGGTTCGTCACCGGGGTGAGGGCTTCCGCATCGTCGCTTCGGCGAGGGCCGGGCAGGCGGGGGTGCGGCGCGCCGGTCGGTGCCTGCGTCAGGTGTTCGTAGACGCCGCTGAGCTCGAGCGCGCGCCGCACCTCGGCGCCGCAGCTGACGATCGTCACAGCGACGCCGTGCCGCTGGGCCTGTTCGGGGGCGGCGGCGAGCGCGGCGACGCCGGAGGAGTCGACGGAGGTCAGAGCGCCGAAATCAAGGAGGACTCGGGTGAGTCCGGGTTGGGTGAGGACGACCTGGAACGCCTCGGTGAGGTCGTCGACCGTGTCCGCGTCGAGACGGCCGTGCGCGGTCAGCGTGAGTTCCGTGTCCGCGGTCTCGGTCAGGGCCAGGTCCAGCGGTGGCGCCGGCCGGCGGTGACGCCCGATGGTCATCGAAGCAGCTCCTTGTCTCGGGTTGGGCAGGGTGGTCGGGCAATGTGGCGGTCCCGGCGGCCGGAGGCCGCGCCGTGAACTCTTATCTTCGATGTGGCGTCGAGAATCTTGTATGTGTCACATCGTGACGGTGGCCACAGCGTTGCCCGGCCGCGACCCCCCACCGCCGACGCTCGGCCCGCCCGCATCGGCACTGATACACCCGTACGTGTCACTGCTCCACCCGTTCGTCGGATTTCCCACCTAGGGCGTACGGTGGAGGCGCTGGGACGGCGCGTACGGAGGATGACGAATACAGCGCATGGCAGACGCGATGATCTACACCCGCCGTGCTCCTGACGGCAGCGTATTGGTCGAAGTCCGTGGCGAGGTCGACGTCCAGTCCTCCACCCGGCTGCGTGACATCCTCGTCGATACCGCCACCCGGCTGATGCCGACGAGGATCATGGTCGACCTGCTGCACGTGACGTTCATCGACTCCACCGGCATCGGGGCGCTGGCCGCCGGCCGTAACGTGGCCCACCGGCGCCGTCTGGGGTTCGCCGTGCGCAACGCCACAGGCATGGTCGCCGCTCAGCTTCGCCAGACCGGCCTGTACGACGAGCTGGTCGCCGGCCAGGACTACGGATCCGGCCCCACCGGGCCGACCGCCCCGACCACTCCCTAGCCCGGATCCCCCGCCCGCTTGCACGCCGGCAACGGCCGTCGTCACCCTCGCGTGCGCATCGGTCCTGGCGGGCGTGGGCGCGCGGCCGAGGGGGCCGGACGGGCTTGCATGGTCATCCAATCGCCTCGATTTCCGTCGTGACGCTTGTCTATGGCTGTGACGGCCGGCAACATGCGCGTCACAGGCGGCAGTACATCCACTGTCGCAAGAGGAAGAGGAGATATCGTTGCTCCGATTCAAGATGACGTCCCGGCAGGTAGCCGCGCTGGTGGCCGGCGGTGCGTTGGCGGTGGCCGCCGTCTCGCCGGCGTACGGCGCTCCCGCCGCGAAGGGTCCGGACCCGGCCAAGCTCGCCGGCAAGCTGGCCAAGGACGTCACGGTCGACAACATCAACCGTCATCTCATCGCCCTGCAGCGCATCGCGACCAACAACGGCGGTACGCGAGCGGCCAGTACACCCGGGCACCTGGCCTCGGCGCAGTACATCGCGGACAAGCTGACCGCCGCCGGTTACGTCGTGCGGATCCAGGAGTTCCAGTTCCCGTTCGAGCAGACGCTCGCCGAGCGCGCCCGCGAGGTGAGCCCGACGGCGCGGACGTTGAGCCCGGTCGTCATGCAGTACTCGCCGAACACACCGGTCGGTGGCATCACCGCGCCGCTGTCGGCGGTGCCCGGCCTGGCCGCCGACCCCACGCCCGGCTGTGAGCCGGGCGACTTCGCCGGCTCGCATCGTGGCACGATCGTGCTCGTCCAGCGGGGTGGCTGCACCTTCCAGGTCAAGCACGACAACGCCGTGGCGGCCGGCGCGGTCGCGGCCCTGGTCTACAACAACGCGGCGGACCCGGCCGAGCCGGTCAACGGGCGGCTAACCGACGAGACCAGCGGGCGTATCCCGACCGCCGGCCTGCCGCGCGGCGAGGGCGAGGCGCTCGCCGCCGAGGTGGCCGCCGGGCCGGTGACCGTCGGGCTGGAGCTGCAGGTACTCAAGGAGACCCGTACGACCCGCAACGTCATCGCCGAGACGCGCGGCGGGCGCGCCGACAATGTGGTGATGTCCGGCGCGCACCTCGACAGCGTGGTCGAAGGACCGGGTATCAACGACAACGGTTCCGGCTCCGCGGCGCAGCTCGAGGTGGCGTTGCAGCTGGCCAAGCAGAAGGTGACCAACAAGGTCCGCTTCGCGTGGTGGTCGGCGGAGGAGTTCGGGCTGCTCGGCTCTGAGCACTACGTGTCGCAGTTGACCTTCGAGCAGCAGCTCGACGTCGCGCTGTACCTCAACTTCGACATGGTGGCCTCGCCGAACTTCGCCAGGTTCATCTACGACGGCGACGACTCCGACGCCACCGGGGCCGGCCCCGGACCGTACGGCTCGGCGCAGGTCGAGGACGTCTTCGAGGCGTACTTCGACAGCAGGGGCCTGGTCCACGAGGGCACCGACTTCACCGGCCGCTCCGACTACGGCCCGTTCATCGCGGTGGCCATCCCGTCCGGTGGGCTGTTCACCGGCGCCGAGGGGCGTAAGACCGCCGAGCAGGCCGCCCGCTACGGCGGTACGGCCGGCGCGGCGTACGACGCCTGCTACCACCAGGCCTGCGACAACCTGGGCAACATCAACCGTACGGCGCTGGACCAGAACGCCGACGCGATGGCCTGGGCCGTCGGGGTCTTCGCGACGGACACGTCCACGGTCAACGGCAACGGCAGTGGCGCCGCCAAGCAGGCGCGTCGCCAGGCCGCGGCCAAGAAGTTCAGTGTCGAGCAGGCGCCGTTCGAGGCGCACGGCCACGAGTACGCCCCGGTCTGACGACCGCGACACGGCGAAGGGTGCCGGCGATCGTCGCCGGCACCCTTCGCCGTCGTCAGCCGCGTCGCGACGGGATCGTCGGCACGACCGGCATCTTCGGGACGGCACGCACGCCGTTCGCCGGGGGTTGCACCGTCCGGCGATCCTTCGGCGTGTCGTCCCGACGAGGTGATGTTCCTTTTCGTCGAATGTTGTGATGCTTGGCAGTACCGATCAGCTGGAGGTGCTGCAGTGGACGTCGAGCGCGGTGAAGCCGCTCTGCCGCGACAGGTGCGGATCCCCGATGAGGATCCGCGGTTCATCGCCGGGCCCGCCGAGCCCAGCGACCTGGTGATTTCGATCCGGCGTCCCACCGCCGACGGCGAGATCGTGGTCTCGCTCGACGGCGAGCTCGACCTCAACGCGGCGGACCGGGTCCGGGTGGCCCTCACCGACGCGGTGCGTACGGCCGGGTGCCGCAGCCTTCGGGTCGACCTCGCGGCGGTGCCGTTCGTCGACTCGATCGGGCTGGGTGCGCTCGTCGCGGGCTGTCGAGAGGCCGGCGTCGCCGACATCACCTTCACCATGACCAACGCCCAGCCCCCGGTACGGCGAGTCCTGGACGTCACCAGCCTTGCCGGCCCCTTGGGCCTGGTCTCGGCCGCCGTGCCGCCCGCTCCATCGCAGTGACGTCGGACGGCGTAACCGCACCGACCGTTTCGAGGTCGGCGACCACCTTCGTGGTGGCGCCGACCTCGAACGGTTCCGGGCCTCGTTGCGAACCGGTCGTTCGGTTGACCGCAGCGGGGCTGACGCGGGTGGTCGCAGCACGTTCCGGATGAACTATCCGCGTTCCGGAACCGATTTGTGTTTTTTGAAGTAACTTGCCCGTTGTAGTGCCCCGGTATGGGGGGCGCCAAGACGGGGGACATGGTTGATGATCAATAAGACACGGTCGGTGGGTTTCCTGGCGAGCCGTAGGTGGGCCCGCGTGGGGGCGGTCGCGCTTGCGGCGGCGGTGTCAGGTGCGGCGACCGGCGCACTGCCGGCCCTGGCCGCCGGCGACACTCCGCAGACGATCACCTTCACGAAGCCGGCGGACACGCCGGTCACGGCGGGCACGCTCAGCATCTCCGCGAGCGCGACGTCGGGGTTGCCGGTGGAGTTCACCAGCGCCACGCCGGGCGTGTGCGAGGTCGCGGTACCCGTCACCGGCAAGGTGGGGGTCACGACGGCGAACACCACGGCCGACGTCACGCTGCTCCAGCGCGGTACCTGCACCATCAATGCCGATCAACCCGGCGATGACATGGTGTACCTGCCCGCCGAGCGGGTGGTCCGGTCGTTCGAGGTGCTCGGCGTCGCGCAGACGATCAACTTCCCGCAGCCCCCGGACGCGGCGCTGGCCGCCGGTACGACGACCGTCGCCGCCACCGCCTCGTCGGGGATGCCGGTGACGTACACCAGTGCCACGCCGGCCGTCTGCACCGTTCCGGCGCCGGTCCTGAACGCCGCCGCCGCCTCTCCGGTTGCGGCGGTCACCCTGCGCGGCGCGGGCGTCTGTACGATCCACGCCGACCAGACCGGTAGCGACACCTACCTGCCGGCGCCGCGGGTGAGCCGCTCGTTCAACGTCACCGTGCCCGCCGCGCCGGTACCGAACCCTGGTGACATCACCGCCACCGCCGGCGTCTCGTCGATCACCGTGAGCTGGCAGGCACCCGACGTCGACGGCGTCACCATCACCGGGTACACCGCCGTCGCCAACCCCGGTCCGGCCACCTGCACCACCACCGACGCTACGACCTGTGTCCTCGGCGCCACCGCCGGCGTCAAGTACACCGTCACGGTCATCGCGCACACGGACGGCGACGGCGACCTGGAGTCCGACCCGTCCAACGAGGTCACGCCCATCGCGCCGCCGGTGCCGACGGAGCCGCCGGCCACCAGCCTCGTGCTGACCACGGACAAGGGCCAGATCACCACCGCCACGCAGGGGCAGGAGATCACCTTCATCGGTACCGGGTTCGCGGCACACTCGACAGTCACCATCACGATGTACTCGACGCCCACCTCGCTGGGCAGCGTGGTCACCGACGCCAGCGGCGCGTTCAGCAAGGCGGTCACGATCCCGACCAACCTGGCCACCGGTACGCACACGGCGGTCGCCCAGGGGGTCGCCCCGGACGGCACGGCCCGCGCCATGGCGCTGGCCATCACGGTTGCCGCGCCTTCCAGCGCGCTCCCCGTCACCGGCGTCGCGCTCACCACGCTCGTGCTCTTCGCCGTCGCCCTCACGGCCGGAGGTGTGGTGCTGGTCCGCCTAGGTCGCCGGCGCCGCGTGGCCGGCACGGAGTCCGCGGCCTGACACATGGGTACCTCCGGCGGCGCCGGTCGAGCTTTCCGCTCGGCCGGCGCCGCTTTTTCGTGCGGTACGCCAGGGCCGGCGCGGTGTGCTCGTAACGGAATCGGTGGAGCCGACGCCTCACTCCGTCGGCTCCGAGAACGTCACGCCCGGCGTTGGGCTGCTCCGGTCATCGGACGCGCCTGTCCGATGCGGACGCCGTCGGCACCGAGTCGGGATGAGGGATGGCGGGGGAGTGCTGGTCCGGTTCGCGATGTCGAGTGGGTGGTACCGAACGGCGTGTCGTTGGCCGTACAGGTGTCCCACCAACTTTCCGGCGGTGTAGACCACCGTGAGATCGCCCACAACGCGACCGAAGCCGCGGGGTGGCCGCGACCGCGATGGTGGCCAGCCTGGGTGAGTCGTGGTGGAGATCGGCAACGTGGTCAAGGTGATCACGTCGATCGCCGAGCGGACCAACCTGCTGGCCCTCAACGCCACGATCGAGGCCGCCCGGGCCGCCGAGGCGGACAAGGGGTTCGCGGTGGTGGCCAGCGAGGTCAAGGACCTGGCCCAGGAGACGGCGAAGGCGACCGAGGACATCTCGCGTCGGGTCCAGCCGATCCAGACCGACTCGACCGCGGCGGTGGAGTCGATCGGCCACATCGCCGAGGTCATCGGGCAGATCAGCGGCTTCCGGTCCACGATCGCGTCGGCGGTCGAGGAGCAGACCGTCACCACCGACGAGATGAGCCGCGACGTAGTCGAAGCGGCGACCGGCGGCGAGATCGCCTCGAACATCACCGGCGTGGCCAACGCGGCGCAGACCACCAGTGCGGGCGTCACCGACGCCCTCACCACGGCCGAGGAGCTGGCCCACATGAGCGGCGAGCTCCAGCCGGGTGGTCGGGCGCTTCACCATCTGACATCTGAGGCCGGTCGTGTTCTGGCGTCCGCAGGAAATCTGGCCACCGGCTGGGAGTCGAGCGTGGCGGCGGTCAGTGGTTGGGGTAGGGCTTGGCTTGAAAATCCCCGAGATTTTGCTAGCGTGGATGAGGTTTGTTTTTTTGGGGTCGGTGGGTTGCTGTATCTGAGCCAGCCGACGGCTCGTATGGGTTTATTGATGCCGTCGGCGGGGTTGGGTGACAGGGCTCGCGTGACCAGGACGGCTGCGGATCTGCGTTCGCAGATTTTCGCGCCTTATCAAGGAGTTGTAGTGGCTCAGGGCACTGTGAAGTGGTTCAACGGCGACAAGGGTTTCGGCTTCATCGCCCAGGACGGGGGCGGTGACGACGTGTTCGTTCACTTCTCCGCCATTCAGGCCGGCGGCTTCCGTTCGCTGGAGGAGAACCAGCGGGTCGAATTCGACGTCACCCAGGGCCAGAAGGGCCCGCAGGCGGAGAACGTCCGCGTCATCTGACTTAACTTCTGGCCGCCGCGAGGTCTCGACGTGTTCGTCGATATGGTCAAGCGGCACCGGTGAGCGACCCGGGTGCTAGGGCGGTCGACCTAGCAGTACCGGGCGGTACTCGATCCCCGCACTCTTTGGGTGCGGGGATCGATGCTGTCCGGGCTGCTTTAGTTACCGATGGTTCGGCAGCAGTGCGGTTCGCACGACTTTGCTGGTTTCGAGGGTGCCAGAAAATACTGATGGGCCATTGGGAAGAGCAATCCGGATTTCCTGCATCGGAGACTGGCTCGCCATATTTTTGCGTGGCTCGAGACTGCCAGGCTATTGTTGCCGGACGGTCGGTGCAATTGCGGGAAGGAACGATTCTGATGGCGAAGCGGACGATCCATATGCTGGTCGATGACATCGACGGCGGCGATGCGGACGAGACCGTTACGTTTGCCGTTGACGGCGTTCAGTACGAGATTGATCTGTCGAAGAAGAATGCCGCGAAAATGCGGGAGGTACTGGCCCGTTACATCAAGGCCGGATCGAAGATCGGCGGTGCGGGTGGCGGGGTGGCCCGCGCTGTGCCTCGAGGACGTGGACCGGCCATTGTGGATCGTGACCAGAGTCGGGCCATCCGCCAATGGGCACAGGGTAAGGGAATTGTGGTGTCCGACCGGGGACGCATCAAGCAGGAGATCGTCGACCGGTACCAGGCCGAGGCGGGCCGCTGACCGACCGGGCCTCGGTCCGTCTGTCACCGAACCGGTGTCGCGCACTCCTCGGCGTCGCCGCCTTGCGGTATGGAAAGGATGTGCCGAATGACCTCGCGATTCGCGGAGCTTGCCTGGCACGAGACGCCGATGGGCGCCATCAGTCTGCGGCGAAGGTACGATCCATTGCTCAAGGTCGAGGTGTACGAGGTCAAGCTCGACGACGAGTTCCTCATGTCCAGTCTGTTCACCGTGGCCGAGGTCGAGCTCGCCCGACTTGGCCTGGCCGAAGCGGTAGGAACTGATCTCGACGTCGTCGTTGGTGGCCTTGGCCTCGGCTACACCGCCCGGACGGTGCTGAATGACCCGCGCGTGCGCTCGCTGGCCGTGGTGGAAGTCGTCGACGAGGTGATCGAGTGGCACCGACAGGGGCTGCTGCCGTTCGCCGCCGATCTGACATCGGATCCGCGAACCCACCTTATTCAGGGCGACTTCTTCGCCATGGTCGACAGCGCTGAGGGATTCGACCGCGACGAGCCGGGGCGGCGATTCCACGTCATCCTGGTGGACATCGACCATACGCCGCGTCACCTGCTGCATTCGGGCCACGCCGCGTTCTACACGCCGCAGGGCCTGCGTGCTCTCACCGACCACCTGCATCCCGGTGGAGTCCTCGCTCTCTGGTCGAACGAGCCGCCCGACGAGGACTTCACCGCCGTGCTCGCGGAGGTATTCGCCGCCACACAGGCCCACGTCGTCAGCTTCCACAACCCGCTGCAGCAGTGCCGGGCAGCCAACACCGTCTACGTCGCCAGGATGGCGTAACCACCGCGTCGGCATCCGTCGGCGATGCCGCCAGGCCGCTCGCCAGCCGTCGCCACCGGCGCTCGAAGTGCTCGAAGTGCTCGACCAGGATGGGGGCCGGCACCCGGACCGCCGGAGGGCGCCGGACGGCAACGACCGGTCCGGGTCGCCGTCCCCTGGTGCCTTTCGGGACTCGCCGGGGCCGGGGGAGCGTCAATGCCTTCTCGGTGGGGACGGGCGAGTGGCGTAGTCCCCTCCGACGGCCGGCGCTACCCTTCCACCGCGGTGACCGATCGGTCGCGATATGCCACGGGGCAAAGCGGAGAGGACACCACAATGAGCAAGCCGATCGACTACGACGCACCGCGCCGACCCCCGATTGAGGCTGACGACGACGGACTCGAGGAACTCAGGGCACGTAGCACCGCGGAGCGGTCACCGGGAGTCGACCTCGACGAGGCCGAGACGGCCGAGACCTTCGAGTTGCCCGGCGCCGACCTATCCGGCGAGGAACTGACCGTGGCGGTCGTGCCGATGCAGCCGGACGAGTTTCGATGCACACGCTGCTTCCTGGTGCACCATCGCAGTCAGCTCGTCGCGAAGCCCGATGGTCAGGAAGTCTGCGGGGAGTGCTCCTGACGTTCACCGTCAGGGCGCCAGTTCCCGCCACTCCGGGCGACCACCCATCCATGCCTCAGCGAGGATCTCCGCCGACGCCCGACTCGGACAGGGGTGTACCTTCGACCGGCCCGCGTCGCCGCCGGTCTGCGCCTGGACTTCCCACCGCTGGCCGTCAGTGCGGATGTAGACGTCACGACGCCCTCGCGAACTACGGTTCCCGTTCCACCAGTGGCGCTCGATTCTCACTGGCTGACCGTATAGCACCGACGGGGTAACAGGCCAACCCAAAATGATCTTGGGAAGGCGGTCGGGCGCGACCGGACGACCACGGATCGCGGTCGCGCCGGCGATCCAGCCGGCCGGTCGAACCACCCGAGCGTGCGCCGAGCGCCGCGTGGATATGTGCCGCACGCCAGGGCCAGGTCGTCGAACGCCGGCGGGGTACGTCTCCACCTGCCGTCCCAAAAAATGTGTCTCGGAGGGACTAGAAATCGTGTCTCAGGTCAGCTAACTTATCTGAAGTTGATGAAGGGGTTCGACGGTGAACGCCGAACGGGAAGCCGGTCGCGCGAGAGGTGCGCCGGTTGGCCCGTCGGGTCGGCAGCGTTGGCTTTGTCGCATCGATGTGACGGGGTCGCTGGCCCGGTGGCGGAAAGGTCTGATCTCAGGGCCGGACCGCCGGAGATGAGCACTGCCGAGTTAGAGCATCGGATGGGTTTGAGGAAGGAGGTCAGACATCGATATTGCTGCGGTGCGGCCTCGACCGTTTCGGTCGGCGCGACTGTGCATTCGGCAGACGCGCCTTTGACCGCGCGGAAGGCGCCCGCAAGCGCTCCGTCTCACCGTCACTTCTGTGGTGAGGCGTGTCGTGAGCGCATCGTGAAGTCAATAGATGGTGTTTTTCCTCCGTTGGGCCCCGGCGCTGTCCATATCGCGCCGGGGCCCCCGTTCGTGTTGATGAAGGTGGTACTTGGCTGACATCGCCCCGGCTTTGGCCGGCAAGTTCGATGACGTACACCACCCTGCCTACGGCATGGGTGCCGCTGCCGAGATGCTCGGCGTCACGCCCAGCTTCCTGCGCGGTCTGGGCGAGGCGGGACTGGTCACACCGCACCGCTCCGACGGCGGGCACCGGCGCTACTCCCGTCACCAGCTGGAGCTGGCGGGCAGGGCCCGAGAGCTGGTCGACCAGGGCATGACCCTCGCCGCGGCCTGTCGGGTGGTACGCGCCGAAGACCAGCTCGAGGCGGCCCGCAGGCGCATCACCCAACTCGAGGACGCCGCCGCCACCCGGACGGTCGCGCAGCCTTCGGCCGGGGACCATGCCGAGCCGGACGTGCGATGACAGTGCACGCCGGCCACCTGCCCTGAACGGGAGCCGGGCTGTGGGCGACCAGCAGCATCCTGTCGCCGTGGCGCGGTACAGGCGCAACGCCCTGGCCGACACGGTGCTGCGTTGACCTCGTCCGGCGGGGAAGCGCGTTCGGCCGCGCTGCCGCGGGTGGGTGGCAACGGTTTCCTGCGGTTTCTCGTTCTTGTGCCTCGATTTTCCAGGAAAGCCGCCGTATGACAGGCGCTGAAGTGTCCCGGCCGGGGATGGCCAGGGCTTGACTTGGGGCTCAGGAAGTGGGTTGGTGCAGGCATGCGCGCCGCTGATCGGACGACGCGGCGGCGAGGTCACTCGTATTACTCAAGGGGGCGTGGCGCCAGAGGTTCGGTGGCGGGGCCGTGCAGGACGCTCCCGTCGGGGGTGAAGCGGGAGCCGTGGCAGGGGCAGTCCCAGGTCTGTTCGGCGTCGTTGAACGCCACGGTGCAGCCCAGGTGGGTGCAGGTGGCCGAGACGGCGTGCAGGTCGCCGGAGGCGTCGCGGTAGACCGCGCACCGTTGTCCATCGATACGCATGACGGCGCCGGCACCGGCGGGCAGGTCGTCGGGCGAGTCGAGGTGGGACGGGCGGAGCCGGTCACCGATGAAGTGCCCGGCGACTTTGAAATTGGTCTTCAGGAACGTGCCGGCCTCCACGGTCGGGTGGATGCGCCGCGGGTCGTAGATGTCGGCCCACGGCAGAGTCTCACCGCAGATCGATGCGGCGAGCAGGCGGCCGGCCATCACCCCGCTGCTCATGCCCCAGGCGTTGAAGCCGGTGGCGACCCACACGTGGTCGGCGCCGGGGTGGAATCGGCCGACGTAGGGCATGTTGTCGGCGGTGGTGTTGTCCTGCGCCGCCCAGTGATAGGCGAGGCCGTCGGTGTTGAAGTGGCCGAGGGTCCATTCGGCCAGCCGCCGCCAGCGCTCGTCCACGCCGTCGGTACCGGGTGTGAAATGTTCCCCGGTGATGATGAGTAGCCGCTGCCCGTCACGCCACGGGGCGGTACGAACCGACCGTGTGTTGTCCTCGGTGGTGAGGTACATGCCGCCCGGGTCGTCTGCGGCTGCGATGGGCGCGGCGACCACGAGTTCGCGGCGCGGTACCAGACGGGTGAACAGCGCGGCCCGATCGAAGATCGGGTAGTGGGTGGCGATGACGACCTCGCGGGCGGTGACGGTCGCACCGGCCTCGGTGCTCAGCCGGCAGGGTTCACCCTCGTCGAACCCGGTGATCCGGGTGCGCTCGAAGACGCGTCCGCCGCGACGGGTCAGGTCTTCGGCCAGCGTCAGCAGATAGCGGCGAGGATGGAACTGGGCCTGATCATCCACGCGGATCGCCGCGGCGACCTCGAAGGGCAGGGCCGTGTCGGTGACCAGCGACGCGGGCAGGCCCGCCGCGATTGCGGCGTCGACCTCGGCGCGGATCTGCTCGACCTTTCCCGCGGAGGTGACGTAGGTGTAGGCGGGCAGCCGTTCCAGGTCGCAGTCGATGCCCAGCTCGGCCGTCACCGCGGTGACCCGGTCGATCGCATCGAGCTGTGAGGCCGCATACCGCCGCGCCGTTTCGGCGTTGAACGTCGACCGCAGCCGGTCATAGATCAGGCCGTGTTGGGCGGTCAGCTTCGCCGTGGTGTATCCCGTTGTTCCCGCCACGATGCGGTCGGCTTCCACGACAGCCACCTGCCGGCCCGCCCGGGTCAGCTCCCACGCCGTGCAGATACCCGCGATCCCGCCGCCGATCACGGCCACGTCCACCTCGACGTCATCCGTAACCGGCGGGTACGCCGTCGGGGACGTCGAATCCATCCAGTACGACTCGGCAGTTCCAGAAACCGTCGTCATGACTCTGGCATACCCACATTCGGATCCATCATTACCACCAACACCCGTTGCCGTCGCGAACGATGTAGGTGAACCGGCGACAGTTCGATATCGAAGCCTTTACGGATATCTATGAAGGGTATTGGCGTGCGTGGCCGCCGGGCGCCGGCGGTCACATCTGGACGGCGCAGCGCCGTCCGTATTCGTAAGGAGGTGCCGCGCGAGTGGTCAGTGTTCCCCAGTCAAGGGCCGACGCACGCCCGCTGGTCAACCGGCTCGCTCTGGCCGTCGGTGTGGTGTTCCTACTGGTCGGCATCGCCGGGTTCATCCCCGGCATCACGACGAACTACGACACGCTCGGCTTCGCCGGCCACCACTCCGACGCCAAGCTGCTCGGCGTTTTCCAGGTCTCGATCCTGCACAACATCGTGCACCTGCTGTTCGGCATCGCCGGCATCGTGCTGGCCCGCAGGGCCGGCACGGCCCGGCTGTACCTCATCGGAGGCGGCGCCATCTACCTGGTGCTGTGGCTCTACGGCCTGGTCACCAGCGACACCAGCGCCGCGAACTTCGTGCCGGTGAACAACGCCGACGACTGGCTGCACTTCGTCCTCGGGATCGGCATGATCGGCCTCGGGTTGCTGGCGACCCGTCGACCCGACACGGGGCGCCCGTAGCCGCCCAGGGTTGGACAGGGCGCGAGCCGACCGGGTTGATCTCGTCGGACTTTCCGAAGAGATCAACCCGGTCGACCGGAGGCTGCTGCCCTGACAGGCGGATGCGCCTCGGTCGGACCGGAAAGCGGCGTCAACGCGGGTCGCCGCTGTGCGGCGTGGACTGGCCGTCGACGCCGATGAGGGCGGTGACGGTCGGACCATGGCCGTCGTCGGCGTTGGTGATGATGAGGTCGTCGCACAGCTGCCGGCAGATCCACAGGCCATGCCCGCCGGTGTCGGGTTGGGCGGGCGGTGTGGCGCCGGCGTTCGGGTCGGCGATGCCCGGGCCGTGGTCGCTGACCCGGCAGTACAGCGTGGTCGCGTCGCGCCACAGTCGTAGCCGTCCGGTGCCGCCGCCGTGGCGGATCGCGTTGGTGGCCAGTTCGTTGGCCACGATGAGCAGATGGTCGACCTTTTCCTCCGGCAGGTCGAGTCGGGCGGCGTGCGCGACCAGCGTGGCGCGCAGCGCGTACAGCCCGTCAGCGTCGAATAGCTGGTCGACCGTGATCACCTCCGGCGCCTCGACCGGCGGCCGGAGCCCAGGGCCGGTGACCGGTAGCTCAGGCCTGGTCATGCTCACGCGCCCGTCGTACCCGAAGCTGTGGCACGCCAACCGTGCCGACGAGATCCAGCATCGTGCCCACCAGCCGCCGGCACGTCACGGTCATCCGTCGTGACGCAGGCAGTGTCGACGCGGTCGACACGATAACCGCGGCGCAGGTGGCGTCGATGAAATCCAGGCCGGTCAGGTTGAGGTGCATGTGCCGGTCCAGTCGCCGGGACTCGGCGAGGGCCTGCTCGAGGATGTCGCGGTGGCGGTAGTCCAGTTCCCCGGCCATGCGGACCCCGGGCGGGCTGTACTGGCGGCAGATGCGCAGCAGCGGATGGTCGTGGTAGACCTGCGCGGCGATGGTCTTGGGATGGGTCTTGGCGGCGAAGGCGAGGGTGACCGCGTCGAAGCGGTCCCGGTCGTACTGGCAGATCAGACACAGCCGCCCGTCGGCGAATAGATCGGCCACCTTCGTCTCGAATCCGAGCAGGTCATCGGCCGCCGCCAGGGGCCGGATGGCCCAGCACATGTCGGCGGTCACCCGAAGCCCCGGATAGCCCTCCCTGCCGGCCCGCTCCAACTCCCCGGCTAAGACCTCCACCATCCCCGCCGCGCCAGCCCGGCTGGCCAGCAGGGACTGCCCGGCCGTCGCGATGCGCAGTTGCCCACGCCGC
This sequence comes from Planosporangium mesophilum, assembly GCF_016863255.1. Taxonomy (GTDB): domain Bacteria; phylum Actinomycetota; class Actinomycetes; order Mycobacteriales; family Micromonosporaceae; genus Planosporangium; species Planosporangium mesophilum. The sequence continues at coordinate 29,897 of NZ_BOON01000060.1, forward strand.
AGCGCCGCACCGGGACGGACCGAACGGGCCGCGAGCTGGTCGGCCAACGCCTGCGGGTCGACCGAGTCGGTCCAGCACACCACCTTCTGCCCGGTGCGCAGACCGTCGCGTACGAAACCGGCGAGCAGGTCCAGCCGCTCCTCAGCATCGGAGAAGGTCAGGCACGCGTGGTCACCCGCGACCGCCTTGTCCACTACCGCCGTGTCCACCATCGCCAGGCCGCCTGTTCATCCTCGAAGGTCGACTCACGGTAGAGCACACCACCGCGACGCAGATACGGCCTCCCGTCGGTTTCTCCAGCCACCCCACGAACCCCAGCATCGGGACAGGCCACAGATTCAGCGGGCCCCACGCGAATACGACAGCTGAGCCGGTGCACTGACGGTGCCCCGTTCACGGCGTCGCCACCGAGCGGGTGGCCGGCGTGGCCGTGAACGTGCGACCGGGCCTCGCCGGAGTGACAGCTCGGGCGGTTGCGGAAGGGGCCGAGTAGTCTTACCCGACGTGCACGCTTGCCATTTGATCGGAGAGTGCCGCCGGCCATGACCTCTGACCATGGATCGGTTGAGCCCGTCGACGCCAGTGAACCGACCGCGCAGCATGACGATCTTGAGCATTGGCTGCACGGTATCCGCACCGACCTGACCGACGACCGGCCCGACTGGGTGACCCCCGTCGGTGCCGGTGGTGGCGCCGAAGTACCGGGCGACGCCGAGGCGTCGCCCGCCGTCGACAACGACGCCCGAGGGCCCGAGCCGCGTGGGCCGCACACCATCGGACGGCACCGTGCGGAGGACTGAGCCGGCAGCCTGAGCTGGTCAGGTGGCCTAGCCGAAGCGGCGACAGCCTCGACGCCGGGAACACGTCGGATCAACGCCGTCAGCTCACGGAATCGGCCGCGACCCGGCCACGCACGGCGCCGCCGCCGTGGAATGAGGAGCTCGACGCTGCGCCTGCCCCATCAATTCGTATCGGTGCTGCTCAGCCCTGCGCGAAGCCGATCGCCGAGGTCGTCGGGTAGGTGCGGATCAGTTTCCGGTTGACGAACTCCTTGATCCCCAGGTGGGACAGCTCCCGCCCGTACCCGGAGCACTTGATCCCGCCGAAGGGCAGTTCCGGGCGGGACGAGGTGGGGTGGTTGATCCAGACCATGCCGGTGTCGAGCCGCTCGGCGACCCGGCCGGCCCGGTCGAGATCCCGGCACATGACGACGCCTCCCAGCCCGTACGGGTTGTCGTTGGCCAGGCTGACGGCCTCGTCGTCGTTGGCGACCTGGTACACCACGGCCGCCGGCCCGAACAGCTCCTCGTGGTAGGCGCGCATGCCGGGGCGTACGTCGGTGAGGATCGTCGGCTCGACGAAGGCGCCGGGCCGGTCGATGCGCCTGCCGCCGGTCACCAGGGTGGCGCCCTGCGCGACGGTGTCGCGGATCTGACTCACGAGGTTCTCGGCGGCCCCCTCGGACGACAGGGGGCCGAGGGTCGTCGCCGGGTCCAGGGGATCACCCGGGGTGAGCGCCTCGAACCGCTGGCGCAGCCGGTCGACGAACTCGTAGTAGATGTCGGACAGCACGATCATCCGTTTGGCGCTCACGCAGCTCTGGCCCATGTTGCCCAGGCGGCCGACGACGGCGGCGTCGATGGTCCGGTCGAAGTCCTTGCCGTCGAGCACGATGAACGGGTCGCTGCCGCCGAGCTCCAGTACGGTCTTGTCGATGTTGCGCCCGGCCCGTTCGGCCGCGCTCGCACCGGCCCGGTCGCTGCCGGTCAGCGAGACACCCTGTACCAGCGGATTGTCGATGATCCGCCCGACCTTGGATCCCCGTACGAACAGGTTCGTGTAGGCGCCGGGGGGAGCGCCGGCGTCCCGGAACAACTGCTCGAGCGCGAGTGCCGACTGCGGGCAGTTGCTCGCGTGCTTGAGCAGGATCGTGTTCCCCGCAACCAGGTTGGGCGCGGCGAAGCGGGCCACCTGGTAGAGCGGATAGTTCCAGGGCATGATGCCCAGGAGCACGCCGAGCGGCCGGTTCGCCACGACGGCCGTGCCCTCGTCCACGGCTATCGGCTCGTCGGCGAGGAGTTCCGGCCCCTGCTCTCCGTAGTACCGGAGGATGTCGACCACGAGATCCACTTCGCCGTAGCTCTCCTCGATGAGCTTGCCCATCTCCAAGGTCACGGTACGGGCGAGCTCGTCACGGCGCTGCTGCATCAGGTCAGCAGCCCGGCGTACGACCTCCGCGCGCTCCCCGGCGGGCCGCCACCGCCACTCCTGGAACCGCTGGTGAGCCTGGTCGACCGCTCGGTCGGCCTCCTCGTCGGTCATCGCGGGGAACTCGCGCAGTACCTCGTTGTTGTACGGATTGACGCTCTTGATCGACGTGCGCGTGACTGATGGCGTGGCGGTCATGATGTCTCCTCGGGGGTGCTCCTGACCCACTGCCCAGCGGAGGTGGCATCGAACGCGCGGGTGGCGCTTCGTCGTCAGCTCTGCTTGTCGCTCAGCTCAGAAGCGCGGCCACCACCGCCGCGGCCGGTCGGTCATCGGGTACCTACCGGCGGCCTGCCGCCGGCTCGGGCTGCTTCCGGAGCCCCACCTGGGCGCCTGTTCCGGTTCAGCCGCTACGACGCGGGCTCGTACATCGACAAGGCGGCCGCCCGTCAGCCGGGACCCCGACGACCCGGAGAACTTCGGCAAGCAGACCGTCGCCGACGGTGCCGCCTCGTCGGGCCTAACCCGGCACCCGCTGGCGGGCCTTCGCGAACTGCTCGACGATCGCCGCGCAGAAGGCGGGCAGGTCGGCGGGCGACCGGCTCGTGGTGAACTGGCCGTCGATGCACACCTCCTCGTCGACGACCTTCGCCCCGGCGTTGCGCAGGTCCGTCCGCACGCTCGGCCACGAGGTGAGCCGTCGCCCGCGTACGACGTCCGCCTCGACGAGCATCCAGGGACCGTGGCAGATCGCGGCGACCGGCTTGCCGGTGGCCACGAAGTCCTTGACGAATTTGACGGCGGCCTGGTTGATGCGCATGTTGTCCGGGTTCACCGTGCCGCCCGGGATGAACAGCGCGTCGTAGTCGTCGACCTTCGCGTCGGTGACCACCCGGTCGACCGCCAGGGTACCGGCGGAGATCAGGTCGAACTGGCGCGCCTGGATCTCGCCCGGGTGCAGCGAGATCACATCGCTCTGCGCGCCGGCGCCGTAGAGCGCTCCGCGCGGCATCACGAGCTCCACCCGCTCCACGCCGTCCGCGGCCAGGATCGCGACCTTCCGGCCCTGCAGTTCCCGTGCCATGTCGTGCCTCCTGCGGTTGAAGGTTGGGTCACGGGCCCGCTACCCCGGCCCGTGTCGTCCATACCGGTCAGCGACCGCCGTCCGGATGCATGACGACCTTGGTCCAGCCCTGCTCGCGCTTGTCGAAGTGCTCGTATCCGGTCGGCGCCTGCTCCAGCGAAAGCTCGTGCGAGACGACGAACGACGGACGCGCCCTGCCCGCCACGATCAGGGCGAGCAGTTGCCGGTTGTAGTTCTTGACGTTGCACTGGCCGGTCCCCATGGTCTGGCCCCGGATCCAGAACTCGCCGAAGTCGAAGGCGACCTCGCCGTCATGCTGCTTGTACAGCGGGTCGGGGTGCTTCGGGTCCTGCCTCACGAACACGCCGACGACGCCGATGGTCCCGGCGAACTTCACCGAGTTCACGAGGTTGTTCAACGTGATGTTCGGGTGCTCGGAGCCCTGTGCGTCGGTCGCCTGGTACCCGACGCACTCGCATCCCCGGTCGGCGCCCTTGCCGCCGGTGTCCTCCATGATCTTGTCGATCGGGTTGGTCTGCTCGAAGTTGATCGGGATCGCACCGGCCCGCTCCGCGAGCGCGAGCCGGTCGGGGTGGCAGTCGACCTGCCAAACCTTGCTGGCGCCCTGGATCATCGCCGAGTGGCAGGCCATCAGCCCGACCGGTCCCGACCCGTAGATGACGACGGTCTCACCGGGGTTCAGGCAGGCCAACCGGGTGGCGTGCCAGCCGGTCGGGAAGATGTCCGCGAGCATGACGTAGTCGCGCTGCCGCTCCTTGTCCCGGGCGTCCTCGGGCAGGACGAGGCAGTTGAAGTCGGCGTAGGGCACCCGCAGCAGCTCGGCCTGGCCGCCGTTGTACGGGCCCATGTCGGCGAACCCGTACGCCGCACCGGCCATCCGCGGATCAGGGTTGGTGTTGAGGCAGAAGGCGGTGAGGCCTCGCTCGCAGTTCTCGCAGAACCCGCACGAGATGTTGAACGGCAGGACGACCATGTCGCCGACGCGCACCTTGTCGACGGCGTCGCCGACGGCGACCACCTCGCCGAGGTTCTCGTGGCCGAAGATCCGGCCGGGTTCGAAGTCGGTACGACCCTCGTACATGTGCAGGTCCGAACCGCAGATGTTCGTCGTGGTGATCTTCACGAGAGCATCGGTCGGACGTTCGATCCGGGCGTCCGGCACGTCCTTGACGTTGACGTTACGCGGCCCGTCGTAGACGACAGCCTTCATTTGGCCCTCCGGGGTTTGAGTGCTGTCCTCCGGTCAGCCGATGAGCTACCCACGCTCAGGGCATCCACTCGTGTCCGGGCTGCCCGGCGGGGCTCCGACGTCCGACCAGCGGCAGATCAGTGCACGCAAACGGCGGTGAGCAGCGCGTCGAGCGGCCGCGGTAAGGTGTCTCGGCCAACTGCCGCCTCGACGAGCAACCGGGCGTAGCGCAACTTGCGGCGCGAACCGCTGCCCAAGAACCGCCGTATCTGCACTTCGGGCTGCCGGCCGCGCCAGGCGGGCTGGCTCTGCAACGAGTGGAACGACCCGAGGTCGCCCTGTGAGTCGAGGAGTGCTTCGACCCCTGCGGTGCCCACGGCGCGGATCAGCTCGTCCTCCAGATCGTCAACGCAGACGTAGAACCCGAGGTCCTCCAGGTCGGCCCGCGTACGGGGTGAGCCGACATTGGCGAGGACCAGTCCCCGCCGGAATATCTCTGCCTCATGCAGGTCGCACAGACCGGCAAGTCGCGCCTGGGTACGCAGGGGGCCGAACCTGGTCAGGAAACGGCCAATCGCGTGCGCTCCGCCGATCGGCACGATCACCACCCGCTCCGCCTCGAGATCCCGGCCACGGCACACCGCAGCCGTTTCCAACGCGATCTGGTCGCTGATGCCCTCGACAAGCACCACGGCCACGGCGTCATCGACCTTTGCCAGGGCGCGCGCCGTTGCCCGGATCGGAGCGGCAGGGCCACTCACGTAGCCATCGAGTGTTCTGCGGGCAAGCTCACGGCGATGGGCGACATCCATGGTCGTCTCCCGGTCCAGTGGCTGTTCGAAGACGTCATCCAACGTGGCCCGGCCTCACGCGGCTCGTTCTTGACGATCGAGAAACATACGGGCCCGTCGGGTCGTGGCCATGGCCGCCATCGTCGGCGAAGCGCAAGGCAGCCCACAAGCGATTAACCACACCCGCGCTCACCGCCGCCACGGCGTTACACACTCATCCGCATGAACCCAGAGCCGGCCGGACAGCCCACCGTGACGGCAAGTGCCGACGGGCCGTCCGCGACTACGAACGGCTACCCGACCACCACGCCACGATGGTCCAACGGACCATGATCATCTTGATGACCCGCCGCCTTGCCCGCCACCAAACACCTGAAACCCTTATTTGCCAGGCTCTTAGGCCTCCGGTGCCGCAATCTGGATGAGGTTGCCGCACGTGTCGTCGAACACTGCGGTCATTGTGCCGCCCATGCTCAGCGGCTCCTGAGTGAAGATCACGCCGAGCCCTTTCAATCGCTCGTACTCAGCGGGCACGTCCTTCACGCTGAACATCGTGAAGGGAATCCCGTCTGCTACAAGTGCTCTCTTGAACGTTGCCGCCGCCGGATGCTGGTCGGGCTCGAGGACGAGTTCCACACCGTCGGGGTCTTCCGGAGCCACCACGGTCAGCCACCGGAACTCTCCCAGTGGGATCTCGGTCTTCTTCACAAAGCCGAGCACGCCGGTATAGAAGGCCAATGCCTTGTCCTGGTCGTCGACCAAGATGCTCATGTGTCCGATGCGCATGGTCCTACCCTCCATCGCTGGTAGATCTGTTGAAGGGGGGACGTGTCAAGGTCGATAAATATGTACCTGCCCTCGCGGCGCACCACTACCAGCCCAGCGTCCACCAGGACGGCGAGGTGCTGGGAGATGGCCTGCCGCGACGAGGTGAACCCTTTGCCAATCAGGCGGGTGCACAGCTCGAACAGGGTCTGGCCACTGCGATCCTGCAACTCGTCGAGGATGGCGCGCCGGGTGGGATCCGCAAGTGCCTTGTACACGTCGCCCACGCCGGAACGGTATGCAAGCAACTACTTGCATGTCAAGGTTGCGGATGAGGTCATCCGTGTCTGGCGGAGGAGTTGGCCCCAACCGGCGCCCCCTTCCTGCGGCGCGGTCGGAGCATCCACATCTCGGCACGACATGCCGCCGCGCCCGGCGGTCCAGTGCGCGGACAGCGGCTTTCTGCAGGATCGATGTCCGGCCAGACTCGGTCTAGATGCCCGGCGGGCCGCTCCCACGTTGCGGCTGCCCACCAACCACTGGACATGCCCGTTGGCGCATTCAACCGACGACTGGGTGTGCGGCTTCACGCGGCAAGGTGGGTGATGAACCAGGCGGTGATCGCGTCGTCGACTAGCTTCGCTTCCGGCGTCTGTGGGGCCGGTTCCTCGCCCGGACGTTCGGCGAGCGGGTGCGCGAGGCCGGGCACCGTAATCAGGCTCGCCCCCGGCACCGTATCCGCCAGGGCGGCGGCGTCGATGCGAAACATCGGGAAGTCCTCGTCGCCGCTGACCACCAGCAGCGCCGTACCGTCGAGGTCTGCGGCGCGTGCGATGAAGTCCAGCCGGTCGGCGGCCGCCCGGGAGGCATCGTCCCACGGGTAGGGCGTGTCGGTCACGCCGGAGATGAGTGCGACGACGGACGACGCGCGGATGGCGGCGTTTACCACGGCCAGCGCCGCCACCGGCACCACACCGCTCGCGGTCACGGTTAGGGCTACCGCCCCGCCCAGCGAAGCGCCGACGAGTCCGATCGGTGCGTCGGTGATCGGGAACCGCGCGCGTAGGTCGACGAGGGCGGCCGGGAACTCGTCGACGGCCTGGCGCACCACCGGATCCACGTAGAGCATCATCGGATCGCGGCTAGACAGTTCGTATCCCTCGGGATAGGCGCGGGCGCCACACCATGGCATGCCCAGATGGACTCGCCATGCGTCGACGCCGGCCAACGGCAACGCGGCGGCAAACGCGGCATCGGTGCATGGCGCGTCCATCATGTGCCAGGTCACGACGAGCGGGGCGGGCCCGCCGCCGACTGGCGGCAGCGCGGTGAACGGAACGCCCGCAGCGGTACCGGTGACGATCATGCGCCTACGTTAGGCGCCCGACCACGCTCGCACCTCCCCGTCCGGATCCGCTGACAGCGAACGGGCGTCGGCCGTCGTACGCCCCGGCGGGAGTCAAGGGTTGGGTCCGCTTCGGGCTCCGGGGCGGTGGGACCGCGGAGGAGACGACCGGCGTGATGCAGGCGCGGGATGGTCACGGGTTGCGCGCACTGGTCGGCGTCCCGATGCAGCTCCGAGTCTTCTACCGGTGCCACCGGACGTCACGAGGTGTTGGGCCGGTCCCACGACACAAGTCCGCCCGCCTTCAGCTCGCGGATGGCGCTGCTGGCAATCCGGCGCGGTACTGGTCAGCGCGGCCGATGGGTTCGCTTCGCTGGTGGGTGGGGCGGTGGCGGGGGGATGGTGGCCAGGTCTGGTGGCCGGTCGGGCCAGACCAGCAGTACCTGGCAGGGGGCGTGGTCGATGACGAACCGGGTGGCGTGGCCGAGGCTGCGTGGTCCGAGACTGGTGTGGTCTCCGTCGCGGGCCAGGACGAGGATGTCGGTGTCCGCGCTGGCGGCGACGGCTTCGCGTTCGGGGCGGCCGCGCCGGCCGAGTCGGGCGGTGGGCCGGCCGAGCCGGGCGGCGGCCGCGTCCAGTAGTGCGTGCTGGGCATCGGCGAGCGTGTCAGGCGCGGCGAGGGGTTTGCCCCGGCCCAGGAGGGCGGTGGGCGGTACGGCGAGCACTTCGGCGATGGCCGGGTCGATGATGTGCAGGAGTGTGATCTGGCCGTCGAGGAGGTCGCGGGCGGCGTCCACGCAGGCCTCCCAGGTACCTTCGGTGAGCCAGACCAGGATCTTCACCGCGGCCTCCTTATGACACCCCAAAGACTCGCAGACCGAGCCACAGCGCCGCCACTGCTACGGCCAGGCCGGCCGGCACGGTCAACGCGCCGAGGCGCAGGAACTCGCCGGTGGCGGGGGAGTGGTCGTGGGCGTGCAGGACCTGGCGCCACAGCAGGGTGGCCAGCGACCCGACGTAGGTCAGGTTCGGGCCGATGTTGACCCCGAGCAGGACCGCGAGCACCAGACCGGGTGTGTGCGCCACCGGTGGGACCAGCATCAGGGTGGCGGGCAGGTTGTTGAGCAGGTTGGCCAGGATCGCGGCGAGCGCGGCCATGGCGAGCAGGCCGGGCAGGTCGGCGTGGTGCGGGGTGAGCCGGTCGACCAGGGCGCCGAAGCCGGTGCGGCTGACTGCGAGCACCACAATGCCGAGAGCGAACACGAACGCGCAGAACGCCGGGTTGGCCGCGACGACCAGCGACCAGATTTCACGCAGCCGGGTGGGATGGTTGGTCACGCGGTCACTCCCGCCGGGTGTGCCCGAGCGGCGCAGCGCCCGTCGCCCGCCGAGGATCAGCGCGCCGGCCAGCGCAATCCAGGCCGGATGGATGCCGAGGGGCTCGGAGGCGGCGAAGCCGGCAAGGGTGGCGGTGAGCACGGTGAGTGCGAAGCGGGGAGCGCGTACCGGCGCTGCGGGTTGAGGGTGGGCCGGGGTGGCGAGGTCGTCGGCGAAGAACCACCGGAAGATCAGGTATTCGACGGCGATGACGGCCAGCCAGGGCAGTGCCATCAGCTTGGCGAACGTCAGGAAGCCCAGGCCGCTGGCGGCGACGGCGAGCAGGTTGGTCAGGTTCGATACGGGCAGCAGCAGCGACGCCGAGTTGGCCAGGTGGGTGCAGGCGTAGACGTGCGGCTTGGGGCGTGCCCCTACGCCTGCGGCGGTGGCGAACACGATCGGGGTGAGCAGCACGATGGTGGCGTCCAGGCTCAAGACCGCGGTGACCGCGGCGGCGATCGCGAACACGACGGCAAGCAGGCGGCGCGGGGATCCGCCGCTGTATCGGGCTGCGGCGGCCCCGGCGTAGCGGAACACGCCCTCGGTGTCGGCGAGGTGGGCCAGTACCAGGATCGCGGCCAGGAACCCGACGGTCGGGCCGAGCAGCATCAACTCGTGCACCGCAGCCGGCCAGGGCACCAGACCCGAGGCGATGACCAGCACTGCGGCCGGTACCGCAGCCGCCGCCTCCGGCAGCCGCCACGGCCGCGCCACCGCGAAGGCGAGCACGCCCAACAGCAGCGCCACCGTGACAGCGGTGCTCACCACCCGCCCCTTACGCGCATCCAGCCACTCACGCTTGAGCAGGCTACGCCCAACTCGAACCCGTTCAGAGAAACACGTCTCGGGTGGTGAACGCGTTCGCGGTGCTGCGCCTGCTGCCGATGAGCAATCGGGACAAGTTCCGTTGGCTGCCTGCCCGCACGAGGTGCGGCAGATGGGAGCCTGCGTAAGCCTGGACTCACCGTCGTAGCTCGGCCACCTTGCCCAGCCGCTCGAGCAGTCCGGGCAGGTCGCCGGTGGTCAGCGCGGCGAGGAACCGCTCGACCACCTGCTGCTGTTCGGTGCGGCTCACCGACATCCGCGGCCGGCGCGCCGCCACGTGCTTGCGGGCCCGTGTCGCGATCTGGCGCACCGCCGCTGGCGACTTGTCCAGCGCCTCGGCGATCTCGTCGTAGGGCACGTCGAAGACCTCGCGGAGCACGAAGACCGCGCGCTCCGTCGGAAGCAGCGTCTGGAGTACCGCCAGCATGGCGATCGACACGCTCTCGGCGAGCTCGACGTCCTCGGCGACGTCCGGGCTGGTCAGCACGGGCTCGGGCAGCCACTCGCCCACGTACTCCTCGCGCTGCCGCGCGAGCGTGCGCAGCCGGTTGAGGCAGAGTCGGGTCTCTGTTCGTCGTTGACGGCGTCGCTGCACTCGATCCTGGTCCAGGCGTCCTGGGGAATCGAGGCGATCGCGGTCTTGACCTTGGCGTCCAAGCGCACGAGGACCGGGCCCGTCGACCGGCCACGCGCGCCACCCGGGTACATCGGTGATCTTCCGCGTGTGAGCGATGTGCGAGCAACAGTCGGTGAGCTACCGTGCGCGATGGTGCGTACCCGTGATCGTCGAGCGAGATCACGACGGCCCGTGTGATCGGACTTTCCGGCACCCACAGGCCCGGGATCCGGGTCAGGCGGGTTCGATTCCCTTCCACCTCCGCCACCAGTACGTGGGGTTCGTCGCGCACGGCTGGCGCCCGCCCTTGCCCGGGCGATCTACGCCTGCGGGGCAGGAAGAATGCTCTCCTCGTGGTCAAGTTCGCGTTCCAGAATGCGCATGTCAGCGTCGGAGAGCCGGCCCGCGTCGCGCCAGGCGAGCAGTTCCTCCCGCTCGGCGGCGATCATCTCGCGTCGTGCGTGGAGCGCGGCGTGGTAGTGGCCGTTCACGGGTAGGGTCTCGTCCTCGATCGAGGACAACAGCGCCACCCGGTCGGTGTATCGCTTGTGGCGGGCCTCCGCGGCGCGGCGCAGTGGCGTGATCACCGGTTGCAGCTCGGGGTCGGCGTCGGACAGCTCCGTCAGCCGCTCCAGGGCAGCTCGCACCGCGGCTGCTCGGGCCTGGTTGCGTGTCAGCGCCCGGATCACCTGGGTTCCGGGCAGGTTCAGGCGGCGTACCAGCGGAGCGAAGGTCAGGCCCTGGCCGATCAGGGTGACCAGAACGACCAGGTAGGCGCAGAACAGCAGCAGGTCGCGGGCAGGGGTGGTGGCGGGCAGCGTGAACGCCGCGGCCAGGGTGATCACACCTCGGGTACCGGCCCAGCTCAGCGCGAGCAGTTCACGTCCGGACAGCGGTGGGTTGCCGCCTTGTGGATCGCCACCGAGTCGGGCGTGCATCCTGGCGGGCAGGTGTGCGCTGACCAGCAGCCACAGCGGTCGTACGAGCAGCACGGTGCCGACGGTCACCGCGGCCGCGGAGACGATGGTGCCGGTCGAGTAGGCGCCCAGGCCGCGAATCACCGCTGGCAGTTGCTGGCCGATGAGTACGAACACGTAGCCCTCGAGCAGGAACTCCACCAGGTGCCAGACGGCGCGCGTCTGCAGTCGGGCGCGGCTGGACTGCAGTGACGGGCTACGGTGGCCAAGCCACAGGCCAGCCACGACGACGGCCAGTACGCCCGAGGTGTGCAGCTCCTCGGCAACCAGGTAGACGGCGAACGGGGTGGCCAGCGACATCACGTTGTCGATCAGTGGATCCGTGATCAGGGCCCGGACGCGGGCGATGAGGAGCGCCGCGATCGCGCCACAGGCCAGCCCGCCGGCCGCGACGAGCAGGAACTGGCCGACCGCATGGCCCACGGAGAAGGAACCACTCACTGCCGCGGCAACCGCGACCTGCAGGATGGTCAGGGCGGTGGCGTCATTGAGCAGCCCTTCCCCTTCCACCAGGGTGATCAGCCGTGGGGACAGGCCAGCGCGCCGGCCGATCGACAGCGCCGCCACCGGGTCCGGTGGGGCGACCGCAGCGCCGATCGCGATCCCCACCGCCAATGGAATGGTGGCCACGACTGCGTTGAGCCCGGCTCCGACAATGAGCGCGGTGGCCAGCACCAGGCCCACCGACAGGCCGATGACCGTGCGCGCGTTGTTGCGCAGTGCGGTCAGGCTCGACTCCAGGGCAGCGGCGTACAGCAGCGGGGGAATGACGACGTAGAGCACGACGTGCGGGTCGAGCGGGAGATTCGTACCCGGCAGGAAGCCGTAGGCGATGCCGGCGACGACCAGCAGTACCGAAGCCGGTAGGCCGCTGCGCTGCGCCACGGCGTTGGCCGCCATCACCACGACCAGCCCGCCGAGTACCAGCGCTATCGTCTCGACCATCAAACTATCCTTCCGATCGAACTTCAGCACTGGCATGCACCGAACTGGCACGTCGGCGTGCTGCGGGGGTCGGGTTCTGCGTCCGTGAGGCACGGCAGGCGCCGGCCGCGCTCCGCGCGCTGGCCCGGGCCGGCGTGAGAGCGCACGTGGCTCTGCCCACCGCCCGCAGCGGTGAGCCGGCGAAGATGTTCAGACCAGACGTGGCGGGGCGCGCCCGCGCGCCGCCGCCCACGACGCGGCGGGCAGCAGCCACGGCGATGACGCCGTCTTTGGCCAGACCCGGGAGAGCAACGCGGCCAACAGCGCCGACAGGACGGCCATGAACAGCAGTACCGGGCCGTTGTCGCGGCTCGTCGTCAGTCGAGGTTGACCGTCTCCCATGCCGGCGCCTGAGGAGGCGCTGACCGCATCGGCGAGCATGACGGCTGACAGCGACCGAGAGGTGTCACCGGGCCCGGTTCGGCCGCCGCCAGTCGGGCGGCATACGGCGGTGACGAAGGCCAGCAGCAGCACCAACAGTACGGCGGACAACCTCCACCGTACCTGCGTGCGCCGCACCAACGGCTCCCTTCGTCTATGTCGCTGTTGATCCCAACCCTACCGAGTCGTTGACGGGATCGATGGCGTCAACACCGATCCTGTCGGCTGCGACCGCCGTGCCAGGGGCGCATCGGGGGTGTACCGGCAGCCCGGTCCAGTACCGTTTGGGGTTCGAGGTGGAGGTGGGGACGGTGGCGGAGCGGGTGGCCCCGTAGCGTCGGCGGGCGGGTTGTCTGCCGACGCTGTTTTTGGCTCTGCTGCTCGCGATGCTGTCCGCGACCGTCAACCCCAAGATGGTGGACGCGCAGTCCGCCGCCCCGGCGGGTGTGGCGCTCAGCGGCGTGGTGGCTCCCGTCCAGCCCACCGGCGACCGGCGGCCGACCGGACGTCCGGCTGGTGGCCAAGCGCGGCGGTACCTGGATCTCGGTGGCCTTCGCGGCCGCCGGATGCGTGGCCGCCTACCAGCCGTCGCCGCCCAAGGGCCGGTGGTCCGCCCCAGCCACCGAACATCACCGGTGCAATGCCGGCCGAAGCGACACGTACCGGGGTCGGGGCCCGCCCGCGGTGGGTGACTCCCGCGTCCTGACCTGATCCGGGCACCTTCCCGACGCGCGGGGCGGCGCCCGCCTGTTCTCTTCGAGGAGACCATTTTCGTGTCGCGCGCTACTGCCGTGCGCGCATTTCTCGCCCTTGTCATACCCGCCGTGTCCGGGTGGCTGGTCGCCGCCAGACCGGCGCGGCTGGGGCTGGATCTGCGTGGCGGAACTCAGATCGTGTTGGAAACCCGTGACGTCGTCTTCGACCGGGTCCGCGAACTCGTCGGCGCGGCGAAAAAGGAGCGGCGCGACCGCCGACCGACGTTCGCGCAGCTGGCCAACACCGCCTGCCTGCAGACCGTGCCCCCGTACGGTGAACACCGGCATGGGTGCGCTGTTCATCCTGATCGCGCTGGCCGTCCTCGGCGGCGAGTCGCTGCTCGACTTCGCCCTCGCCCTGCTGATCGGCGTGATCGCTGGTACCTACTCGCCGGTGTTCGTGGCCACCCCGCTGGCCGTCACTTTCGAAAACCGCCCCGGCGGTCTCGGTGCAGTCCTGGGCCGCCCCGGCACCACGAGAGGGCGGACGTCGACGCGGACGCCGGACGCGACCTCCGAGCCTGCGGCGGCGGAGACGGCGGAGACCGCGGCGACGGTGGTGGAGAGCCCGACCGGGGCTAGTGGGACTGTGGATCTAACGGTGTTTCCGGCCCGACCCGCGGGGAGTGGTGCCCGGCCGAGCCGCAAACTGCATCGGTGAAGGGTCTTCAGACAGTGAACTGGGCGACGACCTGTCGCAGCTCGCCGGCCATCCGGGCGACCTCGTTGGCCGCCTGGCGCGACTCGCTGACGCCGTTGCTGGTGAGCTGGGAGGCGGTGGCGACGCCGGTGATGTTCTCGGCGATCTGGGTGGAGCCGGTGGCGGCCTCGTTGACGCTACGGGCGATCTCGCTCGTGGTTGAGGTCTGCTCCTCGACCGAGGTGGCGATCGTGGTGGAGTAGCCGTTGATCTTTTCGATCACGTCGGCGATCTCCGCTATGGCCGCGCCGGCGGCCTCGGTGTCGGCCTGGATGGCCTTGACGCGCTCCGAAATGTCGCCGGTGGCCTTGGCGGTGGCCTGGGCCAGGTCCTTGACCTCGCTGGCGACGACGGCGAAGCCCTTGCCTGCCTCGCCGGCCCGGGCCGCCTCGATAGTGGCGTTGAGGGCCAGCAGGTTGGTCTGCTCGGCGATCGTGGTGATCAGTTTGACGACGTCGCCGATCTCGGCGCTGGAGGCGGCGAGCTTGGCGACGGTGCCGTTGACGTTGCCGGCCACGGTGACGGCGTCGGTGGCGACCTGGGCGGCCTCGCTGGCGTTAGTGGCAATCTCGCGGATGGAGGCGCTCATCTCCTCGGTTCCGGCGGAGACGGTCTGTACGTTGCGGGAGATCTGCTCGGCGGCGGCGGAGACAGTCTCGGCCTGAGCGTTGGTTTCGTCGGCCGAAGCGGCAATCTGGTCGCTGACCGCCGACAGCTGCTCGGACGCGCCGGCGAGCGCCTGGCTGCTGCCGGACACAACCCCCATCGACCGGCGCAGCCGCGCGGCGGCGTCGTCGAGTTCGGCAGCCATCCGGCCGATCTCGTCCCGGCTGGTAATACCCGCCGACCGGGTCAGGTCGCCCTTGCCGAGCGCGGCGACCACCGCGCCGACCTTCTTGACCGCGTTGACGACCATCCGGGCCAGGAACAGACCGGTCAGCAGGTCGATCAGCAGGCCGATGAGCAGGAACAGGACGACCTTGGTACGGGCGGACGAGTAGCTGGTGCCTGATGCCTTGTTGGCCGCAGCGGCGTCGGTGGTCTCGAGCCGGGTCAGCTCGGCCAGCGAATTATTGATCTTGTCCATCGCCGGCTGGGCCTCGTCCCGGGCCTGCCGGTACGCGGCGGTGTCACCGCGGCGAGCGGCCGGTGCCATCTTGTTGTCGCGGATCTGCCGGTAGTCGGTCAGGCTCTGGCGCAGCGTCGCCACGCTGGTCTCCCGCCCGGGACGGTTGGCGCTCGAATACTCCTGAAACGCCTTCTCGATGGCTGCTTCCTGGGCCGGGATCTTGTTCAGGTAGTTCTCGACGGCTTTGGGATCGGTACTGACGGATGCGTTGAGCACAGCGATGCGGGCGTTGAGGAAGTTGCTCTGGATGGCGGCCAGGGTGTTGATCGGGACGAGGTTCTGCGTGTACATCTGGTCCGACTTGGCTTGCATCGATGACATGCCGCTCAGGGCGGTCGTCCCATCACCGACCGCAACGACCGCCCCAATCGCGATGACCAGGAGGAACTTGGCTCGCATGGACCGGTTCGCAAACCAGCCGACCAGTCCCTTCGCCGAACGCACCTGGCCGCTCGGAACAGCCTCCGCTCCCGGTTGCGCCATCGCTGCCACCCGTACCCCTCGCCCGTTCCGACATTCATGCAGGTCCAGAAGGGTTATCGGCACGGTGGTGCCAGTTTTGATACGAATGATCGGCAAAGTTCGACCACCGCACGGCACCACGCGGTCGAGGCGCAACGGTATGGGCCCGTAAAGTCGGCTCGGCTACGCTGCCTTCGAATATTCGTTGATCAGCCCACCCAGGATTGGACGCCGTCGGACCCGGGCAGTGGCCAAGTCAACGACTTCCGACTGCCGTTTCGGTGCCTGCTGACCGAGCGAACGATGTGGACGATGGCCGTTGTAGTGAGCCACGTACTCGCTGAGGACTGCCGCCAGGTGACGTTCGCCGACGATGAGCATCCGGTCGGTGCACTCGCGGCGGACGGTGCCCACCCAGCGCTGGGCGAACGAGTTCGCCCAGGTGCCTGCGGCGGCGTCCTGATCACCTCGATGCCTTCGGCGGTGAACGCCGCGTCGAAAGGCGCCGTGAATTTCGCGTCGCGGTCGCGCGTCGTCGCTGCTGATCGGCGGTGAGCGTCCCTGACGCACGCTGATAGCCGCTGGCAGGTACCCTAGTGCCCGTCGCCCTCGTAGCTCAGGGGATAGAGCAACGGTTTCCTAAACCGTGTGTCGCAGGTTCGAATCCTGCCGGGGGCACCAGACAAATCAACCGAGTTGACCGTAGCCGGTGTGAAACGCGACGGCGGCCCGCCTGCGACGCCGCTAGCGCGCGGGGTGGACATCGCGGGCGAGCCGCCGACCCTGGGCTCAGTTGGTGGAGCTGCTGCTGGGAGTGGAATCGCGGTTCCCGCCGCGGTGACCCCCGTCTGCGCCGCCCGGGGTGATGGTCTTCAGGTCGGCGCTGACGTCGTACCTGATCTGGCTGCCGGACTTGGTGCCGAAGACGTCGTAGGAGCCGTCGGGGTCTTTTTGTACCTTGGCGACGGTGATCGAGGAGTCCTTGGCCTTGATCGCGTCGGTGACCTTAGTCAGCTCGTCCCCGGTCACCGGAGTGTCGGCGGACCCGCCGTTGCCGGAGCCGGTAGCTGCGGATGAGGCGCTGGGAGCGGATGTTCCCGTGGCGGCGTTCGCGAGGGCGGGGAAGCCGAGAACAAGTGCTGCCGCCGCCGCGGCGAGTCCAATCTTCGTGCGAGACAAGTTTCGTTTCTTTCGGAGGGCGTACCGGCGGTTTCACCGGCCTTGCTTGTCTCCGGAGCGTCGCTGTCCCGCTTGTGCGTCCGCTGTCAAGGACCTGACTTCTGCCTACGATCTACGTCCCACCCCGGGCGCAACCGGTTGAGGGGCAAGGTGAGTCATCCGTTCCGGTCACGCTGGTGTCCGAGAAGGTGCGCGAGCCGTTCCGTCGCAGAGCCGTTCCCGGTCCCGGCGACAGGGGCGTCGTACATGACGCCGCGTAGCCGGTCCGGAATCACCGACGCGGCGTACGTGAGGCAGCGGTCGGCGATGCCCGCGGGCGCATCGTGCGGTTGCCCGGTCGCCACGGCCAGGTCCCATCCGTGTGTGACGGTTTCCACGGTGAAGCCGCGTGCCGCCTCCAACGCCGAGCACGGTCCCCACGGCGCGTTGACCTGGTCATCGGTGACCAGCTGCGACCAGGCACGACGGACCGAGGTCGCCAAGGCCGCGTACGTCATGGCCAGTTCGTCGTCGGGCACCTCGGTGACCACGTGTGGAATGCCCTTCGTGGAGACGCGTTGTGCGGTGCCCAGCCCGCGTTGTGCGGTGCCCAGGAGGTGTCCCATGAGGTGGCGGACCGTGAAGTCCTTACACGGAGTCCGGGCGTCGAGTTGCCCAGTCCGGGTCGCCGCCATCAACTCGCTCACCCAGGCGAGAGCGTCGAAGTAGTCCTGTCGTTGCTGTGTGAAGGTCACGATCACGAGGGTAGGAGTGATCGATGACAGTGCATCGAGGTGACCCGGGTATGACGACTACACGTGCCTGGCCGTCTTCGGGTCAGGTGGCCCTTCGTACCTGGCCGGTGCGTCCGACGGCCTCGATGTCCCAGCGGGTACCGAACGCCTTCAGGCCGAGGAGCTCGGTGTGGCCCCACGACTCCGGGATGTCGGGGTCGACGGTGAGCTGACCGTCGCGCGGTTCGACTCCGAGCATCGTGCGTTTGAACAGCAGCGCCGCGCAGGAAGACCAGGCCTGCGGGCTGCAGGCGGTCGGGTAGGCGACGGGCACGCCGGTGTCCGCGCGGGGGTACCCGCAGATCGCCTCGGGTAGGCGTTCGTCGAAGTAGGTCGCGGCGTCGGTCATGGCCTGCGCCAGGAGGCGCGCGTGGTCACGGTAGCCGTAGCGGGTCATGCCGGCCGCGATGATCGAGTTGTCGTGCGGCCAGACCGTGCCGCGGTGGTAGCCGATCGGGTTGTATCCGGCGTCGGTGGTGGCCATGGTCCGGACGCCCCAGCCGGAGAACAGCTGATCGGACATGAGCTGGTCGACCACGACTCCGGCGCGGTCCTCGGGGACGATGCCCGACCACAGCAGGTGCCCCATGTCTGAGGTCATGGCGTCGATCGGCCGTTTGTCGCCGTCGAGACCGAGGGCGTAGTAGCCACCGCGGGCGTCGAGCCAGAACCGTTCGTTGAACCGCTCCCGGAGGTGCTCGGCCTCGCCGCGAAGCCGGCGTGCGAGCGCCGGGTTGTCGAGCGGCCCGTCGGCGAGTTCGGCCATACGGATCTTGGCGTCGTAGACGTAGCCCTGGATCTCGCAGGTGGCGATCGGCAGCGGCGGCATCCCGCCGTCGGCGTACAGCACACCGTCCCACGAGTCACGCCAGCACTGGTTGCCCAGCCCTTCCCGGGAGCGGGTCTGGTACTCCACGAAGCCGTCGCCGTCGCGGTCGCCGTAGTGGTCGATCCAGTCCAGCGCGGCCATGGCGTTGCCGTACAGCTGGCGTACCAGCTCGTCGTCGAGGGTCCAGCGCCAGTACTCCGACAGGAGGATCAGCCACAGCGGGGTGGCGTCGGCCGTGCCGTAATACGGGTTGTGCGGGCGCAGGCCGAGCTGCGTCAGCTCGCCGGTGCGCACCTCGTGCAGGATCTTGCCTGGCTCCTCGTCGTGGAGATCGCTGCAACCGGTGCCCTGGTAGTCCGCCAGGGTGATCAACGCGCCCTTGGCGAGTGCGGGACCGAACAGCAGCGTCTGGTAGGCGGTGATGATGGTGTCGCGGCCGAACAGGGTGAGGAACCACGGCAGTCCGGCGGCCGGCAGCATCACGTCCTTGTCGCCGACCCGCATCATGATCCGCAGCGCCGTCAGGTCCCGCGCCGTCTGCTCCATGACCCGCTCGATGTGGTGGGAGTCGCTGCGGCACCGAGCCAGGTTGTCGCGCCACTCGATCACCGGGTCCCGTGACCCGCCCGTCGCCGAGCCCGGCCGGCGCTGCGGCGGGGCGATCTCGTCGTCGCCCGACGGCAGCGGCACCCACAGGTCACACTTCCACTTCCCGTGTACCGGTAGATCAAGGTCCCAGACCAGGACGTCGCCGTCGAGCCGGTCGGCCGCCGGCACGGCCTGTACCTCGGTGCGAACGGCGAAGATGTCGTTGCGGTAGCGCAGGCACAGCCCTGACCCGTCGGGGGCGTGCTCGTGCCTGATCTGCGCCGACCGGTCCCGTACCCGTTCCTTGATCTCGAACAGATCGGCGAAGTCGCTGCCGACCGCCAGCCGTACGGTCAGGCGAATCGCCTGGTCGGTGTGGTTGGTCACCTCGACGCACTCGCCGACGCCGTGGCCGATGGCCCGCTCACGGCGGACGTCGATCGCGTCGGCTGGTAGCCCTGGCAGCGGGGGATTGGTCAGGAAGAAAAGGGCGTGGAAGTGCTCGGCGAGGTGGGATCCCATTCCGAGCAGGCGGGCGTCGTTGATGGTCAGCACCCACTCGTCCAGATATCGGGTGTCGGCGTGCACCAGACCGCCCACCGACCCCTTCGGTATGTCGCCGACCGCGTCGGAGTACATGAAGGTCCGGCCTTCCATCACGGCCAGCGCGCCGCAGCCCAGTTCCGGCGGCAGGGTTCGCAGTTCGGACTCCAGCCGGCCGAACTCGTCCACGATGCCCGGGTGCGGATCGGCCGGCGTTGGCCGGTGTCGATCCGCGACAAACGAGATCAACCTGTGCTCCTGCGACGAATCGTTGACTATTACCTTGTCTGAGACGCTTATCAACGATTCGGCCGCCGCCCTCACCCGTTGCGGGTGGTTCCCCAGTTGCGCGATCACCACCCGCCCCGACGGGCAGTCCGCCCGGGTGGCCGCACCGGACCCGAATTCGCGCGACGCCCACTGTCGCCAGGTGCCGGACGGGTGCCAACCGGGCGGGCTCGGGTCTACCACTTGAGCGCAGCGCTTGTCCTCCGATCGGAGGACGCGGAACAACCGCGTCATCTCGGGGGGCATCCGCGTGCGACCGATGTTCGGAGCGCTGCGTCAGTACAACTACCGGCTGTGGGCAACGGCCGACCTGATCTCCATCACGGGTACCTGGATGCAGGTTCTGGGCGTCAACTGGTACCTGCTGCAGACGACCGGGTCGGCGGCGAAGATGGGCCTCGGCATCCTGCTCCAGTCGTTGCCGGTGCTGCTGCTGGGCCCGTACGCGGGGGCGCTGGCCGACCGGATCCGTCCGCGCCCGCTGCTGGTGGTCAGCCAACTCGTACACGCGGGGCTGGGCGCCGCGCTCGCGGTCGTCGTCCTCGCCGGCTCCCACGCCATCTGGCCGGTGTACCTGATCTCGTTCCTCGGCGGCGTCGTCTCCGCCATCGACGGGCCGGCGCTCGGCCGGTTCGGGTCGATGGTCGTCGGGCCGGAGTCGCTGGGCAACGCGCTCGCGCTCGGTTCGCTGATCAATTCGACCGGTCGCATCGTCGGCATGAGCATCGGCGGAGTACTTGTCGCCGCCGCCGGGGCGGGACCTCTGTTCGCCGCCAACGCCGTGAGCTTCCTCGCCGTCGTCGCGGCCCTGCTGCTGATGCGTCCGCGTGAGTGGCACAGGCTCGCCGGTTCGTCGGACGCTCCCGCCACCGAACGCGGCGTACGCGCCGGCTTCGCCTACCTGCTGCGCCAGCCGGTCGTCCTGGTCACGCTCGCGCTGTCGCGGGTACTCGGCATGCTAGGCCGGAACTACCAGGTCACGATGGCCGCCATGAGCGCGGGACCCCTGCACGCCGGAGGGGCCGGGTACGGACTGCTGTCGACGGTGTTCGCCGTCGGGACCGTACTCGGGGCGCTCGTCGCCGCCCAGCGTCCGAGGCTGTCCCACCGGCTGCTGCTCGGGGCGGGGGCGCTCGCCAGCGCACTGCAGGTGGTCTCCGGGCTGGCCCCGAGCCTGATGACTTTCGCCGCCGTGCTCCTGCCGATCGCCTCGGCCGCGGTCGTCATCGACACGACCGTCGCGGCGCGGGTCCAACTCGACACCCGCGAGGATATGCGTGGCCGGGTGGTGGCGGCGATGGGAAGCGTCGGGTCGCTGTCCGGCATGGCTGGTGCACCCCTGCTCGGCTGGGTGTCGGAGAGCATGGGGCCGCGTACGGCGCTGGTCCTCGCCGGCGCCGCGTGCCTGGTCGCCTGCGCCGTCGCGGGCGCGCTGCTGGTACGCCTCACCACCCCGGGCCGAGCCGTGAAAACGGCGTCGGCGTTCAGCGCGGCGTGACCACGGTCGCTCGCATCCGCCCATCCCCGGCGCCGGATGCGAGCGCTCCGCCGTTCCCTTCAGATACCCACGCCCCCGGTCGATGTAACACCGGGCGACAAACCCGGAAAGAGGTAGCCAGGACCGTGGACGACACTGTGCGCCGGGAGCGTCCGGCGACCTACGACGTCGATGTCGACCAGACGCAGGTGATTCCCCGCGTCACGACCGGTATCGGGCCCAAGCGCCGTCGCGGTTGGCGCCTGCCCGGCGCGCTGCTGCTGGTTGCGGGTACCGCGATGGTGGCCACCGTCCTGGGGGTGGCGGCGGTGCACTCGACGTCCGCCGCGTCCGCTGCCAGGTTCGTCACGCCGCCGGCGGAAGCCGGTGCCACGGTGGACCCGGAGCAGGCCGCCGACCAGGCCGTGCAACCTGACCCGGCGCCGAGCGCTGAGCCGGCCACGGTACCGGCACCGGCCGTCGACGCCCACACGCCCGAACCGACGGCGGATCCGGGCGTACACCTCAACGACGGGCTGAGCGAGCACGACCCCGGCCAGCCCAAGCAGCCGACGCACTCGCCGGAGCCGGCCTCGAACGGATGACCGGTCACCCCGCTCGGCGACGCCATCCACAACTTGACCCCGATGGGCGGTACCGGCGCCGACACCGCCCTGCGTGACGCCGAGCGGGCCGCGTCCGCCAACCCGGTCACCAGGGGCGATGTTCCGCGCCGCGTCCTGCGTACGGCCGATGCGGTACCCGCCGTCAAGCGACGGATGTTCGCCGACCTGGGTAGCTGAGCCGACCCCGGTTGTCCTCACGTCCGCCGGGTACGGGCCGATGGCAGAACGTGGGCTCTGTCATGCGGAGCCGGTTGATCACCGGCTGCTACGTTGTCGCGTCGCTGTTCGCGACCGTGGCGTACCCCGCGCTGCCCGTAACGGCCCGTCCGACCGTGTACCTCCTGGCCGCGTTGTGTCCGCTGCTACCGGTCGCCGGCTGCCTCCCGCGCACCCCGAGACCGTACCGCCGGGCGCTGTGGTTGATCGTGTCCGCGCTGAGTGTGATCGGCGCCGGAAACCTGATCAACGCCGTTGCGATCGCGAACACCGGTGCCCGCAGCGGAGTGGCCCAGTTGATCGTCACCGTCGGGCACGTCCTCATGCTGCTCAGCGCCTTGCAGTTGGTGAGGCAGCGGGGGCGCGACGACGTGGGCGGGATCATCGACATGACCGTGGTCGCGATCGCCACCGTCGGCGTGCTGTGGGCCATCGCGCTCCAACCGCGCCTGGAGTCGGTCGGCGCGCGGGTCGGTGGTCAGGCGTCGCTGATGGTTATCACCCTGTCTCTCGGCGGGATCCTCGGTGCGCTGGTGCGACTGGAGGTCAGGAGCCGGCGACCGCTCCTGGCACTGCGGCTGTTCATGGTCGTGCTGCTGCTGGCCGTCGTGGGCAACCTCGGTCTCGCGCTGACCGGCAGCTTCGTGGCCGTCTACCGGCCCGCCTGGCTCGACATGGTCTTCCTGCTGTCGTACCTGACCCTCGGCGCCGCGGCGTCGCACCGGTCGATGGTGACGCTGCTGTCTCCCGGGCCGACCTCGCAGGACCGGCTCAGCCGGCTGCACCTGGTCTTCCTCGGCCTGGCGCTGGGGATCAACCCGGTGGTGGCCGGCGTGCAGCAGGTACTGGGCCGGCCGGTGGACGCGCTGGTACCGGCCATCGGTACGACCGCCATCGTGCCGCTGGTGATGGTGCGGATCGGCTGGCTGTCGGCGCAGCGACTGCGGGCCGAGCGGGCGCTCAGTCATCAGGCGACCCACGACCCGCTGACCGGCCTGCCCAATCGCGCGGAGTTCCTGACCCGGTTGACCGCCGCGCTGAGCGCCGAACCCGGCGCGACGCGGCCGCCCGTACTGCTCTTCTGCGACCTCGACGGGTTCAAGGCGGTCAACGACCGGTTCGGCCACGTCGTCGGCGACGAACTGCTCCACCAGGTCGGAAGCCGCCTGGCCCGGTGTCTGCGCGAGGGGGACACGCTGGCCCGGTACGGCGGGGACGAGTTCGTCATCCTGTGCCCGGCGGCCGCCACCCCGGCCGTGGTCGACCGGATCTGCCAGCGAATCGAGCAGGCGCTCTCCGCGCCGTTCGAACTCGGCGGCGAGGCGGTCACCATCGGCGTCAGCGTGGGGGCGGTGACGGCCGTACCCGGTATGGACGCGGACGCGATCATCCGGCGCGCCGACGAGGCGATGTACCTCGCGAAGCGCAACCGGGCCGCCGGGGCCCACCTCTCGCTCCGGGTCGCGTGACCTTCAGGATCATGGGAAGGGCGCTCAGCGGCTCGCGCAGGCGATGCAGGTCCGTGCCGCCGGGCGCGCCGCCAGTCGCTCGGGCGCGATCGGCTGCCCGCAGCGCTCGCAGCGGCCGTACGTACCCTCACCGAGCCGCTCGATCGCCCGGTCCAGATCGTCGAGGCGCTGCCGGGCGCGGGTGAGCAGGGCCGCGACCTGGGCCCGCTCGAACGCGATCGTCGCTCCCTCGGGGTCGTGCTCGTCGTCCGTGGCCACCGAGGTCGACGCCTCGATGATCCCGCGCAGGTCCCCGGTCAGCGCCTCGATCTGGGCCGCGGTGCTCGCCCGCTCCGAGGCGAGCAGGCTGTGGAGGTCCGTTGTCGTCATCGCTTCCCTTCCGGTGTCTGGCCACGGACCACCATCACCGGGCAGGGCGCCCGGCGGATGACGTCCTGCGACGTGCTTCCCAACAGCAGCTCGCTCAGGGCGCGGTGGCCGTGGGTACCGATGACGATCGCCGGGCTGTCGTACTCACGGGCCAGGCGGATGAGGGTGTCCGCCACGGTCACGTCGTCGGCGACGACCAGGCTCTCCGCATCGAGACCCACCTGTCTGGCCAGGGCCTTGCCGTGCTGGGCCGTGCGCTGCGCGGCCTCGTACATCGCCCGGTCGAGCTCGAACCCGGTACGGATGTCGAGGACGGCCGGCGGCGGCTCGAAACCCCGGATGGGCAGGGTCGCCAACTCGAAGGCGCGGCCCGCCTCCCAGACCACGACGACGAGCACCGGGTGCGGGGCGAGGACGGGGGCCGCTTCGCGCAGGGCACGCTCGGAGGCGGGCGTACCGTCGAAGCCGACGATGATCGGGCGAGCGTTCATGGCAATTGTCACGTTACGCCTGATCACTCCGGCCCACCCTGGACGCCGCTCCTCCCTCCGCTATTGTTGAGGCTTCAACAACTTGGAGTGCCTTGCATGATCACCGTTCAGATCTGGTCCGACGTCGTCTGCCCGTGGTGCTACATCGGCAAGCGCCGCATCGAGCGCGCCCTGGCCGACTTCGAGCAGCCCGTCGACATCGTGTGGCGCAGTTTCCAGCTCGACCCCGAGGCGCCGGTGCGCGAGGACGGCGGCTTCGCCGAGTCGTTCGCGGCGCGCAAGGGGCTGGAGGTCGGACAGGTCCGGTCGATGTTCGGGCACGTCACCGAGGTGGCCGCGGGCGAGGGGCTGGCGTACGACTTCGACCGGGTCCACGGCGCCAACACGTTCGACGCGCACCGGTTGCTGCACCTGGCCGCAGCCCGGGGTAAGCAGGGTGAGCTCAAGGAGCGGCTGCTGCGGGCGTACTTCACCGAGGGCGAGTGGATCGGTGACCAGGCGGTGCTGGCGCGGCTCGCGTCCGACGTGGGCCTCGACGAGGCCGAGGCCCGGCGCGCCCTGGAGGACGGGGAGTACGCCGACGAGGTGCGCGCCGACATCCAGTCCGCGCGATCGCTCGGCATCAGCGGCGTGCCGTTCTTCGTCTTCGACCGGACGTTCGGGGTGTCGGGCGCCCAGCCGGTGGAGGTGTTCACCCGCGCGCTGGAGGCGGCGCGGGACGCGTCCACAGTGGACTCCTCCGGCGCCGCCGGCCAGGCGTGCGACGACGACAGCTGCGCCGTCTGACCGGTGCCATGTCGGACGCTGCCGGACAGCATCGGACGATCTCGGTCATTCATGCGCGCATGAATGACCTATTCGTTCGCGCATAACGCCGGATTCCCCAGATACCGCTCGACGTCCGAGGCCAGCGACCGGAGGTATCGAACCGACTCGACGTCGGGGAGCGCGACATCGCGCAGCGCCGTGAACAGGGTCGCATACCGCTGGAGATCCTCCGGCGTCGCGAAGTACGACTCCGCGGTCGGGGACTCGACGCACACCACGGAGGGGCTGTCCGGCGCCCGGAAGTCGTACAGCGTGAAGCCGACCGGTGAGAACGTGGCGGACGGCCTGCCGAGCGGTATGACGCGCAGGTCGAGCCGCGGCAGCCGCTGCGCCCGGATCGCCAGCGAGAGGATCTGGTCGCGGATCAGGTCCACCGGCGCGGCGGCGAGCAGCAGGGCCCGGGCGTCGAGGACGACGTCGTACTGCGGCCCGTTCGCGGTCGTGAGGATCTCCTGGTGGCGCATCCGGCCTTCCGCGACGGCGTCGGGGTCGTCCCCGCCGGCCGCATTGATGACCGACCGGGCGTACTCGCGGGTCTGCAGCAGGTCGGGCAGCACGACCGGTTGGTGGTGACGGATCCGGGCCGTCACCGGCTGCGGCGCCGCAGCCGTCGACCGGGGAGACGGTGCGCCGCCGGTACGGACGATCCAGGCGCCCTCGCCGCTGTCGGCCGCCGTCGCGGCCAGCAGTTCGGCCCGGACATCGCCGCCCACGCCGTACAGGTCGATCAGGCCGGCGACGTCGTTCACGGTGATGCGGTGCACGCCGCCCTCGATCCGGGACACCTTGGACTGGGACCAGCCGAGCGCGCGGGCCACCTGCTCGCCGGACAGGCCGGCCGTCCCCCGGAGGCGACGTAGCTCCGCGCCGGTGCGTACCCGTCGACCAGTAGCGTCCGGCGGCACGGCGCCCTCCCTTTACCCATGCGTGCATGAAACAGCAAAGGCTAGCAGCGCAATAGGTCGAAAGAGGGCAAATTGCCGTTGCCGCGCCGGACTACGGTCATCGTCATGACTGACGCGTGGGACAACGGGCCGGGCGTCCTGCGACTGCCGTCGGGCCGGCTCATCCGGGGCCGAGGGCTGCGCCGGCCGCTGCCGGCTGGGCAGTTGCCGACGTACGGGCTGTACCTGCTCGGCAAGGAGCCGCCGGCGGTGCCCTGGCGTGCCCGGTGGCTGCGCTGGCGGGACTTCTCGCTGCCGGCCGATCGCCTCGACGCCGTCGACGCGCTGCGGGAGGCGTGGCGCCTGGCCGAGACCGAGCGCGTCGAGGTCGCGTGTGGTGGCGGGCGGGGACGGACCGGCACCGCGCTCGCCTGCCTCGCGGTGCTGGACGGGGCGCCGGCTACGGAGGCGGTCGCCTTCGTCCGCGAGCACTACGACCGGCGCGCGGTCGAGACACCGGGGCAGCGTCGATACGTCGCCCGCTTCGCCCCGGACTGACCGAGCCTCGAATATCGGCTCTTGCGAATCTCGGTCACCCGACGGATCCTTACCGGAAACCTTCCGGAATTGTTCGGGGTCTATCGAGAGGGCATCCGCATGAAGATGAGGCGCTTCGCCGCGGTTGGCGCCATGGCGGCAGCGGTCCTGCTCACCTTCCAGCTTCCCGGCGCATCCGCCGGACAGCTGGGCCGCGGTGACCAGGCGCAGCCGGTCGACCAGTCGTTACGCGCCCTGGGTAACCGGCATGACCTGCGAATCGGTACCGCCGTGGACATGGCGGCGCTGGCGAGCGACACCACCTACCGCGAGCGCATCGCGAAGGAGTTCTCCACGGTCACGCCGGAGAACGTCATGAAGTGGGAAACGATCGAGCCGAGCCCTGGAAGTTTCGACTTCTCGGCCGCCGACCAGCTCGTCAACTTCGCCCGGCAGAACGGCCAGCAGGTCCGGGGCCACACCCTGCTCTGGCACAACCAGCTGCCCACGTGGCTCACGGACGGGGTGGCCAACGGTTCGATCACGGCCGACCGCCTGCGCACGATCCTGCGCGACCACATCTTCGCCGAGGCGGGTCACTTCCGCGGCAAGATCTGGCAGTGGGACGTGGTGAACGAGGCGATCAACGATGACGGCACCATGCGCGACACGATCTGGCTGCAGAAGCTCGGACCCGGCTACATCGCCGACGCCTTCCGCTGGGCGCACCAGGCCGACCCGCACGCGCTGCTGTTCTACAACGACTACAACATCGAGTTCACCGGTGCGAAGCACGACACGGCGGTCGCCCTGGTCAAGTCGTTGAAGGCCCAGGGCGTACCGATCCACGGCGTCGGGCTGCAGGGCCACCTCGGGCTGCAGTACGGCCTGCCGGACGCGCCGACGCTGGCCGCCAACCTCAAGCACTTCACCGACACCGGCCTGGCCGTGGCATGGACCGAGGTCGACGTCCGGATGCCGCTGCCGAACGACGTCTACAAGAGCCAGGCGCAGGCGCAGGGGTACAGCATCGTGGCGCAGGCCTGCCTGCTCAACCCGCGCTGCCTGTCGCTGACCGTCTGGGGATACACCGACAAGTACTCGTGGATCCCCGGCTGGTTCACCGACCCGCCGCAGGGCGCGGCCAACCTTCTCGACGAGAACTACCAGGCCAAGCCGGCGTACCAGGCGATGCGTACGGTGCTCGCGCTGTCGACCGGCCCGCACAAGCGTTCCTGAGTCGTCGGTGGGCGGCGTGCCCGTCGGGGCGCGCCGCCCACGCATATGTCGACCCCGACCGGGTAGGCCCGGCCGCCGTGATCAGATGGCACCCCGTGCTGGCCGGGTTGACGCTCGTCGTGGGTACCGGACTCTCGGCCGGCGTCGTCCTGTGGCCCGCTCCCCGGATCGCGCCCGCGCCGGTACCGCTGGCCGCGAACCGGGGACCCGTCGTGCCGGTACCGGTATCGACGCATGGCCCCTGGCCCGGCCCGTCGGCCTCGTGGGCCGACGAGAGCAGAGCAGAAGAGAGCAGAGCCGAAGAGAGCAGAGCCGAAGGGAGCCGGGCCGATGCGGCGTGGCGGGCGCGGGAGGCCGCGTTGACCGCGGAGCTGCGCCGGTTGGACGGGAGCGGGAACGTCGACCTGGCGTTGACCGTTGTGGACCGGAACGCCGGCCGGATCTTCAGTTACCGGGATCGTCCGCGGTGCTCTGGCCTTCAGGCCGGGGGTGAAGCGGACCCTCCCGCGTAGCGGGGCAGGCAAAGCCGATCCGCCGCCAAGGCGGATAGGCGTCGGGACC
>NZ_BOON01000061.1 GCF_016863255.1 Planosporangium mesophilum
TCCAGGTACGCCTATTGGTCACGCTTAGTTGCAAGGAGGTTGCATCGGGGCCGATCACCTCAGGCTGCTCCCGGCCAACCCGCCGCGCCGACCCGAACGTATTGACGGTCACCGATGACGTGACTACGGTCGACTGTGGGAGCGCTCCCGAAGGGCTGTGAGACACCCCGCCAGGCACCGTCGCCCGTCAAGGAGGGCCCCGTCATGCCACTCCCACGAACCCGCCGGCTCGCCGCCCTCGGCGCCGGCCTGCTCGTCGGCGTCAGCACGATCACCACCGCCGGCGGCGTGGCCCGCGCCGCCGACCTCTCCCTCGCCGTCGACCTGACCGCCGCGACCCACCCGATCAGCGCGTACGTGTACGGGATGAACTTCGCCGAGGAGGCGCTGGCCAAGGAGTTACGCCTGCCGGTCCGCCGGTGGGGCGGCAACGCCACGACGCGCTACAACTACCTGCTGGACACGACGAACCGCGCCTCCGACTGGTTCTTCGAGAACATCCCCGGCAACACCCCGGATCCCACGAAGCTGCCGGACGGGTCCGAGTCCGACCAGTTCGTCGACCAGGACGTGCGCACCGGTACCGACTCGATCCTCACCCTCCCGCTCATCGGCTGGGCGCCGAAGGCCCGCGAGAAGGCGTGCGGCTTCAGCGTGGCGACGTACGGGCCGCAGCAGAGCACCGATCAGTGGGCACCGGACTGCGGCAACGGGGTCCGGCCGGACGGCACCCAGATCACCGGCAACGACCCCCACGACACCAGCGTCGAGATCGGACCGGAGTACATCAAGGGCTGGCTGGGCCACCTGGCCGGCCGGTACGGCGACGCCGCGCACGGCGGGGTGGCGTTCTACAACCTCGACAACGAGCCCGACATCTGGTTCTCCACGCACCGCGACGTCGCACCCGTCGGCGCCACGTACGACGAGATGCGCGACCGCACGTACGCGATCGCGGGCGCGGTGAAGGCCGCCGACCCGGCGGCGAAGACCCTCGGCCCGGTCGGCTGGGGCTGGTCGTCGCTGACGCTGTCCGGGTACGACCAGCAGACCTGCTCGAAGACCGGCTGCTGGAGCAACCCGCCGGACCGGGCCGCGCACGGCGGCGTCGGGTTCGCCGAGTGGTACCTGGCCCAGATGAGGGCGTACGAGCAGGCGCACGGCGTCCGCATCCTCGACTACTTCGACAACCACTGGTACCCGCAGGGCAGCGGGGTCACCAGCGGCGACCCGGGCGACGCCGCCACCCAGGCGCTGCGGCTGCGCCAGACCCGCACCCTGTGGGACCCGACGTACACCGACGAGAGCTGGATCAACCAGCCGGTGAACCTGATCCCCCGGATGAGGCAGATGGTCGCCGCCAACTACCCCGGGACGAAGATCGCGATCACCGAGTACAACTTCGGCGCGCTGGGCTCGCTCAACGGCGCCCTCACCCAGGCCGACGTGCTGGGCATCCTCGGTCGGGAGGGTGCCGACCTCGCCACCCTCTGGGCGCCGCCGTCGTCGGCCGACCCCGGCGCGTACGCGTTCCGGATGTACCTGAACTACGACGGCAACGGCGGCCGGTTCGGCGACGTCTCGGTCTCGTCGACCAGTACCGACCAGGGCCGGCTCGCGGTCTACGGCGCCCGCCGCTCCAGCGACGGGGCGTTGACGCTGATGGTGGTCAACAAGACCGGTACCGATCTGACCGCACCGCTGACCGTCACCGGCGCGCTGCCGGGCCGGACCGGCCAGGTGTACCGGTACAGCGGCGCGGACCTGGCGTCGATCGTGCGTGCCCCGGACGTCACGTTCGACCAGAACGGCGCCCTGACCAGCACCTTCCCGGCCAACTCGATCAGCGAACTGGTGGTACCCGACGCCGTGGCACCTGGCGCGCCCGGTGCCGCGACGGCGGGCCGGCCGTCCCGTACCGGCGTCACGCTCTCCTGGTCGCCGGCGAGCGACAACGTCGGCATCGCCGGGTACGACGTGTGGCAGCGGTACGGAGACACCGTCGTCAAGGTGGGTAGCACCACGTCGACCAGGTTCGCGGTGACCGGCCTGACACCGGGACGGCAGTACACGTTCTGGGTGCGGGGCCGTGACGCCGCCGGGAACGTCGGCCCGCCGTCGAGGCCGGTACGCGTCACGACCCCCCGCTGACGCCGGCCTTCCCCCTGTCCCCTCTCCCCGCGAGAGGGGACAGGGTTCGAAAGATTTCCACACTTCACTCTCATC
The DNA here is from genome assembly GCF_016863255.1 of Planosporangium mesophilum. GTDB lineage: Bacteria > Actinomycetota > Actinomycetes > Mycobacteriales > Micromonosporaceae > Planosporangium > Planosporangium mesophilum. The sequence goes on from NZ_BOON01000061.1 coordinate 2,227, forward strand.
GACGGGTACTTTTTTCCGGGCGCGACGTAGATAATGGCCGGTGGTTGGCGTCGCATCCGGGAGGTCCCATGTCGTGGCATCCACGTAGTGCCCGCACCGTCTCCGCGCTGATCGCCGCGGCCGTCACGGTGGCCCTCGGCGCCGTCGGCCCCGGTTCGGCCTCTGCCGCCGACCGCGCCCCGCTGCCCGGCTGCCATCGGCCCTCGGACCTGCGTGCCTGCGCCTGGGCGCTGGCCACGCTGGCGCGGATGAACCTCGAGGAGAAGGTCGGCCAGCTCTTCGTCACGTACGCGTACGGCTCCACCGTGGACACCACCGACGCGGCGGACGTCGCGGCCAACCGCTCGGCGTACGGCGTCGACAACGCAGCAGCGCTCGTCGACAAGTACAAGCTGGGCGGCATCATCTACTTCGCCTGGTCGCACAACGTCAACAACCCGGGCCAGATCGCGGCGCTGTCCAACGGCGTCCAGCGCACCGCGGCGAAGGCCCGCGTACCGGTACCGATGCTGGTCGGCACCGACCAGGAGCAGGGCATCGTCGTCCGGATCGGCTCGCCGGCCACCCAGTTCCCGGGCAACATGGCGCTCGGCGCCGACCGCCGCACCGCCGACACCCGGACCGCCGCGTCCATCACCGGCCAGGAACTGCGCGCGATGGGAATCAACCAGGACTACGCGCCGGTGGCCGACGTCAACGTCAACCCGGCCAACCCGGTCATCGGGGTCCGGTCGTTCAGCTCCGACCCCACCCTCGCCGCCACGCTGACCAAGGAGGCGGTGACCGGGTACCAGGGCGCCGGGATCATCGCCACCGCGAAGCACTTCCCCGGCCACGGTGACACCAATGTGGACAGCCACACCGGGATACCGGTGATCGGGCACACCCGGCAGCAGTGGGAGCAGCTCGACCGGCCGCCGTTCGCCGCGGCGATCGCGGCGAAGATCGACTCGATCATGACCGCGCACATCGTGGTGCCGTCGCTGGACCCGTCCGGCGACCCGGCGACGCTCTCGCAGCCGATCGTCACCGGCATCCTGCGCAAGGAACTCAAGTACGACGGCGTCGTGGTCACCGACTCGCTGGGGATGGCGGGGGTACGGCAGAAGTACGGCGACGACCGGGTGCCGGTCCTGGCGCTGAAGGCCGGCGTGGACCAGTTGCTCATGCCGCCCGACCTCGACCTGGCGTACCGGTCGGTGCTGACCGCGGTGCGCGGTGGTGAGCTCACCGAGCGCCGCGTCAACGAGTCGGTCCTGCGCATCCTGGTCCTGAAGTACCAGCGCGGCCTCGTGGCGAACCCGTACGTCGACGAGTCCACGGTGTCGACCACCGTCGGCACCGCCGATCACGTGGCCGTCTCCCAGGCTGTCACCGACCGGACCACCACCCTGGTCCGCAACGACCGGTCCACGCTGCCCGTGGCGGCCCGGCCGGGCCTTGCCACCCTGGTCACCGGCTGGGGCGTGGCCACGACCTCCACCCTCGCCGCCACCCTCGGCCGCCGCGGCCTGGCCACCGACGCTCTGACCACCGGGATCAGCCCGACGCAGGCCCAGATCGACGCCGCCGTCGCGGCCGCCGGCAGCCACGAACTGACCGTGGTCACCACCAACGGGCTGCGGTCCAACCCGCAGCAGCGGCGGCTGGTCGAGGCGCTGCAGGCCACCGGTACGAAGCTCGTCGTGGTGGCCGTGGCCGAGCCGTACGACATCGCGTACGTCCCATCCGTACCCACCTACCTGGCCACCTACAGCTACACCGCGGTCGGACTGGAGTCGTTGACCCGCGTGCTGCTCGGCGAGGTCTCCCCGACCGGCCGCCTGCCGATCACGATTCCCGCCGCGGAGTCGCCCTCCACCGTCCTCTACCCGTTCGGGCACGGGCTGAGCTACCCCGGCTGACGGATCACCGGCTGACGGATCACCGGCCCAGTTGGTGCACCATCGGGTAGAGCGAGAGGGCTGGAGCCGCCGGGTGGCTGTCCAGGACGGCCACCTCGTCCACCGGGCGGTTGTCGACCGGGTGATTGTCGACCGGGCGGTTGTCGACCGGGCGGTTCTCGACCGGGCGGTTGTCGACCGGGCGGTTGTCGACCGGGCGGTTGTCGACCGGGCGCGGATCGTCCGGGCCGAGCGGCGGCGGCTTGATCCGGTCGAGGTGCGCGCCGAGGCGCTCACCGGTCACGGTGGCGCGCTCGCGCAGCGCGGCCAGGCGTACCGCCATGTCCCCCGCGCGTAGCGGGCGCTCGTCCCACAACCGGTCCACCGCGGCCATCAGCGGGCCGCACGCCTCCCGTACCACGCCGCGAAGCGCGGGCGCGCCGATCTGCTGGGCGAAGTCGAAGACCTTGCCGGCGTAGGGCAGCGGGAGCACCGGGACGCCGGTCATCGCGGCGAAGATCAGGAAGTGCAGCCGCATGCCCACGGCCAGGTCGATGTGGCGCATCAGGCCCAGGATCTCGCTGGGCCGGTAGGTGCCGTGCAGCACCCGGCACTGGTCCACCGCGGTCATGTACGACAGCACGGCGTGCGCGTGGCCGATGTCCTGGCGCTCCATCGGCACGAACACCACGTTCGCGTCCAGCCGGTGCACCATGAAGTCACCGAGATGGGCCAGGAGCTGGTGGTACGCGTCGACGTCGAGGGTCTGGGCGGCCCGCCCCGGCTCCCGTACGCTCATCCCGACCAGTCGCCGGCCGTTGCGCACCACCCATTCGCCGCGCTCCGGGTCACCCGGAAACTCCTCCGGCTCCAGCAGCAGCGCCGGATCGGCGGTCACCGTCACCGGGCAGCCCAGGCCGGCCTCCTCCAGGGTGAGCTTCGACTCCTCGTCGCGCACCGTGATCTCCAGGCAGCGCTGCAGGACGCTCCGGGCCATCCCGCAGTCGAGATCCTCGGTCAGCGGGCCGGCGCCCAGCGCGTACACGAAGACCGGCACCCCGAACTCCTGGGCCGCGGCGACCACACGCAGGTACCGGCGGGCCTCGGTGTCGTACAGGATCCCGCCGCCGCCGAGGACCAGCAGGTCGAGCCGGCGCAGGACCTGGGCCATCCGCTCGCGGATGACCCCCTGCCAGCCGATGGCTTCGACGTCGGGGAATGCCCAGCGGGTGTGCTCGGGCTCCCGGGAGAACACCACGACCCGCGCGTCGGGGCGGCGGCGCCGCAGGTCGCCCAGCACGCTCGTGAGGATCGCCTCGTCGCCGAGGTTCCGCCCGCCGTACGAGCCGAATACCCCGACGGTGAGGACAGGTTCGTTTGCCATCACCGGACCCCTTGGCGTCAACCCCGCGACCGATTCCCACCCGCAGCCCCGTCGCGACCGCCACCGATCCGACCATGACCGGCGTCGCCTACGGTGTCCGGCGCGGTCGCCCGGGTCCGGCGTACGACCCTGCAGTGGAGGGCGGCCACCGCTGTAGCAGCGCGAAGGGAACGGCCGAGAACGGCAGATGCAAAGACCTTGTTCGAGGGTCGGCATCACCCGCCTCACACTCGCCGTGGCCGAACGAACGGCCTCGTGGTGGACCCCGGCGCGGACTACCCCCGCCCGGAGGGCGGAAACGCACCCGCCGCAACTCGTGCGGATTCAGTACGTACCGGTCGGCGCCGCCGGTCACGGACGGTCGTCGAGCCCGTGGTTGTGGCTCCAGCAGCCACCGACGGGGCTGTTGTCGAAGCGCGCGGCCTCGACCGCGTTGCCCTCGAAGTTGTTGTCCTCGATCCACCCGTACCCGCACCTGCCCCGTTCGGTGATCCAGAAGCCGTGCGTCTGGGTCTTCGGGTGCTGGCTGTCCCAGACCCGGTTGCCGCGTACGGTCATCCGCTCCGCGACCTCGGCCAGGGTGACACCGGCGCGGGTGGCGGGCGAGTGCGCGAGCCGGTACGGCGCGCCCTGGGGCGGCGGGTCGGCGGTCCACGCGGTCGTCTGGCCGGGGCTGCGGGGCGCCAGACGCAGTTCGGTCGCGGTGTTGCCGATCACGATCACGCGCTCGGTGCCCACCGCCAGCCACTTGCCGAGGTGGCCGTCCGGCAGCCAGTCGGCGCTCGGGTCGCACAGTGACGCGGGTCCGTAGCTGACGTTCTCCGCCTCCCTGCAGACGCCGGGTTCGCAGCGCCTGCCGTTGTTGCGGATCCGGTTGTCGACCAGGGCACCATCGGTGAGCGCCGCGTCCACCCGGATGCCGTCCAGCGCGTTGGCCCAGATCTCGTTGCCGTTCAGGGCGATGTCTCCGGCCGGCTCGCCGTTACCGCCGCCGATGTTGTGCTGCCAGTACCCGTACCGGCCGTTGCCGCTGATCCGGTTCGCGGTGAAGGTGTACGGGCCTGGGGTGTTACCGATCCCGAGGCCGTCGCGGACGTTGCGGTCGATGACGCAGTTGGTCACGATGCCGCCGCGCCCCGCAATGGTCGACGTGCCGAGCGCCGAGACGTCGTACCCGGCCTCGTGGTTGCGGATCATCGTGCAGGCCGACACGATCAGCCCCTCCGCGCCCCAGTCGGAGATGCCGAACCGGTTGCCCTCGGCGTGGCAGCCGATGATCCGGATGCCAAGGGGCGGCGGCCACAGGTGCTGCTGCATCTCGACGAAGATCCCGTTGGCGCCGTTGTCGACGGCGGTGCAGTCGGCGATCGTGAGGCGTTCGACCGCGCCCCAGCCGCCGATCCCGATGCCGATGCCGGCGCCGCCCATCTCCACGCCGCTGCCGAGCCGGCCGCAGCGCTCGGCCACCACGCTCTCGATCATCGTGTCCTGCAGGTGGTCGCAGCCGAGGCCACTGGCGCCGGTGTCGTGGATGTACAGGTCGCGGAACCGGGCCCGCAGCATGTACTGCATGCCGAGCCCCTTGGCGAGCACGTTGTACTTCGACAGCGCCACCCCGGAGCCATCGATCTCGAAGCGCGCGAACGTGCAGTCGGCCAGGTGGTTGTCCCGACTGGCGCCGTGCTGCACCGCGGTGAAGAAGGCCAGCGGCGTCGGGTCGGCGTGGTTGCCGGGGTTGGCCAGCAGGAACCGGGTCACGCCCGGGCCGGCGCCGACCAGCGACACCCCGCTGCGCCACCGGGTGCCCTCGTCGCGGATCGAGTACCGGCCGGGCGGGCAGTAGATGATGCGCCCCTGGCCGTCGGCTTCGTACGCGTCGCCGACCGCGTCGACCAGCGCGGCCAGCGCCGGCTGGTCGTTGGTGATCCCGTCGCCGGCCAGGCCGTGCTCGCGAGCGTTGTAGATCAGCGGGTCCGCCGGCCGCGGCAGGACCTGGACGCCGCTGCCGCGCCCGTCCCCGCCGCTCGGCTGGGTACGACCGGATGCCGTCACCTCCCCGCGCCGGCCGTCCCCGTTCCCGTGCGACGCGGCGGCCAGGCTGACGGTCCGCTCGGTCGCCGGCAGCTCCATGGAGTACGTGCGGCTGGGGGCGTCGGACCACCGCTCGGTCACCCGGTACGTCCAGCCCGCCGGCGTGACCCCCTTGGCGTCCGTGGCGAGCAGTTCGAGGCTGAACCGGCCGGACTCGTCGAGCCGGGCCTCCGCCCGGCCGAGCACGATGAGGCCCTGCTCGGCGCTGCTGAGTTGGGCGGGCTCCGGCTCGACGAGTACGCTGCCGCGACACGGTCGGCCGTCCGGGTGCAGGTACTGCCCGGTCACCACGACCGTCTGCAGACCCTCCGGAAGACTCATGTCCGGTTTGCGATTCCCCCGTTGCCGCCGATCAAACGCGGATCACCGATACTTGCTCCGCGCTTACTCCGCTGCTCACTCCACCAGCGGCGGCGTGACCTTCGTGATGGCACCGCCGGGCAGCCACCCCCCTCGTACGCCGTGGTCGTGCGCGAACTGCGCCGGCAGGTAGGAGACGGTCGCGGCGGCGTACAGGTGGACCGGCCCCCCGGCCGCGGCGCCGGCCGCCGGGCCGGCCGTGGCGCCGGCCGCCTCCAGCCAGTTCTCGTACCCGGCGGCGGTGGCCGGTTCCCCGGCGAACGCGTCGCGCAGGGCCTTCGCGTACCGCAGCGGCAGCGGATCGCGCGGGTCGTACCGGAGCGCCACGACGGCTCCGGAGCCGTACCCGAGCAGGCGGGCGTTGGCCAGCCACGGCGCCAGGTAGGTACCGGCGCCGGGCACCTCCCCCCTGGCCACGCCGCGCACCGTCGCGTCGCCCGCGGACCAGCCGGAGACGACGACGACCGTGCTGTCCGGCCGGGGCGCCGGGGTGAGCTCCACCCCGTGCAGCGCCGCCGCGTCGCGGACCACCCCGGCGGCCGTACGGGAGCGGGGCGAGGGGTCGTCCAGCACCGTGACCGTACGGACCCCACGGCCGGCGAGGAACGCCACGAGGGCGCGCAGCGAGGCCGCGTCGCGATCGGCCAGTCGGTCGGCCGGGCAGGTGTCCGGTGTCCGGTCCTGCCCGGCGGCCAGGTAGCCGAGGACCGCGCTCACGCACTCCGGTCCGTCCGGGCCGGTGATGCCGTCCGTCGGCACGGCGGTCCCGGTTCTTCCGGTGCCGGTTCGTCCGGTCCCGGTTCTTCCGGTGCCGGTTCTTCCCGTGTCCAGGCGCAGCGACGCCAGCCGGCCGCCCTGCCGGACCCACAGCCTGCTCTTGCCCACCGGCAACCGGACGGCCGCCCAGCCGCCGGTGACGCCGGGCCGGGGCGTGGCCGGTACCGGAGCGCTCCGGTCCACGCCGACGGCGGCGTCGACCGCGCCCACGTGTACCAGGTTCCACCCCGGCCGCTGCGGCACGACGACGACCGGCAGCCGGGTGGTGCCGGTGGCGACCGACCGCAGCAGCGGCACACCCGGTACCGGGGGCGCGGGCGGGGCCTCGACCGCCGCCAGCGCCGCGCCCGCGACGAGCGCACCGGCCAGGCCGAGCGCCGAGGCCCCCGGGAGCCCGCCGGGCACGCGCCGGTGGGCCGGCCGGCGGCGTACCAGTCGCCGATGGGCGAGCAGGCCGAGCCCGGCCGCCCCGGCCAGCAGTACGGCCTTGAGCGCGACCACCCGCCCGTACGCGCTCTCCACGGTCGTGGCGTCCGGGCGCAGGCCGTCGAGCCGGGCCTGTGCCGCGCCGGTGGCCGCGACCAGGACGGCGGCGCCGACGGCGACCGGCGCGAGCCGCCGCAGCAGGGCCGCGCGGGTACCGGGGTCGGCCGCCGCCACCGCGGTCGCCGCCGCAACCCAGACGGACCCCGCCGCGGCATGCGCCACCCCGACGGCCAGTACCACCCACCCGCCCGCCGGGACCGCCTCGACCGCGAGGGTCCCGGTCACGACGAGACCGCCGACGGCCGCGACGACCGGTCGACCCAGGACGGCGGCTACCGCCGGGAGAACGAGCGCCTGGGCGCCGGCCACCCACCACGACGCCCGGCCCGAGGACGCCATCTGGAGCAGCCCCGCGGCCGCGACGACGGCGGCGACGCCGGCGATCCGGCGCGTCGCGGCGTTCACCGGCCCGGTCAACGGCCGCAGCAGCCCGAGCCCGCCGACCAGCGCACCGGCGACGAGGATCAGGCAGCGCACGACCGTGGCGTCCCAAGTGGTGAGCCCGCCGGCGGGTGCCTCGTGCGCCCACGCCGGCGCCGCGGCGAGCAGGATCAACGCGTTGTCAGCGGAGGTCATCGTCGGCCACCACGAACAGTTCCGCGTGCGGCTTGGCGGCCCCGTGGTCGCCGTGCGGCCAGTGCGTCCGGTTGAAGGTGACACACACCGTTCCCTCGTTCTCGTCCCGGAACGACGTGTCCAGCGACAGCCGGCCGCCCGCGTCGGCGTCGACCATGCAGACCTTGTGGTTGCCGTCGATGCCGCTGCGCGCCACGAAGTAGTTCGAGATCGCGATCCGGCGTACGTCGGTGGTCTCGTGGAAGTACCCGTCGTCGCCGAGCCGGAAGTTGTCCAGGGTGCCCCAGTGCGGGCCGCCGGTCGTCACGTCGTCGACCGGCAGGGTGCTCACCAGCCTCGGGCAGTCGGCCTCGGCGCCGCCGTCGTAGACCTCGCGGATGTCGTCGATGGCGCAGGACGGGTTGCCGCCGCTGGCCAGCAGGGCGCTGATGTCGAGCGCGTACACCATCTTCGGCGACCCAGCGTCGGTGGGACTCTGCGAGCCCGGGGACCGGCCGATCACCGCGTGGTACAGGTAGCGGTCGTCCAGGCTGGTCTGCACCCAGCCGCCGCCGTCGCAGCCCGCGCCCTCGGTCACCGTAGGGTCGATCGCCCTGGCTGCGGTGGTGTCGTCGAAGACCTCCCGCCACACCGGCCTGGGTACGGTGATGTCGGGCGCGTAGTAGATGACCCCGCCGCACATCGTCGCCACGAACGCGCCGCGATGGTTGGGCAGGTTCGTCACGGTCGTCTCCATCGCCGCGCTGTTCTCCTCGTGCGCCGGGTTGCGCTCGGTACGCGGCCCGTCCGGCAGGACCGAGACCGAGGCGAGCCGGGGCGCGTTGCGGTCGGCGATGTCCCAGGTCCGTACCGTGTTGCGGGTGACGTACGGGGACGGCGTCTTGACCGGGTCGAAGAGGATGTCGCGCGGCTCCGCGTAGTCGCTGGTCACCATCCGGTTCAGGTCCTCGCGCACCTGGATGCCGTGCGGGTTCGCGCAGGAGGCGGCGAGCAGCGGCGGTACGGAGACGCACCGGGCCGGATCCTCCGGCGTCGCCTGTGCTGCGGAGGTCTGCGACAGTACCGCGCCGTTCGGACCGATCCGCACGACCTCGCCGGGGGTTCCGGCGTACCCGTTGCCGAACCGGATCGCCCCGTTGGAGTAGACGCAGGGCCCCGGCAGTACGGGGCCGCCCATGTAGGTGCCGTAGGCGGTGTGGTCGCTCAGTACCCAGTAGGCGTCCGGCACCGAGCCGCAGGCCGTGTCGGTCGGCAGCGTGACGCCGGACAGCTTCACGTCCGGCAGGGCGCCGACGTCGAAGACGTACGTCGCGGACGAGAAGAGCCCGCCGGCGAAGATCTTGTCGCCCCGGTGGTAGATGTACTGCATGTGGTGCGGCTCGTTCTCCACGAGCGGGCCCACGGTGGCGGTGTTGACCACCTTTCCGTAGGTCGGCGAACCCCTGTCCGCGTCGATCACCGCGAGGAAGTCCGGTCCGGGCAGCGCGTCGCCGAGGTCGGCCGGGAGCATCGCCGGGGTGACCCGCAGCGGGGCGTTCCGGATGTCCGCCCCGGTGGTGTCGACGACGTTGCGGTCGCCGGCCCACACCACGAGCCACTCGCGGGGGCGGCGCGGTTCGGCGGTGCCGGAGACCGCGCCGGTCACCAGATGGTTGGTGACCGTGAAGACGGTGCCGTCCGACCCGGTGACGCTGGACGTACTGACCCGCACGGATTCGGCGTTCGCGGGCCGGGAAGAGTTCACGACGACGGTCGCGCCCGCGACGGAAAGCACGGCAAGAGGCGCCGCCCATCGCAATCGCGATGAAATCAAAACCATGTAATCCCCCCAATGTGACCAACCGCGCCACAGGCGGACCGGCACGCGTGACTCCACGTGTGACGGACGGTTTCCGCTGCGCACGGCAGAAAGCGGATGAACCGTTGAGAAGACGCCGGACGTCGGAGTGCGGTCCGGGCGGAAAGAACGCGCTACTGCGCTACGGCAAGCGGAAAGTCATCATGATCCTGAAGGCGTTTCCGTGCTCCCACGCGGAAACGCCTTCAGGATCATGGCAAGATATCGTTTTCTGCCTGTTCGCTCATCCGGAGATGGCCCCCCTTCTCCACGGACACCCTGCGACGTAAGCAATATCCTCGTCACAATGACCGGGAGACCGGTATCGAGCGTTGGCACACGTCGATGGAACGCTATGGCGCCGGTCGATGCCTTAAAGGAGGAGTCGATGCCTTTAAGGATGAAGAGTGCCCACCCAGAAGGCGGAGAGTGCCGGCCGCGTCACAGGCAGTCGGAGTCGATCGCGACCGCGCACACCGCGACGAGCCGCAGCAGGTACCAGTCGGCGTCCAACCAGTCCACCTCGCCGGGATCGGCCGGCAGCAGGCGACCGGTACGCATCGCGTCGCCGAGGATCACGGCCGCGTAGTCGGCCAGCGCGACCGGTTCGACGCCGACGGCGTCCAGCGCGACGCTGTCGCGCACCTCGGCCTCGTGGAGGTTCACGAGCGTCATCAGCTCCGGGTACCGCAGCGCGGCGACGAGGCCGTCGACACCGACCCGCGCCATCAGATGGTCGAGGAACCGGATCGACTTCGCGTGGCCGTACCCGGCGGTGACGGCGGGCACGAGGGTGGACAGCGTTTCCATGCCATGACCGTAGGGAGAAAATTGTCCCGAATCAGGCGAGCAACCGGGCCGCACCCCCGCCCTACCGGCCTTACTCCGGTACGGACCCGCCCGTTCCACGATCCGCGCGAGGTGTCACCCTGTGCCGCCGAGCCGAGGCCGCAAACACGACACCTTGCGCGGATCGTGGAGGTTCACCCCGAGGTCAGGCGTTGATCTCCCTGCGGCCGGCGCCGCTGGCGATGGCGATCTTGCGGGGCTTGGCCTGCTCAGCGACCGGGATGCGGAGGGTGAGGACGCCGGCTTCGTAGCTGGCCTCCAACTGGTCGGTGTCGAGCGTCTCGCCGAGGAACATCTGGCGGCTGAACGTCCCCATCGGACGCTCGGTGATGACCGATTCGACGCCCTGGCGCCGCGGGCGCTGGCGCTCGGCGCGCACGGTCAGCACATTGCGCTCCACCGTGAGGTCGATGCTCTCCGGATCGACGCCGGGCAGGTCGAAGTGGACGTAGAACCAGTCGCCCTCCCGCTCCGCGTCCGCGTACATGACGGCCGGCCGCCCCGGGGTGCCGAAGAACTGCTCGGCCAGCCGGTCGATCTCACGGAAGGGATCGGTACGCATCAACATCGTCATGCCTCCTTGGTGCTCCTCACACCGGTCCTGGGTTGAGTCGCGTTGACTCAAGTTATCTGACCGTTTACAACGAAGTCATGTCGTTGTCAAGCACGAACCTCGGACCGGCGGGAGGCTTCGGCACCGGCCCCGATCAGGGGCTGTACCCGATCTCGGTGGTGACCGAGCTGACCGGCATCAGCGCCAACACGCTGCGCGGCTACGACCGGGCCGGGCTGATCAGCCCGTCCCGCACGGAGGGCGGTTCCCGCCGGTACAGCGACAACGACCTGGCCCGGCTACGCCGGATCACCGCCCTCACCGACGACGGCGTTCCTGTCCTGAAACGCCTCACCGGCGCTGGGCCGCGACCTCCGGCGCTGCGTGCTCCAGCGGTACGGCCGGCGACCGGACCAGGCCCAACTGCACGGCCTGGCGCGGCAGTACGGCGTTGAGCAGCCAGTCGGCGGCGGTACGGGTGCGGTTTCCCGGCAGCGCCAGCAGGTGGTAGCCACGGGTCACCACCTTGGCCGGCAGCCCGGACAGCGGCACGCCGAGCGGGTTGGCGACGGCGTCGGTACCGCCGAGGTCCACGACGAAGCCGAGGTCGCGGTGGCGGTAGGGCGCGCGGCGGCCCAGGCCGTACGACGCGGCGATGTTGTACGCGACCTGCGTGCCCTGGCGCTGCGCGTGCTGCGCCGTCATCGGCGTGACCTCGCCCGACCGGGTCAGGTCCGGTACCGCGGCGGCGTCGCCGCAGGCGTACACGTCCGGGTGTCCGGGCACGTTGAGGTACTCGTCGACGACCAGCCGCCCCTTGACCGTCGCCAGGCCGAGCACGTCGACGAGCGGGTCCGGGCGTACCCCCACGCACCAGATGAGGGAGCGGGTGGGCACGAAGGAGCCGTCGGTCAGCCGTACCCCCTCGTGGGTGGCCTCGGCGACGGACACGCCCAGCCGGACGTCGACCCCCCGCTCGCGCAGCACCCGGTCGGCGGCGCGGGACAGGCGCTCGTCCAGTTCGGGCAGCACCCGCGGCGCCACGTCCAGCAGCAGCCAGCGTGGTCGCCGGTCCCCCAGCCGGGGATGGCGCTCGTGGAGCAGGTCGGCGTAGAGCACGCCCTGCGCGGCGACCTCGGTGCCGGTGTACCCGGCGCCGACCACCACGAACGTGGTCCGGGCCTCGCGTTCGCGCGGGTCGTCGGCGTCGTCGGCCAGCTCGAACTGGCGGGTGACGTGGTCGCGCAGGTACAGCGCCTCCGGCAGGCCCCGGAAGCCGTGCGCGTGCTCGGTCACGCCCGGGATCGGCAGCAGCTTGTTGACGCTGCCGGCGGCGAGGACCAGCCGGTGGTACCCCATCCGGCCGCGCCCGCCCTCGGGGTCGGTCCACCCGACCTGCCGGCCGGCGAGGTCCACCTCGTCGACCTCCCCGAGGACCAGGCGTACGCCCGGCAGGGTGTCGGGTACCGAGACCGTGACCCGGCGCGGTTCGAGCAGCCCGGCGGCGACCTCCGGCAACATCGGCACGTACAGGAAGTAGTCGGTCGGGTTGATCACCACGATCTCGGCCCTGCCACCCGCCAGCCGCGACAGCGTACGGGCGGCGTGGTAGCCGGCGAACCCGGCGCCGACGATCACGATCCTGGGCGTGGCCAAGCCGAACCCCCTCCGGTCGTCCCGTCGCGGTTACCCCCGCCAGGAAACGACTAACTCACGGGGTCGGCCCACGCGCCGGCGGCGCCGATCCCGCCGGTCAGGACCGGATCTTCGGAGTACGCCTCTCACCGCAAGCCGACACCGCTATCGCACTCCCTTGATCCGGGTGACCAGGATGGCGGCGAGGAGGAGGCTGATCGCCGCGATGCTGAACAGCAGCGTATAGCCGCCCATCATCAGAACGGCGGGGGCGATCGCGGGGGCGAGCGACTGCGGCAGCGCGTTGGCGATGTTGATGACGCCGAGGTCCTTGCCGACCGTCTCCGGGTCGGGCAGGACCTGGGTGATCAGGGCCAGGTCCACGGCGAGGAACAGGCCGTTGCCGAGGCCGAAGACGACCTCCGCGACCGCGAGCGCGGCGAACGTGGGCCCGGTCGCGATCAGGAACAGTCCGACCCCGATCAGCACGGCGGCGCCGACGACGAACGGCTTGCGGCGTCCCATCCGGTCCGACAGCCACCCACCCGGGCCGGCGACGGCCACGGTGCACAGCGAGGAGATCATGATCAGCGCGGCGGCCTGACCGGCCACCCTGTCGGGGCTGGTGCCGAGCCGGTCCGGCAGGAAGTAGACCAGGTAGGCCTGTGGGATGGCGGTGCCGAACAGGGCCAGGAAGCGGGTCATCCAGGCCCACCCGAAGTTGGGGTGCGCCTTGGGGTTGACCCAGAAGCTGCCCAGGAACTCGCGGACCGAGAACGGCGCCGGGCGGCGGGTGAGCGGGCGGTCCGGCAGTCGGACGCAGAACAGGCCGACCGCCGCGATGGCGATGGTCGCCGGGACCAGGAACTGGAGCACCGGCCGGGTGACGAAGGCCGAGGCGACGAAGGCGCCGAGCATGAGCGAGCCCTGGATGGTGAGCCCGAACAGGCCGGAGACCCGACCCCGGTGCGCGACGGAGAACTGGTCCGGGATGGTCGCGGTGAGCGCCGCGAGCAGGGCGTTGAAGGCGAGCTGGGAGATGGCCCAACCGACCATGATCGCCGGGATGGACGGCACGGTGGCGATGATCGCCAGGCCGACGAAGCCGCCGAGGGCGCCGCCGATCATCCACGGCCGGCGGCGGCCGAACCGGGACATGGTCCGGTCGGACAGGCGGCCGATCAGCGGGTTGGCGACCGTGGCCAGGAACGCGCCGACGCCGAGGATCAGGCCGAGGCTGCGCTCCTTGTTGGCCGGGTCGATCTGCTGTACGCGCAGCGCCAGGGTGACCACCACCGGGGTGAGCAGCGCGAGCCAGGTGGCGAAGCTGGCCAGGGTGAACCGGCTGATCAGACCGAGAGGCATGCGCGCGGGAGCGGGATCGGCACCCGCGGGAGCGAGTGAAACGCCCGCGTCATGCGCGGGCGTGCGCGGTGCGGGGACAACACTCTCCGCAGCCGTCGTGGACCTTAGTGACACAGCCGACCTCCCTGTCGACCAGCGCCGGGCCCCGGCGGCGCCGGCGCGGTGGGCGCTCGTCGACGGCCGGGCAACGGCCCGAAAAACCGCGCGACGCCAGGCGACCGCGCGAACTACCGAGTAGTAGGTCGGCAACGTTACCTGTCCGTTATCTCATCGACCAGCTAGGCTCCCCTCCGTTGACCTGCCAAGATCCCGTGACCTGCCAAGATCCCGTGACCTGACAAGATCCCGGAGGACGCCCGATGGCCGAGCCCGACCCGCCCCGGGCGGAGCAGCGTCGCACCTGGCGCTCGCCCGACCGGCGCGACGAGATCCTCCGCGCCGCCTTCGCACTGTTCGCCGAGCGCGGCTACCGGGGCACCTCGCTGGCCGCCGTCGCCGACCGTGCCGGGCTGAGCCAGCCGGGGCTGCTGCACCACTTCCCCGGCAAGGAGGCGCTGCTCGCCGGCGTACTCCAGATGTACGAGAAGATCGACGCCGGGCGACTGTTCACCGGCCCCACTGCCACCACGGCCACCGAGACGTCACTGGACCGGCTGGCCGAGGTGATCGAGTACAACGCGTCCCGGCCCGACGCCGTCCGGGCGCTCGCCGTCCTCGCGGCCGAGAGCGTCACCTCCGACCACCCCGCCCGGGCCTTCTTCGTCGAGCGGTACGCCGAATTCCGGAAGGGCGCGGCGCGGGCACTGGAGGCCGAGTTCAAACGACGCGGGCAACTCACTTCCGAACAGGCCGCCGCCCTGACCATCGCCGTCCTGGACGGCCTGCACCTGCAGTGGCTGCTCCAGCCGGACGAGATCGACGTGCCGGACCTGTTCACGGCGTTCCTGTCCCTGCTGCGCCAGCGACCGATTGACAACAACTGATCGACATGGGTAGATGACCAACGGATAACGTCGTCGCTCGGGGACGCGAGGTGGTGTGCGTGCCGGATCCGCCATCGCCCGCGCTGCTGTCCGCCGCCGGCGTCGTCAAGCGCTTCGGCCACGTACAGGCCCTCCGCGGTGCGGCGTTCGACGCCTACGCCGGTGAGGTCGTCGCCCTGATCGGCGACAACGGCGCCGGCAAGAGCACCCTCGTGAAGGTGCTCTCCGGCGCCCTGCGGCCCGACGCCGGCTCGATGACCCTGGGTGGCGAACCGCTCGACCTGCGCGACCCGCTTGACGCCCAACGGCTCGGCATCGAGACCGTGTACCAGGACCTGGCGCTCGCGTACGACCTCGACGCCGCGGCGAACCTGCACCTCGGCCGGGAGACGCTGCGCCGGCCGCCGCTGGGCTGGCTCGGCATGCTCGACAAGGACGCGATGCGCGCCGGCGCGGTCGAGGCGTTCCGGAGCCTGCGGATCACACTGCCGGACGTGACCGTACCGGTCCGGTCGCTCTCCGGTGGGCAGCGGCAGTGCGTGGCGGTGGCCCGCGCGGTGGCCTGGGCGACCAGGGTCGTGTTCATGGACGAGCCCACCGCCGCGCTCGGCGTGGTGCAGCGCCGCCAGGTACTCGACGTCATCCGTCGGGTCCGGGACCGGGGCGTCGCCGTCGTACTGATCAGCCACAACCTGCCCGAGGTGCTGGCCGTCGCCGACCGGGTCGAGGTGCTGCGGCTGGGCCGGCGGGTGGCCCGGTACGCCAGCGCCGACGCCTCCGTGAAGGACCTGGTACGCGCGATGACCGGCGCCGTGACGACCGAGGACCCGCCATGACGCGGCCGTCCGTTGCGGACATCGAGCCGGTCGGGCCGGCCGGGCAGCGCGGCCGGTTGGCGCGGCTGGCGCGTACCAATGTGGTCTGGACGCTCGGTGTCCTGGTCGGCCTGGCGGCGGTCTTCGCCGCCCTGCGGCCGGAGGCGTTCGCCGGCCCGTTCAACATCCGCACCATCTTCATCAACGCGGCCATCCCGGTGGTGCTGGCGGTGGGCATGACCTTCGTCATCATCACCGGGGGCATCGACCTGTCGGTCGGCTCGGTCCTGGTCTTCTCCGGCGTCGTGGCGGCGAAGGTGATGGCCGCGAACGGCGCCGCCGACGCCGACTGGACCGTCATCGCGCTCGGCTCGGTGGCCGGCGTGGCGGCAGGCACCGGCTGGGGCCTGGTCAACGGCCTGCTCGTCACCAAGGGACGGATCCCGCCGCTGATCGCCACGCTCGGGACGCTGGGCATGGCGCTGGGGCTGGCCCAGGTCGCCACGGACGGCTCCGACCTCGGCGCTCCCCGCCGGCTCACCGACGTCGTCGGCAACCACCTGATCGCCCGCCAACTCCCGGTCCTCGCGCTGGTGGCCGCGGCGGTCGCCGTGGTCTTCGGCTGGCTGCTGGCCGCCACCCGGTTCGGGCGGCACACGTACGCCGTCGGCTCCAACCCCGAGGCCGCCCGGCGGGTCGGGATCAGGGTCGACCGGCACCTGATCCGGGTGTACGCGCTGTCCGGCCTGCTGGCCGGTGTGGCGGGAGTGCTCAACCTGGCGAAGTTCTCGAGCACCACCATCGCCAGCCACACCGAGGACAACCTGAGCGCCATCGCGGGCGCCGTCCTCGGTGGTACCAGCCTGTTCGGCGGCTCCGGGACCATCGCCGGGACCGTCGTGGGCGTCCTCATCCCGGTCGTCGTCAACGACGGCCTGATCATCCTCGGCGTGCAGCAGTTCTGGCTGTTCGTCGCGGTCGGTGCGGTCCTCGTCGTCGCCGTCTTCTTCGACCAGTTGCGGCGCCGACTGCGGGACCGGGACTGAGTCGACCGCTCCAGCAGAAGGTCTGAATAGTTAAGGAGGGGCCATGCGGACCAACCGAACCCTGGCCACCCTCGCCGTCGCCGTCCTGGCCGTGGCCGCGTCAACCGTGGCCGGCTGCGGCAACGCCGACGACAGCGGCGGCAGCGGCGGCAGCGGGAAGAAGAAGATCACCCTCATCCAGGGCGTGGCCAACGAGCCGTTCTACACCTCGATGTACTGCGGGGCGAAGGACGAGGCCGCCACGCTGGACGTGGACCTCGAGGTGACCGCCGCCGCGAAGTGGGACGTGGCCCAGCAGACCACGGTGGCGAACGCGGTGACCGCCAAGCGCCCGGACGCGGTGCTCATCGCGCCCGTCGACAAGGAGGCGATGGCCGGCCCGGTCCGACTGCTCGCCGGCAGCGGCAGCAAGGTGATCTTCGTCGACACCGAGCTGTCCGACACCTCCCTCGGACTGTCGCGGGTCGCCTCGGACAACCGGCTGGGCGGCCACCTCGGCGCGAAGTCGCTGGCCCGGCTCGTGGGCGACAAGGGCAAGGTACTGGTACTCGCCCCGGCCCGCGGCATCGCCACCACCGACGACCGGGTGGCGGGCTTCAAGGCCGAACTGGCCGCCCATCCCGGCGTCGCGCTCATCTCCGAGCAGTATCCGGGAGACGACGCCGCGAAGGCCCAGGCGGTGGTCTCGGCGACCTTGGCCGCCCACCCCGACCTCGCCGGGATCTTCGCCGCCAACCTGGTGACCGGCGAGGGCGCCGCCAGCGCGCTCAAGTCGGCCGGCCGGACCGGTGCGGTCAAGCTCGTCGAGTTCGACGCGAGCCCCGCCCAGGTCGAGGCACTGAAGGCGGGCGCCATCCAGGCGCTGATCAGCCAGGAGCCGCTCGACATCGGCCGGCAGGGGGTACGGCAGGCGGTCAACGCGCTGGACGGCAAGCCGGTACAGGCCCGGATCAGCACCCAGCTCGTCGAGGTCACCAAGGACAACCTGAACGACCCGAAGGTCGCGCAGTACCTGTACCGCAGCACGTGCTGATCCTATATAGAGAGATTGCTGTCCCAATAATCGGAACACGGCTGCTACCGTCGAGGCATCGGACCGACTCGACGAGGAGCACCACGATGCACGCCGTCTACACCCATGGACACCACGAGTCCGTGCTGCGCTCGCACCGGTGGCGCACCGCCGAGAACTCGGCCGGGTACCTCCTGCCGCACCTGACGCCCGGAGCGTCTGTGCTCGACGTCGGTTGCGGACCGGGCACCATCACCGCTGACCTGGCCGCCCGCGTCGCGCCCGGCCGGGTCACCGCGGTCGAGGTGACCGCCGACGCCCTCGAACTGGCCCGGGCCGAGGCGACCGCGCGCGGCCGTTCGAACATCGACTTCGTCGTCGCCGATGTGCACGCGTTGGATTTCCCCGACGACACGTTCGACGTCGTGCACGCCCACCAGGTCCTCCAGCACGTCGCCGACCCGGTGCGGGCGCTGGGCGAGATGCGTCGGGTGTGTCGGCCGGGCGGCGTCGTGGCGGCCCGCGACAGCGACTACGCGGCGTTCGCCTGGTACCCGGGCGTGCCGGAGCTGGACGAGTGGATGGACCTGTACCAGCGGGTCACCCGGGCCAACGGCGGCGAGCCGGACGCCGGCCGGCGGATGCTGGCCTGGGCGCACGCCGCCGGGTTCGCCGACGTCACCGCGACGTCGTCGACCTGGTGCTTCGCCACCCCCTCAGACCGCAGCTGGTGGGGCGGGATGTGGGCCGAGCGGATCCTGAAGTCCGACATGGCCCGGCAGGCCCTCGCGTCCGGAGCGGCCACAATGGATGATCTGGACCGCATCTCGGACGGTTGGCGGACCTGGGCCGCCGACGACGACGGCTGGTTCTCGCTGGCGCACGGCGAAATCATCTGCCGGGCCTGACCGTCCCGCGGCGCCCGTCGCCACCGCCGCCACGGAAACCCCGAACGACAGGCCCGCCTGCACGAAGAAGGCCGTCGTGGTCTTGCGCTGTATCGGTGTGGACATGCCGACAGCGTGCCGGTTGTCGCGGAGCGCGCGCCTGAGTACGGATACCTAGGCGCCGCAACGCTTTCGACTCAACTCCGAGCGGGTCTCCCATACCAAAGCGCGCCACGGGAGTCGACAGGTCGCGGCACAGATTCATCCTATGGCAAAGGCCACAGTAGCCCGGCGACCCGGGCAACCGACTGACCTGCGGCGATACCGGCCGCAAGTGGATCATGACGCATTGCCATCGACGGGTCACGGTGGTTGACTTCATGATCGTGTCAGAGCACGTGATCGGGTACAGGTCCGTAACACCATGAAACAAACCGTTATGCACGTCGAGGCCACCCGATGAGCCGGCGACTCACGTGGCGCCAGCGGATGGCCCGCCGGCTGGACCCGACCCTCGAGCCGATGCCTTCGCCCCGCGTGATCGATGCGCCGCCGCCCCGCCCGCACGACGACCGCGCCCAGAACCTGTGGCCCGCGATCTGTGAGCAGTTCGCGCTGCGCGTACTCGCCACGGCGTACCAGATGGGCAGTCACCTGGAGGCGGCCGAGTCCGAGGAGCAGGACGAGGAGCGGCTGGAGAAGCTGTACCGGATCGACCACGCGAACACGCGGATCCGGCGGCAGGCGGAGAACCTCCAGGTCCTGCTGGGCCGCAGGGTCGACGACGCGGGCAGCCAGGTGACGTCGCTGGTGGACGCGGTCCGGGCCGCTACCTCGGCGATCGAGCACTACTCGCGTGTCCACGTCGGACGTACCGTCGACCTGGCCGTGGTGGAGTTCGCCGCCGACGACGTGATCCGGGTCCTGACCGAACTGCTCGACAACGCGACCCGGTTCTCCCCACCGACCTCGAACGTGATCGTGTCGGCGTACCTCACCGAACAGGGCAGCGTGCTGCTGCGGATCGAGGACTCCGGGGTCGGCATCAAGCCCGACCAGCTACCCGCGCTCAACGCGATGCTCGCCGGCTCCGTGCCGCCACCGCTCCACGGGGACCTCGCCGCACACCTGGGCCTGGTCGTCGTGTCGCGACTGGCGCTCGCCAACCGACTGCGGGTCCACCTCACCAACCGGCAGACGGGCGGGACGACCGCGACCGTACTGATCCCCGACGCCCTGCTGTGCGAGGTCGCCCCGGCCGCCGCGCCGGTGCCCGGTCCGGGTCCGGCGCCCGTGCGCGACGTACCCGTTCGCGACGTGCCCGTTCGCGACGTGCCCCGTACGGCGAGGCCCGCCCACCGGATGCCGACCAGCGGCAGCCCGTACCAGGCGCCGCCACCCTCGCATCTCATGCTGGTCAACGGGCAGCCGCCCGAGGACGGCGGCCGCCACGGCAGGCGGGACCTCGTCACCGGCGCTGGCCTGCCCCGCCGCGTACGCGAGAGCCTGCGCGGCGAGTCCGGGCAGCAGCCCGGCGCGGTCCACCCGTTCCCGCCCGCCATCCCCGAGTCCCGCATCTCGCCGGAGTTCCGCACCCCGCCGGCGTCCGAACTGGACCGGGACGCATGGCCCGACGAGACCGCTGACTTCGCCGCCGGCATCAACGATTTCGCCGCCGGCATCAACGGTGCGGCCGCCGGCACCTCCGACGCTCAACTGCCCTCCCCCGACGAGCAAGCCGAAGGACACCCCTGATGATCCCCTACAGCAGCGGTGCGTCCGCCCACCCGGCGCCGGTCCGCGGACCGCAGGACTGCGCGTGGCTCGTCCGGCAGTTCGCCGACGAGGTACCCGGCGTCACCCACGCGCTGATCGTCTCCCTGGACGGCCTGCAGCTCGCCGCGTCCCGGATGGTCCCCCGCGATCTGGGCGACCAGCTCGCCGCGCTCACAGCCGGGCTGCTCAGCATGGCCGACCGCAGCTCGGCCCTCCTCGATCTGGGCTCCTCCGAGTACATGACGATCCGGCTGCCGCGCGGGCACCTGCTGTTCATGCGGGTCGGCGAATCGGCGGGCCTGGCCGTCGCCGCCGCGGTCGGCTGCGACCTGCGGGTCGTCGCGTACCACATGAACCAGTTCGTCGGTGCCGTCGGGCACGTCCTCACCCCCGCGGTGCGTCACGAGCTGCACCGGATCACCGCCAGCCAGCAGCACCGCTGAGCAGGCCGAATCCGCAGACCGAAGCCAAGGAGCGAACCACCGTGGCCACCACGCACTGGAAGGTGCGGCCCTACGTCCTGACCGGCGGACGCACCCGCACCCGACAACCCCTGCTCATCCACACGCTGGTGTCCGCGCCGTCCTACGACGCGGTCTTCGCGGCGAGCCTGCTGCCCGAGACGCGATCTCTGTACGAGAACGCCCGCGAGGTCAAGTCCGTCGCCGAGCTGTCGGCCTGCTCCGGAATGCCACTCGGCGTGACCCGGGTCGTCGTCGACGACCTCGTCGCCACCGACCGGCTCGTCGTCCACGTCGACCCGTACAGTTCCCCGTTCGACTTCCGCCTCCTGGAGAGACTCCGCGATGGCCTCCGCCAGCTCGCCTGACACCATGCTGACCTCCGCGAAGATCGTCATCGCCGGTGGCTTCGGGGTCGGCAAGACCACCTGTGTCGGCTCCATCTCCGAGATCCCGCCGATCAACACCGAGGCGTGGATGACCGCGGCCAGCGAACCGGTGGACCGGCTGGATCCGGGCATCGACAAGACCACGACGACCGTGGCGATGGACTTCGGCCGGCTGACGATCGGCCAGGACCTGGTGCTGTACCTGTTCGGTACGCCAGGCCAGGCGCGGTTCTGGCCGATGTGGGACGACCTGTGCCGGGGCGCGGTCGGCGCGCTCGTACTCTGCGACACCCGGCACCTGGACGCGTCGTTCGCGGCGATGAACTACTTCGAGCAGGACAGCGACGTGCCCTTCGTGGTCTGCGTCAACCTGTTCGACGGCGTGCTGACACACGACCTCGAGGAGATCCGCGAGGCGCTGGCCCTCTCCCCCGACATACCATTGATAACTTGCGATGCCCGGGACCCGTCGTCGGTCGCCCGGGCGCTGATGGCGGTCGTCGAACACACCATGCGGCGTACCGCAGGATCGGCCACGGGCGCCCTCACCGCCCGTTAGCAAGAACCACCCCCCAGGAGATGGAATGCGCAGAATTCTGATCGTCGGCGCCGGGCAGTCCGGGCTCCAACTCGGGCTGAGCCTGCTCGCCGAGGGGTACGACGTCACCATCATGTCCGCCCGTACCCCCGACGAGATCCGCCGTGGCTGGGTGATGAGCACCCAGGCCATGTTCGACGTGGCACTGCAGAGCGAGCGCAAGTACGGCCTGAACCTCTGGGAGGACGAGACCCCGCGGATCGAGGGGCTGCACGTGTCGCTGTCCGCCCCGCCCGGCGAGCGCGCCCTGCGCATCCCCTGCCCGCTCGACGCGTACGCGCAGAGCACCGACCAGCGCGTCAAGATGGCCGCCTGGCTGGAACTGTTCGAGCAGCGCGGCGGCACCGTCCACTACCAGGGCGTCACCACGGCCGACCTGGACGGGCTGACCACCATGGGGCGCTACGACCTCACCATCGTGGCCGCCGGCAAGGGCGACCTGGTCAGCGCGTTCGACCGCGACCCGGACCGCTCGCCGTACACCGCACCGCAGCGCGGCCTGGCGGTGGCGTACGTGCACGGCATGACGCCGGATCCGACCTGGCCGGTGCACCAGGTCAGCTTCAACGCGGTACCCGGGCTCGGCGAGCTGTTCGTCATGCCCAGCTACACCCTGTCCGGGCCGTGCGAGATCCTGTTCTGGGAGACCGTCCCGGACGGCCCGCTGGACCAGTTCAAGGAGCGCCTGGACCCGGCCGAGCATCTGAAGCGCACCCTCGACCTGATGCGCCGGTACACCCCGTGGATCTACGAGCGGGCCCTCGACGTGGAGCTGACCGACGGGCGGGCCACCCTGTCCGGCCGGTACACGCCGACCGTGCGCCGCCCCGTGGCCGACCTTCCCGGCGGCGGCCTCGCCCTGGGCATGGCCGACGTCGTGGTCGCCAACGACCCCATCACCGGCCAGGGCAGCAACACCGCCGCGAAGTGCGCGTACTCGTACCTCCAGTCCATCCTGGCCCACGGCGACCAGCCGTTCGACCGGTCCTGGATGGAGCAGACCTTCGAGCTGTTCTGGGAGGGCACCGGCCGGGCGGTGGTCGACTGGACCAACGCGATGCTCCAGCCGCTGCCCGAGCACGTACAGCAGATCCTGGGCGCCGCCGCCGGCAACCCGACCATCGCACGCCGGTTCGCCAACGGCTTCTCCGACCCGAACGACTACCAGCACTGGTTCATGGCGCCCGACAAGGCCGCCGCCTACCTCGCGTCGGTCTCCGCGAGCTGACGCGTCGCTCTCCCCGTGATCACCGAGGCTCTGGGGTGCCATCGCGCCATAAACTCTCGGTGATCACGGGAGAGTGTGGGGTCCCGGGGTAGGCGCCCACCATGCGAGTCAGGGACGCGGTCGTGGTCGTCACCGGCGCCTCCAGCGGCATCGGCCGGGCCACCGCGCTGGCCTTCGCCGACGCCGGCGCGGACGTCGTACTCACCGCCCGGGCACCGCAGCCGCTCGCCGAGGCCGAGCGCGAGTGCGCCGACCGGGGCGCCCGGACGCTGTCGGTAGCCGGTGACATCAGCGACGAGGCCGTCGTCGCCGAGGTACGCGACCGCACCCTCGACCGGTTCGGCCGCATCGACGTCTGGGTCAACGCCGCCGTGCTCGGCATCTTCAGCCCGTTCCTGCGGCTGCCCATGGCCGACGCCCGGCGTGTCATCGACGTCAACATCATGGGGTACGTCTACGGCAGCCGGGCCGCGCTGGAGCAGATGCGCGCGCAGGAGTCCGGCATACTGATCAACATCTCGTCGGTCACCGCGTTCGCCCCGACGCCGTACAACCACCCGTATGTGATGTCCAAGGCGGCGATCCGCGCCCTCGACGTCAGCCTGCGCCAGGAGCTGCGGCTCGACCGCGCCCGCGGGGTCCGCGTCTGCACCGTCCTGCCCGCCTCGATCGACACCCCGTTCTACGACCACGCGGCCAACTACACCGAGCGGAAGGTGCGACCGATGCCCCCCGTGTACCCGCCGGAGCGGGTGGCGCGCGCCGTCGTGAACCTGGTACGGGTACCGCGCCGCGAGGTGATCGTCGGCCCGGCCGGCTGGCTCCTGCGGGTGCTGTCCAAGCTCGCCCCGGGCCTGGTCGAACGGCTCCTCGCGTACTACGTCGACCGTACCCACCTGTCCCGCGAGCCGACGCCGATCCACGACGGCAACCTCTTCCAGCCGTGGCCGGACACCGAGAACCTCGACGGCGGCTGGGGCGGCCGGCGCCGTACCACGGTGCGCCGCGCCGCGACCGCCGGCGCGCTCGTCGCAGCGGGCGCGCTGGTACGCCGGCAGATGGTTAGCCGGGCCCGGCCCGGGTAGGTTGCCCGTTTGCGATGACGGGGTCTTGCCGATGACGGGGTGTTTGCGTTGACACAGGACAAGGAGAGCAGGCGGCACGGGATACCCGAGGACGCCGATGTCACGCCGGCCACCACGGCCGACACGAGGGTGGAGCCGAAGCCCAACACCGCCCTGCAGGAGGCGATCGCCACGTCGGACATCGTCACCGAGGACGCGGCCGGTATGGCCGGCGGCGCGTCGGGCAGCAGCAGCGGCGGCTCGGGGTTCGAAGGCCACCCGGACTCGCCGGACCCGGACCAGGCGCCGACGCCGAAGCAGATGGGCTCCCCGCACCCCGGGCCGGAGCCCGACGAGGCGCCCGAGCCGATGTGAGCCTTCCGCCCGGCCGGCTTCGTGGTGTGTCCACGCTGCCGGCCGGGCGTCGGCGGTCACGGCTGGTAGGGCGCCTTCGCCTTGCCTGCCACGTACATCAGCGCCGGCAGGTTCTTGTTCCAGTCGGTCGTGGTGCATGAGTACGCCGGGGTGAAGCTGCCGCAGCTGGCGAGCTCGGTGGTGAAGCTGGCGATGCCGAGCTCACCGTACGACCAGTCGTCGCTGGTACCCGAGGCGTTGTAGAGGATCTCGCCCGGCTGCCCGTACTGGTATCCGTTGTACTGGCTCATCTGGGCCGCGATCCGGCGCAGGGCCGCGTCGTTGGCCGAGTCGCGGGTGCTCCAGCCCCACGGGAACAGGTTCATGCCGGCGTACGAGTGGAGGCTGATCATCGCGCCCCGCGTGGTGGCCGGCGCCGCGTCGCTGTCGTTCGGGCCGCGCTGGTCGGCGTACAACCGGCGGAAGAGGTTGTTGATCGCCTTCGTCTCCGGCTCGCTGTCGGCGCTGGTACCGGGGTAGGTCTGCGCGCAGCGGCTGGAGCTGACGCCGGAGGTACCCCAGTGGTTGGCGGTGTTGCGGTTCAGGTCGACGCCGACCTGGTTGGAGCTGGTCGGCGGGTTGGCGCAGCCGGCCGCCCCGTTGAGGTTCTTGCGTTGCAGGTACGGCCGGTTGCCGCCCTGCTGCACCAGGTCGACCCCGTCGGGGTTGACGATCGGCACGACCCAGACCTCGGTGCTGTCGAGCAGCGCCGTCACCTGGGCGTTGGAGCCGTAGCCGTTCACCAGGTGGTCGATGAACCGCCAGGCGATGTCCCCGGTGACGATCTCACGGGCGTGGATCTGGGTCATCAGCAGGAACCTGGGCTTCGGCGCGCTTGGGGTCAGCGAGCAGTCGCCGCTCAGCTTGCGGGTCAGGCAGATCGCCTTCAGGTCGTAGCCGGTCGCCGGGTTGCGGGTCTTGAGGTACGAGTCGCCGTAGTCGACGACCGTGGCCAGGTCCGGGCGGTTGGCGGCGACCTGGTCGAGGTGCGCATGCTGGGCGCGGACGGTGTGGTACCCGCCGTAGTACGTCTCGTCGACGGGGGCGACGACCGGAGCGGCGGCGTCCGGTACCAGCCGGGTGGACGGCGCCTTCCACGTGGTGGGCTGAAGCTTCTCACTCACCGCCGGCCGGAAGCCCGCGCCGCGCAGCCGGGCGGCGGTCGCCTCGTCGCCGAGCACGAACAGGTCGGTTCCGCTGCGGTTCTCGAGCACGTCGAAGCCGTGGTCGAGCAGGCGTTGCGCCGCCGCCTCGGAGGTCGCCGGGACCCGGTAGACGAACAGTTGGGTGGAGTCCGCGACGGCGCTGGGCATCTGCGGCCCGATCACGAGGGCGACGGCCGCGCCCGCCGCCACCAGGGTTGCCAGGACATGTCGTCGACGCATGGGTGCACCTCCGGTACGGGAGTCCGCGCACCGCTCCGGGGGGTATCGACATGACCGACCCTTATGGGATCGATGACGGCGAATGGAACGGTGCACTGAGGACAGCACGTACCAGCGCAGGTGTAAATGCTCGACTCAGAATGCTCGGGTACGGACAAGGGGGCCCGAACGTCGGTACTAGGACCGCGCCTTCCGGGTGGCGCTGCGGTTGGCCTTCTTGATCGCCTGTACCAGCTCGCCCTTGTCCATGGTGGAGCGACCGCGGATGTCGAGCTTGCGCGCGACCTCCATCAGGTGGGTCTTGGTGGCGTTCGCGTTGACCCCCTCCGCCGTCTCACCGGCGGGGGACGGGCCCTTCTTGGCCGCCTGCGAGTCGCTGGGCCCCTTGGAGCCCTTGGCCTCCCAGTGGTCGCCCACCTTCTCGAAGGAGTGCTTGAGCGACGCGAACGCCGTACGGTGCGCGCGCTCGCCCTCGCCGTACTCCTCGACGGCCGAGTCGTGGGTCTTCGCCCAGGTGTCCTGGGCCTTCTTGGGTGAGCGCTTGAGGGTGCTCGGCATTTCCTTACGGGCGGGCATCGGACACCTCCAGTTCGAGAAGATCAATATTGTTGGTACCCGGTGTCGTCACAGGTAAACAGCTGCATTCAGGAATGAGCGCGGCGATCGGGGGGAAGAGGCGGATCACGGAAGAGGTCAGCGCAGTTCGAAGACCGCGACCCGGCCGTTGTCGTAGCGCGGCGTCGCGAGCGTGCCGAGCAGCGGCGAGACCGTACCCACCCGGCGGTCGGCGACCAGCCAGCGTACGTGGTGCTCGTCCCGCAGCCGGCCGAGCACCTCGGGGGTCGGGGCGGTGAACGCCGCGTCGTTGAGCGCGAGCAGCGGCTGGTCCCAGAACGGCACGACCAGGGTCGGCGACGCGGCCATCCGCGGCGCGAACCGCCAGCCCTCGACCAGTACCTCACGCTCCGCGTAGGCGCTCAGCCAGAACGAGCGGCTGTCGCAGGTGTCGCCGGCCCCCTCCAGGCAGTGCACGTTGGTCGCCAGGGTGTCCCCGGTACCGCTGTGGCCGCGTACCCAGCGGGCGGCGTCGACGCGCGAGCGGGGCAGCTCGGGCAGGGGCAGGACCTGGGCGTCGCCGTTGACCGCCCGGCCGGTGGCGTACGCGTCCACCACCAGGCCGGGGGCGCCCGCGACGAAGACCATGGTGAGGGCGACCAGGACGCCCTTGCCACGCAGCGGGCGTACCCAGTGCCGCAGCACCAGCCAGCCGACCGTGGCGACCAGCCCGGCTGCGGCGAGGGCCAGCGACCACGTCGCGATCGGTACCAGCGGGCTGTAGAAGCGCCCGGTCGGCGTCGGCCCGGCGTACCGCAACTGGGCGGCGACCAGCGCCACGGCCACCGCGGCCGCGGTGGCACCGAGGATCGCGCGGCCCCGCGCGGACAGCCCGGCCCGCTCGGCGAGCAGCACGTACCCCCAGGCGGACAGGATGACGCCGAACGTGAAGCCGGCCCGCGTGAAGTACTGGGCGTTGATGCTGCCGAGGGTCAGGTACAACGCCGGCCCCGCGAGCGCCCCACCCAGCAGCAGCCACTGCACCGGGGCGAGCCGGCGGCGCGCCAGCACCACCGCGACGCCGGCGACCCGAGCCTGCATGTTGATCAGGAAAGCCGCGAAGACCCCGCCCTCGACCAGCAGCTGCTTCCAGGCCGGGCGGGGCTCGCCCATCGGGTACCAGAACCACTTGATGTTGCCCAGCGGCGCCAGCGACAGCCCGTACGTCTGGAAGTTGAACAGCACCGCCATGGCGAACAGCTGCGCGACCCCGGCCAGCGCCCCGGCGGCGACGACGCCCCAGGGGATGCGCCGCCGTGTCACCAGCAGGACCGCCCCGGCGAACGCCAGGGCCGCCACCGTGACCGGCAACGAGCTGGCCTTGGCGCCGCTGGAGGCGACCAGCAGCAGCGCGGCCATCACGTACGCGCCGCGCCCGAGCGCCGGCACCGGGTTTCCGTCTGCCCGGCCGACGATCTCCCCGAGCACCCCGATCAGGGCGATGAGCAGCACCCAGCTGTAGATCATCGACATGCCGTGCCAGACGACCAGGGTCACCTGGGTACCGAACGGCTGGCTCATCGAGGTGGTGAAGTTGACCTCGCCCACCACCCAGAAGAGCACCGCGGTGATCACGCCGACGTACGGCCGGCCACTCACCCGCCAGCCGACGACCGCGGAGAGCACGATCGCGGCCACGCTCAGCGCGGGTACCGCCAGCCGTAGCGCCACCACAGGCAGGTCGATGTGGCCGACGAGGCTGGTCATCGCCATATGGACATAGCCGAACCAGTGGTAGTACAGCGGCTCGCCGGCCACCTGGGGCAGGCCGAGCGGCAGGTGGTGCTTTGCCTCACCGGCCAGCGAGAGCTGGTACGGCAGGTCGACGTACTGCCGGGTCGTCTCCGAGGTCGGCAGGATCGGGTTGCGCAGCAGGAAGACCTGGGACAGGTACCAGGTGAAGAAGGCGACCACGCCGGCGACCGACCACGACCAGCCCAGCGGGGTGGGCGCGTAGCCGCGTACCCGCCAGTGCTGGCGCAGCCGGGGCACGGCGAGGAACGGCACGACGACCGCCAGCGGCCACAGCCAGGCCGCGGCGCGCAGGTCGAGCGCGGAGAAGACGGCCCAGGCCGCCAACTCCAGGGTGAGGCCGAGGGCGGTGCCCATCGCCACGTCCTCGACGAACGTGTGCGGGGTCCGGCGCAGCGCGCGGTAGAGCAGGGTGCCGGGCAGGGCCACCGTCAGCACCGCGTAGCCCGCGTACCGGGCCAGGTCGACCACGCCGGTGTCGGCGTACAGCAGAATCGCCACCGTGACGGCCAGCCCGGCGGCGAACGGCGCCCACCGCGCCGGCAGCGACGGCGATCGGCCGCTCAGCCGGGCCGGGGGGACACCGGGCCGCTCGGCGAGCTCCGGCGTCGCCGGCGCGCTCATCGCCCGGTACCGCCGGGTCCGGACAGCACCGGCTCCGCCTGCGTCGGCTCCTCCTCGGCCGAGTCGTAGCCGATGAAGTAGCTCGGGCGCCCCTGCACGGCGGTGTAGATCCGGCCGACGTACTCGCCGAGCAGACCGAGGCAGAGCAGTTGGACCGCACCGAGGAACAGGACGGCCACGTACAGTGACGCCCAGCCCGAGACGGTCGAACTCGTCAGGTAGGCGAAAAAGCCGATCACCGCCAGGGCCGTGCACAGGACCACGCCACCGATGCCCAGCAGGGTCGCGATGCGCAGCGGCGCGGCGGAGAAGCTGGTGACGCTGTCGGCGGCGAGCAGCAGCATCTTGTGCAGCGGGTACTTGGTCCGCCCGGCCGCCCGCTCCTCTCGCGCGTACACCACCTCGCCGCTGGGGAAGCCGACCCACGGCACCAGCAGCCGCAGCACGCCGGTCCGCTCGGGCAACTGCCGAAGAACGTCGATCGTCGCCTGGCTGAGCAGTCGGAAGTCCCCCGCGTTCGACGGGACGCCGTTGCCGACCAGGCGGCGCATCATCCGGTAGTAGCCGGAGGCGGTCCACCGCTTGAAGCGGGTGTCCGTGGTCCGGTCGTTGCGCACGCCGTAGACGATGTCGAGCTGCTTCTCCCGGGCCAGGGACAGCATCTCCGGGATCTTCTCCGGCGGGTCCTGCAGGTCGGCGTCGATGCTGACCACGTACGCCCCGCGGGCGCGGAACAGGCCGGCGGTCAGGGCCGCCTGGTGCCCGCTGTTTCGCCGCAGCCGCACCACGCGCAGCTGGGGCCAGGAGCGCCGCAGCCCGACCAGGGTGGGAAAGGTCGTGTCGGAGCTGCCGTCATCGACCGCGACCACCTCGTATGGCTCGTTCAGGCCGTCGAGCACCGGCCGCAGCCGGCCCGCGAGCAGGCCGATGACGGCCTCCTCGTTGTACATGGGGATGACGACCGACAGCGTCAGATCGGTCTTGTCCATCGCCACCGTTCTCTCCGATCGACGGCCCACCTGCAACCCTGACTACGGTCGGCCATGCTACGGGCTCCCCCGGCGCCGACAGCGTCAGGGCGGAGCAACCGGACACCCGCGTGTCACGCGGCGATGACGCTCGCTGTCGCGCGTCGGGTGCGGCCGCCGGCCGGGCCCCATTAGGATGTGGCGGTCCTCCGGGGCCGCGGACGCCGGATAGCAACAAAACGGACAGAGGTGCTCGACCCCAGTGAAACTGTCGATAGTCAAACTGGCAGCCGTGGCCGCCGCCCCGACGGACCTCGCAACCGGGCCCACCGTCGACGCCCGGGCCGCCGCCTCTCCGCGCTGGCTGCGCTGGCCGCAGGGCCGCCGGGCCGACCTGCTCGCGTACGCGGCCTTCGTCGCGGCGGCGCTGTACGTCATGGCGCACCTGTGGGTCGACCCGCTGCACCGGGTGATGGGCTTCAACCCGAACGACCAGGCGTTCGCCGAGTGGATGTACGCCGACCAGGCGTACGCCCTCACCCACCTGCGCAACCCGTTCTTCAGCCACGGCCAGAACGCGCCGCTGGGCATCAACCTGATGGGCAACGCCGCCACCCAGCTGGTGAGCTGGGTCCTGGCGCCGATCACCCTGCTCTTCGGGCCGGCGCTGACGTTCGCCGTCGCCATCACCCTCAACCTCGCCGGTACCGCCGCCGCGTGGTACCACGTGCTCTCCCGGCACCTGGTGCGCCACCGGGCGGCCGCGTTCATCGGCGCGGCGTTCTGCGGCTTCTCCCCGGGGATGATCTCCGAGAGCAACGCGCACGTCCACATCCCCGCCCAGTACCTCGTGCCCTTCATCGTCTGGGCGGGCGTCCGGCTGCGCGAGCCGGGGCGCTCGGTGCGCACCGGCCTCGTCCTCGGCGCGCTGGTGACGGCGCAGGTGTTCATCGGCCTCGAGGTCCTCTTCCTCGCCGCGATCGGCTGCGGCCTGATGGTCGTCGCGTACGCCGTGATGCGCCCGCGCGAGGCCCGCGCCGCGCTGAAGCCGTTCCTGACCGGGGTGGGCGTCGCGGTCGGCGTGGTACTGGTCGTCTGCGCGTACCCGCTGTGGATGCTGTTCCTCGGTCCCCGGCACTACCACGGCATCATCAAGGTCTACAGCGCCGACCTGACCACGTACTTCTCGTTCCCGACCTCGTCCATCGGCGGCCTGACCGCCGGCAAGGCGTACGTGCCCAACCAGGCCGAGGAGACGGCGTTCTTCGGCTGGCCGCTGGCGCTCGGCGCGCTGGGCCTCGCCGTCCTGCTGTGGCGGTCGATGGCCGCCCGGCTCGCCGCCCTCGTCGGGGCGGTCTGCGCGGCGCTCTCGCTGGGCGACCGGATCATGTGGAAGGACCATTACACCGGTATCCCCGGCCCGTACCGGCTGCTGATCCACCTGCCGGTCTTCGACAGCCTGATCACGTTGCGGCTCGCGCTCGTCACCGCGGTCACCATCGGCCTGCTGCTGGCGTTCGCCACCCAGTGGGTCGTCGACCGGGCCCCGGCGGCCCGCGAGGCGGGCGTACCGCTGCGGGCGGTCGCCGCGGTCGCCGCGATCGCGATCCTGCTGCCGCTGGCCCCCCGGCCGCTGCCGGCCGTCAGCCGGCCGTTCGTGCCCCGGTTCATCACCTCCGGCGAGTGGCGCGGGTACGTGCGGGAGGGCCGCACCCTGGTACCGGTGGACGACGCCGACCGCACCGAGCTGCGCTGGGGCGTCGCCGGCGGGGGCGCCTTCGCGGTGCCCCGGGGCTTCACGCTGGTACCCAAGGATCCGCCCCGCGACATGACCGGCGTCTTCAACGTGCCGCTGCTGCCGACCGAGGGCCACCTGTGGAGCATCTCGACGGGCCGCCCCACCGAGATCGGCCCGGCCGAGCGGCAGCGCGCCGCCGAGGACATGCGGTACCTGCGGGCCGACGCCGTGGTGCTGAACGCGACGCTGCCGGCCGCGGCCGACATGGCTACGAAGATCACGTCGTTGCTCGGCGTCCAGGCCGAGCGGGTGTCCGACGTCTACGTGTGGCGGGTCCGGGACCTGTAGATCTCAGCGGCGCTGCGGGTTCGCGCCCTCGATGAAGTACCGCTGGGCGGCCAGGAACAGCAGGATCAGCGGTACGGTCGCGATCACGCTCGCGGCCATCACCAGCTCCCACTGGGCCTCGCCGCCGGCGCCGAACCGGTCGAGCACCCGCCGCTCAGGCGTACAGCGCCTCGGCCGGGCCGAAGAACTCGAGGTGGATGCGCTCGTCCGGCACGTCGAGGGCGCGCAGGCCGATGGCGAGCATCCGCATGAAGCCGCGCGGTCCGCAGAAGTAGAAGTCGGCGTCGGCGACCGGGAGGGCGCCCTTGAGCCACTCCATCGCGATCCGCCCCGGCGCGTCGAAGTCGCGGCCGATCACGTCCTCGGGCAGGGGATGCTCGTAGAACACGACCGCGTGGACCGCGCTGCTCACGGCGGCGAGGTCCCGGATGTGCCGCTTCATGGCGTGCTGGCGACCGTCCGGCGCGGCGTGCACGTACCAGATCTCGCGCGCCGGGCCGCGGTCGACGAGATACTCCAGCATGGACACCGTCGGGGTCAGCCCGACGCCGCCGCTGAGCAGGGCCACCGGCCGGTCCGACGCCTCGTCGAGGACGAACTCACCGGTCGGCGGGCTCACCCCCACCACGGTGCCCGGACCGGCCTCCTCGTGCAGGTAGTTGGAGGCGAGGCCGGGCGGCGCGTACGGCGCCTCCGGAGGTGGCCCCTCCCGCTTGACCGAGATGCGGTAGTAGTCGCGCCCCGGCGCACTGGAGATGCTGTAGTTGCGCAGGACGTCGCCCTGGCCGGGAACGCCCAGCCGGACGGTCAGGTACTGGCCCGGCCGGAACTCCATCAGCGGGCCGGCGTCGGACGGGCGCAGGTAGAAGGACCTGATGGTCTCGCTCTCGCCGACCGTGCTGGCGACGGTGAAGTCGCGCCAGCCCACCCAGCCGCCCGGGGTGAGGGCGCGCTCGTCGTAGAGCTCCAGCTCCCGGCTCATCAGCGTGTACGCGAGGTAGTCGTACGCCTGGGTCCACGCCGTGATGACGTCGGAGGTGGCGGCGTCCTCCAGGACCTCGATCAGCGCCCCGATCAGCGCCCGGCCGACGTACGGGTAGTGCTCGGGCCGGACGTGCAGACCGACGTGCTTCTGCGCGATCCGCTCGATCAGCGGTACGCAGTCGGAGAGCCGGTCGATGTTGTCCGCGTACGCGTGGATCGCCCCTGCCAACGCCCGTGGCTGGCTGCCGGACTGCCCGTGGTGGGACTGGTTGAACAGGTTCTTGATCTCCTCGTTCCGGAAGAGGATCTCGTACATCCGCCGCGAGATCTCCAGCCCGCGCTCGCGCAGGATGGGCGCTGTCGACTTGACAGTGCGGATCGTGCAAGGACTGAGCGCCGTACCCGCCACCCGGCGCCGCTACCCCGCCTACCGGGCGGTATGCGCGGATCCCATCGTTAAACCACCTACGCAGGGGGTAGCGCCGACCGCGTGACGACGCAGAGGCAGGGCGAGCGCCCACCCAAGGTCAGGCGCAACACCATCCCGACGCGGCGCTTCCTCGACCGCACCCTCCTGTTCTTCGCCGAGGGGTACACGTTCACCACCCGCCGGTACCGTCGCTGGCGCGCCCGCGCCTTCGACACCCGGGTACTCGGCCGGCGGACCGTCTTCATGTCCGGCCGCGACGCGACCAGCCTGTTCTACGACGGGTCGAGGATCGTGCAGTCCAGGCTGGTGCCCTGGCCGATCCGCACGACGCTGTTCGGTGAGGGCGCCGTGCACTTCCTCGAGGGCGAGGCCCACCGCCACCGCAAGGCGATGTTCCTGTCGCTGGTGACCCCGGACGCGGTCGCGGCCCTGGCCGCCGCCACCGCGCGACGCTGGGACGCCGCGATCGACCGTTGGACGCCGACCAGCCGGATCGTGCTGTTCGACGAGGCCGTACAGATCCTCGGCTCCGCGGCGTTCGCCTGGGCCGGCATCCCGCTGGAGCGGGTCGACTCCGGGCGACGGGCCCGTGACCTGGCGACGATCGTCGACGGGTTCGGCAGCATCGGGCTGCGGCACCTGCGGGCCCGGCTGGCCCGTACCCGCAGCGACCGCTGGGCCCGGCGGTTGATCGCCGATTGCCGCGCCGGTCGGCTGCACCCGCCGGCGGGCAGCGCGCTCGACGTCATCGCCCGCCACCGCGACCCCGACGGCCGGCCGCTCGACGAGCGGGTCGCCGCGACCGAACTGCTCAACGTGGTACGGCCGACGGTGGCGGTCGCCTACTTCGTCACCTTCGCCGCGCTGGCGATGCACACGTACCCCGAGTGGCACCGGCGCCTCGCCTACGCCGACGAGGCGTTCGTGGAGGCCTTCGGGTACGAGTTGCGCCGGTTCTACCCGTTCGCGCCGGTGCTCGGCGCGCGGGTACGGCAGGAGTTCGTCTGGCTGGGCCGCCGGTTCCCCCGGGGCCGCCAGGTCATGCTGGACGTGTTCGGCACCGACCGGGACCCCGAGGCGTGGACCGACCCGGACCGCTTCGACCCGTACCGGTTCGTCGGGCGTAAGCCGGACAAGCTCGCCTGGATCCCGCACGGGGACGGCGACCCGGCCACCAGCCACCGCTGCGCTGGCGAGGGGGTGACGACCGAACTGCTGAAGACGGCCGTACGCAAGCTGTGCCAACTGCGCTACGACGTACCGCCGCAGGACCTGGACGCCCCGTTGAACCGGATGCCGACCCGCCCGCGCAGCGGCTTCGTCATGGCGAACGTGCAGCGCGTCCCCGTACGGGCGATGGCCGGCTCGCAGGTCAGGTGAGGCCGACCGCGTCCCCGATCACCTCGAGGGACGCGATCCGCAGGTGCCCCTTCGCGGTGTCCGGGAACGCGCTGGTCATGGTGAGCCTGACCCGCGTGGTCGTCACCGGCTCGAACGTCAGCGCGTCCGGAGTGACGGTCAGCCCACGGACCGGGACCTCGCGGGTGCCGTCCCAGTAGGTCACCTCGATCCGGGCCGGCGGCGCGCAGGTGGCGCTGGTGACGAAGGACGTCCTGATCGTGCCGAAGCGCTGCGGGTTCGCCCAGCTCACCGATACCCAGTCGCGGTGCCGTGCGGTGTTGAACCTCGGCAGCAGTGCGGTGGGCGCCTTGTCGAAGGCGCTCGACCAGCCGGTGGCCGGGTCGCCGTCGAGCATCGCGGCCGGCAGCGTGGTGGGTGCGCCGGAGTAGCTCGCGTCCGCCACCGGCCGGGTCGGGGAACCGGCCGACGCCAGGTTGGTGGCGGGCGCGAACTGCTCGACGCCATCGCTGTGGGCGACCCGCAGCGCCGCGGGCAGGGCCGGCGCGGTCCCGACCGGTACCGCGGTGGACCAGGTCTCCACGCTCGCCGGCCGGTACACGCTGATGACGGCCCGCGCCCGCAGGTCGGTGCCGGGTACTTCACCGTCTACTGTGTAGTCCCCTGGGTCGCGCCGGACCTGGAACCGCCCCCAGTCGACCGACACGGCCCGTTGCGAGCCGTCCGCCGAGACCGCTTGCACGGTACGGGGTAGCCGGGGCTGTTCGCCGAGCGGCACCCGCAGCCGGACCGGGTCGAGACCGATCACCTGGTGGCCGGTGCGGTCGGTGCAGTGGACCGTCTCCACCGCGGGCAGCAGCCCGTCGGCGGTGGCGGTGACGGTGATCTCGCCCGGCCGGGTGCCCTCCACGATGGCGAGCGCCTTGCCGTTGAACGCGTGCCGCTGCGGCGACTGGTAGTTCTCGGCGCTCTCCTGCCGGCCGTTGTCGGCCCCGGCGAACCGGCCGCCGGTCACGGTGAAGCTGACGAGGTCGTCGGCGGACGGTACGACCACGCCGTGCGCGTCCACGACCTCCACCGTGAGAAACACCAGCGACCTGCGCCCGGCGGCGATCACCTTCCGGTCCGGGGTCAGGCGCAGCGCGTACGCCGGGCCGGCGGTGACCAGCTCGTCGCGGGCCACCTCGGCCCCGCCCCGGCGGGCCACCGCGACCAGCTTTCCTGGTGCGAACGGTACCCGCCAGGTCAGGTGCAGCTTTCCGGCGCTGCCGGTGGGGCTGGTGTAGCTTCCCGGGTACGGGCCGACGGTGACGGTCTTGTCGTCGTGGGTGGCCTCCGTGGTCTCCAGATAGGACCGCCCGTCGACCGTCGTCTTCCGGTCGAAGGTACGCACGCCCTGCGACACCCCGTTGAGGAACAGCTCGATGGTGTCCACATTGGAGTAGGCCCAGACCTCGACGACCGCGCCGGGCTCGTGGTCGGTCCAGTTCATCGGTACCAGGTGCACCATCGGCTTCGTGGTCCACTGGCTGCGGAACAGGTGGTACATGTCCTTGGGGAAGCCGGCTGTGTCGACGGCGCCGAAAAAGGACGCCTTGACCGGGAAGACGTCGTACGGGGTCGGCTCCCCGATGTAGTCGATGCCCGACCACAGGAACTCTCCGGTGAAGTACCTGCGGTCCCGGTCCTTCTTCAGCCCGTACTCGCCGCTCATCGTCCACGAGGCGAGGTTGTTGTCGTACGACGAGGTCCCCCGCCGGCCCGGGGTGTGGTTCTCCCCGGTGTTGAGGTGCTGCGGCTCCTGGTACACCCCGCGCGTGGACGTCTCCGACGAGGACTCCGACTCGAACAGGAACAGGTTCGGGTACGCCGCGTGCAGCGCGTCGACCGAGCCGGCGGTGTTGTAGTTGAGGCCGAGGCCGTCGAGCTTGGCGAGCATCAGGTCGGCGGCCGAGCCGCGCGCGGGCAGGCCGCGGTACTTGTCGGAGCCGATGACGACCGGCCGGGTCGGGTCGGCGGCCTTGACCGCGTCGATCAGCCGCTGCGCCATCGCCAGCCCGGCGGTCGAGGTGGAGTCGGGGATCTCGTTGCCGATCGACCACATGATGACCGCCGGCGAGT
The DNA here is from genome assembly GCF_016863255.1 of Planosporangium mesophilum. Taxonomy (GTDB): domain Bacteria; phylum Actinomycetota; class Actinomycetes; order Mycobacteriales; family Micromonosporaceae; genus Planosporangium; species Planosporangium mesophilum. The sequence goes on from NZ_BOON01000061.1 coordinate 39,080, forward strand.
TCCGCGCGGCGTTGACCATCTCGGTGATGTCGGCCTCGCAGTTGGCGTCGAAGAAGCGGCCGTAGTCGTAGGTGTTCTTGCCGTGCTGCCAGCAGTCGAACGCCTCGACCATCATGACGATGCCCATCCGCTCACAGACGCCGATGAGCTCGGGCGCGGGCGGGTTGTGGGAGGTACGCAGGGCGTTCACGCCCATGCTCCGCATGATGGTCATCTGACGGGTCAGAGCGTCCACATTGATCGCCGCGCCCAGCGCCCCCTGGTCGTGGTGCAGGTCGACGCCCTGCAGCTTCAGGTACCTGCCGTTGAGGAACAGGCCCTCGTTCGGATCGATGCGGAAGTACCGGATCCCGAACGTCGTCCGGTACGTGTCGAGGGTCTTGTTGTTTGAGATCAGGTCGGTCCGCAGCGTGTAGAGGTACGGCTTCTCGGTCGACCACAGGGTGGGGCGGCGCACGGTGATGTCGACCGTGTCGGTGTGCCCTTCGGGACCGACGCCGGCCGCCGAGGACTCGGCCCGGCCGACGGTGCGGCCCGCGGCGTCTTCAATGGTCGACACGACGCGCAGGTCCGCTTTGCTGCCCTCGTTGACCATGCTCGTCTGAACGCGCACGTTCGCGTACCCCGACGTGATCGTCTTCTCCAGGTCGGGCGTGGTCACGAACGTGCCCCAGCGCCGCACGTGGACCGGGTCGGTCACGACCAGGCGCGCCCGCCGGTAGATCCCGCTGCCGGAGTACCACCGGCTGCTCGGCTGCCGGTTCTGCACCTTCACCGCGAGCACGTTCGGCGTGCCGTCGGTCTTGACCCAGGGCGTGGCGTCGAAGGCGAAGCCGGTGTAGCCGTACGGGTGGTTGCCGACGAGGTGGCCGTTCACGTAGACGTACGAGTCCATGTAGACGCCGTCGAACTCGACGCTGACCCGCTTGCCCGTGTACGCCTTCGGCAGCGTGAACGTCCTGCGGTACCAGCCGAGGCCGCCGTGGAAGAACCCGGTACCGCTGGCGGTGTCCGGCGCGACCTCCGGATCGTGCTCGATGCTCCAGTCGTGCGGTACGGCGACGGTGCGCCAGTGTGAGTCGTCGAACCCGGGGTCGTGGGCGTTCGCGTACTGCCCGGTCGGGTCGGTGATCCCGAACGGGTTGACCAGGGCGAACTTCCATCCGTCTGCGAGGTCGACGCTGCGCGCGCCGTCGCCGGTTCCATGATCGGCCGTGGCCGCTCTCGCAGGCGCGCCGCCAAGAGCGAGCGGAACGATCGGGGCGGCGCCCCCGGCCACCAGCAGCGAACGTCGCTTGAGTCCCACGGCCAACCGCCTCCCTCGCGCCGCTTGGTGGCGCGCCGCCGCGCACGTTCATCGAAGCGCATCGACACTATTCATCGGATCAATGCGTGGTCAAGCGCCGTTCCCCCGTACGGAATCGGAAGCCGCGTCCTCGGCTTGTCGCACCGTGGCGGGCTGCACGACGGCGGTCGCACCGGGAGCTCTCAGGCGAGTTCACCTAGGACCGGCCGTAGAACGTCTCCCAGCGTCGCCGGGTCGGCGCGGAGCGCCTCGCTGACAAGCACCTGGTGCTCGTCTGGCCGGTGGGTCCAGGTGCCCGCCACCGGGAGGGTCGTGATAGTCAGATCGAACGGACGGGCGGGGCGGCCGAGCGTCTCGACCACGGCGGCAACGATACGGCCCACCGCGAGGCGGTCGTTGCGGGCACGGTCGGCACGGGCGACGACCTGCTCGATCTGGTCACGCTTACGCTGGTCGGCCCACGCGAAGGCGGACCGCCACACCTCCTCCGACCAGCCGCCGAAGGCCGTGCCCGACGCCGCCCATCGAAGGCGGGCACGAGGATCATCACGCGGAGTGACGGCCGTCCGGTCCCGCAGGAGCGTCGACCACCAGGAACGCCAGGCCCGCCCGGCCGTGGAGGGGTCGATCGAGTCTCGCAGCTCGCGGTCGGTCGGGACGGCCGGCGATAGAGCCGGAGGATCGGCGGCGTGGTCACGGTCTCGTAGTCCCGCAACGTCGCGAATGAAAAGGGCGGCCGTAAGATCCCACCCCTCATCCTCCGCGATCCGCCAACTTGGCACCTGATCGAATCGCACGATGATCCCCTTTGTCGCCGCGCGGATTGAGATGGCACATGTCAGAATAGCGACGGCAAAAATTTACCACAGCATCAGATGCGGGGTACGTGTGCCGGGCGGACCACATGGTTCGCCCGGCACAATTAACTTTCGATTAGCCGTCGTTTCATTCGCTTACTCAGTGCTGGATACCGGTCAGTACAAATTCGTTGACTGCCACGGTCCGAGCGTGTTACACGTCCTGCCATCCGCCAGGTACGCATGACCGTTAGTGACCTGCGCCCACGAGTATCCCGTGGTTCCGTGGCTCGTCGTCCACGTGTCGTCCCAGCTGTAACCGACATGCGGGCCGCCCCACGGCTTCGAGCCGACGCCGATATTGTCGGTCACCGCTACGGTCCAGTCATAGGCGAACATCGGCGCCGCGGTGGTCAGGTCGAAACCCGTGTAGACCTGTGCCTTGCGACCGCCCTGAGCAGCGTAGTAGAGGAACGACGTGCCGCAGTTGCCGGTCACGACAGGGTTGTCCATGGTGGTGACCACCGGCTCCTGCGTGATCGGATGGTTGGCCACCTTGACCGTGTCCAGCTTGCCGTCCTTGACGATTACCTTGTACCCGTTCCGGTTCGCGACCTGCTGGTCGATGCCGGTGACGACGAGCTGGGCCTGGAAGGTCTCGGCGGTCGTCGGAGCGGCGGACGCCGCCGCAGCCGGAATGAGCGCCGTCGCTCCGACGACCGCCGCAGTGGCCGCGATCTTCAGCGTTCTGTGCAGCATGCTTTCATCCTCCGATTGGATCGGCTGTGGCACTTCATAGAGCAACACGCGCCGAGCCCCGCCAAATGCTGCACGCCACATCAATTTTCAGACTCTGCAATCCGAGTCTCATCTGTCCTGTCTTGGCATGAATCACTGACGCCCCTCGATTGACTTACTTGTTTAGATTGCGTCGAGGCGTCTACGACATTTGGCGGCCAATCTCACGGGGGATGTGTTGAACGGCCATCGATACGATCATGAATTCGAGACGTACGCGCGTGGCAGCCGGGCGCGGCTGCACCGGGTGGCCTACCGGATGTGCGGCGACTGGCATCAGGCGGAAGACCTGACGCAGCTCACCCTGCAGAAGGTGTACGAGCAGTGGGACAGGTTGACGCAACACGATCAACTGAACGCCTACAGCCACAAGGTCCTGCTGCGCGTCTACCTGAGCGAGCATCGGCGCCTGCGCTGGTCACGTGAGGTGCTGACGCGGGTGAACGTGCCGGAGCCGGCCGCCTGGGATGACCCGGCGGACGACCGGGTCACCCTGCTCGCGGCCGTCAACCGCCTGGGGCGAAGCCAGCGGAGGATCATCATGCTGCGGTTCTGGCTCGACTGCAGCGTCGAGCAGACCGCCCGCTTGCTCGACTGCTCGGTCGGCACGGTCACCGGCCAGACCACCCGGGCGCTCAGGACCTTGCGGAACTCGCTGAGTTAGCCACCGTGGTCGGCCGGCGCGCCAATTGATCGCCAAGGTACTGGCAAGCCTGTGAACCCAGTCGGATGACGGACTAGGCGGCTCTCCCCTGTCGCTGCCCGAGTAGCTGCTGCGCCCGCTCGGCGGCGGTGTGCAGCCGCGCCACGGCACTGGCCAGCTCCGCCGCCGGGTCCTGCTCGGTACCCTCGTCGCGCGCCAGGCCCTCCTCGATCCACCGGCGCACGGTCTTGCTCCAGTCGCTGCCCATCTTCTCGGCCACGGTCTCGATGCGGGCCACCATCGACATCGGCACCCGCACCGACTTGCCGACCATGACCTCCTCGCTGACCTCGAACCGCTCGTCGGTCACGCGCGCCTTGCCGAAGTGGGAGTCGTCCAGCGGCTGCCCGGAGCGGGCCTGTTCCATCAGCTCCCGTGCCCTCATCGCAGCTCACCCTCCCGCGCGTTGTGCCACCGCGCCTTGCCGTCCATGCCGGCATCGAACGCGCCGATCACCTCGTACCAGTCCGCGTCGGCCCGGACCAGCCAGACCTCGACCAGACGACCGGTCACGTCGGTGATGACCCGCCATCCGTCGCCGCCCTCGAGGGGCAGAAGAAGACGCCGACCTTCCGCACCCACGGCCTGGTTGACCTCGGTGGGCGGCACGCCCATCTCCTCGACCAGGCGCATCGCGTCGCGGGACCAGACGATCATCATGGTAGCACTGTATGACGCGCGTATGACATTCTCATTCACGCAGGTCAGTGCCGGCGTCCGCCGCGATTGCCGGTCGGGAGGCGGGTGCGGCAGTCGGGAGACGCGACCCGGGACGCGGGCAGGGCTAGATCGACGCAGGCAGCCGCAGGTCCTGCTCGATCAGGCGCGCCGTGTCGAGCAGCGGCGGCAGGAGTTCCCGGCACACGTCCTCGGCAGGACCCCGGCTCGCGTGCACCGAGACGTTGACCGCCGCCGCGACCCGGCCGTCACCACCCCGGACCGGTACCGCGATCGAGCGCAGCCCCTCCTCCAGCTCCTGGTCGATCAGCGCCCAGCCCTGCCGGCGCACCCGCGCCAGTTCGGCACGCAGGCGTCCCGGCTCGGTGATGGTGCGCGCGGTCCTCGCCGGCAGCGTCGACGAGGACAGGTACCCGTCGAGCCACTCGTCGGACTGGCCTGCCAGCAGGACCCGCCCCATGGCGGTGGCGTACGCCGGGAACCGGGTACCGACACTGATCGCGATCCGCATGATGCGCTTGGTCGGCACCCGGGCGACGTAGACGATGTCGTCGCCGTCGAGCACGCACATCGAGCACGACTCGTGGACAGCCGCCACGAGCTGCTCCATGTGCGGCAGCGCGACCTCGGGCAGCGACAGGCTGGACAGGTACGAGTACCCGAGCTCCAGGATCCTGGGGCGCAGCGAGAACCGGCGCCCGTCGGTACGCGCGTAGCCGAGCTGGACCAGCGTGTGCAGGAACCGCCGCGCCGCGGCTCGGGTGAGGCCGGTCGCCGTGGCCACCTCGCTGAGCGTCAACTCCGGGTTGTCGGCGTTGAAAACGCGGATCACCGCGAGTCCCCGCTCCATCGACTGGACGAAGTCCGAGTCGCGGACCGGGGCCTCTGTCACGGAGCGTCCGGGATGTCGGCGAGCACCCGCTGCGCCACCGCGAAGGCGGTGTTCGCGGCCGGCACCCCGGCGTAGATCGCGACCTGGAGCAGGACCTCTTTGATCTCGTCGCGGGTCAGCCCGTTGCGCAGCGCCGCCTTCACGTGCATCGCCAGCTCGTTCTCGTGGCCCAGCGCCGCGAGGATCGACAGCGTGATGCAGCTGCGGGTGCGCCGGTCCAGGCCGTCGCGGGTCCAGATCTCACCCCAGGCGTACCGGGTGATGAGGTCCTGGAAGTCCGCGGTGAACCCGTCGGTGCGCGCGATGGCCCGGTCGACGTGCTCGTCGCCGAGGACCGCCCGGCGCACCGTCATGCCGTCGCTGTACGTGTCGGACATCCCGCTCTCCCGTCAGTTGCTCAGTTACTGAAAGGCGCTCAGTTGCTGAAATGCGCTCAGTTGCTGAAATGCTCAGTGAGCAGCCGGTTGACCTCGGCCGCCTGCTCGACGCTGGCCAGGTGCGCCCCCGGCTCCACGACCGCGAGCCGCGCCTCCGGCACCCCGGCGACGATCGTCTCGCTGTGCGCCACGGGTGTCGCCGGGTCGTCGGCGCCCGCGATCACCAGGGTCGGCGCGCCGATCCGCGAAAGTACCGGCCGCAGGTCCATCGCCGCGATCGCCTCGCAGCAGCCGGCGTACCCCTCCGCCGGTACCTCCGTGAGCCCCTTGACCAGGTCCCGCACGGTGTCCGGCTGGGCCGTGGCGAACGGCGGGGTGAACCAGCGGGTCGCCACCGACTCGGCCACGCCCGCGGTGCCGCCCTCGCGTACCAGCCGGGCCCGCTCCAGCCAGCCGTCGGCCGGGGGCAGGTACGCCGAGGTGCACAGCAGCGCCAGCCGGTCGATGCGCTCCGGCGCGTGCGCGGCGAGCCACATACCGATCATCCCGCCGAGCGAGAGCCCGGCGTACGACACCCGGTCGGCGCCGACCTCATCCAGCAGGGCCAGCACGTCGGCGCCCAGCTCGTCGAGGGTGTACGGGCCGGTGGGCACCTCGGAGGCGCCGTGCCCGCGGTGGTCGAAGGCCAGGACGCGCCAGCGGCCGGCCAGCTCGGCCACCTGCGGGCGCCACATCGCCCGCGTCGTGCCGAGGGAACCGCCGAGAACCAGGAGCGGGGCGTCCTCCGGCCCGCTCAACTCGTACCCGAGACGGGCCGTCATGAGGTTTCCTTCCAGGAGAAGTGCGCCCGCAGCGCGCGGTCGACGAACACCTCGGCGGCGCCGAGGTACGAGGCCGGCTCGAGCGCGGCGTCCAATTCGTCGCTGCCGACCGCGGCCCGAACCTCGGGGTCGTCCAGCAGCGCGTCGCGCAAGGTACCGCCGGACTCACGGGCCAGCTTCGAGGCGGCCGTGACGGCGGCCCGGGCCCGCTCGCGGCCCATCGCGCCGGCCAGCCGCCCGACCGCGCTCTCGGCCATCGTCAGCCCGCCACCCGCGTCCAGGTTGGCCCGCATCCGTACCGGATCCACCCGCAGGTCGGCCAGGAGCGCCCGGGTGTGGCCGGCGGCACCCCCGGTCAGCCGGAGCAGCTCGGTGACGGTCTCCCACTCGGCCTGCCACCGCCCGGCGGCCCGCTGGGCCTCCTGCGGCAGCGCGGCGAAGACGGTCGCCACCAGGCCCGGTACCCGGTGCGCGCACGCGTTGACCAGGACCGAGCGGGCCGGGTTGCGCTTGTGCGGCATGGCCGACGACCCGCCGCCAGTGCCCTCGGCCACCTCCGCGACCTCGGTCTGCGACAGCAGCGTGACGTCGAGCGCGACCGTACCGAGGGCGCCGGCCACCACGCCGAGCGCCGCGGCCAGTTCGGCGACGCGCCCGCGCGCGGTGTGCCACGGCAGCGTGGGCGTGGCCAGGCCCAGTTCGTCGGCGAGCAGGTCGGCTACCCGGGGGCCGTGCTCGCCGAGCGAGGCGAGGGTGCCGACCGCGCCGCCGAGCTGGACCGCCAGCCGCTCGGCGCGGACCCGGGCGAGGCCGGTACGGGCCTCGTCCAGGGCGACGAGCCAGCCGGCGCAGACCACGCCGAACGTGGTGGGCAGCGCCTGCTGGAGCAGGGTCCGTCCGATCTGGACGGTGTGGCGGTGCTCGTCGGCGAGGGCCGCGAGCCGGTCCGCGCAGGCGGCGAGGTGGGACTCGATCACCGCCGACGCGCGCTTGGCGACCAGGGACATCGCGCTGTCGACGATGTCCTGGCTGGTGGCGCCGGCGTGCACGTAGTTGCGCGCCTCGCCGCCGACCAGCCCGCGCAGGTCCTCGACGAGCGGGATGACCACGGTGGCCGAGCCGACGGCCCGGCGGGCCAGGTCGGCCGGGTCGAACCGGTCGGCGACGCAGGCCGCCGTGATCGCCTCGGCGGCGGCCTGCGGTACCAGCCCGGCCCGTGCCTCGGCGCGGGCGAGCCCGGCCTCGACGTCCAGCAGCGCCTGCAGCCAGGCCCGGTCGCCGGTCGCCGCGTCCACGCCGGGATCACCGAACATGGGCCCAAAAAGCGAACCGCCAGACAGCGAGCCGTCAGACATCGAAGAAGACGGTCTCGTTCTCGCCCTGCAGGCGGATCTCGAGGTGGTACCCGTCGGGGGTCGCCTCGGCGATGAGGGTGGCCCGCCGGTCGGGATCGACGGCGTTCAGGACCGGGTCGGCCGCGTTCGCCTCCGCCTCGTCCGGGAAGTACAGCCGGGTCACGACGCGGTCGAGCAGGCCGCGCGCGAAGACCGACACGTTGAGGTGCGGCGCCTCGGTGTCGCCGTCCGGGGTGGGCAGCGGGCCCGGCTTGACGGTGACGATGCGGAAACTGCCGTCGGCGTCGGTGTTGCAGCGGCCGAAGCCGCGGAAGCCCGGCAGCTGGGACTCCACGGCACCACGCGGGTCGTCGGCGTGGGCGAACCGGCCGTCGGGGTCGGCCTGCCAGGTCTCGACGAGCCCGTCGGTCACCAGCTGGCCCTGGCCGTCGTACACCCGGCCGGTGACCAGAATGCTGCCCGGCGTATCTTCGGGCACCACGTACGGGCCGTCTTCCCAGGTCAGGCCGATGGACAGGTACGGGCCGACGGTCTGGGACGGGGTCAGGCCCAGGCGCTCACTCGTCGTCGTCATCGTGAGGGTCCTCCATCGGGGTAGCGTCCGAACCGCGCAGCACGATGTCGAACTCGTACGCCAGCGCCCACTCCGGCTCCGTCGTCTCCATGTCGAAGCGGGAGATGAGCCGGTTGCGCGCCTTCTCGTCGCGTACCGTGATCAGCATCGGGTCGTACTGGTGCAGCGGGTCGTCCGGGAAGTACATCTGGGTGACCAGGCGCTGCGTGAACGCCCGCCCGAACAGCGAGAAGTGGATGTGCGCCGGACGCCAGGCGTTGTGGTGGTTCTTCCACGGGTACGCACCGGGCCTGACGGTGGTGAACCGGTAGCGGCCCAGGGAGTCGGTGACCGTGCGGCCGACGCCGGTGAAGTTGGGGTCCAGCGGCCCCGGCCAGTCGTCGACCACGTGCTTGTACCGGCCGGACGCGTTGGCCTGCCAGATCTCCAGCAGGGTGTCGGGGACCGGGCGGCCGTCGCTGTCGAGCACCCGCCCGTGCACGATGATCCGCTGCCCGACCGGCTCGCCGTCGTGCTGGCGGGTGAGGTCGTTGTCGGTCTCGGAGATCCGGTCCGAGCCCAGCAGCGGGCCGGTGATCTCGGTGAGGTTGTGCGGCAGCAGGACCAGCGGCTTCGACGGCGCGCGCAGCACGGTCGAGCGGTACTCCGGGCTGAGCAGCTCGGGGTGTACACCGAGCGGGCGCTCGTAGCGCGGCAACAGCAGGCCGCTGGGTGTTCTCACGGACTCGGTCACGTGGCGCTCCCTTACGCTTCCAGCACGACGGCCAGGCCCTGGCCGACGCCGATACAGATGGCAGCGAGGCCCCAGCCTCCGCCGCGGCGGTGCAGTTCCCAGGCAAGTGAGCCTAGGATGCGGGCTCCGGAGCAGCCCAGCGGGTGTCCGATCGCGATCGCGCCGCCGTTGACGTTGACGATGGCCGGGTCCAGGTCGGGCCACTCGGCCAGGCAGGCCAGGGACTGCGCGGCGAACGCCTCGTTGAGCTCGACGACCGACAGGTCGCCCCAGCCGATGCCGGCGCGGGCCAGCGCGGTACGGGCCGCCTCGACCGGGCCGATGCCGAACAGGTGCGGGTCGACGCCGGAGACCGCGCGGGCGGCGATGCGGGCCAGCGGGGCGCGGCCGAGTGAGTCGGCGGTGGCCCGGTCGGCCAGCAGCAGCGCCGCGGCGCCGTCGTTGAGCGGCGACGCGTTGCCGGCGGTGACCGTACCGTCGGGGCGGAACACCGGCTTGAGCTTGGCCAGCCCGGCGAGCGTGCTGTCGGCCCGGATCGACTCGTCACGGGACAGGTCGGCGCCGGGGACGTCGATCACCTCGTCGGCGAAGCGCCCGGCCTCCCAGGCCGCCGCCGCGTTCTGGTGGCTGCGCAGCGCGAAGGCGTCCTGCGCCTCCCTGCCGATGCCGTACTTGTCAGCGAGGATCTCCGCGCCCTCCCCCAGCGCGACGGTCCACTCCGACGGCATGTTGGGGTTGACCATCCGCCAGCCGAGCGTGGTCGAGTGCAGCGTCTCGTGCCCGCGCGGGTACCCGCGCTCGGGCTTGAGCATCACCCACGGCGCCCGGCTCATCGACTCCACGCCGCCGGCGATGCACAGCGACGCGTCGCCGACCGCGATGGCCCGGTTCGCGCCGATGACGGCTTCGAGGCCGGAGCCGCACAGCCGGTTGACGGTCGCACCCGGCACCGACGTGGGCAGCCCGGCCAGCAGGCCGGCCATCCGGGCGACGTCGCGGTTGTCCTCGCCGGCGCCGTTGGCGTCGCCGAGCACGATGTCGTCGATGCGGGCCGGGTCGAGGTCGGGGGTCCGGTCGACCAGCGCCCGTACCGCGGTCGCCGCCAGGTCGTCGGGGCGCTGGTCGGCGAGCGCGCCGCCGTACCGGCCGATCGGGGTACGGACGGCGTCCAGGATGAACACGTCCTGGCTCATCGCTTGCCCCCCTTGGTCTTCTCGAGTTCGCGCAGGATGGTCAGCTCCGCAGGCGTAGGCGGCTCGGTGGTGCCCAGGTCGTCGGCGACCGCGATCTCCCAGCCGGTCGCCTCGCGTACCTGCTCGACGGTCACGCCGGGGTGCAGGCGGGTGAGGGTCAGCTCGCAGCTGACCGGGTCGGGCTCCATCACGCCGAGGTCGGTGATGACGGTACGGGGACCGCCGCCGCGTAGCCCGTACCGCTCCCGGTCACCGGGGCCGGCGCCGAAGCCGACGCTGGTGACGAAGTCGACCCGGTCGACGAAGGTGCGCTTGCTCTGCCGGACCACCACGATCACCTCGCGGCAGGAGGCGGCGATCTCCGGAGCCCCGCCCGCGCCGGGCAGCCGTACCTTCGGGTTGGCGTAGTCGCCACCGATCACGGTGGTGTTGATGTTGCCGTACCGGTCGAGCTGTGCCGCGCCGAGGAAGCCGACGTCGATGCGGCCCGGCTGCAGCCAGTAGTTGAAGATCTCGGGCACGCTCACCACCGAGTCGGCGGTGTCGGCCAGGATCCCGTCACCGATGGACAGCGGCAGGTAGTCGGGCTTGGCGCCGATGGTGCCGGACTCGTAGACCAGCACCAGCCCGGGCGCGGTCGTACGGCGGGCCAGGTTGGCGGCGGTGCTGGGCAGTCCGATACCGACGAAGCAGACGGCGCCGTCGCGCAGGGCGCGCGAGGCCGCCACCGTCATCATCTCGTCGGCGCTCCAGTCCGGAGCGGCGGTAACCTCGGTCATCTCTCTCCGTTCTCCGGATCAGGCCGACGCGGCCGTGGCGAAGACCGACTCGTCCAGCCACCGCTGGAAGCTGTCGCGGTCCCGGCTGATGGCGTCCCACGCCTGGTAGTACTCGTTGTCGCGCACCGAGTAGCCCTGGGCGTACGACGGGTGGGCACCGTTCGGCGCGACCGACACCTTGGTGACGACCCACGACGGCAGCACCACCGCACCCGGCAGGGGCTCCAGGGTGTCGACCACCTCTTCGACCGTCACCAGGCTGCGACTGGACGCGAGCACGGCCTCCTTCTGGACGCCGGTGATGCCCCACATCTGCACGTTGCCGTCGCGGTCGGCCCGCTGGGCGTGCACGACCGCGACGTCGGGGCGCAGCGCCGGTACCGCGGTCAGCACCTCGCCGGTGAACGGGCAGGTGATCGGCTTGATGGTCTCGGTCTGCTCGGCCAGGTCGGTGCCGGTGTAGCCGCGCAGCACGGCGAACGGCAGGCCGGCGGCGCCGGCCACGTACCGGTTGGCCATGCCGGCGTGGCTGTGCTCCTCGATCTCCAGCGGCACCGGCCAGGAGTTCTGTACCGCGTCGCGGAACCGGTGCAGCGAGCCGACGCCGGGGTTGCCGCCCCAGGAGAACACCAGCTTGCGGGCGCAACCGGCACCGATGAGCTGGTCGTAGATGACGTCGGGGGTCATCCGTACCAGGGTCAGGTCACGGCGACGCTGGCGGATGATCTCGTGGCCGGCCGCGAACGGGATGAGGTGCGTGAAGCCCTCCATCGCGACGGTGTCACCGTCGCGCACGAGTTCGGACACGGCGTCGGCGAGCGGGACGATCTCAGCCATCGGCGGCACTCCGTGGGTCACGGGAACAGGGTGACGGGTCAGGGATCACCGGGACAGCGGTAGATCAACTTGTTCGCTGCGCGAACGCCCGTTCTGCTAGCGCACAATACGGCGAATTGCGCGCCTCGTCAACGCACCCGGCTCCCTGCTCGACCCCTCCGGCAGACCGGCCGGCAAGCCAGCCAGCGCGTGGCAGATGAGTAGCGAGTGGCGAGCAGGCGGCGCCGGGACATCGACCGGGTTGACCGCTGACGCGGAATGTGACGCAGCTTTGTTCGCTTCATGCACACTCGTTCGTAAGACGCACGCGTGGGGGTGTCGCTACGCCAGCAGGCGCCGTGAGCGGCAAACCGAGGGTGGCTCCGGGCGAGGCAGCGCAGCAGCAGAGCGGCACATCACGCAGCCCTGTCGTTTGTCCCACCCCTGGTCCGGGTAAACGGCCGACACAGGGATCGACGGCAAGGAGAGCGGCGGGTGCGGATGCTGGGCGGGCGCTACCAGCTCGAACAGCGCATCGGTGTGGGCGGAATGTCGGAGGTGTGGCGCGGGTACGACCGCGTGCTCGCCCGGCCGGTTGCGGTGAAGCTGCTCACTCCCGAGGCCGCCGTCCGTCATCTACCGCCCCGTCACGCGCGCGTCCGCTACACCATGGCGCCGGACCTCGTCGCGTCGGACCCTGTCGCGTCGGATCCCGTCGCCGAGGCGGCCCGCGCCGAGGCCCGCTCCGCGGCGCAGCTCATCCACCCCAACGTGGCCGGCGTCTTCGACTTCGGGAGAGCCGCGGCCGGGCCGGCCGGGCGGCCGGGGCCGTACATCGTGATGGAGCTCGTCGAGGGCGCGACGCTGGCCGAGCACCTGGCCGCGGGGCCGCTGGACTGGGACATCGCGGTACGGATCTGCGCCGAGGTCAGCGCCGGCCTGGCCGCCGCGCACAGCCACGGCATCGTGCACCGCGACATCAAGCCGGCCAACATCATGCTCACCCCGTCCGGGGTGAAGGTCCTCGACTTCGGCATCGCGACGTCGGCCGGGCAGTGCGATCAACAGCCCGACGGCACCGTACTCGGGACGCCCGCCTATCTCGCACCGGAACGGATCAGCGGCGGACCGGCGACGCCGGCCACCGACATGTACTCCGTGGGTGTGCTCCTGTACGAGTGCCTCACCGGCCGGCTGCCGTGGCCGTGCGACACCCCGACCCGGATGCTGGAGGCGCACCGGTACGGTCGCCCGGCCCCGCTGCCGGCCATCGCCGGGCTGGCGCCCGAGGCTGCCGACCTCTGTACCGACTGCCTGAACGAAGCTCCGGCGGAACGCCCGACCAGCCACGTCGCCGCGCTCGTCCTGGCCGAGGCCGTCGACGCCCGCGTCTACGTACCTCCGGTCGGCGCATCCGCACCGCCGCCGCCGACCGCCCGCGAGCACGTCGGCAGGCATCGCGCCGCGACGGAGCCCGATGCCTGGCTGTCCCGCCCGACGGAAGCCTCCCGTCGTCCCGCACCGCGTGGTTGACGCTCCCCTCGGCCGCTCGGGCCTTCACCCACGCCGCCCCCACGCCGCCGGGCGCCGTCGACCGCACCGGCGTTGGTCCCGGTTCCAGGGACCTTCTCCCCTGCTGATCTTGGGGAACCGTGGTGCAGGCTGGACCGGGACGACTGAACGGGAAGGACCGACGTGCCATTCAGCGACCGCGTCGAGGCGGGGCGACGGCTGGCGCTCGCGCTGACGCACCTGGCCGGAAGCGACGTCGTGGTCCTCGGCCTACCGCGGGGCGGTGTACCGGTCGCGTTCGAGGTCGCACGCGCCCTCGACGCGCCGCTCGACGTGATCGTCGTACGCAAGATCGGCGTGCCGTGGCAGCCCGAGCTCGCGATGGGGGCGGTGGGCGAGAACGGCGCCACCATCGTCAACACCGCCGTGGTGCAGGCCGCCCAGGTCGAGCCGAGCGAGTTGGCGGCCGCGGCCGCCGCCGCCCGGGGCGAGCTCGACCGGCGGGTCGAGCGCCTGCGCGGCGACCGGCCCCGCGTCGACCTGGCCGGCCGGACCGCGATCGTGGTCGACGACGGCATCGCCACCGGGGCGACGGCCCGTGTCGCCTGCGGAGTGGCGAGAGCGCAGGGCGCCGACCGGGTCGTCCTCGCCGTACCGGTGGGGTCGCCCCACGCCGTCGCGGCGATGGCGGACGCCGCCGACGAGGTGATCTGCGTCGAGCAGCCCGCCGGCTTCCAGGCCGTCGGCCAGTACTACGAGGACTTCAGCGCGACCACCGACGCGGACGTGACGGCGCTGCTGGCCCAGGCCGCGGCGGCGCGCGGATCATGACCATGTCGGGGCTCTACACGGACCTGTACGAGCTGCGGATGGCGGCGAGCTACCTGCGTCGCGGCCTGGTCGGGCCGGCCACCTTCAGCCTGGTGATCCGGGCGCTGCCGCCCGAGCGGGGATTCCTCGTCGCCGCCGGCCTCGCCGACGCGCTGACGTTCCTGGAGCGCTTCGACTTCGACGACGCCGAGCTGGACTACCTGCGTACCAGCCGGAGCCTGCCGGACGACGCGGTACAGGCCCTGCGTGACCTGCGGTTCACCGGCGATGTGTGGGCCGTACCCGAGGGCCGGATGGTCTTCGCCGGCGAGCCGCTGCTCGAGGTCACCGCCCCGGCCGCGGAGGCCCAGCTCGTGGAGACAGCTCTGCTCAACATCGTCACCCACCAGACCGCGATCGCGTCCAAGGCCGCCCGCTGCCGGTTGGCCGCCGGCGGCGCCGACCTGGTCGACTTCAGCTTCCGGCGTACCCACGGCCTGGAGGCGGCGATGGCCGTCGCGCGGGCCTCGGCGATCGTCGGATTCGCCGCGACGAGCAACACGGAGGCGGGCCGCCGGTACGGGCTGCGGGTCACCGGCACGATGGCGCACTCGTACGTGGAGTCGTTCCCGGACGAGCGCAGCGCCTTCGCCGCGTTCGCCACCGACTACCCCACCGACACGGTCTTCCTCGTCGACACGTACGACACCCTCGGCGGTGTACGCACCGCAATCGACGTGACCCGGCAACTGCGCCTGTCCGGCCCGATCGGGGTACGCCTCGACTCCGGCGATCTCGCCCGGCTCGCCGTCGCCGCCCGTCAACTCCTCGACCGGGAAGGGCTGACCGATGCCCGCATCGTGGCCAGCGGCGGGCTCGACGAGTACGCCATCGCCGACCTGGTCGGCTCGGGCGCGCCGATCGACGCGTACGGCGTCGGCACCAGGATGGGCGTGTCCGCCGACGCGCCGTACCTCGACAGCGCGTACAAGTTGGTCACTTTCGGCGACCGGCCGGTCATGAAGCTGTCGCCTGGAAAGGTCACCCTGCCCGGGGCCAAGCAGGTCTTTCGCGGTGCTGGCGGCGGCGCGGATGTCATCGGCCTGCGGACCGAGGTCGCGCCGCCCGGACACACCCTGCTGCTGCGCCCCGTCATGGCGGTCGGCCAACGCCTGGCCACCACCGACGAGTACGGCCCGGCGGACGATGTCGCCGCGGCGCGTCACCGGTTCGACGACGACCTGGCCCGCCTACCCGAACCGACCCGCCGGGTGTACGACCCGAGCACGCCGGAGCCGACGATCAGCCCGGCGCTGCAGCGGCTGCGCGAGGACGTACTGGGTGCGCTTCTCGACCGTCGAGCCGCCGAGCGCCTACCGGTATCGGGATGATCGTGATGCTGGGTGATCGCCATGTGGGCAGTGGATCCCGGCCCGTCGTGGTCGGCGTCGACGACTCAGCCGCCGGGCTCGCCGCGGCCCGGCTGGCCGCCGCGGAGGCCGTACTGCACCGGCGGTCACTGCGGTTACTGGCGGCCGATCCCGAGCCCGCGGTCGGTGCGATCCGGGACGACCATCCGGCGCTTCCGATCGAGCGCGAAACGGTACCCGGAGACCTGGCCGACGCGCTCGTCGAACGCTCCCGCGCCGCCCATCTCGTCGTGGTGGCCACCGGTGCTGCCGGCATCGGCTCCTCGCCGCAGGTCGCTGATCCGATCGGCGTACGGGTGGCCGCGCACGCCGGCTGCCCGGTCATCATCGACCCGGCCGGGCGCGCGGCGCTGACCGGCCCGGTCCTGCTCGGCATCGACGAGGAGGCGGAGGAGCCGACGGTCGTCGAGTACGCCTTCGCCGAGGCGCTGGTCCGGGGCGTACCGCTGTGCGGCGTACACATCTGGGCCGGGCTTCCCGGCGAGGCGCTCAGCACGCTCGACCCGTTCGCCTACGACGCCCGGGCGGCCGACGACGACGTCGATCGGCTCCTGGCCGAGGCGCTCGCCGGCTGGGCCAGCCGGTACCCGGACGTGCCGGTGCAGCGGCGCGCGGTACACAACCCGAACACCGCCCACGCCATGATCGAGCTGAGTACCGACGCCGCGCTGATGGTGGTGAGCGCCCGCCGCCACGCCGGCCTCAGCGGGATGCTGCTCGGGTCGGTCACCGGCGCCCTGATCGGGCGGGCGCGCTGCCCGCTCGCGATCGTGCCCGCGCGCTGCGTCTGGCCCGGTTGAGTTGTCTCGCCGCCGACGCCGTACCGGCCCCCGCCGCTTCAACGCGAGCAGATCGGGGATGGGGGTCGCGCCCTGCTACCGGTATGATCTGTGTCGTGCTGCACGCTTCCCGCACCTGGTGGTGGCCGTCCTTCCGGCGGCCGTGACCTGATCCTGTCTTGAGCCGCCTTCGGGCGGCTCGGCGGCGCACATACTCTGGCAGCGCGACCGTGACGGCGAAGGTGGCTCCCAACCTCCGGGAGATACCCGTGACCGTTGTCGCCGACGACTCCTTCGCTGTCGTCGCCAACCGCAGCGCCCAGCTTGAGCACGAAATCGCCGAGCATCCCGATCGATTCCGCGTATTGACCGGGGACCGGCCCACCGGCCCACTGCACCTCGGGCACTACTTCGGAACCCTCGCCAACCGGGTCCGCTTGCAACGCGCCGGTGTCGAGGTGTTCCTCGTCATCGCCGACTACCAGGTCATCACCGACCGCGACAGCGTCGGCAACCTGTCTGGCAACGTGCGAGAGCTTCTCCTTGACTACCTCGCCGCAGGCGTCGATCCGACAACCGCGACCATCTTCACCCACAGCGCGGTACCCGCCCTCAACCAGCTGATGCTGCCGTTTCTCAGCCTCGTCAGCGTCGCCGAGTTGCACCGCAACCCTACGGTCAAGGCAGAGGCCGAGGCGGCAGGCGGACGCGCGTTGAGCGGCCTGCTGTTCACCTACCCCGTCCATCAGGCCGCCGACATCCTCTTCTGCCGAGGCAACCTCGTCCCGGTCGGCAAAGACCAGCTTCCTCACGTGGAGATGACCCGGCTCATCGCCCGCCGGTTCAACGAACGCTTCGCCGCCGGAGCCGAGGTCTTCCCGGCGCCAGACGCACTGATCAGCGACGCACCGCTGCTGCTCGGCGTCGACGGGACCAAGATGAGCAAGAGCCGTGACAACGCGGTCGAGCTGCGCGACAACGAAGACCGCACGGCGCGGCTCATCCGTCGCGCCAAGACCGACGGCGAACGGACCGTCAGCTATGAACCTCACCGCCGCCCTGAAGTGGCCAGCCTGCTACTCATAGCCGCGCTGTGCACCGGACGAGCACCGCAGGACCTTGCCGAGGAGATCGGCGGCCGCGGTGCCGCCGCGCTCAAGGCCCTCGTCACCGAGGCCATCAACGAGTACCTGCGACCACTCCGGAAGCGGCGCCAAGCCATCGCCACCGACCCCGGCTATCTGCGTCAGGTCCTCCTCGAAGGCAACGCTCGTGCGAATCAGATCGCGGAACAGACCCTCCAGCAGGTCCGATCGGTCATGGACATGGCCTACTGAGTTCTCACAGCCGCAGAAGGACTCCAGGGCTACCGGGATCGTCCGTAGTGCTCCGGCCTTCAGGCCGGGGGTGAAGCGGACCTTCCCGCGTAGCGGGACAGGGTCCGTCTATCCGCCGTCAAGGCGGATAGACGTCGGGACCCCTCCCCCGGGTGTGTGAGTGTCTTGTCGTACGCCTGTGGCACGGTCACCGGTGTGCAGCTGCGTTACAACTTCCGCGTCTACCCGACGCCCCGTCAGCAGATCGAACTGGCGCGGGCGTTCGGGTGTGCGCGGGTGGTGTTCAACGACGGGCTGCGCGCACGTCGGGAAGCTCACGAGGCCGGCCTGCCCTACGTCTCGGACGCCGAGTTGTCCAGGCAGGTCATCACGCAGGCCAAACAGAGCCCGGATCGGGCCTGGCTCTGCGAGGTCTCGGCGGTGGTGCT
>NZ_BOON01000062.1 GCF_016863255.1 Planosporangium mesophilum
AAAAAAGGGGCGCCCCGAGGGGGCGCCCCTTTTTCGTTCGTGAGGTAGCTCGCACACGATCCTGATTCTGCGAAAAGACCCGGATCCGACCGACGAATCTCACGGACGGACCTTCTAGATGTCGAAGAAAGGTCCGAAAACCGTCGCCGGCCCAGGGCATTCCCAGGGGTATTGCGGTGTTGAACGACCTGATGACTCTTCGACTCGCAATCCTTGGTGACTCGATCGCCTACGGCGTCGGTGCGGCCCAGCCCACCGACGCGCTCGGGCCTAGTCTCGCCCGTGACTTGACCGCGTGCGGCCTGCAAGCGCAGTGGCGAACGTTCGCCGTACCCGGAGCACGAAGCGCTGACCTCGCCCGGCAGGTCCAGTCTGCACGATTGTGGCAGCCGGGCATCGTGGTGATCATTATTGGCGCCAACGACCTGACCCACCTCGTCCCGCCCGCTTCGGCCGCCGCGGACCTGGGCGACGCGGTGCGGCAACTACGCGCCGCCGAGGCGGAGGTGGTCGTCGCGCCGGCACCCGATCTGAGCGTCCTACCGCAGGTGCCGCCCGCGATGCGAGATCTGGTCCAGGCCGGCAGTGCGCTGCTACGGCAGGCCCAGGAGCAGGCGGTCCTCGGCGCAGGCGGCCGTATCGCTGACCAGCAGGGGTCAACATCGGCAATCTTCGCCACTGATCCTGCCCTGTTTGCCCACGACCGGTTCCACCCGTCCAGCGCCGGCTACGCGATGATCGCCAAGGCGCTGGCGCCGGTCGTGCGGGCTGCAGCCGACGCCTGCGGTCGGACCGACAAGGTTGGATAAACCCCGTCCGCGCTAGCCGTCCGTGCCGGTTACCACGTTCGGTTACGGCACTGGGTAGGGCACGGTGCTTGCGTGAACTCGACGGTCGGCAGGGCCGGTGCGAGAGACGATCATCGCTGCGTCGTGGTGGGGCTGGGGACGGTGGTCGGGCTCGGCACCATCGTGGGGCTGGGCACGGTCGTGGTCATGGTCGAGGACGGGCCGCCGGGAGAGGTGGGCGGGATGACCACGGTGGTCGGGCTCGGCACCATCGTGGGGCTGGGAACAGTCGTCAGGCCCGGCGCGGCGGGTGAGATCGTCAAGCCCGGCGCGCTGGGTGAGGTCGTACCCGTTGTCGGGCTGGGCACCGTGGTCGGGCTCGGCGTGGTGGTGGGGCTGGGCACGGTCGTGGTCATGGTCGAGGACGGGCCGCCGGGAGACGCGGGTGGGACGACCACGGTCGTCGGGCTCGGCGCCATCGTGGGGCTGGGAACAGTCGTCGGGCTGGGCGTGGTCGTCGGGCTCGGTGCCGGGGTTGGCGACTCCTGGGCCCATGCCTCGCCGGCCCCTCCGCCGAGCGCTAGGGCCGTGCCAGCCGTAACTGCCAGCACGAGTCGACTGATCGGCTTCATGGCGAACCCTCCTGCCGTGCTCAACGGCGGTCGTCGGACACCCTTTCCACCCTGCCCCCTTCAGCTGAGGAGACGCTGAAGAGCATCCGGCGTTGAGCAGGATGGCGGTGGTCCTGACGGCATGGCTGGTCCCGGCCGGTCGGTGGCGAACCGTGCGACAGCCCGCTCGTCTCGGTGACTCGGTCATCGCGGTGCAGCCAGGCGAGCAACTCCGGCATGGTCAGCGCAGGAGAGAACCTGCGCCGGGGACGCGCCGATGCGGCCGCAACCGGCTCCCGACGGTCGTACAGCGCTCCCGCGTACGAACACGGGCAAGCTGCAGCGCTTCCGGCTACTCCCGCCCGGGTACAGCGACACCGCCTCGATCGCCCGGGTGCGCGAGCTGTTCGCAGACATCCTCGACGGGCACGAGGTACACGCGACCAACTCGAGGTGGATCAGCTTCGCGACGGTACGCAACTCCAGCTGGCGGCACGGCAACGTGGTGCTGCTCGGCGACGCCGCGCACACCGCCCACTTCTCCATCGGCTCGGGGACGAAGCTCGCCATGGAGGACGCCTTGGCGCTCGCGGCGTGCCTGCATGAGCATCCGACCGTCGAGGCGGCGCTCACGGCCTGCGAGGCCGAGCGCAAGCCGGTCGTACTCTCCACCCAACGCGCCGCGCAGGCGAGCCTGGAGCGCCGCCGCGTTCGCGGAGGCCGGCGCGGACGCGATCGACGTGTCGACCGGGCAGGTCACGCCACTGGAGAAGCCGGCGTTCGGCCGCTCGTACCAGACGCCGTACGCTGACGCGATCCGCAACCGGGTCGGCATCGCGACCATCGCGGTGGGGGTCATCAGCTCGTACGACGACGTGAACTCCCTGCTGCTGGCCGGCCGAGCCGACCTGTGCGGTGTCGGGCGGGCGCACTGCAGGCCGGCAGCCGCCGGCCGCTGAGCGGACGCACCGACGGGCCGAAGCCGCGGCTGCAACTCGTCCGGGAAGGCGTACCGGGTACGCGACACGCTCGTTGGCGTCCCGGGGGCGCATGCCGGTAGCCAGCCACCAGGGCGATCGTGCGGGTGGTGACCGCCAACTCGACCACGCCGTGCTGGGTTGCGCCGCCGTCCGCAAGGCCGGCCTCCGGTAAGATCAGTGTGTCGTGGACGCGACGATATCGGGAGGTGGGGCCTGCGATGAGTAGCAGCCAGCCTCCCAGTCCCCGCTGACGCTCCGGTGACCGCGCCTCCGCCGGAGGTGTCGTCTGGAACGCCGCCCGCGGTGCCGGCACCGACGGCCATAGGTCAGATCTTCGCTCGCGCTGTTCGTTCGTCCGCGTCTTCGCAATAGAGGGTGGTGCCATGTCCGACTGGCCGTCGCGTGCTCGGACTCCGTCAAAGCGTCTTCGGCGCCGCGCCAACGACCGGCGTCCGCCCTCGGCGCCGGAGTTGTCGATGGATCCGCGGGCCGCAGCGGTCGCCGCGCCGGTGGACCAGAACATGGTCAGCTCGGCGATCTACCGGGACGGGCATCGGGTCGACAGCCCGCCCACCCTGGCCGAGACGTACCAGCGGCTGCGTGAGCAGCCCGGCGTGATGGCCTGGATCGGGCTGTACCGGCCTGCTCCGGTCCAGTTGCTGGCCATCGCCGAGGAGTTCGGGCTGCATGAACTCGCCGTGGAGGACGCGATCGTCGCCCACCAGCGGCCCAAGCTGGAACGCTACGGCGACACCCTGTTCGTGGTCCTACGCGCCGCCCGCTACCTCGACGACGTCGAAGAGGTCGACTTCAGCGAGCTCCACGTGTTCGTCGGCCCCAACTTCGTGATCACTGTCCGGCACGGCGAGGCCCCCGACCTCGCCGCCGTGCGCCACCGCCTGGAAGGCGATCCCGACCTGCTGCGTCGCGGTCCCGAAGCGGTCCTCTACGCCATCCTCGACAGCGTCGTGGACGGCTACGCGCCCGTGGTCGCCGGCCTCCAACACGACATCGACGAGATCGAGACCGAGGTGTTCCGCGGCGACCCGAGGGTGACCCGACGCATCTATGAACTGTCCCGCGAAGTGATCGAGTTCCAGCGCGCCGCCCGACCGCTGCTGACCATCCTGAACGGACTCGCGGCCGGGTTCGACAAGTACGGCACGGACGAGGAGTTGCGCCGCTATCTCGGCGACGTGGCCGACCACGCCACGACGGCGGCTGAACGCGTCGACGTCTTCCGCCAGACCCTCGCCGACATTCTGACGCTCAACGCCACCCTCGTCTCCCAGGCACAGAACGAGGAGATCAAACACCTCACCGAGGCCAGCTACGCCCAGAACGAAGAGATCAAGAAGATCTCCGCCTGGGCCGCCATCCTGTTCGCCCCCACCCTGATCGGAACGATCTACGGCATGAACTTCGAGTACATGCCCGAACTGCGCTGGAGGGTCGGCTACCCCTTTGCGCTCGCACTGATGGCCGCTGTCTGCGTCAGCCTGTACCTGGTGTTCAAACGCCGCGGCTGGCTGTGAGCACACCGGCCGACACCGGCCCTGGGGCGTCGTGGTGTTCACGATGATGGCGGCGTGGGGCCTGAGCGGGCCCCACGCCGCGCGTGAATCAGTGAATCACCACTGGTGCGACCCGGTCGCCGCCCTGTTCGTGGTCGCGCAGGTGGGACTCCTGGCGCTTGCGCGGCAGGAAGAACACCGGGATGAAG
This sequence comes from Planosporangium mesophilum, assembly GCF_016863255.1. Lineage (GTDB taxonomy): Bacteria > Actinomycetota > Actinomycetes > Mycobacteriales > Micromonosporaceae > Planosporangium > Planosporangium mesophilum. The sequence goes on from NZ_BOON01000062.1 coordinate 4,103, forward strand.
GTCGCAAGGATCAGCACGAAGCCCACCCCGAACGTCGTGGCGAACGAGTCGGCCACGAACTCCAGGCCGCGCTGCAGCATCCCCGGATCGACCGGGAACTGCTGGGCCAGTGCCGGGTTCTGCGCGACCGCAATCGCGAGCCCGGCCTCGGAGACCGTCCCGCCGGTCTGCGGGTTGACGGCGCCCGGGATGGCCGGGGAGCCGTTCAGTTCACTGGTCAGGATCACCGACATGATCGCCGAGCCGACCGAGCCGGCGATCTGCTGGAGGATGTTCAGCAGTGTCGAGCCGCGCGCCACCTCGTGGTTGGTGAGCGTCTTCAGCGCCGACGTCATGATCGGCATCATCGTGCCGCCCATGCCGAGGCCCATCACGAACAGTGAGCCGCACAGCAGCCAGTACGACGTGTCCGTGCCGACCTGGGTGAACGTGAAGAAGCCTGCCGCCATCAGCGCCAGCGCGAACGGCACCGTCCGGCCGACCGGGATGCGGTCGGCCAGCATGCCGGCGATCGGCATGGTCACCATCGCGCCGATGCCCTGCGGCGCCATCAGCAGACCGGCGTCGAGTGTCGACTCACCGCGCACCTGCAGGAAGTAGCTAGGGAACAGCAGGCCGGCGCCCATGAACGCGACCGTGAACACGGCCAGCGTCACGGACGCGACCGTCAGGTTACGGTCGCGCAGCAGTCGCAGATCGAGCAGCGGATGCTTCGGCTTGAACGAGTAGAGGACGAACCCGACGACCAGCAGGCCGCCGACCAGCATGGGCAGCCACACCTTGTTGTCGGCGACCGTGCCGGCCTCTGGCAGCGACGACACGCCGTACAGGAAGAGGGCCAGACCCGGCGAGAGCATCAGCATGCCGATGAAGTCGAACGACTCGGACGGCTCCGGGTTGTCCTTGGCCAGCGCCCACTGTGCATAGATCAGCGTGATGAGGCCGATCGGCAGGTTGATCAGGAAGATCCATTGCCAGCTCGCGATGTCGATGAGCCAGCCGCCCAGGATCGGGCCGCCGATCGGGCCGAGAAGCATCGGGATGCCCAGCACGGCCATCAGCCGGCCGATCCGCTCCGGACCGGCCGCCCGTGTCATGATCGTCATGCCGAGCGGCATCAGCATGCCGCCACCGAGGCCCTGCAGCACCCGGTAGCCGATGAGCTGGCCGATCGAGTCGGCGGTGGCGCAAAGGACGGAGCCGAGCGTGAAGAGCACGAGCGCGGTCATGTAGAGCCGCTTCGTACCGAAGCGGTCGGCGGCCCAGCCGGTCAGCGGAATGACCGTGGCGAGCGCCAGCGTGTAGCCGGTCATCGTCCAGGCGACCTGGGCGTACGAGGCGTCGAACTCGGTCTGGAAGGTGGGCAGCGCGACGCTGACCACCGTGACGTCGAGGATCGACATGATCGCGCCGAGGACAACGACCCCGGCGATTTTCAGTACGGCAGCATCGAGCTTGTTCGGTGCTGCCGCGGGTTGGCTGCTCACAGCAAATCTCCTGGTAAACCTGGCGGATAAGGTGATCGTTCGCGCGCTACGCCGCGCGCGGCACCGTGTCTTTGCAATAGGTCATCCCACGAGGCGTCCTCTACGGCCTTCAGGGATGCCACCTCGCCGTCCACCACGCTGATGCCGCGGGCAGCCAGCTTCTCCTCTGCCTCCTCGCCTGCCAGCGACGGCATGGTGTGGGAGAACATCGTGACATCGGCGCTCCACAGGCGGAACAGCAGCGCCTGGTGCGCTGAACAGCGGCCCACCGGCCAGCACGCCAATGGTCTGATCACGGATTTTCAACCATGGCAATACGGGCAATATACAACATCTCGCCCCCACCGAGCCCCACAGTCCCGGCACGTCCGGCAGTTCGTCAACCGGCCCGGTGGTCGCCAGCGGGGCTTGACAGGAATCCAATGACTTGCAACAGTTCCCAACTGTTTGCAAGCAACGCCAGCCGGGCGGTCGGTGACGCTTGCGGCCGACGCAAGGCCGCGCATGGGAGTGGTTGGTTTGGGTTCCAGGCAAGATCCTGCAGATGTCTTGATCGTTGGAGCGGGAACCGCGGCCGGGATCGCGGCCAGACACCTGGCCGAGGCGGGATTCACGGTGGTGGCCCTCGAACAGGGCACCTGGGTCGATCCGGGCAGCCTGCCGGGCAACAAGCCCGAGTACGAGTTGCTAGGGTCCAAGAACTGGCACCCGAGCCCGAACGTCCGTGGCCGTCGCGAGGACTACCCGGTGGACACCACCGAGGCCGACCTGCCGGTATGGCTGTACAACGGGGTGGGCGGCTCGAGTGTGCTCTACGGCGGCATCTGGGCGCGGGCCCTGCCGTCGGACTTCCGGGCGCGGACCCTCGACGGCGTCGCCGACGACTGGCCCATCAGCTACGACGAGCTCCTCCCGTACTACCAGGCCGTCGAGCGTGAGATGAGCGTCTCCGGCCTGGCCGGCAACCCCGCGTACCCGCCGGGGTTCGAGCCGCCGATGCCGGCCGCGCCGATCCACCGGACCGGCCGGACGATGGCCGAGGGTATGAACAAGCTGGGCTGGCACTGGTGGCCCGGCACCAACTCCATCCCGACGCAGAACCGTACCCACGAAGGCAAGTGCGTCCGCTACGGCATCTGCCGGATGGGCTGCCCGGAGGGTGCCAAGTCCTCCACCGACGTCACCCACTGGCGGGACGCCGTGGCGCTGGGAGCCGAGGTCATCACCCGCGCCCGGGTCGCCCGGGTCACCGTCGACGAACGCGGCCGCGCCAACGGGGCCGTCTACCTCCGGGACGGCGTGGAGCACTTCCAGGCAGCCTCGGTCGTCCTCATGGCGGCCGGCGGCATCGGAACTCCCCGGCTGCTGCTGATGTCGGCGTCCGAGCGGTTCCCCGACGGCCTGGCGAACTCGTCCGGCCTGGTCGGTAAGCGGCTCATGCTCCACCCGTACGCCGCGTCCGTCGGCGTCTACGACGACGACCTGGAGAACTGGCTCGGGCCCGCCGGTGAGCACATCGGCTCCATGCAGTTCTACGAGACGGACTCCTCCCGCGGCTTCGTACGCGGCGCGAAGTGGGCACTGCTCCCCATCGCCGGGCCCCTCGAAGCGGCCGAGAAGTGGACCGACAGGGGCAGCCTCGCCGGTGAGGCGCTCTGGGGCGACGGCTCGGCCGACCGGATGAAGTCGTTCGTGCGCATGCTGCAGTGGCACATCGTTCCGGAGGACCTCCCGGAGGAGACGAACGCCGTCTCGCTGCACCCCACGCTCACCGACTCCGACGGTCTGCCGGCGGCGAAGGTGCGGTACCGGGTCTCCGAGAACACGAACAAGATCATCGACTTCAACCTGGCCAGGAGCCTGGAGGCCCATGAGGCTGCCGGCGCCCTGAGGACCTGGGTCGCCGGGCGCAACTTCATGACCGGTCACAACACCGGTACCGCGAAGATGGGCGACGACCCCGCCACGTCGGTCGTCGACCGGTTCGGCCGGGCGCACGACGTACCGAACCTGTACATCATCGACGCGAGCGTGTTCACCACCTCGACGGGCGTGAACCCGACGGCCACGATCTGCGCCCTGGCCAAGCGCACCGCCACCCACATCGCATCCAACGCTCGCAACCAGGAGGTCGGGTCGTGACGGTCGTCAACCTCTCGGACGAACTGGGTGACGCGTCGCGGGCCCGCCTCGCCACGCTGGCCGACGTCCTGATCCCGGGCGGGTCCGGCCTTCCGTCCGCGAGCGACGCCGACGTGGCGGGCCAGTGGATCAACCGTACGCTGGCCGCGAACCCCGACCTGGCCGACGCCGTCGCACACGTCCTGGCCGTCGAGGGTGCGCCCGGTGAGGTGCTCGAGAGGCTGCGGATCGAGCGTACGGACGTCTTCGACGCGTTCGCGTTCGCCGTCAGCGGTGCCTACTTCATGAACCCCGCGGTGCGTCAGGCCCTGGGATACCCGGGTATCGCACCGCGCCGGATGCCCGCGGCGGACGGCGAAGCCGAGTACTACCTCGAGGACGACATCCTCGCCCCGGTCATCGGTCGGGGGCCGGTCTACCGACAGGCCTGATCACGAGAGTGAGGTCGGAGCGGCCAACCCGCGCGGCTCTCGCCCCCGAGGGGCGACCGTCAGGCGTACTCGAAGTGCGCCTGTTGCCCTCGCGAAAGGCCCGGCGCCAGACCTGACTGGCCGGCATCCACACGCTTTGCTCTGCTCCCGGATAGGCAACGGCAGGCGGTCCTGCCCTGTCGCCCATCCGGGAGCAGAGCAAAGCATGCGGCGGAGTGCCCCGTGCCGCGCGGCCTTCGTCCAGCGCAGCGGGCGCTCAGGCGCCCGCGCCTACCCGGCGAGACTGCCGACGCAGACATCGTCAGGCCGGTTCGGCCAGGGGCCGCGCGCGGTCGATGACGTCGTCGACGGTGACCGTGACGCCCGGGTCGGCGGCGGAGAAGAGGGTCCCCTCGTGCTGGACTGCCGCGGCTCCCCACGTCAGGGCGGTACGCAGGGCGTCGACGCCGCTTCCACCGGCCGCCAGGAAGCCGGCGAGCAGCGCGTCACCGGCACCGACCGCGCTCACCACCCGGGTCACCGGTGCGATCCCGTGGTGCACGCCGTCGTCGTCGACGAGGATCGCGCCGTCGGCGCCGAGGCTCGCCAGTACCGATCGGGCGCCGCGCTCGCGCAGGACGGTGGCCGCGTCGACGACGTCTCCGAACGTCTTCAGGGGGCGTTCGACGACCTCGGCCAGTTCGTGGGCGTTGGGCTTGACGAGGTCGGGGCCGGCCGGGAGCGCCGCGCGTAGGGCGGCGCCCGAGCTGTCGACGGCCACCTTGACGCCGCGGCGGTGGGCGTCGGCCGTCAGCTGCGCGTAGAAGTCCTCCGGCAGGCCGGCGGGCAGGCTGCCGCACCCGGCGAGCCAGCTCGCGCCGTCGGCCTTCTCAAGGGCCGCGACGGCCAGGGCCCGGGCCTCGGCCGGGCTGAGGGCCGGCCCGGCTTCGTTGATCTTGGTGACGGTGCCGTCGGGCTCCACCAGGCTGACGTTGCTGCGGATGTCACCGTCGATGGGGACGGTGATGAGGGGGATGTCGGCGGTGTCGAGCATCGTCATGATCTGGCTGCCCACGGCGCCACCCACCGGCAGTACCGCGACGACGTCGTGGCCGTGCGCGCGCAGGGCCAGCGCGACGTTGACCCCCTTGCCGCTGGGCTCGCTGCGGCTGCGCCGGCTGCGGATGACCGCGCCCCTGGGCAGCGCGTCGACGAAGACGGTGCGGTCGACGCTCGGGTTGGGGGTAACGGTGATGATCACGTCTGCTCCACTTCGAGGCCGGTGGCCTGCAGGGTTTTCAGGTCGGCGGCGGACAGGCCGGTGTCGGTGATGAGCAGGTCGATGTCGGACAGCTCTCCGTGCTTGCACAGGCTGACGGCGCCGACCTTGCTGTGATCGGCGAGGAGGATCCGCCGCCGGGCGCTCGCGAGCATGAGGCGCTTGATCGCGGCCTCCGCGGGGTCGGGCGTGGTCAGGCCGCGCTCCACGGAGATCGCGTTCGTGCCGAGGAACGCGACGTCGACGTTGATCTCGCTCAGGGCGCGCGCGGCCCAGTCGTCGACTCCGGCGAGCGTCAGTGGACGGACCCGGCCGCCGAGCGTGATGACCGTGAGCCGGGCACGGGTGGCGAGCGTGAGCGCGATCGACAGGGTGTTGGTGTAGACGGTCAGTTCCCGGTCGGCCGGGAACAGCTCCGCGAGGCGGGCGTTGGTCGACCCGGCGTCGATGAGGACGGACCCACGGGTGGGCAGATGGGCGAGCGCCGCCCGCGCGATCCGGGTCTTCTCCTCGGAGTAGTACGTGCGGGTCGACACCGCCGGCTCGAAGGAGAGCTGTTCCACGGGCACGGCGCCGCCGTGCACCCGGCGTAGCAGGCCCTGCTGTTCGAGTCCGATGAGGTCCTTGCGTACCGTCTCCTGGGTGACGCCGAGCTGGGCCGCGATGTCGGCGGCGTCGATCCGCCCGGTGGCGCGGAGCTCCGTGATGATGGCCTGCTTGCGTTGCGCGGCATAGGGGACCCGCTCGGGCGTGCTCACGCCGCGCCCCCGGCCCGGTGGGCGAGAGCGTGCCGCGTCGCGCCGCCGCTGGTCGTACGCGTGCTCATGCCAGCTGCTCCTTCGTTTGACGACCTGCTCAGTCAAGGGGCGGGAACTGCTCCCGTCCGGCGTAGACGCCCGCGGCCTGACCGGCCAGCAGCGCGGCGCCACGGGCGCCGGCCTCGGCCACATCGGGGTTCCGCAGGGGACCCAGGACCCTGCGCTTCACCTCGAGCAAAGCCCTGCTGCGCGACCACCCGCCGGTGACCACGAGCGCCTGGTGACCGCCGACGACCGCGGACATCGCGGAGTGGATCTGGTCGGCTTCCGCGGTGACGGCCTCCAGTGCGGCGCGCCACAGGTCTGCCGGGCCGACGCCGTTGGTCATACCGGAGATGCGCAGCTCGTCGGTATCGGCGCCGCTGACGGTCACGGTGGGAGTGTGGCGGGTCAGCGCCTCGCGGTCGAGTTCGCTGACATCGGCGGACGTACGGCCGAGCAGGCGCAGAACCCGTTGCAGGGCAAGCCCGCCCTGCGTACCGCCGAGCAGGCACCACCGGTCGGCCAGTACGTGCCAGCCGGTCGTGATCCCGCCCTTGGCGAGGGACGCGACGGCTGCCGTGTCGACGAGGCCGGCCGGTACCGTACGGACCAGCGCCTCGGCGGTGCCGCACGAGTCCAGCTCGTCGCCGGGTCCGGCGGCGTCCGCGCCGACGGTCGCGGCCTGGTGGTCGTGGCCGGCGACGGTCAGGACCGCGCCGGTCAGGCGGGGGATGCCCACCTCGTCACTGACCCGGCCCAGGGGGGTGCCCGCCGTGACGACGTCGGGCATCAGCGAGCGGGCGGCGCCCGACCATTCCAGGGCCTCGGACCACCAGTCCCGGGTGGACAGCTCGAACCATCCGGTACGTGAGGCCAGTGACTGCTCGGCCGACTCCTCGCCGCCGAGCCCCCGCACCACCCACTCGGCGATGTTCAGCCGGCGCACCGCACCCCTGGTCTGTGGATGGTGTGCCAGCAGCCAGCGGTGCTTGGTCAGCGACCACTGACCCCGAAGCGGCAGTCCGGTGTGGCCGGCGAAGCGGTCCTCGCCGAGCGCCGCCGTCAGGTCGCGGACCTCGGCACCGTCGCGGGTGTCGTGCCAGGCGATGACGGGCGCCAGCGGTACGCCGTGGGCGTCCAGGAGTACGCCCGACTCGCCCATGCTGGTCACGCCGACGCCGAGCACGGGGCCGTCCGGGGCCTGTGCCAGGGCCAGCCGCAACGCTTCCCGGGCCGAGGCGAGCAGTTCGACGGCGTCGAGCTCCGCCCCGTGTGCGGTCAGGGCCCACGGGGTGACCGCCTTGCCCTCGCTGACGGGTCGGCCGCTCGTGGTGAACACGACGGCCTTGCTCGTGGTCGTGCCCACGTCCAGGCCGACGATCAGTGGATCCATGCACTCAGCCTTACTGTCCCGACCCGTTGCTTAGTTGTGAGTCGGTGGATATCGTTGCGTTTCGTTGGTGGGGTGTCAAGAGAACTGATGTTCCTAAAAGGCACACCCGATTCGCCCGCGAGACGTCTCGCGCCCGTCACCTCGGAGGCAGTGGATGCCGCTCGTCAGTACCCAGCAGATCGTGGACTCCGCCCGTGCCCGGGGCGTCGGCGCCGGGGCGTTCAACGTCATCACCCTTGAGCACGCGGAGGCCATCGTGACCGGGGCGGAGCAGGCGGGTGCGCCGGTGATCCTGCAGATCAGCGAGAACGCGGTCAAGTTCCACGGTGGCCGGCTGACGCCCATCGCGGCCGCCGCGGCGGCGGTCGCCCGGTCCGCGGCCGTACCGGTCTCGCTGCACCTCGACCACGTCGAGGACACCGCACTGCTGCACCAGGCCGCCGACGCCGGGATGAGCTCGGTCATGTTCGACGCCTCCAAGCTGGACTACGACGCCAACGTCGCCGCCACCCGCGCCGCCGCCGAGTGGGCCCACGAGCGCGGCCTGCACCTGGAGGCGGAGCTGGGCGAGGTCGGCGGCAAGGACGGCGCGCACGCTCCAGGCGTCCGCACCGATCCGGCGGAGGCCGCCGCCTACGTCGCCGCCACCGGCGTCGACGCGCTCGCCGTCGCGGTCGGCAGCTCCCATGCCATGACGACCCGTACCGCCAAGCTCGACCACGGCCTGATCGGCAAGCTGCGCGAGGCCGTACCGGTGCCGCTGGTGCTGCACGGCTCGTCCGGCGTCGCCGACGACGAGCTGCGCGAGGCCGTCGCCGCCGGCATCGTCAAGGTCAACATCGGCACGATCCTGAACGTCGCCTTCACCGGCGCGGTCCGGGACACCCTGCGCGATCCGTCGCTGGTCGACCCGCGCAAGTACCTCGCCCCCGCGCGGGTGGAGATGACGGCCGTCGTGCGGCGTCTGCTGACGGTCCTCACCGGCGCCGGGGACGCCGGCGCGAGCGCGTCCTGAGCGCAGGGTCGGCGTCGCTCGGGATAACAAGAACACGGTGTGGCGACAACCCTTGACATGTTAAATCCGCGTGTCTAAGTTCTAACCACCCTGATGTGACATCGATTACCTCATCTCGAATGGTGACCTCCGAGGGGGTGAGTCGTGCGGACAGTGGTGGCCCGACCAGGGCGACCGTCCTGTTCCACGGTGATCGGTCCGACGGGAGCGACTGGCGCGTGCGCCGGTGTCGCGGTGCGCGCGTCGTGCCCACATACGACGCGTCGTTCCGCGGGCCGTCGCCGAGCCGGTCGGTCGGCTTGCTCGACCCGGTGGTCGGGTAGGTGGGCCGATGCGTCACGCCTGCCGCGAAAGCCCTGAAACGCCTGTGGCACAAGGGAAATCGTGGAGCGACGGGACGGATGAGGCCGGTTGAGAACGACCTGGTGGCGCACCCGGAGGATCACGGTCTGCAGAGGCTTGACATCCCCGGTCGCGATACCTAGCTTGGGTGCACTTGCCGGTGACATCGATTACCTTTCCGTGACCGTAACGGCCATGGACGACCGGAACAGTGCGGCGTCGAACGTCGCTGATTGGACCCGCGCTCCCATGTGAACCAACGGCGTGACACCAGAACCCGGGTCGCGGACGAAGGCAGCCGGGGCAGCGGTGAATCAGCGGGTTAAGAGGCACATCCCCCACAACGACACATTCCTCGGAAGGATCCACCGCATGTCAATCTTCGACGCAAGGATGACGCGACGCGTCTCCTTGGCCGCCGCGGCGGCCGCCGTCCTCGCCACGGCGACGGCGTGTGGCACGTCGTCGGGCTCGAAGTCCGGCAACAAGGAGATCACGATCGGCTGGTCGGTCGCCTACTTCGACCACCCCGTCTACCAGCTCATGATGGAGGGGATCAAGGAGGAGGCCGCCAAGCAGGGCGTGAAGGTCATCCTCGCGGACGGCAAGAACGACCCCGCCGTCCAGACCCAGCAGATCAACAACTTCCTGGCGCAGAAGGTCGACGGGATCATCCTGACCCCGGCAGTCTCCGACCCGATGATCCCGGCGGTCAAGAAGGTCAACGCGGCGAAGGTACCGTTCGCGATTGTCGACCGGCGGATGGAGACCAAGGGTTCGGGCATCAAGTGGGACTTCCTGGTCAGCTGGGACATGGTCAAGTCCGGCACGGTCGGCGGTGAGCAGGTCGTCAAGGCGCTGAACGGCAAGGGCAAGATCGCCGTCGTCGAGGGCACCGCCGGCGCCGGCTCGACGGTCGACCGAGGCGGGGCGTTCTACAAGGTCATCGCCCAGAACCCGGGCATCCAGGTGGTCTACAAGGCGGACGGCGACTTCAAGCGCAGCGGTGGACAGCAGGTGACCGAGGCCATCCTCCAGCGCTTCCCCAAGGGTGAGCTCGACGCCATCTACTACATGGCCGACGAGATGCTGTTCGGTGGCATCCAGGCGATCAACAACTCCGGTCGCCGCGAGGGCTTGAAGATCATCAGCTGTGACGGTGACAAGAACGCCCTGGACATTCTGCGCAAGGGCCAGATCGACTACGACGGCATCTTCTTCCCCAAGGACGAGGGCGTCATCGGCACCCGGCTGATGGCTCAGAAGCTCAAGGGCCAGAAGCCGGAATTCGGCAACCAGGAGTACGAGGGCCGCAAGGCCGCTCTCGTCGAGTACGAGGGCATGCCCTGGGTGAAGCCGGACTTCTTCGGTGTCGATTCCAGCAACATGAACGACCCGATGTTCGTCGGCTGGTAACAGCCCCGGCTCTGCATCGCGGACAGCAATCCGCACCGCCCCTTCCCGCTCGCCGACGGCCGGTGGTGAGCGGGAAGGGCACCTTGTCGACCGACCGCCAACGGGGAGTACGAGAAAGGGGGCGTGCCATGGTCGCTTCATCGGTTCCACAGCCCCTCCTGCGCATGGAGGGCATAACCAAGTCGTACGGCAACGTCCAGGTACTCCACGGCGTCGATCTCGAGGTCGGGCGCGGCGAGGTCCTGGGGCTGCTGGGCGAGAACGGTGCCGGCAAGTCGACGCTGCTGAACATCCTCAACGGGGTGCTCCAGCGCGACACCGGCTCCATCCACATCGACGGCGGGCCGGTCGAGTTCGCCGGGCCGAAGCAGGCGCAGGACGCCGGTCTGGCCTTCATCCACCAGGAACTGAGCGTCCTGCCGTACCTCACCGTCGCGGAGAACGTCTTCCTCGGCCGCCTGCCCCGCCGCAAGGGCCTACCCTGGCTGGTCGACTGGGCCGCCTGCTACCGGCAGGCCGGTGAGATCCTCGAACGCCTCGCGGTGAAGATCGACCCGCGTACGATCGTCGGCCGCCTGGGCACCGCCGAGCAGGAGCTCGTCGAGATCGCCAAGGCGCTGTCGATGAACGCCCGGATCATCACGATGGACGAGCCGACGGCGTCGCTGACCGAATCGGAGATCGAGCGGCTCTTCACCCTGATGCGGGCGTTGAAGGCCGACGGCGTCTCCGTCCTCTACGTCTCGCACCGCCTGCACGAGGTCGCCGAGATCTGCGACCGGGCCACCATCCTGCGCGACGGGAAGATCGTGAACACCGTCGACGCCAGGACGACCAGCTCGCACACGCTGGCCACGATGATGGTGGGGCGCGAGCTGTCGGAGCTCTTCCCGAAGACCGAGCACGAGCGGGGCCGCGAGACCCTGCGGGTGTCCAACCTGTCGACCCCGAAGCTCAAGGACGTCAGCCTGACCGCGCACCGGGGCGAGATCCTGGGCATCGCCGGGCTCGTCGGCTCCGGCCGTACCGAGCTGGCCCGGGCCGTCTTCGGCGCCGATCCGATCACCGCCGGCGAGATCTTCGTCGAGGGCGAGAAGGTCAGGGTGGACTCGCCGGGCGCCGCCATCCGGAACGGCATCGGCCTGGTACCCGAGGACCGCAAGCACCAGGGCGCGGTCCTGTCGATGAGCAACGCGCACAACATCAGCCTCGCCAGCCTGTCGAAGGTGAGCCGGTTCGGTCAGCTCGACCGGGGCGGCGAGAAGCAGGCGGCCCGCAAACTCGTCCAGGACCTGCAGGTCTACCCGCCGCGCGCCGAGCAGGAGACCGGCCGGCTGAGCGGCGGCAACCAGCAGAAGGTGGTGCTGGCGAAGTGGCTGTTCGCCGGCTCGAAGATCCTCATCGTGGACGAGCCCACCCGCGGCGTCGACGTCGGCGCCCGGGCCGCCATCCACGGACTGCTCAACGACCTGGCCGGCGAGGGCGCGACGATCATCATGATCTCCTCGGACCTGCCCGAGGTCATGGGCATGAGCGACCGCATCCTCGTCATGCACGAAGGACGGATCGCCGGTGAGCTCGCCCGGGAGGACTTCAGCGAAGAGGCGATCGTCATGTACGCCTCGGGCCTTGAGCCGACGAGAGACCTCGAGCCGGCGAGAGACCTCGAGCCAACGATAGAAGGGTCGAACGCGTGAGCACCACCGCGCAGGCGGACCGCCAGCAGGTGGACCGCAAGGTCGTCGAAGCGCCCAAGCGCGGCCTGGCGAAGTTCAACATTCAGCTCGAGAACATCGCCAGCGCCGTCGTGCTGGTGGGCCTCGTGATCGTCCTGAGCCTCGTCTCGCCGGCGTTCCTGTCGTTCTCCAACTTCCTCGACATCGCCCGCGTCGTGTCCATCACCGGCATCATCGCCGCGGGCATGACCCTGGTCATCATCACCGGCGGCATCGACCTGTCGGTCGGCTCCACCGTCGGGCTGGTCGGGGCGGTCACCGCGTCGCTGGTCGCCGGGTCCGCCAGCAACTCCCACTTCGTCACCGACTTCAAGCTGCCGGTACCGCTGGCCGTCCTCGTCGGACTCGCCGTCGGCAGCCTCATCGGATTCATCAACGGTCTGATCATCACCAAGACCAAGATCGAGCCGTTCATGGCCACCCTCGGCTCGATGATCTTCGTCAAGGGCCTGCTGTACCTGTTCACGGGCGGCTACCCGGTCCACTTCGACCCCATGCCGCACGCCTTCGCGTTCATCGGACAGGGTGCGCTGCTCGGGATCCCGACGCCGGTCTGGCTGTTCGCGATCGTGGTCGCCGTGCTCTGGTGGATCTCGCGGCGCATGTCGGTCGGCCGCGCCATCTACGCCATCGGCGGCAACCCGGAAGCGGCCCGCCTGTCCGGGCTGAAGGTCGACCGGACGAAGATCTTCGTGTACACGCTCCTGGGCCTTCTCGCCGGTCTGGCGGGAGTCATCCTGACGTCGCGGCTCGCCAGCGCCGACACCGTCAACGGCAGCGGGTACGAGCTGATCGCGATCTCCGGGGTCGTGATCGGCGGTACGAGCCTCGTCGGTGGCCGCGGCTCGGTCATCAGCAGCCTCATCGGCGTCTTCACCGTCGGCGTCATCCAGAACGCGCTCAACCTGTTCGGGGCCTCGACGCAGGTGCAGTACGTCGTCACCGGTCTGGTGCTGCTGGCGGCGATCAGCCTCGACGGGATCGCCCGTCGCCGGAGGCGGTCATGAGCGCGTCGAGGTCGCTTCGGTTCACCGTGGCAGAGAGCAGGAGCAGGTAGATGTCGACGTCGGTAGTAGAGACTGCGGGGCGAAAGACCGAGGCGAGCAAGCCCAAGGCCGGCCGCCGGCTGCCCGTACAGGGACAGCAACTGGCGCTGGTCGTGCTGATCGTCCTGCTCGCGGCCGGGTTCGTCAGCCGGTCGCCGGAGTTCCTGTCCCTGAGCAGCATCGAGAACCTGCTGCGCAGCGCCTCGATGTTCGGCATCGTCGGCCTGGGCATGACGGTCGTCATCATCGCCACCGGATCGCTCGGCGGCATCGACCTGTCGGTCGGGTCCATGATGGCGCTCGGCGGCGCGATCGGCGCCGGGCTGCTCGGCACCGCGTTCAGCGCCGCCAACCCGGTCAAGCTCCCGGCCGTCCTCGCCGTGCTGATCGCCCTTGCGGTGACGGCGATCCTCGGCGCCGTCAGTGGGTCGCTGATCTCGCGGCTGAAGCTCGCGCCGTTCGCGGTCACGCTCGGCATGATGAGCGTGGCGCGAGGGCTGACCTATCTGATGATCGCCTGGGCGATCGGCAGCTCCAACACCGCCGGGGTCACGTTCTCCGATCCGCTGTTCGACTGGTTCGGCCTCACTAACTACGGGCCGGTCCCGGCGATCACGGTTCTGTTCGTCGTGCTCGCCGCGCTGATCGCGTTCGTCCTCAAGGCGACGCCCTTCGGCCGGACCCTGTTCGTCCTGGGCGGCAACGCCGACAACGCCCGGCTGGCCGGCATCAACGTCCGTCGGACGGTCGTGATCGTGTTCGCGCTCAGCGGGCTGCTGGCGGGCCTCGGCGGCCTGATCCTGACCGGCCGCCTGTCGTCGGCGTCACCGCTGGCGGCGACCGGCTACGAGCTCGAGGTCATCATGGTCGCGGTGATCGGCGGCACCAGCCTGTCCGGCGGCCGGGGCTCGATCCTCGGCACCGTCCTGGCCGCGATCCTCGTCAGCGAGATCGACACCGGCCTGGACATGATGAACGTCCCCTCCTTCAACCAGTACCTGATCAAGGGCACGATCCTCGTCCTGGCCGTCGTGCTGGACAAGGTGTACCAGGCCCGCAGCTCCCGGAAGCTGGCAGCAGCGAGCGCATGACGTCACCAGCGGGTCGGGGCACCGTCCCGGCCCGCTCCGGTTGAGAGGGAGCTTCATGGAGTACGCGAGGAAGCCCGACCCGGTCGACGTCCTCATCGTCGGCATGGGCGCGTCCGGTGCCACCGCCGCGAAGGTGCTGTGCGAAGCCGGCCTGAAGGTGGTCGGCCTGGAGCGCGGGCCGTGGCTACGGCCACGCGAGCACTTCTCCGGTGACGAGATCAAGTTCCTCAACCGGACCTACCTGTGGTCGGACCCGCGGGTCAACCCCCGTACGGTGCGCATGGACGAGACCGAGACGGCCGTGCCGACGCCGTTCTCGATGGTGCCGCAGATGGTCGGCGGCGGAACGGTGCACTGGGCGGGCTGGCTGCCGCGGCCCCGCCCGTCGGACTTCATGATGCGGACCCTGCACGGCGACGTCGAGGGCGCCAGCCTCGCCGACTGGCCGATCACGTACGACGACCTCGAGCCGTACCTGTCCAAGGTGGAGTGGGCCTTCGGCTGTGCCGGCCTGGACGGCGCGGACGCGTACGAGCCGTACCGCAGCACGCCGTACCCGACGCCGCCGGCGCCACCGACCCGGGCCGGCAGACGCTTCTACTCCGCGTGCGAGAAGCTGGGCATCAACGCGATGCCGATCCCGCAGGCCCTGATCACCAAGCCGTTCCGCGGCCGGACCCCCTCCAACTGGACCAGCTTCTGGAACGGGTACGGCGACCCGAGCGGGATGCGCTCGTCGACGCTGGACACGTTCGTACCGGAGGCGCTCGCCACCGGAAACCTCGAACTGCGGGCGGAGTGCTACGTACGCGAGGTGACGGTCGGCCCCGACGGCCGCGCCCGCGGGGTCGTGTACCTCGACGCCGACGGCCGGGAGATCGAGCAGGAGGCGAGCCTCGTCCTGCTGTGCCTCGGCGCGGTCGAGTCGGCGCGGCTGATGCTGCTGTCGACGTCGCGGCAGCACCCCGACGGCCTCGCCAACTCGAGCGGGCAGGTCGGGCGCAACGCGACGTTCCACGAGTACCTGTTCGCCGTCGGCCTGTTCAACGACTCCGAGCCGCTGTACGGCTTCCCGGGCAACTACATCAGCGGCGGCTCCTTCCAGTTCTACGAGACCGACTACGACCGTGGCCACATCGGCGGCGCCCTGATCGGCGCGTCACACGTCGGCCAGCCGATCAACTGGAACTTCCCGGGCCGGCCGTCATGGGGGAGCGCGGCCAAGGACGCCGACCGCGACTTCTACAACCACGCCATGAAGATCGGCCACACCCTGCACGACATGCCGGTCGAGTCGAACCGGGTGGACCTCGACCCGGTGGTCAAGGACGCGTGGGGCCTGCCGGCCGCCCGGATCACCCACCAGGCGCACCCCAACGACATCCGCCTGGCGAAGTGGCAGGTCGACAAGAACGTCGAGATCCTCGAGGCGGCGGGCGCCTGGAAGACGATCCCGGTCTACCTGGAGCGCGGTCGCGCCAGCGGCAACACCTGTCACCAGCACGGCACGGTGCGCATGGGCAACGACCCGGCGAAGACCGTCCTCGACAAGTGGTGCCGGGCGCACGACGTCGACAACCTGTACGTGCTCGACGGCGCGAGCTTCCCGACGGCCACCGGGGTCAACCCCACGCTGACCATCATGGCCAACGCGTGGCGGTGCGCCGACTACATCTCCCAGGTCCACGCGAAGGAGGGTGCTCAGCGATGACCTCCATGGCTGACTGGCCCGTCGTCGGAGTACCGGCGGATCCCGGCTCTGACGAGCGGCTGTTCTTCGACGACCACGAGTGGGACACGATCGAGGCGGCCTGCGCCCGCATCATCCCCACGGATCACGACCCCGGCGCGCGCGAGGCGGGCGCGGTACGGTTCATCGACCGGTACCTGTCCGGCATCGACTACGTGTACGCCGCCGCGGACGGCAGCGGGTTCCTGCGGATGAGCGGCAAGCTCGCCGACGCCTGGCGGGCGCGGATCGCGGATCTGCAGGCGACCTACCGCCAGGGCGTCCGCGACCTCGACGCAGGAGCCCGTGAGCGCTTCGGGTCGGACTTCGTGTCGCTGTCCGACACCGACCGGGACGCGGTCCTGGAACAGCTGTCCGGCGCGCCGAAGCCGGCGCCCGTCGCGCTCACCGGCGACGGGGGAAACCCCACCATCCAGGTGTACGCGTTCGACGACGGCCTGGCCTTCTTCGACGCCCTCGTGGCACACACCCGGCAGGGCTTCTACGGCGACCCGGTCTACGGCGGCAACGCCGGCCGGGTCGGCTGGCGGGTGATCGGGTTCCCCGGCCCGGAGTCCCTGAAGGACACCATGGACGGCACGTACAGCGTGCGCGGGTACTACGTGCAGGACTACGACTGGCGCGACCTCATTCCGCACCTGAGAGGGGCGGACGCGTCCTGACCTCCACCGTCGCCGGTCCGCTCCGCTGCGGAGCAGGACGGCGTCTGGGATGGTGAGCCCGGGCGCCGACGGCGAGCCCGGCAACGATGAACGGTGACCTAACATCGACACATCAACGTCTATGAGCACAGATGGACGTCTGGGTGACCCCAGGCGTAACAACGATTACCTCATTCCACGTGGTGAGGGCGGCGGGGGTGTCTGGATGAAGAAACCGGTGCGACTCAGTGACGTCGCCGCCGCTGCCGAGACGAGCGCCAAGACCGCGTCGCGCGTGATCAACGGCGATCCACGGGTGTCGGCGGAGACCCGCCGGCGGGTGGAGGAGGCGGTGGACCGCCTGGGGTACCGCGTCGACCTGCTGGCCAGGTCGTTGCGCCGCGGTGTGGACGACACGATCGGTGTCATCGTGGAGTCGATCGCCGACCCGTTCTTCGCGGCCGTCATCAGCGAGATCGAACTCGCCGCGCTCCGTCGCGGCCTGAACGTCATCGTGACGAGCAACCGGCGACTGCCGAACCGCGAGGCAGCCATCGTCGACAGCCTCCAGCAGCGCCGGGTCGCCGGCCTGATCATCACGCCGCACACCTCGGACCTGTCGTACCTGGCGTCCACCGGCACCCCGGTCGTCTTCGTGGACCGCCACCCCGGGAACTTCCCGGCGGACGTCGTGACGTTCGACGACCGCGGCGGCGCGCGGACGGCCGTGCGTCATCTGCTTCGCTACGGTCATCAGCGGGTCGCGTTCATCAGCGACGACCTGGGGGTCGAGACCTCCCGTAACCGGCACGCGGGCTACGTGGACGCGCTCCAGGAGTCCGGCCTTCCCGTGGTGGGCGAACTCGTCGCCACCGACTGTTCCGACGCGGCGATGGCCCGGGCACGTACCTGCGAGTTCCTGGACCTCGACGAGCCACCGACCGCGATCTTCAGCGCCCGGTCGGAGACCTCGCTGGGGGCGGTGAAGGTGCTTCACGACCGGAAACGCACCGACATCGCCATGGTGTCGTTCGGCGACTTCGCCCTGGCCGACGTCCTGTCGCCGGCGATCACCGTGCTCGAGCAGTCGCCGGAACTTCTCGGCCGGCTCGCGGCCGAGCGGCTCTTCGCCCGGCTGGACGGCGACCACAGCGACCCGGTCAACACGGTCATCCCGCTGCGTCTGGTTCCCCGTGGATCAGGCGAGATCGTCCCGAGCGGCGGTGGCGCCGGGGCGTGACGGTCAGGCTTCGGCCGATGCGCGGGCGGCCCACCGCCGACGCCATCGGCGGTCCCACCGTGTCTTCGCAGAGGCGCGGAGGGCGTCGCGATACAGGGATTTCGCGATGGTTCCGGGTGTCCGACCGCTGCATTTCCGTCCCCGTCCGCCCCGTACGCCGAACTGCTTGACACGTCAGATGGAGGTGTTTACGGTGTTGTTTCGAGGCCGTGACATCGATTACCTAAGCCCCGGAGTGCCGGGGCGCGGCGGCGCAGCCTCTGCGGACGTAGCCCGCCCGAGCATCACCAATCCACGTCGTGCAGCGTCGCTGGTGTGAAACCGCACCCGTACCGAGCAACGACGCGCTTGTAAGAAGAGTGCCGAGCGGCATACCGCTGAGGCGCATGAGTCAGGAGGAAACTGACTGTGGTTGAGCCGTACGGAGTGGTGGCGATCTCGCCGCGCATCGTCACGATGAAGAAGCGCGAAGACGCCGTCGAAAGCGCCAAGCGCATCTGCAACTTCATGGACATGGCGGTCCGCACCGCCGCCACCGAGGGCGCGCCGGTCAAGCTGGTCGTGCTGCCCGAGATGGCCATCCAGGGCATGCCGGAGGACTTCAAGGCCGGCAACCGGGAGGCCCACGCGTCGTTCGCCACGACCGTCCCCGGCCCGGAGACCGACGTCCTGGCGGCAAAGGCCCGCGAGCTGAACACCTACATCGCCGCCGAGCTGCTGTTCGTGACCGACGAGGACTTCCCGGGTCACCTGTTCAACGTGGCGTTCATCATCAACCCCGAGGGCGAGGTCATCTACAAGCGGGCCAAGTCCACCAGCGACGCCTACGAGGGTGGCGCGCTGGGCACCACCAACCCCCACGACATCTACGACGAGTGGGTGGCCAAGAAGGGCAACGGCAACGTCCTCGACGCCATCTTCCCGGTCGCCAAGACCGAGATCGGCAACATCGGCTACATCATCTGCCACGAGGGTGCCTACCCGGAGACCTCCCGCGGTCTGGCGATGAACGGCGCGGAGATCATCATCCGGGCCACGCTGATCGACCCGCAGACCAGCCAGGGCATGTGGGAGCTGCAGAACCGCGCCCACGCCATGTTCAACCAGACCTACGTGGTCTCGCCGAACCTGGGCCCGCAGTGCTACGACGACGGGACCATGTTCGACCTGTTCGGCGGCCGGTCGATGATCGTGGACAGCAAGGGCCACGTCGTCGCCCGCCAGGAGGGCGTGGTCCCCGGCGACTCGTTCGTCAGCTGCGTCATCGACATCGAGGCGCTGCGCCGTGCCCGCGCGCAGAACGGCGTCATGAACTGGTTCAAGGACCTGCGCACCGAGCAGTACGCGGCCATCTACGAGCAGCCCATCTACGAGAAGCACCAGTACGTCGAGGAGCTGCCGCAGGAGGGCTGGCTGGCCCGCGAGGGCGTACGTCGCCAGGGCAACATCGACAAGCTCGTCGAGCGGGGCATCATCACCCCGCCCTCGGCCTGACCTTTTCGACCATGTAGAACGCTCGACCCTTCCAGTACGCGTCATCGCTGGAAGGGTCGAGCGGCGTCTATCGCCTTTCTTGAGGAGCACATACATGAAGGCAGCCCTACTCGAACAAACCGGCCCGATCGAGAGCAAGCCGCTGACGCTGCGCGAGGTGGCCGACCCCACCCCGTCGGCGACCCAGATCGTCATCAAGGTGGGCGCGTGCGGTGTCTGCCGCTCCAACCTGCACATGGTCGAAGGTGACTGGCTGCCCAACACCCCGGCGTCCTTCCCGATCATCCCCGGCCACGAGGTCGTGGGTACGGTCTCGTCGGTCGGCTCGGCCGTCACGCACCTCAAGGTCGGCGACCGGGTCGGCGTCCAGCCGATCTGGAAGACCTGCGGGGTCTGCGAGTACTGCTTCTCCGGCCGCGAGCAGCTGTGCCGCCAGCGGCAGATCACGGGGGAGACCCTCGACGGCGGCTACGCCGAGTACATGCTCGCCGAGTCGGCGTATGCGTACCCGCTGCCGGACAACCTCTCCTTCGAGGAGGCCGCACCGCTGTTCTGCCCCGGCATCACCGCGTACGGCTCGGTGTCCAAGGCACACCTGACCCCCGGCCAGAAGGTCGCCGTGCTGGGCGTCGGCGGCGTGGGCCACATGGTGATCCAGATGGCCGCCCTCACCGGCGCCGGCGTGTACGCCGTGACCCGTAGCTCGGTGCACCAGGGCGTGGCCGAGGAGCTGGGCGCGGTCGCCTCGTACAGCCCCAAGGGCTCGGGTGGCAACAACCTCACCGACAACGCGATGGACGCCGCGATCGTGTTCGCGCCGTCGGACGCCTCGGTCGCCGAAGCGATGCGCGTCGTCAAGCCGGGCGGGCGGATCGTCCTGGGTGTCGCCCAGAACGTCGGCCTGCTCGACATCGGTGACGAGCGGACCGTTGTCGGCTCGGTGCTGGGCAACCGCCAGCAGATGCGCGACGTCCTCGACCTCGCCGCCGCCGGCAAGCTGCGCTCGGTCCACGCCGACTATCCGCTCGCCGAGGCCAACGAGGTGCTGGCGATGCTCAAGGCCGGCCAGGTCAAGGCGCGCGCCGTCCTCGTTCCGTAAGTTCGCCCACAACGACGACAGGGAGTTCCACGTGTCGACCGAGGACCCAACGGCACGGTCCGGACCGGTGCGCTTCGGCGTCGTCGGCCACGGCTGGCGCGCGGACTTCTACCTCCGCCTCGCCCGCCTGGCCCCGGACCGCTTCCGGTGCGTCGGTGCGGTGACCCGGCGCGCCGAGGTGGGCGAGCGGCTGGAACGCGAGTGGAACATCCCGACGTACCGGACCCCGGAGGAGCTCGTCTCCTCCGGGGCGCCGGAGGTCGTCGTCACCTCCGTACCGAGGGAGGCCAACCCCGGCGTCATCGGGGCGCTCGTCGGGCTCGACACGGCGGTGCTGTCGGAGACGCCGCCCGCCGCGGATGCCGACGGGATGCGGCGGCTGTGGGCCGATGTCGGCGCGCGTGACCTGGTGCAGGTGGCCGAGCAGCACCCGTACCTGCCGGTCGTGGCCGCGGTGCGCTCGCTGGTCGACCAGGGGGTTCTGGGCGACGTGAGTTCCGCGCAGGTGTCCTGGACGCACGACTACCACGCCATGGCGCTGCTGCGGACCCTGCTCGGCGTACGGGCGGAGCCGGCGCGGATCAGCGCGGTCGAGACCACCGCGCCGGTACTGGAGGGGCCGGACCGCGGTGGATGGCCGGACGTCCAGCGGGTGCAGGACGCCGTGCACACCCTGTCCATTCTCGACTTCGGCGGCCGGACCGGCGTCTACGACTTCACCGAGGGCCAGTGGTTCCACCCCTGGCGCCGCCGGCACCTGATCCTGCGCGGCAGCCGTGGGGAGATCGTGGGCAACGACGTCATCTGGGCGGGTGACGACGGCCGGCCGCTGTCCGCGCCGATCGTACGGCGCCACCTCGGGTTCGACGGCAACCTCGAAGGCGCCGACCTCGACACGCTGAGCTGGTGCGGCCGGACGCTCTACCGCAACCCGTACCCGGGCTCCCGCCTGTCGGACGAGGAGATCGCCATCGCCACCTGCCTCGAGCGGACGGCGCTCTGGCGGCGCGGTGAAGCTCCCGCGCCGTACCCGCTCGCCGACGCCTGCCAGGACCACCTGCTGGCGCTCACTGTCCACGAGGCGGCCGAGCGGGGTGAGCCGGTGACGACCGGCGTCGAACCGTGGGCCGACGCTGTCCGAGGAGTCTGGGAATGACATCGCTCGCGGGAAAGGTCGCCTTCGTCACCGGGGCGAGCAGCGGTATCGGCGCCGCGGTCGCACGCGCCCTGGCGGCCGAAGGCGTCAAGCTGGGGCTCACCTCCCGACGGCCGGTGGACCTCGGGCTGCCCGACTGCGTGAACGCGGCCTGCGACGTCCGGGACCTGGCGCAGGTGGAGGCCGCCGTCGCGGCGACGGTCGACCGCTTCGGCGGCATCGACATCGTCGTGGCGAACGCGGGCGTCGGCTCGTGGGGGCCGTTCGAGAACACGCCCGTCGAGGATCTCGACGAGATGGTGGACGTCAACGTCCGCGGTCTGTTCCACACCGTCCGGGCGGCGCTGCCACAGCTCAAGGCGCGCGGTGCGGGTGACCTCATCACGGTCGCCTCCGAAGCCGGTCGGCGCGGACTTCCGGACGAAGCGGCGTACGTGGCGACCAAGTTCGCCTCGGTGGGGTTCACCCGGTCGCTGGACCACGAGCTTCGCGGCTACGGCATCCGCTGCACCAACATCTGCCCGGGCGGCGTCGCCACCAACTTCGGGATGGGGCGGGGCCTGCGTAACCCGGAGATGCCGGAACTCGCGGACATGATGCGCCCGGAGGACGTGGCCGAGATGGTGGTTTTCGCGCTCACCCGGCCGCGCCATTACCGGATGCTCGAAGTCGCATTCCGTTCCATGACCGAACAGTCCTGGGGCTGAAACAAAAGCAAGACGGACGTTCGGTTTTCTTTTCCTTCCCGGCGTCTTCGTTGAGTCCCACGTATCAGGAGAATGCCTGGTCGGAACGGGTGGGGTGTCGCGCGTCACGTGAGACACCATATTCACGGCCATGCGCGATCATCTACTGTGCAGCGCATGATGATCATCGGCGTGCTGAAGGAGTCGCGCGCGGACGAGACGCGCGTGGCCGCGACACCCGCCACCGTGGTGCAACTGATCAAACTGGGCTACGAGGTGGTGGTCGAGCCCGGTGCCGGCCTCCGGTCCTCGTTCTCGGACCAGGCGTACCGCGAGGCCGGCGCGACGATCGGTGACCCGCTGGCGGCCGACATCGTGTTCGCCGTCAACGCGCCGTCGACCGAGCAACTGGACGGGCTGTCCAAAGGCGCCACTCTGATCAGCATCCTGAACCCGCGCCTGAACCCGGAGCTGGTCTCCGACCTGTCCCGGCGACCGATCACCGCGCTGGCGATGGACGCCGTACCGCGGATCTCGCGGGCCCAGTCGCTGGACGTGCTGTCGTCGATGGCCAACATCGCCGGTTACCGCGCGGTCGTCGAAGCGGCGAACGTGTTCGGCCGGTTCTTCACGGGACAGGTGACGGCGGCGGGCAAGGTCCCGCCGGCGAAGGTGCTCGTCGCCGGCGCGGGCGTCGCCGGCCTGGCGGCGATCGGCACCGCCGGAAGCCTGGGCGCGATCGTACGGGCGACCGACCCCCGGCCGGAGGTGGCCGACCAGGTCAAGTCCCTCGGCGGGGAGTACCTGGCCGTCGAGACCCCGGACGTGGAGGTCTCCGCGACCGGCTACGCCAAGGAGATGTCGGACGACTACAACCGGCGCGCCGCCGAGTTGTACGCCGCGCAGGCCAAGGACGTCGACATCATCATCACCACGGCGCTCATCCCCGGGAAGCCGGCGCCGCGACTGATCACCGCCGAGATGGTCGCCGGCATGAAACCGGGCAGCGTGATCGTCGACATGGCCGCCGCCAACGGCGGAAACGTCGAGGGCACCGTCCCCGGCGAGGCGGTCGTCACCGAGAACGGCGTGACGATCGTCGGCTACACCGACCTGCCCGGGCGCCTGCCCGCCCAGGCGTCGCAGCTGTACGGCACCAACGTGGTGAACCTGATGAAGCTGATGACGCCCAACCGGGACGGACAGCTCGTACTCGACTTCGACGACGTCGTACAGCGCTCGATGACCGTTGTGCGCGACGGGGACCTGACCTGGCCGCCGCCTCCGGTATCGGTGTCGGCGACGCCCGCGGCGGCCGCTTCGACGACCACCCCGGCCAAACCCGACGAGAAGCGGCCGGTCTCGCCGCGACGGTCGCTGGCACTGACCGGGGCCGGCGCGGCCGCGCTGTTCGGACTCGCGGCGCTGTCGCCGGTCGCCCTGCGGGGGCACCTCACGGTCTTCGCGCTGGCGATCGTCATCGGCTACTACGTGATCGGGCACGTGCACCACGCGCTGCACACGCCGCTGATGTCGGTGACCAACGCGATCTCCGGGATCATCGTCGTCGGCGCCCTCCTGCAGATCGGGCACGGCGACAACGTCGTCACCGGGCTGTCCTTCCTCGCCATCCTGCTGGCGAGCATCAACGTCTTCGGTGGCTTCGCGGTCACGCGCCGCATGCTCGCCATGTTCTCCAGGAGCTGATCTGATGACCATCGAAACGGCGGCGCAGGCGGCGTACATCGTCGCCGCTCTGCTCTTCATCCTGGCGCTGGCCGGCCTGTCCAAGCACGAGACCGCCAAGGCCGGTAACACCTTCGGCATCGCGGGCATGGCGCTGGCGCTCGCGGCGACCATCGCGCTCGCGGTCGACCACGGCATCAACAGCCTCGGGGTGACCCTGCTCATCGTGGCGACCGTCATCGGCGCCGCGATCGGACTGTACCGGGCGGGCAAGGTCGAGATGACCGGCATGCCCGAGCTGATCGCGCTGCTGCACAGCTTCGTCGGCCTCGCTGCCGTGATCGTCGGGTGGAACGGGTACCTGCACGTGGAGGCCGACCTGGGCGGGGTCGAGGCCGCGCTGCTGCGCCGCCAGGAACTGCTCGGCATCCACAGCGCCGAGGTCTTCATCGGCGTCTTCATCGGAGCCGTGACCTTCACCGGGTCGATCGTGGCGTACCTGAAGCTGTCCGCCCGGATCAAGTCCAACCCGCTGATGCTGCCGGGCAAGAACATCCTCAACCTCGGCGCGCTCGCCCTGTTCGTCGTCCTGACGGCCTGGTTCGTGATCCAGCCGCAGCTGTGGCTGCTGCTCGTCGTCACCGTGATCGCCCTGCTCCTGGGCTGGCACCTCGTCGCCTCCATCGGCGGGGGTGACATGCCCGTGGTGGTGTCGATGCTCAACAGCTACTCCGGCTGGGCCGCAGCCGCCTCCGGCTTCCTGCTCGAGAACGATCTGCTCATCGTCACCGGTGCGCTCGTCGGCTCCTCGGGCGCCTACCTGTCGTACATCATGTGCAAGGCCATGAACCGGTCGTTCATCTCCGTGATCGCCGGCGGTTTCGGCATCGAGGCCGGGCCGGCCGACGACAAGGACTACGGCGAGCACCGGGAGATCACCGCCGAGGGCGTCGCCGAACTGCTGGCCACCGCCGACTCGGTGATCATTACGCCGGGTTACGGCATGGCGGTCGCCCAGGCGCAGCACGGCGTCGCCGAGCTCACCCGGAAGCTCCGCGAGAAAGGCGTCAACGTCCGCTTCGGCATCCACCCCGTGGCGGGCCGCCTCCCCGGTCACATGAACGTGCTGCTTGCCGAGGCGAAGGTGCCGTACGACATCGTCCTGGAGATGGACGAGATCAACGACGACTTCACGGGAACCTCGGTCGTACTCGTCATCGGAGCCAACGACACGGTCAACCCCGCGGCCACCGAGGACCCGGCCAGCCCGATCGCCGGCATGCCGGTGCTCCAGGTGTGGGAGGCCGACAACGTCATCGTGTTCAAGCGCTCGATGGCCTCCGGCTACGCCGGCGTGCAGAATCCGCTGTTCTTCCGCGACAACAGCGCGATGCTCTTCGGCGACGCGAAGGACCGCGTGGAGGACATCCTGCGCGCGCTCTGACACCCCTTTCCCGACGCATGGAACCGGGTGGCCATGGCCGCCCGGTTCCATGCGTCGCCAACCGCTCCACCGACCGGTCCGGTGGCCGGGCCTTCTCGGTGAGTGGTCAGTCAGGCTCTCAAGGACCAGGCTTGACCCGCGCGTGCGGTGCTGACTGCGGGGGTCAGCAGTGTTCGCCGGGGCACGCGTCGAGGCCGAGGTTGTGATACCAGCAGCCGCCGGACGGCGCGGTGTCGAAGCGGGTGGGTGCGACGGCGTTGCCTTCGTAACTGTTGTCGTGGACCCAGCCGGACTCGCACATGCCGGTGTCGGTGATCTGCAGCCCGTAGGTCTGGGTCTGGTGTGGCTGGGCGTCCCAGACCCGGTTGTTCTGGATGGTGGCGCGGTAGGTGGCGGCGGCCAGCGTGATGCCTGCCCTGCTGACAGGACAGTCCGGTACCTCGTACGGTGCACCCGGCGGCGGCCTGTGGTCCGGCCAGGCCGTCAGCGCGCCCGGCCGGCGCGGCGCCAGGTTGAGCTTCGTGGGCGTGTTGCCCATGACGATGACGTCCTGCCCGTCGGCGGTGATCCACTTGCCGCGGTGCCCGTCCGGCACCCAGTTCGCGGCGGTATCGGTCAGGGACCGTTCGGTGTAGGAGACGGTGTCACCGCCTCCGGACGCACCGGGCTCGACGCGCCGGCCGTTGTCGCGGATCCGGTTTCCGGAGATGGACGGGTCGGCCAGGGAGGAGTCGACGAGGATGCCCTCCAGCGCGTTGTCCCAGAAGTCGTTGTTGTCGACGATCATGTTCGCAGCGGGTACCTGGGAGCCGCCGGCGAGGTTGTGCTGCCAGAAGCCGTAGCGACCGTTGCGGCTGACGCGATTGCCGGCGAAGGTGTACGGGCCCGGGGTGTTGCCGATCGCGATCCCGTCCCAGACGTTGTCCTCGATGACGCAGTCGGTCACGATGCCACCGCGCCCGGCGATGTGGGTGGTGCCCAGCGACGAGACGTCGTATCCGGCCTGGTGGTTGGCCATCATGGTGCAGGCGGAGACGACCATGCCGTCGGTGCCCCAGTCGGAGATGCCGAACCGGTTGCCTTCCGCGTGGCAGCCGATGATCCGGATACCGCGGGGCGGGGTCCACTCCCTGCCCTGCAGCTCCATGAAGATGCCGCTGGTGCCGTTGCGGATCGTGGTGCAGGCGGTGATGGTCAACCGCTCGGTCGCGCCCCAGCCGCCGACTCCGATGCCGATGCCGGCGCCGCCCATCCACTGGCCGTTCTCCAGCCGCCCGCAGTGGATGATCAGCAGCTTGTCCAGGAACGTGTTCTGCAGGAAGTCGCAGCCGAACCCGGTGGCGGGAGTGTCGTGGATGTACAGGTCACGGAACCTCCCTCGCAGCACGTACTGCAGGCCCAGGCCCTTGGCGAGCACGTCGTAATCGGGAAGTCTGACCCCCGAGCCGTCGATCTCGAAGTGCGCCATGGTGCAGTCGGCGATGAAGTTGTCGCGGCTGGCGCCGTGCTGTTCCTCAGTGAAGTAGGCCAGCGGCGTCGGTGAGGTCGAATTCCCCGGATTGGACAGGGCGAACCGGGTGGCGGCCGGTCCCGCGCCGAGCAGCGACACCCCGCTTCGCCACGCGGTGCCCTCGTCCCGGATCGAATACACCCCGGCCGGACAGTAGATGGCGCGGGGCTGGCCGTCGCGCCGGTAGGCCGCGCCGAGCTCGTCGACCAGGGCCTGCAGCGCAGGCTGGTCGTTGGTGGACCCGTCGCCGGCGAGCCCGCACTCGCGGGCGTTGTAGATGAACGGTCCCGCCGGCATGGTGTCGGTGGGTATCGTCGTGGTCGTTCTCGATCCGCTGCGGGCGGCTTCAGGCCCGTGCATCGCGCTCTCCCGTCGCAGCCGACTGTCGTCGACGGCAGTGCCGTCCGGCATCGGCGCGTATGCCGAAGTGTCCGGCGAGGGCGGATCGCGGTCCTGCGTACAGCGGGCGCATGCGGATCATCACCGTCGGCGCGGCGCCGGAAAGCCGGCTTGTCTGGTCGGCTCCAGTCGTCGGCTTCCCTTTTCCGGAAGGTGGAAACGCCGATCACGAGCCCGGTTGTGCCAGGGCCGTCCCGCTCAGATCAGCGCCGGTACCTTCTTGGTGATCGGCACGGTGAGGACGGTGGGCGCGTAGGCTCGCAGCGCCGAGCCCAGCGCGCCGCCGAGCGCGTCGGCCGACTCGGCGCGCTGCGCCTGGCAGCCGTACCCCCGCGCGATTGCGGGCAGGTCCAGGCCGGGCAGGTCCAGGGCCGGCACGTCCGGGGTGTGCTCGAACTCGGCGTAGGCCTTGAGGATGGCGTACTCCTCGTTGACCGGGACCACGACCACCACCGGCAGGCGGTGCCGCGCCGCGGTCCACAGGGCCTGGATCGAGTACTGCAGCGAGCCCTCGCCGATGACCGCGATCACGGGACGGCGCCGGCCGGTGTGCCGCTCACCCAGGGCGATCCCGACCGCGGCGGGGAGCGCGTAGCCGAGGCCGGCGCTGGAGGCGGTGAAGAACGACGCCGGCCGGTGGATCCGCAGGCGCCGCTTGAGCGCCTTGACGTTGGACGGACTCTCCTCGACCAGCACCCCGTCATCGGGCCACTCCCGCGCCAGGGTGTCGAACAGGGCGTCCGGTGACAGCGGGGTGCCCGTCGGTGGCGGCTGCGGGGGCGAGGGCGGTAATGGCGCCGGCCGGTCGGCGGCGGGTACGAGGTCGGCGAGGGCGGCGCAGGTCAGGGCGGCGTCGGCCAGCAGGCTGTCGCCGACCGGGGCGCGGGCGGCCTCGTCCGGGTCGTCGGTGACGTGCAGCAGTCGGGTGCCCGCGGGCAGGTACTCGCCGGGCGCGTACGGGTAGTAGCGGAACACCGGAGCGCCGATCACCACGACGACGTCGTGCCCGCGCAACTGCTCGCCGAGCGGGCCGATGGCCGGTGGCAGCACCCCTCGGAACTGCGGGTGGTCCTCCGGGAAGGCGGTGCGTTCGTTCCAGGGTGGCGCCCACACCGGGGCGCGCAGCTTCTCCGCCAGCCGTACCGCGTCGTCCCAGCCGCCGGCCCGGTCGACGCCGCCGCCGATGACCAGCGCCGGGTTGCGGGCACAGGCGATGGCGTCGGCGAACTCCCGCAACCGCTGCGGGTCGGCGGCGATGCGGTCGCTGACCCGCCGCACGCTCGGCGCGCCGTCGGCCGGCTGCTCCCAGTCGTCCATCGGGATCGACAGGTAGACCGGCCCGGCCGGCGGCTGCACGGCCCGGGCGTACGCCTGCATGAACGCCTGCGGCACGTCCTGGGCACGGGCCGGCTCGTAGCTCCACTTCATGTACGGCATCGGCAGCAGGTGCGCGTACCGGTTGGTCAGCAGCGGCTCCAGCCGCAGCATGTCGCGGTGCTGCTGGCCCGACGACACGATCAGCGGCACCCGGTTGTGCCAGGCGGTGGCGAGGTTGCCCATCCCGTTGCCCACCCCGGGCGTGGTGTGCAGGTTGACGTGCGCGGGCTTGCCGGTCACCTGCGCGTACCCGTCGGCCATCGCCACCGCCGTGGCCTCCTGCAGCGCCAGCACGTACGTGAAGTCCGCCGGGAACCGCGCCAGGAACGGCTCCTCGGTGGAGCCGGGGTTGCCGAAGACCGTGGTCAAACCGAGATCACGTAGCAGGCCGTAGGTCGCATCGTGCACGGTCGTCATGTCAGACCCCCTGGATCGCCGGATCCGGCCGGTACGGTCACGGGCACGTAGGGTCAGCCGGCTACCCGGTTGCCCGGCCTCGAAACGGCCGGAGCCGTCAGGCGGCAGAGCCGGGCAGCTCTGGCTCGATCACCTCCCACTCGTGGAGCGTCGCGGCCGCCAGCGCCCGCACCTGCGCATTCCATTGACCGCGCAGCCGGACGTAGTCGTCCGCGCCGGCGGCGAGATCGGCGTTCACCAGGAGCCCGACCCTGCGCAGCCGGATGACCGCGCGCCGGTACCGGTCCCGAACTCGCCCAAGCGATCTGACCGCCGACCGGGCGCGGGTTCAACACGTCTGCCGGTTCCACAACGCAACGGCGCCCCTTTGGAGGCTTCATATTGACAGACCTAGATTTCTCGCCCATGCTCGAATCGGCGTTAGCGATAACATCCGTCATCCGTCCGACGCCGCCGTCGGATCCGGCGGGCATGCAGCGGCGGGGCCCACATGCTGTGCGGCTGGATTCCAGGCGGGGCGACTGGCAAGCGGCCGTAGACATCATCCACCGCCGCGCCACATCCGGGTGGGGTCCAACCGGAGGAACCGATGCGCATCGGAGAGAAGCTCGGCAGCCTCGGGCGGCGGCGGCGGCGGTGTCGGCGTTGGCGGCCTTGCTGGTGGCCGGTGCCGGGGGCCCCGGTCATCGTCCGACCGGTGCGCCGTGTGCGGCGGCGCACAGCACCACGCGGGCGCTCGCGGCCTGCAACGGACTGCCGTATCAGGTGCAGCGCGCCGCTGACCACGGCTGTCGGGCGCAGAACGCCGGGCGGCCGACCCCACTTCAATGTGAGCGATCACATTCCAGTCATGTGGTCCGCGTCCGCCGGCAGGACCGCCTTGAATTGAAAGTGAGTTGTGCGATGTTGAGACGTAGACACTTCTTGACGATCGCGGCCGCTGCGCTTCTCGTCGTGGCCGCCGCTGGCGTGGCGCTGCGCGGTGGCTTCGGTGCAACCGCGCTGGCCGCGGAGAGTGACATGGTTGCAGCGGCTACGACTGCGGGATGCGGCAAGACCCCGACGCTGACCAGCGGAACACGCACGATTCAGAGCAGCGGCCAGAGCCGCTCCTACATCCTGAACATCCCCGGCAACTACGACCGAAACCATCCGTACCGGTTGATCTTCGGTCTTCACTGGTTGAACGGAACCGCTGCCAACGTTGCCTCCGACGGCTACTACGGACTCCAGCCGCTGTCGAACAACAGTACGATCTTCGTGGCGCCCCAGGGCATCAACAACGGCTGGGCCAACACCAACGGCCAGGACCTGACCCTGGTCGACGATCTGACCAAGCTGATCGAGGGTGACCTCTGCGTGGACACCACCCAGTTGTTCGCCCTGGGGTGGAGCTACGGCGGCGCCATGAGCTACGCGATCGCGTGCGCCCGGCCGACCGTCTTCCGGGCGGTAACGGTCTTCTCCGGCGCCAACCTCAGCGGATGCAGCGGCGGCACCCAGCCCGTCGCGTACTTCGGCATCCACGGCATCCACGACAGCGTGCTCAACATCTCCAACGGGCGCACGTTGCGTGACACGTTCGTCAGGAACAACGGCTGTACGCCTCAGAACCCGCCCGAGCCGCAGCAGGGCAGTCTGACCCACATCACCACCGCCTACGCCGGGTGCAGGCCCGGGTACCCCGTCCAGTGGGCCGCGTTCGACGGAGACCACACCCCCGATCCGGTGGACGGCTCCACCAGTACCACGTGGTCGAGGACCTGGACGTCGGGCGAGGTCTGGAAGTTCTTCACGCAGTTCCAGTCCACCACGCCGCCGACCACCACGCCGCCGACCACCACGCCGCCGACGCCGCCGCCGACCACGGCGCCTCCGACGACGCCGCCGCCCGGCGGTGGGCAGCCCGGTACCTGCACCGCCACCTACCGGGCGGTCAACAGTTGGCCCGGTGGCTTCCAGGGCGAGGTCACCGTGGCCAATAACGGCTCAACCACCCTCAACGGCTGGACCGTGCGGATGACCCTCGCCAGCGGCCAGACCATCAGCAGCCTCTGGAACGGCACCAACACCGGCACCACCGGCGAGGTCACCGTCAAGAACGCCGCCTACAACGGCACCCTCGCCGCGAACGCCTCGACCACGTTTGGGTTCACCGCCACCGGTAGCAGCGCCACTCCGCCCAGCAACATCTCCTGCACCAGCCCCTGACCACAACGGACGCAGGATCCGGCGCCATTCCGGAGACCGGCGGATCCCCTTCAACCCCTGCCGTGGCGTGCGGGTGCCCCACCCGAATCGGCTGGAACGCCCGCACGCCACCACCGGGCAGGCCGCCGCGATCGCCGCCCAGGCGCAGGGTGTCCCGGCGGTGGATTTCTTCAGCGTCGATACCGTGGTGCTACGCCGGCTGTATGTGTTTTTCGCGATCGAGGTGGACAGTCGCCGGGTCCATCTGCTCGGCGTCATCGCACATCCGGCGGGGGAGTGGGTGACCCAACAGGCCCGCCACCTGCTGATGGACCTCGGTCAGCGCGCTGACCGGTTCCGATTTCTGATCCGGGACCGCGACACGAAGTTCAGCGCCGCGTTCGACGCGGTCTTCGCCGCAGCTGGCGTCGAAGTGCTCACGACACCCGTGCGGGCGCCGAGGGCCAACGCGTACGCCGAGGGCTGGGTCGGCACGGCGCGCCGCGAGCCGCTCGACCCGGATGCTGATCGCCCCCGTCCATGCCGGCGGCCGGTGGGCGGGTACCTAGGCCCGGTTGGTACCGCGGACCCCGATGACCCGCTGGAGGAGGATGAACGCCAGCAGCAGTACCCCGGTGAAGATCTTGATCCACCAGGAGCTGAGCGTGCCCTCCGCCGAGATGATGGTCTTGATCAGGCCGAGTACCAGCACGCCGAGCAGCGAGCCGACGACGTAGCCGGCGCCGCCGGTGAGCAGGGTTCCACCGATGACGACCGCCGCGATCGCGTCGAGTTCCAGGCCGATCGCGTGCAACGGGTCGCCGGACTGGATGTAGAGCACGAAGACCAGACCGGCCAGCGCCGAGCAGAAGCCGCTGACCGCGTACACCCCGACCTTGGTACGCCCCACCGGCAGACCCATCAGCAGCGCTGACTGTTCACTGCCGCCGATCGCGTACACCTGGCGGCCGAAGCGGGTCAGATGCAGCACGTAGGCGGCCACCGCCACCGTGACCAGGGCGACGAGCGCCCCCACCGACAGGAACGTCCCGCCGCCGAGCGGAACGTGGTACTGGGCGAGCTGAGTGACGCCCGCGTCGTCGACGGGGATCGCTTCCTTGCTCAGCACCAGGCTCAGCCCCCGGAACAGGAACAGCCCGGTGAGTGTGGCGATGAACGGCGGCACCTTGTAGACCTGCACCATGCCGCCCATCAGCGCGCCACCGGCGGTACCCACCGCCAGTACGATCAGCGCCGCGACCCCGGCCGGCACGTGGTAGGCGACGATCAGCTTGGCCAGCAGCATGCCGCTGAAGCCGATCACGGAGCCGACCGACAGGTCGATGCCGCCGGCGAGGATGACGAACGTGACACCGACCGCGGCGATGACCAGGTAGCAGTTGTTGACCAGGAGGTTCGGCCCCACCTGGGCGTCGAACGAGTACCGGTAGGAGCCGTAGCCGTACATCATCAGGAACAGCAGCGCGGTGGCGGCGACCGGCAGGCGGCGGTCGTGCAGCACCCGGCGCAGCCGCGGGGTGGTCGCGGTGGCGGGGGCGGCGGCGACGGTGGTCGGAGCGTTCACGGCCGCGCCTCCACAGGGGTGTCGACGCCTGCCGGCTGGCGTACCGGTGGACTGCCCGTACGGGTACCGCCGCGGAACGGTGCGGTGGCCCGGCGACGGAAGTCCGGGGACTGGATGAGGCACACGATGATGACGACGGCCGCCTCGAAGACCATGTTGGCCTGCGACGGTACGCCGATGGTGTAGATCGTCGTCTTGAGCGTCTGGAGGATGAGCGCGCCGAGGACCGTACCGCCGAGGCTGAACCGGCCTCCGGTGAGCGGGGTACCGCCGATGACGACCGCGAGGATCGCGTCCAGTTCGATCCACAACCCGGCGTTGTTGGCGTCGGCGTTGGCGAGGTTGGAGCTGTTCATCAGGCCGGCGACGCCGGCACACAGCGCGCAGAACACGTACACCAGGATCGTGATCCGCTGCGCCCGCACCCCGGCGAGCCGGCTGGCCTCGGCGTTGCCACCGACGGACTCGACCAGCAGGCCCAGCGCGGTGCGCCGGGTCACGGCCAGCGTGCCGACGACCGCGGCGACGGCGATGAACACGCCGGTGGGGAGAGTGAACAGGTACCCGCCGATCGTCTGGTACGGCCGCGACTGCACCGTGATGATGAAGCCGCCGGTGATGAGCTGGGCGATGCCGCGCCCGGCGACCATCAGCACCAGCGTGGCGATGATGGGTTGCACCCCCGCCCGCGCCACCAGCAGCCCGTTCCACGCGCCGAGCAGCAGCGACACCACCAGCGCGAGCGCTACCGCGGTCAGCGCGGCGGTCACCGCGTTCTGGTCGGGCTGCCGGCTGATGTACGAGCAGGCCAGCGCGCCGGAGATGGCCATCACCGCGCCGACGGACAGGTCGATGCCGCCGGTGGCGATGACCATGGTCATGCCCAGCGCGACGAGGATCAGCGGGGTGCCGAAGACGAGAATCGACACCAGGCTGCCGTACAGATGCCCGTTGCGGACTCCGACGGCGAGGAAGCCGGGCGTGAAGGGCAGGTTGAACAGCAGCAGCGCGACCAGGATGGTCGCCGGCCAGAACAGCTGGTGCCGGGTCAACCGCCGCCAGCTGGTCAGGCTCATCGGTGTGCTCCGCTCGCGATCGTGCGCATGATGTGCTCCTCGGTCACCTCGGCGCCGTTGTCGAGCCGGGCGACGAGGCTGCGGTCCCGCAGGACGCCGATGGTGCGGCTGAGCCGCAGGACCTCCTCCAGTTCGGCGGAGATGTACAGCACCGCGAGCCCGTCAGCGGCCAGCGCCGCGACCAACTTCTGGATCTCGGCCTTCGCGCCGACGTCGATGCCCCGGGTGGGTTCGTCGAGGATCAGCAGCCGTGGTTGCGTGATCAGCCAGCGGGCGAGCAGGATCTTCTGCTGGTTGCCGCCGGAAAGCGCGCCGGCGCGTAGCTCCGGATCGGCGGGGCGGATGTCCAGCGCCGCGATGAACCGGGCGACCAGGTCGTCGACCCGGTCGCGGGGCACCGGGCGCAGCCAGCCACGCGCGGCCTGCATCGCCAGGATGATGTTCTCCCGGACGGTCAGGTCGGGGATGATCCCCTCCGCCCGTCGGTTCTCCGAACAGAACGCGACCCCCCGGGCGATCGCCGTGTGCGGGCCGCGCAGCACCACCGGCTCGCCGGCGATCGCCAGCCGGCCGCTGTCGCCCGCGTCCGCGCCGAACAGCAGCCGGGCCAGTTCGGTACGGCCGGAGCCGAGCAGCCCGGCCAGTCCCACCACT
The DNA here is from genome assembly GCF_016863255.1 of Planosporangium mesophilum. Classification (GTDB taxonomy): domain Bacteria; phylum Actinomycetota; class Actinomycetes; order Mycobacteriales; family Micromonosporaceae; genus Planosporangium; species Planosporangium mesophilum. Next base: position 38,664 of record NZ_BOON01000062.1, read on the forward strand.
TCGCTGGCGTGCAACTCCAGGTCGAAGGGGGCGATACCGCCGCGCCGTCCGAGCGCTTCGGCGCGCAGTACCGGGTCGCCGACGGGTGGACGGTCCGTTTCGGCCAGCGCCTCCAGTCCGCCCAGTTCCTTGCCGATCATCAGCCGGACGAGTCCGACCCGGTCGAGGTCGGCCACCCGGTACTCACCAACGAGGCGGCCGTTGCGCAGGATGGTCATCCGGTCGCAGATCTCGTAGATCTGGTCGAGGAAGTGCGACACGAACACGATCGCCACCCCCTCGTCGCGCAGCCGGCGCATCACCGAGAACAGCACCCGCACCTCGTCGCGGTCCAAGCTGGAGGTCGGCTCGTCGAGGATGAGCACTTTCGTGGCGGAGCCACCGTCCCGATCCGTGGCGGAGCCGTCCGCGCGGTACTCCACCGCTCGGGCGATCGCGACGAGTTGCTGGACAGCCAGCGGGTAGGACCCGAGCCGGGCGCCCACGTCCAGGGTGAGACCGAACCGCGCGAGCAGCTCGGCGGCCACGCGGCGGGTCTTCCGCCACCGGATCACGCCCCCCGGACCGGTCAGCTCGCGGCCGAGGAAGATGTTCTCCGCCACGGTCAGGTTCGGGCAGAGATTCACCTCCTGGTACACCGTGCTGATGCCCATCCGCTGGGCCTGGTGCGGGTTGCTGACGCGTACCGGCGTGCCGTCGAGTTCCACGCTTCCGGTGTCGAGGTCGTAGACGCCGGTGAGCGCCTTGATGAGCGTCGACTTGCCGGCCCCGTTCTCCCCGAGCAGGGCATGGATCTCACCGGGCAACAGCCGGAAGTCGACCTCCGACAGTGCCTGCACAGTTCCGAATCGCTTGCCGATGCCGGTCATCCGCAGCACCGGCCGGGTACCGGGGGCGACCTCCGCCATGCGGGCACTCCCTTCCGCTTGGTGGCGCGAGGCTCTTAGTACTTGCGGTTGGGTAGCGCCGACGCGGCGTCGGCGGCGAGGAAGTCGCTCTCCTGCGTCTTGATCCACTTTTCGACGCTCTGTTTGGCGAGGACCTTCTTCACCGTGTCCATCAGTTGGGGGCCGAGCAGCGGGTTGCACTCGGCGATCGCGTTGATCTGGCCCTGGGTCATCGCGACGAAGCCGTCGTGCACCCCGTCGATCGACACAATCTTGATGTCGGTGCCCGGCTTCCTGCCCGCCGCCTGGATCGACTGGATCGCACCGAGGGCCATGTCGTCGTTGTGCGCGAACAGCACGTTCGCCTCGGGATGCGATTGCAGGAACGCGGCCATCACCTGCTTGCCGCCGTCTCGGGTGAAGTTGCCGGTCTGGCTGGCGACGATCTTCCACTCCGGGTGCGAGGCGTCCATGACCTTCTTGAATCCGGCGGCCCGCTGGGTGGCCGGCGCGGAGCCCGTCGTGCCCTCCAGCACCGCGATGTTCACCGGGCCGGACGACTGCCCCAGCACCTTCTCCAGCAAGTGCGCGGCGCGCTCACCCTCGGCTTCGAAGTCGGAGCCGACCAGCGACACCCACAGCGAGGCGTCGGCGTCGACCTGCCGGTCGGTAAGGATCACCGGGATCTTCGCAGCCTTCGCCTCCTTCAGTACCGTGTCCCAGCCACTGCTGACCACCGGCGAGAAGGAGATGACGTCGACCTTCTGGGTGATGTAGTCCCGGATCGCCTGGATCTGGTTCTCCTGCTTCTGCTGCGCGTCGGAGAACTTGAGGTTGATGCCGGCTGCCCCGGCAGCGTCCTTGATGGACGTGGTGTTGGCCGAGCGCCAGCCGGACTCCGAGCCGACCTGTGAGAAGCCCAGTGTGACGGTCTTGCCGCCGCCGGTGCCGTTGTTCTTCTTGCCGCAGGCGGCGAGCGAGCCGACGGCCACGGTGGCCGCCACGCCGGTCAGAAACGATCTTCTGCTGATCATTTTCTCTCCCTCAACGGGGTTCCGGGGTGTCATGGGCGGTGGTCGGCGTGGGGCGCGTCATGGACCCGGGCGCGGTACCGGTCGCCAGCCGGGCATCGGGCCGGGCCCCCGCGCACCGCCCACGGCGGATGACGCCGGTGGTGTTTGCCGCCGTCGCCACTGAAGAAAAAGTGTGTGCGCTCACATCAATGATCGTCAAGATGATGGACAACGCGAGCGGGTTACGAACAGATCACGACGGTCGATATGTCCGTACCGTTCACCGCTATGCTTTGCGCAGGTAAAAACGTACGTGTGAGCCCCGTACGCGCATCTGACGAGGTGAAGCGTCGCCAACAGGCAGGACGAGCCGGGCCGCGAGCGACGGGCTGGAACCATGCCGGCCGGTGGGCAGATGTTAACGCTCATACTCCGCACGGGTGCGCTGCCGTCCAGACCGAGAAAGGAGATCGCGTACCCGAGCATGCCGTTCATCGGCAGCTGGTGTCCGACACCGGCGATGCTGACGCCCTCGACCGTGGCCTGGGTGCCGGTGTTGCCGTACCGGGTGCGCGTCCAGCTCGGCTGCGGGTGGTCGGTCAACGCCGGGGTCTGGCTCAGCCCGTGCAGGTTGGTCCACTGCTTGACCTCTTCGCCGAAGTTCGGGTACGCCAGCGTGGTGTCCGTGGTGCCGTGCCACAGCTGCATCCGGGGGTAGCCGCCGGTGTAGCCGGGGTACATGGCGCGGGCCAGGTCACCCCACTGCTTCGGCGTCCTGCTGACGTTCCCGCCCGAACACTGGCTGTTCCACAGGGAGCCGTCGGTGGTGGCGAAGCACCCCGCCGGCACCCCGGAGAAAGCGGAACCGGCCGCGAACACGTCCGGGTACTCGGCGGCCAGGACGTTGTTCATCATCGCCCCGGAGGAGAATCCGGAGACCACGATGCGGGCCGGGTCGACGTTGTAGTGCTGGCGGGCGTAGCTGACCATCGACATGATGCCGGTGGAGTCGCTGCCGCCGTTGCGCTTGAGCGCCGCAGGCGAGGAGACATCGAAGCAGCTGCCGCTGCGGGTCGCCTCGGGCAGCACGATGATGTACCCGTACCGGTCCGCCGCGGTCACGTAGTCGTGTCCGTTGCCGTTGAAGATGCCGCTGGCCGAACCGGTGCAGTAGTGGACCAGCACCAGCAACGCCGGCCGCGGCACGACGGTGTCGGGCACATAGAGGTACATGTTGAGGTTCGTCGGGTTGCTGCCGAAGTTCGTCACCCGCGTCAGCGAGGCCGCAGCGGCAGGCCGGGCCGCCAGCAGTACCGCGCCGACGGCGAGCGGCAGCAACGCCGCCACCAGGACCGCGCGCAGAAGTCGTTTCATACGGTCGTCCTTTCGATCCGGCCGGAGCCGGCCGTCGTTGCCGCGGCTCGACCCGGGGCGGGCGGGCGGGGACGATGACCGACCACCCCGGGCGTCGTCCCGGACGCGTCAGGTGCGCGTCCACTTCTGGTTGCTGCCGCCGTTGCACGTCCACAGTTGGACCAGAGTGCCGTTGGCCGTGCCCGCACCGGTCACGTCCAGGCACAGCCCGGACTGGACCCCGGTGATCGTGCCGTCGGAGTTGAGCCGCCACTGTTGATTGGCCTGGCCGTTGCAGCCCCAGATCTCGACTTTCGTGCCGACGGACGTCTGGTTGTTGTAGGCGTCCAGGCACTTTCCGAGTACCTGCAACTGATTGGAACCGGTGTAGGTCCACAGCTGGTTGCTGCCGCCGTGACAGTCCCAGATCTCCACCTGCACCCCGTTGGCGGTGCTGCTGTTCGGGTCGTCAAGGCACCGGTTGGACCCCACACCTCGCAGGACCGTGGCCGAGCCACCGCCACCCCCGCCGGTGGTGCCGCCGGCCACCCGGTACATCACCACGCCGTGGCCGGGGACGGTGGCGCTGATGGTCCCGCTGGTGGTGCTGGAAGTTCCGGCCCACAGGTCGGCCAGGGCGTAGCTGGACGCGCCGCTCTTGCCGATCGCCGACACCGAGGTGGTGATGGTGGCCGCCGAACTGTTCTCGTTGAACAGCACCACGGACACGTCCCCGTTGGACAGTTGCTTGGCCAACACGTCCAGGCCGCCCGACGAGCTGACCATTCTGCCCTGCTTGCCGAGCGGGTCCTGGTCGACCGCGATCACCGCCTTGTTGCCCAGGATCGACAGCGTGGTGGCGGACGCGTTGACCAGATTGTTGCCCGCCAGCAGCGGAGCGGCCATCTCGGCCCACAGGCTGAACTCGGCCCGGTCCTCGGTGGCCGACATGCCGTTGCCGACCTCGAGCATGTCCGGGTCGTTCCAGGCGCCAGGACCGGCGTACGAGGACAGGCCGACGTTCTGGTGGAAGATCGACAGCATGCTGGAGTAGTTGGGTTGGATGTCACCGGTGGTACGCCAGAGGTTGCCGACGTTGCCGGCCCAGGTCCACGGCGCGTTGATGCCCCACTCGCAGATGCTGTAGACGATCGGGCGTCCGGTCGCCGCGAGCGCGTCCCGCATCGCCGAGTACCGGCTGATGTACTGCTGCGTGGTGCTGCTGCCGTTGTTGTTGCAGTTGTCGTACTTGAGGTAGTCCACTCCCCACGACGCGAACAGCTTCGCGTCCTGCGTCTCGTGCCCGAGGCTGCCCGGGTAGCCCGCGCACGTCGCCGTTCCGGCGTCCTCGTAGATGCCCAGCTTCAGGCCCTTGGAGTGGACGTACGCCGCGGTTCCCGAGATGCCGTCCGGGAACTTGCCGTAGTCGGGTTGGAGGTTGCCGGCGGCGTCCCGGCTGTGCTGCATCCAGCAGTCGTCGATGTTGACGTACTGGTACCCGGCCGCGGCCAGGCCGGACGACACCATCTTGTCGGCGGTCTGCTTGACGAGCGTCTCGGAGACGTTGCAGCCGTAGGCGTTCCAGTCGTTCCAGCCCATCGGCGGGGTCAACGCCAGTCCGTTGCCCAACGCCTGCGCCGGCGTCGCCGAGCGCACTCCGACCAGCCAGAAGGCGGCACCGGAGAGCAGCAGCAGTGCCGCCGCCCCGATCAACGGACGACGTCGACGTCTCCCGGCGCGTCTCGCTTCGAGGTACCCGAGGTGCATTCTGCTCTCCTCTCCGGGGCCGGCAGGTGGTACGGAGCCAACCGGTGACGACCCCCTGGCAATTGGTGGAACGTCGCCGCAGGTCCGACGGCCGGTAGTGGCGGCCG
>NZ_BOON01000063.1 GCF_016863255.1 Planosporangium mesophilum
CCGCCCGCCGTGGATCGTCGGGTCCGTCGGGCCGGGACGCGGCGAGGTGGCACCGCCGCGTCCCGCGGGCACGGATCGCGCACCTTCGATGTTATCGCTAACAGATTCAGCGTCAATAGATGAGGTTGGATCGGTACTGGTTGGACCTTTTGTCGGGGCCGCTCGGGCCCCGTGCGCGGGAATTGAGGTGCCTCGACCGCGCCGTGAGGGAGTGCGGGCCGAGCGATCCACCCCCGATGGAGCCAGATCGCCCACGCGGCCAGCCGGGCCCATCAACTGCCGTCTACAGATCGTTCCTCATCTGGGCGACCGTCGATTGAAGTATTGACAAACATCTCTGGATTACCCACGCTGACGGAGTGATGTTATCGCTAACATCACCGGCTCCACGCCCTACGCCCTGGGAGGTTCGGCATGCCCATTCGACAGCTGAGAGACACCCTGCTGGTGGCGGGGACGGCCGCGGTGGTCGTCGCCGGCCTCCTGGTCGGCGTCGATGCCGCAGAGGCGGCCGCGCAGGGGCCGTGTGACATCTACGCCGCGGGCGGCACGCCCTGCGTGGCGGCGCACAGCACCACCCGGGCGTTGTACGGCTCCTACAACGGCCCGCTGTACCAGGTCAGGCGCTCGTCGGACAACACCATCCGGAACATCGGCGTGCTGGGCGCGGGCGGATACGCGGACGCCGCCGCGCAGGACTCGTTCTGTGCCGGCACGACCTGCGTCATCACGATCATCTACGACCAGTCCGGTCGAGGTAACCAGCTCACCCAGGCGCCTCCCGGTGGGTTCGCCGGCCCAGCTCCGGGCGGATACGACAACCTCGCCGACGCGACCGCGGCGCCGATCACCATCAACGGCCACAAGGCCTACGGTGTCTTCGTGGCTCCCGGCACCGGCTACCGCAACAACAACACCAACGGCGTCGCGACCGGTGACCAGCCGGAGGGGATGTATGCGATCTTCGACGGCACGCACTACAACGGCGGCTGCTGCTTCGACTACGGCAACGCCGAGCGCAACAGTCGGGACAACGGCAACGGCACCATGGAGGCCATCTACTTCGGCAACATCAAGGTCTGGGGCTACGGCACCGGCAACGGGCCCTGGGTCATGGCCGACCTCGAGAACGGACTCTTTTCCGGAGTCAACGCGGGTTACAACGCCAACGACCCGACCGTCAACTACCGGTTCCTGACCGCCATCATCAAGGGTGAGCCGAACCACTGGGCCATCCGGGCCGGCAACGCGCAGTCCGGCGGCCTGTCCACCTTCTACAACGGAGCGCGCCCCAACGTCTCCGGTTACAACCCGATGAAGAAGGAAGGGGCCATCATCCTCGGCATCGGCGGTGACAACAGCCACGGTTCCGCCGGCACCTTCTACGAGGGCGTGATGACCTCCGGCTACCCGTCGGACGCCACCGAGAACGCGGTCCAGGCCAACATCACCTCCGTCGGGTACTCGACGTCGAGCGGCGGTGGCGGCGGTCAGCAGAACGTCGAGATCGTGGGTAATCAGTCCGGCCGGTGCGTGGACGTGCCGAACGGCAGCACCACCAACGGCACCCAGGTGCAGCTGTACGACTGCTGGGGCGGCTCCATGCAGCGCTGGACGTACACCTCGGGCAAGCAGTTTCAGGTGTACGGCAACAAGTGCCTGGACGCCAACGGGCAGGGCACCGCCAACGGCACGGCGGTCGTCATCTGGGACTGCAACGGCCAGGCCAACCAGCAGTGGAACGTCAACGCAGGCGGCACCATCACCGGCGTGCAGTCCGGACTGTGTCTCGACGCCAACGGCGCCGCCACCGCCAACGGCACGAAGATCATTCTGTGGGCCTGCAACGGCGGCTCCAACCAGCGATGGGCCCTGCGCAACTGACCTCGAGCAGCACGCACGGCACCCGGCCGCTGGCGTACCCGGTGCGCGTCGCGCCACATCGGGTGGCGCGACGCGCACCGGGTACGTACGGGCGGCGTCCGGGCCGGTGGTGCGGTGGCGGGTGTCAGGCCGTGCTGCAGGCCTGGCCGTTGAGGGTGAACGAGGTAGGGCCGCCGGCGTTGCCGGTGTGGGTGGCCTGGAAGCCGATGCCGACCGAACCGCCCGGCGCGATGGTGCCGTTGTAGCTGACGTTTCTCGCGGTGACCTGGCCGCTGGTCGGTGAGTAGGTGGCGTTCCAACCGCTGGTGATGGTCTGGCCGCCGGGGAGGGTGAAGACCAGGGACCAGCCGTTGATCGTCGAACTGCCGGTGTTGGCGATGCTGATGCTGGCGGTGAGGCCGGTGTTCCAGGCGTTGGTGGTGTACGTGATCCGGCAGCCGCTCCCGTTCGCCGGCGGACTCGACGGCTGGCCCGGCGTGGCCGTGGCGGACGGCGGCGTGCCGGGGGTGGTAGGAGTCGAGGTCGGCGGTGTCCCGCGGTCCAGTCCGAAGAACGCGATGGCGTACCCGGCCATGCCACTCATCGGCAGGCTGTGCCCGGCGCCGGACACGCTGATCGCCTCCACCCGCACCGTACCGGCGGAGTCAGCGAAGCGGCGGCGGGTCCAGCCCGACTGCGGGGTGTCCGTGGACGTCGGTGTCTGGCTCAGCCCGAACACGTTGGTCCACTGCTCGATCTCCTCCTGCAACAGTTGGTACGGCACGAGGGTGTCGGCGGTGCCGTGCCACAGCTGCACCCGCGGGCGGGTGCGGGTGTAGCCGGGGTACGCCTGCCGGACCGCGTCGCCCCACTGCTGCGGGGTCCGGTCCATGTTCCCGCCGGTGCACTTGCTGCTTCCGGGCGGGTAGTCGGCCGCGTTGGCGAAGCAGTTGAACGGTACGCCCATGAACGCGGCGCCGGCCTTGAACACGTCGGGGTAGAGGGCGAGCATCTCGTTGGTCATCATGCCGCCGGACGAGCTCCCGGTGGCGTAGACCCGGTTCGGGTCGCCCCGGTACTGCCGCTCAGCATACGTGATCATCGACATGATCGAGACCGGGTCGCTGCCGCCGTCGCGGTGCTTGGCCGCGTCGGACCAGGTGTCGAAGCAGTTGCCGAACCCCGCCTGCTGGGTGGCGGTCGGGTAGATGACGATGAAGCCGTACCGGTCGGCCAGGGAGGCGAACTCGCTGCTCGAGTAGAAGCCGGGCCCCGAGCCGCCGCAGCCGTGCATGGCCACCACGATCGCCGGGTTGGCCTGCGTCGAGTTGGGGACGTACACGTGCATCCGCATGTTGCCGGGGTTGCTGCCGAAGCTCGTCACCTCCGTCAGGGACGCCGCCGCGGCGGGCCTCGTCATCGCCGGGGCGACCACCGCCAGACCGGCCACTGCGACCGCTGTGGCCAGGCAGGCGAACACCGTCCGGTTGATTCTCATGGTCTGTTCCTTCCTTCCGGCAGGGGAGAGGCTGGTTGGTCGCACGGGCGCGAGCGTGCCACCGCCGCGACGCACCACGGTGACTTCCGTACGTGCTCTGCGCGGCCTTCGTTCCCGCCACTACTGCCGTGGCGGGAGCGATCCGAGCGGGCGGCCATCCGTCATGCGGGCCGCGGTGTTCGGAGGACGCCGGCCAGGCGGGGTTTCCGGCGTACCGGCGGAATTACATGTCAACAAATGTCCCTGTCGGGCCGACAAATGTCAATCGATGCAGGCCGATGTCATTGCGGCGGGGCGGGGTACGGCGCCACGCCGGATCGGCGACGGGCCACACCGCGGCGCCCCTGCGCGCGTACCGGGGCAGTCACGCCGTTCCGATCCCGGTCCGCGAGTGTCTACAGTCGTCGTGATGCCGGCGCCCGACCATCGGAGTGTTCTCGTCGTGACCTCGTTCGATGTCGAAGAAATCCTCCCCGACGTCGCGGTCGGGCCGGTCCGGTTCCCTCGCCGGCAGGCCGGCGGTTCGCCGCAGGGGCTGGCCGTGACCCTGCTCGCCGACTACAGCCTGCGAAGCCGCGCCTGGCTGCCGTCCGCGGCGATCGTGGCGCTGCTCGCCGAGTCCGGGGCGACCGACGGCGGCGCCCGTACGGCCATCAGCCGGCTCGCCCGGCGAGGCGTGATCGAGAGCAGCCGCCGGGGGCGGCACACGTTCTACCGGCTGACCGGGCCCGCCACCACCGCCCTCGCCCTCGGCGGCAGGGGCGTTGTCGGGTTCGCCGCGGCGGCCGAGTCGTGGGACGGGTGCTGGAGCCTCATCGCGTTCTCCATGCCGCAGGAGGGCGAGTCCGAGCGGAGGAGCTTGCGTAGCCGGCTGCGCTGGCTGGGCTACGTGCCGTTGTACGACGGGCTCTGGGTGTCACCGCGCGGCCTTTCGGCGAAGGTGGAGGCGCTCGGTGACCTCAGTCTCGGGACGATGACGGTGTTCCGGGCGCACCGGCTCGACGTCGACGGGATGGCCAGCCGTGATCCGCTCGACGCCTGGGACCTCGCGGGCATCGGCGAGCACTACGACGCGTTCGTGCGGCGGTGGAGCCGGTTGCTGCCGCGCGTACGCTCCGGCGACCTCACCGGCACCGAGGCGTTACGGGCCCGTACCGAGGTGATGGACGAGTACCGGACGTTCGTCGTCCTCGATCCCCGGCTGCCCATGCGGCTGATGCCCGCGGGGTGGTTGAGGGGGCGCGCCCGGGAGCTGTTCGTGGCGGTGTACGACGGGCTGGCGGAGCCGGCGCTGCGCCATGTGCTGCGGACCGTCGCCCGGTTCGTCGACGGCCCGCAGCCGGACATCGGTGCGCACACCGTCGCCGAGCTGCTCGACGGGTTGGTGCCCGCTTCGTAGCCGCCAAGGTGACGGTGGGCGCGGTGCGGGCACTGGGCCACCGACGCAGGCGGGGTCGGGCCGCCCCGGTTCATGGACGGCCCGCCCGGCTCGCCGCGGCTGTTCACCTCGGCCCGCTGGGTTGGACCGGCGTGGGGCAGACCGGCTGGATATCGAGTGGATAATGAGAGCGTGCGCGATCCTGCAATGACCGATGTCGCTCGCCTCGCGGGGGTCTCCCACCAGACGGTGTCACGCGTGCTCAACGAGCACCCCAACGTGCGTGAGCAGACCCGGATGCGGGTGTTGGCGGCCATCGCCGAGCTGGGGTACCGCCCCAACCGGGCGGCCCGCGCGCTCGTGACCGGACGCTCCCAGCTGATCGGGGTGGTCAGCCAGAACTCCACTCTCTACGGCCCGGCCTCCCTGCTCGCGGCGTTCGAGCAGGCGGCCGCCGAGTCCGGCTTCGCGGTCAGTGTGGGCAGCGTCAGCACCCTGGACCGTCAGTCCATCGTGGCGGCCGTCGAGCGCCACCTCGACCACCGCGTCGCGGGTATCGTCGTCATCGCCCCGGTGGCGTCGACCAACGAGGCCCTCGAGCACATGCCGGCCGGGGTGCCGATCGTCGCGATCGACGGCGACCCGCAGCGGCCCGGCGCGCTGGTGACCGTGGACCAGGTCGCCGGCGGTCGTGACGCCACCCGCCACCTGCTGGACGCCGGCCACCGGACGGTCTGGCACGTGTCGGGCCCGGACGGGTGGTTCGACAGCGCCGGGCGCATCGAGGGCTGGCGGCGCACGCTGCAGGAGGCCGGCGCCGAGGTTCCCCCGGTCATGGCCGCCGACTGGTCAGCCGCTGCAGGCTACCGGGCCGGGCAGATGCTGGCCCGGATGCCGGAGGTGACCGCCGTCTTCGCCGCGAACGACCACCTCGCGCTCGGCATCCTGCGCGCCCTGAGCGAGCGGGGCCGGCGCGTGCCGGACGATGTCAGCATCGTCGGGTTCGACGACGTCCCCGAGGCCGCCTACTTCATTCCGCCGCTGACGACGATCCGGCCGGACTTCGACGCGGTCGCGCGGGCCAGCCTCACGCTGCTGCTCGACCAGCTCCGCTCGGGCGAGCCCGCGATCGTCCGGCATACGATCGCCCCGACGCTCGTCCAGCGCGACAGCGTCGCCGCGCCGTCCGCCTGAACCGCGCCGTCCGCCTGCGCCGCGCCGTCGGCCTGCGCCGCACGGTCGGACGATCCGCCTGCGCGCGACCCGCCGGCGGCATCCGTCATGGCTTCGTTTCCTGACCGTTACCCACTAGCATTGACCACAGGCGATGTTAGCGATAACACTGCTCCTCAAGCTTGCGAGCCGTGACCAACGACGCCCTCAACCCGCTCGAGGTGGCGCACATGCCCGTTGACCACTCCGACGCGCTCGTCGTCGGCGTCGACTACGGAACGTTGTCCGGCCGCGCCGTGGTGGTACGGGTCGCCGACGGCGCCGAGCTCGGCTCGGCCGTGTTCGAGTACCCGCACGCGGTCGTCACCGACGCGCTTCCCGGCAGCGCAACGCCGTTGGGCAGCGGCTGGGCCCTGCAGGTCCCGGGCGACTACGTCGAAGTCCTGCGCAACGCGGTGCCGGCGGCGCTGGCGGACGCGGGGGTCGACCCGGCCGACGTGGTCGGCATCGCCACCGACTTCACCGCCTGCACGATGGTCCCTACCCTCGCGGACGGTACGCCGCTGTCGGAGCTGCCGCAGTTCGCCGACCGCCCACACGCCTACGTCAAGCTGTGGAAGCATCACGCCGCCCAACCACAGGCCGACCGGATCAACCAGCTCGCCGCCGAGCGCGGCGAGCCCTGGCTGGCCCGCTACGGCGGCCTCATCTCGTCGGAGTGGGAGTTCGCCAAGGGCCTGCAGGTCCTGGAGGAGGACCCCGAGACCTACGCGGCCATGCAGCGCTGGGTCGAGGCCGCCGACTGGATCGTCTGGCAGCTGACCGGCAGCTACGTCCGCAACGCCTGCACCGCCGGGTACAAGGGCATCTTCCAGGACGGCCGGTACCCGAGCCGTGACTTCCTGGCGGCGCTCAACCCGGACTTCGCCGATTTCGTGGCGACCAAACTGGACCAGCCGATCGGGCAGCTCGGAGCGCCGGCGGGGAGGCTGACCGAGCAGGCGGCCGGGTGGACCGGGCTGCCTGCCGGCATCGCGGTCGCGGTCGGCAACGTCGACGCGCACGTCACCGCCGCCGCCGGTAATGCCCTGGAGCCGGGGCAGATGGTCGCCATCATGGGCACCTCGACCTGCCATGTGATGAACGCCCGCGAGCTGCGCACCGTACCCGGCATGTGCGGAGTCGTCGACGGCGGCATCGTCGCCGGGCTGTGGGGCTACGAGGCCGGACAGAGCGGCGTCGGCGACATCTTCGCCCACTTCGTGAAGACCCACGTACCAGCCGACTACGCGCAGCGGGCGGCGGCCGAGGGGCTGACGATCCACGAGTACCTCACCCGGCTGGCCGCCGCCCAGGAGGTGGGCCAGCACGGCCTGGTCGCGCTGGACTGGCACAGCGGCAACCGGTCGGTGCTGGTCAACCACGAGCTGTCCGGCGTACTGGTCGGCGAGAGCCTGGCCACCCGGCCCGAGGATATCTACCGGGCGCTGATCGAGGCCACCGCGTTCGGTACCCGGACCATCGTCGAGACCTTCAACGCCGCCGGCGTGCCCGTCACCGAGCTGCTGGCCGTCGGTGGCCTGGTCAAGAACGAGCTGCTCATGCAGATCTACAGCGACGTCACCCGGCTACCGCTGTCGCGCATCCCGTCCGGGCAGGGTCCGGCCCTGGGGGCGGCCATCCACGCGGCGGTCGCGGCGGGCTGCTACCCCGACGTACCCGCCGCGGCGGCCGCGATGGGCCGCGTCGAACGCGCCGTCTACCAGCCGGACCCGCACGCCGCGGCGCGCTACGACGAGCTGTTCGACGAGTACCGGCAACTGCACGACTACTTCGGAAGGGGCGGCAACGGCGTCATGTACAGGCTGCGCGCGATCCAGCGGCGGGCGGTGGACCGGTGACCATCACCGCGTCGGTACGCGACACCATCCGCGCCCTGCGCGCCGAGGTCGCCGCGCTGCACGCCGAACTGCCCCGCAACCAGCTCGTGGTGTGGACCGCCGGCAACGTCTCCGCGCGGGTACCCGGAGCCGACCTGCTGGTCATCAAGCCCTCGGGGGTCAGCTACGACGAGATCAGCCCCGACACCATGGTGGTGACCGACCTCGACGCCGATCTGGTCGACGGCGACCTCAAACCGTCGTCGGACACCGCGGCCCACGCGTACGTGTACAAGCACATGCCCCACGTCGGCGGTGTGGTGCACACGCACTCCACGTACGCGACCGCCTGGGCGGCGCGCGGTGAGGCCATCCCGTGCGTGCTGACGATGATCGCTGACGAGTTCGGCGGCGAGATCCCGGTCGGCCCCTTCGCCCTGATCGGCGACGACTCGATCGGGCAGGGCATCGTCTCCACCCTCGACGGGCACCGGTCCCGGGCCGTGCTCATGCGCAACCACGGCGTGTTCAGCATCGGCAAGGACGCCCGTGCCGCGGTCAAGGCGGCGGTGATGTGCGAGGACGTCGCGCGTACCGTGCACATCGCCCGGCAGCTCGGCGCCCCACTGCCGATCGACGCGCAGGACGTCGACTCGCTCTACGCGCGCTACCAGAACGTCTATGGGCAGGCCTGAGCGCATGCACCGACAGGGGAGGGCGTCATGTCACCGGCTTTGAAGCCACAACTGTGGTTCCTCACGGGCAGCCAGCACCTCTACGGCCCCGAGACGCTCGACCAGGTCGCCGGGCAGTCACGGCAGATCCAGCGGATGCTGTCGGACTCCGGCGAGATCGGCGCGGAGATCGCGTGGAAGCCGGTACTGACCGACGCGCCGGCGATCCGTCAGGTCATGCTCGCCGCGAACACCGACCCCGCCTGCGTCGGCGTCATCGCCTGGATGCACACGTTCTCACCGGCCAAGATGTGGATCAGCGGGCTCGACGCGCTCCGCAAGCCGCTGCTGCACCTGCACACCCAGGTGAACATGTCGCTGCCGTGGGGGTCCATCGATATGGACTTCATGAACCTCAACCAGGCCGCGCACGGCGACCGTGAGTTCGGCTTCATCCAGACCCGGCTCGGGGTGGCCCGCAAGACCGTCGCGGGCCACGCCTCCGACCCCGCGCTCGTCGCCCGGATCGCTGGCTGGGCGCGGGCCGCCGCCGGCTACGACCACCTGCGTGCGCTACGGCTGGCCCGCTTCGGCGACAACATGCGCGACGTCGCCGTCACCGAGGGGGACAAGGTGGAGGCCGAGCTGCGGTTCGGCGTGTCGGTGAACACGTACGGCGTCAACGACCTCGTCGACGTCGTGGACGCGGTCTGCGACGACGCTGTGGACGCCCTGGTCGTCGAGTACGCCGACGCGTACCGGCTGGCGCCGGAACTGGCCCGCGGCGGGGACCGGCACGACTCGCTGCGGTACGCCGCGCGCATCGAGGTCGGGCTGCGGCGGTTCCTCACCGATGGCGGCTTCGGCGCGTTCACCACCAACTTCGAAGACCTCGGCGGCCTGCGCCAGCTTCCCGGTCTGGCCGTGCAGCGGCTGATGGCCGACGGCTACGGCTTCGGCGGTGAGGGCGACTGGAAGACCTCCGCGCTGCTGGCCGCGGTCAAGGCGATGGGGGCGGGTACCGGGCGCGGCGCCTCGTTCATGGAGGACTACACGTACCACTTCGGACCAGGCGAGCCGAAGATCCTCGGCGCCCACATGCTGGAGGTGTGCCCCAGCATCGCGGCCGCGCAGCCGTCGTGCGAGATCCACCCGTTGGGCATCGGCGGCCGTGAGGACCCGGTCCGGCTCGTCTTCGACGCGACGCCCGGCGCCGGGGTGGTGATCGGGCTGGTGGACCTCGGGGACCGGTTCCGCTTCGTGGCCAACGAGATCGAGGTCGTCGCGCCCGATCAACCGCTGCCCAATCTCCCGGTCGCCCGGGCGGTGTGGAAGCCGGCGCCGTCGCTCGCGACCTCCACGGAGTCCTGGCTGATCGCGGGCGGGCCGCACCACACCGTGCTCACCCAGGCCGTCGACGCGGAGACGCTCCAGGACTTCGCCCACATGCTGCGCACCGAACTGGTGCTCATCGACTCCAACACCACCACCTCGACCTTCAACGACCGCCTGCGCTGGAACCAGGCCTACTACCGGCTGGCCCAAGGGCTGCCGGGGATGGGCTGACCCGCGCTGCCCCAGCCGGGTGACGACCGGCCGGGGCAGCGGCGGCGACGTCAGTTGGCCGAGACCGGGAAGCTGTTGGTCGTGAAGTTCAGCCCACCGCTGGACGAGGTGATCTCGTACCCGAACTGGACGTTGCCGAGGGTCACGTCGCCGAACCACGGTTCGACCTGCTCTCGTGGTCGGTCGGGTGGTGGAGCTTCGTGAGCGCTAACAGACGTGCCCGCCTGGCCCGCCTATCGGCGGATTCGTCCCGCCGCTGTGTGGTGGATCGAGGTGGCCGGGTCTCGGGGAAGCACCACATCGCGCGAGGTGTCGAAACGTCCCCTTGATGTGCGGCAGTCGGTGTGACATTCTTCATCATCGATGGATTGGTGTTAGCGATAACACTCTCCGACCTCGGCACATGCGAAATCCAACAGCAACGATGCGAGCGGGGTGAGTGATGAATCTACGTCGTGGACGGCTCGCTGCCACCGTGGTCGCTGCCACCGCCGTGGTGGCAGCGGTCGTCGCCGCGGGCACCGTGGCCGGCATCGCCCACGCCGAGTCGAACGGCGGGGTCCGGGTCATGCCGTTGGGCGACTCCATCACGGAGGGCACCCAGGTGCCGGGTGGCTACCGGATCGGGCTGTGGCAGCGGCTCGTCGCCAACGGGTACGCGGTGGACTTTGTGGGGTCGCAGTCGAACGGGCCGGTCAGCCTCGGCGATCACGACCACGAGGGGCACCCCGGCTGGCGCATCGACCAGATCGACGCGAGTGTCGTCGGCTGGCTGCGGACCTACCTGCCGCACACGGTGCTGCTGCACCTCGGTACCAACGACGTGCTGCAGAACTACAACTTGGCGAACGCCCCCGCGCGACTGTCCACACTGATCGACCACGTCACGGCGACGGTGCCGACCGCCGAGGTGTTCGTGGCCACCATCATCCCGCTGTCGTCGGCCAGTCAGGAGGCCGCCGCGCGCACGTTCAACGCCGCGGTCCCCGGCATCGTGCAGGGCAAGGTGAGCGCGGGCAAGCACGTGCACCTGCTCGACATGCACGGCGCCCTCACCACGGCCGACCTGATCGACGGGGTCCACCCCACCGCCGGCGGGTACGACAAGATGGCCGCCACGTGGTTCAGCGCTCTGCGATCCGTACCTGGAAGCATCGGTGGGACCGGCGGGCCGGGTCCGACGGCGTCGCCGACCACGGCGCCGCCGACCACGGCGCCGCCGACCGGTGGTCGAAGCTGCACCGCCACCTACACGGTGGTCGGCCAGTGGCAGGGTGGCTTCCAGGCCTCGGTCCGGGTGGCCGCCGGCGGGAGTGCCATCACCGGCTGGACCCTGACGTGGCGGTACGCCAACGGCCAGACGGTCAGCCAGTCCTGGAACGCGACCGTCACCTCCTCGGGGGCCGCCGTCACGGCCCGCAACGTGAGCTTCAACGGCGCGCTGGGCGCGGGCGCCAACACCGAGTTCGGACTGCTCGGCACCTGGACCACCACCAACGAGACACCCACCCTCGCCTGCGCGGCGGCGTAGGCAGCAGGCTCGTCGCCACCACCTGCCGTCCTCGCGGGAGGAGAACACGATGCACCCTGAGTACCTCAGCACGCGGTGATCGGGGCGAAACCACCACCGGCTGTTGGCTTCACTGCTACTGGCGCCGGTGCCACCGCCCAGCGCTCGTCGATCGACCAGCCCGTTCAGCGCACCAGCTCGCGGCCGGCCGAGCATGTTACCGCTAACGCGAAGGCCGCACGGTCCGATGGAGCACCGGTGCCGGCATCCCGAAACTTCCGGAAACGAATCGGCTCACGCGATCGAAGACCGACACGACGTGGTCCGAAGTGTCATCGAGCCTGACCGGCTTGTACCTGCATTATGCGGACGCCGTCGCGGCAGAGTTGTTTTCCGGAATCTTCCGAAAAACATTGCCTGTGATGGGGACCGAGTGGAAACATCGACGTTTGTAAATCGCTAACACGGATGTCCGGTCGTCCCGCCAAGGCGGCTCGGGCGCTGGCCAGGAAATGGAGGCCAAGGTGGTTACAAGCCCCTCCGCCCATCGTGGCGGGACCCGGCAGAAGAGATCGCCCATCGTCAGAGCGCTGGTCGCTGGTGCGGTCGGCGTCGTGGCGGTGGCCGCGGCCACGGTGATAATGCCGTCTGCGGAT
>NZ_BOON01000064.1 GCF_016863255.1 Planosporangium mesophilum
CGAGGTGATCACCTTGACCACGTCGGCGATCTGGGCGGACGACTCGCCGAGCTTGCTCATCGTCTCCGTGGTGTTGGCGGCGACGTGGACGGCCTGGGCGGCCACCTTGACCGCCTCGTTGGCGTTGTGCGAGATCTCCCCGATCGAGGAGCCCATCTCCTCCGAACCGGACGCGACCGTCTGCACGTTGCGCGACACCTCTTCGGCGGTTTCGGCGACCACGTTGGCCTGCGCCGACATCTGCTGTGCGGACGCGGCCATCGAGCCGCTCACCTCGTTGAGGTGCTGCGAATTGGTGCTCAGCGCCCCGGAGGTGTCGACGATGCGCGACACGGTGTCGCGCATCGACATCCGCATCCGCTCCAGCGCGGCGGCCATCTCGCCGACCTCGTCGCGGCTGTCGATCGTGACGGCCTCGCCGAGGTCACCGTCGGCCATCTTGCCGAGCACGTCCCGCACCCGGCGTACGGGGGAGACGATGAGGCGGTAGGTCCACAGCGCGACGACGCCGCCCAGCACGAGGCCGACCGCGGCCGCCACGATCGTCAGGACCAGGACGGTGCGCGCGGTGTTCTCGGCATCCTTGTTCGCCGCCGCCCGGTCTTTGTTCACCGACGCGACGAGCTTGTCGGTCGAGGTGACCAGCTTGCCGAAGAGGTCGTTGGAGTCGCCGTTCAGGATCGCGACGGCCTCGGCGGTGCCGGCGGGCGTGTTCTTCTTCAACGCAGTGACGATCTTGTCGTCGGTGGCGAAGACGGCCTGCCACTCCGTGCGGATCTCGGCCATGAGCGCCTTCTGCTCGGGGCTCATCCACTGTTCGTGCACGCCGTCGAGCACGCCATGCAGGCTCTGTACCGCATCGAGGTAGCCCTTGCGGTTGGCGTTGTTCGGGTCGACCGCGGCCGCCGGGCTCTTGGCGTAGCCGTCCAGGATGTACCAGGCCTGCCAGGCGATGATGTCGAGGTTGTACCAGGCGAGCAGCTTGGTCTCGCCCGCCACCACAGTGAGGTTGGTGATCTGATTGCGGGCGGCGGCCTGCCGGGATGAGCCCCAGATGCCGACGCCGGCCACGGCGATGACACCGAGGGCCAGGGCTACCACTGTCGCGATGAACTTGGTGCCGATGCGGGTGTCGGCGTAGCGCTGGCGAAGTGAGCGCCGGCCACCTCCCGAAGTGATGCTGGTGCTCACGATTCTCCTGTCTACGTCGCTGCCGCATGGCCATGGTCCGGGCCGCGTGAGCCAGTTCGCGACGTGCAGATGACGGACCGCGGGTCAGCGCTCCGGGCTGCTGTCAAGACGGCTCACACCGCTCGGGACAGAAGCCGGCTGCACCGCATCGGAGACGTGCAGGGACCTCTGCTCCTCCACCCATCGGCACCCAATACGCCCGGTATAGGAATTTCGCGACATTCGGTCTGATCAGACGTCCGTCGCGTCGCGCGTCGGAAGAACATCGGAAAAACCGGCCACTTCAAGCCTAAACAGCCCAAGAATTCTGAGCCCCACGCATCGATACAGATGCGAAGCGTAATGATGGGGACCGGCCGTGACAGTCGCCCGGCGGACCAGCCATTATTGCCCGATGCGAATCCTTCGACTGGCTCTGGTCGGTCTGGCCGCCACGGCAGCGGTACTCGTGGGCCAGCGCGAAGCCTTGGCCTTCGAGAGCTTCTTCATGACCCTTTCACCCAGTTGGGGCCCTAGTACGACGCAGATTACGGCCAACTACATATTTTCGGCGAGCAACGGCCAGTGCGGCTTTCCGAGCGTTGCCTTCACCTGGGACGGGCGCGCGGTCGGCGAAGCACCGGTCACTCGCTCCGGCGGCTCGAGCCAGGGGTACTGCCTGGCGCGGCTGACCTTGACGCCGCCCAACGGATTGAACGCGCCAGGCCGGCACGTGGTGCGCGGCGAAGGCAAGGGCCACAAGAACCCGGTGAACGCCACCTTCACGATCACCGGCACCGCCGCTCCCACGCCGCCGGCGCGGTCGGCCACCCCGACGGCCGCCGCCCGCCCCCAGTCGACCACCAAGCCGTCCGCCCGCCCGTCGGCGAGCGCGTCGCCCAGCGCGACCCCGAGCGCGAGTACCGAAGCGGCCGGCGTGCCGACCGAGTCGACGTCGACGATCCCCCAGGCCGTGGTGAAGTCCTCGTCCGGCGGAAGCTCCACCGGTACGGTCATCGCCATTGTCGTGATGGCCTTGACGATCATCGGCGCCGGGCTACTGGCCGGCCTGGTACTCCGCAAACGCGGCGACGGCGAGGACGGACCCGTGGAGATCCTGCCGACCGGGTCCTGATCACCCGTCCGGGCAGGTCGCGTCGCGGGGCGCCAAGGCACCGACTAACGTCATCAACGTGTACGCGGTGACGATCACTGAGCCGGGCGGCCCCGAGGTTCTGCAATGGACCGAGGTGCCCGATCCCGAGCCACAGCCGGGCGAGGTTCTGATCAACGTGACCGCCACCGCGGTCAACCGCGCGGACGTGATGCAGCGCCAGGGCCAGTACCCGCCGCCGCCGGGCGCGCCGCCGTACCCGGGCCTGGAGTGCTCCGGGACCATCGAGCGGGTCGCCGAGGGCGTCGAGGGCTGGACGCCCGGCGACGAGGTCTGCGCCCTGCTCGGCGGTGGAGGGTACGCGCAGAAGGTCGCCGTCGCGGCCACGCAGCTCCTGCCGAAGCCGAGGACGGTGAGCCTCGACGACGCGGCCGCCCTGCCCGAGGTCGCCTGCACCGTGTGGTCCAACGTGACCGATCTGGCGAAGCTCAAGCGGGGCGAGACGTTCCTGGTCCACGGCGGCGGCAGCGGGATCGGTACGTTCGCCATCCAGTACACGAAGGCGCTGGGGGCGAGGGTCGTCACCACGGCCCGCCGGTCCAAGCACGACGCGCTCAAGGAGCTGGGCGCCGACGTCACCATCGACTACTCGACGCAGGACTTCGCGGAGCTGCTGAAGGGCCAGGTCGACGTCGTCCTCGACATCATGGGCGGCTCCTACCTCGGCAAGAACGTCACGGTACTGGCTACCTACGGCCGGCTGGTGGTGATCGCCACCCAGGGCGGCCGCAAGGGCGAGCTGGATCTCGGCGCGCTGTTGGCGAAGCGTGGCCTGGTCGCCGCCAACACCCTTCGGGCCCGGCCGGCCGACGAGAAGGCCGCCATCGTCCGGGGGGTGCACCAGCAGGTCTGGCCGCTGATCGATGCGGGCCGGATCCGGCCGATCATCTACCGGAAGCTGCCGATGACGGAGGCCGCCGAGGCACACCGGCTGCTCGAGTCGAGCGAGCACATCGGCAAGATCGTGCTGGTCAACCCCGACGCGATCAGCGGGGCGTGACGAAGCGCAGCGGGGCGTGACGAAGCGCAGCGCGGTCAGCCCCGACGCATCAGCCTGACCGGGCCCGGCCCCTGCTCGGCCAGCTCGTCTCCGTGGTTGTAGAGCCCGCACGTCTTCAACGACAGGCACCCGCAGCCGATGCAGCCGTCGAGCCGGTCGCGCAGCCGCTCCATGAGCGCGATCTGCTCGTCCAGGCGGCTGCGCCAGGCGCGGGACAGCCTGGTCCAGTCAGTCCTGGTGGGCGTACGCCCGGCCGGCAGATCAGCCAGCGCCGCGCCGATCTCCTCAAGGGGCACGCCGACCTGCGCCGACACCCGGATGAACGCCACCCGCCGCAGCATCGAGCGCTCGTACCGGCGCTGGTTGCCCCCGGTACGGGTGGACGAGATCAGGCCGAGGCGCTCGTAGTACCGCAGCGCGGACGGAGCAACGCCGCTGCGCGCGGACAGCTCGCCGATCGTCAGCAGATCGTGCATCACAGTCCCTTGAGTTGAAGCTCACTTCAACTTGCAGTGTAGGGACATGACCGCAGCGACGACTACCCGATCGACCCGGCCACCCGAGCTGATGACCGCGCTACGCCGGGTGACCGGCGACGTGAAGCACGCGCCCGCCGCACTCTCCACTCTGGACGTGCTCTGGGTGCTCTACGACCGGATCCTGCGAGTGGACCCGACGCGCCCCGACGCGCCGGAGCGGGACCGGTTCCTCCTGTCCAAGGGGCACGGGCCGGCCGCGTACTACGCCGTACTCGCGACCAAGGGCTTCTTCCCCGCCGACTGGCTGGACGACCTGGCCGGTCCGGCCAGCCGCCTCGGCCACCACCCGGACCGCACCCTGGTACCCGGGACGGAGATCAGCTCGGGCTCGCTCGGCCACGGCCTGGGGCTCTCGGTCGGCACCGCGCTCGGGCTGCGCGCCCAGGGACTGACCTCGCCGCACGTGTACGTGCTGGTCGGCGACGCCGAACTGGACGAGGGCTCCAACCACGAGGCGGTCGCGTACGCGGGGGCGACCGGCCTGGACAACCTGACCGCCATCGTGATCGACAACCGGTCGGCCACCCACGGCTGGCCGGGCGGCATCGCGAGCCGCTTCGCGGTCAACGGCTGGACCACCGCGGACGTGGACGGTCGCGACCACGACGCCATCGCCACCGGCTTGCGTCAACGGATACCCCACCGGCCGCACGTGGTCGTGGCCCGCGTCGAGCCCAAGTTCGAGGGAGCCTGATAATGCGTGAGGACTTCATCCGTACGACCACCGCGCTGCTCGACGACGACCCCCGTACCGCCGTGGTCCTCGCCGACATCTCAGCCGAGCGTTTCGCCCCGGCCGCGGAGCGGCACCCGGACCGGGTGGTCAACGTCGGCATCCGCGAGCAGCTGATGGTCGGCGTGGCCGGCGGGCTGGCCCTGACCGGCCTGCGGCCGTACGTGCACTCCTACGCGACGTTCCTGATCGACAGGGCGTACGAGCAGATCAAGCTCGACCTCGACCACCAGCGGGCCGGCGCGGTCCTGGTCAGCGTCGGCGCCTCCTACGACGCCTCGGAGGAGGGGCGCACGCACCAGTCGCCGGGCGACGTCTCGCTGATCGACACGCTCGACAGCACGTGGACGGTCCACGTACCGGGCCACTCCGACGAGGTACCCGATCTCCTTCGCGCCGCCGCCGGCCACGACGACCCGGTGTACGTGCGGCTGTCGGCCCGGAGCAACAGCGTCGCCCACCCGGACGCGGACAGGCTGTCGGTGCTTCGCCGGGGAGACAAAGGGTCAGTGGTAGCGGTCGGCCCGATGCTGGACCGGGTCCTGGCGGCCACCGACGGGCTCGACGTGACGGTGGCGTACACGCACACGCCGCGCCCGTTCGACGCCGCCGGGCTGCGGGTGATCGTGGGCGACAACGCGATCACCGGCGACGGCGCGACCACCGGCAACAACGTCGTGCTCGTCGAGCCGTACCTCGCCGGCACGTCGGCCCGGTTCGTGACGGACGCGCTGTCAGACGTACCCCACCGGCTGCTGAGCCTCGGCGTCGGCCGTACCGACCTCCGCCGCTACGGGTCGCCCGACGATCACGAGCGGTGGCACGGCCTCGATCCCGCGACGCTCCGCGAGAAGATCGGCACGTTCATCGACCGGTAGCCCGCCCGGGCACGGTCACGTCGGCGGGCGTCGTCGCACCGAACACGGTGGCGACGACGTCGCTGACGGTGTGTACCCCGGCGTCGAGCGTGCCGCCCCCGGGCTGGTCGTACATGACCACCACGGCGTACCGGCCGTCCGGGCCGGCGAAGCCGATGCTGTGGGTGACCCAGTGCTTGACGTTGCCGTCGGTCGCGAGCGTCCAGCCGTTCGCGACGCCGGGCTGGTTGGGCGCGCCGGCGGCCCACACCCCCCAGTGCTGGACAGCGCCGGTGCGGCGCATCGCGGCGGTCAGGTAGTCACGGTCGGCCGGTACGGCGTGGTCGAGCAGGTATGTGACGAGGTGCAGCAGGTCGTCCGGTACGCATCTGAGGTTGTTCCAGCGCCGGAGAGCACCGGGCGAGAACTCCAGCCCCGCCATCCCGTACCGCTGCTGGAGCCACGGCACCATGGTCTCCCTGCCGTACCGGTCCCACAGCGCGTCGGCCGCCCGGTCGGACGAGGTCTCCAGCATGTCGGCGAGGTTCCTGCGCGCCGTCGGGTCGAGCTTGATCTCGCCGCTGCGCGAGCGCTCGAGCAGGTTGGCCGCGATCGCGAGCTTCACCGTCGAGGAGGCCCGAAAGGGGCGCGCGACCCCGCCGGCCCGCCACTCGACGCCGGTCGTCCGGTCGCGGACGATCATCGCCAGGTTGCCGCCGGCCTTGCTGACGAGCTCCGTCGCGGCCTGGAAGCGCTGCTGCTGCGCGGGGTCCACCGGTACCGCGGGCGGCCCGTCGGCGACCGTCTGCACGCTCGCGGGTGGTGTCCCGGCTGCGGCTGGCGACGCGTAGGTGTGCACGTACCGCACCACGACCACCGACGAGACCGTGAGCACGAGGACTCCAGCGGCGATCATCAGTGGACTGCGGTGCATCGTCGTGGCTTCCTGACCCGGTGTGGATCCTGACCCGTCCGGCCGGGATCCAAGGTCACCAAGGTAACAGGCCAGCAGCCTCATGATCGAGGTGGCGAGACGGCTGCGGGTGCAGTCGTCTCGCCACCTCGATCATGGCCGGGTGCGCCGGGTGTTACGTCAGTCGCCCACCCGCTGCGAGGGAATCTGTCCCTGCAGCAGGGCTCGGACCTCCGACTCACGGTAACGCCGGTGGCCACCCAAAGTGCGAATCGCACTTAGTTTGCCCGCCTTCGCCCACCGGGTCACGGTCTTCGGGTCGACACGGAACATCGACGCAACCTCCGCCGGTGTAAGCAGCGGCTCAGGTTCATGCGTACGCGATGCCATCGGTCACTCCTCCACAGGTACCCCATTGACGTCTGCCGGTGTCCCGCCGGTCGACGCGTTTCTCATGGTCCGGCTAGTCCGCGATGTCCGACATGGGCCGAACGGTTGAAGGTCCCTGTATAGATGGATGATGAATCGGCCAGTTTTTGGCCTTTTAACCGGATCCTAGTGCATAAAACGGGCGTCACGCTACCCGAAGTGACCGTCAAAACGCGAAATCCGCTCGCGTTTGGCGGGCCCCAAAATTCACTCATAAGATAAAAAGCACCGAAACGGACCGCCCCGTATGGTACGGCCGGCGTCCACCGACGAACCGACGTCAGTTGCAGCGTTCGAGCAGTTGAACCGCTCGCCAGCGCTCCACCAACCGCTCATATGCCGAGGTGGCGGAGTCCGCCTCCCCCCGGCCGACGGCCGCGAGACCCGCCGCGACGAGCCCCGGCGAGTCGTCCGCGTTGAGGGAGTCGTCGGATAGCAGATTGACAAGTCCGCCGTAGTCCAACTCGACCACGGAGCGTGGATGGAACTCCTCCAACCACCGCGCCGTCTCCTCTACGGCGGCCGTGATCGGAGCGTCCCCCAGCGACCGCCGCAGGACCGAGTGCGCCCGGTGCGCCCGCCGCCGGGCCTTGGAGATCTCCGTGCGGTACCGCAGCACCCGCCGTTCGGGGCGCAGCGTCAGCTCGCGCTCGGACAGGTCCACGAACACGAACCAGCGCAGCGGCACGCCCCACGTGGCCACCTGCTCGTGTACGCGCGGAAGGCCGCGTTCGAGTACCCGTGAGCCGTTGCGCCAGTCCTCGATCACGCTCCTGGCGAGCCCGGCGAACAAGGGTGGTACGAACGCGTCGGCGAGGACGCCCGGTACGCCGTCACGGGCGGTCAGCGCGGCCTCGGCCACCCGGACCCGCAGGTTCCAGGGGCAGATCAGCAACGTCTCGTCGGATTCGAGCACGTACGCCTCGTCGGGCAGCTCCGGCAGCCGGGTCCAGCCCGCACCGAGCGCCTCCAGTACGGTCGCGCGCTGACGCCCGGGGCCCTCGGCGGGGGCCACCGCACGCCCCTCCTTGACGTAGCGGCGCCAGTACTCCTGCCGTTCCCGGTCGAAGGCGGTCAACGGCTCGTACACGCGGAGATACGAAGCGAACAGTGACGGCACGCCGCGATCGTGCCACGTTTCGCCTCGCCGCCGCACTTTCCTCGCGGGGTGATAGACATCGATTTGGACAACAGGTCCGCATAGCGGGCTGTTATGCGGGCATCGACGACGACGCCGGAGGCGGCCCACTAGGCTCAGGCTCGTGCCGGCACCACCCCGCCGGCGCTTGATGCCCCGGCCCCACAAGGAGATCCCATGGGCGTATTCAGCACGGCGGGCGGTACCGAGCCCACCGGCCACGAGCAGGTCGTCTTCTGCTCCGACCAGCAGAGCGGCCTCCGAGCGATCATCGCGATCTACTCCACCGCCCTCGGCCCAGCGCTCGGCGGTACCCGGTTCTACCCGTACGCGAACGAAGAGGACGCGATCCACGACGTCCTCGAACTGTCCCGTGGGATGGCGTACAAGAACGCCATGGCCGGCCTCGACCTTGGTGGCGGCAAGGCGGTCATCTGGGGCGATCCCGACCGCGACAAGTCCGAGCCGCTGCTGCGGGCGTACGGGCGGTTCGTGGAGTCGCTCGGCGGGCGCTACTACACCGCCTGCGACGTGGGCACGTACGTGCAGGACATGGACATGGTGGCGCGCGAGACCCGGTTCGTGACCGGCCGCTCCGAGGCCCACGGCGGCGCCGGCGACTCGTCGGTGCTCACCGCGTACGGCGTGTTCCAGGGCATGCGGGCCGCGGCCGAGCACCGCTGGGGCAGCCCCTCGCTGGCCGGCAGGCGGGTCGGCATCGCCGGCCTGGGCAAGGTCGGCAAGCACCTGACCCGGCACCTGCTCTCCGACGGCGCCCAGGTGGTCGCCACCGATGTGTCCCAGCGCGCGTTCGAGTGGGCCCGCGAGACGTACCCGCAGGTCGACCTCGTCGACGACGTCACCGCGCTGATCACGTCCGACATCGACGTGTACGCCCCGTGCGCGCTCGGCGGCGCCCTGAACGACGACACGGTGCCGGTGCTGCGCGCGACCGTCGTCGCGGGTGCTGCCAACAACCAGCTCGCGCACCCCGGGGTCGAGAAGCTGCTGGACGAGCGGGGCGTCCTGTACGCCCCCGACTACGTGATCAACTCGGGCGGCGTGATCCAGGTCGCCGACGAGATCGAGGGCTTCAACTTCGAGCGGGCCAAGCTGCGGGCGGGGAAGATCTACGACACCACCCGCCAGATCCTGCTGCTCGCCCAGGAGGAGGGCGTACCGCCCGCGGTCGCCGCCGACCGGATGGCCGATCGCCGGATGGCCGAGGTCGGCCGGCTCCGCACGATCCGGCTGCGGCACGAGCGCTGAGCGTTTCCAGCTCACCGTAGATCGACCCGGCACCGCCGGGTCGATCTACGGTTACGACCGTGAGGTCCGGCCGGCCCTTACCCTGTAATCCGGACAGGTGCTGAACGCCACCGGAACGTCGGGGAGGGCGAGATGCCGAAACCGCGTCACGACATGTACCGTAAGAGCCACGAGAGATGCCTGACGTGTGGGGCTCGCCGGTGACGGCTGCCCCGTAATTTCGTGCGAGGGGGTCGAGCCATGGGGCGCGGCCGTGCTAAGGCCAAGCAGACGAGGGTGGCCCGGGAGTTGAAGTACCACTCCCCGAACACCGACCTCGCCGCGTTGCAGCGGGAACTGGGTGGCAGCAGCCGGAAGTCTGACGACGACGTCGACGAGTACGGCGAGTACGTGGACGACGAAGAAGACGACGACGAGAACGACGGCGACGCCGGTAGTTCTCCTCCCGGTCGTCGCTGACCTCGCTACTCGTTCCGGGCACGTGGACATGATCCGCGTGCCGCGCTCTGTCCGGGCCGCTTCACGCGGGCCGCAGACCACCTGTCGGGGCTACTTCACGCACGCGCTTGCCCCGTTACGGG
Source organism: Planosporangium mesophilum (assembly GCF_016863255.1). Classification (GTDB taxonomy): domain Bacteria; phylum Actinomycetota; class Actinomycetes; order Mycobacteriales; family Micromonosporaceae; genus Planosporangium; species Planosporangium mesophilum. The sequence continues at coordinate 9,804 of NZ_BOON01000064.1, forward strand.
TGCCTGCATCCAACCCGACGTTCCCGGATCACCGGGGCCGGTTGTTCCAGTTGTAGAACGTCGGGATGTTCTCGAAGTGGTTCCAGGCGCACACCGCGCTGTCACCGTCGCCACCGGGAGCCTCAGTACGCGCGGCGCGTGCCTCCCGGCCCTCGGCGATCAACCGCTCGAGGCCGGCGGCGGCCGCGCGTACCCGGTCCGAGACCGGGTCAGTGAGCTCGGGCATGGTCGAGCACCCCCTCCAGTAGCTGGATCTTGCTGTTGCGGCAGTGGTTGGTCTGGGTGCCGTCGAACCGCCCGTGCTCGAAGTACCGGTTCGCGGCGTGCGCTCCTCCGCAGAAACCGAAGTACGGGCAGGTCGACCGGCAGGCCTCGACCCCGGCGAGGTACTCCGGTACCCAGGCCGCGGATCCGTGGGCCCCGGCGAGGATCTCGCGCAGCGGCGTGGCCAGCACGTTCCCGCTGCTGAAGTCGCCGTAGCGGGGATCGGTGAAGCCGGCCAGCTCGGGCGAGAGCAGGAAGACCCGGCCGTCGCTGGCGACGGTCGGGATCGGGTCGAGCGCGCGGGGGAGCACCTCGTCGGCGGCCCCGTCCAGGACCGCGCCGGCGTACCGCAGCGTCCACTCGATCTCCCGGACGTGGATGCGGGGGTCGGCCCGCCACGCCTCGACCAGCTCCGCCCAGAAGCCACGGACGGCGTCGACACCGAAGTCGTTCGACCGGGTGTTGACGCCCTCCTGCTCCTCGATGTTGATGCCGAGCACATCACAACCAAGGTCGAGAAAGTACGCGTAGAGCCGCGCCGCCAGGCCCGGGTACGGCCGCGCCACCACGCAGAGGGCGGAGAACCCGATGCCGTGGCGGCGCAGCGCACCGATGCCGCGCATGATCCGGTCGTAGGCCGGCGCGCCGCCGCGCGTGATCCGGGCGGCGTTGAGCTCGGCCGGCCCGTCCACACTGACGCTCACCCGCACGCCGTGCGTACCGAAGAACTCGCACCAGGCGTCGTCGACGAGCGTGGCGTTGGTCTGCACGTGGTGCTCGACGCGGGCGAACGGCGCCATCAGCCCGGCCAGAGCCGCCCGCCCGGCGGCGAGCGGCTCACCACCGTGCCAGACCACCGAGAACCGGGTGTCGGTGGCCGCCCACGGGTTGACCGAGTCGGCTACCGCCCGCGCCACCTCGACCGGCATACGCCGGTCGAGGGCACGGTGCGGCAGGTAGCAGTACGCGCAGTCAAGGTTGCACAAGGTCGTGGGTTGCATGACGACGTACCCCGGTACCGGGGCGATGCCTTGCATGCCCGTCCACAAACCGTCCTCCTCGGGCTCGCGCCTCAGGAAGATTCAGAGTATGCGGTGTCGTTGGCTGGTTCTAGATCCTTCTACCGACTCGTGGAATCAGCCGCTGGTGTGCGAGCCGACCATCTGGACGTTGCCGCTGCCCTCGATGATCTCGCCGACCTGCCAGGCCTCGATGCCGCGGCCGGTGAGGAAGGCGAGCGTACGGTCGGCGTCCTCAGCCGTGACGACCGCCAGCATCCCGATACCCATGTTGAAGGTGCTCTCCATCTCCATGTCGTCGATGCGCCCCTTGGTGCGCACCAGCTCGAAGATGGGCTGCGGCCGCCAGGTCGAGCGGTCGACGACCGCGTCGACGTGGTCGGGCAGCACCCGTACCAGGTTGCCGGGGATGCCACCGCCGGTCACGTGGGCCAGCGCGTGCACCTCGCACTCGGTGATCAGATCCAGGCAGTCCCGCGCGTAGATGCGGGTCGGGGTGAGCAGCTCCTCGCCGAGCGTGCGCTGGCGGCCGAACTCCTCCACCACGCTGTCCAGCCGCATCCGGCCCGCGCCCAGCAGGACGTGGCGGACCAGCGAGTACCCGTTGGAGTGCAGGCCGGAGGAGCGCATCGCGATCACGACGTCGCCGACCTCGACCCTCTCCCGGCCCAGGATGTCGTCCTCCTCGACCACGCCCACGCCGGTACCGGAGATGTCGTACTCGTCGGGCCGCATCACGCCGGGGTGCTCGGCGGTCTCGCCGCCCAGCAGCGAGCAGCCGGCGTACCGGCAGCCGTCGGCGATGCCCGCGCCGATCTCGGCGACCCGGTCCGGCACGACCTCGCCGCAGGCGATGTAGTCGAGCAGGAACAGCGGCTCGGCGCCGCAGGCCACCAGGTCGTCGACGACCATGGCGACCAGGTCGATGCCGATGGTGTCGTGGATGTCCATCGCCTGCGCGATCACCAGCTTGGTGCCCACCCCGTCGGTGGACGAGGCGAGGATCGGCTTGCGGTACTTCTTGGTGTCGAGGCGGAAGAGCCCGGCGAAGCCTCCGATGTCACCGACGACCTCCGGTCGCCAGGTCCGGTGGACCTTGCTCTTGAGCAGCTCCACCGCCTGCTCGCCGGCGTGGATCGAGACCCCCGCGTCGGAGTAGGTGACGGTACGGCGGCGCCGGTCGCGGCCGTTGCTGCCGGCCGACCAGAGCTGCTTGTCGGCCTTCTTGCCCTGCTCAGGAATGTCCGTGTGGTGTCCGTTGTCGGCGGTTCCGGGTGCGCCGTTGGCGTCGGCGCCCGTCTGGTTGGTGCGCTCAGTCACTGCGTCACTTTCTCCCCATATGCGTCGCGGCTGCCGCCGCGATTACCGCCGGATCGATTGCTCGAAGCCGCCGGATCAAGCTTTGCGTCACGGGCGCGACAGCGCATCCGCACCGCCAGGGCTGGCGGCGAGAGGCTCGTCGCCGGCGATCTCGCCCGTACCGGTACGGCGACCGTTGTCGGCGTGGTGCGGCTGGTCGGTCCCGCGGCGCCGGGCGTGACCGCCCGAGTTCGCGGTCTTGGCCAGGCCCTCCAGTACGTGCTTACCGATCACGTTGTCGGCGGGCAGGTCGATCGGGTACTCCCCGTCGAAGCATGCCCGGCACAGCCGGGTTTTGGGCTGCTCGGTGGCCGCGATCAGGCCCGGCAGCGATACGTAGCCCAGCGAGTCGGCGCCGATCGACCGCCGGATGCCGTCGGCGTCCAGGCCGTTGGCCAGCAGTTCGGCGCGGGTTGCGAAGTCGATGCCGTAGAAGCACGGCCACTTCACCGGCGGCGACGAGATACGGACGTGTACCTCGACCGCCCCCGCCTCGCGCAGCATCCGTACGATCGCCCGCTGCGTGTTGCCGCGGACGATCGAGTCGTCGACCACCACCACCCGCTTGCCCCGCACCACGTCGCGCAGCGGGTTCAGCTTGAGCCGGATGCCGAGCTGGCGGATGGTCTGCGAGGGCTGGATGAAGGTGCGCCCCACGTACGCGTTCTTCACCAGGCCCATCCCGTACGGGATGCCGGACTCCTCGGCGTAGCCGATCGCGGCCGGGGTGCCCGACTCGGGCACCGGGATCACGAGATCCGCCTCGGCCGGGTGCTCGCGGGCGAGCGCCCGCCCGATACCCACCCGGGCCGCGTACACGTTCCGGCCGCTGATCGTGGTGTCCGGCCGGGCCAGATACACGTACTCGAACAGGCAGCCCTTGGGCTCTGGCGCGGCGAACCGGCTGGAGCGCAGCCCGTGCTCGTCAATCGCCAGCAGTTCGCCCGGCTCGATCTCGCGGACGACGCTGGCGCCCACCATGTCGAGCGCGGCGGTCTCGCTCGCGACCACCCAGCCCCGCTCCAGGCGCCCCAGCACGAGCGGCCGTACCCCCTGCGGGTCGCGGGCCGCGTACAGCGTGTCCTCGTCCATGAACACGAAGCTGAAGGCGCCCCGCAGGGTCGGGAGCACCTCGAGCGCCGCGGCCTCGACCGACAGGTCGGGGCGGGCCACGAGCAGCGCGGTGACCAGGGCGGTGTCGGAGGTCGTGGTGGCGTCGCGGATGCCCAGCTCGGCCACCCGCCGGGCCAGTTCCGCGGTGTTGACCAGGTTGCCGTTGTGGGCGAGCGCGATCGTCGTGGCCGCGCCGTCGGCGCCGGCCTCACCCCGCGGCTGGGTCGCCCGCAGCGTCGGCTGGGCGTTCTCCCAGTTCGAGGCGCCGGTCGTGGAGTAGCGCGCGTGACCGATGGCGATGTGGCCGCGCAGGCTGGCCAGCGTCGGCTCGTCGAAGACCTGCGCCACCAGGCCGAGGTCCTTGTAGACCACCACGCCCGTACCGTCGGAGACCGCGATCCCAGCCGCCTCCTGACCCCGGTGCTGCAACGAGTACAGCCCGAAGTAGGTGAGCTTGGCGACCTCTTCGCCGGGAGCCCAGACCCCGAAGACGCCACATGCGTCCTGTGGGCCGGGCTGTTGGGGGTCGAGGTCGTGGGTAAGCCGACCGTCGCCTCGGGGCACGTGCCGCTCCTGAAAGTCGCCTTGGGGCCGTCGGACGCGTTGACGCCGGATCGTGGTCGCCCTCGCGGACACCCAGTGTACGCGAGTTCCATACTGCAACCCACAACCACAAAACCGGCACCCGATGTAGCGAAGCGCTCGAAGCCATTTACCCGCTACAACGGCAGAAAGGCCGATAAATCAGCTCGAACGCCGCTGGCTCGCACGCGGCCGGCGGCGACCGCCTCGGCCCAACTCGTCCGGCCGGTGGCCAGTTCGAGCCACGTGGCCGGGTCCATCTCCACCACGTTCGGCGGAGTGCCACGAGTGTGGCGAGGACCACTCACGCATTGAACCGCGCCATACGGTGGAACCCGTACCTCCACCGAACGACCGGGTACCTTGGCCGCGAGCATGGAAAGCGATGTCCGCACGGCGTCCCGTAGCGCCGCGCGGTCGGGAGTACGGCCGTTTGCCAGCGCATCCATGACGGCCGAGACAGCCTGGTAATACCGTGGCTCATCGGACACGTCCGGACGATATGGCCGCGCGTAGCAAGATGGCAACACAAGCCTGCCTTTCGCGCGGGCGCAGGGACAGGGCATAGTTTGCTGCGGTGCAGCACGCTACGGAAACGCCGCTCGATATGGCGCAGTCGCGGGCGACGGGGAAGGGCTCCAATGACGTTCGGCCGGGTATGGAACCGGAGGGCTGACGTGACGGCACGCCGAAAAACACTGGCCCGTGCCGGTGTGGCGGTCGCCGTGGTCCTCGGCACGCTAGGCGTCGCGGCCCCGGCCTACGCCGCCGGCACCGTCGGAGTGAACATCGCCGGCAGGCTGAGCGACTTCGGTCCCGGCCAGACGCAGTCGCTGAGCGTGACGGTCACCCTCGACGACGGCAGCCCCACCGGCACCAACCGGGTGGACGTCTCGGTGTCGGGGCTCAGCAGCTTCAGCGTCGTCGACACCACCGGTTGCGACGGCGGCGGCGCCTCCCAGTGCCGCATCGACTTCGGCGGGGCCAGCGGGCAGCGGAAGATCAGCTTCACCATCAAGGCCCCCGGAAGCGTCGGTGACGGGCAGACGAAGACCGAGCGCGGCACGGTCACCGCCTCCGCCGGCCTCCTGAGCGCCCGGGACTCGGCCGACTTCGACGCCACCGTGAAGGGCCAGACCCAGGCGCCGACCGTCGCCGCGATCTCCGGTGTCGTCAAGGACGCCGCCACCGGCTCGCCGGTCAAGGGCGCCCTGGTGATACTGGTCGACAGCGGCGGCTGCGCGGCGAACAAGCCGGTGTGCCAGACCGGTACCGACAACAGCGGCGCCTTCAGGTTCCCGCAGGCCGGAAAGACCATCACGCCGGGCACCGTCAACATCGGCGTGTCGAGGGCCGGGTACGAGAACCTCACCCGCAGCCTGGAGGCCCAGGCCGGGCAGTCGATCAGCAACATCTCCTTCTCCCTCAAGGCCACCGGCGCGAGCGCCACGGCCACGGCCGAGGCGCTGCCCACCCAGGAGGGGCAGGAGCCGACCGCGGAGGGGGTGGCCCCGACCGGCGCCAACACCGGCCAGAAGGCGAGCAGCTCCTCCGGCCTGAGCACGTTCTCGTGGATCATCCTGATCCTGGCGATTCTGCTGGTCCTGGCGGGCGGCGGCGTCTTCGTGATGATGTTCCTCAACCGCAGGAAGCGTGAGGCCGAGGACGCCGACCAGGCCGACGACCGGGACCCGCGTGGCGGCGCGCCCGTGTCGGGCGCCCCCGGGGTGTACGGCGGCTCGGATCCGACGATGATGGCCCACCACGGCATGGCGGCGCCCGGAGCCGGGGATGCGACCGCGATCCTCCGCCCGGCCCGCCCCGAGGACGAGTTCCCCGACCCGTATGCCGCCCCGTACCCGACGAACCAGGCGGGCTACCCGCCGGCGGGCAACGGGTACGGCCCCGGCGGCTACGGCAGCCAGTACGGCGCCCAGCCCGGTTACGGCGAGCAGCAGGGCTACGGCGAGCAGGGCTACGGCGGGGAGCAGCAGGGCTACGGCGGCGCACCGACGACGGTGTACGGCCAGGGCGGCCAGGGCGGCGAGTACGGCAACCAGGCCGGTTACGGCGGCGAGCAGCAGGGCTACGGCGGCTACGGCGGGGAGTCCGGCTACGGCGGCTACGGCGGAGAGCAGCAGGGCTACGGCGGCGCCCCGGCCGGTTACGGTGGCGAGCCCGGCTACGGCGGAGAGCCCGGCTACGGCGGCGCCCCCGGCGGCCAGGGGCCCCGCTACGACGAGGCGACGCGCCACTGGGACGGCAACGCCGAGGGCTATCCGCCCGGCGGTGGGCACCCCCAGCAGGGTGGGCACCCCCAGCAGGGCGGCTACGACCCCGGCTACGGGCAGCAGCACGGCGGGTACGACCAGGGCGGCTACCCGCCGGCGCAGGACCCGTACTACCAGCAGGAGGAGCCTCCGCCCCCACCGCCGCAGCAGCAGCAGGGCCCCGCGGGGCCGCGGCGTCCCGGACCACCTCAGGGTCGCGGCGGTGACCGCCAGCGACTCGACTGGCTCGACGACTGAGCTGTCGCCAGGCAGATGAAAAGCCGGCGCGGTCCGTACGGACCGCGCCGGCTTTTTCGTCGTCCTGGGGCCGACCGGCGTCAGCTCTTCGGGTCGGCAGCGTCGTCGGCGTCGTCCTCCGGGTCGGCGCCTTCCGGGTCGGCGTCGGCGGCGACGACCGCCTCGGCGGCCACCTCCGCCTGCGCGGCCTGGTCGGCCCGGATCGCCAGTTCGACCTCGACCGCGTCGGCCGGAGCGTCCCCGTCCGCCTGGGCGTCGCCGAACAGGTCCGGCAGCGTCGCCGAGTACGCCTGCCGCAGCTCCGCCAGCGGAATGCGGAACTGGTCGCCGACCTCCAGCGCCCCGCTGCGGCCGTCGACCACACCCACCCGGGCGTGAGCCAGGTTCATCTCCGTGCAGAGCGCCAGGAACGCCTCCTCGTGCCCGCGCGGCACGGCGACGAGCGCCCGGCCCGCCGACTCGGAGAAGAGCAGCACGAACGGGTCGACGTCGGCGGGCAGCGAGATCGTCGCGCCGAGGTTGTGCCGCAGGCACGACTCGACCAGTACCTGGGCGAGTCCCCCGTCGGAGAGGTCGTGGGCCGCGCCGAGGTGGCCCCGCTCGGCGGCCGTCGCGAGGACGGATGCGAGCAGCTTCTCGGCGGCGAGGTCGACCAGAGGCGGGCGACCGCCGAGGTGCCCGTGCTCGACCCAGGCCCACTCCGAGCCGGACAGCTCCGGCCGGGTCTGGCCGAGCAGGATCAGCACGTCACCGTCGGCCGAGAAGCCCATCGGCACCCGGTACGTGACGTCCTCGAGCACCCCGAGCACGCCCACGACCGGCGTGGGGTTGATCGGGGCGGCACCGGTCTGGTTGTAGAAGCTGACGTTGCCGCCGGTGACCGGGATGCCCAACTCCTGGCAGCCGTCGGCGAGGCCGCGTACCGCCTCGGCGAACTGCCACATGACGGTCGGGTCCTCGGGCGAGCCGAAGTTGAGGCAGTCGGTCACCGCGACCGGGGTCGCGCCGGTGACCGCGACGTTGCGGTACGCCTCCGCGAGCGCCAGCTTGGCGCCGTTGTACGGGTCGAGCCGGGCGAACCGGCCGTTGCCGTCCAACGACAGCGCGATGCCGAGCCCGCTGGACTCGTCGATACGGATCACGCCGGAATTCTCGGGCTGCGCGAGCACCGTGTTGCCGAGCACGTACCGGTCGTACTGCTCGGTGACCCACGTCTTGTCGCACAGGTTCGGGCTGGCGACGAGCCGCAGGACGGTCTCGCGCAGCTGGTCGCCGGTCTTCGGCCGGGGCAGGGTCTCGGCCCGGTCCGCGTTGAGCAGGATCAGGTCGGCCGGCTCACGCATCGGCCGGTGGTACACCGGGCCGTCGTCGGCCAGGGACTCCGGCGGCACGTCGACCACGGTCTCGCCACGCCAGTTGATCACCAGGCGGCCGGTGTCCGTGACCGTACCGAGCGCGGTCGCGAGCACGCCCCACTTCTCGGCCACGGCGAGCACGCCGTCGACCTTGGTCGGCTCGACGATCAGGAGCATCCGCTCCTGCGACTCGCTGGCGAGGATCTCGTGCGGCTCCATCGAGGGCTCCCGTAGCGGTACGAGACCAAGGTCGATCTCCATACCGGTGCCGGCAGCCGCCGCGGTCTCGCTGAGCGCGCAGGTCAGGCCGGCGCCACCGAGGTCCTGGATGCCGACGATCAGGCCGGCGTCGTACACCTCGAGGCACGCCTCGATGAGCAGCTTCTCCATGAACGGGTCGCCCACCTGCACCGACGGCCGGCGAGTCTCGCTCTCGGCGTCGAAGGTGGCGCTGGCCAGTACGGACACGCCGCCGATGCCGTCGCGCCCGGTCTTCGCGCCGAGCAGGATCACGACGTTGCCGGTGCCCGCGGCGGCCTTGTTCTGCAGCCGGTCGACCGGCAGCACGCCGACGCTGAGCGCGTTGACCAGAGGGTTGCCCTGGTAGCAGGGGTCGAAGACGACCTCGCCGCCGACGTTGGGCAGGCCCAGGCAGTTTCCGTAGCCGCCGACGCCCGCGACGATGCCGGGCAGTACGCGCTTGGTGTCGGCGTGGTCCGCGGCGCCGAAGCGGAGCGAGTCCATCACCGCGATCGGACGGGCGCCCATGGCGAGGATGTCGCGCACGATGCCGCCGACGCCGGTCGCCGCACCCTGGTACGGCTCGACGAAGCTGGGGTGGTTGTGCGACTCGGCCTTGAACGTCACGGCGAGGGTGTCGGAGATCCGCACCACGCCGGCGTTCTCGCCGATGCCGGCCAGCATCCGGTCGGACTCCGGCGCCTTCTCACCGAACTGGCGCAGGTGAACCTTGCTCGACTTGTACGAGCAGTGCTCACTCCACATGATCGAGTACATCGCCAGCTCGGCCTGGGTGGGCCGGCGCTCCAGGATCTGCTTGATCTTGGCGTACTCGTCGTCGCGCAGCCCCAGCTCAGCGTACGGCTGGTCGGCGTCCGAGCTCTCGGCGGCGCGGGCCACCGTGTCGGGGCCTTCTTCGTAGTAGGGAACGATGTCGTCATCAACCGCCGGACGTCCGGCCTCGACGGCGGTCGCGTCGAGGTCCGGGGCCACGGAGGTCTCGTTGGTCTGTGGTGTCGCGGTCATGCGTGCGCTCCGAGGTGTGCGAGCACGGAGGTGAAGAAGCCCAGCCCGTCGACGGACGGACCGGTCAGCGCCTCGACGGCGTGCTCGGGGTGCGGCATGATGCCGACAACGTTGCCGGCCTCATTACTGATTGCCGCGATGTCGCGCTGCGAGCCGTTGGGGTTGCCTCGCACGTAGCGGGCGACGATCCGGCCGGAACCCTCGAGCTCGTCAAGGGTACGTCCGTCGGCGACGTAGCGACCCTCACCGTTCTTGACCGGAATGAGGATCTCCTGTCCGGCCTCGTAGCCCGCGGTCCAGGCCGAGCCGGTCGACTCGATCCGCAGCCACTGGTCGCGGTTGCGGAAGTGCAGGTGTTCGTTACGGGTCAGCGCACCCGGCAGCAGGTGCGCCTCACACAGGATCTGGAAGCCGTTGCAGATGCCGAGGACGGGCATGCCGTCGCCGGCCGCCTTGACGACCGAGTCCATCACGGCCGAGAAGCGGGCGATCGCGCCGCAGCGGAGGTAGTCACCGTACGAGAAGCCGCCCGGCAGGATCACCCCGTCGACGCCGCGCAGGTCCGAGTCGGCGTGCCAGAGCGCGACCGGCTCGGCGCCGGCGATACGCACGGCGCGCTGCGCGTCCCGGTCGTCGAGCGAGCCGGGGAAGGTGACGACACCGATGCGCATGCTCACTGATCTGCCTCTTCGTACTCTTCGACACGCACGGTGAAGTCTTCGATCACGGGGTTGGCCAGCAACTTGTCCGCGATCTCGCGAGCGCGGTCGAGGTCCGGCTCGCCCTCGAACTCGATCTCGATGTGTCTGCCGATGCGGACCGAGCGCACATCCCCGATACCCAACCGCGGCAGGGCACCGGCGACGGCCTGACCCTGCGGGTCGAGGATTTCGGGCTTGAGCATGACGTCCACCACGACGCGGGCCACGGAGCACTCCTGACTTTCGGCGCAGCTTGGCGAGGCGCCCAGCCTACCGGCTACCCGGCGTACACCCGTCATCGCCCGTGCTCGATCGACACCGTGCACCGGCCTGCCAGCGGCGATTTGCAGTGACGGATATCACGCTGAGTAACCCTTCAAGCACAGTGAAGTCCGGCACCGAACCGGCACCCGTTACCGACGAACATCGATCCCTACCGATACCCTTGCCTTGTCTCGACAGGGGTTTCTGAATATTCCGCGCACCTGGCCGAACGGCTACTGTCCCGCGTCGAGCGGCGGAATAACCGCCGCTCAGCGTGGTTCGACGGGCCGGCGACCCCGGGCCGTCCCCCCGGAAGGAGTCCAGATGCGCATCCGACTCGCGCTGACGTCCCTCGGCACCGCAGCGGTCGCCGTGCTCGCCATCGCACCCACCGCCGCGCAGGCGAGTGACCCGTCGCCCACCATCATCGGCGGCGGCACCGTCTCGTCGGCCCCGTGGGCGGCCCAGGTCTACGCCAGCGGCAGTTTCACCTGCTCGGGCACGATCATCGCGTCCCAGTGGGTGCTCACCGCCCGCCACTGCCTCTCGTCGAGCATGTCGGTCCGCGTCGGCAGCGTGTACCGCGGATCCGGCACCGCCGCCTCGGTGACCGCCACGTACGCGCAGAACGATCTCGCACTGCTCCGCCTGGGTACCGCGATCAGCACCTCGTACTCCCCGCTGGCCAGCAGCGACCCGCCGGTCGGCTCGAACAACTCGATCTACGGCTGGGGAATGACCTGCTACAGCGGCTGCCAGCCGGCAAGCCAGCTCAAGACCGCGACGGTGCGTGTGACCGGCTTCACCACCGACGCGTACGGCGGCCGCGCCATCCGGAGCACGGCGGTCAACGGCAACGCCTGGAAGGGCGACTCGGGCGGACCGGAGTTCTACAACGGCCTGCAGGTCGGCGTGGCCTCCACAGCCGACGGCTCGAGCACGCAGAACTACGGCAGCGTCGCGGTGAACCGCAGCTGGATCCGGTCCGTCAGCGGCGTCTGATTTTTGCGATCTTGGGCACTTGGCCGCCCGGTGGCACCGCCAAGTGCCCAAGATCCAAAAATTACAGGATCGGGGCGGGCGCGTACGCCGCCGCCTCCGGACGCCGGGCGATCACCTCGGCGACCCGGTCGGCCACCGCCCGCACCTGCTCTGACGCGGCCCCGGTGAACGCGGTCGGGTCGGAGACCAACGATTCGATCTCGGCTCGCGACAGGCGTAGCCGGGAGTCGGCGGCCAGCCGCTCGTACAGGTCGTTCTCGGCCAGGCCCTTCTCCCGCATCGCGAGCGCGACCCCGACCGCGTGCTCCTTGATCGCCTCGTGGGCGGTCTCCCGCCCGACGCCCTTGCGGACGGCGGCCACGAGCACCTTGGTCGTGGCGAGGAACGGCAGGTAGCGGTCCAGCTCCCGGCCGATGACGGCGGGGTACGCGCCGAACTCGTCGAGCACGGTCAGCAGCGTCTGGAACAGCCCGTCCACGGCGAAGAACGCATCGGGCAGGGCGACCCGGCGTACGACCGAACAGGAGACGTCACCCTCGTTCCACTGGTCGCCGGCCAGCTCACCGACCATGTGCAGGTAGCCGCGTACGATCACGGCCAGCCCGTTGATCCGCTCGGACGACCGGGTGTTCATCTTGTGCGGCATGGCGCTGGAGCCGACCTGGCCCGGCTTGAAGCCCTCGGTCACCAGCTCCTGCCCGACCATCAGCCGGATCGTGGTGGCGAGGCTCGACGGCGCGGCCACCGCCTGGGCCAGGGCCGAGAGCACGTCGAAGTCGAGCGAGCGGGGGTACACCTGCCCGACGCTGTGCAGGACGCGCTGGAAGCCCAGGTGCTCCGCCACCCGCTGCTCCAGCTCGGTCAGCTTCGCCGCGTCACCCTCGAAGAGGTCCAGCTGGTCGGCGGCGGTGCCGACGGGGCCCTTGATCCCGCGCAGCGGGTACCGGGCGATCAGCTCGTCGACCCGCTCGTACGCGATCAGCAGCTCCTCCGTGGCGCTGGCGAAGCGCTTGCCCAGCGTGGTGGCCTGCGCGGGTACGTTGTGCGACCGGCCGGCCATGACGAGGCCCTGGTACTCGAGCGAGAGGCGCGCCAGGCGACCCAGGGCTGCGACCATGCGGTCACGTACCAGCTCCAGCGACGCCCTGATCTGCATCTGCTCGACGTTCTCGGTCAGGTCGCGCGAGGTCATGCCCTTGTGGATGTGCTCGTGCCCGGCGAGGGCCGAGAACTCCTCGATGCGCGCCTTCACGTCGTGCCGGGTGACCCGCTCGCGGTCGGCGATCGACGCGAGGTCGACCTGGTCGAGAACCCGCTCGTAGGCGGGGATGACGTCGTCGGGGACCTCGACCCCGAGGTCGCGCTGCGCTTTGAGGACCGCCAGCCAGAGGCGGCGCTCCGCGCGTACCTTCTCCTCGGGCGACCAGAGGGTGACCAGCTCGGCAGAGGCGTAGCGGGCGGCGAGAACGTCAGGGACCAGCGGCTTTTCCGTCACCCGGCCAGTATCCCAGCCGGCGATCCGGCCCTACTCGTAGTGGTACCGGAACTGGGCTATCCGGATCTCGCGCCACGCGAAAGCTGCCTTCACTCGGTCAGCCCTCAAACCGTCCCGCCGCCGCTCTCCAGCTCCTCGATCGAGGAGAGCAGTCGCCGGGCGTTCGCCGGACTACGGGACGTTAGGCCGGAAGTGACCCACCATCCGCAGTCGGACGACAGGCGGATGGTGGATCGCAAGATGACGTCTCCGTAAGCCGGCTACTTCGCGGACAGGATCGCGGTCACGCCCTGCCCACCCGCGGCGCAGATCGAGATCAGGCCCCGGCCCGACCCCTTCTCGTGCAGCAGCTTGGCGAGGGTCGCGACGATCCGGCCGCCGGTCGCGGCGAACGGGTGCCCGGCCGCCAGCGACGAGCCGGCGACGTTCAGCTTCGACCGGTCGATCGAGCCGAGCGGCCCGTCCAGGCCGAGGCGGCCCTTGCAGTACGCCGGGTCCTCCCACGCCTTGAGCGTGGCCAGCACCTGCGAGGCGAACGCCTCGTGGATCTCGTAGAAGTCGAAGTCGCCCAGCTTCAGGCCGGACCGCGCCAGCATCCGCGGCACCGCGTACGTCGGGGCCATCAGCAGGCCCTCCCCGCCGTGCACGAAGTCGACCGCGGCGGTCTCGGCGGTCTCGAAGTACGCCAGGACCGGGATGTTGTGCGCGGCGGCCCACTCCTCGCTGGCCAGCAGCACGACGGCCGCGCCGTCGGAGAGCGGGGTCGAGTTGCCGGCGGTCATCGTGGCACCCTCGCCCTTGCCGAAGACCGGCTTCAGCGAGCCGAGCTTCTCCAGCGTGGTGTCCGCGCGGAGGTTCTGGTCGCGGTTCAGGCCGAGGTACGGCGTGACCAGGTCGTCCATGAACCCGCGCTGGTACGCCTCGGCGAGGTGCTGGTGCGAGGTGAGCGTCAGTTCGTCCTGCTCCTCGCGGGTGACGCTCCACTCCTTGGCGGTGACGGCCGCGTGTTCGCCCATGGACAGGCCGGTGCGGGGCTCGCCGTTGCGCGGGATGTCCGGGACGAGCTGGGTCGGGCGCAGCTTGGACAGCGCCTTGAGCCGGCCGCCCAGGGAGCGCGCGCGGTTGAGCTCCAGGAACGCCTGGCGCATGTCCTCGTTCACACCGAGCGGCGCGTCCGAGGTGGTATCGACGCCACCGGCGATACCGGCGTCGATCTGGCCGAGTGCGATCTTGTTGGCGACCAGGGTGATCGCCTCCAGGCCGGTGCCGCAGGCCTGCTGGACGTCGTACGCGGGGGTGTGCGGGTCGAGACGGGAGCCGAGGACGCACTCGCGGGTGAGGTTGAAGTCGCGGCTGTGCTTGAGCACGGCACCGGCCGCCACCTCGCCGAGCCGCTCGCCGGCCAGGCCGAACCGGGCGACGAGGCCGTCCAGCGCGGCGGTCAGCATGTCCTGGTTGGACGCTCGGGCGTAGGGGCCGTTGGAGCGCGCGAACGGGATCCGGTTGCCTCCGAGGATCGCCACGCGGCGGGGAGCTGACTGCATGACAGATACCATACCAACGAACCTTACTCATGAGTAAGATTACGGGCGAGTAAGAAGTTGAGGGAGGAGCGGCTGACATGTCCGATCGCTACACCAGCTTCGCCAACACCACCGCCGGCCGGGCCATGGTCAAGCGACTGGGTCTGCCGGAACCGGTGCGGTTGCGCCGATACCGGGCCGGCGACCCCGACATCGAGGGCACCGTCCTGGTCGGAGGGGCCGGGCGGCTCGCCGAACCGGTACGCAAGCTGCTCCGGGAAGGGGGCGCCAGCACCGAGGGCGAAGGCCCGTACACGGGGCTGGTCTTCGATGCGACCGGTATCGCCGACTCGACCGGGCTGCGCGCGCTCTACGACTTCTTCCACCCCGTCGCCCGGTCGCTGCGCCCGTGCGGACGGGTCGTCGTGCTCGGCACCCCGCCGGAGGAGTGCGGCAACCCGCGCGAGGCCACCGCGCAGCGCGCGCTCGAAGGGTTCGTGCGCTCGGTCGCCAAGGAGTTCGGCCGGGGCACCACCGCGCAGCTGGTGTACGTCGCGCCCGGCGCCGAGGACGCCGTCGAGTCGACCCTGCGGTTCCTGCTCTCGCCGAAATCCGCGTACGTGTCGGGCCAGGTCGTCCGGGTCGGCGCGGCGGACGTGACCGCACCCGCCAACTGGACCAGGCCGCTGGAGGGCAAGGTCGCCCTGGTCACCGGCGCGGCCCGGGGCATCGGCGAGGCGATCGCCCGGGTGCTGGCCCGCGACGGCGCGCACGTCGTCTGCCTGGACGTCCCGGCGGCCGGCCAGCCGCTGTCGGCCGTCGCCAACGACATCAAGGGCAGCGCGCTCCAGCTCGACCTCACCTCGACCGACGCGCCGCAGCGGCTGGTCGAGTACTTCTCCGAGCGCAACGGCCGGGTCGACATCGTCGTCCACAACGCCGGCATCACCCGCGACAAGACGCTCGCGCGGATGTCGGAGGACAAGTGGGACGTGCTGATGGACATCAACCTGTCCAGTCAGGAGCGGGTCAACGACGCACTGCTCGCCGCCGACCTGCTGCCGTCCGGCGGCCGGATCGTCGCGGTCTCCTCGATGTCCGGCATCGCCGGCAACCGCGGCCAGACCAACTACGCCGCGTCCAAGGCCGGCGTCATCGGCCTGGTGCAGTTCAACGCCCCGGTACTGGCCTCCAAGGGCGTGACCATCAACGCCGTGGCGCCCGGCTTCATCGAGACCCAGATGACCGCGGCGATGCCGATGGTGGTCCGCGAGGGCGGCCGGCGTATGAACAGCATGTCGCAGGGCGGGCAGCCGGTCGACGTCGCCGAGACGATCGCGTGGTTCGCCAGCCCCGGCTCGGCCGGCCTGACCGGCAACGTGGTCCGGGTCTGCGGCCAGAGCCTGCTGGGGGCGTGAGATGGCCGTCGTCGAACTGGGCGCGGCCCCGCGACTGGGGCCGCTCTACCGCAGCGCGGCGCTGACGGCCGTGCGGCGCAAGGCCGTCGGCGGCCGCGGCGCCGCGACGCTTCCGGACACCGAGGTACGGGTACGCGAGGTCGCCGTGGACCGGGCGCACCTGGCCGCGTACGACCGGGTGTGCGGGTTCCGGCTGACCGACGAGCTACCGGCCACGTACCCGCACATCCTCGCGTTCCCGCTCGCGGTGTCCCTGATGGCGCGGCCCGACTTCCCGCTCGCGCTGGTCGGCCTGGTCCACGTGGCCAACCGCATCGAGGTGCACCGGCCACTGACCGCCGACGACCGCTTCGAGCTGCGGGTACGGGCCGAGGACCTGCGTGAGCACGAGCGCGGCCGGCAGGTCGACCTGGTCGCGGAGGCGCTGGTCGACGGCGAGATCGTGTGGACCGGGCGGTCGGTGTACCTGCGCCGGGAGTCCAAGCCCGGCGGCTCCGGTGGCGGCGATCGCCGCTCCGGTGACCGGACGCCCGCGCCCGACGGCGGTGCGCTGTGGCGGGTCACCCCGCGGGTGGGTAGCGAGTACGCCGACGTCTCCGGTGACCAGAACCCGATCCACACCTCCCGCCTGGGCGCACGGGTACTCGGCTTCCCGACGCCCATCGCGCACGGCATGTGGAGCAAGGCCCGCTGCCTGGCCGCGCTGGAGGGCCGGCTGCCGGAGCGGTACACCGTGGACGTGTCGTTCAAGCTGCCGGTACCGCTGCCGTCGACGGTGGCGTTCTCAGCCACCCGGGCCGGGACCGACGGCTGGCGGTTCGGGCTGCACGGCGCGAAGTCCGGCAAGCCGCACCTGTCGGGGGAAGTTATCCACAGGCCGTAGTTGGGGCTCCCCGGGCTGGCGGTCGCTCCGTAGACTCGCGGCGATACGTCAGCCCGGGGAGGACCAGCAGTGACCCATCCGTCATTCAGCGTCGACCCGGCGCAACTGCAGCCCGTCGCGGACAACATGCGCAGGCTCCGTGACGACCTCATGGAAACGGCGGATCGACAGCTGAAGCCGTGGGCCCAGGGTGACGACGCCGTCTTCGGCGAGTACGGGGCCGCCCAGGCGTGGACCAAGCTGCTCACGCTGTGGACCGAAGAGCTGCGGTGCGCGAGCAGGACCGCAAGCCACTGGGACGACAGGTTACGGGTGGCGATCGAGCACTACCGGCGCAGCGACGCCGACAGCGCCCAGCGCCTGGGTAATGGCTGACCAGCCGGACGGAAAACGGGGAGGCGTCGGTGGGCAGGACCGCCCTTGAGCGTCTGGAGCGGCTTCAAAAGGAAATCGGCGGATCGATGAACCTCCTGACGCAGGGGGACATGCTCCGCCTCGTGCGTCAGGCGCTGGCGGAGCCGTCCCCACGCGGGTCGGCAGAGGAACTCACCAATCGCGTGAACGTGCTTCAGGACGCCGGCCACGAATGCGCCGAGCAACAGAAGTTCCTCAACACGCAGGTTGGCGACCGGCTGTGCGCCGCCTGGACCGGAGCGGCGGCGGAGAGCGCCAAAGCCGGCACCGCGGCTCTCGACCACACGCTGGAGCGCGCCGGGGAGGTCTTCGTCGAAGCCTTGATCGCGCTCCGCACGCTCAGCCAGGCGGTCGAGGATGCTCGGAAGGCGGACGGTTACGGCCGCAGCGATCTTGAGCAGGCGGAGCACATCCTCGCCGAAATATGCTCGTCCAGCCTCCCCGATCAACTGGAGGACGACGGCTTGCGGGAGCAGGCCCACAACGCGGCGAAGGACGGCATCGCGACGATGGTCTCGGCGGCGCATCACCTCCGGGACGCGAGCCAGGTGCTGGAACGGAAGTTCAGCGAACTGTCGTCCCGCGCGCGCGCCGCCCTGCTGGGCAGCCGGCTGCAACCGGACTTCCTCAGCGACCTGACCGATCCGCTGGTCATCGCGGACGCCGCCGTCCCGGGAGGTCCGCACGACGCCAACCTGATCCTCACCGCCGACGCGGCGCGCCGCGCCAACGACCGGCTCGGCCAGATGAACGCCCGGGACCGCGAGCGCTTCACCGGGATGCTGCACGCCTGCGACTCCCCACAGGAGGAGGCGTACGTACTGCAGGCGCTCGCGGCCGGTTACAGCCTGGACCAGATCCGGGACTTCGACGCCAAGATCCACCTGCACGCCGAGGACCCGATGTGGCTGCGGCAGCACCTGACCCCGATCGTCGACGACTCCGGGCCCGACAAGTTCAACAGCCACCGGTCGGTCGATTTCGACGGCCGGGACTGGACCCAGGGCAACGACCCGACATGTGTCGCGATGTCGACCGTGATGGCCCGGGCAGAGATCGATCCGCTGTACGCGCTGCAGTTGACGACCGGCGACCACCCCGGCGACCCGGCCTACGACAACCCGGACGCCTTCGCCCGGCGGTTGCACGACGAGCAGCACCGGATCTACGACGACGGTCGCACC
Source organism: Planosporangium mesophilum (assembly GCF_016863255.1). Lineage (GTDB taxonomy): Bacteria > Actinomycetota > Actinomycetes > Mycobacteriales > Micromonosporaceae > Planosporangium > Planosporangium mesophilum. Next base: position 28,174 of record NZ_BOON01000064.1, read on the forward strand.
TGGCTGCAGGACCTGTTCGGCCAGGACGGCATGACCGAGGGACAAGCGCGCGACATCGCCAACGAGCAGGTGGCCTCACGCACCGGGGCGAGCTACCACAAGGTGGAGGTCGACTCGGCCGGTGACCGCCGCGGTGTCCTCCCTGACGTGGAGATGGCGGTCGACCAGGGGTTGCCGGTCACGTTCACAGTCCGGGACGGCGACCGCGCCCACGAGATGGCGATCGTGGGCCGCCAGGGCGACATGCTGGAGGTGTACAACCCGTGGGGGTACACCGTCTGGGTCAGCGAGGACGACTTCGTGAACGGCCGCATGAACGTCATCGAGGACGGCGTTCCGGCGAACGTGCACGCCGTCAACGTGCCGCGGCGCTAGGAGGCGGCGATGTCAGGAGGATCCGTGCCCGAACCCCATGGCCGCCGCACCGACCGGGACCTGGCCGAAATCGACGTGCCGGCGCTGCTCCGCGACGGGCTGGCCACCGCCGGCCCCACCCACCACGAACTGTTCGGCGATGCGCGGATCGCCGCTGCCGTCGCGGCCGACCGGCTCGGCGTGCAGCCCCGATCGCTGACGTTCCTGGCCGAGGTGGCCCGGCGAGGCGGCATCGGGTACGCGGCCGGGCTGCCCGAGCCGCTGCCCGGTGCGGCGCGCACCGCGTTGGCCCGCGACTGGCTGGAGGCGGCGAGTACCGTGCCGGCTGACAGGCGCGCCGACGAGGAGTTCGCCCGCTGGCTCGACGCGGTCGCCGTCATCCTGGGTGTACGCCAACACACCGCGCCGCCGCCAGAGGTGCGCTGATCGGTCACCGGCGCCGCCGGCGCGCCGTGCGGCGACGGCGTCCGGCCCCTCAGCGCACCGTCACGGTCCAGACGGCGTCGCGTGACTCGGCCGTGGTCCGGTCGGTCCCACAGCCCTGGAAGCAGTTGTGCAGCGTGATGGCGACCGAGCCGGTGCGCCGCGCGTCGAACACGAAGTACCGGGTGCCGGCCCCTCCGCCGATCGCCGGGCCGAACACCCGGTCGGCGATGTTGCCGTCGACCTGCTCGCTGCGGACGAGCGCGACGACGCCGTCCGGCGTGGCGGCGGCGGTCCAGTGGTCACCCACCGAAGACCCCCGGTCCGGAACGGCCAGGGAGAACCGGTGGCCGTGGCCCACGACCACCGCGCTGTCGCCCTGAGGGTGGACGTCGCCGTAACGCGCCCGCCGCACACCGTTGATCGCGGCCATCCCGGCCAGCGCGGCCACCACCACGGCCGCGAGGGTCACCAGCCACCACCGTTGGCGCATCGCTCGCCCTCCATCGCCCGACTGCCCCGCCAATGTACGAGGTGCGCGCGAGGCCGGGGCGCCCGAATCCGGGCCCGGCGGCAGGACGGGTACGGCTGGCATAACCTCAGCGAATGACGCAAGCGGGCCCGGACGCGATCGTGCTCGGAGCGGGGGTCATCGGGCTGAGCACCGCCATCTGCCTGGCCGAAGCGGGCCTGCGCGTCCTGGTCCGCACCGAGGCCCTGCCGGCCCGTACCACGTCCGCCGCGGCGGCCGCCCTGGTCGGGCCGCTCTCCTTCCCGCCCGGTCACGCTGCGTCCGACTGGGAGCGGGTGACGCTCGTCGAGTTCACGGCGCTCGCCGAGGTGCCCCACACCGGGGTGCGGATCCGCAGCGGCCTGCTGGCCGCCCGCCCGGGCCTGCCCCCGCCGCCGAACTCCGAGTTCACCGCGGGCCTGGAACCGGCCGACCCGGACGAACTGCCGGCCGGCTTCGAGTACGGGTTCCGGGCGACCCTGCCGCTGGTCGACATGCCGGTCTACCTGGCGTACCTCACCGACCGGCTGGCCAGGGCCGGTGGGCGGGTGGACGTCGCGCCGGCCGAGTCGCTCGCCGAGGTTGCGCGGGACGCTCCGCTGATCGCCAACTGCACCGGGGTCGGCGCGCACGCGCTCGTACCCGATCCCGAGGTGCACCCGGTACGCGGCCAGCACGTGGTCGTGGAGAACCCGGGGCTGGAGACGTTCTTCCTGGAGGCGCCGATCGGCAGCGCGTGGGCCGGCTACTTCCCGCACGACGACCACGTCGTCCTCGGCGGTACGGCGTCGGTCGACGACTGGAACCTGGCCGCCGACCCCGCGATCGCCCGGGAGATCCAGAACCGGTGCGGCGAGATCGAGCCCCGGCTGCTGGGCGCGCGGGTACTGGCCCACCGCGTCGGCCTGCGGCCGGCCCGCCCGACGGTACGGCTGGAGGTCGAGGAGATCGGTGCGGCGCGGTGCGCGCACAACTACGGTCACGGGGGCGTCGGGGTCTCGATGTCCTGGGGCTGCGCCCGCGAGGCGGCGGCACTGCTGGTCACCGGCTGGTCCGGCGGCGCCGGCCCGCCGACGGTGCATCCCAGCCCGGTCGAGCCCGGCTAAGCCCTACAACGGCGTTGCGCCGGGTAACGTGGGCGAACGTGACGAGCCAGCCGCCCATCGCCAAGCGAGTACCGTCCGAGCGCGTACACCACGGGGACACCGTGGTCGACGAGTACGCGTGGCTGCAGAACAAGGACGACCCGGAAACGATCGCCTACCTCGAGGCCGAGAACGCGTACACCGAGGGCGCGACCGCGCACCTCGGCACGCTGCGCGAAACGCTGTTCGACGAGATCAAGCTCCGCACCCAGGAGACCGACCTGTCGGTACCGACCCGCAAGGGCGGTTTCTGGTACTACACCCGGACCATCGAGGGCAAGCAGTACGGCGTCCACTGCCGTCGGGCCGTCGCGATCGGCGAGGTCGACCCGCCGTCCACACAGCACGGTGCTCCGCTGGCGGGTGAGGAGGTGCTGCTCGACGGCAACGAACTCGCCGCCGGCAAGGAGTTCTTCGCCCTCGGTACCTTCGACATCAGCCCGGACGCCCGGTGGCTCGCCTACTCGTGCGACTTCGACGGCGACGAGCGGTTCACGCTGCGGATCAAGGACCTGCTCACCGGCGAGGTGCTGGCCGACGAGATCCCGAACACGTTCTACGGCTCGGCCTGGTCGGCCGACGGCTCGACGCTGTTCTACATCACCGTCGACGAGGCGTGGCGGCCGTACCGGGTCTGGCGCCACGTCCGCGGCACGACGGCCGCCGAGGACCAGGTGGTGTTCGAGGAGCCCGACGAGCGGTTCTGGGTCGGCGTCGACCTGACCCGGTCGGAGAAGTTCATCGTCGTCGACGTGCACAGCAAGATCACCAGCGAGGTGCACGTCATCCCGGCCGACCAGCCGGCCTCGCCGCCCCGCGTGATCGCGCCGCGGGAGCAGGGCGTCGAGTACTCGGTCGAGCACCACGGCCACCGGTTCCTGATCCTGCACAACAGGGGGGCGGAGGACTTCGCGCTGGCGTACACCTCTGTGGACACGCCGGGCGCGGACTGGACGCCGCTGCTGGAGCACGAGCCGGGTACCCGCCTGTTGCAGGTCGACGCGTTCGCCCGGCACATGGTGATCTCGTTGCGCCGTAACGGCCTCACCGGCCTGCGGGTGATGCCGTTCGACGGCGGCTCCTCGTACGACATCGAGTTCCCCGAGCCGATCTACTCGGTCGGTCCGGACGCCAACCCGGAGTACGACACCGCCACGTTCCGGCTGCACTACGGCTCGCTGGTGACGCCCGAGTCGGTCTACGACTGCAACCTGGAGACCGGCGAACTGACGCTGCGCAAGCGGAAGCCGGTGCTCGGCGGGTACGACCCGGAGCGGTACGAGCAGCACCGCGAGTGGGCGATCGCCGAGGACGGCACCCGGGTACCGATCTCGCTGGTCTGCCTGCGTGACACGCCGCGCGACGGCTCGGCACCGCTGCTGCTGTACGGGTACGGCTCGTACGAGCACGCGATCGACCCGTGGTTCTCGATCGCCCGGTTGTCGCTGCTCGACCGGGGCGTGGTGTTCGCCGTGGCGCACATCCGCGGCGGCGGTGAGATGGGGCGCCGCTGGTATGAGGACGGCAAACTGCTGGCCAAGAAGAACACCTTCACCGACTTCATCGCCTGCGCGGAGCACCTGGTGAAGGTCGGTTGGACCGGCACCGACCGGCTCGTGGCGCGCGGCGGGTCCGCCGGTGGCCTGCTCATGGGCGCGGTCGCCAACATGGCGCCGGACGCCTTCGCCGGCATCGTGGCGCAGGTGCCGTTCGTGGACGCGCTCAACTCGATCCTCGACCCGTCGCTGCCGCTCACGGTCACCGAGTGGGAGGAGTGGGGTAACCCGCTCGACGACCCCGACGTGTACGCGTACATGAAGTCCTACACGCCGTACGAGAACGTGGCCGACCGCGCGTACCCCGCGATCCTGGCCCTGACCAGTCTCAACGACACCCGAGTGCTCTACCACGAGCCGGCCAAGTGGGTCGCGCGCCTGCGCGCCACCGCACCGGACACGAAGGTGCTGATGAAGACGGAGATGGGCGCCGGGCACGGCGGACCGAGCGGCCGGTACGACGCCTGGAAGGAAGAGGCGCTCGTCAACGCCTGGGTGCTCGACCTGCTCGGCCGCGCCTCCTGACCTGATCCCATGATCACGGAGAGTTCGGGTCGCCATGGCGGCCTCGACTCTCCGTGATCATGGGAGGGTCGGGTCAGGCGTCGAGTTCCTCGGCGATGAGGAGGCCGGCCAGCAGGGCGGGGTCGATGTTCCCGCCGCTGACCACGGCCACGGTACGGCCGGGCGGCAACTCTTCGCGGTGGTGCAGGTACGCCGCCGTGGTGACCGCGCCGCTGGGCTCGGCCACGATCCGCGCCGCGCGGGCCAGCAGCGACACCGTCGTCAGGATCTCCTCCTCGGAGACCGTGACGATGCCGTCGAGCCGCTCGCGCAGGTGCGCGAAGGTCAACTCCGACAGGGGCGTCCGCAGGCCGTCGGCCATCGTGCGGTACCGGTCCTCGGTGGTCCACGACCGCAGCTCGCCGTGGGCCAGGCTGTCCGCCGCGTCGGCGGCCAGCGCCGGCTCCACGCCGATCACCGTCGCCCGCGGCGCCAGGGCCTTCACCGCGGTCGCCACGCCGGAGGCGAGGCCGCCGCCCCCGACCGGTACCAGGACCACGTCGACCTCGGGCAGGTCCTCGACGATCTCCAGGCCGACCGTGCCCTGGCCGGCGATGATGTGGCGGTGGTCGTACGGCGGAATGATCGTCAGCCCGCGCTCGGCGGCCAGCTCGGCGGTGCGGCTCTCCCGCTCGGCGGGCGGGACCGTGACGACCTCGGCGCCGAGGGCCCGGATGGCGTCGACCTTGACGGCCGGCGCGCCCTCGGGCACGACCACGACGACCGGGCTGCCCACCATCCGGCCCGCGTACGCGAGAGCCTGGCCGTGGTTGCCCGAGGAGTGCGTGATGACGCCGGCGGCCTGCGCGTCCAGGGGCAGCGACAGCAGGGCGTGCACGGCACCGCGTACCTTGAACGCGCCGATCGGCTGGAGGTTCTCCGGTTTGAGCCACAGGTCCGTCCCGATCGCCCACGACGCCAGCAACGGGGTACGGACCGCGATCCCGGCGATACTCTTCGCGGCGGCGCGCACGTCCTCAATAGTGATCATTCAGTACCGCCTCATGTGAATCCTGGAGAGAGTGCCCTGCTCACGATGCCAAACTCCGCCGGGTACACGGCTCGCCGGGCCTTCCGTCGCCCGCGGCGGCGCCGACCGTCATCGGCGCGTCGATCGTGTCGACGGGGTCAGCCCTCCGCCACGTGCTTCGCCGTGTCGTACCCCAGGTGCAGGAAGTCGGCGCCCGCGATCGCGGTCGCGACCCCCATCCCGAACCGGGTCAGCCTGGGCGCGAACACCAGACCGGCGGCGAGGCCGCTCGCCACCCAGACAGCGGTACAGAATGGGCAGGTCAACAGCTCACCCAGGGCGTGCTGCGCGCCGGTGCCGCGCGGGCTCTCGTTGAGCTCGGCCTCACCGGCGGCGCCCTCGAACCTCGTCACGGGCGCCCGGAGCGGGCTGGTGACCGCGTCCTTGGTCAGCAGCCGGGACACCTTGTGCGTGGACACGGCCAGCAGCGCGAGATCACCGGCGGACGGGCGCTCGGGGAGCCGCTTGCCGGTGAGCCGGGCCAGGCCGGCGACGGCGGCCGCGCCGGCCGCGTAGATCGCCATGACGGTCGCGTACCCGCGCAGGGGTCTCTCATCGGTTGCCTTCTCCGCGTAGCCCTGTACCGCACGCAGCGCCGTATCGGTGTGTCCCATGCCAACCAGGGCTACCCTCGGGCGCTCCGAGCAAAACACCGGCCCCGGGGCTGGTGGTCCCCGTCGTCCTCAGCCTGGAAGGGCGACTGCGAGCCGTATCCGGACGCTGACTCGTCGTGGTCACGAGGCCCGATGTCGATTAGAATGTATGTTCGAAAGACAGAGACGGAGGGCCTCCGTGACTACCCCCACCACCACCCTTGCTCCGTACGTGACCCTGCTGGGCTTCGCCCGCTATGTCGGGCGTACCGGCCCGTCCCGGGCGTCGTTCGTCCAGGGGCTGCGCCGCCAGCGCGCCAGCCACTCCGGCTTCAACCCGCACAGCTCACTGCTCAAGGCGCTCAAGGCGGACATCCAGTTCCGTAGCGGCGGCAGCCACCTCGAGCAGGTGCGCACCGCCGTCAAGCCGCGCTGGCGCCCGCTCCACGACATCCTCGTACCCGCGACCAAGGACTACCTGGCCTCGCTCGGCGACCTCAACGAGTGCCAGTTGGTACGAACCCGCGACGTGATCGCGTTCGTCAGCAACCTGCCCGTCAAGATCAACCCCCAGTTCGGGCTGCGGTACGCCGACGGCCGCGCCGAGGCGGTCCGGCTCGTCTTCGACGAGCAGCCCCCACCCCAGGAGGCGATCCTGGCGACCCTGCACCTGATGCAGAGGCACATGGACGACATCCTGCCGGGGGCCGAGGCGGTCGTCGTCGACGTACGCCGGGGGCAGGTGCACCGCCCCGACCCGGGTACCAAGCCGGAGCAGGTGGAGCAGTGGCTCGCCGGCGAGGCCGCCGCGTTCGCCACCATGTGGGACGTGGCCTAGTCGGGCCGGCTCCTCGCCCTCGGTGAGGAGCCGGCCGTCCGGCCCGCTACCTGGCGAAGATCCGCGAGTAGGCGGGCCTCAGGCCGGCCCCGTCCGACGGCTAGCGCCGACGACCCACACCCGCCAGCGCGGGTACCTGGTAGGCCTGCTGCCCGGGCACGCCCTCCGGCCGCCACAGCGCCGGCGGGACCAGACCGGGCTCGACCACGTCCCAGCCGTCGAAGAACCTGGCGATCTGGTCGCGGTTGCGCAGGTACGCCAGCTGGGGCGGCTTTCGCATCTCCCGCTCCAGCCGCCCGACGTCGGCGCCCGGCGGCGCGCAGACGTGGGAGATGGCCAGGTAACTGCCGGGTACGACCGCGTCAGCGAGCGTGGCCACGACCCCCCCGGGGTCGTCGTCTTCGGACAGGAAGTGCAGCAGCGCCAGCAGCAACAGGCCGACCGGCCGGGAAAAGTCGATCGTCGAGGTCACGGCGTCGGAGTCGAGGATCGCCTTGGGGTCGCGGATGTCGGCCTGCAGCACCGCGCCGCGGCCGTCATCTGCCAGCAGGGCCCGGCTGTGCGCGACCGCGACCGGGTCGCTGTCGACGTACACCACCCGCGCGTCCGGGTGGCTGCGCGCCGCCACCTCGTGGGTGGGGTCCTGGGTGGGTATCCCCGAGCCCAGGTCGAGGAACTGCGTCACGCCCTGCTCTGCCATGTGCCGGACGGCACGGCCGAGGAAAGCCCGGTTGCTACGGGCCCCGTACGGGATCTCGGGCGACGCCGCGATGGCCCGCTCGGCGATCTCCCGATCCACGGCGAAGTTGTGGGTACCGCCGAGGAAATAGTCGTAGACCCGCGCAGGACTCGGGCGGGTGAGGTCGATGTCGGCAGGTGCCCAGCGTGGTCGTTCCACCGCGTTACGTTCTCATATCGGTCACCATGACCGTCAAGATGTCGTCCGGATCCCCTCCGAGCCGGCCGCTCGGTACGGGCGACGCATAATCGATGCGGTGCCGGCTCCAGTCGAGGGGGTGGGATGCGCGGCCCGGACGACTCTGCCGCGGATATCCCCGACGCGACCCGACCGTTGACGGCGGCCGGGCCGTTCGGCGTCACCGAGTTCCTGCCGCTCGCGATCGACCTCGCCCGGGCGCTCGACGGATGGCACGCCCGCCGGGGGCCGCACGGCGCGCTTGGCCCCGACACCGTACGCCTCGCCGCGGACGGCGGCGTCCACCTGCGGGACGGCGCCGGCACGGCGCCCCCGGCCGCCTACGCCGCCCCCGAACAGAGCGGCCGGCTGGAGCCCGGCGTGGACGAGCGCACCGACCTGTACGCGCTGGGCGCCCTGTACCACCACCTGCTCGGCGGCCGGCCGCCGTTCCTGGCCGACACCGCGGAGCAGTGGCGGCGATGCCACCTGTCCGAGCCGCCGACGCCCCTGTCGGAGCTCGTGTCGGAGCTCGTCCCCCGGCTGCCGCCCGCGCTGAACGAGATCGTCGCGCTGCTGCTGCAGAAGTCGCCGGACGACCGGTACCAGACCGCCCGGGGGCTCGTCGTCGACCTCGAGCGCTGCCGCGACGCGCTGGCCGGTGGGGCCGCGACCCCGCTCCTGCTGCGTACCCGTGACCTGCCCGACCGGCTCGTCTTCGGCCGGCTGTACGGGCGGGAGCGGAAGCTGAGCCGGTTGCAGTCGGCGTACGACCGGGTCGCGGCCGGTGGGCCGGCCGAACTGGTCGCGGTGACCGCCGACACGGGTCTGGGCAAGTGGGCGACCGTGACGCGCTTCGCCGACTCGGTGGTGACCGGCGGCGGCCTCACCCTGCGGAGCTTCTGCCGGTCGGACGACGCCGGTCCGTACGCGGCCCTCGGCCGGCTGCTCGCCGACCTCGCCGCGCAGCTGGCCGACGCGCCCGCCGAGCACCGGGCCCGGATCGCCGACGCCGTGGGAGCCTGCGGCGCCACGCTCGCCGAGCTGGTACCGGCGCTGCGCGGCGTGTTCGGCCAACGGACGCCGCCGTCCGACCGCACGATCGCCGCCGCCGGGCACCGCGTACACCTCGCGGCCCGGCGGCTGCTCGGCGCCGTGAGCACTCCCGGCCGTCCCCTGGTGATCGCGATCCGGGACGTCCAGTGGGCCGACGAACTGACCGTCGAGCTGCTCCGGTACGTCCTGGCCGTACCGGACGCCCCGGCGGTACTGGTCGTCCTGACCTACCGGACGGCCGACGTCGGTACCGGCCACCCGCTGCAGGCGCTGCTGACCGACGAGCGGGTGACCAGCGCCCCGCTGGCCCTCCGGCCGTTGCCGGACAGCGCGCTGGCCGAACTGCTGGGTGACACGTTGGGCGCCGGCCAGCGCGACTCCGCGCGACTGTCCCGCGCGGTCGCGTCGCGTACCGGCTCCAACCCACTGCTGGTGGAGCACTTCCTGCGCGGCCTGGCCGACCGGGAGCTGCTCAGGTACGCCGACGACGGCGCGAACTGGCAGTGGCAGCAGCGGCTCGTCGACAACGAGCCGGCGGACACGGAGCTGAGCGCGCTGGTCGAGGCCCGGCTGCGACGCTTCGGCCCCGACACCCGGGAGGCGCTCGAACTGGCCGCCGTGCTCGGCCCGCACTTCGACGCGCCGACCCTCGCCACTACCTCCGCGAGCAACGCTACTGAGATCGTCGAGCGGCTCCGCCCGGCGGTGCGCGCGGATCTGGTGACCGCGGGCCCGGCGCCGGGCGGTTACCGGTGGCGACACGAGCAGGTACGCCACGTGGTACTCGCCGGCGTCTCCGACGAGCGCCTCGCGCGGCTGCGCCTGGCCGTCGGCGAGGCCCTGAGGCCGCACCCCGATCGCCTGTTCGAGGCGGTGACGCACCTCAACGCCGCGGCCCGGACGCTACGGGTGGACGAGCTGGCCGAGCTGAACCTCGCCGCCGGCACCCGGGCCTACCGGGTCGGCGCCGCGGCGGCGGCGAGCGGGTACTTCGCGGCGGGCCTCGACCGGCTCGGCCCCGACGCCTGGCGGGAGACGCCCGACCTGGCGCTCCGCCTGTACCTCGCCGCGGCCTCGGCCGAACTGGCCGCCGGCCGGCCCGTGGAGGCCGACCGGCTGCTGGCGGCGGCCGGCCCGCACGTCGTCACCGACCTCGACCGGGCGCGCCTGCTCTGCGCGCAGGCCACGCTGCGCCACCACGCGGGTGACGGCACCGGGGCGCTACGCCTCGGCGTCGAGGCCCTGCGGCTGCTCGGGATGCCGGTACCGATCGACCCGCACGCGTGGCCGGCGGCCGCCGCCGACGCCACGAAGCGGATCCGGCGCGCCCTCGACCGGAGCGCGCTCGACCGGCTCGGCTCCCGGCCGGGCTGTACCGAGCCCCGCGTGGTGCTCGCCGCGGACCTGATCTGCGACCTCGCCCAGCCCATCTGGCCGGACGGATCCGGCCGCGACCTGCTGACGGTGCTCGGCGTCGAACTGGCGATCGAGCACGGACCGACCGCCGCGACCGGCTCCACCCTGGCCCGGCTGGCCCTGATGTTCGCTCGCGACCGTCATGAGGCGGCGGCCTCCCTGGCCGCGGAGGCGGGGCAGCGCCTGCTGGACCGGCCCGGTACCCGCCGTCCGGCCGTCACCCGCGCAGTGGCAGCCGTGGTGGGCCCGTACTGGCTCCGCGATCCCGCCCCGATGATCCGCGAGCTGTACGCCGCGTACCGCGCCGCGGTGGAGGAGGGTGAGGTCCGGCTGGCGCAGCGCATCGGAGCCGTCTACTCGGTGCACCGGTTCGCCGTGGGCACCCCGCTGGACCAGGTGGCGGCGGACATCGAGGCGCGGCGGCGGTTCGCCCGCCGCCACGGTGCCGACGGGCGGGCCGGTGCGGTCATCCAGCTGCTGGACGAGGCGGTGAGCCGGCTGCGCGGCGTGCCCGGCGACGCCTCCCCGCCCACCGAACAGGAGGAGCGGGCCCGGCAGCGGATCCTGCGGGGCGAGTTCGGCCCCTACTCCGTCGTCGGCCTCTCCCCGCTCCTCGCCCCGGCGCACGTCTTCGACGACGCCGCCGACCTGGCGGGGATGAGCGATCTGGTCGCGGCGATCGTGGAGCGGTCGCCGATGACCTTCCTGACCGCCGAGACGGCGTTCTGGAACGCGTTCTCGCTGCTCAGCCGGGGGGGAGGCCGCCTCGGCCGAGGAGCGGGAGGCGCTGTGCGCCGAGCTGGAGACGTTGCAGAGCAGGCTGGACGACCTCGCGGCGCGCGGCCCCGGCCTGTTGCGCGCCCGCGCGCTGCTGCTCGCCGCCGAGCGGGCCCGGCTGGCCGGCGCGGCGGAGCAGGCCAGGGTCGGGTTCGACCGGGCCATCGCCGCCGCCCGGGACTCCGACTTCATCCGTACCGAAGCGTTCGCCGCCGAGCGGGGTGGCCTGCACGCCCTGGCATGCGGGCAGACCGGTGACGCGGTCGCGTACCTGCGCCGGGCGCGTACCTGCTACCAGCGGTGGGGCGCCGAGGCCAAGCTCGACCAGCTCGACGACCTGCTGGCGACCGCCACCATGCCGGCCGGTGCGTCCCGCCCGCTCGACCAGCTCGACCTGCTCACGGTGGTGCAGGCGTTCCAGTCGATCTCCAGCGAGCTGCGGCTGGACCGGCTCGTCGGCGTCCTGCTCGAGCTGCTCGTCCGGCACTCCCAGGCCGAGCGGGGGTACCTGCTGCTCGCCAACGGGAAGACGCTGGAGCCCGCCGCCGAGGCGGAGGTCGAGCGCGACCGGATCCGGGTCAGCACCCGGGTCGACGGGCCGCTGGAGGACCGGGTACCGCTGCAGGTGATCATCCAGGCCGGGCGGAACCGCGAGGTCATCGCGGGCGGGCCGGACGAGCTGACCGCGTTCGTCACCGACCCGTACCTGGCGAGCGTGCGGCCCCGGTCGGTGCTCTGCGTCCCCATCGTGCGGCGCGACAACCTGCTCGCCGTGCTGTACCTGGAGCACCGGCGGCTCGGGTCGACGTTCTCCAGCTCGTACCGCCACCTGCTCGACCTGTTCAGCAACCAGGCCGCGATCGCGCTGGAGAACGCGACGGTCCACGCGCGGCTGATCGAGGCGAACCGCATCCTGGACGCCACGTTCGACCGCATGCCGGTCGGTCTGGTGCTGCTCGGCCCCGACCTGACCGTGCGGCGGGCCTCACCACAGGCGGTCGAGATCATGGGGCTGCCGATCGCACCGGGCACCCCGCTGGTGGATCTCTTCGACGTACTGACGCCGGCCGACATGACCGACCAGGCGTACCGCTACGAGCCGGGCTTCGCGACGGTGGCGGACCGGTCGGACCCGATCAACCGCGAGATCGTGATCCTCACCCCGCACGGCGAGCGGCTACGGCTGTCGACCTCGGCGATCCCGCTGCGCGACGAGGCCGGTGCCCTGGTCGGCGTGACGGTCCTGGTATCCCCGGCGGGGTAGCCGGGATCGGGCCGCTCAGCCCCGGCGGGGTAGCCGGGCAGCGGTTCACTCGCCCGGCGTACGGGCGACCGCGAAGACCGACTGGCCGAACGGCGCCCGCCCGTGCCGCTCCAGGCGCCGTGCCAGCGGCACCACCGTCCGGTCGTACAGCCGGACCAGCGGCCCGTTGTGCGGCGCCAGCCCCAGCGTGCGGCAGGCCACGTACCAGCCGAGCAGACCGACCGGGTTGATGTACCGGAGCTGCTCGACCCGCAGGCCGGCCCCGGTCAGCGCGGCGCCCAGCGAGGCCACCGTGTATCGGCGGTAGTGCCCGATGGTGCGGTCGAACCGGCTCATCGCCGAGGGGAAGGCCGGCACGATCAGCACGACAGCACCGCCCGGCCGCAGCAGCCCACCGATCGACCGCAGGCCCGCCACGTCGTCCTCGACGTGTTCGAGCACGTTGAGCGCGACCGCCGCGCTGTGCTCGGCGCGCTCCTCGGTCGGCAGGAACAGCGTGCGCACATCGACCCGGGAATCGTCTGCGAACCGTTCGACGAGGCCCTTCAGCCGGCTCTGGTCGGCTTCGGTCACAGTGATCCGCGACACCGTACTGAGCCAGGCCGCCGCGTAGTCGCCGATGCCGCTGCCCAGCTCGATCGGGTTCTCCCCCAGGTAGGGGCGCGCGAGGTCGGCAAGCCACCGCTGGTAGTTGACGGCGTCGCTCAGATCCTCGAGGACCCGCGACTGGAGGTGAGTATCGCCCGCTATCTCCGGCATCAGCACGGTCATTTCTATAGGTGCCTGACAGTCCCGGACAACGTACCCGAACTCGTCGCCGATTTCATCGCGCACTCACCGTCAGGGATCGATCAAAGACCTCGACAAGAGGGGTCTAGGGTCGGACCCATGCTCGACAAGGCTCGCCGCATCGCCGACGAGGTACTCTTCCCGGCCGCCGGCCGCGTCGACGTGACCGGTCAGATCCCGGCGGAGCACCTCGACCTCCTGGCCGCCGAGGGCTTCTACGGACTGGCGGCGCGCGAGGACGTCGACCGGACCACGTTCGCGCGGATCGTGGAGGCCCTGGCCGGCGGCTGCCTGGCGACGGCCTTCGTCTGGCTGCAGCACCATGCCGCCGTCACGGCCGCAGCGAACACCCCGGGCGTACGCGAGGAGTGGCTGGAGCCGCTGCGGGCGGGACGGCGCCGGGCCGGGATCAGCCAGGCGGGCGTACGGCCGGGCCCGAGCCCGCTGACCGCGCAGCGGGTCGACGGCGGCTACGTGCTCGACGGCGAGGCGCCCTGGGTGACCGGCTGGGGCATGATCGACACCCTGCGGGTGGCGGCCCGCGACGGTGACACGATCGTGTGGGCGCTGCTCGACGCCGCGGCCGGGCCCACGCTGCGGATCACTCCGCTCGACCTGGTGGCCGTGCAGGCCAGCGGCACCGTGCACGTCCGGTTCGACCGCCACTTCGTACCCGAGGAGCGGGTCACCGGTACCCTCCCGCTCTCCGACTGGGCCGGTTGGGACGCCGCCAACCTGGGGCTCAACGGCTCCCTCGCGCTCGGGGTCGCGGCCCGCTGCTGCCGGCTGATGGGCCCGAGCCAGCTGAACGCCGAGCTGGACGCGGTACGGGCCGCTCTCGACACCGGTACCGGACAGACCCTCCCGGCGGCCCGCGCGGCAGCCTCGGAGCTGGCCCTGCGCGCCGCGGCGACGGTCACGGTGACGACCGGCAGCCGGGCCGTGCTCGCCGGCGCCCATGGGCAACGGCTGGTCCGCGAGGCGACGTTCCTGCTGGTCTTCGGCTCCCGTCCGGCGATCCGGACCGACCTGCTGCACCGGGTACGGCGAAGCTGACAGGATCGCCGGTGTGGAGAAACTGACGAGCAACGAGCTGCCCCGGCCGGCCGGACCGTACTCCCACGTCGTGGTGGCGAACGGCTTCGCGTTCACCGCCGGCTTCGGGCCGCACGACCCGGTTACCGGTGAGCTGCCCGACGGGATCGAGGCGCAGACCGAAGCGGTGATCCGCAACGTCGAGCGCGCCCTGGCCGCGGTGAACCTGGACCTGTCCTCCGTGGTGAAGGTGACGGCCCACCTCGCGGACCTGGCCGACTTCGCGGCGTACAACCGGGTGTACGAACGGATGTTCCCGGCCCCGTACCCGGTGCGCACCACGGTCGGCTCCCAGCTGTCCGGTTTCCTGGTCGAGATCGACGTCGTCGCCGCCCTGCCGCAATGACCGAGCCACTGATCGACTACGACGCGGTCGACCGGCTGCGCGCGGAGCCGCTGGACTGGCGGTACAAGGGGCTGCCACCGGACGTGACGAGCGTCGAGGACCTGATCGGCCGGCGGGTGCCGGTCGACGGGTTCCCCGCGCCGGTCGCCGTGCTGGACGGGCCCGCGATGACCGGCAACCTCGACCGGTACGCGGCCTTCTGCGCCGAGCGCGGCCTCTCCTTCGCGCCGCACGTGAAGACGACCATGGCCCCCGCGCTCGCGGCCGAGCAGGCCCGCCGGGGGGCGTGGGCCTTCACGGTGGCCAACGTGGCACAGGCCCGGGTACTGCGGGCGTTCGGCGCCCGGCGCCTGCTGATCGCCCACGGGGTGGTCGATGCCGCGTCGGTCTCCTGGGTGGCCGCCCAGCAGGAGCACGCCGAGATCTACTGCTGGGTGGACTCCCCCGCGGCGGTGGCGGCGCTGGAGGGCCGGGCGGCACCCGACCGTCCGGTCCCGGTCTTCGTCGAACTCGGGCTGCCCGGCGGGCGTACGGGTGCACGCGGCGTGAGCGCCGCCGCCGAGGTGGCCCGGGCCGTGGAGAAGGCGTCCGGGCTGCGGCTGGCCGGGGTCGCCGGGTACGAGGGCTCGTACGGGCACGACCGCTCGGCCGGCTCGGTGTCGTCGGTGCGCCGCCATCTGGACGAGTTGGTGCGCCTCGCGGACGCGGTGGACGCCGAGGCCGTGACGGCCGGCGGCAGCGCGTACCCGGATCTGGTGGCCGAGGCGTTCGCCGGCCTCGGCGGCGGTCGCCGGCCGGTCCTGCGCTCCGGGGCGTACGTGGCGCACGACGACGTCCACTACGCCGGCCTGTCTCCGTTCCCGCTGCGGCCGGCCCTGCGGGTGTGGGCGACGGTGGTGTCCACACCAGAGCCCGGCCTCGCCTTTCTCAACCTGGGTAAGCGCGACGTCTCGTACGATCTCGACCTTCCGGTACCGCTGGCCGTGCTCCGCGCGGGTGAGCGGCGGCCGGCCGAGCGCCTCACCGTGACCGGCCTCAACGACCAGCACGCGTACCTGTCCGATCCGGACGGTGAGGTCGAGGTGGGCGACTGGGTGGTGTGCGGCATCTCCCACCCGTGCACGATGTTCGAACGCTGGCGCGCCCTGCCCGTGGTCGACGCCGACGACCGGGTGACCGACCTGGTCCGCACCTTCTTCTGACGGCCGGGGCCGCCCGGGACCGGGCGACGAGACGCGCCCGGTCCCCACCCCGCCGCGGTCGGCTAACGTTCAATGCGTGTGCACGGTGCTGCTCCGATTCGACCCCGGGGCCGCGTGGCCCGTCCTCCTCGGCGCGGTCCGCGACGAGTTCGTCGACCGCGACTGGGATCCACCGGGGCGGTACTGGACCGGGGCTGCCGGTCGCCTGTACGGCGGCCGGGACCGGGTCGCCGAGGGCACCTGGCTCGCTCTCGATCCGGCAGCCCCGGCGGTGGCGGCGCTGCTCAACGGCCCGCCGCTGCCCGTACCCGCGGACGGGCGCCGGCCCACCCGGGGCACCCTGGCTCTGGCCGCGCTCACCGGCGAGCCGCTTCCCGACGGCGCCGAACTCGCCCGTTACAACGGCTTCCACCTCCTGCGCGCCACCACCCAGCGGGTCGACGTCTGGACCTGGGACGGCGCCGACCTGGCGCACCGCAGCCTCGAACCCGGTGACCACGTCATCGTCAACGCCGGGGTCGACGCCGACACGCCGCTGGTCGACCGGCTGCTCCCGGCGATGGAGAAGATCCCGCCCGTCGACCCGGTACCCGGCGGCCCGACGGCGCAGGCCTGGGAGGGGTGGGTCGATCTGCTGGGCCCCGGCGATCTCGACGGAGGCGATCCGCGGGCGCTGGTGGTACGCCGGTCCGTGGCGGGGCGCGGCTACGGCTCCACCTCGGCCAGCCTGGTGGGGCTGTCCCGCGGCGGCGCCCGGTACGACTTCACCCCCCGGCCGGGTGGTGACGAATTCTGGTACGAGGTGCCGGTTGGAGCCGCCGGTCACGGGTAAGCCCACGGTAGGACACCATCGAAGTGAGGGATCACCGTGCCGATCGCGACGATCAACCCGGCGACGGGTGAGGTACTGAAGACCTTCGACCCCATGCCGGCAGAGCAGATCGAGCTGTGCCTGCGGGCCGCCGTGAACGGCTTCACCGCCGTGAAACGCACGTCGTTCGCGCAGCGGGCGGCCTGGATGCGCGCGGCCGCCGATCTCCTGGAGGCCGATCGGGACAAGCTCGCGGCCCTGATGACCACCGAGATGGGCAAGACGCTCGCGGCCTCCAAGGCCGAGGTGACCAAGTGCGCCACCGGCTGCCGGTACTACGCCGACCACGCCGAGGGTTTCCTGGCCGACGAACCGCGCGACGCGAAGGCCGTCAACGCCGTCCGGGCGTACACGCGCTACCAGCCGCTCGGCCCGGTACTCGCGATCATGCCGTGGAACTTCCCGCTGTGGCAGGCGATCCGGTTCGCCGCTCCGGCGCTGATGGCCGGCAACGTCGGCCTGCTCAAGCACGCCTCGAACGTGCCGCAGACCGCCCTGTACCTGGGTGAGCTGTTCACCCGGGCCGGCTTCCCCGACGGCGCGTTCACCACCCTGCTGATCGGCTCCGACAAGGTCGAGGCGGTACTGGCCGATCACCGGGTCCGGGCCGCGACGCTGACCGGCAGCGAGGCCGCCGGCCGCTCGGTCGCCGAGATCGCCGGCCGGTACCTGAAGAAGACGGTCCTCGAGCTGGGCGGCAACGACCCGTTCGTCGTGATGCCGTCGGCGGACCTGGACAAGGCCGCCGAGGTGGGCGTGGTCGCCCGGTGCCAGAACAACGGGCAGTCCTGCATCGCCGCGAAGCGGTTCATCGTGCACACCGACGTGTACGACGCGTTCGCCGAGCGGTTCATCGAGAAGATGAGGGCGCTGACCGTGGGCGACCCGATGGACGACGACACCGACGTCGGCCCGCTCGCCACCGAGCAGGGCCTGCACGACGCCGAGGAGCAGGTCCGGGAGGCGGTCGAGAAGGGCGCCAAGGTGCTGCTGGGCGGCAAGCGCCTGGACCGGCCCGGCTGGTGGTACCCGCCGACCGTGGTCACCGACATCACCCCCCAGATGCGGATGTGGCACGAGGAGGTCTTCGCCCCGGTCGCCGGGCTCTACCGGGCGTCCTCCTATGAGGAGGCCATCGAGATCGCCAACGACAGCCCGTACGGGCTGGGCTCCAACGCCTGGACCACCGACCCGGCGGAGCAGGAGCGGTTCGCGAACGACCTGGACGCCGGCATGGTCTTCGTCAACGGCATGACCACCTCGTACCCGCAGTTGCCGTTCGGCGGCGTGAAGCACTCCGGGTACGGCCGTGAGCTGGCCGAGGTCGGTATCCGGGAGTTCTGCAACATGAAGACGGTCTGGGTCGGCGAGGGCGCCGCGGGCAGGCCCGGCGCGCAGGTGGAGTAGGCCAGGCCCGCCGATTCACAGCTTCTTGCCAGTTTGCGTCGAGCTTCCACCGGTAGAGGTCCGGGGTGTCAGGCGCAACGCATGTGACTGTAGCCATGCCGTCCGGGGCCGGTGCGGCCGGTGCGGCCGGTGCGGCCGGTCGGCTGCTCGTCGTGGACGACGAGGCGAACATCCGGGCCCTGCTGTCGGCGGCCCTGCACCTGGCCGGCTTCGACGTCCGGGTCGCCTGCGACGGGCGGCAGGCGCTTGTCGCGGCCGCCGAGTTCGAACCGGATCTCGTCGTCCTCGACGTGATGCTGCCCGACCTCGACGGCCTGGAGGTCGCCTCCCGGCTGCGGGCGAGCGACCGGCCCGTACCCGTGCTGTTCCTGACCGCGAGGTGCGCGGTGGAGGACCGGATCTCGGGGCTCGCGATGGGTGGCGACGACTACGTCACGAAGCCGTTCAGCCTGGAGGAGGTCGTCCTTCGGATCCGGGCGATCCTGCGGCGCAGCCCTGCGCAGCGGGCGCCCGAGACCGGCCGGCCGCGCCGCGTCCTGCGCTACGCCGACCTCCAACTCGACGAGGAGGCGCACGAGGTGCGCCGGGCCGGCAAGCTGGTCGACCTGTCGCCCACCGAGTTCAACCTGCTGAAGTACCTGCTCAGCAACGCCGGACGGGTGGTCAGCAAGGCGCAGATCCTGGAGCGCGTGTGGCACTACGACTTCGGCGGTGACGGCCGGATCGTCGAGTCGTACGTCTACTACCTCCGCCGCAAGATCGATCGAACCGGGCCGCCGCTGCTGCACACCGTCCGCGGCGTCGGGTACGCCCTGCGCCTGCCGCGCGACGATGACTCGTAGCCTCCGGGGCCGGCGGTGGTGGACGCCGCGGCACCGGACGGTGCTGACGCTCGCCACGCTGGCCGCGTTGGCCACCGGAACGCTGCTCATCGACGCGGCGATCACCGGGCTGGTCCTGCTGCTGATCGCGCTCGCCGCCGCCCTGGCCCACCGCACCGCCTCGGAACGACGCCTGCGCCAACTCCTCGCCGACGCCTCCCACGAACTGCGCACCCCGCTCACCTCCATCCAGGGCTTCGCCGAGCTGTACCGCCGCGGCGGCGCCCCGCCCGGGCCCGTCCTCGACGAGGCCATGAGGCGCATCGAAGCCGAGGTCGGCCGGATGCGGCTGCTCGTCAACGACCTGCTGCTCCTGGCCAGCCTGGACGAGGAGCGCCCGCTGCAACGCCACCCCGTCGACCTGCTCGCCGTCGCCGCCGACGCGGTCCGCGACGCCCACGTACGGGTACCCAGCCGGTTCGTCCACCTCGCCGCGCTCGACGACGCCCGCGACACCTTCGAGCCGGTCACCGTCTCCGGCGACGAACCACGCATCCGGCAGGTGGTGAACAACCTCGTCACCAATGCGCTGCGGTACACGCCGGAGCACGCCGCGGTGACGGTACGGGTGGGCCGGTCGGGCGACGTGCCCGCCGACGGCGATCCGGTCGCCGCGGTCGGCGCTGCCCCGGTCATGGACGGATCGGCCGCGGTCGTGGAGGTCGTTGACACCGGCCCGGGGATGGGTACCGACGCAGCCCGGCACGTCTTCGAACGGCTGTACCGCGTCGACCTCGGCCGGTCGGGCCGTGACGGCGGCGCCGGCCTGGGCCTGGCGATCGTGGCCGCCATCGTGCGGGCGCACGGCGGCCGGGTGGAGCTGTACACCAGACCCGGTGCGGGCGCCCGGTTCCGGGTCCTGCTGCCGGCGTGGCAACCGCCCGGCGACTGACCCGGAAACGACTCCGGCCCCGGGTACGTGACACGTACCCGGGGCCGGAGGAGAGTGCGATGGATCAGGCGTCGGGGTCGCTCAGGAACTCGTACTGCTCCCAGAGCCCCGGCACGGCGCCCCGGGCGATCAGCGGCGAGCCGCCGCCGCTCTCCGCGGTGACGTAGCGGCCGTTGGCGTTGGCCAGCAGGCTCACACTGTTGTCGTCGTTGTAGACGACCTTGAACATCTCCCAGGCACCGACCCCCGTGCGGTTGGCGATCAGCGGCGAGCCGCCGGCGCTCTCGGCCGTGACGTAGCGACCGTTGGCGTACGAGCGCAGGGCGATGTAGCCGTTACCGAGGTCGACGGCGTCGTACTTCTCCCACGGGCCGAACGCCCCGCCCCGGGCGATCAGCGGCCTGCCGCCGCCGCTCTCGGCCGTGACGAGGAGGCCGTTGGCGTACGAGACCATGCTGACCACCGACGACGCCGCCGCGACCGTGAACTGCTCCCACGCGCCGGCCGAGGTGCGGTTGGCGATCAGCGGCCGGCCGCCGGCGCTCTCGGCACTGACGTACTTGCCGTTGACGACCGCCTTCAGCGTGATCACGCCGTTGGTGTTGCTGAGGATGAACTTCTCCCAGAGCGAGATCTGGGTGCCGCGGGCGACCAGCGGGGCGGTGCCGCCGCTCTCGGCGGTCACGTACCTGCCGTTGGCGTGCGACCGCAGGCCCACCGAGCCGTCGCCGTCGCCGGACGGGAC
>NZ_BOON01000065.1 GCF_016863255.1 Planosporangium mesophilum
GGGCGCGGCCGCATCCCGCGGCCGCGCCCGCCGTGGTACGGGCGTCAGCCCGCCGTTACCAGTTCCTTCTCACCGACCGGCTGCTTGCCGGTCTGGTTGACCATCGCGGCCTCGAACGTCTTCCGCCAGTTGGTCACGTTCGGGTGGCGACGCAGCAGCGCCCGCCGCTCCCGCTCGGTCATGCCGCCCCAGACACCGAACTCGGTACGGTTGTCGAGCGCGTCAGCGAGGCACTCGTACCGGACCGGGCAGCCTCTGCAGATCCGCTTCGCGACGTTCTGCTCGGCTCCCTGGACGAACAGGGCGTCCGGGTCGCCATTTCGGCAAGCCGCCATGCTCGGCCAGTCGACGACCATCGTCATCTCTTACGTCCCCCCTAGAAAAGCCCCCCCGGGCCTCTAACACCCAAGCCGTTGGTCGACCCCCATCGACGCGGATCGCGATCCCACACCGCGACCCGCCAACTCCGACATCAACCGCCAACCGCTCATACCACCGGCGTCCGTTCCCTCCAGGCCCGGAGGGATCAATTCACTTCCGCCGGTCATCATGCTCTGTAGTCGTGCGATCACGCAACGTTGTCGCCTTAGGTTAGACCCCATATTGAGCGACGCCAAACATGCTAAACCGGACTTTTTCACTTTCCGGCCGCATCAACCACCGAAACGGGTCATCCAAACCGGTACATATTCCGCCCAAGCAGCGGACAGGGTCGCGCGGACACCACTACACCTAGAGTCATCCGTCTATCACAACGAGGTGGGGTCCAGAAAGGACGCGCTGTGTTTCAGTTGTCCCGTACCCTGTCCGCGTGACATGGATGCGCAAACGCGAACACGGCGTCCTCACCAACTCAGCTTCCTTGCTTGTCTGTGGTCTGCTCGCGGGGATAGTGGTCGCCGCCGCGGCGTTCCCGGTCGTCGCCATGTCAGGGCTGGCCGCCAAGGCCAGCGCCGATGCCTTCGACCACCTGCCCTCGCAACTGGCGGAGCTGCCGGCACCGCAGATCTCGTACGTGTACGCCTCGGACGCGAAGACGCTGCTCGCCATGTTCTATGACGAGAACCGTCGCGACGTGCACCTCGGTGACGTCGCACCGGTCATGCAGCAGGCGATCGTCGCCGCCGAGGACGCCCGGTTCTACGAGCACCACGGCGTGGACATGAAGGGCGTGGCGCGGGCCGCGGTCGCCAACCGCAACTCGTCCGGTCAGGTCTCCCAGGGCGCATCCACCCTCACCATGCAGTACGTGCGGCAGGCCCTCGCGTACTCGGCGCAGACCAACGAGGAGATCGTCTCCGCGACCGAGCAGACGCCGGCGCGCAAGGTGCGCGAGATGAAGTTCGCGCTGGCGATCGAGAAGAAGTACAACAAGCAGGAGATCCTGGAGCGCTACCTCAACATCTCCAGCTTCGGCCACGGCGCGTACGGCATCTTCGCCGCCAGCCAGGTCTATTTCGGAAAAGAGCCGAAGGACCTCGCGCTGCCCGAGGCGGCACTGCTCGCCGGCCTGGTGAAGGCGCCGAGCTCGTACGACCCCGCGGACCCGGAGAACCCGGACAAGCGCGCCGCCGCGCTGGAGCGTCGCGAGTACGTGCTGCGCCAGATGGTCACCCTCAAGTACATCACCCAGCAGCAGGCCGACCAGGCCAAGGCCTCGGAGCTGAAGATCATCGGTCAGCGGTCGCCCGAGGGCTGCGCCTCGATGCCCCGCGGCGACCTGGGCGCCGGCTTCTTCTGTGACTTCCTGTACCGGTGGTGGCTCGGCCAGCGCGACTTCGGCCCCGACTCGTTCAGCCGGGAGAACAAGCTGAAGAGCGGCGGATACAAGATCATCAGCTCGCTCGACGTCGACACCCAGGGCGCGATGCGGCGCAACGTCGAGAAGGCCCTGGCCACCGGCAGCCCGTACGCGGTGATGGTGGCGGCGGTCGAGCCGGGTACCGGTCGGGTGCTCGGAATGGCGACCAACCGCACCTTCAGCAACGACCAGAGCAACAACGGGCCGAACACGAACCCGAACAAGCGCGGCCAGAAGGGTAACTACCCCAATACGACCGCGCCCCTGCTGACCGGCGGCGGGGACATCGTCGGCTACCAGGCCGGTTCGACGTTCAAGATGTTCACGATGGTCGCGGCCCTGGAGAAGGGGCTGAGCCTGGACTACTCGATCA
This sequence comes from Planosporangium mesophilum, assembly GCF_016863255.1. Taxonomy (GTDB): domain Bacteria; phylum Actinomycetota; class Actinomycetes; order Mycobacteriales; family Micromonosporaceae; genus Planosporangium; species Planosporangium mesophilum. Next base: position 2,175 of record NZ_BOON01000065.1, read on the forward strand.
ACGCGACGTCGCCGTACCAGGCGAGGAAGTACATCGTGGACAGCCGGGGCGAGGCGGCCTGCAAGGGCACGAGCTACTACTGCCCGGTCAACGCGAACCCGGGCTGGATGAACGGCCCGCGCAACATGTGGAGCGGCTTCGGCCGCTCGGTGAACACGTACTTCGTACCCCTGCAGGAGCGAGTCGGTGCGGAGAACGTGGTCGACGTGGCCAAGCGCCTCGGCATCCAGTTCCGGGCGAAGGGCACCCCCGATTACCCCAGTGACTACGAGTTCGCCAACAACCCCCGCCTGGCCAACACCTGGGGTCCGTTCACCCTCGGGGTCACCTCCACGACCCCGCTGGACCTGGCCAACGCGTATGCCACCCTCGCCGCCGACGGCAACTACTGCGAGCCGACCCCGATCACCGAGATCCGCGACATGGACGACAACAAGCTGAACGTGGCGAAGCCGCAGTGCCGCCAGGTCGTGAAGGAGAACGTGGCGCGAGCGGCCGTCGACGCGGCCCGCTGCCCGGTGGGTGACCAGTCCGCCTACGGCCGGTGCGACGGCGCCACCAGCGGCGAGGTGAAGGGCATCGTCGGGCGCCCGGTGGCCGGCAAGACCGGTACCACCGACGGCGACAAGACGGCGGCGCTCGTGGCGATGACCAAGCAGGTGGCGATGGCCGGCCTCCTGGGCGATCCGGACACGCCGCTGACCAACCGGCTCAAGCCCGACCTCGGCGACCCGCACGCGTACGTCAACAAGGCGGTGGAGTACTCGCTGCGCGACGCGATGGCCGGCAAGCCCGCGATCAACTTCACCGCACCGAGCAGGGACATCGCGTTCGGCAAACGTACCGGCGTACCCGCCGTGACCTGCCGGTCGGTGGACGACGCGAAGGGCGCCCTGCGTACGGTCGGCTTCCAGGTGGTGGTCGACCCCGACCCGGTCCAGTCCGACTGCCCACCCGGTTCGGTGGCCAGGACCGAGCCGGCCGAGGAGACCAACCCCAACGATGTCGTCACCCTCTACCTGAGCAGCGGGGGCGGTAGTCGTGCTCCCGGCCCCGGTCAGGACGGCCCCGGTCAGGGACGCGGAGGCGGGCCCGGCTCCGGGCCGCCGCAGGATCCACGGTGCCAGCGCATCCCGTGGCTGTGCGGGACACGACCGTAAAGCGGGACACGGGACGGTAGACGCGAAGCGGGGGCAGGTCGATGACCTGCCCCCGCTGCCGTTCAGTCGTCAGCCGGCCAACTGCCGGCGTACCTCGGCCGCCACCCGGCCGCCTTCGGCCCGGCCGGCCACCGCGGCCTGAGCCGCCTTCATGGCCGGCCCCATGCTCTTCGGGCCGGCGAAGCCACCACCCGCGAGCGCCTGGCCGACGATGTCGGCCAGCTCCTCATCCGACAGCTGCGACGGCAGGTACCCGTCGAGGATCTTCTCCTCGGCGCGCTCCCGGTCGGCCTGCTCGGCCCGGCCCGCGTCGGCGAACGCGGTGGCCGCCTCCCGCCGCTTCTTGGCCTCCTTGGTCAGCACCGCGAGCACCTCGTCGTCGGTGAGTTCCCGGGCGGCGGTGCCGGCCACCTCGGCGGCGCGCACGGCCGTGATCGCCATCCGCAGCGTCGACGTCACGAGTTCGTCGCGCGCCTTCATGGCGGTGCGCAGGTCTGATTCCAGCCGTCCCTTGAGCGTCATGACTATGAAAGCTACCCAAGCCGGCCCGCAAACACCGCCCGATAATCTGGCAGGCATGGCCAAGCGATCCACTCTCCGCCGCGTCGTCGCGGGCACCACGGTGCTCGGCGCCGCCACCCTCGCGTACGCCTCGCTCGTCGAGCGCAACCTGTTCACGCTGCGCCGTTACGACGTACCCGTGCTCGCCTCCGACGCGGAGCCGCTGCGGATCCTGCACCTGTCGGACCTGCACCTGACCCCGGGTCAGCACCGCAAGCAGCGCTGGGTCGCCGAACTGGCCGCCACCGACCCCGACCTGGTGATCGTGACCGGCGACAACATGGCCCACGTCGACGCGGTACCGGCCGTGCTGGCCGCCTACGGGCCGCTGTTCGACCGGCCGGGGGCGTTCGTGTTCGGCTCCAACGACTACCGCGGGCCGGTCTTCAAGAACCCCTTCGGGTACTTCCGGGCCGACCGCGAGTACACGCAGGGTGTGGCGCTACCGACCGAGGAGCTGCGGGATGCGCTCACCGGAGCCGGCTGGGTCGACCTGAACAACGCCCGTACCACGATCAAGGCCGGCGGCCGCACGGTCGAGCTGGTCGGCGTCGACGACCCGCACGTCGGCCGCGACGACTACCCGGCGGTGGCCGGCCCGGCCGACCCGACTGCCGACCTCAGGATCGCGCTGACCCACTCGCCGGAGCCGCCGGTCGTCAACGCCATGACGGCCGACGGGTTCGACCTGGTCCTGGCCGGGCACACCCACGGCGGTCAGGTCTGCGTACCCTTCGTCGGCGCCCTGGTGACCAACTGCGGCCTGGACCGGCGGATGGCCAAGGGGCTGCACCGCTGGCCGGGCTCGGACGCGCTGCTGCACGTCTCGGCCGGGCTGGGCACGCATCCGACGGCACCTGTCCGGTTTGCCTGCCCGCCCGAGGCCTCGGTGCTTACCCTGATTCCACGATGAGCGCAGAACCACTACCGGTACCCATCCGACGCTGGCCCCGCCGCACCGCGTACGGGCTGGCGGGCCTCGCCGTGCTGGTACCGACGAGCACGGCGAGCGCCGGCTGGTACTTCGCCAACCAGGTGGTCGACGCCCGGCCGCGCGAGTACCCGCTCGAGGTCCGGGGCTTCGACGGCGACCTGGTGACGCTGACCCGTACCGAGGACACCGAACGCGACGTGCCGTACGGGCTGCTCTGGCCGGACGGGCACGCCCGGCTCGGCGGGCTCGTCCGTGCCGAGCGGGACGCGGTCGTCCGGCAGGTGACAGATGTCACACGGGGAACGCTCCGGGCCGGTGTCCGGGCGTCCACGAGCAGCGCCGTCTTCGACGGGGATCCGTTGACCGCCCGTGGCCTGGCCTTCGAGGAGGTGACAGTCCCCGGTGACCTCGGCCCGATGCCGGCGTGGCTGGTACCGGGCGCCTCGTCGACCTGGGTGATCGCGGTGCACGGGCGCGGCGGCAGCCGGGCCGAGGCGTTACGGGTCCTGCCGACGCTGGCCGAGTCCGGGTTACCGACGCTGGCGGTGACCTACCGCAACGACGAGGGGGCGCCGCCCAGCCCGGACCGCCGGTACCACCTGGGGGCGACCGAGTGGCGCGACGTGGCTGCCGCCATCCGGTACGCCCGGTCACAGGGCGCCTCCGACGTCATCCTGTACGGCTGGTCCATGGGCGGCGCGGCGGCGATGATGACGCTGCGCCGGGCTCCTGAGGCCGCTTTCGTACGGGCTCTCGTGATGGACTGCCCCGCCCTGGACTGGACCGCCACGCTGCGGCTCAACGCCCGCCGCCGCAACCTGCCGACGCCGCTGGCCTGGGCGGCGATGCGGCTGGTGGAGCAGCGCGTCGGCGTCCCACTGGCCGACCTCAACCAGGTGCGCCACGTCGGGTCGCTGCGGGTACCCACGCTGATCTTCCTTGACGGTGACGACGTGGTGGCCGATCCCGCGCCGACGCGCCTGTTCGCCCGGCTGCGCCCCGATCTGGTGCGCCTGGTGGAGACGCGGGGCGGCGGGCACACCCGCTCCTGGAACGTGGATCCGGCTCGGTACGAGGCGGAGCTCGCCGCCTTCGTGGGCGAGGTCGCCCCGGGGTGATACCCCCGGTTGTCGGTGGCGTTCCGTAGGCTACTATTGCTCGGCACGCCGGGGTGTAGCGCAGCTTGGTAGCGCGCTTCGTTCGGGACGAAGAGGTCGTCGGTTCGAATCCGGCCACCCCGACCAGCCGGTGCGAGTTCAGGGTCCCTCTTGAGGGACCCTGAACTGCATCCGGGGCCGCTCAGCACGGCAGGCCCACGGATACCCGCACGCTGGCCGGTCCTGGGCAAGGGTCGTGACGATCACCCGAGCCACAGACGGAGTCTCGCTCGTACTGGAGGCGCGTGGAGTCAAGCCGGGAATGTTCGGCAACGGAACGGTGCGTCGTTGCTACCGGTACGTCGTCGATCCGGAAGGCGACCCGGTGACCATGACGGAACTGGACATCTGCCCGGCGGGGTGAACCGCCCGCCCGGGGAGTCCGGCACCCGGACTCCCCGGGACCGACGAGTGCGGTGATGGGCGAAGACAGCGGATCAGGCGGCGACCGCTGGGCGCACCGCGACGGCCAGCTCGCGCAACTGCTCCGTCGGCACGCTGTCCCTCAGCTGCGGGAACTCGTACTGCTCCTCGTTCCGGGTGTGCGCCAGGACCGCGTCCCGGAGCTGCGTGACCTCGTCGTCGAACCGTTCCCACCCGGTACCGGCGTCGATCAACCGCAGCAGCATCTGCTTGATCTTGCGCTCCTCCTCCACCAGGTCACGTACCACGTCGAACCCGCCGACGATGGTGTCCCTGGCCAGCGGGTGTACGACCTCGTCCTCGACGGCCTCGTGTTCGGAGAGCAGGCGGACCAGCTCGTCCCAGACGCCCTGCCGACGCTCGTCGGCGGCGATCTCCAGCTCACCGAAGAGCACCTCGATGCGGTTGTGCTGATCCGTCAGCACGTCGATCACGTCGGATGCGCCGTCCGTCGCGGGGGCGCTCGCCATGCGGGCACGCACCTCGCGGATCTCCGGTACCTCCCTGATCCCGCCGGAGCCCAGCGTCTCCGGGTCGAGCCGACTGGCGAGCAGTTGCCGCAGGAAATCCCGGTTGCGCTCGAAGCCGAGCGGCTCGGGCAGTCCGCTGCCGACGATCTCCTCGACCTCGCGGCCGCCGAAGCGCCGCAACAGGTCCCGGGCCACCCGCAGCCGCGTCAGCTCCATGTCGAGGTACAGCTCCCAGACCGCCCGTACCCGAGGATCGCTCTCCTGCTGGAGGAACGCGTAGTACAGGTAGCACTCGTTGTACTGGTGGATCACCAACTGCTCCCACCAGCTCGCGGCCGGGTCGACCAGCGCCTGGTGCCGGGCAACCTGCTCCTCCTCGGACCGGCCGATCTCACGGTACGCCGGGCGGGTGAGCGGGTCGGCGTAGTTCGGGTCCGCGCTCCGGTAGAAGCTCCTCATCAACTGTTCGACCGACAGCATGGTCAGCGCGTTCAGGTCCGACATCGGCGCCGTCGTCGACTCACGCCCCCGCTCCGCCTCCGCCGGCGCCTGCCCGGCTCCGGGCCGCTCGGGCAGCACATCGGTCAGCTCGTCGACGACCCGCTCGGCGCCCCGCCGGCCGGCCATCTCCGCCACGTCGGTGTACCGGTACAGATGATCGAAGTCCTCCAGCGCGTCGCACTCGTAGACCTCCCTGCGCTGCGGGTCCGGCTCGGCGCGGGCCAGCCACGAGTCCAGGTCCACGGCGGCGTGTTCGTACTCCAGCGCCGTCTCCAGCAGGCTGCCGGCCTCCGGCAGCAGCCGGTTGGCCACCCGGTGCTGCTGCTCGGACAGGAAGCCGAGGTAGTCCATCTCCCGGCGCACGTCCGAGTCGGCGTGGTTGCGGGCGATCTGGTAGTCGAACTGGATCGCCTCGTTCTCGACACTGTTCACGGCGATGATCCGGGAGGTGACGTACGGATCGACGCTCTCGGCGTCGATCGGTGAGACGTCGAGTTCGCGCCAGTCGCGCGTCTGGCGCTCCAACGGGATGCCGTTGTATTCGAGGGGATTGAACACGGCCTCTCCAGGTACTGGTCGCGGTGGCGGCCACCGGCAGTGGCGGCCCAAGGCGGATCGGCCCGCTTCTACCCTTGGTCACCAACCGAAACCTCCACGCACGAGTTAATCGGCCCCCAGGATTGAACGAGAGAGTGCCGGGTAGACGACCTCGACATGAGCGCCCTGGCGGGTCCCGCGTGGTCGCCGGAGCAACTGGTCTACCAGGTTGATCTGTCGACCGAGATGCTGCGCGCCGGGGTGCATGCCGTCGATGGACGGGAGTGGGCCGGCCCCACGACGAAGCGGCGCACCTGGTGGTCCCGCCGCCGTGGCCTCGACTCCGGAATCCCCCGCCCGCGGGTGGCTGACGTGCGGGCGGACGAGGTCGCCGGATGGATGACCGGAGGGTACGGCCGCCAGCGGTACCCGGCGGTCGTGGTGGGATCCCCGCACGTCGGTGCGCTGCACCTGGCGGCGGCGCTGGGTGCGCCGTGGCTGCCGGCGGGTTTCCGGCTGTCGGTTCGCTGCTCCCCCACCGAGTCCAGGCGCCCCCTGGTGGCGCTGCGACAGGGCCGTACGATCGCCGCGCACCTGCTCGACACCGACCCCGGCATCGCCGTGTACCAGCGCTGCGACCCCATCGGGCAGAACCCGTGCGGCAACGCCATGCTGGACTTCTACGTGAAGTGGACCGCCGTCCCCGGGCGCCTGCGCCGGTTCCTCACCGAGCGGCTCGCACCCGGCGGCACCGTCGTGCTGATCCGGGACTGCCGGGGCTGGCCGGCGACCCAGCCCGACGACGGGTACCGCTTCCAGGTCGGTACGGTCGGCTCGGGGTTGTCCTGGCCCGACTACTGCCGCCAGTTGCGCCGGCTGAGCGACGACGGCGGGGACGCCCCCGCCGACGAAGAGAGCCGTACGGTCCCCCAGCCCGACGGGGGCGACGTCGACGCCGAGCAGGGCATCCACCCCGGCCTGCTGGGCGATCTTCGCAGGTGGAGCGGCGAGCACGGGCGGCGGCTGCGGATCGTCGCGATCACCGATTCGGCGGCCCTGAGCGCGGCGGTCGCGGACGTGTACCGTTCCTGGCTGCGCGCCGCCGGCAAGACCGGGAACCGGCTGGTGATCGGCTGCGGGACCATGCTGGACCCGTGGCAGGTGGTACGGGCCGGGCTGGTCCCGTACTGGTGTCCCCGTCCGCTGCACAGCGACGTCGACGCGCTGGAGTACTGGCTGGCCGGCAGCGAGCCGTTCCGCAGCATCGACCTGCTGGTGGAGCCGCCCGGACGGCTGTCGCCCAAGGTCGTACCGCGGGACCGGCTGGCCGCGCTGCCCCGGTTCGCGACCGACCGCGGCGTCCTCGACTCCACCTGCCGGCGCAACTACCCGCTCGGGATCGTCGATCCGCGGCACATCAGCCGGGTGCTGAGCGAGCAGCCGTACGACTCCCCGCCTCCCCCGCCGCTGTCGACGGCGGCCGCGATCGAGGGGCTGGACCGGCTCGCCCGCTACGGGCGGCTGCTGGTCACTTGAGAGCTGCTCAGCGGGTAAGAATCATCGGGTGTCGAAGGATCTGCTTGCCCGTTGGCGCGCACTGCTGCCCGGTGCCGACGGCCTCGGTCAGGAGCTGATTGCCCGCTGGTCAGAGCCGCATCGCCGGTACCACACGCGTCATCACCTGGCCGCGGTCCTTGCGGTGATCGACCGGTACGCCGACCTCGCCCCGGACGCCGACGCCGTGCGCCTGGCCGGCTGGTTCCACGACGCGGTGTACGACCCGAGGTCCGGTGACAACGAGGAGCGCAGCGCGGAGCTGGCGTCGAACCGGCTGCCCGCGGCCGGGGTACCGGCCGCACGGGTGGCGGAGACCGTCCGGCTGGTACGGCTGACCGCGGGTCACACGGTGGCCGACGGTGACGCCGACGGTGCCCTGCTCGCCGACGCCGACCTCGCGATCCTGGCCGCCGACCGGGATGCCTACGACCGGTACGCGGCCGCGATCCGCCGGGAGTACGCGCACGTGCCCGAGGCGGCGTTCCGCGCCGGCCGCTCGGGCGTGCTGGAGGGCCTGCTGGCCCTGCCGGCGCTGTACCGGATCGTCCCGCACCGGGAGGAGTGGGAGGTGCGCGCGCGGGCCAACCTGGAACGGGAACTGAGCAGCCTGCGCTAGGAGGTCGCCACGGTGGCCAGCGAGAAGGCGTCGGCCCGGCCCCACCACCCCGGAATGCCCGACAGCGCCAGGTGGCCGAAGCGCAGCGGCACGTGGGCGTCCACGCCGAGACCGTCGCGGCGGGGCTCCAGCCCCATCATGCTGCGCAGCAGGAGCAGCGGCGTACCGGAGGCCCACGCCTGCGGCGAGCAGGCGCTCGCGTACCCGATCGGCACCCCGGTGGCCTTCCGGTCGAAGCCGACGAGCGCCTCCGGCAGCCGGTACTGGAAGTACGCCGCGGCCTCCAGCATGGCCTCGGCCAGCCGGGCCGCCTCCGTGTGCCGGCCGTACCGGGTCAGCCCCATCGCGATCAGCGCGCTGTCGTGCGGCCAGACCGTGCCGTTGTGGTACTCCATCGGGTTGTACGCCGGCTGCCCGTCCGCGACGGTCCGCACCCCCCAGCCCGAGAAGAGGTTCTCACCCATCAGGTGGCCGACGACCGCGTCCACGTTCTCGTCCGGCACGATCCCGCTCCACAGCAGGTGGCCGATGTTCGAGGCCAGCGTGGGGACCGGCCGGCCCTCACCGTCCCGGGCCAGCGCGTAGAAGCCCTCGTCCGGGAGCCAGAAGATCTCGTGGAAGCGTTTGCGCAGCGCGTCGGCGTCGCGCTCCAGCCGATCGGCGAGGCCCAGGTCGCCCCAGCACTCGCGCGCCAGCCGGGCGGTCCGCCGGCGGGCGTCGTACGCGTACCCCTGGATCTCGCAGGTCGCCTGCGGCAGCGGGGCGGGCGTGCCGTCGGGGTACACGATCGAGTTCTGCGAGTCCTTCCAGCACTGGACGCGCAGTCCGCTCTCGGGGTTGCGGCTGAGGTACGAGATGAACCCGTCGCCGGTGAGGTCCCCGTACTTCTCCATCCAGGTCACCGCCGCCCGGGCCGGGCCTTCCAGGGCCTGTACGGTCTCCCGGTCGCCGGTCCACCGCTCGTACTCGTCGAGCACGATCAGGAACAGCGGCGTCGTGTCGGCGGCCCCGTAGTACGGCGACTGCGGAGCCTCCCGGAAGTACGCGCGTTCGCCGTGGCGCAGCTCGTGCAGGATCTTGCCCGGTTCGGCGTCGCGGAAGTCGTCGATCTCCGTCGCCTGCTGCGCCGCGAGCGCCCGTAGCGTCGTACGGCACATCTCGGGCACGAACGGCAGCGCCTGGTAGCTGGTGATCAGGCTGTCCCGGCCGAACAGCGCCATGAACCAGGGCAGCCCGGCGGCGGGCAGCGACGACTCGGGGATCGTGTCGGGGTAGAAGCGCAGAGCGGCGAGGTCGACCAGGCTCCCGTGGTAGATCCGGCGCAGGTCGTCCCAGCCCGACTCCAGCCGGGGTGCGGCGTCGAGCCACTCCTGCAGGCCGTACGGCATGTTCGGCTCGTGGGCGCGCCTCACCGTCGGGCGCAGGTTGGCGGTCGCGACCGCCACCTCGACCTCGGTCCGCCAGGTCTCGCGGGGTTGCAGCATGATCCGGAACGTCACCGACTCGTCGGTGTAGAAGGCGTCGGTGGCCCGGATCATCGTCTCGCGGCGGAAGTCGCCGCGCTCGTACCCCAGCGTGACCTGGTCCGGCCCGACCCGGCGGTACGACCGGCCGGTCTTCTGCAGGCGGTCCTTCACCTCGAAGATGTCGGCGAAGTCGGCTCCGAAAAGGATCGACAGCTCCAGCGGCAGCGGCTCGACGCTGTGGTTGGTCAACTCCAGGGACTCCCGCATGCCGTCCCCGACGTTGCGGCGGCGCAGCAGCGACACGGTCGGATTGCGGTAGATGGTGCCGGTCGGTTCGACCAGAAAGAAGACAGCCTCGTCGTACTCGACGGCCTCGCCGGAGAGCGCGTCCAACTGGTTTCCGTTGAGCCGGACCTGCCAACGGGAAAGATGGCGCATGTCGCGGTAGAACAGGCCGGCCGGTTCGTCGGGATCCGGCGTGATGTCCCCGCGCATATCACTCACGACGAATGTAATGCCTTCGAGGATGTTCACCTGGGGCAGCTTCACCAAATCTCCAATTGGTCCACTTTGTTCAAAGCTGACAATTTTTCAGCCGCTCGCAAATGGCCTGGGATGTTCGATTCGGCGTAGATGGGGTAGTCGGGTGTCGGCTCAGGTCTCGACCTCGCCTCGGGTGCCGTACCCGGCGAGTGATGACACAACCGGAAGGGGCCGGATAGTGATCCCGACTGAGGCCGACCATAGCGACCCTACTTCCCCACTGAAAATCGCAATGGTCGTTCCGCCGTGGTATGAGCTGCCACCATGCGGCTACGGAGGTATCGAACTGATCTGCGCCGCGCTTGTCGACGCACTGTGCGCCCGAGGTCACGACGTGACGATGTTCGGTGCGGGCGTACGTACGGGCACCGCGGCCCACTTCGTCAGCACTGTGAGCACACCACAGTACGAGCGGTTGGGCGAGGCCATGCCGGACGCGCTGCACGCCGCACGCGTCGGCAGACTTCTCGCCGATACCCAGTTCGACGTCGTCCACGACCACTCGCTGTCCGGACCCCTCACCGCCGGATATCGCAGCGCGCCGACGGTGGTGACGGTCCACGGTCCGGCCGATGGCGAATTGGGTGACTACTACGCGGCACTGGGCGAGCACATTCATCTGGTGGCGATCTCCGACTCGCAGCGGCGTCAGCGACCGGAGTTGCGGTGGGCCGCGACGATCCACAACGCAATTGAGCCGACCCAGTTCGTGCCCGCCCACAACCCCGACGGGCCCGTGGTCTGGCTCGCCCGCTTCTCCCCCGACAAGGGGCCCGACCTGGCCATCAAGGCGTGCCGGGAGGCCGGTCTCCCCCTGGTCCTCGCGGGGAAGTGCAACGAGAACAGCGAGCGGCGCTATCTCGACGAGGTGATCCGCCCGATGCTGGAGGACGACGTCGAACTGGTCTGCAACGGCGACCGCACGACCACCAACCGGCTGCTCACCGAGGCCCGCTGCCTGATCATGCCGATCCGTTGGCACGAGCCGTTCGGCATGGTGATGATCGAGGCGATGGCGTCGGGTACGCCGGTGGTCGCGCTGCGCCGCGGTTCGGTACCCGAGGTGGTCCGGCACGGGGTCACCGGATGGATCTGCGAGGACCCGGCGGACCTACCGGCCGCCCTGCTCCGGGCGGGCGAGCTCGACCCCCGCGAGTGCGTGGCCCACGCCCGTTCGACCTTCGGGGTCCAGCGGATGGCGCGCCGCTACGAGCGGGTGTACCGGCAGGCGATCACGAACGCCCGGCGCCCTCGCCGGGGCGCGCGCCGGCAGACCGCGCTGGTACCGACGCGGGTGCTGTCCACGATCGGCGAGCGCCGCGGCGCCGCCAGCTAGCGCGGTCCGACGCTCGGCCGGACCACCGCTGTTCGCCTCTGTTCCCGTCGGCACGGGGCGGCCTTGCGTCGACGCAGGCCGGCCGCGGTGAGCCGCGCGACGAGCTCGCGGCTGGGTACGACCGTCGCCCCCAGCCAGACGGCGATCGCGACCCGCTCCGCAGGCACGTCGTAGTGGTCCCGCTCGAACGCCCGCCGGGGCGCACCCAGCATCTCCGCGAACGCATGGAGCTCCGCGAAGGAGGTGTCGCTGACCAGATGTGACCACAGCCGCCCATGGGCTGGCCAACGTGCTGGATCCAGATAGAGCGTCGCGACCTCCCCTGTCGCGATCTTGGACACTTGTGCCACCTGTGGCCGGCACAAGTGTCCAAGATCGAAGAATCTCAGGCGGCCGCGTACCCGCGCGGGTCCGGCGCGCCCAGGCGGGCGGCTTCCGCCGTGGCGTCGTCCGGCATCCGCTGCGACTCCCGCTCGGCGGCCACCCGCGCCAGGTAGTGGTCGATCTCTCGGCGCCGCGAGGCGTCATCCCAGCCGAGCACCCGCCCCATGATCAACGCTGTGTCCTCGGCGCTGTCGACGCCCCGGTGCGCGGTCTCGATGGAGATCCGGGTACGCCGGGCGAGCACGTCGTCCAGGTGCAGCGCACCCTCGGCGAGCGCGGCGTACGCGATCTCGGCGGCGAGGTACTCGGGAGCGCCCTCCAGCGACCGGCCCAGCGTCGGGTCCTCCGACACCAGGGTCAGCAGTTGGCCGGTCAGCGTCCCGTACCGCTCCAGCAGGTGCTCGACCACGCCGACCGGCAGCCCGTGCCGGCGCGCGAGGTCGGCCCGGTTGGTCCAGGTCTGCTGGTACCCGTCCGCGCCCAGCAGCGGCAGGTCGGAGGTACGGGAGCCGGAGACCCGGCCGCCGTGGGTGCGCAGCCCGCCCAGCCGGCGCGCGACCTGGTCGATGACGTCGGCGGCCATCACCCGGTAGGTGGTGTACTTCCCGCCCGCCACGATCATCAGTCCGAGCATCGGCTCGACCACCGCGTGCTCGCGCGACAGCGCGGAGGTCTGCTCGTCACGGGTGTGCGGGCCGGGGCGGTGCTTGGCCTCCGCGGAGAGCAGAGGGCGCAGCCCGGCGTACACGCCCTCGATGTCGTCCGGCGTCAACGGCCGGTCGAGCACCTGGTTGACCTGCTCCAACAGGTACGAGATGTCGTTGGCGGTCGCGGCCGGGTGGGCCCGGTCGAGGTTCCAGTCGGTGTCGGTCGTACCGATGATCCAGTGGCCTCCCCACGGGATGACGAACAGCACCGAGGACGCGGTACGCAGGATCAGGCCCGCGTCGCCGGTGATCGCCGAGCGCGGTACGACGAGGTGCACGCCCTTGCTGGCCCGTACCCGCAGGCCGGTGTGCTCGGCCGGCCGCCCGTTCTCCGACAGCAACTCGGAGACGTCGTCGCTCCACACGCCGGTGGCCGACACCACGGTGCGGGCCCGTACGTCGAACTCCTCGCCGCTCTCCACGTCACGGACCCGTACCCCGGTCACCTCACGCGCCGACCGCAGGATGCCGACGGCGCGGGTACTGGTGACCACGGCCGCACCCAGGCTCGCCGCGGTGCGCGCGAGGGTCGCCACGAAGCGGGCGTCGTCGACCTGCCCGTCGTAGTACTCGATCGCGCCGGTGACGGCGTCCTCGCGCAGGCTGGGGAAGAGCCGGCGGGCGGCGCCGCGCGACAGGTGCCGGTGGGTGGGCATGCCCCGGGTGGGCTGCCCCTGCAACAACCGGCCGACGAGCGCCGAGGCGCTGGCGAACGCGTCGTAGAGCGCGACACCGGCGCCGTAGTACGCCCGGTGCCAGACCCGTTGCGGCACACCGACCGGGCCGGCCGGCGCGGTCAGCGGCACCAGGAACGGCACCGGGCGCACCAGGTGCGGCGCGAGCCGCGTCGCGAGCAGCCCCCGCTCCCGCAGTGCCTCGTGGACCAGGCCGAACTCGAACTGCTCCAGGTAGCGCAGTCCGCCGTGGATCAGCTTGGAGGACCGGCTCGACGTACCGGAGGCGAGGTCACGGGCCTCGATCAGGGCGACCGACAGGCCGCGGGAGGCGGCGTCGACCGCGGCACCGGCCCCGGTGACCCCGCCGCCGATCACGAGCACATCGAAGTGCTCCGACTTGAGTCTCGCCAGGTCGGCGGCGCGCCGCTGGGGTGAGAGCTGCCCGGCACCGAAGCGGGACGCCTGAGGATCTCTGCGCACGTACTCCACGGTAGCGCCCGAAGGCGCGAAGTTACCTATTAGTAGCGCGGAAACTCATGTTCGGTACTTCCAATGGCCGGACGGATCGCTGCGCGTCATAACCGAAACGCCCGGCAACGCGGCGCGGGCTTTCCGGTGGCGGAGCGACGCGTCGATCTGAAGGAGTCTCGGTTGTTGCGTCCCTCACCGTCGCAGAACGACCTCGGGTCGCCCTCGCAATGGGCGCGACTTTGTGTACGGTCGCGGGTTTAAACCTCGCTTCCGCCACTTTCCGCGCAAACCGAGGTATCGCAGGGTACGGGTTTGACAGCGTCCGGTACGGGCACCCTCGGTGGACCTACCGGCGCCGGTAGGCTACCTGCCCGCCGAGACCCGTCGAGAGCGTGCCCGTGGGTCGTACCGTCTCAGGCATGTCCGTGCCCGAACCGCCACCGGAGCCGCCGCGCCCCGGGCCGGCCGACGGGTGGCGCCGGCCGGTCACGATCCTGCTCACGGTCCTCGTCGGCCTGTGGGTGGCGGGCGTCCTCACCACCGGCCAGGCCGCCGTCTGGGGTGCCGAACAGCTCCGCGCCATGCTCGTCGGCCGCGAACTGCCCGGCTGGGCGTGGCTGCTCGGCAGCGCGCTCTCCGGGCTGCTCGCCGTCGTACCCGCGCTGTTGCTGGCCCTCGTGCCGAGGCTGCCCACGGCACGGGCGGCCGGTCGGGTGTGGACGCGCGCCGTTGTCGCGGCGGTCGCGCTCGGCGCCGTCCGTGGCGTGGTCGACGTGTCGCGGCACGAGCTGTACCTGGTGCTGCTCGCGCTGGTCGCCGTCGCGCTGGCCGTACTGTTCCGCGCGGTCGACCGGTGGGTGGCGACGCGACGCGACCGGTGGGGGGCGACGCGACGCGACCGTCGGGCCGATGGGCGGGCCGACGCGCTCGGGCTCGCCGGCGGGCTCGCCGTCACGCTGCCGTGGCTGGCGATGGGGGCGCTCGGCGGGGCAGGCGAGACGGTGCTCGCTGTCGCGGCGGCGGCCGCGGTCGGTCTCCTCGCCGCGACCGTGCTCGACGACCTTCTTCCGGCGCACGGCTCGGCCTGGGTCCGCGTCGGTGTGGGCGGCCTGGTCGCAGCCGTCGCGCTGACCGCGATCGCGGCCGGTACCGGCGCCTCCGGCGTCGCGCTGGCCGAGCTGCTCGTGCTGCCACCGCTGGGCTTCGCCGCGGCCGCCCTGCGCGCCGCCGCGGGCCGCGCCCGGCCCGTCGGCTGGCTGGTAGCGGCCGCGACCGCCGGTCCGCTGGCCCTCGCCGACCCGCAGGAGACCGCCCTCGTGCTCGGCTTCGACGACGCGCCGCGGTGGATCCTGACCGCCGCCGTCGCGTCGCTCGCCGTCGGGCTGCTCGTCGATCTCGGGTACGCGCTGAGCCTCGGCCGCGGCGTCGTACCGCGCCGGTGGCTGGCGGCGGCGCTCGCGGGCGTGGTCACGATCGCCGGCGTGGCCGTCTACACCGGAGCCGGCCGGCCGGGCACGTACGGCGACCGCCTCTTCGTGGTGCTCAAGCGGCAGGCCGACCTGTCCGGGCTGGACGCCATCGGCAATCGCGACGCCCGGGTACGGGGAACCTATCGCCGGCTGGTGGACACCGCGAACTCCACCCAGGCGCCGCTGCGCCGGGAGCTGCGCCGGCTGCACATCGGCTATACCCCGTACTACCTGGTCAACGCGCTGGAGGTGGACGGCGGCGAGGTGGTACGGACCTGGCTTTCCACCCGCCCGGAGGTCGAACAGATCCTCGACAGCCCCCGGCTGCGCCCGATCCCCGAGCTGGCGCCGCCGATGCGCGGCAACCAGCCGGCGCCGCCCGTGCCGCAGTGGAACCTGTCGATGATCGGTGCCGACCGGGTATGGCGGGAGCTGGGCGTGACCGGTGCCGGCATCGTCGTCGGTACCTCCGACTCCGGCGTCGACGGCGCCCACCCGGCCCTGGCCGGCCGGTTCCGGGGCGGCGACGACTCGTGGTACGACCCGTGGTCGCACAGCCGGGTGCCGGTCGACCACGGTGGCCACGGCACCCACACCCTCGGCACCGCGATCGGCGGGGGCAACGTCGGGGTCGCGCCCGGTGCGAGCTGGGTCGGCTGCGTCAACCTCCAACGCAACCTGGGCAGCCCGGGCCGCTACCTCGACTGCCTGCAGTTCATGCTCGCCCCGTTCCCGTACGGCGGGGACCCGCTGCGCGACGGCCGGCCCGAGCGGGCGCCGCACGTCCTGACCAACTCGTGGGGCTGCACGCAGCTCGAGGGGTGCGATCTGAGATCGCTGCGGCCCGCGATCAACGGGTTGACCGCCGCCGGCATCTTCGTGGTCGGCGCCGCCGGCAACTCCGGCCCGGCCTGCCGGACGGTGGTCGATCCGCCCGCGCCGTACCCGGAGACGCTGACGGTCGGTGCGGTCGACCGCCACGACCGGCTGGCCGACTTCTCCAGCCGGGGACCGACGCCGGACGGCCGTACCAAGCCCGACGTCGTCGCCCCCGGGGTCGACATCCTGTCCGCGCTGCCCGGCGGTGGGTACGGCGTCGAGAGCGGCACGTCGATGGCCACCCCGCACGTGGCCGGCGTGGTCGCGCTGCTGTGGTCGGCCGACCCGCGCCTCATCGGCGACATCCCGCGGACCCGGGAACTCCTGCGTACGACCGCCGGACCGGCATCGGCGCCGGCCGAGAACTGCGGCGACCGGGCCGACCTGATCGGCACCGGCCTGGTGGACGCGTTCCGGGCGGTAGAGACCGGGCGGGGCGCCCGGTGAGGCGTCAGCCGTCGAGCTGATCGATGGTGGCGTTCGACGGGCCGCGCTCCTGGCGTACCCGCGCGGCCACCGAGCCGGTGTCGCGAAGTACCCGCAGCGCGTTGTGCCAGGCGAGCTTGCCGAGGTCGGCGTCGGACCAGCCGCGGCCGGCCAGCTCGGCCAGCAGCGCCGGGTAGCCCGACACGTCCTCCAGCCCGTCCGGCAGGTTCAGGCAGCCGTCGTAGTCTCCGCCCAGCCCGACATGGTCGACGCCGGCGACCTCCCGTACGTGTTCGACGTGGTCGGCGACGTCCGCCACGGTGCAGGGCGGCCGCGGGTTGGCCCGCTTCCAGGCCGCGCGGGCCTCCTCCCACGCCGGGCCGCGGTCCGGGTACGTCTCGCTCAGGCGCTCCGTGGCGTCGATCATCTCGGCCGTCCAGGCGCGGCACTCCTCGACGACGAACCCGGGTACGAAGGTCACCATCACCACGCCGCCGCTGTCGCGTACCCGCGTGAGCACGTCGTCGGGCACGTTGCGCGGGTGGTCGCAGAGCGCCCGCGCCGACGAGTGGGAGAAGAAGGCCGGCGCCTGCGAGGTGTCGAGCGCGGCGTGCATCGTGCTCGGCGCGACGTGCGAGAGGTCCACGAGCATCCCGAGGCGGTTCATCTCGCGTACGACCTCGTGGCCGAACGGCGACAGCCCGCCGACCGCCGGCTCGTCGGTGGCGCTGTCGGCCCACGGGGTGTTGCGGACGTGCGTCAGCGTCAGGTACCGGACGCCCAGCTCGTAGAGCATCCGCAGGGTGCCCAGCGAGCAGTTGATCGAGTGGCCGCCCTCGGCGCCCAGCAGCGACGCGATGCGCCCCTGTGCGCGCGCCCGCTCGACGGAGTCGGCGTTCGTGGCGAGCGCGAGGTGCTCGGGGTGGCGCGCCACGAGGCGGCGTACCGCGTCGATCTGTTCGAGGGTGGCGGAGACGGCCGCCTCGCCGGCCGGCTCGCCCGCGACGTAGACCGACCAGTACTGGGCCCCGACGCCGCCCGCCCGCAGTCGGGGCAGGTCGGTGTGCAGGCCGGTGGCCGACTGGTCGGCCGCGATGTCAAGGGCGTCGAAGTCGTACCGCACCCGTTGGCGCAGTTCCCACGCGAGGTCGTTGTGACCGTCGAAGATCAGCTCACTCATCGTCCGAGTACGTTACCGGCTGCCGGGGTATCACACCGGCATGACCGAACCTCGTGATCCGAGTCCGCAGAGGGCGACCGGGGTGTCCGGCGTCGCGGGTAGCCGCCGGGACGCCGGCGAGCCGACCGGCTCCAGCGTGCCGGAGGTCGACGTACCGGAGCGCCCGTCGGCGGCCGACCCGACCACGTCCTCGCTGAACGAGATGCTGTCCGACCCCGACCCCGGCCCCAGCTCTCCATGATCCTGGCTACCGGGCAGACGGCCGGGATACGGCAAGGGGGCGAGCCCTGACGGGCCCGCCCCCTTGCCGAGGAATCAGACTTCTCAGAAGTCCATGTCGCCGCCGCCGGGCGCACCCGCCGGGGCCTTCTCCTTCTCCGGCTTGTCCGCGACCACAGCCTCGGTGGTCAGGAACAGCGCGGCGATCGACGCCGCGTTCTGCAGCGCCGAGCGCGTGACCTTGGCCGGGTCGATGATGCCCGCGGCCAGCATGTCGACGTACTCGCCGGTCGCCGCGTCGAGGCCGTGGCCGACGGGCAGGTTGCGCACCTTGTCGACCACGACGCCGCCCTCGAGGCCGGCGTTGGCAGCGATCTGGCGCAGCGGAGCGTCCAGCGCGACGCGCACGATCTGGACGCCGGTCGCCTCGTCGGCGGCCAGTTCCAGCTTGTCGAACGCGGTCTTGCCGGCCTGCACCAGCGCGACACCACCACCGGGGACGATGCCCTCCTCGACGGCCGCCTTCGCGTTACGCACGGCGTCCTCGATGCGGTGCTTGCGCTCCTTGAGCTCGACCTCGGTGGCCGCACCGACCTTGATCACCGCAACACCGCCGGCCAGCTTGGCCAGGCGCTCCTGCAGCTTCTCACGGTCGTAGTCGGAGTCGCTCTTCTCGATCTCCGCACGGATCTGGTTGACCCGACCCTGGATCTGGTCGGCGTCACCGGCGCCGTCGACGATCGTGGTCTCGTCCTTGGTGACGACGACCTTGCGAGCGCGACCCAGCATGTCGAGCGTGGCGCTCTCCAGCTTGAGGCCGATCTCCTCGCTGATGACCTGGCCGCCGGTCAGGACGGCGATGTCACCGAGCATGGCCTTGCGGCGGTCACCGAAGCCGGGCGCCTTGACGGCGACGGACTTGAAGGTGCCGCGCACCTTGTTGACGACCAGGGTGGCCAGCGCCTCGCCCTCGACGTCCTCAGCGATGATCGCCAGCGGCTTGCCCGACTGCATGACCTTCTCCAGCAGCGGGAGCAGGTCCTTCACCGTCGAGATCTTGCCGTTGTAGACGAGGATGTACGGGTCGTCGAGGACGGCCTCCATCCGCTCCGCGTCGGTCCAGAAGTACGGAGAGATGTAGCCCTTGTCGAAGCGCATACCCTCGGTGAGCTCGAGCTCGAGCCCGAAGGTGTTGCTCTCCTCGACGGTGATGACGCCTTCCTTGCCGACCTTGTCCATCGCCTCGGCGATGATCTCACCGACGGTGGGGTCACCGGCGGAGATCGACGCGGTCGAGGCGATCTGCTCCTTGGTCTCGACGTCCTTGGCAATCTTGGCCAGCTCTTCGGCCACGGCGGAGACGGCGGACTCGATACCCCGCTTGAGGGCCATCGGGTTCGCGCCGGCCGCGACGTTGCGCAGGCCCTCGCGGACCATCGCCTGGGCGAGGACGGTCGCCGTCGTCGTGCCGTCACCGGCAACGTCGTCGGTCTTCTTGGCGACCTCCTTGACCAGCTCAGCGCCGATCTTCTCGTACGGGTCCTCGAGCTCGATCTCCTTGGCGATGCTCACACCGTCATTGGTGATCGTGGGAGCGCCCCACTTCTTCTCGAGGACGACGTTGCGGCCCTTCGGGCCCAGCGTCACCTTCACGGCGTCGGCGAGGGTGTTCATGCCCCGCTCGAGGCCGCGGCGCGCCTCTTCCTCGAACGCGATAATTTTGGCCATTCGGCGTTGTCCTCCTGGACACAGTCACGGCTCGCCCTGGTTCCCAGTGACGCTCCGCTGCTTACGCACCTTCGGCGGTCCGTCCAGCGGATGCTGGCCGGACCCTCGTAGGCCGGACCGGATAGCCCGCGACGACTGGTCCCCTGCCGCGCCCGGCCCGCTCGGCGTCAACCGCCGGACGGCCCGGCCACGGCCGGTGACCCCACCGACCCCGACCTTTGGCACTCGGCACTTCCGAGTGCCAGTGACTTGTTTAGCACTCTCGGGTGGAGAGTGCAAGCAAACGATCGGGAACGGCCCCGACCCGCCAGCAGCGTGACCCACGGAGCACGACCCACGACTTCCCCGAAGTCGCGGGCTTAGCACCGGCTGACACGACAACTTCCCGAAAGTCGCCGAGGTATCCGAACGGACCACAAAGAGTTACGACTAAAAGATCGGCACGCGACCGCGGACAAAGGGGTACGAATGATCCGCAAAAACGAAGGACACCGTTCCCCGACAGAGGAACGGTGTCCTGAAGTGGTGCGAGCTTGGAGTAGTCAGGCGAGACGGACGTTCTCGGCCTGGGGGCCCTTGTTGCCCTGCGCGATCTCGAACTCGACGCGCTGACCGTCCTCCAGAGACTTGTAGCCGTCCATCTGGATCGCCGAGAAGTGGACGAAGACGTCCTGCCCCCCGTCGACGGCAATGAAGCCGTAGCCCTTCTCGCTGTTGAACCACTTCACGGTGCCCTGTGCCACGGTGCACTTCCTCACTTCGGTGGTGCTGGGTCTTGCCAACCCCCGACGTCGCGGTCGCGACGCCGGAGTCGCCGGTGTCTCGACGTGCCCCCAGTGGACACCGACGACGAACGACGACCGAACACGCACGCTACACGAGTTGCGGCGACGCCGTACAGCCCCAAATCGGACACTTGGACGTACCTGGAGATTCGCGATCGTCATGGCGGATATCAGTTAGAGAACGGCGTTCCAGGGGTAGTCGTATAGACCTTGCTACATCGACATATGTCTATTGTGCATTCCGTAGATCCCCTCAACTGTGCCGACGCGACTGCACAATCCGGAATCGGCTGGCCACGTACGCTCCGTCGGTGAGTGCGGCATTGGCGGCCGCGTTGGCACCGCTGCCGTGGAAGTCGGAGAAGGCCGCCGACTGGTTGACGAAGACACCACCGGTCAGATTTGCCGACAGGTGCACACCGACGTCCAGCGCCGCCCGCTCCACGTCGTCCAGGACCTTGTCGTCCCGCGAGTAGACCGCCGCGGTGAGCGCACCCCGCCGCCCGACGGTACGCCGGAAGACCTCCAGACTGTGCTCTGTGGAATCCGTGGAGACCAGGAACGAGATGGGACCGAACCACTCATTGCCGTAGGCCTGTTCACCGTCCGCATCCAACGCGAGAATCAACGGCGTCCGTACCACCGCGTCACCGAAGGTCGGATGGACGACCGCACGCGAGTCGAGTACGACCTTCCCCAGGCCGCGGGCGCGCTCCAGGCGCTCCAGCACACCCTCGTTGACGATGGCTCCGGTCAATTCGACCCCACGGGCCGGGTCGCCGGTCAGTTTCCCGACAGCCGCCCCGATCCCCTCGGCCACCTCGTCGAAGCTCTTGTGCCCACCCTCGGTGGCGATGCCCTCCCGCGGCACGAGGATGTTCTGCGGGGTCGTGCACATCTGTCCGCTGTAGAGGACCAGCGAGAAGGCGATGTTGTTGCACATTCCGGCGAAGTCGTCGGTGCTGTCGACGACGACCGTGTTGACGCCGGCCTTCTCCGTGTACACGGCGGCCTGCCGGGCGTTCGCCTCCAACCAGTCGCCGTACTCCGTCGACCCCGTGAAGTCGACGATCCTGACCTCCGGCCGCAGCGCCAGGACGCTGGCCAACCCCTCGCTGGGCGCCTCGGCCGCGAGCGTGACGAGGTTCGGATCGAACCCGGCCTCGGCGAGGACCTCGCGGGCGTACTTCACGGTGACCGCGAGCGGGAGGACCGCGCCCGGGTGCGGCTTGACCACGACGGCGTTGCCGGTGACCAGTGACGCGAACAGGCCGGGGTACGAGTTCCAGGTGGGGAACGTGTTGCAGCCGATGACCAGCCCGACGCCGCGCGGCACCACGTGCCAGGTCTTGTCCATGCGCAGCGGCTCGCCCTTGCCGGCCGGCTTCTCCCAGCGGGCCGAGGCGGGGATACGGGTCATCTCCGCGTACGCGTACGCCAGCGCCTCGAGGGCCCGGTCCAGCGCGTGCGCGCCGCCGGCCTGGAACGCCATGACAAACGCCTGACCGCTGGTGAACTGCACCGCGTGGGCCAGCTCGAAGACGTTCTCGGACAGCCGGGTGAGAATCTCCAGGCAGACGCCGGCGCGGGTCTGCGGTCCGGCGTCGCGCCAGGCCGGCATGGCCGCGGTGGCGGCGCCCAGCAACGCGTCCACGTCGGGGCGTGGGTAGCGCACGTCCAGCGGTACGCCGAAGGGGCTCTTCTCGCCGCCCACCCAGCCGGTCGTGCCCGGCTGGTCGAGAGAGAAGTTCGCGTCGAGGTACGCCTCGAAGGCCGCCTTGCCCCGGGGCGCGGCGTCCTCGCCGTGTACTCGCGGGCTGGGCGACTCGTTGAAGGCCGACCAGTAGGCACGCTCCCGGATCGCGGTGAGTGCCCGGTCGAGGGTGGCGGCATGCTTGCCGTACAGGGGATGAGGATGAGGTTCGCTCATGCCGTCATCTTCCACCCTCCTCCGCGATCTTGGACAGTCGTGCGACCCAACTGTCCGAGATCGTCAAAGCGCCAGCGCGGGCTCCTCGTCATGGCCGGTCGGCAGTTCGCGCATGCTCCGCAGCGGGGAGAGGAAGACGGGCAGGAACGTGAACATGCCGCAGATCGCCCCGATCCACAGCGTCTCGCGGATGCCGACGTACTTGCCGAGCACGCCACCGATCAGCCCGCCGATCGGCATCGTGCCCCAGACCAGGAAACGCATGGTCGCGTTCATCCGGCCGAGCAGCCGCTCCGGGGTCAGCCCCTGCCGGAAGCTGACCTGGGTGACGTTGTAGACGACGACGCCGACCGCGTACACGAAGTATCCGGCGGCCGCGGCCCACAGCAGCCAGCCGCGCTGGGCGAGCGGGAACAGCAGTTGGAACGGGCCGGAGACCGCGACCGGGATCCAGATCGCCGGGCCCTGGCCGATCCGCGCGGCGACGCGGGTGGCGACCAACGCGCCGATCAGTCCACCGACCGCGCCGAAGGAGAAGAAGAGTCCGATCATGCCGGGCGACAGCCGCAGGTCGCGGGCGAGGAGTACGACGAGCACCGCCGCGATGATGTTCGAGAACAGGTTGGACGAGCCGGTACACATCGCGATCGCGCGCAGCAGCCGGTTGCCCCACACGAACCGCAGCCCTTCGGCGATCTCGCGGCCGAGGTGGGCGTCGGGCTTGCGCTCAGGCTTCGGCTCCCGCTTGCGGATCAGCCCGACGAACAGCGCCGAACCGGCGAAGCTCGCCGCGTCGACCACCACGGCGACCGGTGCGGTGAGCCAGCCGATGAGCAGGCCGGCGGCGGTCGGCCCGGCGACCTGGTTGACCCCGCGCACCGCTTCCAGGTTGGAATTGCCCTCGACCAGGTTCTCCCGGCCGACGAGGTGCGGCAGGTAGCTCTGGTACGCCACGTCGAAGAAGACGGTGAACACGCCGGTGAGCAGGGCGACGGCGTACAACTGCGGCATCGTGAGCACGCCGAGCCACCAGGCGACGGGTACCGAGCCGAGCAGGACGGCCCGGCCGAGGTCGCCGACGATGAGGACGTTGCGCCGGCGCATCCGGTCCACCCAGGCTCCCGCGGGCAGACCCACCAGCAGGAACGCGGCCGTCTCGCAGGCGGCGAGCACGCCGACCTCGAGCGGGTCGGCGTGCAGGACGAGCACGGCGATCAGCGGCAGCGCCAGGATGCTGACCTGGGTGCCGAACTGGCTGATCGTGTCGGCCACGAACAGTTGCCGGAAGTCGTGGTGGCGGAGCAGACCGAGCCTCATGTCGGCAGCGTCATCGACTCATTGGGAAAAGTCAACCAGTCACGGCTACGCTTCGGGCGTATGACAGAAAGGCGACCGGCGACCGAGGCTGAGGCGCGGGCGCTCGCCTCGGCGGTACGGCTGCGCATCATCCGGCTGTGCCTGGACCGGGCGCTGACCAACAAGGAGATCGCCGAGCGCCTCGGCGCGAACGCCGCGACCACCCTCCATCACGTGCGTACCCTCGTCGACACCGGTTTTCTGGTACCGCAACCGACCCGGCGGGGCGCCCGGGGCTCCCGCGAGGTGCCCTACCTCTCGACCGGCAAGTCGTGGACGCTCGACGTGAGCGACGCCGCGGTGCCCGGCCCCCGCCCGGCGATGCTCGACGCCTTCCTCGCCGAGGCCGAGACGGCCGGCCTCGACCGGGTCGACATGAGCCGGCTCGGCCTGCGGCTGACCGAGGACGACTACCACGAGCTGCGGAGACGGATCCAGGCGATCCTGGACGAGTACGCCGCCCGCCCACGGGACCCGGCCGGCCGACCGTACTCGGTCTTCGTCGCCTTCCACGCCGACGTCAGTCGCGAGGAATCTCCTGCTGCCACTCGATCCACGCGTCCACCGGACGAAACCCCATAGCCTGGTTGATCGAGATCATGTGCTCGTTGACCGCGGCGTTCCAGGTGTGTGCGAAGCGCAGCGCGGGTTCGCCCGCCATCGCGTACCGGAGGTTGGCGATCTTCGCGATCGTGCCGAGCCGGTGACCACGGTGCGGCGGGTCGACGAGGGTGATGTCCTGCCAGGCGTGGTCGGGCGGGGAGGAGAGCAGGACGAGCATGCTCCAGGCGACAAGCCGGCCGGTCCGGTCGTGCCGCAGCGCCGAACTGTAGGTCCGCATGCCACGGGCCGCCCGCGCCTCGTCCCTCGCGCGCTGCCGGTCGGCGTCGATCTCCTCCGACTCCCACTCCACGTCGCCGCTCGGCGCGTCCGAGAGCAGCCGGCCGCCCAGGTACGCGACGCCGGCCAGGTGCTCGGTCGGGGTGCCGTCGCGCCACTGGACCAGCGAGTACCCGTCGGCGTGCCGCCACGCCTCGGCCAGCGCCCGCTGGTACCCGTCGGTGTCCACCCCGGACAGGTCGAGCGTGCGGCGGACCTCGTGCAGCGCGTCGGCGAAGCCCATGGCGCGGGCGAACCCGGCACCGCAGCCGTCCCGCGCCGGGCCGCCCGGCAGCGTCCCGCACGTCTCTGCCAACAGGCGCCGCCGGCCGGCGGCGCGGACGTACCCGGCGATGTGCCGGTAGAGCGCCCGGCCCGCGCCCCGGCGACGGTGGTCGGGGTGCACGTCGATCTCACAGTCCGCGTTGTCGAGGTTGTCCACCTGCCGCAACCGGACGGTGCCCACCCCGAGGGGCCGGTCGCCGTCGCGGAGCAGCCACGTCGACTGGGCCACGCCCGGCCACCCGGCCCGGATCGCCCCGTCGTGGAGGCGGCGGCACAGCGGCGGGAAGTCCGGTACGTCGTGCGCCCGGGCCGCGCGCCGGATCTCGTACGAGGCGTCGAGGGCGGCGGGGTCACCGGGCTCGATCTCGACGATACGGAAGGCGCGGGTATCGGTACTCATACCCGGCACTGTGCGTCAACTCGGACTGGGAGCGCGACCGAATTACCGGGAAACCGGACTTCGCGGCGAAATGGTCGAGAGGACGCTCGCACAACGCCTCCGGCGCTGCGGTCGCGGGCCTGCCGAACGGATCGGCGGCCTCGCGGCGACGCGTCCTCCCGCACCGAGAATCGTGCCGGCTACCGGACGGCGCAGTCAAGGCCCCCGATGGGGGGACCTGTACGCCGAGCGTTCGTCGCGACACTCATCGCGTTCGCGTTCCTCGGCGGGGCGGGGCGCGTCAGCGCCCCGAACCCACCGTCCACTCGCGAGTACGGATCGACGTACGTCACGACCCGTTACAGATGGCGGAAATTCAGCCGAGCAGGCCGGCGTCCCGCGCCGCCCGCAGCGACGGCTTGACCCGGTACGTCGGGCCCACCCGGTCGGCGACGGCGTCGAGGGTCTTCAGCCCCTCGCCGGTGTTGTACACGACCGTCTCCGCCTCCGGGTCCAGCCGGCCCTCGGCGACGAGCTTGCGCAGCGCGGCCACGGTCGTGCCGCCCGCCGTCTCGGCGAAGATGCCGGTGGTACGGGCCAGCAGCCCGATCGCGTCGCGGATCTCCTCGTCGTCGGCGTACGCCATCCAGCCGCCCGAGCGGCGGACCGCCTCGAGGGCGTACACGCCGGCCGCCGGGTCGCCGATGTTCAGCGACTTGGCGATGCCGGTCGGCTTCTGCGGGATGATGTCGTCGCGGCCCTCCTGCAGCGCCAGGGCGATCGGGTTGCAGCCGGCGGACTGCGCGCCGAACACGCGCCACCCGTCGGCCGGCGCCTCGACCAGGCCGAACTCGACCAGCTCGGCGAACGCCTTATCAATCTTGGTCAGCAGCTCGCCGCTGGCCATCGGGATCACGACCTGCTTCGGCAGCCGCCAGCCCAGTTGCTCTGCCACCTCGTACCCGAGCGTGCGCGAGCCCTCGGCGTAGAACGGCCGGACGTTGACGTTGACGAAGGCGGTGCTCTCGAACTCGTCGGTCTCCGTCAGCTCCGAGCAGAGCCGGTTGACGTCGTCGTACGAGCCGTCGATCGCGACCACGTCACCGCCGTACACGGCCGTGGTGATGACCTTGCCGGGCTCGAGATCGGACGGGATGAAGACCATGCTCGGTACGCCGGCCCGGGCGGCGTGCGCCGCCACCGAGTTGGCCAGGTTGCCCGTCGACGCGCAGGCGTACCGGTCGAAGCCGAGGGCGCGCGCCGCGGTGAGGGCCACCGACACGACGCGGTCCTTGAACGAGTGAGTCGGGTTGGCCGAGTCGTCCTTGACCCACAGCGGGGCGCGCAGGCCGACCTCGCGGGCGAGCGCGGGCGCGGGTACCAGCGGGGTGAAGCCCGGATCGAGGGTCACCCGCGTCGCGGGGTCCTGGCCGGCGGGCAGCAACGAGGCGTACCGCCAGATGTTGGGCGGACCGCCCGCGATCTCCTCGCGGGTCACCCGCTTCAGCGCCGCGGGGTCGTAGGCGACCTCCAGCGGCCCGAAACACTCATAACACGCGTGCTGCGCGGCGAGCGGGAACTCCGTGCCACAGCCGCGGCAGACCAGCGCGCGGGCGGGCGAGTTGACGAACGGGGACGCGTCGACGGTCGACGTCATGTCGAGGCCTTCCTCTCATCTTTCCCGGGAGTCGCACACCGGGACGGAATTGGCACCTGCCACGCGCGGCCTCGTCATCGAGTCGTCAGTGGTGGTTGCCGGGGCTTCATCGGGCCGTTCCCTCAGCCCCTCTGGATGAGGTATTCAGTTGTGCTCACAAGTCTAGGGACATGTAACGAACGCCGCTACGAAACAACCTCACGTCGTGAGTGAGGTCACGAAGGTCGATCCGGCGGCCTCCGCCGGCCCAGCGGTACCGCTGACCGCCCTGAGGTGCGATACTCCACCAGATTTTTACCTATGTGACACCGAACTACGTCTATCGAGTGTGGAGCCATGCACCCGACCGCCACCTCCTGGTTTGACCGCCGCACGTCCTCATGGCGGGACTGGCCGCTCGACCGGGTGGCCCGACTCAAGGGCGACGCCACGGTGACCGTTGCCCTGGCCACCCTCGACGACGAGCAGACCGTCGGCGAGATCGTCGACGGAGTGCGGATCCTGGCCGACCAGACCGGCCTCGTCGACGAGGTCGTCGTGGTCGACTCCGGGTCGCAGGACGGCACGATGAAGGCCGCCACCGACGCCGGCGCGACCGTATACCACCACGGCGACATCCTGTCCGAACACGAGCTGCTGCCCGGCCGGGGCGACGCACAGTGGAAGGCGCTGATGGTGGCGCGGGGCGACCTGATCGTCTACGTCGACGCCGACCTGGCCGAGTTCCGGTCGTACTTCATCACCGGCCTGCTCGGGCCGCTGCTGTCCGAGCCGGACGTGTCGCTGGTCAAGGCGTGCTACGACCGCCCCCACCCGGGTGGGCAGGTCACCGAGTTGATGGCCCGGCCACTGCTCAACGTGTACTTCCCGGAGCTGGCCGGGATGGTGCAGCCGCTCGCCGGCGAGTACGCCGCCCGCCGATCGCTGCTGGAGACCCTGCCGTTCGCCGTCGGGCACGGTGTGGAGACCGGCCTGCTGCTGGACACCGTGCTCGAGTCCGGCCTGGACGCGGTCGCCCAGGTCGACCTGGGTCAGCGCACGCACGGCGGCGGGGAGCTCGCCGCGCTCGGCGAGGTGGCCACGGCCGTCCTGCACACCGTGCTCGAACGGATACACCCGAACGATCCCCGCTGGGACACGCTGACCCAGTTCAATCGGGTCAAGGACGCCATCACCGCCGTCGACCGGCCGGTCGGCGGCGGCAAGCGCCCTCCCATCACCACGATCCCGCAGTACGCCTCGCGCAGCTCCTGATCACGCTGGGGGCCGTCAGCTGACGACGTCCTTGCGCAGGAAGCGCCACCACGCCAGACCGAAGAAGATCACGCCGTAGCAGAGCGCAGACACGCAGCCGCGTACCAGGTCGTCGGTCTGGATCGGAGTGGACAGCAGGCCCAGCCAGGCCTGGGCGAAGTGGCTCGGCAGGAAGCTGCGGATCGCGCCGAGCGCCGTGATCTGGTCGAGGATGCTCGACAGGATCTGCAGCAGC
Organism: Planosporangium mesophilum; assembly: GCF_016863255.1. GTDB lineage: Bacteria > Actinomycetota > Actinomycetes > Mycobacteriales > Micromonosporaceae > Planosporangium > Planosporangium mesophilum. Next base: position 30,336 of record NZ_BOON01000065.1, read on the forward strand.
ACCGCGCCGCCGACCGCGCCCAGCGGCGCGTCGGTCGCCACCGACAGCAGGAATGCCAGCCCCGCGACCACCAGCAGACTCACGGCCAGGTACCCCATGATGCCGAGCAGCCGCAGCAGCGCCTCGCCCGATGCGATGTCGCCGGCGATGGTGCTGCGCAGGGGGTGCCAGCCGTACCGGAGCGTGCCGGCGCCGAGCGCGGTTGCCAGCAGGAGCAGCATCGCGAGCCCGGAGTACGCCAGCGACACGGCGAGCTTCACCCCGAGCAGCCGGCCGCGCGGTACCGGGATCGCCAGCAGGTACCGCAGGCTCCCCCAGCTCGCCTCGCTGGCGACCGTGTCGCCGTGGAACAGCGCGACCACCACGATCAGCAGGAACGACGCCGACACGAACACCGTGAACAGCGCGAAGTTCAGCCCACCCGCCGTGGCGAGGTCGACCAGGCTGGAGAACTGGCCACGCCGGCGGCCGCTGTTGCTGTTGTCGTTGCTGTTGAGCTGGAACGCGATCAGGATGATCAGCGGCAGCACCACCATGAACCCGAGCGCGAGCTGGGTGCGCCGCCGGCTGGCCTGCCGGCGGAACTCGGTGGCGAAGGTGAAGGTACGGGTGGGGCGGTAGGTGTCCGTAGCGGTCACAGCCGTGGTCGTCATCGTTCTCCGCTCGCTTTCGTGTCGCCGCCGACGAGGGCCAGGAACGCGTCCTCCAGACGCCGCCTGGGCACCACCCGGTCCACTCCGATACCGGCCTTGACCAGCGCCGCGACGACCTCGGAACGCGGCGTGCCGTCCAGGTCGACGACCAGCCCGTTGCCTCCGGACCAGGCCACCGACCGGACCACGCCGAGCTTGTCGAGGACGTTCTCGGCCTCGTCGACGTCGGACACGTCCAACTGGACGCTGGGCGAGTCGCCCACGATGTCGTCGACTAGCCCGGACGCGACGATCTCCCCCCTGTGCATGACCACCACGTCGGTACAGGTCTGCTCCACCTCGGCGAGCAGGTGGCTGGAGACCAGTACGGCCCGCCCGTCGGTGGCGTACCGGCGCAGCACCTTGCGCATCTCCGCGATCTGGGGCGGGTCGAGCCCGTCGGTCGGCTCGTCGAGTACCAGCAGCTCCGGCAGGCCGAGCATGGCCTGCGCGATGGCGAGGCGCTGCTTCATGCCGTGGCTGTACGTCTTGACCTTGCGATGGACCGCGGTGCCGAGGCCTGCGATGTCGAGCGCCTCCTCGAAGCGCGCCTCCGCCTCCGGCCGGCCGGTGGACTTCCAGTACAGCTGGAGGTTGGTGTACCCGGACAGGTGCGGCAGGAAGCCGGGGCCCTCGACCAGCGCGCCGACCCGGCTGAGCACCGGGGCGCCGGGCCGCAGCCGCTGGCCGAAGACCAGGATCTCGCCGTGGGTCGGGTAGGTCAGCCCCATGAGTACACGCAGCGTCGTCGTCTTGCCGGCGCCGTTGGGCCCGAGCAGGCCGACGACGGTGTCGCGCTCGACGGTGAAGTCGACCCTGCTGACGGCGACGAAGCCGTCCGCGTACTCCTTGCGCAGCCCGCGTACGACGAGCGGGGTCTGCGCGTACCCGTCCTCGGTCTTCTCCCTGCGACGCAGCCGGCGGCGGCTGAGCGCCGTGACCACGACGAGCGCGACCGCGATCACTGCGATCAGGCCGAAGAGGACATAGCGCCAGATCACGGACGGGTTCTGGATCGGCGTGCCGGGCGCCATCGGCAGCGTGACCGGTCCGCCCGCCGCGATCGTGTACACGGTCGGCTCCGCCGGGGTCGTGTACGCCTGGTCGGAGGCCGAGACCGTGATCCTGATCCGGTGACCGTCCTCGAAGCGGCGCACGATCGCCGGCAGCGTCACCGTCGTCGGGGTCGCCTGGTCGATGCCGGCCGGCAGGCCGGTCAGCCGGATCGGCGCGATGAGACCGTTGGGCAGCGTGGGCTGGCCGTTCGCGTCGACGTCGTACAGCTTGACGAAGAGCACCGCCTCACCGGTGGGGGAGGCCGCCTTGATCTGCACGGTCGGGGAGCCGGTGACGTCGGTCGCCTTCGTCAGCGGCGCCGAGTAGAAGTCGGCGTGCTGCCCCGGCACCTCGGTGGACAGGCCACTGACGAGGCTGGTGGCGCCGCCCGCCCCGGCCAGTGAGGAGATGGCGGCCGGGTTGCCGTTCGGCGGGTTGGCGGCGGCCTGCGGCGGGCCGGAGACGCTGATCTGTTCCGACTTCGTACCGGTCGTGCCCGGGTAGTCGGTGACGGTGAAGCCGGCCGCGACGAGCCCCTCCCCGCTGGCGTCGATCCCGGAGATCCGCGAGTACGTGAAGCTGTTCTGCGGCTTCGACCCCTTGCCGGCCAGGTAGTGGTCGAGCCACTGCGCGGTGAGGAACTTGTTCCGGTCCTGATCGGACTGGGGGCCCTGGCCTCCGTCGTGGCCGCCGGTGAACCAGGCGACCCGTACCGGCGTGCCGTTGGCCGCGATGCCCTTGGCGTTCGCGTCGGCCTCTGACAGCGGGAAGAGCGAGTCGGCCTCACCCTGGATGAGCAGGGTCGGCGCCTTGATCTTGTCGATCACCGACGCCGGGCTGGAGCGGCGCAGCAGGTCCAGCCCCGCCGGGCCCGGCCGGCCGGCCGTGGCCATCTCCAGGTACGCCTGGCAGACGTCGAGAGCGAAGCGCCCGCACTGCGCACGGGCGGCGGGCGGGTCGGCGGCCACCTGACCGAGGGCGTTGCGGCCCGCCGATCCGCCCGGGGCCGCGCTCGGGCCCGCGGCCGGCGGGGTGCCCCGGTTACGGCCACCGGCCCCCTGGCTGGCGCCCGGGTTGGGCCCGCCGGAGGTCTGGCCGGCGTCGGGCGCGCCGCCCAGGCCCGCCAGCCCGGCGCCGGGTCCCGCACCCAGAGAGCCGCCCGAGCCGAAGAACAGGCCCGCCCACTGCTTCTTGAACACGCCGTTCTCGGGGCTGCCCCCGGCGGCGTCCGGCAGGAACGCGCGGGCCAGGTCGTTCCACGTGATCATCGGTACGATCGCGTCGACGCGCTGGTCGTACGCGGCCAGCAGCAGCGAGAGGCCACCTCCGTACGAGCCGCCGATCGCCGCGACCCGGGGGTCGCCGGCCCCGTCCTGGCGGATCTCCGGCCGAGCGGCCAGCCAGTCGACCAGACTCTTCGCGTCCTTGACCTCCCAGTCCGGGCTGTCGAGATGGATCTGGCCGGTAGACCGTCCGAACCCCTGCGCGGTCCAGGTCAGCACCGCGTACCCGTGGTTGGCGAGGTCCTGCGCGTCGGTCGCGGAGTCGAGCTTGGTACCCCCGAAGCCGTGCGCCAGCAGTACCGCGGGGACGCGGTTGCGGGCATCGGCGCTCGTCGGCAGGTACAGCCGGGTGTCGAGGGTGATGTCCTGGTCGCCGTTCGGCCCGCTCTTGACGGCGATCATCCGGTCCTCGGTGCGGTAACCGGCCGGAGTGGGCCACGCGGCCCACCCGACGAGACCGACGAGCAGGACCAGCACGGCGGAGCCCGCGATGACCCGGCGCCGGGTCAGACGTACCCGGGGCAGGGCACGACGGAGTCGCGCCGGAATTGAGGACGGCATGGCGCCAACGGTACGACCCCGTTCCTGTGATCACGCTGAAAGGGCCGGTAAAACGAACGTACCCCCACGCCGCGGAGCGTGGGGGTACTGCCTTTGGCCATGCCCTATGTGGTCATGTTCGAGGGGTGGTTGGCCGAGCGGACGGCCCGGCCGGTGCGCGCGACTAGAGGCCGCGGCGCTGCTCGCTGATGGCGACGGCGTGCACGAGTTCGCGAGGCTCGGCGTTGACCGGCACGGTCGGCACCCGCTGGAGTACGGCGGTCTCGCAGATCCCGTAATCCCGGATCGGCCGCATCGGCTGGAACGTGGCCCGAGCCAGGGCCGGGGCCGGTGCCTCGTCGCGCGAGCGCCGGCGCCTACCGCGCAACTGGTCGCGCTCCGCGCGCTGCGCGCTGAGAATCGCGTCGATCTTGCTGTTCTTGGTGCCGTGCGCATACCCGATCAGGTAGGCGGCGCCATTGGCGGCGCAGGCGATCAGGAAGGCGGTGATGGGCAACCACACCATCGCTGAGTTCTGACTGAAGACCACGGACATAGGGAGGGCTCCTTTCGCGCTGTCCGCACTTTATGGAGCAATCGCGCCCGGGAGATATACCCAATTCCCATCTAGGTCCGTTTGGATACCGACCCAGACCTCCCGGTAACCGCTACCCATACTTTCAGTCACCGACCCCCGCTCATCAGGTTAACCGTGGGGTGGGGACGCCATAACGGGGGCGGAAACGGTAGTGAATGTGGCGGCCGACTCATGTGACTGCGCTCGCACACGCACCCAATTACCTTACTCCCGAGTAAGGTATCGAAACGGCGCCGAGGCTGAATATCGGGCCATGGCGATCTTTGTCCCGCCGGCCGATCCAGCAGCGACGACGCAGTACCGGGAACCGAATATTTGTCAAGCTCCGCCATTGGCGAGTCGGTCACACCGGCGCCATTTCTCGCGGTCATCCTTTCGGTGGATCAGTACGCCGTACCTCTTCCGCCATTCAGCCGAGTGCCTTATCCAGCGGCGGTTTCTTATCCGAGATCGTGCGTTCCCCCGCCGCCTACTCGACGATGCCGCCCGGTAGGGCGGCGATAGGCTCCTGATCGTGACGGAACCGGCGCGATCCCTGACCCTGACCGCGAACCTGCGCCCCGCCGCGCTCGACGCCCGGCGGGGCGTCGTCCGCCTGCACTCCGAGGTGTTCACGGCGCTCGGTCTGCGCCCCGGCGACCCCGTCGCGCTCACCGGCCGGCGCGCCACCGCCGGGATCGCCGCGCTCGCCGAGTCCGGGGCCAGTCGTGCGCTGCTCTACGCCGACGACCTCACCCTCGGCAACCTCGGTACCCGCGACGGCGGCCAGGTCACGGTCGCGCCGGCCCCGACGAAGGCGGCCCGTACGGTGACCCTGACCGGACCGGCGGAGATCCAGGCCGTGGTCAGCCCGGAGATGCTGAGGCTGGCCCTGCTGGGCAAGGTCGTCACGGTCGGCGACAACGTGTCGCTGATGCCGCAGGACGTCGCACCGGCCAACAACGTGCGCGGCCTGCTGGAGGCGGCCCGGCGCAGCCTGTCCAACACCATCGGGTACGGGTTCACCAGCGCCCTCGTCACCGTCACCGACGCCGCACCGGAGAGCGCCGCACTGGTCACGATGGACACCGTGGTGGCCTGGCAGGGCGGGCAGGCCACCCACGAGCCGGGCACCGTCGAGGCCGCGACCCCGGCCCCGGAGCGGGCACCGAACCTCGAAGACCTTCCCGGGCTGCGCAGCCAGGCGCACGACTTGGCCGAACTCCTCGACCTCGGTTTCCACCACGGCGAGGTGCTCGCCAAGCTCGGTACCACGGTCTCGCTCGGCGTACTGATCACCGGCGCCGCCGGGTCCGGGAAGTCGGCCCTGGTGAAGGCGGTCGCGGCCGATGTCGGGGCGGACGTCACCGTGCTGTGGGCGCCGGAGATCGCGGCGCTGACCAACGCGTCCGCCGACTCCCACCTGCGGGCCGCCGCGGCCGAGGTCGGCAACCCGGGCGTACTGGTGATCGCCGACGTCGAGGCCCTCGCACCGCGGGACGCCCCCGGTCCGCTGTCGACCCTCTTCCGCCGGCAGGTCCAGGACCTGCTCGGCCGCGGCGTCGCCGTCGTCTGCACCACCAGCCGCCCCGAGGCGGTCGACCCCTCCCTGCGCTCGCCGGGGCTGCTCGAACACGAGATCGGGGTACCGCTGCCGGACGCCGCCATGCGCCGCGAGCAGCTCACCGTCCTCACCCGCGGCATGCCGCTCACCGGTGACGTGCGGCTGGACGACGTCGCCGCCCGTACCCCCGGCTTCGTCGCCGCCGACCTGTCGGCGCTGATCCGCGAGGCCGGCGTGCGCGCCGCGCTGCGGCACAAGTCCGGCACCGACTCGCCCCAGGTGACGATGGCCGACTTCGACGGCGCCCTGGAGGTGGTGCGCCCGACCTCGATGGCGGACAGCTCGCTCGAACTGGCGAAGCTCACCCTCGACGACGTGGGTGACATGGTCGAGGTCAAGGAGGTCCTCACCGAGTCGGTGCTGTGGCCGTTGTCGTACCCGGACGCCTTCGCCCGGCTGGGGGTACAGCCCCCGCGCGGGGTGCTGCTCTACGGGCCGCCCGGTTGCGGCAAGACGTTCCTGGTCAAGGCCATCGCGGGCACGGGCAGAGCCAACGTCCTGTCGGTCAAGGGCGCGGAGCTGCTGTCCAAGTGGGTCGGTGAGAGCGAGCGGGCGGTACGCGAACTGTTCCGCCGGGCCCGCGAGGCCGCCCCGACACTGGTGTTCCTCGACGAGGTGGACGCACTCGCGCCGGTACGCGGCCAGGCCAGCGACGGCGGCACCACCGACCGGGTCGTCGCCGCGCTGCTCACCGAGCTGGACGGGGTCGAGTCGCTGCGTAACGTCGTCGTCATCGGCGCCACCAACCGCCCCGACCTGGTCGACCCGGCGATGCTGCGGCCGGGGCGGCTGGAGCGGCTGGTGTACGTCCCGCCGCCGGACGCCGGGGCCCGCGCCGACATCCTGCGCGCCGCCGCCAAGGACGTGCCGTTCGCCCCCGACGTCGACCTGCCGGGCCTCGCCTTCGAGCTGGACGGGTTCTCCGCGGCCGACTGCGCGGCGCTGGTACGGGAGGCCGCCCTCGCGGCGATGCGTGAGTCCCTCGAGGCGTCGACCGTGACGGCCGCGCACGTGGCGACGGCGCTGTCCCGGGTACGGCCGTCGCTGGACCCGGGACAGGTGGCGTGGCTCGCCGCGTACGCGGAGAAGCAGGCCGCGCGCTAGCGGTCGGTGCTCCGCCGGTCGCGTCAGCGGTCGGCGCGTAGCCGGCGCAGGCGGTTGACCAGGACGGGGTCGTGGGCCAGCGCGGCTGGCCGGTCGAGCAGCGCGTTCAGTACCTGGTAGTACCGGGTCGGGGAGAGATCGAACCGGTCGCGGATGGCCTGCTCCTTGGCGCCCGGCCGGCGCCACCACTGCTTCTCGAAGTCGAGCAGCTCGCGCTCGCCGTCGGTCAGGTCGGCGGGTGGAGCGTCCGATGGGGAGTGCGGCGGTTCAACCGAGTCGGGGGCCGGGTCGGCCGGCTGGGTGTTGTCCGCGGGTTCCATGCCGTCTCCCGTCGCCATCGCCGGTGCCACACGCAGCCTGGTCGCCAGCCGCACGACCCAGCCTAGATCGTGCTGACCTACGCGACGATGACGCGGACGCCCGCCTGCTCGAACCCGGAGACGATGTCGTGGGACGCGCCCGAGTCGGTGACCAGCGTGTCGACCCGGTCGATCGGGCAGATGCGGGCGAAGGCGTGGCCGCCGAGCTTCGAGCTGTCCGCGATGATCACGACCCGCCGGGCCTGGCCGACCATCAGGCTGTTCATCGCGGCCTCGCCCTCGTGATGGGCGGCGGCGCCGAGCGCCACGTCGAGCGCGTCCACCCCGAGCAGCGCCACGTCGAGGGTCACTTCGCGCAGCAGGTTCGCGCCGAGCGGGCCGACCAGCTCGAAGGACTGCGGGCGTACCACCCCGCCGGCGACCACGATCTTCATCCGGGACCGTACGAGCAGCTCGTTCGCGATGTTCAGGGCGTTGGTGACGACCGTGAACTGGGCGTCGTCGGCGTTGCCGGCCAGCTCCGGGCGTACCGCGAGGGCCCGGGCCACCTCGGTCATCGTGGTACCGCCGTTGAGGCCGACCACCATGCCGGGATCGACGAGTGCGGCCGCCGCGGTGCCGATGCGCTGCTTCTCCGCCGAGTGCTTGGCGGTCTTGTACCGCAGCGGCAGGTCGTACGAGACGCCGTTCGCAACCGCCCCGCCCCGGGTACGGGTGATCATCTGCTGCTGCGCGAGCTGGTCGAAGTCACGCCGGATGGTGGCCTGGGAGACCGACAGCCGCTCGGCCGCCTCCTCCACGGTGACCCGGCCGCTCTCGGTGAGCAGTTCCAGGAGCGCGTTCCAGCGGGCGTACCTGTCCATGTTCACCTCCCGGTGCGGATCGTGCTGCTCATATCGTGCGAAGTGTTGTGCACACTAATGCGCGAAAGGCGGCCTGACAAGCGCAAGCTATGCGCATTTCCGGTCACACCCCTCCCCCGTCGCCGATCTTGGCAACTTCGCGGTGCTGTAGGCCCGCCAAGTGTCCAAGATCTCGGAGGAGCCGAACGGGGCTGGCGCCCGGACCCGCCCCTCCTGCACAATGACGCGCGAAGCAGCGCCATTTCACGCCGGACCGCGCAGTCGGGAGCTCGTACTTATGGCGGACGACGTGGTCGTCGCCCTCGACGTCGGGGGTACCGGCATCAAGTGCGCACTGGTCGACTCCGCCGGCCGGGTACGCCACGGCGAGCGCCACCCGACCGCCCCCCAGCGCGGGCCGGACGCCGTCGTCACCACGATCCTCGACCTCTCCGCGGACCTGGCCGACACGGCGGGCCGGACCGGGCTGCGCCCGCGGGCAGTCGGCGTCGTGGTACCCGGCATCGTCGACGAGGCGTCCGGTGTGGCCGTGTGGTCGGCGAACGTCGGTTTCCGCGACGTACCGCTGAGAGAACTGGTGGGCAAGCGGCTCGGCGTGCCGGCCGCGCTCGGCCACGACGTACGCGCCGGTGGGCTGGCCGAGGCACGGCTCGGCGCCGGTCGCGGGTACCGGCACGTCCTCGTCGTACCGATCGGTACCGGCATCGCGGCGGCCCACGTCGTCGACGGACAGGTCTTCACCGGGGCGCACGGCGCGGCCGGCGAACTCGGGCACATCGTGGTACGCCCGGGCGGGCCCCCTTGCGGGTGCGGGCTGCGGGGCTGCCTCGAAGCGGTCGCCTCCGCGGCGGCCGTGGCCCGGCGGTACGCCGAACGCGCCGAGGATGCGGCAGGCGCCGATCGGGTCGCGGCGCTCGCCGCCAGCGGCGACCCGGTCGCGGCGGCGGTGTGGCACGAGGCGATCGACGCCCTGGCCGACGGCCTGCTCACCGGCCTCGCACTGTTCGACCCGGAGGCCCTGGTGGTGGGCGGTGGACTCGCCGAGGCCGGCGACGCGCTGCTGGATCCGCTCGGCCGCGCCCTTCGCGCCCGGCTCACCTTCCACCGCGAGCCGGCCCTGTTCCGGGCCGCGCTCGGAGACGGGGCCGGCGTCCTGGGCGCCGCGCTCATCGCCCAGGACGCCCTCAACCGGGAGTGTGCATGACCGTCCTCGCCGGCCCGCGGATCGTCACCCCCGACGGTGTACTCGCCGACGGCCACCTCCGGGTCGACGGAGCAACGATCGAGTCCGTGTGCCCGGCCCGGCCCGCCGGAGAGGTACAGCCGGTGGACGGCGCGTGGATCGTGCCGGGCTTCGTCGACATCCACACCCACGGCGGCGGCGGGTACACGTTCACCACCGGCGACCCGGAGCAGGCGCAGGGCGTGGCCCGCTTCCACCTGGCGCACGGCACGACGACGCTGCTGGCCAGCCTGGTCACGTCGCCGCCCGACCTGATGGTGGCCGCGACCCGCGCGTACGCGCCGCTGGTCGACCAGGGGATCATCGCCGGCCTCCACTTCGAGGGGCCGTACCTGTCGCACGCCCGCTGCGGCGCCCAGAACCCGGCCCACCTGCGCGAACCATCAACCGACGAACTGGCCCGGCTGATCGGGACCGGCGCCGGAGCGGTCCGCATGGTGACCATCGCCCCGGAGCTTCCGGGCGCGCTGGAGGCCATCGCATACCTGGTGGACCACGGCGTGGTGGTCGCGATCGGACACACCGACGCCACGTACGAGCAGACCCTGGCCGGCATCGCCGCCGGCGCGACGGTCGGTACCCACGTCTTCAACGGGATGCGCCCGCCGCACCACCGCGAGCCGGGTCCGGTTTTCGCGCTGCTCGGGTCGGACTCCGTCACCTGCGAGCTGATCGGGGACGGCGTTCACCTGCACGACGGAGCGCTCAGGTTCGCCACCACGGTGACCGGGGCGTCGCGGGCCGCGCTCATCACCGACGCGATGGCGGGCGCCGGCATGCCCGACGGGGAGTACGAGCTGGGCGGTCAGGGTGTGACGGTCTCGGGCGGCGTCGCCCGGCTCACCGACGGCGGTTCGATCGCCGGCAGCACGCTCACGATGGACGTGGCGTTCCGGCGCGCCGTCGCCGCCGGCCTCCCGGTCGAGGAGGTCGCCCGGATGGCGGCGACCACCCCCGCCGCCGCGATCGGCCGTACCGACATCGGCGCGCTCCAGCCCGGCCGGCGCGCCGACCTCGTCGTGCTCGACGCCGAACTACGGGTGCTGCGTGTCATGCGCGCCGGCACCTGGGTCGCCTGACACCGTCACGACCTCCGGGACGGTGTGGTCTCGGAGGGGTCCGGAGGCAACGACTCCGGCGACGTTGTGCCGATCATGAAGCGGCGCGCCGTGAACCAGAGCGCGCCGACGGCGAGCACCCCGACACCTGCCACGACGCTTCTCCAGGGCAGTGACGCGGCCAGGACCAGGCAGCCGACCAGCCCCACGACGGGGATCACCCGACCCCGACCCGGAAGCGTGAGCGCCGAGGCGTTCGCGATCGCGTAGTACACCAGTACCGTCACGCTCGAGAAGCCGATCGCACCGCGGACGTCCGCGAGCACGACCAGGGCGACCACGACGGCGCCGATGAGCAGCTGCGCCCGGTGCGGCACCCGCCGGGCCGGGTGGATCGAGGCGAGGGCGGCGGGCAGGTCGCGGCGCCGGGCCATGGCGAGCGTCGTGCGCGCCACCCCGGCCAGCAGTGCGAGCAGGACGCCGACCGCAGCCACCGCGGCGCCGACGCGGACCAGCCACCCGGTCCCGGGTACGCCGGAAGCCTGCGCCACGGCGGCCAGCGGCGCCGAGGTCGCGGCGAGCCGGGAGGGGCCCAGGACCGCGAGGGCGGTCACCGCCACGACGGCGTACACGGCGAGCACCGCGCCGAGCGCCAGCGGTACCGCACGGGGGATGGTGCGCTCGGGGTCGCGGACCTCCTCCCCCAGCGTGGCTATCCGGGCGTACCCGGCGAACGCGAAGAACATCAGCCCGGCGGCGGTGAGCACGCCGGTCGGGGGCGGCGGGTCGAAACCGATCGGCCGGGCGCGCGGAAGGCCGACGGCGACGACGAGAAGCAGTACCGCGAGGGTGATCACGACCAGCCACCGGGTGACCCGGGCGGTCTTGGTGACGCCGGCCAGGTTGATCGCGGTGAGCGCCACGACCAGCCCCACCGCGATCGGGCGCGCGGCGGCCGGGGCCAGGTAGAGCCCGGCGGTGAGGGCCATCGCCGCGCAGCTCGCCGTCTTGCCGACCACGAACCCCCAGCCGGCCAGGTACCCGGCGAACTCGCCCAGGCGCTCGCGGCCGTACACGTACGTGCCGCCCGACTCCGGGTACCGGGCGGCGAGCCGGGCCGAGCTGGTCGCGTTGCAGAAGGCGATCAGCCCGGCGAGGCCGAGCGCGGCCAGCAGCCCCGTCCCGCCCGCGGCGGCCGCGGCGGGTGCGAAGACCACGAACACCCCGGCTCCGAGCATCGAGCCGAGCCCGAGGACGACCGCGTCACCGACACCGAGGCGCCGTTCGAGCGTGGTCATCGGTGATCACTCAGGCCGGGCCGGGCCCAGCCGGTCGCGGTCAGCCGGCGCCCGAGCGGCAGGGAGTCCCAGGGCACCCGCATGAGCAGGCGGTAGAGCAGCATCCCGAGCAGGAGCCCGGCGACCGTGTCGGTCAACCAGTGGAAGCTCAGGTACACCGTGGTGCAGAACAGGACGGCCGGCGGCACCAGTCGCAGCGCCGACCGCCCACGCAGCGGGAGCACGTCCACGAGCAGGAGCGCGAGGATCCCGTACCAGACGATCGCGACGACCAGGTGACCCGACGGGTACGACTGGCTGCCCGGGTCGCTGAACAGCTGTTCCGGGTGGGCCACGCCGTTCTGGTTGCGGGGTGGCGCCCGGTACAGGCCGAGCTTGAGTCCGAGCACCGTCACGCCGGTGAGCAGTTCGGCGGCGAGCACCGGCAGCACCGGCCGCACCGAGCGCCGCTGCCACCCGACCACGACCGCGAGCCCAAGGGCCAGGACGGCCAGCGGCGTCCCCTGGCCGAGCAGGTTTCCGGCGCGGGCCAACCAGTAGAGCGCCACCGGCCGGTGGGCCTCGCACCACTGGTACACCTGGAGGTCGAGCCGGACCAGGTACCCGTTGGCGAGCGCCACGGTGACGCCCACGAAGCCGGCGAGCAGCGCGGTGTCCACCCACCACGACCGGGTCTGTAACGGCAGCGCCCGGCGGAGCGACTCGACGCCGTCCCGGCCACCGGACCAGGGCCACCGCAGCGCCGGTGCGTCCGCCCGGCGGGCGACCGAGCGTAGCGTGAACGCGACGACGAGCCAGGAGATGAACAGCCCGACGGCTACACCCGTCACGATCCCCCATGCCCGCACGCCCGCCACGCTACCCGGAGACCCCGACGCCACTGAGCGGCGTCGGGGTCAGCGGCGGTCGGTCCACCGGCTACAGCAGCCGCGACAGCCGGTTGTAGATCAGGTCGATGCGCACGCCCGCGTTGGGGCAGCCGCCGAAGTGGTGCAGGCCGATCACCTTGTTGGTGCCGCGGGCCAGTACCGGCGATCCGGACGAGCCGCCCTCGGTGTCGCAGTAGTACGACAGGTCGGTGCCGGTGCCGTACCCGTCGGCGCTCGGGTCGGTGACCACGCAGTTGCCGTTGGACCGGTTGTTCACAGCGATCTGAGTCGGGTCGCCGCCGGGGTGCTGCGGGATGTACAGCTCCTCGCCCGCGCGCGGAGCGCGTACGTCCAGCTGCAGGTAGCCGAACCGGGAGATGGAGTCGAAGTTCTGCACGGTGAACAGGGTGAAGTCGAGCCGGCTGTCGGTGGCGAGGACCCGATCGCCCATGACCTTCGTCGGGCGCAGGACGTCGAACCCGCCGCAGACTCCGCACTCGTAGTTGAACCACACCTCGGTGCTGCGGGCCGAGTACGTGTCGGTGAAGCAGTGGTGGTTGGTGATCATCCGGTTGTTCGGGCCGATCCGCCAGGCGGTGCACAGCTCGTTACCGTTGATCAGCAGCCGGGCCACGGCCTTGGACCGGGCGTACGCGACCGGGTCGGCCGTGCGGTAGCAGACCGCGTCCCGCGCGGTGCTGGTCTGGCTGCAGATGCTCTCCTGCCGCCCTTCGGTAGCGGCCAGCCGCCTCGCCGCGGCGGCCTTGCTCCTCCGCTGGGCCGCGAGGCGCGCCTCGCGCTCGGCGGCGGTGAACCCGCGGGCCACCCGGTCCACGCCGACGCCCAGCTCGGCGAGCCGACCGCGCAGGCCGGCGGGGTCGGCGGTACGGGTGTGCAGGGTGATCACGGCGGTGTCGCCGTCCAGCGACATCGCCCACTGCCCGGCCCGCTGGCCGATGGCGTCGGCGGTGTCGCGGAGCGCGTCGCCGGAGTACCTGTGGCTCTCGGTGCCCGCCGCGTTGGCCACCGTCACGTAGTCGCCGGGCAGCAGGAGGAGCCGGTTGAAGTGCACCTTCAGGTACGAGGCGCCGGGGTACCGGAACGTCGTGCTGCGCTGGCCGCCGAGGTAGTCCAGCGCCTTGGTGACCGGTTCGACGGTACCGACGATCTCGTCGGTGGCGGCCGAGAGCGCCTCTGCCGGTGCGGGGACCGCCGCCGGGGACTGGGTGGCCACCCGCGGTCGCGCGCTCGGATGCTCAGCGGCGACGGCGACCCCGGTCATCGCCACCAGAGCGGCCACGCCGGCCGCCACTCCCACCGTACGACGCATCGACCGTCCCCCGTCACTGGCTACATTTCGGACAATTCCGACTCTGTAACGAGTGACGAGACGTTCGGGTGTCGGCGGAAGCCCGTTCAGGCGGGCGAGTCGGCACCGACGGCCGGTTCGGGCGGTCCGGTACGGGTCAGCAGCTGCCCGAGCCCGGCCCGGGTGGCGACGACGATCAGGACGTCGTCGGCCTTCAGCCGCCGCTGCGGCGGCGCGTCCCACATGGTGGTCCGCGGCCGGTCGGTCAGCAGGGCGATGACCCGTACCTCACCGACGTCACCCGCGTCGGCCAGCGCCGCGCCGGCGAGTTCGGAGCCCGCGCACACCGGCACCTCGGCGATCAGCAGGACCTTCCGGCTCACCGAGATGGTGCCGATCACCTCACGCTCGAGCAGCGCGGCGGCGAACGCGGGCGCGGCCAGGTAGGACACGCTCCGCGAGCTGGTGATGCCGAAGGCCCGCTGTACCCGGTCGGCGAAGTCCCCGTCGAACAGCCGCAGCACGACCCGCAGGTCGTCCTGGAGCGCGCGCCCCTGGATGGCGGTCTCGAGGTTGGTGACGTCGTCGGTGGAGACCACGACCAGCGCCCGGCAGGTGCGTACCGAGGCGGCGCGCAGCGTCTCGGTGCGGTGCGCCTCGCCGATGATGCACGGGATGTTCAGCTCCCGCGCCACCGGGATCCCCCGGGCGCCCTGGTTCTTGTCGATCGCCACCACCGGTACGCCGAGGTCGTGCAACTGGCGGATCACGCGGGTGCCGACGTTGCCCAGCCCGACCACGACCACGTGGTCGGAGATCGGCTCGCGCAGCCGGCCCAGCGCGAGCGCCAACCGGGCGTTGACCAGCGCGTCGACGACGGTGGCCGTGACGATCGGGATCAGCGCGATGCTGACGATCGTGAGTACCGTCTCGGTCACCTTCACCACGGCGGGCGCACCCTCGTCGGCGTTGGCCCCGGCCAGGGCGTCGAGGACGGCCAGGTATCCGGCCTCGAGCCAACTCTTGCCGAGCGCCACCTTGAGCACGGCCGTACCGGCGACGAGCAGCGCGACCAGCGCGAGCGCCGCGATCCGGAGCTTGCGACTGACCAACGTGGACAGGGCCCGCAGCGGACGGCGGCGCCAGCGCCGCAGCCGGGCGGCCGCCGCGCCGCGCCGCCGGCTGACCGGGCGGTTGCGCGCGACAACCAGCTCGGAGGTATCGGTGGAGCCCGCCGCCTGGTCGTCCCCGTTCGCCCGGACGCCCTTCGCGACGGCGAGTACCAGGTCGGCCCGGTCCTGCTCCTTCGGCAGCAGGTCCGGCTCACCACGCGCCATCGTGACGGCGAGACCGCAGACGACGTCCCCGGTGCGCACCTGCGACCGGCGGGCGACGTACAGCGTCCGCCCGCTCAGCCGTACGAACACCGGCGCGACCTCGCCGAGCGCCGCGGACACGAAGGCCGGCGCCGCCATCGCCGCGTCCGACAGCACCCGGCAGTCGGAGAACAGTTGCCGGATGCCGTGGCCGAGGCTCATGTTGAACATGCGGATGACCAGGCGCAGCTTCGGGTTGACCTCCTGGGCCTGCAGCGCGGCATGGATGTTGCCGACGTCGTCCTGATGTACCAGCGCGAGCGCGTCCGCCTTGGCGATGCCCGCCCGCCGGAACGCGTCGCCGTCGAGCCGGTCGGACTCGACGATGTCCACCGGCAGGCGCGCGATCTGCGGGCCGTGCCCGCGGTGCCGGCTGGTCAGGATCACGGTGACGCGGACGCGGTACCGCGTCATCAACTCGTCGATCATCCGGTACGCGAGCGGGTCGTCGCCGCACACGACGAGGTGCCGTTGCTGACCCGTGTCACTACCGTTCCGGACGGCATCCACCCGGCGACGCAGCACCGCCCGCCCCCTGGACACGGTGGCGTTCCGGGTGCGACCGGCGCCGAGGCGGCGCAACCACGAATCGGCGACCACGTCGAGATCGTATCGATGTTGGGTGACCTCTTGGGAGCCGGCAGTGACCCCGACGGTGACCCTAAATAGCTATAAGTACGGAATAATCAGACTTTCAGCCAAAACACTTGGCGCTCTCCTTCGTTGTCCACATAGATGCGCCTCGCGCGCATGCCGGCCGGTGGGGTCGGCGTTCCGAGTACGCGACGGATGGATGAGGGATGAACAAGTGGTTTCGCCGAGCAGTCGGCAGCGTCGGCGTTGCCGGCGGTGTCCTGCTGCTCGGAGCCGGTACCGCCCACGCACACGTATCCGTGCCCGCGGCGATGGACCCGCAGCAGCTCCACGGGGCGGTCGATGACCTGTTCAAGCCGACCGGCGGCCCCAACAACCAGGGCCTGTCGCTGGACCGTGTCGGACTGCCGACCCGCGAGGTGGCGACCACGCCGGTACCCGGCGTCCTGGGCGCCCTGCCGATCAACGACGCCACCGGCGCCTCGGACCTGGGCGTACCCGCCCCCGGCTCGGTCCTGCCCGGCCTCCTGTCCGGAGGCTCGCTCGCCAGCACCGTGACGGACGGGAAGCTGCCGGCCGTACAGGCCCCGACCGGCGAGCTTCCGGTACCGGGACTCGCGCCGGTCGCGCACGCCGCCGGCCTGTTGGCCGGCGGACCGCAGGCCCTGGTCCAGCAGGTGGCGGACACGGTCCACCCCGGCGCGGACGGATCAACCATGATCGGCGACGACTACGTCGGCCAGGCCCCGCTGCCGGTGGCCGGAGGCGTGCTGCCCGGCGTTCTGTCCAACCTGCCGCTGGTCGGTGACCTGCCGGCGGTCGGTGAGCTGCCCGCGGTCGGTGAGCTGCCCGCGGTGGGCGAGCTACCCGCGCTGCCCGCGGTGGGCGAGCTACCCGCCCTGCCCGCGGTGGGCGAGCTACCCGCGCTGCCTGCCCTGCCCGCGGTGGGCGAGCTACCCGCGCTGCCCGCGGTGGGCGAGCTACCCGCCCTGCCTACCCTGCCCGCGGTGGGCGAGCTACCCGCCCTGCCTACCCTGCCCGCGGTGGGCGAGCTA
>NZ_BOON01000066.1 GCF_016863255.1 Planosporangium mesophilum
GCGTTCCGCGCGCAGCGCGGAGGGAATCCCCGTCCTTCAGGGCGGGAAGAACGTCAAAACGGACAGCAGCCGTTCGAGACGGCCAGCATCGTGAAGGTGGACCTGCTCGCGACGATGCTGCTGCAGGCCCAGCGCTCCGGCCGGGGACTCAAGCCCGCGGAGAAGGAGCTGGCGACGGCCATGATCGAGCAGAGCGACAACGACGCCACCACGAGGCTGTGGAATCGGACCGGCGGCATCGAGGCCGGTACCGATGTCTTCGGATTGACCGCGACCACCCCGGGCCCCGACGGTGGCTGGGGTGGCATGGGACGGATCACCGGCTCCGACACCGACGCGACCGTCGTGGTGCTGTCCCGCGGGCACGAGACGATGGAGGCCGGGGTCGACCTGGTCGAGCGGGCTGCGCGGACGGCACGGACGTACCTCGGTTGGTGAGCCCGACCGTCAGGGGGCGGGTACCGGCTCCTCGGCGTCGCGTCGCCACATGCCGTGCCGGTCCGGATCGACACCCCACGAGATGATGCGGCGCGGGTGGATGCGGATGATCTCGCCGCTGAGGCCGGGCATCGACGGCGTGGCGCCGCGTACCGCCACCGCGCGGCCGCGGATCTCGACGCCGCGTACCCGCCACGGGTCGACCGAGGTCACGTCGTCGACCACGAAGGCGGCCACGCCGGTGGCCTCCACGTTGTGGAACTTCCTGGTTGCGCCCAGGGAGTGGCCGCCGATGTCGATCGTGCCGGTCTCCGGGTTGTACCTGAAACCGACCGGGTTGTTCTGCGGCGACCCGTCCGGGGCCACGGTGGCCAGGCGCCCGAGGCGCTGGCTCGACAGGTAGCGGAGTTCAGCTTCGGTGAAAGGCATGCCCCCAGCTTCGAACCTCAACCTTGGTTGAGGTCAAGCCGGTCAGTCGAGCACCGTGAAGAGCGCCGCGCCGTAGGCGGCGAGACCGGCCCGCTGGCTGTCGGCGGGGACCTCGTCCTCATCGCCGGCGACGGAGTGCTCGCAGCGGGCCCCGTACGCGGACTGGAAGACCCCGGCGGCGGCCACCGCCCGGCGCTCCGCGGCGGTGAACGGGCGGCCCCGCGCCGTCTCGTACTCGGCGACGAAGGCGGCCTGCTCGGCCGGGGTCGGCCACATCCGGGTACCGCCCCGCTCCCAGTCGAGGGGGAAGGCGCGGGCCGCGTACCCGACGAGCGTCGTCTCGGAGTCGAGCACCAGGCTGTCCCAGTCGTACGCGACGCTGACCCGGTCGTCGGCGAAGCGCATCTGCTCGACCCGCCAGTCGGTGTGGCCCACGACCGTCGTACCGGGGTCCTCGCGCAGGATCTCGAGCGCCCGGCGGGCCAGGTCGTCGATCCACTCGGCGCCCCGCCTGGTGGCGTCGAAGTCGAACGGCGAGTGCGGGCTGCGGCACCACAGGACCCGCTGCCCGCGCAGCGGCTCACGGGTGAGCGCGAGCACCTCCGGTACCTCGCCGGCCAGTCGGACCTGCTCGGCGAGTGCGACGGCCATGGCCTGCCGTACCGGACCCTCGTGCCCGTCGAGGTGGGCGCCGTCCTCGCGTAGCTCCTCGAACGTGACGAAGGAGTGCCCGCAGTGCGCCAGGGCGAGTGGTCGTGGAGCCGGGTACCCGGCGTCGGCCAGGTGGGCCTGTACCCGCTGGGCGGTGGTCAGCCGGGCGCGGGTCTGGCCGGGCTGGTGCACCTTGGCCACGATCCGCCGGCTGTCGGCCAGTACCAGGCCCGCGACCATGCCCACATTGGACCGGTAGAACAGGCACTCCTCGACCGGGGCCAGGACGCGGGCACAGCACTCCTCGAGGCGCCGGGCGGCCGAGTCGAGATCGGTGGTGCCGAGCGCCCGCCGTTCCAGTACGGGAGCGTCGTCGTCGAGGTGGGCCCGCATGGCGTCGGCCGTTCGCACGGTAGTGACCGTACTCGTGCCCCGCTGTTCCCGAGGCTGTTTGACCTGGCTGCAACGGTGTTGAAACCCTCGGTACCCGCCACGCCCACCGTGGGGGGAACGGTGGGCGTGGCGGTGCTTACCGGGTCGTCCTACCCGAGGGGAGGACTTGCGGGCCGACCGTGAGCCGGTGTGGGGGAGAAGGGAGCACGGTCGGCGGCCTGGCCGGTCTCGTCGTTGTGGTCCGGGTCCGGCCGGGGGTACGGGTATCCGGGGTTGCCCGGATAGTTGTGGTAACGGTCGCCGTAGGCCGGGTACGGCGTGCCGGGAGCTGCCGTGACGCCGGCCATCGTGAGCAGCCGGGAACAGAAGGACCACACGCCTGCCGCGTCGCCGGCCAGGGCGACCAGCGCGGCGAAGGCCGGACTGTCCAGCCCCATGTGTACGCCGGCCGACCTGTTCCTGGCGTCGGCGACGAGGATCCGGCAGAGGCTGGCCGTCGGCGGTCGTGACAGGGTCGGCGACGGTACGGGTCGCTTCGGTGCCGCGGCGGCGGAGCCGGTGCCGCGGGGGCTCGCGGCCGGGCTCGACGGCGCCGCGGAGGGGGCGGCCGGACGCGGGCTGAGCCCCGAGGTGCCGAGGCTCCGGTGGAAGCCGCCGGCCGCGGCCAGGGCGGCGCCGCCGCCGACAGCGGTGAGGGCGAACGCGACCGTGATCTTCACCGTGAGAAGCCTTGCGAGTAGCGACCGTCGTCCGGGTGCGTGCATCGGGGGCCGGTGGTACCGCCGGAAGGCGACGACGGCCGGTTCCTCCCCAGCCAGCTCGGAGTCGCGGGCCGGAGCGGCCGCCGCGGCGAGCAGGCGGACGAGGGCGTCGGGAACGTCGGCACGGTGGTCGCCGCGCGCCAACGACTCGGCGGCACGCCGGTCCACTGTGCATCGGGCCACCTTGCGGGCTCCGTCTCTTCCCATCCCACGTCCTTTCAGCGTTCGACGCCCCGTCTGCGTTACTCCCCTCCGTAGGCCCATCGTTGTCGCAGCTCACCGGTTGCCTGCCGGCGGTGGGTCGCGGGCGGTACGGACCCGACCCGCTCGGCCAGCCGGCGCAGTCCCCGGTGGGTCGCCGTCCGGACGGCGCCCGGTCGCTTGCCGAGCACCCGGGCGGCCGCCTCGGCGGGAAGCCCCATCACCACCCGCAGCATCACCGCCTCGGCCTGGTCGCGGGGCAGCGAGGCGATCAGCGCGATCGCGGTGTCGGTCGACATCGCGTCCAGCGCGCCACCGGCCGTGTCGTCGTCGGCCGCCAACTGCGCGAGCGCCTCGACCGGCAGGTCGGCGCCGGGCCGGCGGCGAAGGCGCCGCAGGTGGTCCAGGGCCCGGTGCCGGCCGATCGTGGCCGCCCAGCCACGGAATCCGTCCAGGTCGCCGCGGAAGGTGTGCAGTCCGCGGGTGATCTCCAGCCAGGCGTCGGCCGCTACGTCCTCGGCGTCGTCGGAGACCAGCGTGCGCAGATAGCGCAGCAGGCGCGGCTGTACCTCGTGGTACAGCCGCCGGAACGCCTCCTCGTCACCGCCCTGTGCGGCGGCCAGGAGGTCCCTGCTGTCCGGCGGGTCCTTGTGATGCGGCTCGGCGCTCGACTGTCCACATGTGACGGCGTCGAGGGTCTGACCGTGTTCGCCCCGAGTCACCGGCAACATGATGGGGGAGTTTCATCCGGGTGGGAAGTTCCCGGCAACTTTGGCAGGGTATTTTCGACCGAGCGTTATCGTGCGTTAGCAGCGAGTCGATCGATGGCACCCCTTTTATGTCTTATATCCCATCTGGGATCGGTGTGTGTGACGCCATTTACCGGGGGTAACTACAGCCCCATGACTACACCGCGACGTGACCCTGAGGTCCTGGCCAAACTTCAGCCGCGCACCGGGGCTGAGCAGCCCTGGGAACCGGAGGACCTGGCCGTGGCCGAGGGTAAGGACCCGACCCCGAGGCACGTGGACCACGCGCGCAAGGAACTCGAGGAGCTCGGACCGGCGGCGATCGAGAAGACTGTCCCGTAACCTGGGCGGTGCCTTCTCGACCCTCTCCGATGCCCCCCTGTTCCGGTGAATATGCGGGGTTCGAGCGTGGCCGACGGTAGAGTTCAATTTGGACGCGTGTCGGTCGATTTTGAATGCTGCAGGCGGTCGATATCGACCGCCCGGGTGATGGCACAGTAACTGCTCGTCACGTAACAACGTTAGATAGAGATGGTTGGACCGTCATCGATCGGGGCAGGTCGAACACGTGGACGCGGTCGGTGTACTCGGGGGTCGCTATCGCCTCGTCGAGCGCCTCGGGACAGGTGGGATGTCCGTCGTATGGCGCGCCCACGACGAGGTGCTCAACCGGCAGGTGGCGATCAAGGTTCTCGCCGCCAAGCTCGCGGCGGACCGGCACTCGCGGGCGATGATCCGGGCGGAGGCGCAGGCCGCCGCCCGCCTGTCGCACCCGCACGTGACCGGCGTCTACGACTACGGCGAGTCCGTCACCGGGGACGGTGACACCGTCCCGTACGTCGTCATGGAGCTGATCTCCGGACGTACCCTCGCCGACCGCCTGAGAGGTGGACCGCTGCCCTGGCGGGCGGCCCTGCGGGTCGGCGCGGAGGTCGCGGCGGCGCTGGCCGCCGCGCACGCGCGCGGGCTCGTCCACCGTGACGTCAAACCGGGCAACGTCATGCTGACCGCGTCCGGGGCGAAGGTCGTCGACTTCGGGATCGCCGCCGTCGCGGGCGAGAGCGGCGAGGTCGGCCCCGCCGGCGTCGTACTCGGTACCCCCGCCTACCTGGCGCCCGAGCGGCTGGCCGGTGGTCCGGTCCGGGCGGCCACCGACGTGTACGGGCTCGGCCTGCTGCTGTACCGGGCCCTGACCGGCGAGCTACCGTGGGCGGCCGAGACGACAACGCAGATGATCACTGCGCACGTGTACGTGGAGCCGCAGCGGCTGCCTCCCATCGCCGGCCTGCCCGACGGGGTGGTCGACCTGTGCCGGCGCTGCCTGGCCAAGAATCCGGCCGATCGGCCGGCCAGCCGGGAGGTGGCGAGCGCCCTGGCCGCGGCGGCCGGAATCCGGGTACCGCTGCCGATCCGCGCCGGTGAGCCCGACGACCTGGCGCTCGACCCGGCGCCGGCCGTGACGGCCTCGCTGGCAGGGCGGCCGCCGGGGCGGCTGCGCCTCGCGGCCGCGGCGCTCTTCGGACCGGCGATCGACAGCGGTGCCGAGACCTCGATCCTGCCCGGTTCGCTGATGGGCAGCGCCGTCATCGACAACCTGCATCGGCTGCGACGCCGACGGGCGATCCAGGTCGTGGGCGTCACCGCCGGGCTGGCCGCCGCCGGCCTCACCCTGAGCACCTGCGCGGACCTGCCGAACGGCAGGACGGCGACGCTCGCCATCGCGGCCGACGAGGCCCGTACGAACCGCGCACCCTGCACCGTCCGCTACCTGACCCGCGCCGACAACGCCAGCCAGTTCAACGTCGACGTCACCGTCACCAACAGCAGTTCCCAGACGCTGGACCCGTGGACGATGCAGTTCACCTTCACCGGCGACCAGGTCCTGAGCGAGGGGTCGGCCGGCGAGTGGACCCAGTTGCCGACGGGCGCGGTCACGGTACGGGGACCGGCCGGCGACGCGCCGTTGCAGCCGGGCACGTCCCGGTCGCTCAGCTTCTCCGCCGGGTACCACACCGCCAACCCGATGCCGACCGCCTTCACGCTCAACGGTGCCGCGTGCTCGTACGTGCTGGTCGGAGCGTCGGGCGAGACGCGGACCGGCGGTCCGGGCACGGACGACGGCTCCGGCGTGGAAGCAGCCGGCGACCGCCAGGGCGGTAACGCCCCGCACCGGACCGGAGCGGGCGGGCAGGCCGTACCCGCCGGCGTGGGACCGGGCGTGGCCGGTGGCGGACCGGCGCAGGCGGGCAGTCCCGACGTCGACGGTCCGGGCGGTGGGGCTCCGGGTGCCGGTTCCCCCGGTGCCGGTTCCCCCGGTGGCGGTTCCCCCGGTGGCGGTGAGCCTGGGGGCGGTGGTCCCGGCGCGACGACACCGCCCACGGAGAGCACCCCGACGACCGACCCGACGGGCGGTGGCGGCGCGACGCCGACGCCGGACCCGACCCCGCTCGACCAGCCGCCCCCGTCGCCTCAGAGCAGCGTCGATCCGAACGCCTCGCCCGGATCCGCCCCCGGCGCGGCCGGCGGCTCGTCGGCCAGCGGCACCTCGCCGACCGGCGGGGCCTGATTCTGACCGCGCGTAACCCGCTGGTCACCGATGAGTCGTCTGACCGATGGGGACGGTCGGAATCACCGCCATCAGCGGACGAGCAGGTGATGGGTCATCTAGGGTGTCTGTCACCAGCGCGCTCGCGAGCCGGAGGTGACGGTGCGCTTCGAAGTCAGCCAGGTGATGGACACCATCGAGCAGCGTCTTTCAACCGACATCGTGGTGGCACAGGCGGTGGTCGATCTAGGGGAGATCATCCGGTACACCGAACTGGACAGCGGTCGGCCGGTCAACCTGATCCGTGCCGGGATGGTCGTGGATGCCTTCGGCCGTTACCTGCGCGACGGCGGTGCGATGATCTACCCGGTCGTGCCCCGGCAGTTGCTGTCGGAGGCCGCGCTGACCGCCAAGGAGCGGATGGTGCTGGGCCGGTGGACCGACGACGGCCTGATCGAGGCAACGCAGAACGCCGCCGGGCGGATGCTCGAGATCGCCGAGCTGACCGGGCTACCGGTGATCAGCCTGCGCGACCACGCCGACTTGGCGAAGCAGTACGACTGGCTGCGCGACGACCCGCTGCGGGTCCTGACCGTGAGCCCGCGCGGCGGCGGAGCGCTGCTGACCGACGGCAAGGGCGGTACCGGCGGCGTGGTGCTGTCGCGGCCGGGCGGCCGTGGCGGCCCGAAGGTACCGGCGCAGCCCACCTCCCCGGAGAACGTGCCGGGGGCGACCACAGGGGCGGTCACCGCGCGGGCCGACGGTACGGCTCTTCGCCGGGCCGCCGCCGAGCGCGTGCCGCTCTTCCCCAACCCCGCCGAGCCGGTGTACGAGCCGCTGCCGGAGCCGCCCGAGTACCTGCCCGCGCCGAGCCCGACCGGCACCGCCCTGATCGCGCGGGCCTGGCGCTGCGACGAGTTCGACTGCCCGAGCTTCGGCGACGGCCGCCGCCTGGGCCAGCCGGTACCCCGGCTGCGCGCCGGTAAGCCGGTCTGCCCCCGCCACGACGAGCCGCTGCGCGACCTCGGGCCGCGGCCGCCGTCCGTACCGGTCACCTTGGTCATCGACGGGCTGCGGCGCCGGCACTTCGTCGTGATGGCCGACCGCCCGGTGTTCGTCGGCCGGGCGCCCGAGGAGCCCGACGCGATCGCGGTCGCCGAGTGGCTGCACGAGGCCGCGGCCAGGTGGATCAGCCGTACCCATCTGAAGCTGGAGATCAGCGACAACAGGCTGGTCGTGACGGACGTGAGCCGGAACGGGACCCTGGTCTGGATCCGCTCCGGGCCCGGTGACCGGCCGGACACGTACCGGCTCGCCCGCGACAGGTCGTACCCGCTGGGCGAGTGGGACACGGTCGAGATGTACACCGGCATCGAGCTGTGCCGGGCCGACCGCCGGCCGGTGGGCGTGGACGAGTCGCACGACGAGCCGTCGTCGGTCCTCACCGACGCACCCACGTTCGCGATGCAGCAGCTCTCGGCCAACGGCCGACGCGCACCGGCGTAGCCTTCGATCATGTCCATAGGCGCCGAACGATCGGCCGAGGGTGCGATTGCGGCCCTGCCCGCTGTCCGGCCGGTGCCGTCCTGGATCGCTCCGGTCTTCACGCTGCTGGCCCTGGTGACCATCCCGTGGACGGCCTACCTCGCCGTGACCCTCCCCGAGGACATCCGTACCCGCAACTACCGGGTCGCGTGGGTCGGGTTCGACATCGGGCTGACCGTGCTCCTGCTGCTCACGGCGGTGCTGGCGTACCGCGGGCACCGGCACATGGTGATGACGGCCACCGCGACGGCGACGGCGCTGCTGATCGACGCCTGGTTCGACGTGGTCACCTCGCCCACCGGTCATGACCTGACCGTCGCGGTGGCGACCGCACTGTTCGGTGAGTTGCCGCTTACCTGCCTGTGCGGGTGGATCGCGCTCCAGGTGGACCGGGTGATCGCGCGGCGGATGCGGCAGCTGGCCCGGCGGGCCGAGCGGGGGCCGCGCCGGCGGTGGCGGGTCCGATACCGGCGGTGACTGTCACCCGCTGCTGGTAGAAATGCCGGGTGGACGAGCGTGCGGTGACCAGGGACCAGGCCGAGGAGGTGCTGCGGGCGCTGGCCGGGCCGGGGGCGAGCCTGCGGCCCGACCAGTGGCGGGCGATCGAGGCGCTGGTGATCGACCGGCGCCGCGTGCTCTGCGTGCAGCGCACCGGCTGGGGCAAGTCCGCGGTGTACTTCGTCGCGACGGCCCTGCTGCGCCGCGCCGGCGCCGGCCCCACGGTCATCGTGTCGCCGCTGCTGGCGCTGATGCGCAACCAGGTCGACGCGGCGGCCCGCGCCGGCATCGTGGCCCGCACCATCAACTCCGCCAACCTGGAGGAGTGGGAGCAGATCACCGCCGAGGTGCACGCCGGCGAGGTGGACGTCCTGCTGATCAGCCCCGAGCGGCTCAACAACCCCGACTTCCGCGACGGCGTCCTGCCCAAGCTCGCCGCCACGACCGGCTTGCTCGTGGTCGACGAGGCGCACTGCGTCTCCGACTGGGGGCACGACTTCCGCCCCGACTACCGGCGGCTGCGCACGCTGCTGGACGAGCTCTCCTCGGGTACGCCGGTGCTGGCCACGACGGCCACCGCCAACACCCGCGTCACGACCGACGTCGCCGAGCAGCTCGGCGACGCGCTGGTGCTGCGCGGCACCCTCGACCGGGAGTCCCTGCGGCTGGGTGTGCTCGGCCTGCCGGACGCCGCCCACCGCCTGGCCTGGCTGGCCGAACACCTGGCCGACCTGCCCGGCTCGGGCATCGTCTACACCCTCACGGTCGCCGGGGCGCAGGAGACCACCGCCTTCCTGCGGGCCCGGGGGTACCCGGTCGCGTCGTACACCGGACAGGCCGAGGACGCCGACCGGCGCGCCGCCGAGGCCGACCTGCTCGACAACCGGATCAAGGCGCTCGTCGCGACGTCGGCGCTCGGGATGGGCTTCGACAAGCCCGACCTCGGCTTCGTCGTGCACCTCGGCGCGCCGTCCTCGCCCATCGCGTACTACCAGCAGGTGGGCCGGGCCGGCCGGGCTGTGCGGAGCGCGGACGTGCTCCTGCTGCCGGGCCGTGAGGACGAGGCCATCTGGCGGTACTTCGCCGCGCTCGGGTTCCCGCCCGAAGAGCAGGTACGCAGCACCCTCAACGCCCTCGAAAGCTCCGACCGGCCGCTTTCGACGCCGGCCCTGGAGGCCCGCGTCGACCTGCGCCGTAACCGGCTGGAGCTGATGCTCAAGGTGCTCGACGTGGACGGGGCGGTGCGGCGGGTCCGCGGCGGCTGGGTCGCGACCGGAGAACCCTGGCGGCACGACACCGCCCGGTACGAGCGGGTCGCGGCGGCGCGCGCCGACGAGCAGGCGGCCATGCGGGAGTACGCGACGACCGGCGCCTGCCGGATGGAGTACCTGCGCCGCTGCCTCGACGACCCGGCGGCCGCACCCTGCGGCCGCTGCGACAACTGCGCGGGTACGTGGTACCCGACGGCCGTCTCGGCCGAGGCGCTGTCCGCCGCGCAGGCGCACCTCGGGCGGGTCGGGGTGACCGTGGCGCCCCGGCAGCTGTGGCCGACCGGGCTGCCCGCGATCGGGGTGCCGCTGTCCGGCCGGATCCCCGCGGACGAGCAGGCCGGGCCGGGCCGCGCGCTGGCCCGCCTGTCCGACCTCGGCTGGGGGGAGCGGCTGCGGCGCCTCGTCGGTGACGACGCGCCGGACGCGCCGGTGCCCGACGACGTCTTCGCGGGGGTGGTTCGGGCCCTCGCCGATTGGGCGCGCGGCGACGATCCGTGGCCGGCCCGACCGGTCGGCGTGGTGACCGTGGCGTCCCGGCGCCGCCCCGAACTCGTCCACGACCTGGGCGCCCGGATCTCGGCGACCGGCCGGCTTCCGCTGCTCGGCACGGTGTCGCGGGTCCGCGGCGAACCGGACGGCTGGGGCGGGCGGGGGAACAGCGCGCAACGGGTACGCCTGCTGCACGACGCCTTCGCCGTACCGGACGACCTGGCGGCCCGGCTCGCCGGGCTGGACGGCCCGGTCCTGCTGGTTGACGACCTGGTGGATTCGGGGTGGACGATGGCCATCGTGGCCCAGGCGCTGCGCCGGGCCGGAGCGCCGGCGGTGTTCCCGTTGGCCCTCGCGCTGGCCGGATGACCCATCGAGAGCGGCGGCCCGTTCCCGGAGCGGGCCGCGGGCTCTCTCAGGACACGCGGCCGTAACCGAAGATCGGTGCGAAGTCCATCTTCCGGATCGAGACCCGCTCGCCGGTCCGGGGCGCCTCGATGACCCGCCCGTCGCCGGCGTACATCGCGACGTGGTGGATGTCGGGGAAGTAGAAGACGAGATCGCCCGGGCGTAGCTCCTCACGCTGGATGTGCCGGACCCCGCTCCACTGCATGGACGAGCTGTGCGGAAGGTTCTTGCCGGCGCTGCGCCACGCCGCGAGTACCAGCCCGGAGCAGTCGAACGTGTTCGGGCCGGCCGCGGCCCACTGGTACCACTTGCCCATCTGCTGGTACGCGAAGCGCAGGGCGGCACCGCCGGCGTCGTCGGGGAAGATCGGCACGTACGCGTCCCGGTTGACGCCGCGGCCGGCGCGCACCCCGTACGCCTTGCCGCGCAGCGACTGCAGCTCTTTCAGGTTGCTCTCGACGGCCGCCTTGGTCACCGACAGCTCCCGGTCCTGGGTGGCCTGCTGCCGCTCCAGGTCCTTGAGCTGGCGCCGCTGCGTCTCGTACCGGGCGCTGGCGTCGCGCAGGGCCCGGAGATCCCGCTCCTGGCCGCGCGCGATGTGGTCGATCATCGTCAGCTGCTCCAGCAGCATGCCCGGTGACCGGGAGCCGAGCAGGGCGGTGGTGGGGCCCTGCCCGCTCGCCTTGTAGACGCCGGCCGCGATCGTGCCCACCTTGCGCTGCAGGTCGTCGACCTGGCGGCCGAGCGGCGCGAGCTGCGCGTCGGTCGACGCGAGCCGGGCCCGCGTGGCGTTCAGACCCTCCCGGGTCGTGTTGAAGTGCTCGACGACGGTCTCGAGCTGCTGCCACGCGGTCGTGACGTCGCGATCGAGGTCCGCGGGTGCCGGATCGGCGTACGCGCGTGCCGGTGCGATCCCGGCGGCGATGGTGGCTGCCACGGCCAGGGCCGAGACGGCGCGTACCGCGCTGCACAGCGTGCGATATGAGCCCACGCTCCCCTAACGAGTGAAGTTGGATAAAAGCGACGGAAGCCATAAATAGTACATTTGTTCGGTGGTTGCCCCGGGTGCCGGCCGGTCCCACGGACATCGGAGATCGTGAGAGAGTCTCCGGCGTGGAGACGGCGCACGAGGTACTGGTCGCACTGGCCCGGCGGTACGCGTTCGGGGAGGTCGCCGCGCTGGTCGCGGGCGGAGCCGGCGGTGAGCACCTGACCACCCGCCAGGCCGCGCAGGTCCAGCAGTTGTGCGCGTTCGGCCAGCGCCTGCTCGACCTCGACGCCGAGGACTTCGGCCGGGTCGACGCCACCGTCGGGGCCAGTACCGACACCAGCGTCGCCGACCTCGTCAGTGGCGACGCCGTACCCTCGCCGCTGACCCGCCGGGCGCGCGCCAGCCGGATGCCCCGGTCGACCGACGAACGCCCGGCCGGCGCGCTGGACTCGCTCGTGCCCGCGTACCGGCTGCTGCTGGAGGTCATCGCCGCCCGCTGGGCCCGCCGGGAGACCGCCGCCCTGGTCGCCGCCGTCCACATCACCAGCGAGTACGCGCCGCTGCTGGCGTGGGAGCCGGTGCTCGGCCACGCCGGCGACCCGCGCCGGCTGCTGCCGTTCGTGACCGTGCCGGGCAGCAGGTTCGGCCGTCGCGACCCCGACTGCGCGCACAACAAGGCCGATCAGGCGGGCGCCGCCCGGCTGCTGCGCCTGACGCGTGGTGGCGACCTCAGCGACTACCTCGACCGCCAGCACAGCAACGTCGCGCACGCCCTCGGCGTCTGCGCCGGTGACTGCGCGGCGCCGTGCGCGGTGATGCGGCAGGTGCCCGACGCCGACGATCTCCCGGCGCGTGCCCGGTTGGCGCTGGCGTACGCCGACACGGAGTTCGTTCGGCTGCGCCACGCCGCGCCCGTCGGGCACGGGTTCGGGGTGCCCTCGCCGGCCGAGGTCATGGACGCCTGGCAGCGCAGCCGGGAGAAGCTGGGCGGGCCCGCCCGCCGCGACGACGGCTTCCCGCTGCCCGGCCTGGCCAGCCTGTTCGGTCACCTCGCCGGTACCCCGATCGAGCCGGACACCCTGCTCGCCGACACCGCCGCCACGCTGGTACGCGCGCTGTCCGGCGCGGCCGGCGCCCCGGTCGTACCCGCCGACGGGGCGACCGTTGTCACGCTTCCTGCGCCCTGAACACCGATCCGCTGCGAAGATCGGACAGGCATGCCACGCTGAGCGACGTGGACCTGTACAACTCCGCACCGGGCGTGGTCACGGTCTATGCCGACCTGGTGTGCCCGTTCGCCACCTTCACCCTGCACGGACTGCGCGCCGCCCGCGAGCGGCTGGGCGTCGACGTGCGACTGGACCTGCGGGCCTTCCCGCTCGAACTGGTCAACCGTCGACCGCACGAGCCCGGCCTGATCGAGATGGAGAAGGGCGTGCTCAGCGGGCTCGAACCGGGGCTCGGCTGGCGCCGCTGGCGGGCCGCGCCGTCCGTCTGGCCGGTGACGTCGCTGCTGCCGCTGGAGGCGGTACAGGCGGCCAAGCGGCCCGAGGTCGGCGGCCTCGTCGCCAGCGACCAGCTCGACGCCGCGCTGCGACGGGCGCTGTTCCTGGACAGCCGCTGCATCTCGCTGCTGCCGGTGGTCCTCGAGGTCGCCGAGGAGTGCCCGGACATGGACCGCGGCGCGCTCGCCGCGGACCTGCACCGCGGCATGGGCCGCGCGGACGTGGTCGAGCAGTGCGGCGCCGTCGAGCGGGGCCAGGTGAACACGAGCGCCCACGTCTTCGCACCGGACGGCCGGAACTGGGCCAATCCAGGCCTTGAGCTGGAGCATCGCGGCGACTACCCGGTCGTCAAGCGGTACGACCCGGGGGTGTACGAGGAGATCCTGAAGGCAGCCATGAAAAGCTGAAGGGGTGCCGGAACCCCTGGACTCCGCCCTCACCGAAGTACGGGACCTGCTGCTGGACCCCGACCGGCTGATCCGCGCCGTCGCCGCCGGTCGCCGTCGGGGCGCGCAGCCCCGCTGGGAACGGGTGGAGCTGCGCCCGGTCTCGTTGAAGGCCGGGCCCCAACTGCAGGTCGTCTCCGATGACGGGGTCCGCCCGTACACCCGCAACCTGGACTGGGGCGGTACCGCCGAGGGCGCCATCGAGCGGCTGCTGGCGGAGCCGTTCGGCAACTGGTACGTGGAGAGCACCGACGGCGTGCTCCAACTGCGCGTCACCAAGCGCGGCGAGGCGCAGGTGCACCGGGGTGCCCCGGTTGCCGGCCCGGCCACCGCCGGGCCCGCCGCTGCCGTGCACGACCGGCCACCGATCCACCTGCTCGACCCGGGCGACCCGCTGTTCGAGGTCATCGGGGGGAGTGCGGCCAAGCGCCGGCAGGTGGACGCGTTCCTCCGGGCGCTCGCGGCGACGCTCGGCGAGGAGGAACTCCCGCAGCCGCTGCGCGTGGTCGACCTCGGCTGCGGGAACGCGTACCTGACCTTCGCGGCGTACCGGTACCTGACCGCCCACGGCGTCGACGTCCGGCTGACCGGAGTGGACGTACGCGAGGATCAGCGGGAGCGCAACACCGCGATCGCCGAGCGGCTCGGCTGGGGCGATCGCGTCGACTTCGTCGCGGGGACCATCCTGGAGTCCGAGGTGGACGGTGCCGACGTGGTACTGGCGCTGCACGCCTGCGACACCGCGACCGACGAGGCACTGGCCCGCGCGGCCGGCTGGGGCGCGCGCTGGATCCTCGCCGCACCCTGCTGCCACCACGACCTCGCCGCCCAGCTCCGGGCCGGTTCGGCGCCCGAGGGGTACCGGTCGCTGACCCGCCACGGCATCCTGCGCGAGCGCTTCGCCGACGTGCTGACCGATGCGGTACGCGCGTCGCTGCTGCGGCTGCACGGGTACAAGGTGGAGGTCGTCGAGTTCGTCGGCTCGGTACACACGCCGCGCAACCTGCTGCTGCGGGCCCGCCGTACCGACGCGCCGGCAACGCCGGAGCTGCGCGCCGAGTACGACTCGCTGGTGGGCCAGTGGGGCGTCACCCCGGCGCTGGCGAGGCTCCTCGAGCCCGTACCCCGTGCATGAGCCGACGCACGGCGGCTGGTCTACTGCCGGCGCCACGCCAGATGCAGCCCCTTGCCGACCGGGATCGTCGCCGTCACGAACCGCCCGTCGCCCGCGAGTAGGGCCAGGAATGGCGCGGCCTCGTCCGGGTGGGAGAGCACGTTGTCGACGGCGAGCACGCCGCCCGGCCGTACGACGCGGGCCGGGTGGGGCCACCAGTTCGGGTACTCGACCCGTTCGGAGTCCAGGAACAGCAGGTCGACGCTGTCGTCAGCCAGATTTTGCAGGAACTGGCCGCCGTCGCGGCGCTCGAGGCGTACCCGGTCGGCCAGCCCGGCGCGCTCCAGGTTGGCGCGCGCCTCGTCGGTCGGGCCCAGCTCGACGCTCACGACGGTGCCGGAGGTATCGGCGACCGCGTCTGCCAGCCAGATCGTCGAGTACCCGTTGCTGGTCCCGATCTCCACCACCGACCGCGCACCGGTCATGCGGGTCAGCAGCGCCAGCAGGGTAGCCGTCTCCGGCTCCAGGTTCCGCAGCCGCAGGAGCCGGTCCGGCTGGTCCGCGTCGTGCGCCTTCCCCTCGGCGTACAGGGCATCGAGCAGGCTCCTCAGGTCATCGTCCACAGTGAGATCCTGCCCCCGGTACGACGAAGGGCGGCCCCATGCGGGACCGCCCTTCAGGTCAGATATGTCACTCGCCGCCGGTGGCCACTGCTCCGGCGCCGCCCCGGCCGCCGCGACGGCGCCGCCGCGGCCGCTTGGCCGGCTCGCCCTCGCCCGCCGTCTGGACGGTCTGAGCGACGTCCACCGTGGACACCTCGGCTGCCGTGGCGCCCGGCTCCACGCGCCGGCGGCGCCGACGACGCGAACCCGCCGTCGCGCTCTCGCCTTCCGTCGCACGGGGCGCTGCCGCGGGCGTACCCGAGGATGCGCCACGGCGACCGCGACGGGGACTGCGCTTGCCCTCGACGTCCTCCAGCCGCTCGGCCGACAGGCCGGCGCGGGTCCGGTCGGCGGTGGGCAGCGTGCCCGTCATCTCCTTCGAGATGCCGAGGTCGGTGTAGAGATGGTCGGAGGTGTGGTACGTCTCCGGCGGCTCCGGCAGGTCCAGGCCCAGCGACTTGTCGATCAGCCGCCAGCGGGGCATGTCCTCCCAGTCCACGAACGTCACCGCGACGCCGGTGGCGCCGGCGCGACCGGTGCGGCCGATGCGGTGGGTGTAGGTGTCGGCGTCCTCGGGGCAGTCGTAGTTGATGACGTGCGTGACGCCGGCGACGTCCAGGCCGCGAGCGGCGACGTCGGTGGCGACCAGTACGTCGACCTTCCCGGCGCGGAACGCGCGCAGCGCCCGTTCCCGGGCGCCCTGGCCCAGGTCACCGTGGACCGCCGCGACGGCGAAGCCACGGAAGTCGAGGTCTTCGGCGACCCGGTCGACTGCGCGCTTGGTGCGCGCGAAGATCATCGAAAGGCCACGCCCCTCGGCCTGCAGGATCCGGGCGACCACCTCGACCTTGTTGAGCGGGTGGGCGCGGTAGACCAGTTGCCGGGTGAGCGGCGACGGACCGGTGCGGTCGTCGTGGTTGGCGTGGATCGTCACCGGGTTGCGCATGAACCGCCGGGCCAGCGCCACGATCGGGTCCGGCATCGTCGCCGAGAACAACATCGTCTGCCGGTCGCCCGGCAGCATGGCGAGGATCTTCTCGATGTCGTCGAGGAAGCCAAGGTCCAGCATCCGGTCGGCCTCGTCGAGGACGAGCGAGCGGACCCGGTCCAGCCGCAGCTGCTTGCTCTTCGCCAGGTCGAGCAGGCGGCCCGGGGTACCGACGACGATCTCGACACCGCGCTTGAGCGCCTCGGTCTGCGGCTCGTAGGCCACTCCACCGTAGACGGCCAGGACGCGGATGCCGCGGGTACGGGCGGCGGCATCGAGGTCGCGGGCGACCTGGATGCCCAGCTCGCGGGTGGGGAGAACGACGAGCGCCTGGGGGAGTCCGTCGGCGCCTTCGGACGGCGCGAGTGCGCGCTGCAGCAGCGGCAGGCCGAAGGCGAGGGTCTTGCCGGTACCGGTGGGCGCCTGGCCGATCACGTCGGTGCCGCGCAGCGCGATGGGGAGCGCGTGCTCCTGGATCTTGAAGGCGTGGGTCATGCCGTTGGCCTCGAGAGCGGCCACGGTCTCCGGGCGGACGCCCAGCTCGGCGAAGGTCGGGCTGTCCGGGCGTACCGGTGCGCGACTGCCGGATTCGGTACCGGCCGATTCGCTGTTGATCGATTCGATGGTCGTGTCTTCGACTGCGGCCGAGTTTGCGGCCGTTTCGGTTCCGTCAATGTTCATCAAGTTTTCGGGGTGTCTCTCTCGCGGGAGCGCCCCGACCTGACGGGTGCGCTCGAATGTATGTACGCGCGCCACGGGCGACATTGAAATCGCGGGCCGCGCGTTCGCCGGACGCAGCAGGTCTCGGCGGAAGTGACACCGATGCTATCACCCGTACTGACCTGCTCACTTGTGCTGGTACAGCTCCGCCTGGCGTATGCCGGCCGCTCAGGCGTTTCGATCTGTCAGTTGTCGCAACTACTCTCTGATCGGCACGGCTGGCGGAGTGTATTAGGGGTAACCTGCCGACGTGCCCGAAAATTCCGCCCCCCTGCCTCCCGTGGCCGACCTGTTGGGCCTGCTCGCGTACGCCGAACTCGTCGCTTTCGATCAGATGGCGGCCGACGCGCGGCTCGCCCCGGATCTGAGCCGGCGGGCCGCGCTCAGCGAGATGGCCGCCCGCGAGATCGACGCCTACTGCCGGCTGGCCGAGCGCCTGCGCGAGCTGGGGGTCGAGGCGGAGGAGGCGATGCGCCCGTACGTCGGGGCGCTGCGCGACTACCACGATCAGACCGAGCCCAAGGACTGGCTGGAGGCGCTGGCCAAGGCGTACGTGGGGGATGGCGTCGCGGACGACTTCTACCGGGAGATCGCCGCGTTCCTGGAGCCGAAGGACCGTGATCTCGTCCTCGACGTGCTGCACGACTCCCGGCACGCCGATTTCGCCGCGGAAGAGCTGCGGGCGGCGATCGCGGCCGACCCCAAGGTGGCCAACCGGCTGTCGATGTGGGCGCGCCGCCTGGTCGGCGAGGCGCTCTCGCAGGCCCAGCGGGTGGCGGCGGAGCGGACCGCGCTCGCGGAGCTGATCGCGTCCGGCGGCGGCGACGTCTCGGACGTCCAGGGGTTGTTCAAGCGGTTGACCACCGCTCACACTGCCCGGATGGCGGCGGTCGGTCTCAACAACTGAGATTTTCGCGATCTTGGCCACTCAGCCCGCTTCCGCCCGGCTGGGTGGCCAAGATCACGAAATGGCGCTCAGGCGGCGGTGAAGCCGACCGGGCGCGAGGAACTCTCGGCGATCTCAATGTACGCCAGCTTGTCGACCGGCACGATGACCCGGCGGCCCTTCTCGTCGAAGAGCGTGAGAACACCGTCTCGACCGGAGAGGGCCTCGGCCACCGCACGCTCGACCTCCGCCGGCGTCTGGCCGCTCTCGAGCACGAGCTCGCGGGGTGCGAACTGTACGCCGATCTTGACCTCCACGTCTTCCTCCTTGATCAGGCGGCCCGTTCGCCGCCTCCGAAGGGTAACGCGATCATCAGGCCTGTTCGCCGTGTAGCGGGAAGCTGGCGATGCCGCGCCACCCCAGGGCGGTAACCAACTGCACAGCTTCAGCCTTTCGCACCTGGCGCCCACCTGCCAGCCAGAACCTGGCCGCGGTTTCGGCCGCACCGACCAGCCCCGCCGCCAACAGCTCGGCGCGGGCCCGGCTCACGCCCGTGTCGGCCATGATGGTGTCGGTGATGGCGGCGATGGAGCTCTGCTCCAGCCGCTCCACCCGCTCGGCAACGGCCGGCTCGTGGCGCAGGTCCGACTCGAACACGAGCCGGAACGCCTCGCTCTCGTGGTCGACGAAGTCGAAGTACGCCTGCATCGCGCCGCGTACCCGCTCCTTGTTGTCGGTCGTCGCGGCCATGGCCCGGCGCACCCGGTCGACGAGCGCGTCGCAGTGGGTGTCCAGCAGCGCCAGGTAGAGCTCGAGCTTGCCCGGGAAGTGCTGGTACAGCACCGGCTTGGAGACCCCGGCGCGCTCGGCGATGTCGTCCATCGCCGCGGCGTGATACCCCTGTGCCACGAACACCTGCTGCGCCGCAGCGAGAAGCTGCTTGCGGCGCGCGGAGCGGGGCAGCCGTACGGGCCTTCCAGCTGCTTGCATACCGCTCGTCACCGAGGTCATCCTCACCCTCCGAATCACGCCGCCGGATGCAACTTACCGCCCCTACCCGTTCACGGTAGCCTCACGTCAGGCGACGGAGGAGCGCACGGTGGACGAAACGGGACAACCAGGCGCGGACGGCACCGTTGGTGGCAGCGGCGCGGGCGAACGCGACGGTACGCACAACGGCGCGCCCTGGCCGGCCAACGGCTCGTCCGGGGAGACACATCCCGGTTGGCGTCAGTATCGCGCAAGTGGGGGCTGGCCGCCCGTCGGCTCGGCACACGTACCCGGCGACAACACGTCCGTCCGGGGTCGTGCCGAACTGCGCGCACCGTACGACGATCTGATGGCGCCGGTTCCGTCGGTGGGACGCCACCCCGACCAGGCCGTGGTCGACGGCGGCGCGCAGCGCCCCACCAACGGAGCGGTCCGACCGCTGAACCTCGCGGAGCAGCAGTACCTCGCGGAGCAGCAGTCGATCGAGGGAGTTCCGTACGTCGATCAGGGCTTCGCCGGATCCGGCGTGGATTTCTTCCCGCCGTACCCCGCCGCCGACCCCGACCCGGAGGCCACCACCCGCATCTCGGAGCCGCCGGCCGCGCCCTCGTCGCCGGCCGCGTCCTCGTCGTCCGACGCGCCCGCGCGGGCGGCGGCCGCCGCCCGCCCACCGCTGTCGCTCGTCCCGCCGTTGGCCGAGCCGCCGGTACCGGGTGTCGACGCGGCGTCCCGTCCGGTCAGCCCGGCCGCGACCATGTCGCCGTTCAGCCCGCTGGAGTCGTCGTCCCAGCCCGTCAACCCGGCGGGCGTCGCGCCGGTGGGGCCGAGCGCGTTCTCGGGGGCCGAGGCGTTCCCGCCGGGGCTGGACCCGTACCCCACCGGCGGCCAGTCCATCGCCGGCTCGTCCGGCCCGGGTTTGTCGGGGCCGGGTTTTTCAGGTTTCGGCTCGTCGGGCCACGGCTTGGCCGGCCCGGGCTCGTCGGGCCCGGTTGACCAGCCGGTGACCGGCTGGCCGGCGCGGGAAGGATCCGACGCACCGATCGGCCCCGCCCTGCCCGAATCAGCCCTGCCCGAGTCCGTTGCGGCCCGCCCGCCGGCTCCGGAGTCCGCCGGGTACCCGGTTCCCGAGCCCGCCACGTACCCGGTTCCGGAGCCCGCGACCTACCCGGTGCCGGAGCCGGCCACGCAGCCGGCGCCGCCCACGTCAGCCCCGCCTGCGGCCGTCACGTCCGCGCCGCCCGCGTACGAGCCGTACGACCCGGCACCGGAGGAGAGGCACGGGTACGGCTTCCCGCCGCTGCCGGACGCACCCGCCGCCTCGGCCGGGCGCCACGCCGGGCCGGCCGGCGAGCCGCATCCCGACCAGTCGGAGCAGCAGTCCGGCCAGGTACCCGCGCTGAGCGGGCGGCACCACGGCGAGGAGCCTGCGGACCGCTCGCCCTGGGCGCCGCCGACGCTGCCTCCGGGGTACGAGCGCATCCCCACGGCGCGCACCGCGCCGCCGCCCGAGTACGAGGAGGGGCCGGTCTACCGCGAGCCTTCCCCGTCCGCCAGCCGCGCGGCGGCGCAGCCGGCCGATCCGGCCGTGTCCGGCCAGCTCAGCGGTCGTGCCGTTGCCGCGCAGTACCAGGCCGGCCAGCCCTGGCGTGAGCCGCGCTGGTCGGAGGGGCCGGGTCGGTCGGAGGGGCCGGGTCGGTCGGAGGCGGCGCGCCAGCCGGAACCGTCCGGCCGGGCGGAGGTGTCCGGTCGAGTGGAGGTGCCGCGCCAGCCGGAGGCGCCGGGGCCGCAGCCGTCCCACCCGGACGAGCCCGGCCCGTCGGACCGGGCGGAGCCGGTCGCCGGCGATCCGACGGTCCCGCCGGTACTGCCCCAGCGAGTGCCCGCCGAGCCCGACGTGCCGGCCGTACCGGCCGTACCGGCGATCGAACCGGAGCCCATCGCGCAGTCCGCCGCCACTCCCGAGCTTGCCCGTATCGCGACCTACCTGCGCGACGAGGACGAGGAGAGCGACGGCGACGCCGAGCGCCCCGACGGCTTCGACGTGCCGGCGGTGCTGGCTGCGGTGCGGGGCGTGGCGGGCGTACGCGACGCCCATGTGCGTACGACCGCGAACGGTGGCCACACGCTGCGACTGGAGCTGTCCGAGGACGCCGACCCCGGGCAGGTCAGCCGGGCGGTCACCCGGTTGCTCAACGAGCGCATGGGGCTGGACGCGGAACCCAATGACGAGCTGTTGCGCCCACCGGCGCCCACCGGCGCCCACGGCGGCGAGCGTCCGACCGGCCCCGTCGTTCCCGGCCGGCGCCGCGCCCTGGAGGACGACGGCGAGACCGGTGCGGAACCCGGCGCAAAGAAGAACAGCGAGGCGGATCCGCAGGCCGGTGTCACCGCCGAGAGCCGGTCGGCGCCGACCGCCGACCCGCCGGAAAACCTGCCGGTGCCGGTGGAGCCGGATCCGGAGGAACCGACCGGAGGCGCGTATCCGGGCCGCAGGGGTGCCCTCGAACGCGGGGTGACCGAGGCCCGGCCACTCGGCGGTAGGGGCGCCCGGAGCCGGGTCCCGGACGTCGGCGGCCGCCGGGTGCAGCGGCGCGCCGGCGAACCCCAGCGCCCCATGGAGCCACAGCGGGGTACCGAGCGGCAGCGGACCGCCGAGCAGCGGCGGGATTCGGTGCCGGCGCACCACCCGTTGCCCGGCGGCGCCGGTGCGGCCCGGGTGGTGCTCGACCAGGTGGAGGTCGGTACGCAGGGTGCCGACGCGGTGGTCGAGGTGCGGCTGTCCGCGGACGGCGGTCCGGCCGTCGGGGTGGCCAGTGGTCCCGCGTTCGACGGTTACGTGCTGCGCCTGGCTGCGGTCGCTGCGGCCAACGCGATCGACGAGTTGCTGACCGGCAGCGGCGGCGCGTCCCGGGCGCGGTGCTTCATCGAGAACGCCACGGTCGTACCGATGGGAAGCTGCGAGGTCGCGGTGGTGGTGCTCCTGCTGGCGCACGGCGGCTGGGTCGAGGAACTGTCCGGCTCGGCGGTGGTCAACGGCGACCAGCGGCAGGCGGTCGTGCGGGCCACGCTCGCAGCGGTCAACCGGCGACTGGAGGCGCTGCTCTCCTAGGGGAATCAAGCGGCGCTTAAGAAGCAGGGCCCCCGCCCTTAGGGAAAGTTAACGGCAAGTCAGTTTCGGGCGAGGGAGTATGGGGCCATGGAGGCCGCGCGCCTGGCACCCGAGGATGTGCTACCGGCGTCGGAGGGGATAACTCCGGCATGGCCGGGGCGTTCGGTGGCCGTGGACGGCGCAAACATCCACGTGCGGGACACCCCTGGGCGGTCCGCGACCGTGGAGCCCGCAGTGTACGTGCACGGCCTGGGCGGATCCTCGCTGAACTGGACCGACCTGGCCGGCCTGCTGGCCGACTACCTTGACGGCCAGGCGATCGACCTGCCCGGTTTCGGTCGTAGCGACCCGGCGCGCAGCTACACCGTGACCGCGTTCGCCGATCGGGTCATCCGCTGGATCGAGCACTCCGACCGGGGCCCGGTCCACCTGTTCGGCAACTCGCTGGGCGGTGCGGTCGCGGTGTGCGTCGCGGGTACCCGCCCCGAGCTCCTGCGCTCGCTCACGCTGGTATCGCCGGCCATGCCGTTCCTGGACCCGCGGCGTTCGTTCCACGGCCGGCTGCTGCCGCTGCTACTCATCCCGCGCGCCGACTGGCTGGCCGCCCGGCGGCTGGCCGCGATCGACCCGGCCGACCTGGCCCGGATGGTGATCGAGAGCTGCTTCGCCGATCCCAGCCGCTTTCCCGAGCAGCGCTTCGCGGAGGCGGTGGAGGAGGCCCGGCTGCGGTACACGGTGCCCGAGTACACCAGCGCCTACGTACGCACGCTGCGCAGCCTGATCCTGAGCTTCGTGCGGGCCTACCTTCCCGGCTCGGCGTCCCTGTGGCAGGTCGCCCGGCGGATCAGCACGCCCACCCTGGTCATCGGTGGTCAGCGGGACATGCTCGTCGATGTACGGGTCGCCGCACAGGTCGCCCGTACGATCCCCGACAGCCGCCTGCTTACTTTGCACGACGTGGGGCATGTCGCGCAGATGGAAGCTCCCAGGATGGTCGCCCGTGCGGTCCTCGGCATGCTGTCCGAGGCCAGTTCCGTGAAGTTGGTGCCCAGGACGGGCGCGAGTGAGCGGCCCAAGCGGGCCCGCCGCAACACCAAGTCCAAGCGTGACATCCCGTTCGGTGGCGGAATCACTCCTGCTGGTGAGGCCGCCGGATGATATCGGGGTACCTGCCACATACGGTCGCCGTACATGGCAAGCTGGCTCCCCGATGAGCCACGGCGCGACGAGAGAACCACGGGGACGTCGCTCAGGCAGCGCACGGCCCACCCGAGACGAGGCGACACCGGGTACGCATCCCGGTGAGATGACCGATCCGGAGCCCGCGCCGGATCCGGAAGGCGACGGTCGGACCCCGGCTGTGCCCCCCCAGTCGGGGCACTTCGACACCCGTACGTCCGGCGGGTCGAACAAATCCGGACGGTACAAGCAGGGCAGCCGCCTCCCGCGCGACCGGAAGGCGACCCGACGGCGGCCGACGTCGCCGGACCCGGAGCCGGAACCGGCGGACGAGACCGGGCCGACCGACGAGACCGGGCCGATCGACGAGACCGGACCGGCGGATAAGACCGACTCGATCGACGAGCCGGCCGCCGAGCAGACGACCGAGCCGGCAACGGAGCCGACGGATGGGCCGGACGAGCCGGCCGCCGAAGCGGCTTCCGATCCGGCCGATCCGGCGACGGAGGAGCCGGCCGCCGCGGGTGGCAGGGGCCGGAGCGCCGTCATCGTCGGGGTGGTGCTGCTCCTGGTCGCCGCCGGTCTCGGCGGCTCCATCTGGGGCAGCGGTCTGCTCAACCGGTCGTCCGGCCGCCCGACCGTACAGTCGCGGCTGCCCGCGCGGCCCATCCCCACCCTGGCCGGGGCGGCCGGGGCGAGGCCGTCGCCGTCGCTGGCGCTGGCGCCCGCGATCGTGGACCGCGGCGCCGGCACCTTCACCGAGGTCCAGTCCGCCGGTCCGGTCCTCGGCACAGCCGGCGTGCTGCGCCCGTTCCGGGTCGCGGTCGAAGACGGCATCAACGAGAACCCGAACGCGTTCGCGGCAGTCGTCGACCAGGTGCTCGGCGACCCGCGGAGCTGGATCGCGAGCGGCCAGTTCCGGCTGCAGCGGGTCCCGGCTTCCGCGCCGGCCGAGTTCACCGTCTTCCTGGCCAGCCCGACGACCTCGGAGGCGATGTGTGCGGTGGGCGGTCTGTCGACCGACAAGTTCACCTCCTGCCGGCTACCCGGCCAGGTGATCGTCAACGATGCGCGCTGGCTGACCGCGATACCCGACTACGGCGCACCCCTGGAGGTGTACCGGGCCTACGCGGTCAACCACGAGGTCGGCCACCAGCTGGGGTACGGCCACGAGGCGTGCGTACAGCCCGGTCAGCCCGCGCCGGTGATGCAGCAGCAGACGTACGGTCTGAACGGCTGCCTGGCCAACTCGTGGCCGTACCTGGGTGGCCAGCGCTACGCCGGCCCGTCCGTCCCCTGACCACCCGTTCGTCCCGAGGTTCGGACCGGGTAACGGAGGTCACCTGGGTCTACCGCGATCACGAGGCAGAATGGGTGGACGGACAGCAGTCCATTGACGGAAAGGCACGCCTGTGTCACTGCCACCGCTCGTCGAGCCGGCCGACGAACTGACGATCGACGAAGTCCGGCGCTACTCGCGTCACCTGATCATCCCCGACGTGGGGATGGCGGGTCAGAAGCGGCTCAAGAACGCGAAGGTGCTGTGCGTCGGCGCCGGGGGTCTCGGCTCGCCGGCGTTGATGTACCTGGCGGCGGCCGGCGTCGGCACGCTCGGCATCGTCGAGTTCGACACCGTCGACGAGTCCAACCTGCAGCGCCAGATCATCCACGGCCAGTCCGACATCGGCCGGCCGAAGGCGGACTCGGCCCGCGACTCGGTACGGGAGATCAACCCGTACGTGAACGTGATCGTCCACAACGAGGCGCTGAGCAACGACAACGTGCTGGAGATCTTCGCCCAGTACGACCTGATCGTCGACGGCACCGACAACTTCGCTACCCGGTACATGGTCAACGACGCGGCCGTGTTCCTGAAGAAGCCGTACGTGTGGGGCTCGATCTACCGCTTCGACGGACAGGCCAGCGTCTTCTGGGCCGAGCACGGACCCTGCTACCGCTGCCTGTACCCGGAGCCCCCGCCGCCCGGCATGG
Organism: Planosporangium mesophilum; assembly: GCF_016863255.1. Lineage (GTDB taxonomy): Bacteria > Actinomycetota > Actinomycetes > Mycobacteriales > Micromonosporaceae > Planosporangium > Planosporangium mesophilum. The sequence goes on from NZ_BOON01000066.1 coordinate 24,961, forward strand.
TCCCGTCCTGCGCCGAGGGTGGCGTGCTCGGCGTGCTGTGCGCGTCGATCGGGTCGATCCAGGTCAACGAGGCGATCAAGCTGCTCGCCGGCATCGGTGAGCCGCTGCTGGGCCGGCTGATGGTGTACGACGCCCTGGAGATGACCTACCGGTCGGTCAAGGTACGCAAGGACCCCAACTGCGCGGTCTGCGGCGAGAACCCGGCCGTGACGGAGCTGATCGACTACGACGACTTCTGCGGCGCTCTCTCCGACGAGGCGAGCGCGGCGGCGATCGGGTCGACGATCACGGCTCCCGAGCTGAAGGGCTGGCTCGACGCCGGCAAGTCGATCCACCTGGTCGACGTCCGGGAGCCGGCCGAGTGGGAGATCGTGCGGATCCCCGGAGCGACGCTGGTGCCGAAGGGTGACATCCTCTCAGGTAGCGTGCTCGCGGACCTGCCGCAGGACAAGCAGATCGTCCTGTACTGCAAGAGCGGTGTCCGCTCGGCCGAGGCGCTCGCCGCGGTGAAGGCGGCCGGCTTCAAGGACGCCGTTCACGTCCAGGGTGGGGTCTCGTCCTGGGTGAAGAGCGTCGATCCTTCGCTTCCTTCGTACTGAACGGCTCCGGCCTGACTGAATCGGCGTCGACCACGGTGACCGTGGTCGACGCCGATTCAGTCAGGTGGCCTCGGCGCGGCTCGTTGCTGTCGGTTGGCGCAGCGGCGTCAGGCGCGCGAATTGCGGCCTGCGGGGTCAGCGGACCTGACCGGTGCCGGTCACCACGTACTTCGTCGACGTCAGTTCCGGCAGCCCCATCGGCCCGCGGGCGTGCAGCTTCTGGGTCGAGATGCCGATCTCGGCGCCGAAGCCGAACTCCTCGCCGTCGGTGAACCGGGTCGACGCGTTGACCATGACGGCCGCCGCGTCCACCCGCGCGGTGAACTCGCGCGCCGCGGGCAGCGAATGGGTCACGATCGCCTCGGTGTGGCCCGATCCGAACCGCGCGATGTGCGCGACCGCGGCGTCCAGCGAGCTGACGATCGCGGCCGAGAGGTCCAGCGACAGGTACTCGGTGTCGAAGTCCTCGTCGGTGGCCGGGATGACGGTCACGCCCCGGCGGTCACCGACCTCGACCACGTCCGCGTCGCCGTGCACGGTCACCCCGGCGTCGCGCAGCGCCGGCAGTGCGCGGGCCAGGAACGGCTCGGCGACGGCCCGGTGCACCAGCAGCGACTCGGTGGCGTTGCACACCGATGGGCGGGAGGTCTTCGCGTTGAGCAGGATCTCCAGCGCCATGTCCAGGTCGGCGTCGGCATCCACGTACACGTGGCAGTTGCCGACCCCGGTCTCGATGACCGGTACGGTCGACTCCTCGACCACGGACCGGATCAGCGAGGCCCCGCCGCGCGGGATGAGCACGTCGACCAGGCCGCGGGCGCGCATCAGCTCCTTGACCGAGTCACGGCTGGACGCGTCGACCAGCTGCACCGCGTCGGCGGGCAGCCCGGCGCCGTCGAGCGCGTCGCGGAGCACGGCCACGATCGCCGCGTTGGAGCGCGCCGCCGAGGACGAGCCGCGCAGCAGGACCGCGTTGCCGGCCTTCAGGCACAGGCCGGCCGCGTCGGCGGTGACGTTGGGGCGGGCCTCGTACACGATCCCGACGACGCCGAGCGGCACCCGTACCTGCCGCAGTTCGAGCCCGTTGGGCAGCGTCGAGCCGCGTACCACCTCGCCGACCGGGTCGGGCAGGTCGGCGACCTTGCGCAGACCGCCCGCCATTCCTTCGAGCCGGTACTCGTTGAGGGAGAGGCGGTCGAGCAGCGCCGCGCTCATGCCGGCGTCACGGCCGGCGGCGAGGTCACCCTCGTTCGCCGCCAGAATCTCGGGAGTACGCCGAACCAGCGCGTCAGCCATGGCCCGCAGCGCGGCGTCCTTGGCGGCGCGGGTGGCCGTGGCGAGTACCGCGGACGCGGCTTTCGCCCGTCGTCCCTGCTCCTGCACGGACATCGTTTTTCGCTCCCTCTGTCTGTCGCGCTCGTCCTGTCGCGCTGTGCCTTGATCCGTGCAGTTTCGCCGGAACTGCTGCTATTCGGCGACGAGTAGCAGCAGTCCGGCCCAGACTGCTGACTGCTTCTGGGTGCTCATAGAAGCACCAGGTCGTCGCGGTGGACAACCTCTCGTTCGTACCCCGGACCCAGCTCCGCCGCCAACTCCGGGGTCGAGCGGCCGAGCAGCCCGGGCAGCTCGGTGGCGTCGTAGTTGACCAGCCCGCGGGCCACCGGCCGCCCCACGTTGTCGACCAGGTCGACCGGGTCGCCCGCGGTGAACCGCCCGTCCACGGCGGTGATGCCGGCCGGGAGCAGGGAGGCGCGGTGGTCGACCACCGCGCGTACCGCCCCGGGGTCCAGGTGCAACCGGCCACGGGGGTTCGTCGCGTGGGCCAGCCAGAACAGGCGGGCCGCCGGCCGCTGCCGTACCTGGTGGAAGAGCGTGCCCACCTCCTCGCCGGCCAGCGCCGCGGCCGCGAGTGGCGCGGAGGTCAGGATGACCGGGATGCCGGAGCTGGTGGCGATGCGGGCCGCCTCCACCTTGGTCACCATCCCGCCGGTACCGACGCCCGCGCGGCCGGCCTTGCCGACGGAGACGCCGGCCAGGTCCTCGTCGCCGCGCACCTCGGTGATCTTCTGAGTGCCCGGCTTCGACGGGTCGCCGGTGTAGAGCGCGTCCACATCGGACAGCAGGATCAGCAGGTCGGCGCGGACCAGCGCGGCCACCAGGGCCGCCAGCCGGTCGTTGTCGCCGAAGCGGATCTCCTCGGTGGCGACGGTGTCGTTCTCGTTGACGATCGGCACGGTACCGAGGTCGAGCAGGCGGCGCAGGGTCCGGTACGCGTTGCGGTAGTGCGACCGCCGGGTGACGTCGTCGACGGTGAGCAGCACCTGGCCGACCGTCTTCTCGTGCCGGGTGAACGACTCGGTGTACGCCTGCATCAGCAGCCCCTGGCCCACGCTGGCCGCCGCCTGCTGGGTCGCCAGGTCACGCGGTCGCCGGGGCAGCCCGAGCGGGGCCAGGCCGGCGGCGATCGCGCCGCTGCTCACCAGTACGGTCTCCGCTGGGTGGCCGGCGAGGGCGTCGACGAGCGCGTCGACCCGCTGCCGGCACAGCCCGCCGGCGGCCGTGGTGAGCGACGACGAGCCGATCTTGACCACGATCCGACTGGCTGCGGTGACCTGTACGCGCACGGTGCCCATTCTGGCCCGCCGTTGATGTCGGTGATCCGCGGGATCCCATATCGTGACCGGTCGTGGACGATTACGTCGAGGATGTCCTCGCCCTGGTGGAGCGCATTCCGGCCGGACGGGTGATGTCCTATGGTGCGATCGCCGACTGGGTGGGGCGGGGTGGACCACGGCAGGTGGGGACGGTGATGGCGCGCTACGGCGGGTCGGTGCCGTGGCACCGGGTGGTCACCGCGAACGGCCGGCTGCCGCCCGGCCACGAGAGCGAGGCCCTGCGGCGGCACGCGGCCGAGGGTACGCCGATGCGCGGTGAGCGCGTGGACATGCGGGTGGCCGCGTGGGCTCCACCGGGTGGGTGGCGCGGAGATCAGGCCGGGCGGCCGACGCCGCCGCGGCGCGGATCACCGGCCGCACCGGCCCGGCCGACGGCACTCGCCCCGCCGAAGTAGTGGTCCACCCGGTCCCACCAGCGGATCTCGTACCCCGCGGAGGAGAGCGCGGTCACCTCCGCGGCCGGGTACCCCGGCTCGACATGGGCCACCGGCGCGTCAGTGTCGGGGTCGACGACCACGTGGAACCGGGGGTGGTTGATCGCGGCGGTCATGTCGGCGTCCTTGACCAGGACGTTGACGAGCGTGTGCACCAGGGCCGTCCGGATCCGCGACGCCCCGGCCGAGCCGGCGGCGACCACCAGATCACCGCGCTCGTCGGTCACCACCAGCGGGCACATCATGGAAGGCATACGCCCGCCGGGCGTCAGGTCCGCGGTGATCAGCTCACCCTCGCCGAGCATCGAGTTCAGGTGTACGCCCAGGCCGGGCAGCCACACGCCGGAGCCGAGCCCGAGCGTCGTCGTGATCACACAGGCGTTGCCGGCGAAGTCGACGACCGAGATGTTGGTCGTATCGCCCACCCGTTGCCGGCCGTGGTTGCGCAGGGCTTCGGCCAGGGCGACGGCCCGACCGCCGGCCGGGAGTTCGCTCAGGTCGGGCGGCAGGACCGCGATCGTCGGGATGGTGTTGTTGAGGTCGCGGCGGCCGAACACGTTGGCGCCGGCCAGCGACGCGTGCTCCACGGGGAGCTCGAGTACCCGGTACCCGGCCAGGTCCGCCGGCCCGATCGCGCCGCCGCCGGCGCGGACCGTCTTGACCAGCTGCTCGCCGATCCAGCCGGTGTAGAACACCTCCGGTCCGTCGTTGGCGAGCGCCGTCAGGGCGACGTCGAGACCGGGATGGAAGAGCAGATCGCCGCCCTCGAGCAGCTTGCCGCCGGGGGAGTAGATGGCGGCCCCGACGCCGGGGATCATGGCGGGCGCGATCGAGACGAGCGTGCGGGCCTGCGCGGCGGGCAGCACCACGCCGCTGCGGGCGAGGGTGACCGCTGGGGCGACCACCCGCTGCCAGGGCAGCCGGCCCCACCGCCGGTGCACCTCGCCGATGCCTGCGGGCACGCCGGGCACCGCGACGCTGGCCTCGCCGATCGAGTAGCTCATGGTGACCCCGCCGAACGTGACGTCGATCGGCACCATCGGGCCGGGTCGGGCGTTGCCGTCGAGGCCCGGTATCGCGCAGAAGAAGTCCAGGCAGGTGACCTCGCCCGAGGCGGCGTCGTAGTAGGTGGCGAAGCCGCCTCCGGTGATACCGGTGAGCACGCTCTCGGCGACGCATCCGGCCAGTACGGCCGCGACGGCGGCGTCGGCGGCCGAACCCCCCGCGTGGAGCACCCGCAGGCCGACCTCGGCGGTTGCCGGGTGGCCGGCCGCGACACCAGCGGGCACGGGCCTCGCCTCCTCTCTCGGCCTCCGGCTGCTCGAGGCGGCCACCGTGCGGCCGGAGGACACCGGGCCGGCCAGGTCAGGCGCCAGTGCACTAGTGCTCACGGCGGGCAGCGTAAAACCATCCCCCGACATCCGGGAGGGGTCCAGGGCAAAGCCGGTATGAGAGGCGAGAGGTCGTGACCTTTCGGCCAGCATCGGTGGTGGTTAACCTGGGCATTGTGACCGCATTGCCTGGTGTCCTCGGTGAGCCGATCCGATTCGTCCTGAACTGGGGCCGCAAGTACTCGCTGTGGGTCTTCAACTTCGGGCTGGCCTGCTGCGCGATCGAGTTCATCGCCACCTCGATGGCCCGCCACGACTTCATGCGGCTCGGAGTCATCCCGTTCGCCCACGGACCGCGCCAGGCCGACCTGATGGTCGTCTCCGGCACCGTCACCGACAAGATGGCGCCGGCGATCAAGCGGCTGTACGACCAGATGCCGGAGCCCAAGTACGTGATCAGCTTCGGCGCGTGCAGCAACTGCGGCGGCCCGTACTGGGACTCGTACTCGGTGACCAAGGGCGTCGACCAGATCGTCCCGGTCGACGTGTACGTACCCGGCTGCCCGCCGCGCCCCGAGGCGCTGCTGCACGGCATCCTGCGCCTGCAGGAGAAGATCGCCGGCGAGCAGGCCGGCATCGGCGGCGTGTCCCGCCCCGACCTGGGCGCCGAGGCCGAGCGCCGGGCCCGGCGGGACGTGGCCGCGCTGTCCGCCCCGCCGGTACGCCCACCGCAGGAGTAGCTGCGCGTGGGTTGAGCTCCGGCGGTGATCCGGGGTGGTGGACCGCGCCCCGGATCACCGCCGTGCCGATCAGGCGACCCGGACGGCCGGAAGGCCGAGCGCGTTGTCCGCCCTGTTGGGATCGAGAAGCGTCCGGATTCCGGGCTGCTCCTCTTGAAGCTCGACCCACACCATCGGTTCCCGCAGCGACGGGTTCGCCTCGGAGGGCAGCACCGCGTCGTTCGCCGTTGGCGAACTGAGGGTGAACGTGTATGTGCGGAAGGCGCCGGCCGCGAGCGCCGGCAGGTGGCACTCGATGTGGGCGCGGCGCGTGGTGGTAGCCGCCACATCCTGGCAGCCGGATACGGCGGAGCTGAGCCGCACGGGGGCCGGCAGGCTGTCGTTCTGACCGCCCGTGGAGGTGGGGTCCTGGGTGAGATAGGCGGAGATGTCCACCCACAGTCCGGGGGCTTGCTGGGAACCCTTGTTCGACACGGTCACGGTGAAGGAACTCGTCCGCATGCCGCCCCGGACCGGTCCGAACTCCAGACGGTCGACTGACGAGGTGATGGACAGATCGTTGGCCGGCGATGCGGGATGGAACTTCGTCGGCCCGCCCGTCTGCTGGAACCGGTCGCCGGTCCAGGCATACGTGCGCCACTGGTGCTCGGCCATCTGGGAAGTGGTGCCGCAGCACACGTGGATGTCGCCGACCTCGACGTTCACTGAGCCGTCGGCCTCACCGCGCACGGCGAACACCTCCTGGATGCCGTTGTCCGTGCTGACCACCCGGCCGAACGTGACGATCCCGCCGTTGGCGTCCCGGTCGAAGACCACCACCTGCTTGTCACCGCTCTGGGCGACGCACCCCAGGAGGGAGATCGTTTCCTTGGCGCCGTCGTGGTCGACGTCGGCGTAGGCGACGTTCAGGATCATGGTGTGGAAGCCCAGTTCACCGGCTGGTGTGCTGCCGTCGGTGAACTTCTGCTGTTTGGTGGGGCAGAACCTCCCGGAGCCACCCGCCGGCCAGGCCGGGATGTCCAGCGTGGCGTTGCCCAGCTCGGCCAAGCTGATCTTGCCGTCCGGTGCCGGCGGTACAGCTGACGAGCTGGTCGAGGGGGAAGCCGACGCGGACGGATTCGGCGTGCCCGACCCGCCCGGCTGCACGGAAGCCGGGGGGCCGCCCTGGCGGCCGGTGAACGCGAAGGCGGCGACCGGCGCCATGATCACCAGCGCCGCGGCCACTCCGACCACCGCCGTGCGGGTGTTACGGCGACGGCGGGCGATCGCACGTACCCCGGCGATGTCCTGGCTTGGTGCCACGGTGCGGGCCTCCTCGTGGAACTGGGAGAACGCCTCCCGCAGGGTCAGATCCTCGAACTCAGACATCTCGTACCTCCGCCTGGGTGTCGGTCAGCGCGGCGGCGAGAGCCGCCCGCCCACGATGCAGCCAGGACTTCACGGTTCCGTCGGCGACGCCCTCCTGGACGGCGATCTCGGCGACGGACATGTCAGACAGGTAGTGCAGGACCACGGCACGCCGCAGCTTGGGCGGCAGCGTGGCCAGGGCTGCGGTGAGCGCCACCCGGTCGGGCGTCGGGCCCTTCACGTGCTCTTCACGCTGGCGGCGGGCGAACGCGTTGAACGTGCGCAACTGCCGCCATCGGCTGGTCGCGAGGTTCCAGGCGACCCGGCGTACCCAGGCGGTCGGGTCGTGGTAGCGGGACAACTTCTCCCAGCGCGGCAGGGCCCGGGCGAACGCCTCCTGCACCACGTCCTGCGCCTGGGCCATGTCGCCGGTGTATGCGTAAAGCTGCACGACCAACCGCTCGAAACGGGCGGCGTAGAACGCGTCGAAGCCGGTCGCCGGATCGTCGGCTGGGTTCCGTACCGGCGGCCGCCGGCCGTCCGGCGGCGCACCCTCCGGCCCGCCCTCGTCGGCTGCGAACTGCATTGTGGTCACTCCTGCTCCTCCCCGGAAGCCTGTACGTGCCTGACACGCGCGGTCCGGGGGATCGGTTGCGGTTGCCCGATCACGAATGTGGATGTGTCCCGGGAGTATCAGCCGACGGGGACGCGGGTGGCGGAAGACCGGCCGGGTCGCGACGGGTTGCCGTCGGACCAGGGGACCTCGGTGGCGCCGCTGCGGACCGCAGGGTTGGCGGGCGCCGCCGGGACCATAGGATCGGCCCATGACGCCGGAAGAAGTGGGCGCCCGGCTGGCCCGACTGCTGGGTGAGGACGACGAGGCCGCGACCACGGTCACCCTGTCGGGCGGGAACGGATGGGCGCGCGGCACCGTCGACGTGCCGCCGGCCCGATGGCGCGACGCCCTGCGGGCGGCCCGGGACGACGCCGAACTGCGATGCGACTTCTTCGATTGGCTGTCCGCGGTCGACGAGGTGGAGAGCGGTTTCCGGCTGGTGTGCCACCTGTGGTCGACCAGCCTGCGCCACGGCCTCCTGATCCGCGCCCTGATCGGCCGGGACGCCCCGGCGATCGACTCGGTCGTTGATCTGTACCCGGGCGCGGCCTGGCACGAGCGGGAGACCCACGAGATGTTCGGCATCGACTTCCCGGGCCACCCGGGGTTGACGCCGCTGCTGCTGCCGCCGGAGTTCGAGGGCCACCCGCTGCGCAAGGAGTTCGTCTTGGCCTCCCGCGTCGCCAAGCCGTGGCCGGGCGCGAAGGAGCCGGGGGAGAGCCACGACACGACGGCCGCGAAGCGCCAGCCGATGCGGCCTCCGGGCGTACCCGATCCCAACGAGTGGGGCCCGCGGGCGGGCCAGGAGCCGGCCGCGGCGCCGGAGCGACCTCGCCGGGCGCCAGGAGCGCGCCCGGCGCCTCGCGCCCGCCCGGCGGCGCCGCCCGCCGCCGAGCAGGGCGGGACGGGCAGCCCGCCCGCCGCCGAGCAGGGCGGGACCACCGACCGGGGCGGGGAGGCCTGACATGCCGAGCTGGCTGGAACTGCTGATCCGGGTACTGGCGGTGGTCGCCGCGTTCCTCACGCTGCCGCTGATCGTCGGTCAGACCGAGCACAAGGTGATGGCGCACATGCAGGGTCGGCTCGGCCCGATGTACGCCGGCGCGTTCCACGGCTGGGCCCAGCTCGTCGCCGACGGGATCAAGTTCGTACAGAAGGAGGACGTCACGCCCCGGGAGGCGGACCGGACGGTGTTCCGGCTGGCCCCGATCGTGGCGCTGCTGCCGTACCTGCTGGTGCTCCTGGTCATCCCGCTCGGCCCGCACGGGCTGGTGGCACAGCCGCTCGACATCGGACTGTTCTTCGTCCTGTCGGTCGTCGGCATCGGCGTCGTCTCGGTACTCATGGCCGCCTGGTCGTCGGCGAACAAGTACGCCCTGCTGGGCGGCTTGCGGGCGGCGGCCCAGCTGCTCGGGTACGAGCTGCCGTTCGTCCTCGCCGCCGCGTCGGTGGCGATGGCGGCCGGCACGCTGAGCCTGTCCGGCATCGTGCACGCCTGGCAGCCCTGGTGGCTGCTGTGGCAGTTCCCGGCGATGCTGATCTTCTTCGTCTCCGGGCTGGCCGAGATCCGCCGGCCGCCGTTCGACATGCCGATCGCCGAGTCGGAGCTGGTCTTCGGCTACATGACCGAGTACACCGGGCTGCGTTTCGCGTTCTTCCTGCTCGCCGAGTACGTCGGGATCGTGGTCATCGCCGCCCTCACCACCGTGCTGTTCCTCGGCGGTTGGCGGGGGCCGTTCGCCGACGACCAGCTCGGCTGGCTGTGGACGCTGATGAAGGTGTTCGCGGTCTCGTTCGTGATCATATGGCTGCGGGTGTCGTACCCCCGGCTGCGCGAGGACCAGCTTCAGCGGCTGTGCTGGCTGGTACTGGTACCGCTGGCCCTGGCCCAGCTGCTCGTCACCGCGGCGGTCAAGCTCGCCTGGTAGGCGCCGGCGGTCACCCGTCGGCGCTCACAGGCCCGGTGGAGTGATCTCCGTGATCGGGATCTCGATCCGCCACGGTACGGGTACGTCGACGGCGTCGCGGAACTCGCCGGTCTGCCGGTAGACCTCGTCGACCAGGTCGAGCCGGTAGGTGGAGACCTCGACGCCGCCGTCGGTCTCCACCCGCCAGTAGTACGGGATGCCCGCCGCGGCGTACAGCGCCGGTTTGGTGATCCGGTCCATCAGCAGCGACGTCGGCGCGACCACCTCCATGGCGATCAGGACGTCGCGCGGAGCCAGCCGGGCCGCACGGCGCGGGTCGGCGCCGGTCAGGATCACCGCCACGTCCGGGGAGAAGCAGCGCGAGGCGCTGAAACAGACTTCGATGTCGTGCACCACCGCGTGCCCCGGCGGGCAGCGTGACCCGATCTTCGCGCGGAGCAGGGCGACGACTGCCTCGTGTAGCTGCCCGGGGTGCGGTCCGACCAGCAACGCGCCGTCGATCAACTCCCGGCGGTGCCCATCGCGTGGCAGCCGGTCGAGATCATCGACGGTCCAGCCGTCCGACGGCGGATCGTTCCAGTCGGTCCGCGGAGTCATCAAACAATGACGCTACTCCCGGCCGGTAACGGCCGGGAGTGGTCCGCGACCGGCACGGTCGGGCAGGATGGGGTACATGAACGGTGTACCAGGGGGTGGGCTGGCCAAGGGGCTCGCGGTCACGCTGAAGACGATGACCAAGCGGGCGCACACCCATCAGTACCCGGATGTGGAGCCTGACCTGCCGCCGCGCTCGCGGGGCGTGATCGCGCTGCTCGAGGAGAACTGCACGGTCTGCATGCTCTGCGCCCGGGAGTGCCCCGACTGGTGCATCTACATCGACTCCCACAAGGAGGAGGTCGTCGTACCGGGTGCGGCCCGGCCTCGCCAGCGCAACATGCTGGACCGGTTCGCGATCGACTTCTCACTCTGCATGTACTGCGGCATCTGCATCGAAGCCTGCCCATTCGATGCGCTGTACTGGTCGCCGGAGTTCGAGTACTCCGAGTACGACATCCGCGACCTGCTGCACGAGAAGGAGCGGCTGGGCGAGTGGATGCCCACCGTGCCGGCCCCGCCCGCGCACGACCCGAACGGCGAGCCGGCCAAGGAGGAGACGAGCGCCGCGAAGAAGGCGGCCCCGCCGACCCCGCCCGCCCCGTCGATCTAGGAGTAATGGCGGGACAAAACCCTCGGGCCGGGTGCCATTCTCCTAGGTCAACGAGTGAGACGGCGATCTCGCGGGAACGAGCGGCGCCGGATAGATGGCAGGATGTCGCCATGGGTATCGAGCCCGTGGATGTACTGCTGGCCGGACTGGGCGCGATCGCGCTCGGTGCCGGTGTCCTCGTCGTCTCCACCCGCCACATCGTCCGCGCCGGCCTGTGGCTCGTCGTGGCGCTGGGCGCGACGGCCGGGCTGTACCTCGTCCTCAGCGCCGAACTGGTCGCGTGGGTGCAGGTGCTGCTCTACGTCGGCGCGGTCGTGGTACTGCTGCTGTTTGCGGTGATGCTGACCCGGGCGCCGATCGGGGCGAGCCCTGACCTGGACCGGCCCCGCTGGGCCGGTCTCCTCGTCGGTGGCGGGGCCGGCGTCGGCCTGGCCGCGCTGCTGATCGACGCGTACCGGTGGAGCCGCGTCCCGCTGCCGCCGGGTACCGGCGCCACGGAGATCGGCACCGAGGTGTTCCGGACCTGGGTACTCCCGTTCGAGGTGCTCTCCGTACTGCTGCTGGCGGCTCTGATCGGCGCGATCGTGCTGTCCCGCCCCGACATCGGAGCCGCTGACACCGAGACCGGCCGACGGGAGGGCTGAATGCATCCGGTCATCCCGTACGTCGTCGCCGCCGGGCTGTTCGGTATCGGCTGCTACGGCGTGCTCGTCCGCCGCAACGCCGTCCTGCTACTGATGGCCGTCGAGCTGATGCTCAACGCGGTGAACCTGGTGTTCGTCACCGCCGATACGACCGTCCGCGCGGCGTTGCCGCACAGCGGGCAGGTCTTCGCGCTGTTCGTGATCGTGCTGGCCGCTGCCGAGGTCGGCGTCGGGCTCGCGGTCGTGCTCCAGCTGTATCGGCTACGCCGGAGCGTCGCCGTCGACGAGGTCCCCCTCGACGAGGGGGCCGGCAACTCCGAGGACGTGGAAGGGGCCCTGCGATGAGCACCGGGGCGCAGACGGCCGGAGGATTCCTGCTTCCGGCCGTACCGTTTCTGGTCGCCCTGATCGGCCTGGTGCTGCCGCGTGCGCCGCGCGCGGTCGCCGCCGCCCTCGGGATCGCCGGCGCGGCGGGCGCGCTCCTGATCGCGGTCGTCCTGGCGGCCACCGTCAACGGCCCGGTCGAGGCGTCCCGGCGCTGGGCCGACCTCGGGGATCTCCCGGTGACGTTCGGCGTCCGGCTCGACCCGGCTGCGGTCTTCGTCGCGGTCGCGGTCGGCGCCGTGGCTCTGGCGGTGCAGGTGTACTCCGTGGCCTACCTGGCCGACGACGACCGGTACGCCCCGTACGCCGCGCAGGTCAGCCTGTTCACCGCGGCCATGCTGCTGGTCGTCGTCGCCGGTGACCTGATCCAGCTGCTGGTCGGCTGGGAGGTCATGGGCATCTGCTCGTACCTGCTCATCGGCCACGACCGGCGGCTGCCGGAGGCGCCCGCCGCGGCGGTGAAGGCGTTCCTGGTGACCCGGGTGGGTGACGTCGGCTTCCTGCTCGGCATCGCCCTGCTCGGCGTGAAGCTGGGCACCTTCCGGATCACCGAGGTGCTCGCGGGCGTGCCCAGGCTGTCCGCCGGCGAGCTGACCGCGATCACGCTGCTGCTGCTTGCCGGCGTGGCCGGCAAGAGCGCGCAGTTCCCGCTGCACACCTGGTTGCCCGACGCGATGGCGGGTCCGACGCCGATCTCCGCGTTGATCCACGCGGCCACCATGGTCGCCGCCGGCGTGTACGTGGTGGCCCGGCTGTTCGGACTGTTCCGCGCCGCACCGGTCGCCCTCGCGACGCTGGCCGTGATGGCGGCGATCACGATGCTGCTCGGTGCCCTGGCCGCCTGCGCCCAGGCCGACATCAAACGGGTACTGGCCTGGTCGACGGTCAGCCAGATCGGGTACATGAGCGGCGCGCTCGCGGTCGGCTCCCCGCCCGCGGCCCTGTTCCACCTGCTCACTCACGCCGCCTTCAAGGCGCTGCTGTTCCTCGCGGCCGGCGCGGTGATCCACTCGGTCGGTACCAACACGATGGCGGCCATGGGCGGCCTGCGCCGGGGCATGCCCGTGACGTTCTGGACCATGACGGTCGGGCTGGCCGCCCTGGTCGGGGTGCCGCCGCTCGCCGGGTTCTGGAGCAAGGACGAGATCATCTCGGTCGCCTGGGCCGGGCGCGCCGACGGACCCGCCCCGGACTGGGCGGCGTGGCTGGTCTGGCTGTCGGCGGTGCTCACGGTCGCGGTCACCGGCTGGTACGCCACCCGCCTGTGGCTGCGTACCTTCTTCGGCCCGCCCCGGGGCCCGGCGGCCGAGCACCCGCACGAACCGCCGCGGGCGATGACCGTACCCGTGGTGCTCCTCGCGGTGCCCAGCGCGCTGCTCGGCTTCGCGGGCCTCGCGCCTGGGTTCATGCACCGCCTCGGCTTCTCCGGGCCGGTACACCTGACCGCCGCGCTGTTCGTACCGCTGCTCTTCGTCGCCGCCGGCGTCGTGACCGCGTGGTGGCTCTGGCGGCGCGACCCGGGAACCGACCCGGCCCGCGCGCTCGGCCCGGCGCGGCGGGTGCTGGCCGAGGCGTTCTACCTCGACGCCGTGCAGGACGCCCTGGTCGTCCGCCCTGTCGTCACCCTCGCGCGGGCGGTCCGCCGAACCGACGAGACGGTCGTGGACGGCGCCGTGGAGGCGACCGGCCGGGGCGCCGGCGGCCTCGGCGCGCTGCTCGGCCGCGCCCACCACGCGGCGCTGCCGCGGGCGGCCACCGCGGTGCTCGCCGGCGCGGTCCTGTTCGGTGTGGTGGCCGTGGCCGCGATCGCCTTCGGGGGCGCCCGATGAATCGCATCACCGCGAGTCACACCACCGCGCCGCCCGACCCACACCGTGCCGCGCCACCCGCTTTGCTCTGCTCCCGGGCCGGCAACACGGGTAGCGGCGCTACGCGCGATGCCTATCCGGGAGCAGAGCAAAGCCCGCGAACCGAGGTGGTCCGATGAACTCCGGCCAGGCGTTGCTCGTGGCGACGCTCGCGCTGCCCGCCGTCGGGGCGTTCGCCGCCGCTGCCGTACCCGCCCGGCTCGACCGCGCCGGGCGGATCGCCGGCACCGTCGCCGCGGCGCTCACGTTCGTGGCGAGCCTGCTCCTGCTGAGTCACGGCACGCCAGGAGGCACCGGTCCGATCCGGCCCTGGCACGAGCTGAATCAGCCCTGGGTACCCGGCCTCGCCCTGCGCTTCCACCTGGGCGTGGATGGCGTCTCCTACCCGTTGGTCGCGCTGACCGCGCTGCTCACGCTGCTGTGCTGCGGGTACACGCTGTGGAAGGTGCCTGAGCCGGGGCGCGGACGGCTGCTCGTCGCGCTGCTGCTCGTGATCGAGGTCGGCATCCTCGGGGTCTTCGAGGCGCTCGATCTCGTGCTCTTCTTCGTGTTCTTCGAGATCGTGCTGCTGCCCATGTACGCGGTGATCGCGGTCTGGGGCGGCGAGGAGCGGCGGCGAGCGGCTCGCAAGTTCGTGCTGTACACGCTGTTCGGCTCGGTCCTGCTGCTGGTCGGCGTGTTCGTGGTGGTGTCGAAGGCGGGCACCGCCGACCTGATCGCGCTGACCGGCGGCGCCGGCCTTCCCCGGGGCGCCCAACTGTTCGCGTTCACGCTGCTCGCGCTGGCGTTCGCGGTGAAGAGCCCGCTCTGGCCGCTGCACACCTGGCTGCCCGACGCGCACACCGAGGCCCCTACCGTCGGGTCCGTGATCCTGGCCGGGGTGCTGCTGAAGATGGGCACGTACGGGCTGCTGCGGGTCGGCGTCGGGGTGGCGCCCGAGGGTGCCCGCTGGGCCGCGCCGGTGCTCGGCGCGCTCGCCGTCGCCGCGATCGTGATCGGGGGTCTGGTCTGCCTGGCGCAGACCGAGTTGAAGCGGCTCATCGCGTACTCGTCGGTGGGTCACATGGGTTTCGTGCTGCTCGGGATCGCGACCCTGACGGCGACCGGCGCGCAGGCCGCGCTGATCGGCAACATCGCGCACGGCGTCATCACCGGCCTGCTGTTCTTCCTCGCCGGGGCGATCAAGGACCGGGCGCACACCGGCCTGCTGCCGGAGTTGGGCGGCCTGCGAGAGACCGCGCCGGCCCTGGCCGGGCTGCTCGGGTACGCGGCGATCGCGTCGCTGGGCCTGCCCGGCCTGGCCGGCTTCTGGGGTGAGGCGTTCGCGGTCGTGGCTGCCCTGCGGCGCGGCTGGACAGGGCTCGCGGTGGTGGCGGCGCTCGGGGCGGCGCTCGCCGCGGCGTACTTCCTGCGGCTGCTGCGCCAGGTCACGCACGGTCCGGCGCTGAAACCCCTGGCCCAGCCCAGGCTGGCCGGGGCCGAACTGCTGTCGTGGGGGCCGCTGGTCGTTCTCGCCCTCGTGCTGGGGCTGGTACCGGCGGCCGTGCTGAACCTGTCGGCCGACGCCGTCCGAGCCCTCGCGGAGGTTGTTCGATGACGATCGACCAGGTCGCGCTGCTGCCGGCGTACGCGGCCGCGCTCACCGCCGTCACGGCGCTCGTGACCGACCTGCTGGTACCGGGCCGGCGCGGCCCGGTACTGGTCGTCACCGCGCTCGGGTCGGCGGCGACCGCGGTGGCCGCCTGGGTCGTGGGCGGCCAGGGAACTCGTCAGACCTTCTGCTCGCCGGCCGGCTGCTCGTACGCCGCCGACCACACGTCCGCCGTCGTCGCGGTCGTGTTCGCCCTGCTCACCCTCGGGGCGCTGGCGTTCTCGGTACCGGCCCTGCGCGGCGGCACGCCGCCGGGGGAGTACTGCTTCCTGCTCGCCTGCTCGCTGACCGGAGGCGTCGCGCTGGGCGCCGCGCGTGACCTGCTCACCGTCGTGATCGCGCTCGAGACGCTGACGCTGCCGCTGTACGCGCTGGTCGGGCTGCGCCGGCGGGTCGTCGCCTCGGCGGAGGCGGCGGTCACCTTCTTCGTGGTCAGCGTCGTCTCGACGGCGGTCACCCTGCTCGGCGCGGCCCTGCTGTACGCGTCGACCGGCGCGGTCCACTTCGGTCGGCTCGCGTCTGTCCTGGCCGACCGGGGCGCGCTGGTCTCGCCGCCGCTGGTGACCGTCGGCGTCGTACTCGTCCTGATCGGACTCGGGTTCAAGGTCGCCGCCGTACCACTGCACGCCTGGGCGCCGCCCACGTACGACGGCGCGCCGCTGCCGGTCGCCGCCTACCTGTCGACCGCCTCCAAGTTCGGCGGCGTGGTGGCGGTCCTGCTGGTCACCGTCCAGGCGCTGCGACCGTGGCTCGACGTCGCGGGCCCGGTCCTCGCCGTCCTGGCCGCGTTGACCATGACCGTCGGCAACCTCGTCGCGCTGCGCCAGCGCCGGATGGTGCGCCTGCTGGCCTGGTCGTCCGTTGCGCAGGCCGGCTACATCCTGGCGCCGCTGGGCGCGTTCGCCGTCGCCGCCGGGCGCTCCGAGGCCGTACTGCGGCTCGCGGTGGCCGCGGCCGTCGCGTACGCCGTCTTCTTCGTCTTCCTTGAACTGGCCGCGTTCGGCGCGGTCATCGCGCTCCGGGGTGACACCGACGGCGGCGAGATCAGCGAGTACCGGGGTGCCGGCCGCCGGGCGCCGTGGGTGGCCGGAGCGTTCACCCTCGCGCTCGCCGGCCTCGCCGGCCTGCCGCCCGGCCTGGCCGGCCTGTTCGCGAAGGTGACCATCGTGCGCGCGCTGCTCGCGGGCGGCGCCGCCTGGCTCGCCGTGGTCGTCGCGCTCAACGCCGTCGTGGGCCTGGCGTACTACCTGCGCGTGGTCGCCGTGCTCTTCTCGCCCGGGCCTTCGGACGGCCCGGCCACGGTGGCGCCGCCGCGACCGTGGCCGCTGGCCGTCGGTCTCGCCGCCGTCACGCTCGCGGGCCTCGTGATCGGCGTGGCGCCGCAACTGGTACTCGACGCCGCCGAACTCGCCGCCGGCAGGTAACGCCCGCGTTGCCAGGTGATTCACAGCGATCGGTGGGAAGGAGGTGACTGATCGCCGCGTTGAACCGGTTGTGTTCCTTACCGAAGGAGTCACCGTGCACCGGCATTACAACGGTCTCAAGACGGCGGCCCTGCTGGGCCTGCTCACCTCCCTGATCCTTCTCGTCGGGTACTGGTTCGGCGGCCGCGGCGGCCTCGTGATCGCGCTCGTGCTGTCGCTGGTCATGAACGCCGTTTCGTACTTCTTCTCCGACAAGCTCGCCCTGCGCGCCATGCGTGCCCGGCCGGTCTCCGAGCGGGAGGCGCCGGAGCTGTACGCCATGGTCCGCGACCTGGCCACCAGTGCCGGCCAGCCGATGCCCCGGCTGTACATCAGCCCCACCCACCAGCCCAACGCCTTCGCCACCGGGCGTAACCCGCGCAACGCCGCGGTCGCGGTGACCGAGGGCATCCTGGAGATGCTCACCCCGCGCGAACTGCGCGGCGTCATCGGGCACGAACTGTCCCACGTGTACAACCGGGACATCCTGATCGCCAGCGTGGCGGCGGCGCTCGCCGGCATCATCACGATGCTGGCCAACCTCGCCTGGTTCATCCCGATCGGTCGCTCCGACGACGACGAGGGGCCGGGCATCCTCGGGTACCTGTTCATGCTGATCCTCGGACCCCTTGCCGCCTCGATCATCCAGCTCGCGATCAGCCGCAGCCGGGAGTACCAGGCCGACGAGTCCGGAGCGAGGCTCACCAACGACCCGCTCGCGCTGGCCAGCGCCCTCCGCAAGATCCATCGCGGTACGCAGGCCCTGCCGTTGCCGCCCGAGGGGCAGCTCACCAGCACCGCCCACCTGATGATCGACAACCCGTTCCGCGGTGCCGGGGCGGGCATCGCGAAGCTCTTCTCCACCCACCCGCCGATGGACCAGCGGGTCGCGCGGCTCGAGGCGATGGCTGCCTCCGCCGGCCCGATCCAGTACCTGCGCTGAGTCCCCTTACAGAAGGGCGTCCCGCCACGCGGGCGCCCTTCTCGTGCGTGACGGGGTGACGTCCGTCAAAACCCCTTTGGAGTACGGCTCGCGTACCGTTAGGGTCGCTGCCGGTTTCCGCTCATTACACAGGGGGTCGCGTTGGCCGCGCTTCGCCGGTACCTCGAGGTCTGGCGGCTGCCCGGAGCGCCCCTCCTGCTGATCGGCGGCGTCATCTCCCGCCTCGGGATCGGCATGACCCCGCTCGCGCTGCTGCTGCTCGTACACGCCGCGACCGGCCGTTACACCGCGGCGGCGCTGGCCGGCAGCGCGTACGCCCTGGCCGGTGCCGCGCTGAGCCCGGTGGCCGGGCGGCTGGCCGACCGGGTCGGGCCGGCACCGGTACTGATCGTCACGTCGGTGGCCCACCCGCTCGCGCTGCTGGCCCTCCTCGCCGCTGCGGGCCGGGCGTCATTGGTCGGGATCGTCGCGGCTGCCCTAGTGGGCGGCGGCACCTACCCGCCGCTGACCGCCGCCGTCCGGGGCGCCTGGAACACGATCACCGGCCCCGCCACCGGCAGTTTCCACCTCCGCAACGCCGCGCTGGCCGCCGAGACCTCCCTGTTCGAGATCGTGTTCGTGGTCGGACCGCTGCTGGTGGCGCTCTTCGTGACGCTGGCCACCCCGGCCGCCGCGATCCTCGCCGCCGCCGGCGTCACCTTCGCCGGTACGTTCGTCGTCGCCCGCGGCCAGGCCATGCGTGGCTGGCGGCGGGGCGCCGACCACGACCGTACGACCGGGCTCGGCCCGCTGCGGATACCCGGATTCAGCGCGCTACTGGTGTGCACGCTCGGCCTCGGGATCGCGTTCGGCGGCGCCGGCGTCATGATCCCCGCCTACGCCACGTCCCACGGGTCCGCCAACGCCGACAGCGTCGGCGGCGTCCTGCTCGCGCTCTGGGGGACCGGCAGCGCGCTCGGGGGCGTCTGGTTCGGTACCCGTCAGTTCGCGACGTCGCTCAGTCGCCAGTTCGGCTGGCTGCTCGCCGCGGTGGCCGCGGGCCTCGCCGCCTTCTCGGTGATGCCGAACCCGTACGTGCTCGGCGCGGCGCTCGTCGTCGGCGGCGCGTTCATCGCACCCGCGCTCACCCTGGAGAACGCGCTCGTCGCCAGGATCGTCCCGGGCGGCATGATGAACGAGGCGTACACCTGGGTGGTGACCGTCTCGGTCGCCGGAAGCTCGGTCGGAAGCTCACTCACCGGCGTGATCGTCGACCGGCCGGGTGGCGTGCCGTGGGCGTTCCTGGTCGCCGCCGCGGCGGTCGCTGTTGCCGCGGTGATCGCCATCCGCCGGCGCGGGGCGCTCAGCCGGGCCGACGCGCTCGCGGCGCTGCGGGTGGAGGACATCCTCGCGAAGGCGACCTAGGCTCCACGCGGCCGCCCGGCGTCAGGTCGGGAGTGGTCCTCCGAGGCGTCCCGGTGCGGAGTGCCGAGGACGGCCCCCGCGTGGGCGCGGGCGGCGGGGTCGCGCCGGGACCTGACCAGGCTCGCCACGGTGGTGACGGCGAGCACCCCGAGAATGACCACCAGCGACACCGAGGTGGGGATCTTCGGTACCCGATGGTCGAGGCCGTGCCCCCAGTGCAGGATGAGCTTCACGCCGATGAACGCCAGGATCAGCGCCAGCCCGCTGGACAGGTAGACCAGGCGATCGAGCAGGCCGGTGACCAGGAAGTACAGGGCTCGCAGGCCAAGCAGGGCGAACGCGTTGGCCGCGAAGACGATGTAGGGCTCCTCGGTCACGCCGAACACCGCCGGGATCGAGTCCAGCGCGAACAGGATGTCGGTGCCGCCGATGGCGATGAGCACGATGAACAGCGGAGTGACCACCCGCCGGCCGTCGACCTTCGGCAGCAGCTTGCCGTCGACGTACTCGTCGGTGACCGGCAGCAGCCGGCGGGCGGTGCGTACCAGGACGTTGTTCTCGACGTCGGGATCCTCGCCGCGGTGGCGGTACAGCTGCACCGCGGTCCAGATCAGCAACAAGCCGAAGAGCAGGAACATGAATGAGAACAGCGACAGCAGGGTCGCGCCCAGGGCGATGAAGATCGCCCGCAGGATCAGGGCGGCGATGATGCCGAACGTGAGTACGCGCTGCTGGTGCTCCCGGGGCACCGCGAACGTCGACATGATGATCACGAAGACGAAGAGGTTGTCGACCGACAGGCTCTTCTCCACGATGTAGCCGGCGAAGTACTGGGTGCCGTACTCCCAGCCCACCTGCGTGGCGAAGACCAGGCCGAAGACGATCGCCACGGCGATGTAGAACACGGACCAGGCGGCCGCCTCGCGGAAGCCCACCGCGTGCGGGCGAACCGTGCCCAGGACCAGGTCGAGCGCGAGCAACCCCAGGATCACACCGATCGTCAGGGCCCAGCCCAGCGCGGTGACCTCCACTGACAACCTCCCGGGTAGCGCCGATCCGTGAATGCTGCCGGGTGCCCTGCCTGTCGAGCCGCTACCCGGTCGATCTCAGGGTAAATGGGGCGATCAACATGCGGAGGCGATACGCAGACCGTCACCGGGGCCGCCAGCGTTCGTCGTGATGCCGCCCGGTCCGCGCACAATGGCGGCCCCGGAGCCGGCCCGCTCCCCGGAGGGTGGGTCGACGGCATTCGGGAGGGCAGGACAAGGCAGGGGTGCAGCCACGCCCACGCGCTAGCTCAGGTAGTGGCGGCGGTACGGGATCCTCACGTGAAACTGCTTGTCTCCCACCTCGATGGTCACGGGTTGACCCACGCCATACCACTCGCACACCCACACCCGACCGATGGTTCGCACGGGCAACAGGGTCCCGTCAGACTTCCAGACGCGAACGGTGCCAACCGCCGGCATCTCGCCGTAGTGCATCCACCAGGTCGGCTCGTCGCGACCCTCCGGAGCCTCGGCGCGGCCAGTGACCCCATGCGCAGCCCCCGTCCAGACCACCCACTCATCTTCAGACGGGGTGTGCTCACCGGCCGCTTCCGCGTCCAGCTGGTTTGCGTCCACCTGCCGCCACCGGCCGTCCTCACGCCATTGGAACCGCCACAGCCCGTACTGCGTAATCAGCGTCTCGATCCGAGGGTCCGCCACGCGACCAGCCTCCCATGATCGGCGCTACTCACACGACGGTCATACGGAAGTCTGGAGACCGGCGGGGAGGCTCCGACGACAGGCCGTTTTCGTCCAAGGCGTTGTAGATCTGGAGGCACCCCTGATCGAGTTCGAGCACCAGGCCGCCAAGTAACCACCCGGAAGATCGGCCCTCACCCGGTTCGGCAGGGGGGTGGACGCGCTGAGTGGTGAACGAGTGCTCCATTACCGAGACCTGGCGGATGACCTGACCGGCGGCCCGACGCAGCGCGGGATGGGCGTCGCGTCGCCACTTCAGCGTCCACTCCACCCAGGCTGTAGGAGTAACAGCGAGGTCGATCGTGCTCCAGGTGACCGACAAATCGTCGAGCTTCTTAGCACACACCTCTAGCTGAGCCTCTTCGGTTCGTAGGACGACAGGCAAGTCAGCGAACCATTCATCGTGCTCGGTGTCAACGAC
>NZ_BOON01000067.1 GCF_016863255.1 Planosporangium mesophilum
C
Organism: Planosporangium mesophilum; assembly: GCF_016863255.1. Lineage (GTDB taxonomy): Bacteria > Actinomycetota > Actinomycetes > Mycobacteriales > Micromonosporaceae > Planosporangium > Planosporangium mesophilum. Next base: position 2 of record NZ_BOON01000067.1, read on the forward strand.
TGGTACCGCCAGGAGCGCCTGTCCGGTTGTGAATCGGCCATATCGACGCCCCTGCTCGTAGGGCGGTGCATGGATGACGGGCGACCCCGAGCGAACGCGGCGAACGTTACCGCCGTCGCGGGCGGCGCGCACCCGGGGAACGCGACGGTTCACTGGATCTGTTCGGGGTATGCCCGGGTGGGACACCGACGACAGGAGGGCGTCGATGACGCTGACCGACCTACCCGACCGGTGGCGCGGCGCGACCGTACTCGTCGTGGGGGACGCGCTGCTCGACGGCTGGCTGACCGGGGTGCCGCGCCGTCTCTGCCGGGAGGCGCCGGCGCCGGTACTCGAGGTGCAGCACACCGTGTACTCGGGCGGCGGAGCCGCCAACGCGGCGGTCAACGTGGCCGCGTTGGGCGGGCGGGCCGTGTTGGTGGCCGCGACCGGCGAGGACCCCGACGGCGGCCGGTTACGCCGCCGCCTCGACGCCGCCGGGGTGGAGCACCGGCTGGTACCGGTACGGGGTAGGCGGACGTTGGCCAAGCGGCGGCTGGTCGCGGACGAGCAGATCATGCTGCGCTTCGACGAGGGCGACAGCGGCCCGCTGCCGGCGAAGGCCGTGACCGCCCTGGTCGAGACGGCCGCCGCCGTCCTGGACGAGGGGGTCGACGCGGTCGTCGTGTGCGACTACGGCGGGGGCGGGGTGGACGATGCCGTCCGTACCCTGCTGGTCCAGCGGCGTGACGACATCCCGCTGCTGGTCGTCGACGCGCACGACCCGAGGCCGTGGGCGGAGGTACGTCCGGACCTGGCCACGCCGAGCTTCGCGGAGGCGTGCCGGCTGCTGGAGTGCGACTCGGATGCGGTCGGCGCCCACCGGGCGGAGTGGGTCGCCGGCGCCGCCGACAAGCTCCTCGAACTGGCCGGTGCCCCGACCGTGGCGGTGACCCTCGACGCCGACGGGGCGGTGGTGCTGACCGGCCAGTTGGAGCCGATCCGCACGTACGCCCAGCCGGCGCTCGCCAGCCACACGGCCGGCGCCGGCGACGCCTACGCGGCGGCGTTCACCCTCGCTCTCGCCGCGCGGGTGCCGCTCGCCGACGCCGCCGGGATGGCGCAGTCAGCCGCGACGGCCGCCACCCGGGGCCGCGCCCCGGGTACCGCGGTCTGCGACGTGCGCGGGCTGCTGGAGACGGCAGGGGAGGCCGAACAGGCGGCGCTGTCCGTGGCCGACCTGGTCGCCGCGGTGTCGGAGCACCGCAAGCAGGGCCGGCGGATCGTGTTCACCAACGGCTGCTTCGACGTGCTGCACCGGGGCCACGTCGGCTACCTCAACCAGGCCAGGCGCCTCGGCGACGTGCTGATCGTCGCGGTGAACTCCGACGAGTCGGTGCGCCGACTGAAGGGCCCGGAGCGCCCGGTCAACCCGGCCTCCGATCGGGTCGCGGTGCTCGCGGCGCTGGCCTGCGTCGACCATGTCGTGGTCTTCGAGGAGGACAACCCCGCCAACCTCATCGCGCTGGTCCGGCCCGACCTGTACGTCAAGGGCGGTGACTACCGGCCGGAGATGATCCCGGAGGCGCCGCTGGTGCGCGAGCTGGGCGGTGAGGTGCTGACGCTGGACTACCTGCCCGACCGGTCGACCACGAAGCTGATCGGCCGCATCCGCTCCGGTGCGGCCCGCCCGGCCGCTCATCCGGCGAAGTCGGGTCACCAGTTGGACACGGCGCGCGGCCGGCGTACCCGCCCCTGACGAGGTTGCCCGGCACGACGGTGGGTAGGCGCTCCGGTAGATCCAGCTCAGCAAGGGGGAACCATGCCCAACGTCCAGCAGCCGGAGATGCGCCGCAGCGAGCATGACCCGCTGGTGACCGGCCACGCGGAGGAGACCGCACAGAGTTCGCTGCCGCAGAGCAGGGACGACCGGGCGCTGCACAAGGTGCCGGAGGACGAGCGGTCACCGTACGGTCCGCAGCCGACTAAGTGAGCGGACAGCACGGCACACCGGCCCACGGCCGGCGCTTACCCCTGCCGTCCGCCGGCTCGCGGGCACTGGACCCCGGCGACCCCGATGCGTTCGCCCGCCGCCGCGACCTGGACGTGCTGATCCCCACGCGCAACCGCCCGGTCGAGCTGACCGCCACGCTCGCCGGGCTGGCCGCCCAGGCTGCGCCGTTCGGGATCGCGGTCAGCGACCAGTCGGACGGGGACCCGTCGTGGCGGCACCCCGCGGCCGCCGGGCTGGTACGGGCGCTGCGCCACGCCGGACACCCCGTACTGCTGGAGCAGCACCTGCCCCGGCGCGGGCTGGCCGAGCAGCGCGGGTACCTGCTGTCGAGGTCACGGGCCCGCTACGTGCTCTTCCTCGACGACGACATCTGGCTCGAGCCGGGCAGCGTCTCCCGGCTGATGACCGCCATCCAGGAACTGGGCTGCGGATTCGTCGGCAACGCGCCGCACGGGCTGTCGTACGACCGCGAGCACCGGCCGCAGCAGGAGTCTTCGTTCGAGGAGTGGTCCGGCCCGGTGCTGCCGGAGCGGCTGACCGTACGGGGCCCGCAGTGGAACCGCCACACCGTGCACAACGCGGCCAACCTGCTGCACATCACCGACCGGCTGGGGCTGCGAGCGGGGGAGTGGCGGGCGTACAAGGTCGCGTGGATCGGCGCGTGCGTGCTGTACGACCGGGCGAAGCTGCTGGCCGCCGGCGGGTACGACTTCTGGCCCCGGGTACCGGCGGCGCACGCGGGCGAGGACGTGGTGGTCCAGTTGCGCATCCAGGCGGCGTACGGGGGAGCCGGGATCGTGCCCAGCGGCGCGTACCACCTGGAGTCGCCGACCACCGTCCCCGACCGCGACGTCCAGTGCTTCGACGTGATCGGAGTTACTCCCGCGGTCTTGGACACCTAGGCGACCTACGGCTCGCCCAGGTGTCCAAGATCGCGGAGACGTGAGCGGAGGACGCCGCTCAACGGTGCCTCGTGGAGGCGTCGGCGTATCGGAGCAACGCGCCCACCCCGCCGTCGAGGTCGATCTCATCGGGCGTGACGAGCACCAGGTCCGCGTCGCTCGCGGCGAGCGCGCGCAGCAGGGCCGCGTCGGCGCGTACCTGCTTCGGCTCCCGCGTACCCATCTGCCTGAGCTGGTCGGAGGTGATGGCGATCTCGTGCGGCGCCTCGCCGACCCACAGCTTCTGGGTGGACGACAGGTCGTTGATGAGCAGGGCGGTGTCGACCTGTTCGCGCTGCAGCGCGGCGACCATCGCCCCGAGCCCGATTCCGGCGGCCGCGTCGTGCCCCCGCTGGATCTTGAACTTCTCCAGTACGTCCTGGACGTGCTGGTCCGCCAGCCGCGCGATGGACTGGAGGGTGAAGTCGTCGAGCCGGTCCGGGTCGGCGCCGGGCGCGCGGGAGCCGGCTTCGCTCTCGACGTACCGCTTCTGCCACCATTCGGGCAGGTGGTCGATGAGCATGCGCCGGGCCTGTGGGTCACCCGCGATGATGAGGATCTCGGCGGCCATGGAGGTGGCCAGTTGGCCCACCGCCTCGGCGATCTCCTGGGCGTTGCGCTGCCAGGTCATCTGGGCCGAGCGCTGGAAGTGGTCCTGCGACCAGCCGCCCGCCTTGGCGCGGTGGAGCGGGTAGTCGTGGTGGCCGGCGATCTGGCCGTGCCGAGGGCTGCCGCCGATGGTCGCGCCCTCCAGGTCGGCGCCGATGCGGTTGACGACGATCCGCAGCCAGGCGACCTGCTCGCCGTAGCCGGCGATCATCGGCATGGCGTGCGGCAGCGGCCCCCAGGCCGCGACGTGGTCCCGCGGCGTGGTGACGATCGGCAGGGTCAGCGCCACCTCGCCGCGCGTGGCGAAGGCGGCCAGCCAGTACCGGCCGGGTACGGGCTGATGGTTGAGGACGGTGTTCTCCAGGGCATTGAGCGTCGGTTCGTCGGCGCCCTGCTGCGCCAGCTCCTCGCGGGCGGCCCGCCAACGCAGTTCGATGGCCTTGGCGGCGTCCTCGGTTTCGTGGCTGGCGTCGATCACGACCGACGCCCATGGGCCGGGGCGTGTGGCCAGTGGACGGAGTACGGAAAGGTGCATGGTGTACCTCCTGGTCGAGGTTCTTCGCACTTACCCTGTGCTGGCTTGTTGTCACGTGATTCGGGTATCGCCGACGGATGCCGGACACGGTCGGAGACGATGTGTCCGTGAAGCCGATAGCCGTATTCGATGTGGACGGCGTGGTGGCCGACGTCCGTCACCGCCTGCACCACGTGGCGCGCCGCCCGAAGAACTGGCGGCGGTTCTTCGCGGAGGCGGCCGGTGACACGCCGTTGGCGCCCGGGGTGGACCTCGCGAAGGAGTACGCCCGCGACCACCGCCTGGTCTGGTTGACCGGGCGGCCGGAGTATCTGCGTCCGGTCACTGAGCGGTGGCTGGCGCGGCAGGGTCTGCCGGTTGCCGAGCTGCGGATGCGGCCGACCGGAGATCACCGCCCGGCGCGCGAGTACAAGGCGGAGCAGTTGCGCCGCCTCGCGGAGACCGGTGAGGTCACGGTCGTGGTGGACGACGACCCCGCGGTCGTGTCCCGGCTGGAGCAGGACGGCTGGCCGGTGCGGCTGGCGGACTGGGTGCCGTACGCCGACTCGCTGCGGGAGGCGCAGGAGCGCGAGGGGCGTACGTGAGGCCGTGCGGTCTTTCCGGCTCCGGCGTGCCGCCGGTCCGCCGGAGCCGGAAAGACCGCGTACGTGGTGTCAGGGTGCGGTGGCGGTCGTGGCCGCGAGGATCACCTCGGCGTCGGGCCCGCGCGGTGAGTCCGGGCGCAGCGGGTCGTGGCCGAGGGTGAGCAGGGTGTCCCGCCACGGTTCGTTGACCGATTCTTCGGGTGGTGCGTTCACCAGCCGGCCCAGGACAAGCTCCGTGACGAGCTGCATGGTGGCCACGTCGTCGTCGGTGAGGTCGACGCGCCGCTTCTCCAGGATCCTCAGGACCCGCCCGCCCAGCTCGTGGACGTCGATGCCGGGCTCCGGCGCGTACGCGGCGGCTCCGTCCGGCGTCGACAGCAGCCAGTCGCGCAGCTCGGGGGACGGCATGTTGACCACTCGGTGGAAAACGTCCCACTTCTGATCGATCTCCGGGTTGCTACGAGTCATCTTTCGATCACCCCCTAGGCCGTTCTCATTACCCCGGGCCGTACCAGGTGAACCGCACCAGACGGGTGCGGGACGGTTGCGGCGCCCGCCACGCGGCGGCGGGCCCGAGGTGTGCCCAAATGAGCCAAATTCCCAGCGGGTCGTTCTCAGCTGGGTCGCGACCCTGCCGATGTGAGGGCTCGTAGAAAGGGAGGCGACCTTGGAGGAGCTCGGCGACATCGTCCAGGAATTCCTCGTGGAGAGCCACGAGAACCTGGATCAGTTGGACCGCGACCTGGTGGCGCTGGAGCAGGAGCCAGGGTCGCGGGAACTGCTGTCAAGCATTTTTCGCACCATTCACACGATCAAGGGTACGAGCGGGTTCCTGGCCTTCAACCGGCTGGAGCGCGTGACCCACGTGGGCGAGAACCTGCTCGCCCGGCTGCGTGACGGTACGCAGGTGATGACCCCGGAGACGACCAACACGCTGCTGCGCATGGTCGACGTCGTCCGGACCCTGCTGACGACGATCGAGGAGACCAGCGCCGAGGGCGAGGTGGACGTCGACGGCGTCATCGAGGCCGTCACGGCCTGCATCGAGGGCGGCAGCCCCGCTGCGCCGGCCGCGAAGGCGGAACCGGCCGCGAAGGCGGAATCGGCCGCGAAGGCGGAACCGGCCGCGAAGGCGGAGCCCGCCCCGGCGGCGAAGGCGGAGCCGGCCCCGGTGGCCGAGCCCGCCCCGGCCGTCGAGGTCGGGACGGTACCGGCGCCGGTCGCGCCGGCCGCGGCTGCGGAGGAGGACCACGCCGGCGCCGAGCCGGGCGTCGGCCAGACCCGCCGCAGCATCGCGGAGAGCTCGATCCGGGTCGACGTCGACCTGCTCGACAAGCTGATGAACCTCGTCGGCGAGCTGGTGCTCACCCGCAACCAGATGCTCCGCGCGGTGACGGCGTCGTCGGACCCGGCCCTCGCCCGGACCGGCCAGCGGCTCAACCTGATCACCAGTGAGTTGCAGGAGAGCGTCATGAAGACGCGGATGCAGGCGATCGACCATCTGTGGTCGAAGCTGCCCCGGGTCGTGCGTGACCTGTCGAGCTCGGTGGGTAAGCAGGTCCGGTTGGCGATGGAGGGTCGCGAGACCGAGTTGGACCGTAGCCTGTTGGAGGCGGTCAAGGACCCGTTGACGCACCTGGTGCGCAACGCCGTCGATCACGGTATCGAGTCTCCGGCCGACCGTCGGGCGGCGGGTAAGCCGGCCGAGGGTGTGTTGACGCTGCGCGCCTACCACGAGGGTGGGCACGTGATCGTCGAGGTAGCCGACGACGGCAAGGGTATCGACCCGGCCCGGATCGCCGAGGTGGCGATCAAGCGGGGGCTCCTGACCCGGGACCAGGTGGCGCACATGGAGCGCCGGGAGATTTTGAACCTGGTGTTCAAGGCCGGGTTCTCGACCGCGGAGAAGGTCACCAACGTCTCCGGCCGTGGGGTCGGGATGGATGTGGTGAAGACCAACATCGAGCGCATCGGTGGCGCGGTCGACGTGGAGTCGACCCTGGGTGAGGGGACGACCTGGCGGCTGACCATTCCGTTGACGTTGGCGATCATCCAGGCGTTGACGGTGGAGTGCGGCACCGAGCGGTACGCGATCCCGCAGGTCGCGGTGCACGAACTGGTGTACCTCGACGGGCAGAACGGCCGGGTCATCGAGCACGCGATGGGTGCGCAGGTGTACCGGCTGCGGGGCAAGTTGCTGCCGCTGGTGCGTCTGGACGAGACCCTGGGGCTGCCGGACTCCAGCGGTGACCGCGACGTCTATGTCGCGGTGCTGCAGGCCGAGGGCCGCAAGTTCGGCCTGGTGGTCGACCGGGTCTTGAACACCGAAGAGGTCGTGGTCAAGGCGTTGTCGTCGCGGTTCAAGGAGATCGGCATGTACGCCGGGGCGACCCTGCTCGGTGACGGTCGGGTCGCGTTGATCCTGGACGTGCCGTCGCTGGCGCGGCGCGCGCACCTCAACGTGGGCGCGGTCGACCGGGCGCAGGCCGAGATCGACGCCACCAAGGGCGGCAACGACAACGTCGACCGGCTGCTGATCGCCGGCGTGGGCGAGCGGCGGGTCGCGATCCCGCTGGACATGGTCACCCGGCTCGAGGAGTTCCCGCTGGAGCGCTTCGAGCGGGTCGGTGCCCGTGAGGTCGTGCAGTACCGCGACCAGATCCTGCCGGTGCTGCGCCTGGCCCAACTGCTGGGCGTGTACTCCGACACCGAGCAGGCGGCGTCGGTACCGGTGGTCGTGTACACCGAACGCGGCCGCAGCGTGGCGCTGGCGGTGGACCGCATCGTCGACATCGTCGAAGACGTCGTCGGCGCCCAGCGTGACTTCGGTGACGACGGGCTCATGGGCTCGGCGGTCATCCAGGCGCGGGTCACCGAACTGCTCGACGTGCGCCGCGCGATCATGGCCGCCGACCCACGGTTCGACGCCGAGGGCGTCGACACCGACGGCGGGCTCGACCTCGATCCGACGATGATGGTGGGAGCGTAGAAGATGGCAAGTCGTCAGTACGCCACGTTCGAGGTGGCCGACCAGCTGTTCGGGCTGGAGGTGGCGATGGTCCAGGAGGTGCTGTCGTTTCACGAGTACACGCCGGTGCCGCTGGCGCCGCGGTCGGTGGGCGGGCTGTTCAACCTGCGCGGCCAGGTCATCGCCGCGGTCGACCTGCGTGTGCAGCTCGGGCTGCAGCCCCGTGACTTCGAGGGCCCGGCGATGAACGTGATCGTGCGGACCCCCGACGAATCGGTCAGCCTGCTGGTGGACCGCATCGGCGAGGTCGTCGAACTCGACGACGAGACGTTCGAACCACCACCGGACACCCTCACCGGCCCCAGCCGGGAACTGATCACCGGTGCGTTCAAACTCGACGGTCGGCTCATGCTGGCCCTCGACACCGGGCGGGCGGTGCAGACCTCGATCGGGTCGGCCGTGGAGGACTGACCTGGACTCTCCGGAGGGAGGGTGTCGTGCAACAACACGACACCCTCCCTCCGGCGTTTTACGGAGAGTCACCTTGGTGGCCGATCGGGGGACGCAGCCGGTAGTGCCTCGGTTGCAGACTGGGTGCATGTACAGCCTCGTCAGCGCCCCGGTTCTCGGATTCGACCTGTCCCGCCTGCCTGGCGGATCGGCAACAGCCGATGTACTTCTCCGTGCGCTCTCGTTTACTGAGAGTGACATCGACGTCATCGCCAACTTCCGGATGGACGACTGGGACCGGCTCGGCCTGTGGCAGGACGTCGACGAGGCGGCGCGCCGGCGCCAGACCGTACGCGATCTGTCGGTGGAGCCGGACGACGCGCCCCAGACGCTCGCCCTGCTCGAGCAGGCGCCCATCGGGACCGTCGACGGGCTGCTGCGATGCGTACGCAACGACCTCCTGGACTGGACCTGGCGACCCGTCGGCCCGGGGACCCCGCCGGGTCCGCTGGCGGCGCGGCGGCCGGCCGGCACGCCTGATCCGGCCGGCACGTCTGATCCGGCCGGCACGTCTGATCCGGCCGGCACGCCTGATCCGGCCGCGGTGCCGGGTGGGACCGGTGTGCCGGGCCCGGTCAAGGCGCAGAGCGAGGCCTCCGAATGGGCCACCTCGGTGATCTGCGACGCGGTCGTCGCGGCGTACCTGTCCGACCTGCTCCCCGCTCCGACCCGGCGCAGCCTCACGGCCGGCTGGCTCGCCGCGCTGCGGTGGCTGCCGGTACGGCCGATGAATCTCGGCCCGCAGCACGACGACATCACCGCGTTGCTGGACCGGGTCCGCGCGCTGACCCCGGCCCAGCTCGTACGGCTCGGCGCCGCAGCCGAGGCGACCCGGCGCGCAGCGCCCGACTGGGCTCCGGCGGTACACGCGGCCTCCTGGGCGGTCTACGTCTCCGAGCGGGTACGGGCTGCCGCCGCCGCCCAGTTGATGCTCGTCCGGGCCGTCGACGACGCGGGGATCCCGGTAGCCGAGCGCGCCGGCGGGGCCTGGAACCTCCTCAGCGGCGCCGTGCAGGCCATCGTGGTACAGGACATCCTGGCCGCCGAGACGGTGGAGCGGCTGGTGGACCCGCTGCTGGCGGCGCTCGGCTCGATCGAGGTGACCGGAACTGAGTGATCAATCAGAGCCTGCGACGCGCCTCGCATCGTGAACTCTTGGTGATCACGGAAATGTCCGGGATGTAGTTTTCTCATCCGGTACCCCCTCCCGCCGATATGGGCGGGGAACGGATGGCCGGGCGGTGGCTGTCCCTGCGCGGGGAGGCCGCTTCGTGATCTCGGTCCTGGTTGTCGACGACTCGGTCGTCATCCGACGCCTGGTCACAGACGCCCTTGCCGAGGACCCGGAGATCCGGGTCGTCGGCACGGCTCCCAACGGCCGCGTCGCTCTTGCCAAGATTGAACAGCTCAAACCGGATCTCGTCACGCTCGACATCGAGATGCCGGTTCTGGACGGCCTCAGTACCCTCCGCGAGTTGCGGCCCCGCTTCCCGCGCCTGCCGGTGATCATGTTCAGTACGCTCACCGCTGCGGGGGCCAGCGCCACGCTGGACGCGCTCTCGGCCGGCGCCAGCGACTACGTCACCAAGCCGTCCAACGTCGGCAGCTTCGAGGAGTCCAAGCGCAGCGTCCGGGAGCAGATCATCCCCCGGATCCATGCCCTGTGCGAGCGGGGATCCGCGAGCCGGACGCGGCGCAAGACCGCGCCCCCGGCCGGTGGCTTCGCCTTCCCGCCCGCGCTGCCGGGCCTCGCCGGCGTACCGCGCCCCACGACGAAGCCCGGCGCCGGCGCGCCGGCTCCCGCGACCACCCGCCCGCGTACCGACCGGGTCGAGGTCCTCGCCGTCGGCTGCTCGACCGGTGGGCCGGACGCCCTCGCCAAGGTCCTGCAGGCGCTCCCCGCCAGCCTGCCGGTACCGATCGTGGTGGTGCAGCACATGCCGCCGGTCTTCACCAAGATGTTCGCCGAGCGGCTCAACCGCACCTGTGCCCTGGACGTGATCGAGGCGGCGGGGGAGGAGCAGGTGGTCCCCGGCAAGGTCTACATCGCGCCGGGCGACTTCCACCTCGAGGTGGTCCGCTCCGGCACGTCCGTATTGACGAAGCTGACCAGCGCGCAGCCCGAGAACTTCTGCCGGCCCGCGGTCGACGTGCTGTTCCGATCCGTCGCGAAGGTCTACGGCGGCAAGGTTCTCGCGACCGTCCTGACCGGCATGGGCCAGGACGGCCGGCGCGGCGCCGAGGTGCTGCGCGCCGAGGGCGCCGAGATCGTCGCCCAGGACGAAGAGACGTCCGTGGTGTGGGGGATGCCGGGAGCGGTGACCCACGCCGGACTTGCCGACGCAGTACTTCCCCTACCCGAGATCGCCAACTATCTCATCTCGCGTACCGCCGGAGGGCGCAGCGCACGGTCCCTGGAGGTGACCCGATGACTTTGAGTGCCCAGGAGTTCGCCTATGTCAGCGACCTGGTGCGGCGCAGTTCGGCCATTGTGCTGGAGAGCGGCAAGGAGTACCTGGTCGAGGCCAGGCTACTGCCGCTGGCCCGCCAGGCAGGCCTGCCGACCGTGTCCGAGTACGTGATGCGGGCCCAGCACCGGCCGGAGCCGGGCACCCACGAGAAGATCGTGGACGCGCTGACCACGAACGAGACGTCGTGGTTCCGCGACGGCGAGCCGTTCCAGGCGCTGACCGCCGGCGTGCTGCCCGACCTGATGCCGACGCGGTCGACCAACCGGACCATCCGGATCTGGTCGGCGGCCTGCTCCAGTGGGCAGGAGCCGTACAGCCTCGCGATGATCCTCGAGGAGAACCTGCCGGCGGGCTGGAGTTACGAGATCCTGGCCACCGACATCTCCCAGGAGATGCTGAGCCGCGCCGAGGCCGGGCGTTTCACCCAGCTCGAGGTCAACCGCGGGCTTCCGGCGAACATGCTGGTCCGCCACTTCGAGCGGGACGGGACCCACTGGCGGGTGGCGGCGAGGCTGCGTAACCACATCACGTTCAAGCGCCTCAACCTGGCGGCCCCGCTGCCGCCGATGCCGCAGTTCGACATCGTCTTCCTGCGCAACGTGTTGATCTACTTCGACGTCGAGACCAAGCGTCAGGTGCTGGCTCGTACCAGTGGCGTGATGCGCCCGGACGGCTGGCTCTTCCTCGGTTCGGCGGAGACGACCATCGGTATCGATGACCGGTTCGAGCGCATAGCCGCCGGCCGCAGCTCCGCATACCGCCTGCGTGGCACCAACATCACGTCGCCGGCCGGCGCAATGGGAAAGGGGTGATCACCAATGATTGCCTTGGTGATCGATGATTCGCGAGCGATGCGGCTGATCCTCACCCGGATCACCGGCCAGCTCGGGTTCGAGGTGTGGCAGGCAGGCAACGGGCGAGAGGCCCTGGACCTGCTGGAGGCCAGCGACGTCGTCCCGGCGGTGGCGCTCGTGGACTGGAACATGCCGGAGATGAACGGGCTGGAGTTCGTAACTGCGGCTCGATCAAATCCGAAATATCGGACAATGACCATGATGATGGTGACGACCGAGGGCGAGCAGAGCCAGATCGTACGAGCCCTGGCGGCCGGCGCCCACGAGTACGTAATCAAACCTTTTACCCCGGACGCCATCGAGGAGAAGTTGGCGCTGCTGGGCGTGTCAACGAACGGAGCCACCGCATGACCGGCAATGCACCCACGGACGAAGACCTGTTCGCGATCGCGGAGCAGGTGTGGTCGTCGTACCTGGACCTCGAGGGCACGAGCCCGCTGATCCAGATGCCTCGCACCAAGCCTTCGTCCGACGTTTCGGCCTCGGTGTCGGTCACCGGCGCATGGCGCGGGCACGTCGTGGTGAGCTGCACCATGCCGGCCGCGCGCAGCGCCGCCGCCGCCCTGCTCGGCATCGAGCTGGACGAGGCCACCGAGGACGACGTCACGGACGCGCTCGGTGAGCTGGCCAACATCATCGGGGGCAACGTCAAGAGCCTCATGCCGGAGCCGTCGGCGCTCTCGCTGCCGGTCGTCCTGGTCAACGGCAGCCCCGGCTGGCCGTCGGCCTCGGAGGTGTGCCAGCTCAACGGCGAGTGGCTGGGTGAGTCGGTCGCCGTCCAGGTCCTCGAGAGCACCAACGAGAAGGGCGCGTGACGTTACCGATGAAGATCCTCATCGCGGATGACAGCCGGGTGATGCGGCAGATCGTTACCCGTACCCTCCGGCAGGCCGGCTTCGACGGCCACGACCTCGTCGAGGCGGCGGACGGCCAGCAGGCCTACGACGCCGTCACCAACGAGAAGCCGGACCTCGTCCTGTCGGACTGGAACATGCCCGAGATGACCGGCATCGAGGTGCTACGCATGCTGCGCGCCAACGGCGTCCAGGTGCCCTTCGGGTTCGTGACCTCGGAAGGCACCCCGGAGATGCGGGGCCAGGCCGAGGATGCCGGTGCCCTCTTCCTCATCACCAAACCGTTCACCGCCGAGGCGTTTCGTGACGCTTTGGACCCGATCCTAGGATAAAGTGGGCTATGTCGTCGTTTCAGCTGCCCGTACCCAAAGACGTCCGTGACCTGTTCGAGGACCTCCTTGGGCGCCCGATCACCGTGGGCACAGCCAATCCGGTCCTCGCGGAGGATCTGAAGACGACCCTCGTGAGCCTGTACACCGACAGCACCCAGAAGCTGTGGGCGGTGGCCGGCATGGATCTGCCGTTGACGGTGTACGCCGGCGCGGCGATCGGCCTGCTCCCTCCCGGAGGTGCGCAGGACTGCGTCGACGACGGTGTCGTGACGCCGACCCAGGCGGAGAACGTCAAGGAGGTCTGCAACATTCTGACCTCCCTGCTCAACCGTGAGGGTGCTCCTCACCTCAAGCTCTACCAGGTCGTCCTGCCCGGCGAGCCGCTTCCTGGCGACGCGGCCGCGGTTCTGCAGGCGCTCGGCCGTCGTCTCGACCTGACGGTCGAGGTCGGCGGTTACGGCAGCGGCAGGCTGTCGATCACCCTGGCTGAGTGAGCCTCCCCGAACAGGTAACTCCCCGTACGGCCTGGCCGTACGGGGAGTTCCCTTGTGTTCGGACTGTTCGGTTCTTGCTCCTGCCGGTCCAGTGCCCTTGCTCGTCCAGGAGAAATGGCGGCTGTGCCGGCTCGTGGTTCGACGCCACGCGCCAGGATTTTGACGACCGCGTCGGGTGAGGCGATCGAGCTGCTGCGCCGCCACGATGAGCAGTACCGGGTGGGGTTCCCGCAGCGGTGCCTGACCGGATTGAACACCTACGACGGCGCCGTACCGGACACGTTGCTGCGAGCCTACGGCGGACGGGGCAGCGGCCGGGGGCGGTTACTCCGCCTTCTCCTCGGCCGGGGTCTCCTCCGGCGGCACCACGTCGGTGCTGCGCCGGCCCTGGACCTGTGCCATCAGCGCGGGGTTGTTGCGCGCGACCTCGAGGGCGTCCATGGCGGCCTGCTGGGCGACCTCCCGGGCCTCCGTTCGGGCCAGGGCGTCGTTGCCGCGCTGGTACCCGTTCGCCAGGCCGTTGAGCATCGCCAGCATCAGGGCCGCGACCACGACCGCGATCAGGTACCTGACGAGGGCCGTTGTGTAGTCCAGGTCGTGCAGGACGAACGCGTGGTAGAGCGCCGGGCTGTCCAGCAGCGCGGCGAGCAGGAGCGTCGACCACTTCGTCATGTCGGGACCGCCCCTCGTCAGTAGTCGTCGTCGGCGGCCGCGCGGCGGGCCAGCACCTGCTGGCGCATCACGTACCGGCGCACCAGCTCCGCCTGGCGCTCAGTCAGCTCCAGGGTCACGATCATGTCGACGGTCTTCCCGATGCGGTCGTCGATGGTCCGCAGCACAGCGCCGTCGGCGTCGAGCATGTCGTCGCCCAGCTGCACGACCGTGGTCACCGGTACGCCGTCGTCGAGCATCACCCGGTCGGGGGCGTCGGGCTTGGCGCCGTTGATCCGGAACCGTACGCCGCCCTCGCTGATGTCGCTGGCGGCGCCGGAGATCACGATGTCGTCGCGCTCCTTCGGGCGTACCCGTACCGCCTCACCACCGCCCGCGCGGACGAACCGGCGGCGCTGGTTGAGTACGGGCTCCGACTCGACGGTCAGGGACCAGCACCGCATCGGTACGCCCTCGACCCGTGCGGTCGACGTCAGCCTGGCGTCGACGACGTACCGCCCACGCGGCCCGGCGACCCAGCTCAGCTTCAGGACGGCGCCCAGGTCGGGGATCTCGACCGTCTCGTTGAACGGTGCGGCGACGACCACGGTCGCGCCGTTGATCATCTCCACCCGTGACTCGAGCTCGGTCCCCTCGTGAACAAGGCTGACCGGCGAGCTGACCTCGGGCATCGGCTCGCTCATTCCACCACCTCTTCCAACCGCCGACACAGCAGGTCAGCCCAGACATGCGGGGTTGCGACGCGACCGTCGAGCAGCGCGACGGGCACCCCCAGTTGCAGGACGGTAGCCGGGTCGCTCGTTGCCGCGCAGGCATACGCCGCGATAGCATCCACATGGCCGATATCGGCTAGTCGGCGCGCGCTATCCGCAGTCTTGCCTGTGGCGTTGACCACACCCCACACCGCGGCGGCGTCACAGCTCTCCACGATCGAGCGGGCCCATTCGGTACCGATGCCGCCGGCCGGCATGTCGACCACGACGACGATCGGCGCGTCCGCGACGCGGCGCAGCTTGGCGATCCGCTTGACCGCGTGCTCCGGACCGGTCAGTCGCCGGCTCGGGTGGATACCGGTACCCGCGCAGCTGGCGGCGGCGAGCACGACGCGGGCCGGGGCCAGGCGCAGCGACTCGCTGACCGTACGGGCCACCGCCAGCGCGTCGCGCAGCTCACCGGCGATCACGAGGACCTCACCGGCGCGTGACGGCGGCTTCGGCGCCTCGGGCAGGAGCTTGAGGACCTTGACGATCGCCCGGTACGAGTCGGCGCCGGTCACCCGTTCGCCCAGCTGCTCCGGCAGGCCCAGGTGGGACAGCACGGTCTTCAGCGGAGCGTCGGCGGGCAGCCGGACAGGCTGGTAGCGCGGGATCAGCGGGGCGTCCGGGGTGTCGGCCTCCTGGCCGGCGACGCTCGCGGTCGGAGCCACCGCAGCTTGAGCGGCGGCGTGGCCGGCGGCCGGCGGTGCCGGTGCGGCCTTCGGCGGCGTCGGTGTTGCGGCCGGGGGAGCGACGACCACGGGCGGCCGCTCCGCGGCCGTCGGCGTGGTGGGCGCGGGCATCACGGTGGTACCACCCGTCACGACCGGGACCCTCCAGCCCGGCGCCCCGAAGCCGGACAGCACCTCGGCGAATGCGTTCGGGTTGGCGCTCGGCTCGGTCGTGGTGCCGGTCGGGCCGGCTGTGGTCGTGGTGCCGGTCGGGCCGGCTGTGGCCGTGGTGCCGGCCGGGCCGGCTGTGGCCGTGGTGCCGGCCGAGCCGGCTGTGGTCGTGGTGCCGGCCGAGCCGGCTGTGGCGGCGTCCGGGGTGCCCGACTCGTCCGCGCCGAGGTGCGGCAGCAGTTGGCGCTCCTGCGCCTCGACGAGGGCGATCAGCGCGTCGGCCGGGCTGCCGGCGGCACCGGCGGCGGCAGCCGGGGCGGCCTTGACCGCCGGAGCGGCCGTGCCGGTCTCCGCGGAGTCGGCCACCTCGATGGTCAGCTCGTACCGTTCGCGGCTGAACAGGCCGGTCAGACCGGTCGGGCGAACCCGGTCGGCGGCGACGATGCGCGCCGCCGGACCGTGCTCGGCGCGGACCTGTGCCAGCAGTTCCTGGATGTCGCCACCCTCAAGCAGCAATCGAGTAGGCACCGTTCACCACTCCCACGGTTTCGACGCGCAGCGCGCTCTGGGCGATCTCGGAGTACGACAGGACGGGCAGCCGGGGTACGGCCATCTGGAGCAGGCGCCGCAGCGCCAGGCGCAGTTGGGGCGAGCAGACGACCACCGGGCTGAGGCCCCGCTGCTCGGCGGTCTCGCACAGTTGGGTCAGCTCCGCCACCATGATCTCCGCCCGGCCGGTGTCGACCAGCAGTTGCAGGCCGGCCTCGGTGGGGCGCAGCGACTCGAGCAGCGACTGCTCCAGGCGCGGGTCCAGGGTGACGACGGTGAGCGCGCCGTCGGTGGCGTACCGGGCGGAGATGGCCGGGCCGAGGGCGGCGCGGGCCGCCTCCAGCAGCGAGTCGTGGTCGGTGGCGCTCTTCGCGGTCAGCGAGAGGGACTCGAAGATGCGTACCAGGTCGCGGACCGGTACGTCCTCGTCCAGCAGCCCCTGCAGCACCCGCTGTACCTGGCCGAGGCTGAGCAGGGCCGGGGTCAGCTCCTCGACGACGACCGGGTGGGTCTGCTTGACGACCTCGGTGAGCGCCCGCACGTCCTCGCGGCCGAGCAGGCGGCTGGCGTTGGCCCGTACCACCTCGGCCAGGTGCGTGATGATGACCGAGGCCCGGTCCACCACGGTCGCGCCGGACAGGTCGGCCTGGTGGCGCAGTTCGGCCGGTACCCACTTGCCGGCAAGGCCGAAGACCGGCTCGACGCCGGCGCGGCCGGGCAGGAAGTCCAGGTTCTCGCCGATCGCGAGGACGGTGCCGGGTGGCGCCTGGCCCTGGGCGACGTCCACCCCGCTGATGCGGATGGCGTACGTCGACAGCGGCAGGTCCAGGTCGTCGCGGGTACGCACCGGCGGCATCACGATGCCCAGGTCGAGGGCGACCTTGCGGCGCAGTGACCGTACCCGGTCCAGGAGGTCGCCGCCGGCACCGTCGACGAGGTCGACGAGGTCGGGGGAGAGCGCCAGCTCGAGCGGGTCGACGCGCATCTCGCCCAGCAGCGACTCGGTCGGGTCGGCCGGCGCCGGGGCGTTCGCGTCCGCCTCGGCCGCCTCCCCGGCGGGCGAGGAGGGCATCCGCTGCGCGACGAACAGCGCGGCGCCGCCGATCAGCAGGAACGGGAGCTTGGGCAGGCCCGGGATGAGGCACAGCACCAGGGCGGCACCGCCGGCGATCCGTAACGCGACCCGGTGCTGGCCGAGCTGCTTGATCACGCTCGAGCCCATGTCGCCCTCGGTGGCCGAGCGGGTCACGATGAGGCCGGTCGCCACCGACAGCAGCAGCGCCGGGATCTGCGAGACGAGGCCGTCGCCGACGCTCAGCAGGCTGTACTTCTGGATGGCCTCGACGGGAGACATGCCCTTCTGGACCATGCCGACGACGAAGCCGCCGATGAGGTTGATCAGGGTAATGACGATGGCGGCGATCGCGTCGCCCTTGACGAACTTGGAGGCGCCGTCCATCGCGCCGTAGAAGTCCGCCTCGGCGGCCACCTCGGCGCGGCGCCTGCGCGCCTCCACCTCGTCCATCAGGCCCGCGTTGAGGTCGGCGTCGATCGCCATCTGCTTACCCGGCATGGCGTCGAGGGTGAAGCGGGCGCCGACCTCGGCGACCCGCTCCGCGCCCTTCGTGATCACGAGGAACTGGATCACGATCAGGATGGTGAAGATGACCAGACCGATCACGAGCTGGCCGCCGACCACGAAGTGGCCGAACGCGTCGATGACGTTGCCTGCGAAGCCGTCCATGAGGACCAGGCGGGTGGCGCTGATGTTGAGCGCGAGCCGGAACAGCGTCATGACCAGCAGCAGCGAGGGGAACGTGGAGAAGTCCAGCGGACGCTTCACGTACATGCTGGTCAGCACGACCACCAGCGCGCCGACGATGTTCAGGGCGATGAACAGGTCGATCAGGAAGGTGGGCAGCGGCACGACCATCATCACGATGATCAGTACGACACCCAGGGGGACGGCGAACTGGCTCAACCGGCGACCGGACACGAGACCCTCTACTGTCGGGGATAGCTATCAAGCCCGTTCCGTGGCCGTACCTTTGCCCTCCTGGCAGCCGACACATCGGCCCTGTGGTCCGTCGGGTGAGGGTTTTTCCCTCAGTACCTGCCGGCGGATGCCGATCGACGCTTCGTGTCAACGACATCGGAACCGCAGCCCGGACAGATCGTTCACGTCGGTCGTCAGCCGCTGTACAACCCCGCTGGCGACGTCGTCGGGTACGAGCTGCTCTTCCGCGGCGCCGGTACCGAGGTGGCGGCGTCGCGGCGCAACGCGTACGCCACCAGTCAGGTGATCGTGAACGCCTTCACCGAGTTCGGCCTGCCCGAACTGGTCGGCGACCACATGTGTTTCATCAACCTGACGCGCGAGTTCATCGTCGGTGAGTTGGCGCTGCCGTTCGAGCCCGGCCGGGTCGTCCTGGAGATCCTCGAGTCGGTCGAGATGGACGACGAGGTGATCGCGGGGGTCTCCCGCCTGGTGGAGCAGGGGTACCCGATCGCGCTGGACGACTTCGTCTTCGGGCTCGGCCACGAGCGGCTGCTGGGCCTCGCCTCGTACGTGAAGATCGACGTGCTCGACGGCGACGAGGATCGCATCACCTCGGTCGTGCGGGCCTGCCGGAAGTACCCGGACATCAAGCTGGTCGCCGAGAAGGTGGAGACCACCGAGCACATCATGCTGGCCCATGAGCTCGGGTTCGAGCTGCTCCAGGGGTACGCGCTGAGCCGCACCCAGGTGGTGTCGATCGCCACCCTGGCGCCGTCGCGGCTGCGCCGGCTGGAACTGCTGGGCGCGCTGACCGGGCCCGAGGCCGACGTCGACCACATCGTGTCGATCGTGACCAGCGACCCGGCGTTGACGTTCCGGGTACTGCGGGCGACGAACGCCGCCTCGGGCGGCCTGAACCGTCGCGTCTCGTCGGTGCACCAGGCGGTCGTCATGCTCGGCGGCCAGCGAATCCGGGAGTGGGTGACGCTGATGCTGGTCTCGGACATCGCCGAGGCGAGCGACGCGCACCTGTCGACCGCGATGGCCCGGGCGCGGCTGTGCCAGACGATCGCCAGCCGGCTCGACGCCTCCGCCGACTCGGCGTTCATCGCCGGCCTGCTCTGGGGCATCTCCGACGTGCTCGGCGTCCCGGTGGTCGACCTGGTCGGCCGGTTACCGCTGGCCGACGACGTGACCGAGGCGCTGGTCAACGGGTCCGGCGGCCTCGGCGAGGTGCTGTCGCTGGTGCGGGCGTACGAGGGGGCGGACGCCACGGCGCTCAGCCAGCTCAAGGTGTCCCCGGCGGACCTGGCGAAGGCGTACCTGAGCGCGGTGGGCTGGTCGGTACGGACCGTGCAGGGCGTGCTCGGTCCGCCCGCGTCGCGCCCGGGCGCTTCCGACAACGTTCCGACGCCCGCCTGACGCGGAGCCGGTACGAGGCGTCGCAGCGCGGCACGGAGTGGCGAAATGGGCAAAACAGCTCGTTTTGCCCATTTATATCTAGAATAAGCAGCGTGACGGCGACAATTTCCCCCTCCTCCGACGTCGACGAGAGCGTCGAACTCGGAGACGGCACCCGGGTCTGGCACCTGGCACAGGTCCGGGAAGGCGCTCGGCTCGGGTCCGACTGCGTGGTCGGCCGGGGCGCCTACATCGGACCGGGCGTCGTCATCGGCGACAACGTGAAGATTCAGAACCACGCCCTCGTGTACGAGCCGGCCCGGCTGGCGTCGGGGGTGTTCGTGGGTCCGGCCGCGGTGCTGACCAACGACCTCCACCCGCGCGCGGTGAACCCGGACGGCAGGCTCAAGGGCGCCGACGACTGGACGTCGGTGGGAGTCACCGTCGAGTACGGCGCCTCGCTGGGCGCCCGCTCGGTCTGTGTGGCCCCGGTCCGGATCGGCCGCTGGGCCATGGTCGCGGCCGGGGCGGTGGTGACCGCCGACGTACCCGACTTCGCGCTGGTCGCCGGCGTTCCCGCGCGCCAGCTGGGCTGGGTGGGGGAGGCGGGCGTCCGGCTGGAGCGCCTCGCCACCGGGCTTTGGCGGTGTCCCCGGACCGGGGCCACCTACACCGAGGAAGACGGCACGCTACGGGGAGATGCGCAATGACGGCTGTTACTCCGATGATCCCGGCCGCGCGGCCCATGATCGGCGCCGAGGAGCGCGCCGCGGTGGACCGCGTGATGGCGACCGGGATGCTCGCGCAGGGGCCGGAGGTGGCCGCGTTCGAGACCGAGTTCTCCGCCGTGGTCGGTGACCGGAGCTGCGTTGCGGTCAACTCGGGTACCAGCGCCCTGCTGCTCGGCCTGCTCGCCGCCGGCATCGGCCCGGGCGACGAGGTGATCGTGCCGTCGTTCACGTTCGCCGCCACCGCGAACGCCGTCGTGCTCGCAGGGGCGGAGCCGGTCTTCGTGGACATCGAGCCGGCGCACTTGTGCATCGACCCCGACGCGGTCCTCGCCGCGATCACGCCCCGCACGGCGGCGGTCATGCCGGTGCACCTGTACGGGCACCCGGCCGCGATGGACCGGCTGGCGGCGATCGCCGACCGGCACGGGTTGGCCGTGATCGAGGACGCGGCGCAGGCCCACCTGGCGACCTGGGCCGGCCGGCCGGTCGGCACGTTCGGCCAAGTCGCCGCGTTCAGCTTCTACCCGACGAAGAACATGACCAGCGGCGAGGGCGGCATGGTCGTCTGCGCCGACGAGGACACCGCGCGGCGGGTACGGCTGCTGCGTAACCAGGGCATGGAGCGCCGGTACCACAACGAGGTCGTCGGCTACAACGTGCGCATGACGGACCTGCACGCCGCCATCGGCCGGGTGCAGTTGCGGCGGCTGGCCGGCTGGACCGCGACGCGGCAACGCAACGCGGGCCACCTCTCGGCGGCGCTCGCCGAGGTGCCGGGCGTCGGCGTACCCGCGGTGGCGGACCGGGCGGAGCACGTCTGGCACCAGTACACGATCCGGGTGTCCGACCGGGACACCGTCGCGGACGGGCTGGCCGCCGCCGGCGTCGGCAGCGGGGTGTACTACCCGACCCCGGTCCACGAGCTTCCCTCGTACGGGCTGTCGATCGACCTGCCCGAGACCCGGCGGGCCTGCGCCGAGGTGCTGTCCCTGCCGGTGCACCCGGCGCTGTCCGAAGGCGACCTCGCACACATCGGCGCCGCCGTGGCGAAGGTGATGGGTTCGTGACCGCGCCGCTGCGGGCCGGTCTGGTCGGTCTGGGGATGATGGGCCGCCACCACGCCCGGGCACTTCGGGAACTGTCCGATGTGGAACTGGTCGGCGTGGTCGACCCGGGCGGCGACCGGTTCGGGGCCGTCGCCCCGGAACTGGTCGTGGCGGAGCTGGACGAACTGCTCGCGCGAGGCATCGACCTGTGTGTGGTCGCCACCCCCACCGTCACCCACGAGGCCATCGGTACCCGGTTGGCGCAGGCCGGGGTCGCGGCCCTCATCGAAAAGCCGCTCGCCCCGGACTCGGCCGCCGCGCAACGCCTGGTGGAGGTCTTCGAGCGGCACGGGGTGCTCGGCTGCGTGGGCCACATCGAGCGCTACAACCCCGCCCTGCAGAACCTGCGTGCCCGGCTGGCCAACGGTGAGCTCGGTGAGCTGTACCAGATCGTGACGCGCCGCCAGGGACCGTTCCCGGTGCGCATCGCCGACGTCGGCGTGATCTCCGACCTCGCCACCCACGACATCGACCTCACCGCGTGGGTGACCCGGTCGGCGTACCGGTCGCTGTCGGCCCGTACCGCCAACCGCAGCGGCCGTCCGCACGAGGACCTGGTCAGCGCGGTCGGCCTGCTCGGCATCGACGTGGTCGCCACCCACCTGGTGAACTGGCTGTCGCCGTTCAAGGAGCGGGTCACGATCGTCACCGGTGAGCGGGGCTGCTTCATCGCCGACACCCTCATGGCCGACCTGACCTTCTACGAGAACGGCTCGCAGCCCACGCAGTGGGACACGATCGCCAACTTCCGTGGCGTCTCCGAAGGCAACATGACCCGGTACGCCATCCCCAAGCCGGAGCCCCTGGCCACCGAGCTGGCCGCGTTCGCGGCCGCCGTACGCGGCGAGGACGCCGACGTGGTCACGCTGCGGGCCGGCCTGGGCACGGTCCGGGTCGCGGAGGCGATGAAGGAGTCCGCCCGTACCGGCGCGACGGTGGACATCACATAGTCCCCGTCATCACCGGGGGTTTGCGGCGTCACAGCCCCGTAGGCCCTCGGCGATCACGAGCGAGCAGAGGTCAGCTCCGGGCTGCGGTGCACACCCGCCGCGGAGCCGCGCGCCTTGAGCGTCATGACGAACGCGAGCACCCGGGCGACCGCGTTGTACAGCTCGGGCGGGACCTCGGCGCCCAGGTCACAGGCCTTGTACAGGGCCCGCGCCAGCGGTACGTCCTGCACCATCGGGATGCGTTTGTCGGTCGCCACCTGGCGGATGCGGGCCGCCACGGCCCCGGCGCCCTTGGCCACCACCCGCGGTGCGCCCCGGCTCGGGTCGTAGCGCAGCGCGACCGCGACGTGCGTGGGGTTGACCAGCACGACATCGGCCTTCACGAGGTCGCTCATCATCCGCTGGCGGCTCATCGCCATCTGCCGTGACCGGATGGCGCCCTTGAGCAGCGGGTCGCCCTCCTGCTGCTTGTGCTCCTGCTTTACCTCGTGCTTGCTCATCTTGATCTGCTTGCCGATGCGCCGGCGGGCCATCGCGTAGTCGGCGGCCGCCATGACCAGGCCGGCCACGGCGGCGGTCCGGACCAGGGTGAGGACGGTATCGGTGATCAGATCGAGCAGTGCCGGCAGCGGCATCGAGCCGGCGGTGACCAGACCGGGCAGCATCACGCGCAGCTGCAGGTACAGGACGATACCCAGGATCGCGGTCTTGACCGTCGCCTTGACGGCCTCCCAGCCCGCCTGCGGGCCGAACGTCTTCTTCAGGCCCGAGAACGGGTTGAGCCGTTTGAAGTTGGGTTTGAGCAGCTTGGTGGCCGGGCGCAGGCCGCCCTGCGCCGCCGTGGCGGCGATGCCGACCGCCAGCATGCCGAGCGCGAGCGGCGCGACCGTCATCGCCCCGTCCTTCAGGCCGGTGACCATGACCTTCATCGCCTTGCCCGGATCGGGATCGCTGATCACGGCGGCGGAGAGGAAGAACAGCTTCTCGGCGGTCTTCATGGTGTTGCGGACCAGCATCGGCAGCAGCATGCTCGCGATCAGCAGCCCACCCCAGGAGCCCAGATCGGGGGTACGCGGGATCTGCCCTTCCTTGCGCGCTTCCCGCTTCCGCTTCTCGGTGGGCTTCTCGGTCTTCTCGCCGCTCATGTCACCTCCCCGGGGTGCCGGACGCCGCGCGGATCGGGGCGGCGCAGCGGGCGTGACGGGGTCGACGGGCGCAGGTGCCGGTTCACGCTCCGATCGCCTCCAGGACGGCCTTGACGGACTTGTCGACGAGGCTGCCGACGGCCTGCGGGAGCATGGTCATCGCCAGGCCCACCCCGCCCAGGGTCAACATGATCTTCACCGGGAAGCCGAGGGAGAACGCGTTCAGCGCCGGCGCCACCCGGGACAGCAGCCCGAGTCCGATGTCGGCGCAGAACAGCACGGCGATCAGCGGGCCGGCGATCTGGATGGCCGACAGGAACATCTCGGCGACGCCGGTGGTGACGAGGTGCTCGAGGTTGCGCAGGGACAGCGTGCCGTCCAGCGGGAGCACGTTGTACGAGGTGGTGAAGCCACGCAGGACGAGCTGGTGTCCGTCGGTCACGAACAGCAGCGTGACCGCGATGAGGTTGTAGAAGCGGCCGAAGATGCCGCTGCCGCCGTTGCCGGCCGAGCCCATCGGGTCGAACGCGAACGCCAGCGACATGCCGCCGAACAGGTCGATCAGGTTGCCGGCGGCCGAGACCGCGGCGAACAGCAGCGCGGTCAGGAAGCCCAGCGCGGTCCCCACGACCACCTGCTCGGCGACGCTGACGACCAGCCCGGCCGTGTCGTCCAGCGAGGGCACCTTGTTCACCAGGGACGGCACCACCGGCAGCGCGATCGCGACCGAGAGCAGCGCCTTGACCTGGGCCGGCACCACGTTGGAGTTGAACGGCGGCGAGATGGTCAGCCAGGCGGCAGCCCGTACCGAGGCCAGCAGCAGCGCGGTGAACTCCGCGGCCGGAAAGGACAGGTTCATGCCCCGGCCTCGTTCCGCTCGGCCGGGCCATGAGACCCGAGGATGCCGAGCTCTCTGATTCGCTTGCTCATGCGCTCTTGATCAGGTTGGGGATCTGGGCGAACAGCATCTCCGTGAACGTGACCATCTCGTGCAGCATCCAGTTGCCGGTCAGCAGCAGCGCCACCCCGATGCCGATCGCCTTCGGTACGAAGGACAGCGTCGCTTCCTGGATCTGGGTCACCGACTGGAACAGCGACACGGCGAAGCCGATCAGCAGCGCGGTGAGCAGTACCGGCGCGCCCAGCTTGGCGGCCACGGTCATGGTCTGCAGACCGATGTGGATGATCTGGTTGTCGGTCATGAGTGGTGGGCCCCTAGCGGTAGCTGGCGACCAGGGCGGTGACGACCAGCCCCCAGCCGTTGACGAGAACGAAGAGCAGCAACTTGAACGGCATTGACACGGTCACCGGGGGCAGCATCATCATGCCCAGACTCATCAGCGAGGCCGACACGATCATGTCGATGACCAGGAACGGGATGTAGATGACGAAGCCGATGATGAACGCGGCCCGCAGCTCCGAAAGGGCGAAGGCCGGCACCAGCGTCGACAGTGGTACGTCGTCGCGGTTCTTCGGCAGCGGGCGGTCGGCGACCTTGGTGAACAGTGCCAGCTCGTCCTTGCGGGTGTGGTTGAGCATGAACTCGCGCAGCGGCTTGACACCGTCGTTGAACGCCACGCTCTGGGTCTTCTCGCCCTTGAGGTAGGGCTGCACGCCCTGCGAGTTCATCTCCGACATGACCGGGCCCATGACGAAGAGGCTGATGAACAGCGCGAGCCCGGCGAGGACCTGGTTGGGCGGCACGGTGGTCAGGCCGAGCGCGTTGCGGGTGATGCTCAGGACCACGAAGATCTTGGTGAAGCTGGTGCACAGCAGCAGCAGGGCGGGGGCGACCGACAGCACGGTCAGCGCGATCAGGACGACGATCGACTGGCTCGGCTTGCCGTTCGTACCGCCCACGTTGACGGTGACCGTGCCCTGCGGCTCGGCCGGTGCGCCTGGCGGGGTCGGCGGCGTCGGCGCCTGCGGGACGGTGCCGAAGGCCGGCGCCGTGACGAGGGCGGGCGCCGTGACGAGGGCGGGCGCCTTGACTGCCACCGGCGCTGCCGACGCCACCCCGGGCGTACCGAGCAGCAGTGCCGCGCCGACGCCGAGGGTGGCGAGGGCCAGGCGGATCGGGTGCCTCACGACTTGCGTACCGTCCGTTCGCGCAGGAACTTCAACGTCTGCTTCCAGGTGTCGACGGAGAGCGCCGAGCCGGTGAGCGGCCCGGCCGTCCCGATCGGTGCGGGGGAGTCGAGCGACTCCAGCGAGAGCGACTCCCGCTTGAGCGCCACCTCGGGCTGGTACTCCTCGATCACCGACAGCTCGGTCTCGGCGATCAGGCTCACCTGTCCGTCCGTGACGCCCAGCACCATCGCCTTGTCGGCGATCCGGACCACCGCCACCGACGAGCCGCGGCTGAGCTGCTGCCGACCGAGTACCTCGATCAGGCCGCCGCCCTTGCGGATTCCGAGCGGTTTGCGGGCGAGCTTGGCCATGCCCCACATCAGGGCGACGACCACCAGTAGCGAGAAGATGATCCGGATCGTCAGCTCGATCACGCGCGTACCCCGCTACGCCCGCTGCTCGGTGGGCGGAATGATCTCGGTGATCCGGATGCCGAAGTTCTCGTCGATCACGACGACCTCGCCGCGGGCGATGAGCTTGCCATTGACCAGCAGGTCGGCCGGCCCGCCGGCGGCCCGGTCGAGCTCGACGACGGTACCGGGGGTCAGCGCGAGCAGCTCGCGCACGCTCATGCGGGTACGCCCCAGCTCGGCGGTGACCTCCATCTCCACGTCGTGGAGCAGGTCGAGGCCGTTGCGCGTGGCGACGGGCCGCTGCGGCTCCGCCGGCGTGTCGGCCGCGCGGGCGGCGGCGGTCGCGTCGACCTTCACCAGCAGGCCCACCACCCCGTGCACCGCGGTGCCGTCGGTCAGCGGTACCAGCGCCCCACCGGCGGCGACCAGGGCGGCGAGCGCCTCGGCGGCGTCGGTGACGTTGCCCGGGTCGACGACGACCGGTCCGAGCGTGCCGGCGGCGGCCTCGATGGCCGGCCGTACCGCCTGGGTGACGTCCAGCGAGCCGAGCGGGGTGTCGCCGAGGGCGTCGACCAGGTCCTGGGCGACCACGACGAGGATCTCGCCCTCGGCCGCGCCGGCGAAGCGGGCCCGGATGGCCTGCCCCTCCAGCGAGATGGCGGAGGCGTCCTGGGTGGGGGAGGCGGTCTGCAGCGGGCTGCTCGCCGGCAGCAGGGCCACCGCGGCTTCGGCCGCCGCGAGCGCTCGGCCCAGGTCCTGCGAGGTGTTGGTGGGGGCGGTCATCGGCGGTCTTCCTCCTTGGCGGGTGCCACGACGAGGCAGGCCAGGCGGGAACCCTGGGTGCCCGGCACGGCGTGGGCGAACGTCAGGCCGGCGGTCGTGACCGCGAGCGGCTGCGTGGTCGGGTGGTTGAGCGTGACGACGTCACCGGGGCGCAGGTTGATCAGGTCTTCGGGGCGCATGCGCATCTGCTGGAAGCGCACGGCCACGTCGAGCGGGACGCTCTCCATGCCGGCGACGAGGTTGCGGTGGGCCGCCTCGCGGGCGGCGCGCTGTGCGGGGCTGAGCTGGACGTCGTTGCGGTCGCCCTGCAGCTTCGGGAAGATCATGCCGAACGGCAGGCAGATCGTCATGACGCACTCCTCGGCACCGACGCGCATCTCGAACGAGGCGACGATGACCGGGTCGGAGGCGCCGCCGGCCTGGACGAACTGCGGGTTGTACTCGATGCCGGTCAGCTGTGGCCGGGTCGAGGCGATCCCCTCGAAGGCGTACCGAAGCTCACCGAGCATGCGGTCCATCAGGCCGTTGAGCAGCGGTGCCTCGATCTCGGTCAGCGGCCGCTCCGGCTGCGGTCCACCGGAGCCGCCGAGCATGTGGTCGATCGAGGTCATCGCGATGGCCAGGGAGAACTCGGCGATCGCGGTGCCCGGCAGGGGCTCCATGCTGAGCTTGGCCACGATGGTCGGGCTCGACAGCGACGAGATGTACTCGTCGTACGTGAACTGCTCGATGGAGATCAGTGTGACCTGGGACACTGCCCGCAGGCTGGTCGTCAGGATGGTGGTGAACTGCCGCGCGAACGTCTCGTACGCGATCTGAAGCGTCCGGATGTGTTCACGGGACAGGTTGGTCGGGCGTCGGAAGTCGTACGGCTCCGGCCCGGCGCTCTTGCTCCGGCGGTTGATGCGGCCGGCGGTGCGGGACGGGCCGGCCATGGACGACGCTTTGGTCACGTCGCCACCATCGGCCGACCCGGGCCCGGCTTGAGAAAACCGTGTCAGGTGATTGGGTGGTACCCGGTATCCGGTAGGTGGGCGTCACGCTAATCGCATGAAACGGGCTATTGCATCACAAATTCCGTAAAGTACACGTCCATGACATGACCCTCGTACGCCTCGTTGATCTTCTTGCGCAGCTCGGCCTTGGCCTTGTCGCGGGCCTCGTTGGAGGCCAGCTCGGCGAGCGGCCGGTTGCTGAACTGGGAGATGGCGATGTCCAGCGCCTTGCTGCCGTCCGGCTCCTCGGTGGCGTCCAGCGTCGCCTGCAGGGACAGCTTGAGCTTGAGGAAGTGCCCGTCGGCCAGGTTGAGCGTGATCGCTTCCAGGGCGACGACCTTGCCCGGCTCCGGTGCCTTGGGTGCGCTGGGTCCGCTGAAGAACGCGAAGTACCCGCCGGCACCGCCGCCGAGCAGCACCACCACCGCGGCCACGATGATGATCAGCATCTTCTTCTTCGACTTCTTCGGCGCCTCTTCGGCGGCCTTCTCTTCCTTAGCCATGATCTTTCCTTCGTTCGCGCGGGAGCGGGGTCAGTTGGGGCCGGCTGCCGACGGCAGCAGCGCGCGCTCCGCGGGTGGCAGCGTGGACAGGACGACGATGTCGACGCGCCGATTGAGCTGCGGTGCCCTGGGGTCGCTCGGGTCGTACAGCGGCCGTTCGCCCGCGAAGCCGGAGACCGACAGCCGCGAGGACGGCAGGTGGCCGTTGTTGATCAGGTACCGCGCCACCATGGAGGCGCGGGCCGACGACAGTTCCCAGGCGCTGGGGTAGTTCATCGTCGGTACCGGAAGCTGGTTGGTGTGCCCGTCCACTTCGATCTTGTTCGGGAGCGGGGTCAGCGCCGGTGCCACCGAGTCCAGGATCCGTCGGCCCGCCGCGAGCAGGTCGGCACGGTCACCGGCGAAGATCACCTCGCTGGTCACGATCGTGACGACCAGGCCGCGCTCGTCGATACCGAAGCGGATGGCCTCCTGCATGCCCTGCCGCTTCGCCGCCTCGAGAATCTGTTGCTTGATCTTCTCGAGGTTCGCGACCTCCTGCTGCGCGGATTGCTGCATCCGCTGCTGGCGGGCCCGGTCGGCGTCCTGGACGGCCTTCTGCAGCGCCGGGTCCTGAGCCTGCTGGGGCTCGGCCGGGATCTTGCCGACCCCGGCCGCGACATCGATGGCGCTGCTCGAACCGCCCGCGGTCTGCACGGAGTTGTTGGTGCCCGACATGATCGCCGGGGCGCCGAAGCCCTTGGCCAGGCCGTCGCGCAGCGCGGTGAACTTCTTGGCGTCGACCGAGCTCATCGCGAACAGTACGACGAAGAGCACCATCAGCAGCGTCAGCATGTCCGCGTACGTGACCAGCCACCGCTCGTGGTTCTCGTGCTCCTCCTCGTGCCCGCCGGACCTCTTGTGGTGACCCTTGGACGCCTTGTGGTTGCTCATGCCGGCGCCTCACGCGGGGTGCGGCCGGCGCGCATCAGGCGGCCTTCTTCTTGGGCTCGGCCGAGCCCGGCGGCAGCAGGCTGCGCAGCTTCTGGGCGACGAGACGCGGGTTGGCGCCGGCCTGGATGTTGATGATGCCGGCGATCACCAGCTCCATCTGGTTGCACTCGACCTCGGATACCCGCTTGAGCCGGTTGCCGATCGGCAGCCACATCACGTTGGCGGCCAGGATGCCCCACAGGGTGGCGACGAACGCCGCCGCGATCATGTGGCCGAGCTGTTCGGGCTGGCTGAGGTTGGACAGCACGTGGACCAGGCCGATGACGGTACCGATGATGCCGATGGTGGGCGCGAAGCCGCCCATGTCGGTGAAGATCTTCGCGCCGGCCTTGTCGGCCTTGCGCTTCGCGTCGACCTCGCCCTCCAGGATCTCGCGCAGCTCCTCGGAGTCGGTACCGTCGATGGCGAGTTGCAGGCCGCGCTTGAGGAACGGGTCTTCGACGTCCTTCATCGCGTCCTCGAGAGCCAGCAGACCCTCGCGGCGGGCCTTCTCGGCCAGCTTGACCATCGTCTCGACCAGCTCGTCGGGCTTGCCGGGCTTGGCGACGAACGCCTTCTTCAGCTGGTTGATGAAGCCGGTGGTGTCGCGCATGATGCCGCTGGCCATGCCGACGCCGAAGGTGCCGACGAACACCAGGATCAGCGGTGCCGGCAGCATGATGTGCGAGATCGGCGTGCCCTCGAGGGTCATCGCCATGAAGATGGCGGCGAACGCGACGCCGACACCGATGAGGCTTGCCGGATCCATCAGCGCTCCCTGCGGTGAAGCTGGACGACGTTGGTTGGGTCTTCGCCCTCGGCGCCCTCGTCGGGTACGGGCTCGCGGTGCGCCTCCGCGGGCTGGCCGACCATCTGCTGGGCGTCGGCGACCACGGACGCGCGGTACCGTCGGATCAGCGCGACCAGTTCGGCCAGCGACTCACTCACGACGTACTTCGTGCCGTCCACCAGCGTGATGACCGTGTCGGGCGTGGAGTCGGCGCGTTCGACCAGGTCGGGGTTGAGCGCGAAGACGGGGCCGTTCAGGCGCGTCAGGAGTATCACGGTGGTCCGTCCTTGGAGCGGGTGGTCGGGCGGCGGCCCCGCCGCGGCTCGTGGCCGGCGGCGCGACAGTCTGGGGACCCATCCTTGGGTCTGCCGGTAACATCGGCGGATTTGGGGACGGGCTGAGGGATTGTCGGCCGATACGGACGCGGGGGCGGCGAACCGGCTGACGGGCAACCGGCTCACCACCCCCGCAGGCGTGGCGGCCCGAGGCGACTAGCGCTTGAGGTTCACCAGGTCGTTGAGCAGTTCGTCGGAGGTGCTGATGACCTTCGAGTTGGCCTGGAAACCGCGCTGGGCGATGATCAGGTTGGTGAACTCCTGGGCGAGGTCCACGTTGGACATTTCCAGGGAGCCGCCCTGCAGGTCGCCCCGGCCGCCGCTGCCGGCCGTGCCGAGCTGCGGCGCGCCCGAGTTGACGGACGTGCGGTACATCGAGCCGCCGGCCTTCTCCAGACCGGGCGCGTTGTTGAACGTCGCCAGGGCGATCTGCGCGAGCGGCTGCTTGAGTCCGTTGGAGAACACCCCGACAAGGGTGCCGTCCGGCGAGATCGTGAACGACTGGAGCGAGCCCATCGCCGAGCCGTTCTGGCTCAGCGCGGCCACCGTCGACGAACCGGCGTAGTTGGTGACACCGGACAGGTCGACGGTGACGGCGCCGAAGCCGACGCTGGTCGGGCTGGTGCCCGTCCGCTTGCCGGCGCTGTCGAACTCGAGGGTCGTCGTGCTGGGCGTCCCCACCCCGTCGCTCACCGACACGTCCCAGCCGGCCACGGCCGGGGGCGTCATCGTGGCCGTGCTCCTGGTGAACGTCACGGTCAGGTTGACCTTGTTGCCCTGCTGGTCGTACGTGGTCATCGACATGGCGATGGGCGTGGTGCTCGTGGTGTCGCCCGGCAGGTTGCCGCCGACCTCCATGCCGGTCGTGGCGACCGGCGGGAGCAGGGTGCCCATCGGCAGCGTCACGTCTTCCATCGGCTTGTTGGTGTCGACGACGCCGTTGGTCGCGGTCCAGCCCTGCACGACGCCGCCGCCCGGGCCGACCAGGGTGCCGTTGCCGTCGAAGGAGAACGCGCCCGAGCGGGTGTACAGGTTCTCGGCGCCATTGCGGACGACGAAGAAGCCGTCACCGCTGATCATCAGGTCGGTGCTGCGCCCGGTGTTCTGCGCGGCGCCCTGGCTGAAGTTGGTGGCGATGCCGGCCACCCGTACGCCCAGGCCGACCTGGGCCGGGTTGGTGCCGCCGACGCCGCCCTGCGGCGCACCGGCGGCGCGCAGCATCTGGCTCAGCGTGTCCTCGAACACGCTCTGCGAGGTCTTGTACCCCGCGGTGTTGACGTTGGCGATGTTGTTGCCGGTCACGTCCATCATCGTCTGGTGGGCGCGCAGGCCGGTGATACCACTGAACAGGGAACGGAGCATGGTGCCTTCCTCGGTAAGGGGATGCCGGTCAGCCGGCGGTGCTGCTGCTGCGGACTTCCTTGACGGAGGACAGCGGTACGTCCGTGTCCCCGACCCTGACGGTCGGGTTGCTGCCCGTGAACGTTGCGGCGGTGACGACCCCGGTCGTCTCCGTGCCGTCGGCGCCGACGTAGCTGACGGTCTTGCCGACCAGATTGCTCGCTCCGAACTGGAGCTGTGCGGCCACCAGCTGCTGCTGGGCGTCGGCCAGGTTGGTGAGCTTCTCGAGCATGGTGAACTGCGCGGTCTGAGCCATGAACGCGCTCGGGTCGCTCGGGCTGCTCGGGTCCTGGTAGCGCAGCTGCGCGACGAGCAGCTTCATGAAGTCGTCCTTGCCCAGTTCGCCCCCCGTCTTACGGGTGGACGTGGGCGTCAGCGCACCACTGGTGATGTCGCTGATCGGGCTGATGGGACTGCTCACGGGACTCCTTCGGTCTACACGTGCAGGTCGAGGCCGGCGCCTCGATGGCGGGGGGCGTTGTCGGCGACCGGGCGGGAATGCCGCTCGGTACGCTCGTCGCCCCCCGGCCCGGTGCGGGTACCCGGCTGGTCGTCGCGGGTGTGCCGGCCCGGCGTACCGCCGTGGCCGGGTGTGTCCCGCGACACGTCCAGCGAGCTCGAACCGAACCCGGAGGCCTGCAACTCCTTACGCAGCTCGGGAAGTGCCGCGCGCAGCGCGTCCCGGGCGGCGTCCGTCGCGCCGGCGAAGTGGACATGGATGTCCCCGCCGCGGACTTCCGCCGTAACCCTGATCGGCCCGAGATCGCCCGGGTTGAGGTGGATCGTCAACCGATGTACGCCGTCCGGACCCTTCTGCAGCGGAGCCAGGCGCTCGGCGAGCTGGGTCGCGTGCGTCGGCGGGGTGGCCGGCGCGGCGGCCGGCGGCAGGGTCGGGGTGACGGCCGAGGTGGGCGCGGGCGCGGCGGTGGGCATGGCGCCCGAGGCGGCGGCCAACGCATCGGTCGCGGTGGCGCCGGCCGTCGGCGTCGCGGCCGGGTCGTCGCCGTCGCGGCTACGGCCGTCCCGCTCGCCGCTCGCCGGTCCGGCCTGGGGGGCGGGTCCGACCGGCGTCGGGGTACCGGTGACGGCCGGCCCGGCCGGCTGGGCCGGTGCCGTGTCCGCGGCGACGGGCCGGGTGGGCTGGGTGCCCGTCGCAGCCGGCGATCGGCCGTCCGTCGCCTGGGCGGCCGACGCCTGAGCGTCCGTCGTGGGTGCGGCGGTCGGTCCGCCCGACGCCACCGACCCGGCCGGGGTCGTGGGCGCGGCCGGCGTGGCGACCGTTGCCGCCGTACCGGTAGCCGCTGCCGCCGGGGTCGTCCCGACGCCCGCGGCCATGCCGAAGGCAGGGGCAGGTACACCGGCTGTGCCGGCTGCATCGGCCGCGCCGGCGGCCGGCACCTCGCCGGCACCCGGCCAGCCCGCGGTGGCTCCGGCCGTGGCCGGGCCGCCGCCGGCGGCCACCCCGCCGACGCCGGTAACGCCGGCAGCACCGGCGGCCTCCACCGAGGCGCCGCCCTGTACGCCCGCCATCACCAGCCAGGCGACGGTCGCCGCCGTAGCGGCGGTCGCCGCGGTCGCGGCCGTGGCGGCGTCCGCGTCCGTCCGGTCACCCGGCAGCCTGTGGCCGGCCCGGTCGCCGGGGACGGTGCCGCCGACAGTCGGGTCTCCGGGGCCCGGGGCCGTACCGTCGGCGTCGGGTGCGTCGGCGTCGGCTCGCCCGCTGCGGCGGGCGTCACCGGCCGGGTCAGCCTTCGACCGCCCGTCCGCCGCAGGCCGCGGGTCAGCCGCGGACCGTGGGTCCGCCTTCGGCCGCGGCTCCGCCTTCGGCCGCGGCTCCGCGGCGGCGCCGCCGACCAGCGCCGAGAGAACCGAGTTGAACGCGTCGTCCCTGGCCGGCGCGGCCTTGCCTGGCGTCGGCGTACGGGTGGCCGGCGCGTTGACCGGAAGTACCGTCACCACTGTCCCTTCCCTCCCAGGGCGGCCATCGCGGCCTGGACCTTGGGTACGTATGCCTGGGTCTCCGCGAACGGCGGGATGCCGCCGTACTTGCGCACCGCCCCGCCGCCGGCGTTGTAGGCGGCCAGCGCCAGCGGCAGCGAGCCGAACTCGCGGATGTTCTTCTGCAACAGCCGGGCCGCGCCGTCGATGGCCTGCGCCGGGTCGAGCGGGTTCACGCCGAGGCCACGGGCGGTGGCGGGCATGATCTGCATCAGGCCCTGCGCGCCGGCCGGGCTGACCGCGCGCTGGTTGTAGCCGGACTCGACCTTCGCCACGGCGGCGAGCAGGGTCGGCGGCAGGCCGTACTTCGCGGAGGCGCCGGCGAACAGGTCGGCGTACGGTACGTCGGCCGCGCCGGCCGTGCCGGACAGCGAGGACGGGCGCAGCGCCGGCAGGACGGACGGGGCGGCGTCCGGCAGGACGCGCCGGATCGCCGTCGGCGTCGCGTACACGTTCTGGATCTTCACCACGTCGCCGGGCTTCGGCGCGGCGATCATCTTGCCGTCGCCGATGTAGATCGCGATGTGGTCGACGGGGGAGTTGAACGCCAGCAGGTCGCCGGGCTTGGCCTGGGCCAGGCTCGCCACCGGCTGACCCTCGCGCGCCTGGTCGGCAGCGATACGCGGCAGCTTGATGCCGAGGTCGCCGTAGGCGCGCTGGACCAGTGAAGAGCAGTCCAGCCCCTTCGCCGGGTCGTTGCCGCCGAACACGTACGGGACACCGAGGTACTTGCGGGCGGAGGCGACGACGGCGTCACCGGTCACCCCACCGGCCGAGGCGGAGCCGTCGGCGCCCTGGACGGCGCCGAGGGCCTCGGCGAAGGCGACTCCGCTGGTGGCGGTGGTAGCGGCGGTCCGGTCCAGGCCGAGCTGCGACCGGATCTGCTGGATGCGCGTCGTGACGTCGACAAGCGTCATCGCGTACGGTTCCCCCCTCGGTCGCGGCTACTGGTCAGGTCGTCGGCCTCGAGCTGCGCGGCGGCCTCCTCGGCGGCCCGTTCGGCCTCGGCGTGGCGCTCACCGAGCTTCTCGACGACGCGCCGGCGGGTGGCGGCGTCGGTCAGCTCCGCGGCGCGCTCGTCCACGGCGCCCGCGGCAACGGCCACAGCCGCCACAGCGATGGCGAGTTCGCCCGCCATCGCCTGGTTGGCCCACATGGTGGCGGCGAACGCGAGGCCGTTCGGGGAGTCGGGGCGGGGACGCGCGCCGATCGCGGCGTCCATCCGGCGTACCCGCTCCGCGGCCTCGGCGGCCTCCTGGCGGGCGTGCAGCAGCCGGCCGCGCGCCGAGTTCTCCTGGGCGTGCCGGGCTCGCAGCACGCTGCTCAGCCGGAATTTCATAGTCCCGCCTGAAGGATCATGGCCAGGGCGTTCCACGCCTCGGCAGCCGTGGTGGGTTCTTCCAGGTCCTGCCGCAGGAACGTGTTGATCGCCGGCATGAGCGCCGAGGCCCGGTCGGCGTCCGGGTTGGTACCCGTCACGTATGCGCCGATCTCGACCAGCTCGCGGACGTCGCGGTACGCCGCCAGCATCCGGCGCAGCTCCATGGCGGCGGCGCGCTGCTCGCGGCTGGTGACCGCGTTCGCCACCCGGGAAACCGACTCCAGCACGTCGATGCTGGGGAAGTGGCCGGAGGTGGCGAGCTTGCGGGTCAGTACGACGTGGCCGTCCAGGATGGACCGCGCCGCGTCGGCGATCGGCTCGTTGTGGTCGTCACCGTCGACCAGCACGGTGTACAGGCCGGTGATGGTGCCGACCGCGCCCGGCCCGGCCCGCTCCAGCAGGCGGGGGAGCAGGGCGAAGACCGACGGTGGGTACCCGCGGGTGGCCGGCGGCTCGCCGGCGGACAGCCCGACCTCGCGCTGGGCCATCGCGGCCCGGGTGAGGCTGTCCATCATCAGCAGGACGTCGCGGCCCTGGTCGCGGAACCACTCGGCGATGCGGGTGGCCACGAAGCAGGCGCGCAGGCGTACCAGCGGGGGCTGGTCGGAGGTGGCGACCACCACCACCGAACGCGCGAGCCCCTCCGGGCCCAGGTCGTTCTCCAGGAACTCGCGTACCTCGCGACCACGCTCGCCGACCAGCGCGATCACGCTGATCTCGGCCTCGGTACCGCGGGTGATCATCGACAGCAGGCTCGACTTCCCGACGCCGGAGCCGGCGAAGATGCCCATCCGCTGGCCGCGGCCGGCCGGGATCAGGGTGTCCATCGCCCGGACGCCCAGCGACAGCGGCTCGCAGACCCGGCCGCGGGCCAGGGCGTTCGGGGCCGGCAGGTCCACGCCGACACGCTCGCCGCCGAAGAGCGGCGGGCCGCCGTCCATCGGCCGGCCGAGCCCGTCGAGTACCCGTCCACGCAGGTGATCGCCGACGGTGACCTGCAGCGGGCCGCCGCTCGACACGACCGGGTTGCCGGCGCCGATGCCGTCCAGCGGGCCCAGCGGCAGGCAGGTGAGCCGGTCGCTGTCGAGTGCCACCACCTCCGCCGGCACCTGGGCGCCGCCGGTCGTGATGGAGACGAGGTCCCCGACGCTGCCGGAGATGCCGCGGACGGTCACCGACAGGCCCAGTACGCTCTCGACCCGTCCGGCGGCGAGCGGCTTGGCGGCGGTGGTGGCGGCGTGCAGCCGCTGCTCCAGGAGCGCCGTCACAGTCCCAGTACCTCCCGTACCCGGGCCAACGCGGGCGCGATCCGGGCGTCGATCGTGGTGGCGTCGCACTCGGCGACCGCGTCCCCCGACTGGAGGGTGGGATCGGCGACGAGCGTGACCGTGCGTCCGTCCATCTGAACGGACCCGAACTGCCCTCCGGTCACCGTCGCGTGATCGCTCGGGTGCAGCCGTACCGTGATCGGCCGCCCGGCCGGGGCGAGCGCGAGGGCCCGCGCGACGGCGTCGCGGCCGGGGTCGGTCGCCATCGCCAGTTCGCGTCCGAGGATCGCCTCGGCGAGGGTGAACGCCGCGCCGACGATGAGGTCCTCGA
The DNA here is from genome assembly GCF_016863255.1 of Planosporangium mesophilum. Taxonomy (GTDB): domain Bacteria; phylum Actinomycetota; class Actinomycetes; order Mycobacteriales; family Micromonosporaceae; genus Planosporangium; species Planosporangium mesophilum. Next base: position 36,537 of record NZ_BOON01000067.1, read on the forward strand.
ACTCGGCGGCGGCCGGCACCATCTGCCGCTCCAGGCCGGCTGCGGCCCGGGTGACGGCGGCGATCGCCTGCTCGACCCGGAGGGCCTGCATCTCGGCCTGCTCGCGTACCTGTGCCGCGGTCCGTTCCCGGCCGACCCGGGCGGCGACCTCTGCCTCCCGGCGGCCCTGCGCCCAGCCGGTGGCGTACCCGGAGGCCTGCGCCTCGGCGCGCAGCCGGTCGGCCACCTCGTTCGGCAGGGTGGGCTGCTCGCGCAGGTCGACGTCGAAGCGGGCGGCAGTCACCGCCCGCTCGCCGCGGACGACCGTACTAGGCCACGAATTCGTCATCGTCACCCCGCCTGATCATGATCTGGCCCGACTCCTCGAGCGTGCGGATGACCTGGACGATCTTCGCTTGGGACTCCTCGACCTGCCGCAGCCGTACCGCGCCGAGCATCTCGATCTCGTCGAGCAGGTTTTCGGCGGCGCGCTCGGACAGGTTGCGGGTGACCTTGTCGCGGACGTCCTCGCGGACACCCTTGAGCGCGGTCGCCAGGTCGTTCGTCTCGACCTGCCGCAGGACGAGCTGGACCGCGCGGTCGTCGAGGCTGGTGATGTCCTCGAACATGAACATCTTCGAGCGGACCTCGTCGGCCAGCTCGGGGTCCCGGGCTGCGAGGCCCTCCAGGATCAGCCGCTCGGTGGCGCGGTCGGCGCGGTTGATGATGTCGACCAGCGGCTGCAGGCCGCCGACGGCGGACAGGTCGCTGGGCTGGAGCACCGAGGAGAGCTTGCGCTCCAGGGTCGCCTCGACCTGCCGGATGATGTCCGGCGAGGTCCGGTCCATGACCGCGATGCGGTGGGCGACGTCGGCCTGCAGCTCGCCGGCGAGGCCGGACAGGATCTGCGAGGCCATCACGGCCGGCATGTGGGCCAGGACCAGCGCGATGGTCTGCGGGTGCTCCTCCTGTACGAACGACAGCACCTGGCGCGGGTCGGCCTTCTGGAGGAAGCCGAACGGCATCTCCACGAACGCCGCGGAGAGTCGGTTGACCACCGCCTCGGCCGCCTCCCGGCCGAGCGACGCCTCCAGCAGCTCCTTGGCGTAGTCCATACCGCCCTGGTGGGCGTACTTGTTGGCCACGGCCATGTTGTGGAACTCGTCCATCACGGACCCGGCGGTCGCGGCGTCGATCGTCCCCAGCCGCATGATCTCGGCGGTGATCTCCTCGACCTCGGCCTCGCGCATCTGCGCCAGGACCTTCGCCGACTGCTCCTTGCCCATCTGGACGAGCATGATCGCGGCCTTGCGGACCCCGGAGATCTGAGCGGTCTCGGTTGTCATCGTCAGCTCCTCCGGTCCGCGAGCCAGCCGCGCAGCACCTGGGCGACCTCGTCAGGCTGCTGCTCGACCAGGCTGCTGATCTCCCGCTGTCGCAGCTCGCGCTCGGCGGCGGCTTCCTCGTCGTTGGGGCCGCCGCCCGGTGTGATCGCCAGCCGCGCGGTCTCGCCGCCCTCGGCCTCCAGCGCCGCGCGGGCGTTGGCCAGCTCGAGCTGCAGCCGCTCCTCGTTGGCCGAGGCGATCTCGGCCTGCAGGCGGCGGAGCCGCTTGTTGCGACGCCGGGACCGCAGCCAGGCGAAGAACATCAGGAGGAGGATCGCGGCGACGATCCCGCCGGTCTTGGCCAGCGAGTACAGCCGGTCCTGCTCCTCGGCCTTCTTGGCGTCGGCCAGCGCCTTGGCGTTGGCGTCGGACGCGGACTTGTCGAACGGGACCGTGCTCAGCGCGATCGTGTCACCGCGGGCCGCGTCCAGCCCGACCGCCGACGACACCAACTGCTGGAGCTGGGCCTCGTTCGCGCCCTTGGCGGTGGCGCTGTCGAGCATGACCGCCACCGACAGCTTCCGTACCGAACCGGGCGCGGACTTGCGGGTCTCGGTGACCATGCCGACCGCGTTGTTGCGGGTCTCCGACTGCGCGTTGTACCCGTTGTTGGCGCCGCCGGTCCCGCCGGGCACCTGGATGTTGTCCGGGCCGAGGACGCCGGCGCCCATCGTGCCGTTGCCGGTGTACGTCTCGGTCTTCTTGGTCTCGGCCAGCGGCGGCGTGTTCGGGTCGGCGACGTACTTCTGGGTCTTGGTCTCGGTCTGGTCGAAGTCGAGGTCGGCGGTGACCTGCACGGCCGCGTGGCCGGGACCCACCACCTGGTCGAGCATCTGCTGCAGCGAGCTGCCCATGCGCTGCTCGAACGCCTGGGTCTGCTGGGTGCGGGCGTCCGCCGCACCGCTGGCGCCGGCGGCGTCGTCGGTGGAGAGCACCTTGCCGTCCGCGCCGACCAGGGTCACCTTGGACGGCTCCAGGCCGGGCACGCTCGACGAGACGAGGTGGACGATCGCCTGCGCCTGCGGCGACGACAGCTTCCCGCTCGGCCCGGTCTGGACGAGGACCGAGGCGGTCGGCTTCTGCTGGTTGTCGGCGAACACGTCCTTGGTCGGGATGGCCAGGTGGACGGCGGCCGACTGGACCCCGGCGATCGACTTGATCGTCTTGTTCAGCTCGCCCTCGAGCGCCCGTTGGTAGCCGACCTGCTGCATGAAGTCGCTGGTCATGACGCCCTGCTTGTCGAGCAGTGCGTACCCGGTGTCGGCCTGCGCCGGCAGTCCGGCGCCACTGAGCTTGATCCGCTGGGCGTACACCTGGTCCTGCGGCACCGTGATCGTCTGGCCGCCGTTGGTGAGCTGGTAGGGCACCCCGTCGGCGTTCAGCTTGTCGACGATCGCGCTGGCGTCGGCCGGTGCGAGGTTGTTGAACAGCGGAGCGTACGTGGGCTGCGCGGCCCAGGTGGAGAAGAAGTAACCACCGACGGCGAGCGCGACGACCGCGAAGATGGAGATCGCCCGCTGGCCGGGGGTGAACGACTGGAAGGTCTCGACGACGCGACGGAGTACGGCGGTAACGCGATCACGCATCAGGCCTGCATCCTCATGATCTCGTTGAACGCCTCGAGCGCCTTGTTACGGACGGCCACGGTGAGCTGGGTGGCCAGGGACGCCTCGGTACTGGCGATCATGTACTGGGCCGGATCGGCGAGCGTGCCCGTCGCCGCCTGGACGGCGAGGTCGTCGGCCTTGCTCTGTACCTGCTGGAGGTTTTCGAGGCCGCGGCCGAGCGCGGCGGCGAAGTCGGAACCGGACGCGGCCGCCGGTGCGGCCGCGGCGGTACCCGACAGTGGCAGGGCGGGAGTGATGGCGCCGATCGCGTCGATGCCTGGAATGCTCATGAGTTCTTCCCCAACTGGAGAGCGGCCTCGTACGCGGTCTTCGCGCGGTCGACCACGCTGAGATTCGCCTGGTAGCCGCGCTGGGCCATCATCATCTGGGCCATCTGGCTGCCGAGGTCGATGTCCGGGTAGCGGACGTAGCCGTTGGCGTCGGCGAGCGGGTGCTCCGGCTCGTACACGAGCCGGCCCTCGGCGTTGCCGCTCAGGACCGTGCCGCCGACCGCGACGCCGGCGCCCTGGCCGGTCGTGGAGTCGGCCTGGGCCTGCGCGATGACGTAGCGCGCCTGGAACGCGGAGCCGCTGGTCGGGCTCGCGTTGTTCATGTTCGAGAGGTTGTCGGAGACCGCGTCGAGCCACTTGCGGTACACGGTGAGGCCGGTACCGGCGATGCCGATCGCGCCGAAGGTGGGCAGGCTCATCTCACGCCGCTCCCTTGATCACGCTGGTCAGCAGCCCGAACTTGCTGTTCATCGCGTTCAGCGCGAGCTGGTACCGCAGGCCGGTGTCGATGCCGGAGATCGTCTCCTCGTCGAGGTTGACGTTGTTGCCGTCCAGCCGGGTCGGCTCCAGCGAGCGAGCGATGGAGGGCGCCACGCCGGCGGGGTCGTCGCCGTTGGAGACGGCGGCACCCAGGGCCTGCTCGAAGGAGACCTTGCGGGCGTGGAAGTTGGGCGTCTCGATGTTCGCGATGTTGTCCGCGATGACGCGCTGGCGCAGGCTGAGCGCGGAAAGCGCGGTGCGCAGGGTGACGGACGTGACGTCGTCCAGCATCGGAGGCTGCTCCCTTCGGCGACGGGGAATGGGTCGCCGGTCCGTGGCGAGAAGTTGAGCGCTCCGTGCTCGGACATCTCATCGGCAGGGAGCGCAGGGCTTGAAAGGCTTCCCGGTTGCCAACCGGGTGCGGTGACGCCGCCGACGTCTCATCCGACGTCGGCGGCCCACCGGGTCAGGGCGAGCACGGCGGCCGCGGATCCGGCCGCCGCGACGCGCAGCTCCGCGGGCAGAGCGACGGCGTCCCGTTCGCCGTAGAGCACGATCTCGGGTAGGGCGGTGGGTGGCGCGACCGTCGCGACGATGCCCGACAGCGCTTCGCTGAGCTTGGGAGTGATCTTGTCGACCCCGCGTACGACGAGCGCGAGTTCGGCACCGTCAGCGGCGCCCACGATCTCCAGCGCGGTGGTGAGCACGACCGCGCCGGACCGGGTGAACCGCTCCGGGTCGATCTCGACGACAACGCGTGCCACGTCGGCCGATGTCCGCTGGTCGTTGTTCACGCCTGTCCTGTCGGCTGGCGAAAAGGGCACCTGAGGACTTCGGTGGGTGGTGTGTCCCCTGGCGTCCGGCTCGCGCCCCGAGCGCCGGCGTCGGGTCAGGCCACGCCGGCGGGCTCGATGGCTGCTGCGATGGTGGGGGCCAGCTGCCGCAGCTCCTGGAGCACCCGGTCGTTCTCGTCGTCGGGTACGGCGCCGAGCGCGTCCTCCAGAAGGGGCATCGCGCGCTCGTCGGAGAACAGCTCGAACGCCATCGCGGCCGCCAGGACGCGCTCACGGGGGGACCGGCCGGGATTGCCGGCCAGTGCCAGCAGCGCGCAGTCCGTCGCGAAGCCGTGCTCGCGCAGGCGTACCGCCCACTCCATGGCGCGCATGAGCGGCAGGCGCCC
>NZ_BOON01000068.1 GCF_016863255.1 Planosporangium mesophilum
GCCCGCCGATGCGGGCGGCGCCGGCCAGTACGGCCGCCGAGCCGGTGTACCGCTGCCACAGCGCGTCGAGCAGCTCGTCGACCAGCCCGTCGGGCTCGGAGGCGGTGCTGAGCAGCAGGGTGCGCAGGCCGGACTCGGGGAGCAGGGCCGCCACCTCGGCGATGCCCGTACCACCGGCCCGCAGCACCTCCGCCATCATGGCAACGGACAACGGCAGCTTCCCGTCCCGTACCGACTCCCGCAGCTGCTGTGCCGCCTCGTCGTGGCGTCCCAGGCTGTAGAGGCTACGGATCTCGATCTCGGCCACCCGGCTCCGGGTCACGACGAAGAGCGAGTCGTTCATCTCGCCGTCGGGGAAGTCCTGGATCAGGGCGAGAGCGCCGGCGAAGTCCTGCTCCGCGAAGCACACGCGCGCCTCGATCTCGTCGGCCGCGAAGGGGGAGGAGCTGACCTCCCGCAGGTCACGGAGCACGCTGCGGACCTCGTCGTACCGGCTCTCCTGCTCGTAGCACGCGGCCAGGGTGGTGAGGAAGGCGATCCGCTCGAGCAGGTTCGCCGGGTTTTCGGCCAGCCCCTTCCGACAGTTCTCGATCGCCTCCGCGGTCTGGCCCGCCCACAGCTGCGAACGGGCGAGGTTGATCAGCTTGGACTCTGCGCTGTCGACGTCGTCTGTGGACAGCTCCGCCAGCCGCAGGTTGCGGGCAGCCTTGTCCTTGCCGGTGATGCGCAGGAGGGTGTATCCGGAGTGGACGAGAGTCAGGTCGTTGAGGGTCTGCGACGAGATCAGGTATTCGCCGAAGACCCGGTCGACCACCTGTTCGTGCAGCCGGCGGAAGTAGCGGGCGCGGTTGCGGCGGAAGATCCGTACCGACATCAGCCGGCCGTCCGCCGAGGTGCCGAACGCGCCCTCGCTCTCCACCCCGACCAGGAAGGTGGGTCGGGTGGCGGCGGCCAGCTGGGCGCGTACGCTCGCCGCGTCGCCGGTGACGATCTCGTCGGCGTCCACGACGAAGGCCCACTGTCCCGTGCAGTGCGCCAGCGACCGGTTCCGGGCGTCGGCGAAGTGGTCGTTCCAGTAGCCCTCGATCACCCGGGCGCCGTGTTCGCGGGCGATCTCCCGGGTACGGTCGGTGGAGCCGGTGTCGTACACGACGATCTCGTCAACGAAGTCCCGTAGCGCCGTCAGGCATGCGGCGAGGACCTCTTCCTCGTCCTTGACGATCAGGCTCGCGGACAGCAGCGGGGCGCCGTCGGGCACGTCGGGCAGCAGGAGCGAGCACAGGTCGGTGACCACGTGGGCGACCAGCGCGCCGTGCGCCACCACGATCCGGCCCTGTTCGCGCAGCCGCTCGTAGGGCAGGTCCGAGGTCGGTCCGCCGGCCCGGTCGAGGGCATCGCGGCGGACCGCGACGCAGACCGGTCCGAGCGCGTCCACCGTGCTGAAGCGGCCGGAGTTCTCCTGCCGCCACTGCCGCGCGTACGCGTTGAATGTCGCCACCCGCTCCATGGCCTCGTCGGGCAGTTCCGCGTTCTGCGGCCCGTACGTGTGGTGGCACCGCGGGCCCACGGCGACGACCTCCGGGTCGTCGAGCGCCTGGGCGAGCGGGTCCAGCCAGTGCGCCGAGACGAGGACGTCACCGTCGAGGAGGACCACGATCGGGTGCCGGGTCGCGGCCAGCCCGGCCTCCCAGCGCCGGACCTGGTCGCCCGAGTCGTCGTGCAATACCCGCAGCCATGGGTTGCCGCGCAGGATGCCGTGCAGGTCGGTGCGGTCGGCCGGGACGACGCAGAGGACCTCGTCGCGTACGCCGAGGGTCGGGCGCAGGGAATCCAGACAGGCGCGGAAGTCGTCGGCGCTGCCGCTGGCGGTCACGATGACGGAGACAGGAAGTCGGCTCACGTATGTCCTATCGGCGGGGGACAGCCAGGCCTGAGGAACTACTCAATTCGGGCAGATACCAAGTTCGTCAGGGCGTGCAGCAGGTCTGTCAGACGGCGCAGTCGAGGTACGCCGGCCGGCGGGGGGCGTCCCCGGCCTCGATGCGGCTCGCTGCCTCGGCCTGACGGCGGTTGGCGACCAGCGCGATCGCCAGGGCCTGGGTGGCGGCGATCTGGCGGCTGAGGATCGCGTCCGCGCGCGGGCGCAGGTCAAGGGGGAGCGGGCCCAGTCCTTCCGGCGGTGACCACGGGTCGGCCGGCGGCAGGTCGCGTACCCGGTGGTCGTCGGCGATCAGCGCCTCCACCCGGTCCACGTCCGCCTCGAGCGCGTCCAGTGCGGCCGTCCAGGCCCCGTTCCAGTCGCCGGTCACGGCCGGATCACCCGACCCGGACCGGGGCGACTCCCGCCGCCGAAGCGGCGGCCGCGCCGGCCGCCTGGGTGAGCTGCAAAGCCTCCCGCCACGCGTCGCGCAGGGGTTCGACCACTTGGCGGCAGGAGGCGGCCATGTCGGCGTCCCCCCGGACATTGGCCTTGATCAGCTGGGTGAGCAGGAAGCCGTAGATCTGTGACAGGCCCGCGGCACCGTCCCAGACGCTGAGGTCCAGGGTTCCGCGAAGCTCCGCCACGATGTCCTGCGCGTGCATCAACCGGGCCGACCCGGTCTCCCGGTCGCCGGCGCGCAGCGCCTCCTCGGCCTGGGTGAGGTCGACGACCAGCCGGTCGTACAGCATGACGAGGAGTTGGCCGGGCGACGCCGTGGCGACCGACTGGGCCAGGTAACGGGCGCGAAGTGCGGGATTGGTCATCGTGGTCCTCAGTTACCGCTCGAACTGCTGCCGCCCCAGGAGGGCAGGCCAGCGATCTGGCCGGCCAGCCAGGTAGCCTGGTTCTTGGTCGTGCCCAGCGCGGACTCCATCGCCGAGAATTGCCGCTTCAGCATCTGCTGACGCATCGCCAGCCGGCCGTCCCAGTCGGTGATCCGGTTCTTGAGGTCTTTGACCCGGGCGTTGGCGCCCTGGATGGCGGTCGTCAGGGAGCCGGTGATCGAGTCCGTCGCGCCGTCGGCCACGTCGGCGAACGCCTTGGCCAACCCATTCGCCACGCCGTTCTGCACCTTGGTCGGATCGGCGCTGTACGCGACGAGGAACGCGCTGCGGTCGAAGGTGAGCTTGCCGGTCTTGTTCAACTGCACGCCGAACTGCTTGAAGCTGCCGTACCCGTCGAGCCCCTTGCTGGCCTTCGACAGGATGCTGCTCTGTAATTGGCGTGCCGTGAAGTCGCCGACCAGCGGGCCGCCGCTCTTGCTGGCCGAGTTGTACGTGCTGTACTGGCCGATCTGGGCCAGCGCGCCATTGGCGCTGTCCACCAGGGCCTGCATCTTGTCGGCAATGGAGTCAGGGTCGGCGGCGACGGCCACGGTCACCCCGGTCTCCACCTTCGACACGTTCAGCGTGACGTTCGACAGCAGGTTGGTGAAGGTGTTGGTGGAGCTGCTCACGACATAGCCGCCGGCGGCCGGATCCCCGACCGTGAGCTTGGCGTCGGCCGCCGCTCTGACATTGGTGGTGGAGTCGGTCAGCCCGGTGATGGAGAACCCGTTCGCCGTACCGGTCTTGGTGCCGGTGAACTGGAGGACGGTGTCACCGGTCGACGTGGTGACGACGGCGGCGGTCACCCCGATTTTCGCCGCGTTGACGGCGTCCGCCACACCCTGCGCCGTGTTCTTGGCCGGGTCGACGGTGATGTGCTTGGTGGTGGCCCCGATCGTGATGTCGAGGGCGTTGGCGGTCGTCACCGCGTTGGGTGAGCTGATCTTCACCGTGCTGAGCTGGGACTGGGACAGCGCCGTGACGTCGAAGGCAAGGCCGCCGACGGTGGCACCCGTCGTCGCGGTCGCGGTGACCGAGGTGGACGACGAGGTCGCCTTGACCGCCTGCCAGGTGGGGTTGGTCGGGGTGAGAGCGTTGGGGGCGGTGAACGCCTCGGCCGCGGTCTGCAGTGCGGCCATCCTGCTGTTCAGTGCCTGGTATGCACTGATGATCAGGTTCTGGCTCGAGACCTGGCTCTTCAGGTTCGTCTGCGGTTGTGCCTCGAGCTGCATCAGCTGGGCGACGACCTGACTGGTGTTCATGCCGCTGATCAGGCCGTCGACCGCGCCTGTACTGACCACTGTGCTCCTCCGTCCTGACCCGAACGCTAGGTTGGTGCGTAAACGTCCTGGAGGGGTGGTCCGCGGTCCCGCGGACCACCCCTCCAGATCGCTATGACGTTGTGAAGTTGTTGTTCAGTTGTGGTAGTTAAGG
>NZ_BOON01000069.1 GCF_016863255.1 Planosporangium mesophilum
ACGTCGAACTCTTCCCAGGCCCCGGTCACGGTCCGGTTGGCGATCAGCGACTTGGTGCCGCCGCCGTCGGCGGTCACGACGAGGTTGTTGGCCTTGGCCCGCAGGCGCAGCACCGTGCCGGGGTTGGCGGCGGCGGTACCCACCTGGAGCAGCTTGTTCGGCGAGTGCAGGCCGGCGTTGCTCACCGCGCCGCTGACCGCGCCACCGACGATCTTGTCGCGTACCTGCTGCGGGGTCAGCGCCGGATTGGCGGCCAGCAGCTGGGCGGCGGCGCCGGCGACGTGCGGGGACGCCATCGACGTACCACTCAGAGCGCCCGTGGCCGAGTCGGAACCGCCCAACGCAGAGGCGATCTGCGCGCCCGGCGCGAAGACGTCCACGCACCGGCCGAAGTTGGACCACCAGGGGCGGCTGTCGGTCTGGTCGGTGGCGCCGACGGTGATCGCCGCCGGGGTGCTCCCCGGCGAGTTGGCGCAGGCGTCCCAGCCATCGTTGCCGGCGGCGAGCGCGTACGTCACGCCGGAGTTGATGGAGTTGGTCACCGCGTCGTTGAGTGCGCTGCTCACGCCGGCGCCGCCCAGGCTCATGTTGGCCACCGCCGGCACACCGGCCGGGTGGTTCGCGGTCACCCAGTTGATGCCGTCGATCACGGTGGCGTCGTCGGCGCTGCCGGAGCAGTCCAGGACCCGGACGGCGATCAGCTTGGCACCCTTGGCCACCCCGTACGTGTTGCCACCGACCGTGGCGGCCACGTGGGTCCCGTGCCCGGGCTGCTCCTCGCTGACGCAGTCGCCGGCGTTGTTCGGGTCGATCGGGGCCGACGGGTCGAGGCCGGGGGCGAAGTTGCGACCGTAGCTGGCCCGGTTGGGAGCGAACTCGCTGTGCGTGATCCGGATGCCGGTGTCGATGACGTAGACGTTGACGCCGGCCCCCGCGTTCGGCGCAGCGTAGTTGCTGTCGAGCGGCAGGTACGACTGGTCGATCCGGTCCTGCCCCCACGACGACGGGATGTCGGAGGCCTTGACCTTGCGGTTGGGCTCGACGTAGGCCACCTCGGGCCGCGCGGCGACCTGCTTGGCCTGCGCGGCGCTCATCTTCGCGGCGTAACCCTTCAGCGCCGCCGAGTACGTGCGCGTCACCACGCCGCCGTGCAGTCGCGTCAGCGACGAGGCGGTGTCCTGCACGGTGACGGCGTTGGCGCTCTTGTCCTTGAGGACGACGATGTAGCTGTCCTTCACCACCTCGGCGCCGCGGCTGAGCCCACGGAACTTGCGCGGCCCGGGATCGGCGGATGCGCCGCCACCGGTGGCGACGCCGAATGCCGTTGTCACAACGGCGAAGGTCACCCCCGCCGCTAGCGAGCGGCGGAGCAGATGACGTTTTGTCATGCGGTCTTCTCCCCAGAAAGCCCTCGCGTCCACACCGGACGCGTCAGCACCCGCGCGCGGGAAAGAAATCAGGCACGCGGGTCCCGGGAAGATAATCCACAGTCGTCACTACGCGGGTCATCACCCGTACGGTCACTTGCAGACCACTACGGGTGGACTCGATAAGGTGAGAAACCACTCTGATCCCAATAATGTGGACAGTGATCGCCATCGCCCCGGCGCCCGCCGAGCGGTCCGAACCGCTCGACGGGCGCCGGAATGAGATGGACTACCAGCCGATCACGTCGAACATCTCCCACTGGCCGACCGCGGTGCGGTTGGCGACCAGCGGCGCACCGCCGCCGCTGTCCGCGGTGACAAACTTGCCGTTGGCGTTGGCCTTCAGAGAGCTGCTGCCGTCGGCGTTCGTGACGAGCTGGAAGGTCTCCCACTGGCCGACCGCGGTGCGGTTGGCGATCAGCGGCCGGGCCCCGGCGTTCTCGGCCGTGACGTAGCGACCGTTGGCCCACGACCGCAGGGCGACGTTCCCGTTACCCAGGTCGACGAGGTCGAACGTCTCCCACTCGTAGGGCTCGTCACGGTTCGCGATCAGCGGCCGGCCGCCGGCGCCGTCGGCGCTCACCCATGAGCCGCCGCTGGTCCAGACGTCGCCGACGGAGCCGGGCGCCGCGTGAGCGTACGAGTACATGGCGACCACGGTCGACGGGGCTGCCACGGTGAACTGCTCCCACGGACCCGCCGCGGTGCGGTTGGCGACCAGAGGCCGGCCGCCGGCGCTCTCCGCGGTGACGTACTTATCGTTGACGACCGCCTTCAGCGTGATCACACCGTCGGTGTCGGTGAGGATGAACTTCTCCCACAGGCCGAGCGCGGTACCCCGGGCGACCAGCGGCGCGTTGCCGCCGCTCTCCGCGGTCACGAAGCGGCCATTGGCGCGCGAGCGCAGGCCTACCGAGTTGTCGGGGTCACCGGACGGGACGACCTCGAACTCCTCCCAGGCCCCCGGCACCGTACGGTTGGCGATCAACGGCAGGCTCCCGCCGCTCTCGGCGACCACGACCTGGTTGTTGGCGCTGGCCCGCAGGCGCAGCACGGTGCCCGGCGCGGCGGCCGCGGCACCCACCTGGAGCAGCTTGTTCGGTGAGCCGAGGGCGGTGTTGCTCACCGCTCCGGTGACCGCGCCGCCGACGATGGCGTTCTGTACCTGCGCCGGGGTCAGGCCCGGGGTCGCCCCCAGTAGCAGAGCGGCGGCACCGGCGACGTGCGGGCTCGCCATCGACGTACCGCCGATCGTGTTGGTCTCCGTGTTGGTGTCGCCGATCCAGGCGGAGGTGATGTCCTCACCGGGGGCGAAGACGTCGACGCACTTACCGAAGTTGGAGTACCAGACGCGGCTGTCGTCGAAGAAGGTGGCGCCGACCGTGATGGCCGACGGCGCGCTGGCCGGGGACTTCCGGCAGGCGTCGAAGCCGTTGTTGCCGGCCGAGACCACGAAGGTGACGCCGGCGTCGGTGGCCGCCTGGACCGCGTCGTTGACGGCGGTGGAGGTGAAGCTGCCGAGGCTCATGTTGGCTACCGCCGGGTGGATCGCGTTCGTCTTCACCCAGTCGATGCCGGCGATGATCTGAGCCTCGGTGCCGGTGCCGATGCAGTTGAGGACCCGCACGGCGACCAGCTGGACGTCCTTGGCCACCCCGTACGTCTTGCCACCGACCGTGCCCGCGACGTGCGTACCGTGGCCGCCGCAGTCACTGGCATCGCCCGCGGTGATGGGGTCGGCGCCGTAGCCGGGGTCGTAGGTTTCCTTGTCGTTGTGCGGGGCGAAGTTCTGGCCGTAGGTGGCGCGGCCACCCGCGAACTCCTCATGGTTGATGTTGATGCCGCTGTCGATGACGTACACGTGTACGTTGCTGGCCGTGTTCGGCGCGGTGTACGAGTCGTCGAGCGGCAGGAACGTCTGGTCGATCCGGTCCAGGCCCCACGACGGCGGGCTGGGCTGCGGCGCGACGGCGTCCGCCTTCACCACACGGTTCTGCTCGACGTAGGCCACCTCGGGCTGCGCGGCAACCCGCTTGGCCTGTGCCGCGCTCATCTGCGCGAGGTAACCCTTCAGGGCGCCCGAGTACGTCTGCTTGACCACGCCGCCGTGGACCCGGCTCAGCGACGAAGCGGTGTCCTGTACCGCGTTCGAGCTCACGGCCTTGTCCTTGAGCACCACGATGTAGCTGTCCTTGACGACGCCGGCGTCACCGGTGTTACGGACACTGCCGTGCCGGTGGCCCGGGTCGCGGGGGCCGGCGAGCGCCGTACCACCGGCGACGACGCCGAGAGCCGCCGTGGCGACGGCGAAGGTCACCCCCGCCGCCAACGAGCGGCGGATCAGATATTGACTTGTCATCAATTCTCCTCGCGAGAACGCGTCCACAGCGGACGCGGACGCGCCCGCGAGGAATCAGGCGGTGCGAATGCCGATCCCCGTCGCTGCTAATGGTCGGCATTGTTCACGTATTTATCTGTCAGTAACTTGGACACTACTGACAGCCATTAGGCATCGTCTGAAAACGGAAATAGGTGACAAGTAGTCAGCCGCAGGGAGCGTCTTCCTCCGGCTCGGGCGCCGGGCGCGACGGCCGACCGCGGCGACGCATACGGCCGACGTTCCCGGGTAGACGACCGGCCTGCGACAGGCTCTGGCGTACCAGGAACTCGATCTGAGCGTTGACGCTGCGCAGTTCCTCGGCGGCCCAGCGGACCAACTCGTCGTGAACCGCCGGGTCCAACCGCAGCAGGATCTTCTTCCGGTCGGTCACCACGACATGCTAGCAACTTGATATCTATTTAACTCCCAGGAAGTTATGAGGAAAGCCGGGGTCTCAATTCGGGCGTCTCCGGGCAGCACTGCCGCCATGTCCTTCCTGCGACGCTTACCGCTGATCCTGCGACGGATCCCGCCGCCGCTACCGCGCCGCCCTCCCCTGCTGTCGCGACGCCCGTTCCGGCGCCGACCGGACGCACGGCGGATAAGCCGGCCGGCCCTCCTCGTCAACACGATCCTGATCGCGCTGCTGCTGATCGGGCTCCTGCTGGCGTACCGCACGGTCGCCATCGCGGACGCCGCGATGACGGACTCCGGCGGTACCGGACCGGTGAGTCGGGGCCCGGTCACCGCCAGCATCTCGGCCGGCGGCACGGTGCAGAGCGGTTCGATGGCGAACGTCAGCTTCGCCTCTCCCGGCACGGTGACCGAACTCAACGTGAAGCTCGGCGATGTGGTCAAAAAGGACCAGGTACTCGCCAGAGTCGACCCCACCCAGGCCCAGGTCCAGCTCAGTGCGGCGCAGGCCACCCTCGTGGCCGCCCAGCAGAGCCTGCGCCGGGTCCGGGCGTCGACCTCCGACGCCACCACGATCGGCTTGGCCGAGACACAGGTGACGAGCGCGCAGAACGGCGTGAACGCGGCCCAGCGCGCACTCGCCGGTACGGCGCTGAACGCACCGATGGACGGCACGGTCATCGCGGTCAACGGAACGGTCGGCAGTTGGGCGAACGGTACGACCACGGCAAGCGGACCGACCGCAGGCCCCGCCGCACAGGGCGGCGGGGCCTTCATCCAGATCGCCGACGTCGACAAGCTCCAGATCTCGGCGTCGGTCCCGGAGGTCGACGCCGTCAGACTCAGGACCAACCAACTCGCGACGGTCACCTGGGCCGCCCTGTCGCACGCACGTGCGGCAGGGCGGGTCACCTCGGTCGCACCCGCCGCCACCAGCCAGAACAACGTCAACTCGTACGCCGTCACGATCAGCCTCGGATGGTTACCCGACGGCGCCCGGATCGGCCAGACCGTCACCGTCGCGGTGACCGTGGCACAGGTCGACAGCGCGATCCGGGTACCGCTCGCCGGTGTCCGCGACAACGGGCAGCGGCACACCGCCGAGGTGATCAGACCCGACGGCAAACGCGAGACCCGTGACGTCGAGACCGGCCTGCGGGGCGACCAGTTCGTCGAGATCAGAACGGGCCTCGCCCTGGGTGAACAGGTCGCCCTGAACCGCGACCGGACGCGAGGTGACGGATGAGCGCGCCCGAGTACCCCGTGATCGAGGCCCACGACCTGGTGAAGACGTACGGCAACGGCGAGACCATGGTGCGTGCGCTGTCCGGTGTGAGCCTGAGCGTCCAGCGCGGGGAGTACCTGGCGATCATGGGTGCCTCCGGATCCGGCAAGACGACCCTGATGAACATCCTCGGCTGCCTCGATGTCCAGACGTCGGGGCGCTACCTGCTGGACGGCGTCGACGTCAGCACCCTCGACGACCGCCAGCTCGCCCGGGTCCGCAACCGGCGGATCGGCTTCGTCTTCCAGACGTTCAGCCTCATAGCGCGTACCAGCATTCTGTCGAATGTGGAGCTTCCGCTGGCGTACGCGGGGATGAAGGCCGCGGACCGGCGGCGCCGAGCCCGCCGGGCGCTCGTCTCGGTCGGCCTGGCCGACCGCGCGGACTGCGAGCCGAGCCAGCTCTCCGGAGGCCAGCAGCAGCGGGTCGCGGTCGCGCGCGCCCTGGTCACCGCCCCGGCGCTGGTGCTGGCCGACGAGCCGACCGGCAACCTGGACACCCGGGCGAGCGGCGACGTGCTCGAGGTACTGGACCGGCTGAACCAGCTCGGCCGCACCATCGTGCTGATCACCCACGACCAGCGGGTCGCGCAGCACGCCAAGCGGCTCGTCGAGTTGGTCGACGGGAGGGTGGTCAGCGACGACGCGATCAAGCCGCTCCCTCGTGAGGAGCGCTACTACGGGCGGCACCGGCCGGTCACCCTGCGGGACACCGAGGCGGTGTCCGCGTGACCACCATCGAGGCGATCAGGCTCGCGCTCCGCGCGGTCGTGGCGAACAAGCTCCGGTCCGGATTGACCGTCCTCGGCATCCTGATCGGCGTGGCGGCGGTGATCCTGCTGACCGCGGTGGGCAACGGCTCGGCGAAGGCGATCCAGCAGAGCATCGAGCAGCTGGGCAGCGACACGCTCACCATCGCCGCCGACACCCGCGCCGGTGGCCCGGCCATCCAGAACACTTCCTTGACGATCGATCTCGTCGACGCGTTGAACAACCGCGACGCGGCCCCCGACGTCAAGAGCGTGGCGCCGGTGGTGACCAGCGCGCAGACCGTCAACCACGAGGGCACCGACCACAGCGTGGCGCAGTTCATCGGTACCACCCCGGCCTACCTGTCGGCGACCAACGACTCGATCGCCCGCGGCTCGTCCTTCACCGCCGACGACGTCACGGACCGGCGCCGGGTGGTGGTGCTCGGTGCCACCCCCGCCACCAAGCTCTTCCGCGGCGTGGACCCGGTCGGAAAGCAGGTCACCGTGGGCGGCACCGTCTTCACGGTGGTGGGGCTGCTGTCCCAGAAGGGCGGTACCGGATTCGGGGACCCGAACGACGTCGCGATCGCGCCGATCACCGCCGTGCAGGAGGCGGTCACCGGCTTCGGTCCGCTCAACCAGATCCTGGTAAAGGCGGTCTCCGGCGACCGGGTCACCGCGGCCCAGTCACAGGCGCAGTCGGTCCTCAAGGACAAGCTGCACCTCCCCGGTACCGGCAACCAGCCGTTCCGCGTCCTCAGCCAGTCGCAACTGCTGGCGGCACGTGACGACACCGCGAGGACCTTCACCGTTCTGCTGGCTGCGGTGGCGGCCCTCAGTCTGCTCGTGGGCGGCGTCGGCATCACCAACATCATGATGGTGACGGTCACCGAGCGGACCAGGGAGATCGGCATCCGCAAGGCGCTCGGCGCGCCGAAGCGCACCCTGCTCACCCAGTTCCTGACCGAGGCTACCGTCCTCAGCCTGATCGGTGGCCTGCTCGGGGTGGTCGCGGCCATCGTGGGCAGCCAGTTCACGATCCTCGGGGTCGACCCGCAGATCGCGCCCGGCTCGATCGCGCTCGCCCTCGGCGTGTCCGTCGCGATCGGACTCTTCTTCGGCAGCTACCCCGCCAGCCGCGCGGCGGGGCTGCG
The DNA here is from genome assembly GCF_016863255.1 of Planosporangium mesophilum. Lineage (GTDB taxonomy): Bacteria > Actinomycetota > Actinomycetes > Mycobacteriales > Micromonosporaceae > Planosporangium > Planosporangium mesophilum. The sequence continues at coordinate 7,412 of NZ_BOON01000069.1, forward strand.
ACCAATCGATGCACTTCGCTATGAGTGAGGACACAATGGACGTACGCCGGCGACACGCCGAATCCGATACCGCCAAGCTTCAGCCGACCGACGACCGTCCCGTGCGGGCCACCAGAAGCACCAACAAGGTCGACAAAGCCGGAAAGATCAGCAAAATCGATCGGTCCGCCGACCTCGAAAGAGGCGGCAAGATCGAACGGTCCGACAAGGCCGACCGGATCGACCGTGCCAATCGGAACGGCCACGCCGAGGAGGCGGAGCGAAACGGCGACGCGGACCAGGCCGGGCGGGCCGACCGGCCCGCGCAGACCGAGCGAGCCGCGCAGACCGAGCGAGCCGAGCAGACCGAACGAGCCGAGCAGACCGAACGAGCCGAGCAGACCGAACGGACCGGCCGGAACGGCAGAGCCAGCCGGAACGGCAGGAGCGAACGCACCGGCCGCGCCGACCGGATCCAGCGGATCCAGCGGATCCAACGGGCCAGCCGGCTCAGTCATCCGGACCGTGGTGGCGCGGCGGCGGACCGGGCCGAAGCGCGCGAGCGGGCCGAAGCGCGCGAGCGGGCCGAAGCGCGCGAGCGGGCCGACGCCCGCGACCGGGCCGACGCCCGCGACCGGACCGACGCCCGCGACCGGACCGACGCGAGCGAGCGGACCGACCGGGCGTGCCGCGCCGCCGTCGCCGGCCGGGACGACGCTCCCCACCGGGCCGACGCGATCGGCAAGGTCAACGAGGTCGACAAGCCGGGCGGGCCGGAGAAGAACGGCAGGTCCCACACCGCGGGCAGGACGGCCGAACGGGACGAGACGGTCGACCGGGCCGACATCGACGACGACCTCGACGACGTGTACGACCTCGACGAGGCCGATTCCGACGACACCGACGACACCGACGACGTCGACGACCTCGACCAGACCTACGACGAGGAGGACGAGGACGACGAGGACGACGACGCCTACGACTACGACGACGGCTACGACGACGGCTACTCGGACCACGAAGACCCCCAAGACCACGAAGGCCGCGCGGAGGACACCGACGAGGCGGACGAGATCGACGAGCCGGACGAGATCGAGTCGACCGAACCGGTGGCGGAGCCCGCGAAGGCGCGACGGGTCCACCTCGACCAGGAGAGCTTCGACAACGCCCAGACCCAGCAGACGATCAGGCTGAACGCGGTCACCAGACCCGTCGAGGCGCACCGGGCCAACGGGACCGTGCACCGGACCACCGGGGCTTGGGGGACCGAGGAGGCGCCCAGCACCGACCCGGTCGAAGAGGTCGTCGACGAGGTCCCCACGGTGGAGGAGGCGCCCGGGCGCGACATCGCCGCCTTCACCGAGGAGGTACCGCGACCGAGCGATCCGTTCGCGGACTCCCTCAGCGGGGAACTGCCGGCGACCCGGCCGCCCCAGCCCGCGGTCACGCGCGCGACCGTCGTACTGGCCGCCCTGGCCCTGGCGGTCGTCGGGTTCCTGGCCGGTGCGCTGGTACAGAAGCATTTCGGCCGCACCGCCACCGACACCACGAAGTCCACCGGGCTGCGGGACCCGGGCGGCGTGGTCCCCGCCTCGACCCTGACCGCCGGCACCGTCAAGTTCGTCGACGGCAACACCGTGTACGTGCAGACCCCCGATGGGAAGATCGTGACGGTCCGGACCAGCGGCGCCACCGCGGTACAGGTCACCTCGAACGGCGGGCTCGCGGACCTGAGCCCAGGCGCGCAGGTCAACGTCGAGGGCGCGGCGACCGGCGACGGCGTCGTCAACGCCACCAAGGTCACCAAGGGCAAGTGACGACGCGGTACGTCCTCACCTGACGCGGTCTTGGACACCTGTGCCGGTCATGAACGGCACAGGTGTCCAAGATCCGTTATGAGGCCTCGTGTTCGCCGTCGACGAAGAGGTCCACCTTCTCGTTGTAGAAGCAGGCCAGGCCGGCGATCTTCTGGCTCTCCGGCAGCGGCGTCCGGTAGATCCACACCAGGTCCTCGTGCAGCCGGCCGTTGACCTCGACCGACCAGTACCCGGCGGTCCCCTTGTACGGGCAGTGGGTGCGGGTCTCCGACGGGCGCAGCAGGTCGAGCCGCACGTCCGACAGGGGCAGGTAGTACCGCGGCGGCAGGCCGGTCTCGAACAGGATCCGCGGCGAGCGGGACTCCGCGACGGTCACACCGTCGATCTCGACCCGGACGTGCCGGCTGCTCGCCAGGGTGTCGATCCGGGAGTACGGGTCGCGCGGGTGGACGTAGATCGGCTCGTCCTCCTCCAGCCACTCGTCCATCGCGGCGAAGTCCAGGCGTACCGCCTCGCGCAGCTCCGGGTGCGGTGAGTCCGGGTAGCGGCGCGCGGCGCCGGCCGCCTTCGCCCGCTCCACCACCACGTCGAGGACGTCACCGTCCCCGACCAGTGACGCCCGCACATCCTCCACCGGGATGTAGTACGCGGGGTAGTAGGGGTTCTCCCACACCAGCAGCGGCCGTGTCGTGTCGGCGACCAGCTCGCCGGCCAGGTAGGCGCGGACCCGCTTGCGCCCGCGCTCGACCCGACCCCGCTTGTCCAGCCCCTGTCCGGTCTCGCCCATACCGGCCACGCTACAACCCATCGGCTCAGATCAGCATCGGTACGAGGACCGCGGCGAACGCCAGGTAGAACAGTCCCGCCGCGGCCAGCCGCGCCCCGGTGATCCCGAACCGCAGCGTGGTGAACAGGTACCCGATGGTCGCCATGGTCGCCACGCCCGACAGCAGCAGCGGCAGGTCGAACCGCCACGGGGTGAACAGCAGGCCGATGCCGCTCGGGACGGTCGCCTGGACCATCATGGCGCCGCTGATGTTGGCCAGGGCCAGTCGGGTCTTGCCCTGGCGGGTCCAGATCAGCGCGTTGAGCGTCTCCGGCAACTCCGTGGCGACCGGCGACAGCAGCAGCGCGGTGACCGTCGCCGGCAGTCCGAGCATCGGCCCGACCGCCTCGAGCTGGCGCACGAAGACCTGCGACGCGATGAAGACCACAACCAGGGTGACGGTGGTCTGCGCGACGATGGCCCAGGTGGTCGGGTGCTCCCGGTGGCGCTGGACCCGCAGCGGTTCGAGCGCCTCGCCGAGCACGCCGGGGACGTTCTCGGCCCGGATCTCCCGCCAGAAGTACACCCCGTACGCGAGGAAGAAGAGCACCCCGAACCACGGCTTGATGGCGAACGCCACCAGCCCGAGCCCCACCTTGACGACGAAGATCACCATGAACCACAGCTGATCGCGGCGCAGCTTGTCCACGTCGCCGTACTCCTCCGGCCGTGGGCGGCGGCGCCGGGACAGCAGCGCCAGCCCCGCGACGGCGTACGCGATGCAGGCCAGCGCGAGCGGGCCGCCCATGGCGGCACCGACCGCGATCTCCTTCTCCTGCGGGGTGGTTCCGAGGATCGCGGCGACCCCGGTGACGGCGCTCTCCGGCAGCGCCGTACCGAGGGCGGCGAGTACGGTGCCGACCGCGAGCGGGCCCACGTGGAGGCGCAGGCCGAGCCATTCGACGGCGTTGACGAACCACTCGCAGGCCAGGTATATGGCGACCGCGGACGCCAGCAGCAGGATCAGATGGGTCACTAGTGCTCCCCCGCCAGCCTATCCAGCACGGCCGGCAGCTCTCATCTGCTAGCCGACTAGCCGTTCCATTGGGGCAACTGCGAGGCATACAGTGAGCGGCGTGACAGCGTTCCGGATCGGGGAGGCGGCCCAGCTGCTCGGGGTCAGCGCGGACACGGTGCGGCGGCTGATCGACGGCGGACGGCTGACCGCGACCCGGGACGAGCACGGCCACCGGGTGGTCGACGGCGCCGACCTCGCCGCGTACGTGCGGTCCGGCGGCGACCACGGCGGGGTGCGGTCGTCCGCCCGCAACCGGCTGCGGGGGATCGTCACGGCGGTCACCCGCGACACGGTCATGGCCCAGGTGGAGCTTCAGGCCGGGCCGTTCCGGGTGGTGTCCCTGATGAGCCGGGAGGCCGCCGACGAGCTCGGGCTCGAGGTCGGTCAGGTGGCGGTCGCGGTCGTCAAGTCCACCACCGTCGTCGTGGAGGTGCCGTGAAGAGATCGACGGTCCTGGGCGCTCTCGCGCTGGTCCTGGTCGCGTCCGGCTGCGGCGGCCAGAGCCGGCCCTCCTCGGCCGCCCCCGGCGGCACGGTCACCGTGCTGGCCGCCGCCTCCCTCACCGAGTCGTTCACTCAGCTCGGCAAGGACTTCGAGCGGGCCAACCCGGGGACACATGTGACGTTCTCCTTCGGCGGCAGTTCGACGCTCGCCCAGCAGATCACCGCCGGAGCGCCGGCGGACGTGTTCGCCTCCGCCAGCCCGGCGAACATGAAGCAGGTCACCGATGCCGGCCTCGCCGCCGGTGAGCCGTACACCTTCGCCCGCAACCAACTCGTGATCGCGGTGGCCAAGGGCAACCCGAAGCGGATCACCGGCCTGGCCGACCTGACGGGGCCGGACGTCAAGGTGGCGCTGTGCGCCCGGGCCGTGCCGTGCGGCGCGGCCACCACGAAGGCCCTCGACGCGGCGGCCGTCAAGCTCACGCCGGTCACCCTGGAGCAGGACGTCAAGGCCGCGCTGTCCAAGGTCCGCCTCGGCGAGGTCGACGCGGCGCTGGTGTACCGCACGGACGCGCGCGCCGCCGCCGCTGACGTGGACGGGGTGGAGTTCCCCGAGTCGGCCAAGGCGGTCAACGACTACCCGATCGTCGCCCTGACCAAGGGGTCCAACCCGACGGGTGCCACGGCGTTCGTGGCGTACGTCCGATCGCAGCCCGCGGCGGCGGTCCTGGCCGGCGCCGGATTCCAGCGCCCGTGACGAGTCGGCAGCCTGTCCCGGCGGCCGCGACCGGCCGACAGCGTGTCCCAGCGACCGTGACCGGCCGCACGCCGCTGGCGCTGGCCGTACCGGCCGCCGTAGGCCTTGCGTTCCTGGTACTGCCGCTGGTCGGCCTGCTGGCCCGTACCCCCTGGTCGGACCTTCCGGCACGGCTGGCCGCGCCCGGTGTCGTCGAGGCGCTGCGGCTGTCGCTGGGCACCGCCACCGCCGCGACGGTGGTCTCCGTCGTCCTCGGCGTACCGCTGGCGTGGCTGCTGGCCCGCCGCGCGTTTCCCGGCCGGCGGCTGGTCCGGGCCCTGGTCACGCTGCCCCTGGTGCTGCCGCCGGTGGTCGGCGGGGTGGCGCTGCTGCTCGTGTTCGGCCGGCGTGGCCTGCTCGGCGGGTGGCTGGAGAGCGCGTTCGGCATCACCGTGCCGTTCACCACGACCGCCGTCGTGCTCGCCGAGACGTTCGTGGCCATGCCGTTCCTGGTGATCAGCGTCGAGGGCGCGCTACGCGCTGCGAACGCGCGGTACGAGGAGGCCGCGGCGACGCTGGGCGCCACCCCGTGGATGGCGTTCCGCCGGGTCACCCTGCCGCTGGTCGCGCCCGGCGTGGCCGCCGGAGCGGTGCTGTGCTGGGCGCGGGCGCTCGGCGAGTTCGGCGCGACGATCACGTTCGCCGGCAACTTCCCGGGGCGCACCCAGACCATGCCGCTCGCCGTCTACCTCGCGCTGGAGTCGGACCCGGCGGCGGCGATCGTCCTGAGCCTGCTGCTGCTCGCGGTCTCGGTCGCGATCCTCGCCGGCCTGCGGGAACGCTGGATGAGCACGCCGTGACGCTCCTCGACGCCCACCTCGTCGCATCCGCGGGCACGTTCCGGCTTGACGTCGCGCTGAACGCGGCGCCGGGTGAGGTGGTCGCACTGCTCGGCCCCAACGGCGCGGGCAAGACGACGGCGCTGCGCGCGCTCGCCGGGCTGCATCCGCTGGCGGGCGGCCACATCCGGCTGGACGGGACGCCGCTGGACACCGTACCGCCGCACCGGCGGCCCGTCGGCGTGGTCTTCCAGGACTACCTGCTCTTCCCGCACCTCAGCGCGCTCGACAACGTCGCGTTCGGACCGCGCTGCCACGGGGTGGGTCGGGCCGAGGCGCGCCGCCACGCCACCGGTTGGCTCGATCGGATGGGGCTGGCCGACCAGGCCCGGGCCAGGCCCCGACAGCTCTCCGGCGGGCAGGCCCAGCGGGTCGCCCTGGCCCGGGCGCTCGCCGTCGAGCCGGTCCTGCTGCTGCTGGACGAGCCGCTCGCCGCGCTCGACGCGCGTACCCGCCTCGACACCCGCGCGCACCTGCGCCGTCACCTCGCCGAGCATCCGGGCGTCACGATCCTGGTCACCCACGACCCGGTCGACGCGATGATCCTGGCCGACCGCATCGTGATCATCGAGCACGGCCGGGTGGTGCAGAGCGGTGACGCGGCCACCGTCACCCGCCAGCCGCGCACCGACTACGTCGCCCGGCTGGTGGGCCTCAACCTGTACCGGGGTCACGGGACCGGGCACGTCGTGACGGTGCCCGGCGGGTGGGCGTTGACCACGACGGACCTGGTCCACGGGGAGGCGTTCGTGGCGTTCCCGCCCGCCGCCGTGGCGCTGCACCCCGAACGGCCGGCCGGCAGTCCGCGCAACACCTGGCCGGCCACGGTCGACGGGGTGGAGCGCCACGGCGACCACATCCGGGTCCATCTGACCGGGCCGGTGGACACCGCCGCCGACATCACCCCGGCGGCCGCGGCGGACCTCGATCTCGCCCTCGGCCGGCACCTCTGGGCGGCCGTGAAGGCGGCCGAGACCCGTGCCTATCCCGCGGCCGGTTGACGGATGGCCGGCGACCGGTTGACGGGCGTAGTGGCGGGTAGGTGCGACCGAATCTTGACCACGATCCGGAGGTGTGCCCGATGCCCGCCAGGGATGATCCAACCCGCGATGACCCTCGGGTCGGGCACGCCGAGCCGCGGGACCGCGGCACCCGGATCACCAGGGCGATATCGCGGGCGACGGCCACCGCCGGGTCGTTTCCGATGATCATGGTTGCGGCCGCGCTCGTCGTGGTCTGGCTCGTCGGCGGGCTGTTCGTGCCGGGAGGCTACGCCAGCGCCTCGTATCAGCTACCGGTCTCCACCGTCTCGTCGATCGTGACCTTCCTGATGGTCTTCGTGATCCAGTCCAGCCAGAACCGCGACAGCCGCGCCCTGCAGACCAAGGTCGACGCGATCGCCAGCGTCCTGGCCGTCATGGCGAAACAGCAGGGCCTCGAGGATCACGAGTACCTGCTGACCCGGCTGGCCGGGCTGGAGAACGCGCCGGAGCGCGAGATCGACAGCGAGCAGGAACTGGTCCGCAAGAGTGTCGACGAGGTCGCACACAAGAGCGGGTAGCGGTCCTCTCCGGGTGAGTGTTGCCGGCGCAGGTGGGTAGCCGGGGTGAGGGAGCAACCCGGCGCTCCGGGTTGACCAACCTCACAGGAAGGACTCCCGGTATGACCGAGTCCCTTGCCGCTTCCGCCGCCGTACCCAGGCCGATAAGCGACGCGCTGCGCAACGTGGTGCTGTTCATACCGAAATTCGTGGCGTTCCTCGCCATCCTCGTCATCGGCTGGCTGGTCGCCCGCCTCCTGCTGAAGGTCGTGGACACGGTGCTGGAACGGATCGGGTTCGACCGGTGGGTCGAGCGCGGCGGCATCAAGGCCGCGCTGGCCCGCTCCCGCTACGACGCCTCGGACATCGTCGCCAAGCTGGTCTACTACGCAGTGCTGCTGTTCACCCTGCAGCTCGCCTTCGGGGTCTGGGGCCCGAACCCGGTGTCCGCCCTGATCGGTGGCATCGTGGCGTGGCTGCCCAGGGCGTTCGTCGCGGTCATCATCGTGGTCGTCGCGTCCGCGATCGCCGGCGCCGTACGCGACCTCATCACCGGCGCGCTCGGCGGCCTCTCCTACGGCCGGGCGCTGGCCAACGTCGCGTCCTGGTTCATCATCGCGATCGGCGTGATCGCCGCGCTCAACCAGATCGGCGTCGCCACCACGGTGACGACCCCGATCCTGGTAGCGGTGCTCGCCACGATCGCCGGCATCCTGATCGTCGGGGTCGGCGGTGGCCTGGTCCGCCCGATGCAGAACCGTCTGGAGCGGTGGCTCGACCGGGTCAGCGCCGAGTCGGCCACCATCAGTGAGCACGCGCGGGCGTACTCCGCCGGCCAGCGCGCCGCCGCCGAGCGGTACGCGGCGGAGCGGCCCGCCGGCGAGCCGGTGGCCGGCGAGCCGCATCCGGCGGAGCCGGCGCGCGCCGGGGCACGGCCCGCATACCGGCCGGGTACCTCCACTCCCGGTGGGCCGACACCTCCGACACCGGGCACCTCCCGCGCCGGCGGGCCGGCGCCGGGGCCTGGCGGCCTGGGCCGGGAACCGGGCACGGGCGACGACGCGACGCGAAGCGGTCCGGCGACGAACCCGCGCGCCCGGGATGACCGCGCGCCCTAGGCGTCCGCCGGGTACCCCGTCACCGACTCCGCCACCACGCAGACGGCGAGCAGCCGCAGCAGCGGCCACGAGGGCGCCGACCACTCCGGCGCGTCGGTGTCCGGAGGCAGCTGCCACCCGTTGCCGCCGGCGGCGTCCACCACTCCGTCGGCGTACGCGGCCAGCCCCACCGTGCTGATCCGGCCGGCGGCCTCGGTCAGCGTGTCACGTACCGCGGCCGCGTGTTGATCGACCTCGGCGAGCAGCGCCGGCCGGCTCCGGACGGCGTCCATGCCGCTGGTGGCGATCCGCGCTCGCAACTGGTCCAGCGCGATCTCTGCGCCCCAGACAGCGGCATCCCGACGAAGGTTCCCAAAAGCGGCTGACATGGGCGCAGACATTACAAACGGGCTGCGATCATCCGTTCGGTCGGGTGTGCCTCCGCTGAACGTCCGCCTCTTCGGTACGGTTGGTCACCGACAGTCCTGGGTACGAGTACGTACCTCGCAGTCACGACGCCAGGAGGTGACCATGGGCAACGCGTTGGTGACCTCACAACACCTGGCCGACGGCGCGGCGGTTATCGATGTGCGCGGCGAACTCGACGTGACCACCGTCAACGGCTTCCGCACCCTGCTGGTCGACACCATCAAGCGGCAGCAGCCGGCGCACGTGGTGATCGACATGCGTCGGGTGACGTTCATGGACTCGACCGGGATCGGCGCGCTGGTCGTCGGGTACAACACCGCCCACGAGATCGGCGCCGACTTCGTCGTCCGCAACCCGAGCCCGTTCGTGCTGCGGCAGCTTCACATCACCGGCCTCACCGACGTGTTCACGGCGTCGGCCGCCGATCAGGGCACCCACGTCTCATGATCACCGCGAGTGGCCCCGACGCCCTGTGATCACCCAGTGTGCCGCGCCATTACGCTGCACACTCTCGGTGATCAGGGGGAGGGCGGCGTGATCATGGAATGCGGGCGGGGCTCGCTCGGTTGAATACCGTGGTCGAAACCACGAGCAAGAAAGAGCCAGCCCTGCCTATCCTTGAGCGCCGTATGCCTTCCAGCGCCGCGCCGTCCCCGCAAACAGACCTGCAGGCCCGCCTGCCAGGTCTGATGCTGCGTGACCAGCGCCGGCTGCGGCAGCGCCTCGACGGCGTACGCAAGATCCGCAAGCCCGAGGCGCGTGATGCGGTGGCCGCGCAGATCGCGGCCGAGATCGAGACCGCCGAGCAGCGCATCGCGCTGCGGCGCGAGGGCGTACCCGCGATCACCTACCCGGACGCGCTGCCGGTCAGCCAGAAGAAGGACGAGATCCTGGCCGCGATCCGCGACCACCAGGTCGTGATCGTCGCCGGTGAGACCGGCTCGGGCAAGACCACCCAGCTGCCCAAGATCTGTCTGGAGCTGGGGCGCGGGGTCCAGGGCCTGATCGGCCACACCCAGCCTCGCCGGCTGGCCGCGCGTACCGTCGCCGACCGCATCGCCGAGGAGTTGGGGTCGGAGTCCGCCGTCGGCTACAAGATGCGCTTCACCGACCAGGTACGCGACGACACCCTGGTCAAGCTGATGACCGACGGCATCCTGCTGGCTGAGCTGTCCCACGACCGGATGCTCTGGCAGTACGACACGCTGATCATCGACGAGGCGCACGAGCGCAGCCTCAACATCGACTTCATCCTCGGGTACCTCAAGCAGCTCCTCCCGAAGCGCCCGGACCTCAAGGTCATCATCACCTCGGCCACGATCGACCCGCAGCGGTTCTCCAACCACTTCGGGGATGCGCCGATCGTCGAGGTCTCCGGCCGGACGTACCCGGTGGAGGTCCGCTACCGGCCGCTCGTCGAGTCCTCCGAGGATCCCGAGGACACCGACGAGGTCCGCGACCAGATCCAGGCGATCGGGGACGCGGTCTCGGAGCTGGCCGCCGAGGGGCCTGGCGACATCCTGGTCTTCCTCAGCGGCGAGCGGGAGATCCGCGACACCGCCGATGCGCTGAACAAGATGGATCTCCGCAACACCGAGATCGTCCCGCTGTACGCCCGGCTGTCCAGCGCCGAGCAGCACCGGGTCTTCCAGCCGCACACCGGCCGCCGCGTCGTGCTCGCCACCAACGTCGCCGAGACCTCGCTGACCGTGCCGGGGATCAAGTACGTCATCGATCCGGGTACGGCCCGCATCTCCCGGTACAGCCACCGCACCAAGGTGCAGCGGCTGCCGATCGAGCCGGTCAGCCAGGCCTCGGCCAACCAGCGCAAGGGCCGCTGCGGGCGGACCAGCGACGGTATCTGTATCCGGCTCTACTCCGAGGACGACTTCGCGAGCCGTCCCGAGTTCACCGACCCGGAGATCCTGCGTACCAACCTCGCCTCGGTCATCCTGCAGATGACCTCGCTCGGCCTGGGCGACGTCGCCGCGTTCCCGTTCATCGACGGGCCGGACCGGCGCCACATCAAGGACGGCGTCGACCTGCTGCACGAGTTGGGCGCGCTCGACGGCGACAAGCTGACCCCGACCGGGCGCAAGCTCGCCCAGCTTCCGGTCGACCCCCGGCTGGGCCGGATGGTCCTCGAAGCCGAGCGCAACGGCTGCGTACACGAGGTCATGGTCATCGCCGCCGCACTGTCCATCCAGGACCCGCGGGAACGGCCGGTCGACCGGCAGGAGGCGGCGACGCAGGCGCACGCCCGCTTCGTCGACAAGGAATCCGACTTCCTCACGTACCTGAATCTGTGGAACTACCTGCGGGAGCAGCAGAAGGAGCTGTCCAGCAACCAGTTCCGGCGGATGTGCAAGAAGGAGTTCCTGAACTTCCTGCGGGTACGCGAGTGGCAGGACATCTACGGCCAGCTCCGGCAGGTCATGAAGAACCTCGGCGTCACCGCGAACACGCAGACCCCCGCCGAGGGCACGGCCGTTCACCAGTCGCTGCTCGCCGGCCTGCTCAGCCACCTCGGTCTGAAGGACGTCCAGAAGCAGCAGGATTACCTGGGCGCCCGCGGCGCCAAGTTCGGCATCTTCCCCGGTTCGGCGCTGTTCAAGAAGCAGCCCCGGTGGGTGATGTCGGCCGAACTGGTGGAGACGTCGCGGCTGTGGGCGCGGGTCAACGCGAAGATCGAGCCCGAGTGGGCCGAGGCTCTCGCCGGGCACCTGGTCAAGCGCAGCTACAGCGAGCCGCACTGGGAGAAGAAGCAGGGCGCCGTCATGGCGTACGAGAAGGTGACCCTGTACGGCCTCCCGCTCGTCGCCCGGCGCAAGGTCAACTTCGGTCGGGTCGACCCGCCGCTGGCCCGGGAGCTGTTCATCCGGCACGCCCTGGTCGAGGGCGACTGGCAGACCCACCACAATTTCTTCCACGACAACCGGAAGCTGCTGGACGAGGTCGAGGACCTGGAGCACCGGGCCCGTCGCCGCGACATCCTGGTCGACGACGAGACCCTGTTCGAGTTCTACGACAAGCGGATCCCGGCCGACGTCGTCTCCGGTCGCCACTTCGACGCCTGGTGGAAGAAGGCCCGCCGGGCCGATGCCGACCTGCTCAGCTTCGAGAAGTCGATGTTGATCAACGAGGGTGCGGGAGGGATCAGCGAGGGCGACTACCCCGACGTGTGGGTCGTCGGCGACCTGAAGCTGCGGCTGACGTACCAGTTCGAGCCGGGTACCGAGGCCGACGGCGTGACCGCGCACATCCCGCTGCCGGTCCTCGCCCGGGTACCGGCGGAGCCGTTCGAGTGGCAGGTCCCCGGCCTGCGCAAGGACCTCGTGACGGCGCTGATCCGGTCGCTGCCCAAGGCGGTACGGCGCAACTTCGTACCGGTACCCGACTTCGCGGCGGACGCGTTGACGCGCCTGACCCCCGGGACCGGTCCGCTGCTGGAGTCCCTGGAACGCGAACTGCACTACCTGGGCGGAGTCGCGGTGCCACGGTCGGCCTGGGACCTGTCGAAGGTGCCCGACCACCTGCGGATGACGTTCCGGGTGGAGGACGAGAAGGGCAAGCGCCTCGCGGAGGGCAAGGACCTCGCCGCACTGCGGGAGAAGCTCAAGCCGCAGGTACAGGAGACCATCTCCGCCGCGGCGCGGTCGGTCGAGAAGCGCGGCCTGCGCTCCTTCGAGGACGTACCGCGCACGGTCCGGCAGGTCCGGGCCGGCTTCGAGGTGACCGCGTACCCGGCCCTGGTGGACGAGGGCGACAGCGTCGCGATCCGGGTCTTCGACTCGCCGGCCGAGCAGCAGGCGGCGATGTGGCTGGGTACCCGGCGGCTGCTGCAGCTGACCGTCGGATCACCGGTCAAGGTGGTCAACGGCCGCCTGACCAACCAGGCGAAGCTCGCGCTCAGCCGCAACCCGCACCGCAGCGCCGCCGACCTGATCGACGACTGCGTCACCGCCGCGCTGGACAAGCTGATGACCGACGCGGGCGGGCCGGCGTGGGACTCGGCCGGCTTCGACCGGCTGCGCGACTTCGTACGGCCCAACCTTCCCGACACGGTCTTCGCCATCGTCACCGAGGTGCAGCCGATCCTGGCAGGCGCGTACGCCGTGGAGAAGCGTCTGGCCGCCACGTCCAACCTGGCGTTGGTGGCCGCGCTGGCGGACATGCGAGCGCAGCTTTCCCGGCTCATCTACCGCGGGTTCGTCACCGACACCGGCTGGGAGTACCTGGGCGAACTGCCGCGCTACCTGAAGGCGATCGAGCACCGGCTGGACCGGGTCGGCGGTAACCTGCAGCGCGACCGGCAGTCGACGGCGACCGTCGAGCAGGTCTGGCAGGAGTACGAGCAACTGCGCACCGAGGTACCGGACTCGCCCGACCTGCGGCGCATCCGCTGGATGGTCGAGGAGTTGCGGGTCAGCCTGTTCGCGCAGTCGTTGGGGACGCCGTACCCCGTCTCCGAACAGCGCATCTACCGTGCAATGGACGCGCTCTAGCCGCCCGCCCCCACTCCCATGATCACCGAGAGTTATGGGCGCGGTGACGCCCAAAAGTCTCGGTGATCACGGGTCTGGCTTACCGAGAGGTCGGCGCGCGGCCGCACCACGAGGACGAACACCGGCTCGTCTGCGATACCCGAGGACTCGCCGATCCGCAGGATGAGCTTGACCCGCCATCCATCGCTCGGCACAGCCGGCTTCTCGTCCGGCTCGGGTGAGCGGTACTCGTTCCCGTCGCCCAGCCGTTCGCTTGTACCGGAAAACGGCCTCGTTGACGAAACGGAAGCCACCGGCCGGTGCGTGTCATCCCTACCCGGGGCGCGCGTTTGACGACGGGCGCGGGCTACGTGCACCGCTCGGACCAGCACGACGGGTTGAAGGTCGAGCGCGGCAGCGTAGGCCACGAGGAATGTTTGCCCCGGCAGTCTCACGCCGCGCTCGTACCGGGACACCTCGTGCCTGGTGAGTGTGGATCGGCCGGACAGGGCACAGATCCGGTCGGCAAGCTGGTTCTGGCTAAGTCCGAGGTCACGTCTACGTCGGGCGACGAGTTCCCCGAACGAGAGCCGCACAAGCGCATGTGGCCCGCCGTCTGCGCCGGCCTGTCCATCGCGCGGCATCCTGCGGTCTCGAGCGGACTCACCGGTCCCCACCTGGGTCGACCTACGATCGCTCATCGCGCACCCCCCGCTGCCGCCGCTCCACGCCGCGACGCTGATCGGGCCATCAGCGGTTCTGCCGCAACCATTGCTGCGCCTGCTCGGCGAGGGGGCGAAGGACGTCGTTCACCTTCGGGTCATCGCTCAGGCCGTTTTGACTCGTCAGCGCTGCCCGATAGACCTCATATGCAGTGGTGTCGAAGATGGGGAATCCTCGACGTTGTCCCTCGTAGATGTCGCGCACGTACGGCCGGTCGGGAAACTCCGGCATCGGCAGCGCCATGTGATCACCGCCCAACATCAGTGCGTCTCTTTCCGTTCGGCCGTCCGGTACAGGCCGTCCGGCAGTGGGCCCTGAGAATGTCCAACCGGCGGTCGGTCTCGTCGCCGTCGTGGGGCGTGGCGGCTTCACGACGCGTCCGGGGAGCGCGGGCCGGTCACCTACTCGGCTCGGACCACGAACCGGGGCAGGTCGCCAGCCATGCTCGGTGGCAGGTGCGGCGCGACGGTGGTGTGGAACGCGTGCTCCAGCGCCCGCACGGTCGCCGCGACCGAGGATCCGAACCGGGCTGTTAGCAGTGCGTCCAAGTCGATGTTGTTCGGGGCGTACTCCGGGGCGTCGTGCAGCAGCACGGCGGTGACCAGATGCGGCGCCGGGTCGGCCACGTGCCCGTCGAGGGCGAGTGCCACCTTGGGCGTGCGTTGACATACGCCGAGAAAATCGCACTATGGACTACATTGAAAGCTGACGATCGTATACCACGACTGTATGGGCATTCCGATAGGGAGCAGGCATGGACGCGCAGCGACGGCGACGGCCTTACCACCCTGCGGCGCCTCCGGGTCTATGGGAGCGGCCGGAGATGGCCCAAGCGCTTGCGGAGCGCGATATGGGTACGGTACTGCGAGTATTTCGTCGTTGGACAGGGGCGAGCCAAACGGATATTGGAATACTCATAGGGATTCCGCAGCCTCATGTCAGTGAGCTGGAAAGAGGAACCAGGCGAGTTACTTCGCTGGATCTCTTTGAGCGATTCGCTGATGGGTTGAGGATTCCCCATAGGCTTCTCGGCCTTGCCGAGGCGGACGGCCGTGATGACAGCCTAATGCCGGATGGCCCAGTTGCCGAAAGCCAGCAGGAGTGGCTGAGAACACGGCGCTTCTTGACGGCACATCGAACGGATCTGACTCATTTCGTGAGTCGACTGTATGCAAATTCCATTCGACTGGAGGGAACGGGCACTCTCATGCCGCCGAACTGGCGGCTTGCGAAGCCTGTCGACCTCGAATTGGTCGAACTGGAATGGCAGGAAGATGTGTCGAGGCCGGCGGTCGACGGGGGCGAACGTGAAACGCTGCGCGTGCGGCCCCTTATCGAACCAGGCCATGCGTATACGAGATATCACCGTGCTATGCGTGACCTAGCTCGTCCTCGGCTGTTCGAAAATCGACTGTGCTACCGCCTACTTAACGTATGTACTGGCGATGAGTCGGGTAACGATCGCCTTGCACTACGTCTCACGCTGGGCAGTATGTGTTACTTCGACATGATTGATTTTGGCGAGTCACTGGCCCACGAAGTTGCTCTTATTGCCACCGACGAGAACAGGAACCTCGCGCCCGATCATATCGCCTGGGAAGCTCTGAATTTCCGCCGACTGATGCGGGACCCATTCGAACTGGCGCAGTATCCGCTACTGATGTCGATAAGCACGCTCACGATTCGCTACAGTAAGGCTGGGGCGACATTCTTCCTGCTTCGACGGAATCCGGCCAAGGTTGCGATCGCGGGCGGGATGTTAAGCGTGTTCCCGACGGGCGTTTTTCAACCAGCGTCCGTCCTTCCCGCGCCCAACTCACCAGATTTCAACCTCTGGCGGAACGTGATGAGAGAATACAGCGAAGAATACCTTGGAAATCCTGAGCACGACGGCGGAGGGTCGCCAATTGACTACGAGAACGAAGAACCATTCCGTTCGCTGGACGCGGCACGCAAAGATGGCAGAATCCGTGCCTACTGTCTTGGTGTAGGCGTCGACGCGCTGAATTATGTGGGTGACGTGCTTACCGTTGCCGTATTCGAGGCCGAAACGTTCGACTACATCTTCGGCAACATGGTCAAGTACAACGACGAGGGCGAGGTCGATGCTGAAGAGTTCACCTTCGACGGGTCGACCGTTGAGCGTCTCCTGACCACCGAGTCGATGGCACCCAGTGGCGCCGCGTGCCTGCGTCTCGCCTGGCTTCACCATGCGGAAATCGCGCCGACGATCGCATGAACGCTCCCATGCTCAACTCGGGTGCTCCCGACGCGGCTCGGCCTCCTGCCCTCCGTCGCTAGATGCGCAACAGTCGTCCGCCACTGATCGGCGATACAAAGAAATCCTTGATCACTAGCGTGGCCAGTTTGAACGAACGTGAGGATGCTTTGCCGTCACCGATAGCGCCCAAGCCTCGATGATCACGAGTCGGGTGGGTCCGGTTTGCCGACGGCGCGAGCAGGGCAGTAACGGTCCCATGAGTGGATTCCTGGACAAGGCCAAGGAACTCGTCGGCAAGCACGACGACAAGATCGACAAGGCGCTGGACAAGGTCGGCGAGCAGATCGACCGGCGCACCGAGGGCCGGTACAGCGAGCACATCGCCAAGGGCGTGCAGACCGCCAAGGAGCGCACCGGCGAGGGCGACACCACCACGGGTCAGCCCCCGACAGGTCAGCCCCCGACGGCGTAGCGGAGTCCGCCGGCGAGGTGGCGCCGGAAAGCCGGGTCCGCGTACGCCTCGACGGTGTGCCCGAGGGCGGTGTAGAACGCCCGGCCACCGAGGTTCTCGTGGCACCAGGCGATCGGGTGGTCGGCGCCCATCGTCCCGCCGGAGTACGACGACTCGTCCACTGTGGCCAGTACCCGTACCCGCCCGCGCGGGTTGGCGCGGAAGTCGTACCACTCGTCGGTGTGGGCCCATTCCGGATCGAGCCCGGCGGTCGCCGGATGGTCGGCGTCGACCACTCGGACCGTCGCGGGCTGCACCTCCGGGTGCCGGTCGAACCAGGCGCCGACCAGCCGGCCGTAGAAGGGCCAGTCGTACCCGGTGTCCGCGGCGCCGTGCACGCCGACGTAGTTGCCGCCGTCGCGGATGTAGTTCTCGAAGGCGGACCTCCCCGCGTCGTCGAGCACGTCCCCGCTCGTGTTGAGGAAGACCACAGCGTCGTACCCGGCGAACGCGTCGGGCTCCTCCGTGGCGTCCACCTTCATCCCGGCCAGTTCGCGTACGGCCTCGATGCCGGCCGGGATCGACTCGTGCCGGTACCCGAGGGTCCTGGTGAAGACGAGAAGCCGTCCGCTCATGTCAGTACGCCACCCCCACCGCCTGTTTGACCGTGGCCGGGTCGGCCAGCACCGCGAGCATCGCATGCGCCACGTCGGCGCGGGAGATGGTCGCGCCGACGTGGCACGTTCCCGCCCACGGCCCGTACGGTCGCGCGCGGGAGCTGTCAGATCTCGGGCCTGAGAACGATCCGCCGACCGGCGCTGATGACCGAGGCGTACCGCGTCAGGTCCGGGTCGCTGATCGAACCGCCACCGGTACCCTCGGTCCACTCCCTGGCCAGTACCGGTTTGATCTCGTCAACCGGCCGGCCGGCGTACCGCTCGTGGATCCGATCGAGAATCGGTTGGATCCGGCTGCAGGTCGCTTCGATGGCCATCCGGCCGACCTGGCCTTCCCAGCCGTGATCCGTCTCGAAGCTCGACACCCTTACCGCCTCCCCTCGCGTTCACGCCGTCACCTGAGCACCTGCCCCGCAGGAGCGGAGGTTAGTCGCCGCGACGCCAGGGGTAGTGCCGGCGCATGGCTGTGGCACTTCCGGAACTGGCCAAGGAGCTGCTCGACCGCAACACCTTCGTGGTGCTGAGCACGCTCAACCCCGACGGTGGCCCGCAGTCGAGCGTCATCTGGGCGATGCGCGACGGCGACGAGATCGTGTTCTCCACGATCCTGGGGCGGCGCAAGACGAAGAACATGAAGCGGGACCCCCGGATCTCGATCTGCGCCTACGACCCGGCCGACCCGTACCGCTACTTCGAGGCGCGCGGCCAGGTGAGGATGACCCAGGAGGGCGGCCAGGAGCTGATCAACAATCTGGCCCAGCGGTACCTGAACGGGCCGTACCAGGAGTACGCCCCGGACTCGGTACGCGTGGTGTGCCGGCTGGCCCCGACGAGTGTGGTCACCCAACCCCTGTAAGCGGGTTTGGCGCCTCGGGGCGGGGTAGGTCGCGCCCTATGTTCGGAAAGCGTCGCCGCTCCTCAGCGCGCTCCGAGAGCCACGACCCGCCGGTCGGCCCGCTCGATCCAGGTCGGCAGGGCGCGCGGCCGGCCCGGATACCCGAGCCTCGGGAGGCGGTCAAACCACCGCAGTACCGGGACGACCGGGACCTCGAATCCACCGACGAGTGGGAGCTCGCGCGCGAGGGCGTCCGGAAGCCACCGGCCCCGCACCTGCGTACCCATGAGGCCTCCGGCGCGACCCTGGCACCGACCCGCCCCTCGGAGGTGGAGCGCAAGCCCAGGCCACAGCGGATCGAGCCCTATCCCGGCCCGGTGCACCACGGGCATCCGGGGCAGGTACTGCTCGACTGGATCAGGACCACGGACGCCAAGAAGATCGGCATCATGTACCTGATCGGGTCGTACGTGTTCTTCCTGGCGGCCGGCCTGATGTCCCTGGTCATGCGCGCCGAGCTGGCCCGGCCCGGGCTGCAGTTCCTGTCGACCGAGCAGTACAACCAGCTCTTCACCATGCACGGCACGCTCATGCTGCTGCTGTTCGCGACCCCGGTCGCGTTCGGCTTCGCCAACTACATCGTGCCGTTGCAGATCGGCGCGCCCGACGTGGCGTTCCCCCGGCTCAACAACCTCTCGCTCTGGCTGTTCATCTTCGGTGGCGCCGTCGTGATGGGCGGCTTCATCGTGCCCAACGGGCCGCCGGACTTCGGGTGGACCGCGTACGCCAACCTCAGCCACGCGGACAACACGCCGGGCGTCGGCGCGAACATGTGGATCGTCGGCCTGGTCCTGTCCGGCGTGGGCACGATCCTCGCCGGGGTCAACATCCTCACCACGATCGTCACGCTGCGGGCGCCCGGCATGACGATGTTCCGGATGCCGATCTTCACCTGGACCATGCTGGCCACGGTGATCATGGTGCTGCTCGCGTTCCCGGTCCTCGCCGCCGCGCTGCTGGTCCTGCTCTCCGACCGGATCCTCGGCTCGCACGTCTACGACCCCGGCTACAACGGCCCGATGCTGTGGCAGCACCTGTTCTGGTTCTTCGGCCATCCCGAGGTGTACATCGTCGCGCTGCCGTTCTTCGGCATCATCAGCGAGGTCGTCCCGGTGTTCAGCCGCAAACCCCTGTTCGGGTACAAGGGGATGGTCGCCGCCACGCTCGCGATCGCGGCCTACTCGATGACGGTCTGGGCGCACCACATGTTCGCCACCGGCCAGGTGCTGCTGCCGTTCTTCTCGTTCATGACGTTCCTGATCGCGGTGCCGACCGGGATCAAGTTCTTCAACTGGATCGGCACCATGTGGAAGGGGCAGCTCACCTTCGAGTCGCCGATGCTGTTCGCCCTCGGCTTCCTGACCACGTTCCTGCTCGGTGGGCTGACCGGGGTGCTGCTCGGCTCGCCGCCGATCGACTGGCACGTGCACGACACGTACTTCGTGGTGGCGCACTTCCACTACGTGCTGTTCGGCACGATCGTGTTCTCGGTGTACGCGGGGATCTACTTCTGGTTCCCCAAGATCACCGGGCGGATGCTGGACGAGCGCCTTGGCAAGATCCATTTCTGGCTGACGTTCATCGGCTTCCACACCACCTTCCTGGTGATGCACTGGCTCGGCGCCCGGGGCATGCCCCGGCGGTACGCCGACTACCTGCCCCAGGACGGGTTCGCCACCTGGCACACCATCTCGACCATCGGCTCGTTCATCCTCGGCGCCTCCGTACTGCCGTTCCTGTGGAACGTGTGGAAGTCGTTCAAGTACGGGCCGAAGGTCACGGTCAACGACCCCTGGGGGTATGGGAACTCGTTGGAGTGGGCGACGAGCTGCCCGCCGCCGCCACACAACTTCGAGTACATCCCGCGCATCCGGTCGGAGCGTCCCGCGTTCGACGTGAAGTACGGCCAACTCATCGCCGACTACGGCCGGGACATCCCGATGCGGGGGGTCCGCCCGCCCCAGGACATCCGGTGATCCTCAGAACTTCCCCGACGTCGTGGTCTCCCGCAGGGTCTGAGGCAGCACCCTCCGGGAAATTGCGTCGAGCGTGCGGACGGGCGCCCGGTTGGGTCGGATGAAGTGGACCGTCGCGGTCAGCCAGCCGGCGGCGAGGATCATGCTGCCGAGCACGTCGGTCGGGTGGTGCATGCCGCGGTACATCCGCGACCACGCCACCCACAGCGGCATCAGGACCGCGATCGCCACGAACAGCCACCGCCACCCGCGCCCTACGCGCGGCACGGCGAGGACCGCGATCGCGGCGTACAGCAGGATCGTCGCCGCGACGTGGCCCGACGGGAAGCTCGACGTGGGCAGCGGCCCGTCCATGTGCGGCACGTCCGGCCGCGCCCGCTGGACGAACGCGGCGCTGGCCAGGAACAGGGTCAGTTCGCCGAACATCGTCACGAGCAGGAACACCACCGGTCGCCAACCCCGGGTGACGAGCAGTGCGACGGCGCCCGCGACCAGGCCGACGGCGAGGATCATGTGCGTGTTGCCGGCCCGGCCGCCGAGATCGCTGACCTGGTCGAAGAAGGGCGTACGGTGGGCCGCCAGCCAGTGCGGGACGGTGTGGTCGCCGAGGATGTTGCCGTTGCCGCCGTGATACCGGGCCAGCGGCGTGCCGACCGCGCACAGCGCGCCGAAGACGAGGATCCAGGCGACCGCGGTGCCGGCGACGGCGTGGCGGACGTCCGCGAGGTCCGGCACGCCGGCCGGCTTCAGGTCGTCGCCGGCCTCCGGCTCCAGGCCCTCGGCCAGTGGTCGGGTCGCCCGGCGGCCTGTCTGCTGCCGATGTAGCTGGAAGGCGAACGTGGTGACGCCGAGCCACGCCACACCCAGGCACCAGCCCCCGATCACGTCGGAGAGGAAGTGCACGCCGAGGCCCAACCGACTGAATCCGACCGCCACGACCAGCACGCCAACGGCGACCGTGAGGGCCCGACGGGCGCGACCGGACAGCGCCGGGGCGAAGATCAACAGCAGCGCCCCGTACACGATCATCGCCCCGAGGGAGTGCCCGCTGGGGAAGCTGTTGCCGCCGCCGACCGCCACCGGGTGCTCCACCACCGGCCGCAGCCGCCCGATCGCGCGCTTGAGCGCCGGGTCCAGGATCAACGCACCCGCGCCGGTGACCAGCAGGTACGTCATGAGCCGGAACCGGTGGCGCACCGCCAGCAGTACGGCGACGACGGCGACCAGGCACGCGAGGAAAGTGGGGCCGCCGAGCTGGGTGACGAACCGCAGCGCCGACACCGCCGACGGGTTGGCGGCGACCGTCCGGTTCAGGTCGGCGGCCAGACCCTGGTCCACCGACTCCAGCGGCAGCCAGCGGGCGCGTACCGCGAGCGTGAGCGCGGCGAACACCAGCGCGGCGACGGGAACGGCCGCGACGCGGGCGAGGTTGCGACCGGAACGATCAGGGTTGTCGATCACGCGGCCGTGGTACCCATCGCCTTCAGGTTTGAATCGACCTCTGTCGCGGGGATACCGGGGCCATGACTGTCGTCCATTCCGCACGCAGAACCGCCCATCGGGCTGCGCGCAGCGACATCCTCGAGGTGCTGACCCGGATCGGTTTCGTCGGGTACGGGCTGCTGCACCTGACCGTCGCCTGGATCGCCGCGCAGATCGCGCTCGGCCACCCGACGGGTGAGGGCGACCAGGCCGGGGCGTTCCGGTACCTCGCCGAGCAGCCGTTCGGTCGGTTCTCGCTGATGGTGAGCGTGGTCGGCCTCGCCGCCATGGCGGTCTGGCAACTGCTGCTGGCGTTCGTCGGGCACCGCCAGGAGCGCGGCTTCTCCCGTACCGCCGAGCGGGTCGCCTCCGCGGTGCGCGCGGTCGTCTACGCGGGGCTGGCCTGGACGGCGTACAAGGTGGTGGTGGGCTCGCCCACCTCACAGGCCAGGCAGGCGCAGGAGGCGACGGCCGGGGTCATGGCCCATCCGGCCGGGCGGTGGCTGGTCGGGCTCGCCGGCGTCGTCGTCGTGGCCATCGGCATCGGTCTGATGGCCTACGGCGCGCGGCGGGCGTTCTGCAAGCGCCTGATGCTGGGCCGGATGAGCCGGTCGGCCCGCCGGACGGCGACCGTTCTGGGCGAGGCCGGCTACATCGCCAAGGGCATCGCCTTCGGGATCGTCGGCGTGCTGCTCTGCCAGGCCGCGTCCAAGCACAACGCCGCCCGTGCGCGCGGGCTGGACGGGGCGCTGCGCCTGCTGGTCGACCAGCCGGCCGGGCCGCTCGCACTCCTCGGAGTCGCGACCGGGTTCGCGGCGTTCGGCGCGTACTGCTTCTTCCAGGCCAGGTACCGGAAGGTCGGCGCGTGACGGACTCCTCCCCCGCGCCGGCCTCGTCTGCGGCGGCGCCGCCGGAGACGGTACCCGCCACCCGCTCGGCCGTCGTGGTGAACCCGTCGAAGGTCCTCGACCTCGACGAACGCCGGCGGGAGATCTGCGGGGCGCTCGCGGAGGCCGGCTGGCCCGAGCCGCTGTGGCTGGAGACCACCCCGTCCGATCCCGGCTGCGGACAGACCCGGCACGCGATCGCCAGCGGCGTCTCGGTGGTGTTCGCCTTCGGCGGCGACGGCACCGTCATGGCCTGCGCGACCGAACTCGCCGGCACCGACGTGGCCCTGGCGGTCCTGCCCTCGGGTACCGGCAACCTGCTGGCCGCCAACCTCGGCCTGTCGTCCGACGTGGCGGAGGGCGTCGCGATCGCCGTCGGCGGGCGGCGTCGCCGCATCGACGTGGGGGTCGTGGGCGACCGCTGCTTCACCGTCATGGCCGGGATGGGCTTCGACGCCGAGATGCTCCAGGCCACCCCCGAGCCACTCAAGCGGCGCGTCGGCTGGCTCGCGTACCTGTTCGCCGGCCTCGGGCGACTGCGCAGCCGGCCGATGCGGGTACGGATCCGGCTCGACTCCCGGCCTCCCATGCGCCGGCGGGCCCGTACCGTGCTGGTCGGCAACGTCGGGCGGCTCCAGGGCGGCATCCCACTGCTGCCGGACGCCGAGCCCGACGACGGCTACCTCGACGTGGCCGTGCTGTACCCGCGCACGCTGGGCCACTGGCTGTCGCTGGCGTGGGGAGTCCTGCGCCGGCAGCGCGACATCGCGCGGTTCGAGACGTTCCGGGCCCGGTCGGTCGAGGTCACCAGCGACCGCGCGCAGCCCCGCGAACTCGATGGCGACGTCATCGAGCCCGGCCGGACACTCGCGGTGACGGTACGGGACCGCGCGCTGTGCCTCTGCGTACCCGGGGAATGAACGTTCCGTCGGTCTTCCCGCCCAACCGCACCATGCGACGGGCTCAAACACGACATGATGCGCGATAGTGCGTACAGACACCGCTAGCCACAAGGGGCCGGTGGGTGACCATACTTAGCGGAGTCCACCGATCCAGGAGGTCGTGTGTGAGCGAGCGAAGCGAGCGGACCACGAGGCTCAGCGCGGTTGAGCCCCACCATGCCGTCGGAGGTCGTACCGTCGGCAGCGGTGAGGTGACGTCGTGAGCTTCGTTCTGCGCTATGGCGCCCGCAGCGACCGGGGCACGGTGCGCCCGGCCAATCAGGATTCGGCGTACGCCGGTCCGTACCTGACGGTCATCGCCGACGGCATGGGTGGGATGGCCGCCGGCGACCTGGCCAGCCGGCTCACCATCGCCGCGATCGGCCCGCTGGACCGGCTCGCGGCGGCCCGGGCCGTCGAGGACCCGGCGGACATGCTCGTCGAACACCTGCAGGCCGCGGCGGAGGACGCCAACCGCCGCATCCGCGACGAGGTGGCGGCCAACCCGGCGTTGGAGGGCATGGGTACCACCCTGACCGCCATCCTGCTGGCCGGCGGCCGGATCAGCATGGTGCACGTCGGCGACTCCCGGGCGTACCGGCTGCGCGACGGCGACCTGCAGCAGGTGACCAAGGACGACACGTACGTGCAGATGCTCCTCGACGAGGGCGCCATCGGGCCCGAGGAGGCGGCGACCCACCCGCACCGCTCGGTGGTGACGCGCGCGTTGCAGGGCCGGCAGGTCGAGGCGCGGTACTCGGTACGCCCCGCGGTCGTGGGCGACCGGTACATGCTGTGCAGCGACGGGTTGTCCGAGGCGGTCTCCGCGGACGCGATCGCCGCGACGCTGCTGGCTTACCCCGACCCCCAGATGTGCGCCAACCAGCTCGTCTCGCTGGCGCTGTACGAGGGCGCGACCGACAACGTCACCGTCATCGTCGCGGACGTCGCCGAGGGCGACGCCGGCGGCGTGCAGCCGGTCGTGCTCGGCGCGGCCGTCGGGGATCCCGAGCCGGCGTCTCCCTGATCGCCGCCTGATCGTCGTTTGTTCGTCAGCGACAGGCGCCGGCGATTGCGGCCAGCTCGGCCGCGGAGGCGTTCCCGCCGCTGCACATAACGCCGACCCGCCGTCCGGCGAACCGCTCCGGACGGGTCAGCACGGCGGCGAGCGACGCCGCGCCCGAGCCCTCGGCGAGGGTGTGCGCGTGGCTGGCCAGTACCGCCTGCGCGGCCGCGATCTCGGCGTCGTCGACGAGGACGAAGTCGGCCAGCCGCCCGGCCATCAGCCGCTGCGGCAGGCCGTACCCGCGGCCGGTCGCCAGCCCCTCCACAACGGTACGGCTCGGCCGGCTGACCAGGTCACCCACGCGCCACGACTCGTACGCGGCGGGCGCCGCCGAGGACTGCACGCCGATCACCTCGCACGCCGGGGCCAGCGCGGCGGCCACCACGCAGGCCGCGGCCGCGCCGGTACCGCTGCCGATCGGTACGACCAGCACGTCCAGGTTCGGCACGGCGGTGAGCATCTCCAGGTACGCGGTACCGACGCCGGCCAGCAGCGCGGGCTCGTCGCCCGGGCTGACCAGCCGCAGGCCCTCGGCGCGGGCCAGGTGCTCGGCGTGCGCCTGGGCCTCGCCCATGTCCGCCCCGTGGAGCACGGCCTCGCCGCCGAGCGCCCGCACCGCCCGTACCTTGCACTCGTTCGCGGCGGCCGGCATCACGATCACGGTACGCACGCCGAACAGCCGACCGGCGTACGCCAGCGACTGCGCGTGGTTGCCGGTCGACCACGTGACCAGCCCGCGCTCCCGCTCCGCCGCCGGCATCCCGGCGAGCAGGGCCACCCCGCCGCGCACCTTGAACGCCCCGACTGGCTGTACGTTCTCGTGCTTGACGTGGAGCGTCGCGCCGGCGAGATCGTCCAGCGCGGGGTAGGTCCACATCGGCGTGGGCGGCAGGTACCGGGTGATCACCCGGCCGGCCTCGAGCACGTCAGCCATGGTCAACGCGTCGGTCGTCGGCTCAACGGCCCTGGTGAGCACACTGGTCATGGCAATCATGGTGCGGCCCGGACGACCTATAGGTCTAATGCCACTCTTCTCGTGAACCCATCGGCCATATTGATATGTTGGTCGGATGCTCGACGTGACCCGCCTCCGGGTGCTTGCCGCGGTCGCCCGGCACGGCTCGGTGACCGCCGCGGCAGAGGCGCTGCGGTACGCCCAGCCGTCGGTCAGTCACCACCTCGCCCGCCTGGAGGCCGAGACCGGAGCGCGACTGGTGCAGCGGGTCGGCCGAGGGGTCCGGCTGACCGCCGCGGGCCGACTGCTCGCCGAGCGGGCCGAGGAGATCCTCGGGCGGCTGTCCGCCGCCGAGTCCGAGTTGGCCGAGGTCACCGGCGTACGGGCCGGGCGGGTCCGGCTGGCCGCGTTCCCGTCCGCGCTGGGCACGTTCGTCCCTCGCGGTGCGAAGGCGTTCGCCGCCGCGCACCCGGGGGTCCGGCTGGAGTTCGTCGAGGCCGAGCCGCCGGACGCGCTGCGCATGCTGCGGGCAGGTGAGGTGGACGTGGCGGTGGCGTTCGAGTACGCCGGGGCGGCCGTACCGGCCGGTGACGGCGTGCGCCGGCTGCCCCTGCTCACCGAGCCGATCTTCCTGGTGACCGCCGCGGACGCAGTGGTCGCCGCGGACGCAGTGGTCGCCGCGGACGCGCCGGCCGCTTCGAGTGGCCTGACCGGGTACGCCGACGCCGCCTGGATCGGCGGCTGCGAGCGCTGCCGGGCGCACCTGCTGTCCGCCTGCGCCGAGGCCGGCTTCGCGCCGAACATCGCGTTCACCACCGACGACTTCGTGGCGGTACAGGCGCTGGTCGCCGCCGGGCTGGGCGTGACCACGCTGCCTGAGCTGGCCCTGACGGCCCACCGCCACCCGGCGGTACGGGCGGAGGCGCTGCCCGGGATGAGCCGGGAGGTCTTCGCCGCCGTGTACGGCGAGCCGCCCGACCCGCCGGCCACGACCGCGCTGGTACGCCAGCTCACCGCCGCCGCCCGGCCGTGATCGTTACGGGCGCAGCGCGGTGAGCAGCGGGATCGCGGCGATCTTCTCCTCGGTCAGCTCCGACCACCGGATCCCGCCCTCGGGCCGCGGGCCCCGCGCCGCGCGGCAGTCGATCACCCGCTCCGGCGTCACAACGAGATCGACGGGTACGTCGTGAGCCGTCACCGGTACCGCGCCGGCCGGGCGTACCTGCAGTTCGTGGACCGTGGTGACGACCAGCGTGCGCGGGCCGATCAGACCGGCCGCCGAAGCCAGCGCGTACTCCAGGTCCGCGAAGCCCCCGCCCTTGCCCAGCCGCGCCCCGTCCTCGCCGACCGCGACGCAGCCGGTGACGACGAGGTCGACCGCCGACAGGTCCGTCACCGCGATCCGCCGGGCCGATCGGGTCGCGCCACTGATCGAGGCCGCCTTGCGCGGCGGGTCGGTGAGGTGGTCGGGGTCGAGCAGGAAGAACGGGTCGGGCTCGGCGAGGCGCGGCACCGCCATGTACACCGTCTTGCCGTCCTGCAGCGCCCGCTGGCGTACCGGAAGCTGCGCCGAGTCGGGGTTGGCCTTGACGGTCTCGGCGCCGCCCCACTCCGGCCTGGCGCGAAGCAGCTCGGCGGCCGCCTCCGCGCCGACGAAGTTCGAGATGCGGCCGGGCGCACCGGGGAAACGGGCGACCCGTGCGGCGGTCAGCGCGGCCCATACCTCTTCGCGCAGCGCCGCCTTCGCCGCGAGCAGGTCGGGATCGCCCCCGGCGTCGTGGCCGTGGCGAGGAGCGCGTCGTGGCATGCGGCGTACCCTACCGTCGCGGATGACCTGACCGGCTTGGCGGCGGCCCGGAGGCACGGTGCAAGGCTGATCGGGGCCCCACCCTGTCAGCGCTTGTCACAATCGCGAGCTAGCGTCGATGCGTGACAGAAACGGTTGTGCCCACCCCACCGTCCGATCTGCCGCGCACGCTCGGCGAACTGCGTGCCAGCGGCCACCGGTACCGCACCGTCAAGCAGGAGCTACGCGAGAACCTCATCGCTCGGCTCCGCGACGGCGCCCCGCGCTTTCCCGGCGTCGTCGGGTACGGGGATACGGTCCTGCCCGAGCTCGAGCGCGCCCTGCTCGCCGGTCACGACGTGGTCCTGCTCGGCGAGCGCGGGCAGGGCAAGACGCGGGTGATGCGGTCGCTGATCGCGCTGCTCGACGAGTGGACGCCGGTGATCGCCGGCTCGGAGCTGAACGAGCACCCGTTCCACCCGATCACTCCGGGGTCACTGCGCCAGACCGTCGAGTACGGCGACGACCTGCCGGTCCGGTGGCTGCACCGGTCGATGCGCTACGGCGAGAAGCTCGCCACGCCCGACACCAGCGTCGGTGACCTGATCGGCGACGTCGACCCGATCCGGGTGGCCCAGGGTCGTACCCTCGGTGACCCGGAGACCATCCACTTCGGACTCGTACCCCGTACCAACCGGGGCATCTTCGCCGTCAACGAGCTGCCCGACCTGGCCGAGCGGATTCAGGTCTCGCTGCTCAACGTGCTGGAGGAGCGCGACATCCAGATCCGCGGGTACCAGCTCCGCCTGCCGCTGGACCTGCTGCTGGTGGCGAGCGCCAACCCGGAGGACTACACCAACCGCGGCCGGATCATCACGCCGCTCAAGGACCGGTTCGGCGCCGAGATCCGTACCCACTACCCGCTCGACCTCGACCTGGAGACCGAGCTGATCCAGCAGGAGGCCGAGGTCGTCGCGGCCGTACCCGAGCACCTGCTGGAGGTGCTGGCCCGGTTCACCCGCGCGGTCCGCGAGGCGCCGTCGGTCGACGCCCGGTCCGGTGTGTCGGCCCGGTTCGCCATCGCCGCGGCGGAGACCGTCGCCGCCTCGGCGCTGCGCCGCGCCGGCCTGCTGGGCGAGGACGAGCCGGTCGCCCGGGTCTGCGACACCGTCTCGGTCACCAGCACGCTGCGGGGCAAGGTGGAGTTCGAGAGCGGCGAGGAGGGCCGGGAGGTCGAGATCCTCGCCCACCTGCTGCGGATCGCGACCGCCGAGACGTTCCACTCCCGCCTGGCCGGGATCGACCTGTCCGGCTTCACCAACCTGGTCGCCGAGGGCAGCGTCATCGAGACCGGTGAACTGGTCAGCGCCGACGAACTGCTGCGCCAGGTCGGCACCGTGCCGGGGCTGGCGAAGGTGCTCGACCGGCTCGGGCTCGGCGACGCGCCCAGTCGCGGCGAGGCCGCGGCCGGAATCGAGTTCGTCCTGGAGGGACTGCACCTGACACGCCGGCTGTCCAAGGACCTCACCGACAACGGCCGGACCGTGTACGGAGTCTGAGTGATGGCGACCAACCGGTACCGGTACGGGGAGTGGCGCGGCGGGCCCGACCCGCTCGCGCCGCCGTACGACGTGCGCGCCGCCGTGGACGCGGTCGGCAACGACGTGCTGGCCGGCGGCAGCCTGCGGGACGCGCTGCGCAACCTGCTGCGCCGAGGCCCGCAGGGCGACCGTGGCCTGGACGACCTGGCCGCCCGGGCCCGCCGGATGCGCCGCGAGGCGCTGCGGCGCGGCAACCTGGACGGCGCGGTCACCAGGGCGCAGGCGCTGCTCGACCAGGCGCTCGCCGCCGAGCGGGACGAGCTGGGCCGCCGCGACGACTCCGATGCCCGGTTCGCCGAGGCAATGCTCGACAACCTGCCCCGGTCCACCGCCCGGGCGGTGGAGGAGCTGTCGGAGTACGACTGGTCCAGCGACGAGGCGCGCCAGATGTACCAGCAGATCCTCGACGGGCTGCGCCGCGACGTCCTCGAACAGCGGTTCGCGGGGATGCGCGACGCGCTGCGGGGGATGTCCGACCCGCAGGCGAACCAGCGGCTCAAGGACATGATGGGCGACCTCAACGACCTGCTGGCCCGGCACGCCCGCGGTGAGGACACCACCGACGCGTTCCGCGAGTTCATGGCCGAGCACGGCGAGTTCTTCCCGGAGAACCCGCAGTCGGTCGACGAACTGGTCGACGCGCTCGCCCGGCGCGCCGCCGCCGGCGAGCGACTGATGCGGTCGCTGTCGCCGCAGCAGCGCGAAGAGCTGTCACAGCTCATGGCGCAGGCGTTCGGCGACGCCGGCCTGGCCACCGAGATGGCCGCGCTCACCGACAACCTCCGCGCGCTGCGCCCCGACCTGCCGTGGGGGCGCCGTGAGCAGATGCGCGGCCAGCAGGAGCTCGGGTACGGCGAGGCCGCCGGGGCCCTGGAGGAGATCGCCGACCTCGACGACCTGTTGGACCAGCTCGGCCAGGAGCACCCCGGCGCGACCCTCGACGACATCGACGTCGAGGCCGTGGAGCGCAACCTCGGCCGGGGCTCGGGCGACGACGTACGGCGGCTGCGGGAACTGGAGCGCGAGCTGCGCCGCCAGGGCTGGGTGACGCGCGGCCCGGACGGGCTGACGCTCAGCCCGAAGGCGCTGCGCCGGCTCGGCGGCACCGCCCTGCGTACGGTCTTCTCCCAGCTCGACGGCGGCCGGCGCGGCCAGCACGACCTGCGCTCCGCCGGCGCCGCGGGCGAGATCACCGGGGCGTCCCGGCGCTGGGAGTACGGCGACGAGCAGCCGCTCGACGTGGTCCGTACGGTCGGCAACGCGGTCCGGCGGGCGGGACCGGCCACCCCGGTGGCCCTGGCCGTCGAGGACTTCGAGGTCGTCGAGACCGAACGCCGGGCGTCGGCGGCGGTGGCGCTCTGCGTCGACCTGTCGTTCTCGATGATCTCGGAGGGGCGCTGGGGGCCGATGAAGCAGACCGCGCTCGCGCTGTCCCACCTCGTCGCCACCCGCTTCCCACAGGACGCGCTGCAGATCGTCGGCTTCGGCCGGTACGCGATGACGCTGTCGCAGACCGAACTCGCCGCCATCGAGCCGGACATGGTGCAGGGCACCAACCTCCAGCACGCGCTGAGGCTCGCCGGCCGGCACCTGCGCAGCCACCCCGAGTCGGAGCCGGTCGTCCTGGTCGTCACCGACGGCGAGCCGACCGCGCACCTGTCCGACGACGGGGAGGCGGTGTTCTGCTGGCCGCCCCTGCACGAGACCATCCGCGCCACCGTGTCCGAAGTGGACAACCTGACCCGGTACGGTGCGACGCTCAACCTGTTCATGCTCGGCGCGGAGCCGGGTCTGCGCCGGTTCGTCGACGCGGTGGCCAGGCGAAGCGGCGGGCGGGTGTTCACCCCGGACGCCGAGGACCTGGGCCGGTACGTGGTCGACGACTACCTCCGGGCGAGGCGCGGACGCCGGGGCCGGTGATCGCGCGGCTCATCGCCAGTACCGCGGCCACCCACTGATGTCACCCCGGGGTTGACAGCGCGCCTTGTGGACGGCCATCCTGAGGCGATGAAGCGTCAACCCAGGGGTGACAACTCGGCCTGGGACGAGGTCCTCGCCCACCGACCCACCGACGTACGAGACGACGTCCGCGCCCGGCTCGTGGAGAGCGGTCTCACCCCCGAGCGTGTACGGGAGGTGCTGGCCGACGGCGGCGACGTCCTGTACGCCACCGCGAAGAGCGGCGAGGAGGACTGGGCGAACCGCTTCGGTGGGCCGCTGGCCGTGGCGCTGCTCGCGGCGGAGGTGAGCGCGTTCGCCGCCCACCTCAATTCACGGGCATCGGCGGTACGGGCCCTCGCCGTGGATTCCCTGCTCGACGATTTCAGCGCCGTGACCGTGGCCGCACGCCTCGGCGTGTCGCGACAGAAGGTCTACGACATCAGCCGGGGAAACCTCAGCGCCTCCTTCATCGATCGCGTCCCCTGGAGCAGCCATGAATGACGTCACCGAACTCGTCGATCTCCCCGACCCCGCCGTACAACCACTCGTACACCCGCTGGACCTGCCCGAAGCCCGGCGGCCGTTCCGGATCTCCTGGCTGATCGCGGCGTTGACCGGCCCGCCCGTCGGCCTGTGCGTAGCGGCGCTGGTCTGGTTCGCCAGCCACAGCTACGTCGGGCCGCTGCTCGCCGGCGCCACGCTCATCGGCTTCGGCCACCTCGCCAGCCGCTACTTCCGGGCACAGGCGTGGGAGTACATCCCCCGCAAGCGGCAGGACCGGCAGCGGCCACTGCCCGCGGCCTGGGAACTCGCGTCGGGCCTCGTGTTCGCCGCCGCGCTCGCCGCGGCCCTGCTGCTGCTGGCGTACCGGCTCGACCGGCCCGACGTCGCGGTCGAGGTACGCGAGTTCACCATCGGCATGGGCGCCGCCGCCGCCGCGCTGGTCGTCATCGACTTCCTCGGTACGCTGCTGCGCCGGCCCAGGTCGGCACTGTTCACGCTGCCCGCGGTCGTCGCCGTCGTCGTGAGCATCGCCGTCGCCTACGCCATCCTGCTGGACTCAGCCAGAGGTCCGTCGGCCACCCTGTGGTGGGGCGTCGGGACGATGCTCGTCGCGGGTGCCGGCATCGGGGCCTGGAAGCTGGCTTCTTCGCGCTCAGCCAGGGGATAGCGCGTCGAGGGTGGCGGGGGTTCGCGGCCGAGCCTCGGGATCACGGCGTTACCCATTTGTTGGGATTTACTCAGCGTCTCGCCCGACCGCCCGATGTGGGAACGGAATGCGGTGGTGCGGACGGTGTGCCCCATGCCGGTGATCAAGAGCTGCTTGCGTGAGTGGGAGAGATGATGGCTGTGCCGGACAAGGTTGGCGCGTCGGCGTTGGGTGGGTTCGGCCGCTGGGTGGCCAACCGGCGCATGAACACGAAAATCCTGATCGTGATCGGGCTTCTCGCTGTCACAGCGGGTGGTGTGGGCACCCTGTCGCTGACGAAGATGTCGGCGCTCAACAGCACGGCGACGTCGCTGTACGTGGGCGGCCTGCTACCCCTGCAACACATCGAGGAGGTGGTGATCGACATGCGCGACACCCGCATGGATGTGTTGAACCAAGCGCTCTCGACGACCGACGCGAACATGACCAAGTACGAGCAGGCGGTCAAGGACGACGACGCGAGATTCGCGGCCAGGCTGGCCATGTACGAGAAGGAGTCGGTGGCGCCGGAGTTGGTCACCCAGCTCCGCGCCGCCTGGGCGGACTACCAGCGTGACCGGCAGCAGATGATGGACGCCAGCCGGCGCAACGACTTCGCCACCATCGAGAAGGTGCGCGACACGGTCACCGCACCGCAGATCGCCAAGGCCTCGGCGATCGCCGATCAGATCGTCTCCCGGGAGACGGCCGACGCCAAGCGCCGCAGCGACTTGGCCACCGCGACGTACAACAGCGCCCGCACCACGACGATCACCTTCCTGACCGTCGGCCTGCTGCTGGCCGTGGCGTTCGGCCTGTTCGTGGCCCGCAACATCATCGGCTCCCTGCGCCGGGTGTCGGACGTGGTCGACGGGCTCGCCGCCGGTGACCTGACCCGGACGGCGGGCGTGTCCAGCCGTGACGAGATCGGCCAGATGGCCAGCGGCCTCGACACCGCCACCGCACGCCTGCGCGAGACCGTCACCACCATCGGGTCCAGTAGCGAGACGCTGGCCGGCGCCGCCCAGGAACTGTCGGCGGTCAGCCAGCAGATCGCCGGTAGCGCCGAGGAGGCCAGCGCCCAGGCCGACAACGTGTCGGCCGCCGCCGAGCAGGTCTCACGCAACGTGGAGACGGTGTCGGCGGGTGCCGAGGAGATGAGCGCCTCGATCAGGGAGATCGCCAGCAACGCCACCGACGCCGCGCACGTGGCGCAGGGCGCGGTGAAGGCGGCCGAGCAGGCCAACGACACCATCTCCAAGCTGGGCCAGTCCAGCGCCGAGATCGGCGACGTGGTCAGGCTGATCACCTCG
>NZ_BOON01000070.1 GCF_016863255.1 Planosporangium mesophilum
GTCCACGCGTCCAAAGTAGAGGCGAGGTACGACAGTTTTCGAACACCAGTACTATGAAGATTGCAGATGCTGAGCACTTGAGCTTCGCGGTCAGGCGGCCGCCTGGGGCCAGGCCAGCTGCACGGTCCGGATTTCGTCGGGGGGCGGTTGGTCAGGCAATTCGGGCTGATATTGGGCGGCGATGAGGACGCGCCGGAGTTTGACGACCATGTCGAGTTAGGACGGGTGTCGCTTGGTGGTGTACCAGGCGCGTGGTCACTGCGGTCCCGCACGACGGTGGGGTCGTGGCCAGCCAGGTGACAATGCTCTGGGTGTAGAGCCCGAACGGCACGGTGCGTTCAACCGCGCGCGGCGTGCGGTTGCGGGCTTCGCCAACGCCGGTGGTGTTCTTGGCGGCGGCGAAGGTGACCTCGATGGCCCAGCGGCCGGCGTAGCGTTTCACGATGGCCGTGGCCGGGGTGGTCAGGTCGGTGGTGACCAAAGCGTAGGCTGGGCGGCCGGGCTCGGCGATGACCAGAACCCGGAGCTATTGGGCCCGTCGACGAGCTTCGTGACGGCGGCTCCATACCGGCGTCATGGTGGCACGCCGCGGTGTCAGTCGGCGGACACGGACCACGGTCAGACCATTCCGGTGAAAAGGGATTCGGCGTACGCCCGCTTGGCAGCCGCGTCGCGGCTGGAGCGCAGGTACCGCGTCCATGCCTGATGCTCGTGTGCCACGGCGCCGAACTCCCACACGCAGATCACGCCGCGGTGCGTCGTTTGTGCCATTAGACCGAACGGGCCGTCCCGCCGGGTGTCCTTGACGTAGGTTGTCTCCCACATCTCGTTGTTGTCGCGCCACGTGCATACCAGCAGCAGGTGGATGTTGGCGCCGGAGAGGTGGTGGACGACGAAGCCGAGTTCACCGGAGATCGGTAGCCGGCCGGCGGCGACCTCCTCGGTGAGGAAGGTGCGCGCTTCCTCGGTGATCGCGGAGTCAATGACCCGGTTCTCGCCGCGCAGGTGGTACCACTTCAGATAGGTGTCCGGCAGGACGAGCGGAGTGCCGGGCGAGATGTGCTTGGTCACGTGACGGTAGTCAGCGTCGACGACGTTGCCGACCGGTGCGAGCTGTTCGTCCGTGAACGTCATGGTCCTGCCGCTCCTTTCACCTCGGGCCCCGTAGTCATGCGCGGGTGAACTCCATGACCCAGTTGGACTCCCAGGTCGTTCCGCCGTCGGCAGAGAACTCCTGTTCCCATCGGGCTGAGGTGGGCGTGATGTCGGACCAGATGAAGTGGGCCCTGATCGGCTTGTCGTCGTGGGTGTCGTCGCCGTAGAAGTCGCCGCGGCCGTTGGTGAAGGTGCCCACGACCGGGGGGAAGAGCACGCCGGTGCGGCTGTTCGCCCAGTAGATGGACCACTCGGCGCGCTCGACGTCGAACAGGCGCAGCGTGAAGCCGCGGGTGCCGAGCGTCGGGAAGATGATCTCTTCGGTGTTGCCGCCACCGTTGAAGATCGGCTGGCAGGTCGTGGTGCCGGGGAAGGTCTGCCAGTCGTCGCTGCCCGCGAACAGCGTCGTGAGCCGGCGGTTGACCACGTTCCATGAGCCGATGAAGAAGTCGAAATCGTTCACGGCGACGATACTGGGGGGCTACCCCTGACATCTTCTGTCAGAGGCTGGCAGACTCGGCCGGGTGCGTGCCAGTCGACTGCTGTCCCTGCTGATGCTGCTGCAGAACCGCGGGCGGATGAGCGCGACGCAGCTAGCCGCGCAGCTGGGCGTGACCACCCGAACGATCTACCGGGACGTGGAGGCCCTGGCTGCGGCAGGCGTGCCCGTCTACGCCGAACCCGGGCCCACCGGCGGCTACCAGCTCCTCGACGGCTACCGCACCCGGTTGACCGGGCTGACCGCCGACGAGGCGGAGTCGCTGTTCCTCACCGGCCTGCCGCAGCCGGCCGCCGAACTCGGCCTGGGCGCCCAGGTGGCCGTCGCCGAACTGAAGCTGATGGCGGCGCTGCCCACCCCCTACCGAGATGCGTCGATGCGCATCCGGCAACGGTTCCACCTCGACACGCCCGGCTGGTACCGCGAACCGGACGCCGTGCCACACCTCCTCGCCGTCGCCGAAGCGCTCTGGCAGGACCGGGTCATCGAGGTGCGGTATCACCGCTGGTCACCGCGGCCCGGCGAGATCACCCGGCGGCTGGACCCACTCGGCCTCGTCCTCAAGGCCGGAGTGTGGTACCTGGTCGCGGCCGAACGCGGCCAGCCACGCACATACCGTGTCTCGTCCATCATGCGGCTGCGGCCCCTGCCCGAACACTTCACCCGGCCCAGCGGCTTCGAACTGGCCAGATTCTGGCAGGAACACGTCGAACGGTACGAGCAGGCCGACACCGACGAGGTCGCCGTCGTACGCCTGACGCCCAACGGAATCAAGGCCCTCCCCGGCGCCCTCGGCCCGAAGGCCGCCCGCGTGGCGCTGGGCACGCTCGAACCCGCCGACGCGAACGGCTGGCAGCGCGCCACGATCCCGATGGAGAGCGTGCCACACGCCGCCGCGACCCTGCTCCGGCTCGGCGCCGACGTCCAGGTCCTCTCGCCCCAGCACCTCGTCACGCACCTGACCGACCACGTCCACGCCTTGGCGCGGCTCTATCCGGCCTGAGCCGGCACTCCGCGCAGAGTCCTGACAGGTGGCCATCGTCCGCCCGGAGATTCGCGCCGGACGCGAGACAGCGGCGAGCGCGAGAAACGAGTCGATCGACAGGCGGGCGGGCAGACCGTTGCTACCGCAGGACTGGCCCGCAACGCCTCCACGGTCAGGTCGTCCAGGCCGGCAAGGGCCTGATCAGCGAGGGCTGGCACGACGGTGCCACGTCCCGGCCGCCGGGCCGCTACCCTCGCCCCCGTGGAGCCGATACGCGTCTTTCGCATGCGCAGTGCTGTAGCCGCGGCGGCCGCGATGTCCGTGCTGTACTACGTCGGCGCCGCCGCGCCGTGGGAGCAGATCAGGATCGGGGTCGTGCTCACCGCGGTCACCGCAGTCGCGGCGGTCCTGATCGGCCTGTACGGCATCTTCCTCGCCGCGCCACCGAAGGCGAAGTTGTGGTCGTGGGTCTCCACCGCGACGGCGTTGCTTGCCCTGACCGGTTTCTCCGCCGGGCAGGCGTTCGGCTGGTGGCCGGGCACATAGAGGGCAGCACACCCGAAAGGCGGCACACCCGAAAGGCAGCACACCCGAAAAGCAGCACACCCGAAAGGCAGCACACCCGAAAAGCAGCACACCCGAAAGGCAGCGCACTCGAAGGCAGCGCACTCGAAGGCAGCGCATGCGGGAAGGTGACGCATGCGAGAAAGGCTCACATGAAGCCTCCGCCAGCCGTTGAACGATCCAACCCCGT
The DNA here is from genome assembly GCF_016863255.1 of Planosporangium mesophilum. Classification (GTDB taxonomy): domain Bacteria; phylum Actinomycetota; class Actinomycetes; order Mycobacteriales; family Micromonosporaceae; genus Planosporangium; species Planosporangium mesophilum. The sequence goes on from NZ_BOON01000070.1 coordinate 3,394, forward strand.
TAATCGGTCGGCAATAATGTTTAGCGACGCTAATCTCTAACTGTTGTCGATGGAACGTCGCGTGGGCACCTCCTCGGCCGCGGCCCGACCGGCGCTCCTCCCCACGGCACACGGGAGGCATGATGGCGGGCGACTCCACCGCGGTTCGGCTCGGCAGGCTGCTGGAACGGATGCTGCGGACTCCGGTACCGCTGCGGGTGCGGGCCTGGGACGGCTCCGAAGCCGGCCCGGCCGACGCCCCGGTCCTGTGGGTACGGGATCGCCGGGCCCTGCGCCGGCTGGCCTGGCAGCCCAACGAGCTGGGCCTGGCGCGGGCGTACGTCGCCGGCGAGATCGAGGTCGAGGGCGACCTGTACGACGCGCTCCGCCACCTGGCCGAGCTGCTGTGGTTCGGCACCGACAAACGCGGCGGCGCCAAACGCCGCACCGACACACACGACATCGACACGCACGACACCGAATCCCGGACCGTATCCCTGCTCGCGGTCGCCCGCGACCTGCTCCGACTGGGCGGTTTAGGCCCCCAACCGAAACCGCCCGTCGAGGAGATCACGATGCGCGGGCGCAAGCACAGCCTGCGCCGCGACGGCCAGGCGATCAGCCACCACTACGACGTGGGCAACGAGTTCTACCGCATCGTGCTCGGCGGGTCCATGGTGTACTCCTGCGCGTACTGGACCAGCGACGAGCCGGGGTACGGCCTCGCCGACGCGCAGCGGGACAAGCTGGAGTTGATCTGCCGCAAACTCGACCTGCGGCCCGGTGCGCGCCTGCTCGACGTCGGCTGCGGATGGGGCGGCCTGGCGCTGCACGCCGCCCGTGAGCACGGCGTCTCGGTACTGGGTGTGACGCTCTCCAACGAGCAGGCCGAGCGGGCCCGTAAGCGCCTCGCCGAGGCGGACAGCGCCGGAGGAGACATCGCCGGAGGAGACATCGCTGACCGGGTGGAGATCCGGCTCCAGGACTACCGCGAACTCGACGAGGCCCCGTTCGACGCGATCGCCAGCATCGGCATGGCCGAGCACGTCGGCGTCGACCGGTACCGCGACTACGCCGCGATTCTGCACCGCCACCTGCGGCCGGGCGGCCGGCTGCTCAACCACCAGATCGCGGCCCTGCACCCGGTACCGGAGAACCGGAAGCAGCCACGGACGTTCATCGACGCGTACGTGTTCCCCGACGGGGAGCTCGCGCCGCTCGGCACGACCGTCTCCATTCTGGAGGAGGCCGGGTTCGAGGTCCGCGACGTGGAAGCGCTGCGCGAGCACTACGCACGGACGCTGCGGGCCTGGGTGGCCAACCTCGAGGCCGACTGGGACACCGCGGCCGGGCTGGCCACACCCGCCCGGGCCCGGGTCTGGCGGCTCTACATGGCCGCCTCCGCCCTGGCCTTCGCGGAGGCACGGCTGGGCGTCAACCAGATCCTCGCCGTCAAGGCCCACCCCGACGGGCGGAGCGACATGCCGCCCACCCGCCGCTGGCTCGCCCCCGACAGCTAACGGCCGGCCCTATTCTGTACGGCGGAGAAAGGAGCCCCGTGGGAGACCGTACAGAGACGCTGGAGTTCCAGGCCGAAGCGCGCCAGCTGCTGCAGTTGATGGTCCATTCGATCTACTCCAACAAGGACATCTTCCTGCGCGAGTTGATCTCCAACGCCTCGGACGCGCTGGACAAGCTGCGTCTGGAGTCCCTGATCGACAAGGACCTCGACGTCGACACGTCCGACCTGCACATCGAGCTCGACGTCGACCCCGAGCAGCGCACGCTCACCGTACGGGACAACGGCATCGGCATGTCACGCGACGAGGTCGTCAACCTGATCGGCACCATCGCCAGGTCGGGTACGGCCGAACTGCTGCGGAAGCTGAAGGAGTCGCAGGACGCGGCCGCCTCGCGGGAGTTGATCGGCCAGTTCGGAGTGGGCTTCTACGCCACGTTCATGGTGGCCGACAAGGTCACGCTGGTAACCCGCCGGGCCGGCCAGAGCGAGGGTACCCGCTGGGAATCCGCCGGTGAGGGCACCTACGTCATCGAGCCGGTCGACGACGTACCGCAAGGTACCTCGGTCACCGTGCACCTGAAGCCGGAGGACAGCGAGGACCGGCTCCACGACTACGCCGCCGAGCCGACGATCCGCGAGATCGTCAAGCGGTACTCCGACTTCATCGCCTGGCCCATCCGCATGGGGACGGACGACGAGACGCAGACCCTCAACTCGATGAAGGCGCTGTGGGCGCGATCCCGCGACGAGGTCGACGAGGCGGAGTACCACGAGTTCTACAAGCACGTCAGCCACGACTGGGCCGACCCGCTGGAGATCATCCACATGCGGGCCGAGGGGATGTTCGAGTACGAGGCACTGCTGTTCATCCCATCCCACGCGCCGTTCGACCTGTTCCTGCGCGAGGGCAGGCGCGGCGTGCAGCTGTACGTGAAGCGCGTGTTCATCATGGACGACTGCGACGCGCTGATGCCCAACTACCTGCGCTTCGTCAAGGGCGTGGTGGACGCGCACGACCTGTCGCTCAACATCTCGCGCGAGATCCTCCAGCAGGACCGCCAGATCCAGGTCGTACGCCGGCGGCTGGTCAAGAAGGTGCTCTCGACCGTCAAGGACCTGATGACCATCCACCCCGAGCGGTACCGGACGTTCTGGAACGAGTTCGGCCGCGCGGTGAAGGAGGGGCTGATCGAGGACCCTGACAACCAGGAGCTGCTCCTCGACCTCGTCTCGGTCGCCTCGACCCACGACCCGGACCAGCCCACCACGCTCCGGCAGTACGTGGAGCGCATGAAGGAGGGCCAGAAGGACATCTACTACATGACCGGCGAGTCTCGTTCGATGATCGAGAAGTCACCGCACATGGAGGCCTTCCACACCAAAGGGTACGAGGTCCTGCTGCTCACCGACCCCGTCGACGAGGTATGGGTGGAGCGGATCGCCCAGTTCGACGGCAAGCCGCTCCAGTCGATCGCCAAGGGCCAGGTCGACCTCGACGGCGCCGACGACGCCACGCCGGAGCGCGAGCAGCAGCGCAACGACTTCACCCCGCTGCTGACCTGGCTGACCGGGAAGCTCTCCGACCAGGTGAAGGAGGTACGGCTGTCGTCACGGCTCACCACCTCCCCGGCCTGCGTCGTCGGTGACACGTACGACATGACGCCGACGCTGGAAAAGATGTACCGGGCGATGGGGCAGGACGTGCCGCCCGTCAAGCGCATCCTCGAGCTCAACCCGACCCACCCGCTGGTGACCGGGCTGCGCCAGGCCCATGAGGGGGGTGCCGACGAAAAGACGCTGGCCGAGACCGCGGAACTGCTGTACGGGATGGCGCTGCTCGCCGAGGGCGGCGAGCTCAGTGACCCGGCGCGCTTCACCCGGCTGCTCGCCGACCGGCTGGCCCGCACGCTGTAGGCCCGGGGTTCCGCCATCCCGGCGGTGGCGGAACCCCGAGCCCCGTCACTCGTTGCGCGCGGTCTGTGGCCCGGTGATCCGCCTGAGCAGCGGGAACGTCGCAGCGATGATGCCGAGGGAGACGGCGAGCCCGGCGAGCACGGTGAGGGAGTAGCCGGCCCCCGGCGGCCGCAGCGTGTACTCCATCTGCGACCTGAGGAACAGCTGGGCGGCGAGGAACCCGGTGCCGGCCGCGACCACGGCGACGACGAGCAGCGGTACGGCACTCTCCAGGGCGACCACGCGGCGCAGCACACCCAGCGGCGTACCGGTGAGCCGCAGCAGGCTGAACGGGCGCTTGCGCTCGCTGAGCCCACCGGCAACGCTCGCCGCGAGGCTGCACCCGGCGATGGGCAGGCTGGCGAAGATCACCACGTCGGCCAACTGCTGCCATCCCGCGAGGGTATTCCTGAAGTCCGATTCGAAGTCGCTCTCGGTGACCGGGGGCATCCGACTTTCGGGATAGGCGGCCTCGAGCACCGTTCGCGCCCGTTCCATGGCGGCGGTCGACCCGTCGGTACCGACGACGACCGACGAGACCGGGAGCCGCTCGAACTGTTCGAGGGAGACGGTGGCAGCCGGCCAGATCATCGAAGGCCCGTGCGGTTGGCGGTAGCCGATGAGGTCCGACCAGACCGCGGCAACGGCGGCCCCGGCCGGGCATCGACCGTACGCCGGAGCCTGGGCCAGGTCGGCGCACGAGACCAGCCCAGGCGGGCTTTCCTTGCCCCCGGCCGGGTTGTCGCGGACCACCGTCACGCTCCGCACCCCCGGTGTCGAGCGCAGGGACGCCGAGAGGGCCTCGGGAACCGACGCCGCTGCCGGGCTGAAGTACCTGTACAGCGTGGTCGCCGTCAAGGCGTCATGAACGCTGCCACGGTTGGCGACGATCGTGGTGATCACGCCGGTGGCCACGCTCGTGACGAACAGCCCGAGCGCCACCCCGCTGATGGCCCGGAACGCGGCCTTCGGGTTGTCCGCGAGCCGTCGGGCGGCGATGAGCGTGGCGGGCCCGTTGGAGCGCCGGGCCATGGCGCGGGCGCCGACCATGGTCAGCCAGGGCCCGGCGATGATCAGCCCCGCCATGATCAGGAGCATTGCTGACAGGTACGCCGCCGTCTGACCGTTCACGGTGCTGGGGCGCCTACCGATGAAGTACGTCAGTTGGGCGAGGCCAGCAACGAGCGGGATCAGCCGGTACGCCCGCGGCGGGCGGGGCGTGACGCGCCGGACGACGCCGAGCGGTGAGATCCGGACGCGCCGCAACGCGATCCGCGCCGCCAGCGCCGCGCCGGCCGGGACGCCGACCGCGACTACTACGACCTCGAGTACGCCGAGGGTCAGGTCCTCGGGGTAGAACCGTTGACCGGTGAAGGCAATGTGGGCGAGCCACGGGCGCAACATCTCGAACAGGCCGAACCCGACGGCGGTACCGGCGACCGCGGCGACCGTCGACTCGACGGCCGCGGCGACCGAGATCTGCCGGGGCGTCGCGCCGACCAGCCGCATCGCGGCGAAGCGCTGCTCCCGGCGGGCGGCGGTCAGCCTGGTCGCCGTACCGATGAAGATGAGTACCGGGAACAGCAGGCCGCCCGCCACGACCGCCAGGATCAGGTCCAGGGCAGCGACCGGGATGCCGGGCGCGGTGGTGGCGATGCCGGTGACCCGCCTGACGCCCGGCGCGTGGGAGATCTCGTCAGGGGTGCGACCGACGATGACGACGGCGGCGTCCGGGAACGGTACCCCCGCCTCGCCGATCGTGCCGACCTGCCGCCCAGGGAAGCGGTCCGCTAGCTGGTCGGCCGGAGTGGAGGCGAGCAGTGCGCTGAGCGCCGGTGACGCGTAGTACTCCCCCGGGCCGGGCAGGCGCGGGGTGCCGGGCGGCACCGGCGAGTCGGGTCCGGTGGCGGCGACATCGACCCGGTCGATGGATCGGCCGTCGAAGGAGTCGTGGCGCAGCAACCACCACAGCGGGTCGGCGTCACCGATCGGGTGGCTGGTTCCCGCTGTGGCGTTCAGCCAGGCGCCCCGCGACCACTGCGCATCGACTGCGTTGACCCCGGCGAGGGTGGAGAGCAGCATCCCGACCCCCAGGGCCACGGCAGCGGCGATGACGACCAGGCGGGTGAGCGCCTCCCTGCCGCCGGACACGGCGAGACGAAGACCGAAGCGGATCATGGGCCGACCCCTTCCGGGACGTACGCGTTGACCCGCCCGTCCCGAACGATGACCTCGCGGTCGGCGTATGCGGCCACCCGGGGCTCGTGGGTGACCAGGATGACCGTGGTTCCCTGCTCGCGGGCCGTGGTGACCAGCAGGTCCATGACCTGTTCACCGGTGAGCGAGTCGAGCGACCCGGTCGGCTCGTCGGCGAAGAGGACCTCGGGCGCGGTGACCAGGCTGCGGGCCAGCGCGACGCGCTGGGCCTGTCCCCCGGACAGCTCTCCCGACCGCCGGTGCTCCAACCCGCCCAGGCCCAGCCGCTCGAACCAGGAGCGGGCCTTCGTCAGCGCGGCCGGCCGGCGTGCGCCGCCGAGCAGCAGCGGCAGGGCGACGTTCTCCTCGGCGGTCAACTCGGGCACCAACTGTCCGAACTGGAAGACGAACCCGAAGCGGTCGCGGCGCAGGGTGCTGCGCTGAGTTTCGTTCATGGTGTCGACCCGGCGGCCGTCGAACCGGATCTCGCCGGACGCGGGGAGCAGGATGCCGGCGAGGCAGTGCAGCAGGGTCGACTTTCCCGACCCGCTGGGCCCCATGACGGCGAGGATCTCGCCGGGAGCCGCCGAGATGTCGGCGCCGCGCAGTGCGGGCGTCTCTCCGAACGACAGGACGACGTCACGCGCCTCGACGATCGGGTGGGTGCTCATCGCCGTACCTCCTTCGCCAGAGTGTCCAGCCGGGCCCCGGTCAGCTCGATCCACCGCAGGTCGGCTTCGAGGTGGAACAGGCCGTGGTCGGCAAGGAGCGCGTCGACCAGGCTGCCGGTCCGCTTGAGCTCGGTCAGTTCGCGCATCCGCCGCAGGTGGGCGCGGCGTTGGCTGTCGAGGTACTGCTCGGCGGGGCGGCCCAGCATCAGCGCGAGCACGACCTTGGCGAAGAGCACGGTCTGCAGGTGCGGCTCGGGCTCGACCGGCTCGGCCAGCCACGTCTCGACCTCGGTCGCCCCTTGGTCGGTGATGACGTAGCGCTTGCGGTCCGGGCCCACGCCCGGCCCGACCTCGCTGACCACTACCTTGCCGTCGCGGGCGAGGCGGCCGAGGGTCGCGTAGACCTGGCCGAACGGCAGCGGCTTACCGCGTCCGAAGTAGACGTCGTAGTCGCGTTTGAGTTCGTATCCGTGGCTGGGCTCGCGATCGAGCAGGCCCAGGAGGGTGAGGGGAACGCTCATGACGGGACTATACATCTAGTGTATACGCCGCGTATATAGGAGGTACGACGTGGACGTGGCCGCTGCTGGCGCCGCCACGCCGGAGCGGCAGATCAGCCGAACTTCTCCGCGTCATGAGACGGAGGAAGTTCCGTGATCACGGAGGTCAGGTCAGACCTCCTGGAGCGCCAACGGGTCGGGCGCGAGGCGCCGCGACTGGTGATTTCAGCAGCCCGGTACGGCGTGGACCGCCCTCGTCGTTCTGTACGTTGACGGTCAACACCCGAAGCGGCGTCGGACTACTCTCACCGCCGGTGTCAATGTGGACAGACAACCCGCCGACCGTCCGCAGTGGAGACGAATAGTTCTCACAGATCTTCCGCGCGCACAACTATGTCTATATGATCGACCGCTATCGACGGGTAACACCGAGGCGTGCCGTCCGTTCCGCACCGGCGCGTCATGCTCCTGGTGATTGACAGATCCACCTCGCTGGCAGATGGCCGTGTGCTCTTCGACAGGGCCCCTACGGCTGCAAACGAGTGCACTGAAGCCACCCGCGGGAGAGCGAGAGATGTGCTGCGAGGTCACATGGTGAGGCAGCAGCTGACGTGGCGCCAACGAATGGCCCGCCGACTGGACCCGGCACTCGCCGAGCCGGCGGCACCGGCGGTCAAGGCGCCGGGGGTCAAGACACCGGCGGTCAACCAGGCCGTTCCTCCCCCGCGCGAGCACGTCGACCACATCTCCAGCCAGTGGGCGGCGATCTGTGAGCAGTTCGCGCTGCGGATCCTCGGTACCAGTTACCAGATGGGCAACCATGTGGAGGCCGCCGAGGCCGACGAGCAGGACGCCGACCGCCTGGAGAAGCTGTACCGCATCGACCACGCGAACACCCGCATCCGGCGACAGGCCGAGAACCTGCAGGTCCTGCTGGGCCGCAAGATCGAGGACGCGGGCCGGCAGGTGACGCCGCTGCTCGACGTGGTTCGGGCGGCGACCTCCGCGATCGAGCATTTCCCGCGCGTGCAGATCGGCCGGATGGTGGATCTGGCGGTCGTGGAGTTCGCCGCGGACGACGTGATCCGGGTCCTGACCGAACTGCTCGACAACGCGACCCGGTTCTCCCCACCGACCTCGAGCGTGATCGTGTCGGCCTACCTCACCGAGCAGGGCAGCGTGCTGCTTCGGGTCGAGGACGGCGGAGTCGGCGTCAAACCCGACCAGCTACCGGCGCTCAACGCCATGCTGGCCGGTACCGCGCTGCCGATCCCCAACGGCAAGCCGGCCACGCATCTGGGCCTGGTCGTCGTCGCGCGCCTGGCCCACGCGCAGCAACTGCGGGTCCACCTCGTCAACCGGCACTCCGGCGGCACGACGGCGACCGTACTCATCCCGGAACAGCTGCTGTGCGAGCTACCGGTACCGGTACGCGCTCAGACCAACGGCGGGTCGCAGCGACGCCAGTCCGCGCCGCCGGCCGTACACCGGCCGTCCGCCTTCTCGTACCAGTCCGGCGCCCAGGAGAACAGCGCCCGCCTGGCGCTGGTCAATCCGACCCCGGCCCTCGGTCGCGGCGACAGCGGGGGCCGGGCCGCCTACGGCGACAGCGGGGGCCGGGCCGCCTACGGCGACAGCGGGGGGCATGCGGCTGCCGATGACGCCCGGCGGCTGCCTCGACGCACGCCCGAAAGCCTCCGCCGCGATCACTCCCGCCCGTCACCGGCGCCCGCCGTCACCGCCGTCGACGACACCACCCGCCAGGCGTGGGCCGACGACGCGGCGGACTTCGCCGCCGGCATCGACGACGCCCAGCAGCGGGCACGCCCACGTAGCGAAGGTTCCCCCGAATGACCCCCAACAGCGCCCGTACCGCCGGACAGCAGCTCACCGTCCGCACGCCGGCCGAGTTCGCATGGCTGGTCGACCAGTTCGTCGTGTCGACGCCGGGCGTGACCCACGCGCTGATCGTGTCCCTGGACGGCCTGCAACTCACGGCTTCCCGGTCGATCAACCGGGATCTCGGCGACCAACTGTCCGCGCTGACCTCCGGACTGCTGAGCATGGCCGACCGCAGCGCGGCCCTGCTCGACCTGGGCGTCGCCGAGTACCTCACGATCCGACTGCCTCGCGGGCATCTGCTGTTCATGCGGGTCGGTGAGTCGGCCGGCCTCGCGGTCGCCGCCGAGATCGGCTGTGATCTGCGGGTCGTCGCCTACCAGATGACGCAGTTCGTCGGTTCGGTCGGGCATCTGCTGACGCCCCGCATGCGCGACGAGTTACACCGCTCGACGACCATCCCGATGCCCCGCTGAACGCGCCGAGTCAAAGGAGCTAACCCACCGTGGCCACACGCCATTGGAAGGTCCGGCCCTACGTCCTGACCGGCGGCCGTACCCGTACCCGACAACACCTGCTGGTGCACACCCTGATCTCGGTGCCGCACTACGACTCCATCTTTGCCGCGACCCTGTTACCTGAGGCCCGCTCGCTGTACGAGAACGCCCGGGAGACCACGTCGCTCGCCGAGCTGTCCGCGCACTGCGGCATCTCACTGGGCGTCACCCGCGTGGTCATCGACGACCTCGCCACCATCGACCGGGTACTCATCCACCCCGAGTCCTACACCTCCCCGTTCGATCGTCACCTTCTGGAGAGACTTCGCGATGGCCTCCGTCAGCTCGCCTGACCTGTCGGCGCCGACCACGGCGAAGATCGTCATCGCTGGAGGTTTCGGCGTCGGCAAGACCACCCTGGTGTCGGCCATCTCGGAGATCCCGCCGATCAACACCGAGGCGTGGATGACGTCGGCCAGCGAACCGGTCGACCACCTGGACGACAGCACGGACAAGACGACCACGACAGTCGCCATGGACTTCGGTCGGCGCACCATCGCCGAGGATCTGGTGCTTTACCTGTTCGGCACACCAGGGCAGCCCCGGTTCTGGCCGATGTGGGACGACCTGTGCCGCGGCGCCGTCGGCGCGCTGGTACTGGTCGACACCCGCCGGCTGGACGTCTCGTTCGCCGCGGTGAACTACTTCGAGCAGGACAGCGACGTGCCGTTCGTGGTGTGCGTCAACCTGTTCGACGGCGTGCTGGGACACCCCCTCGACGAGGTACGCGACGCGCTCGCCCTGCCCGCCGACATCCCCCTGATCACCTGCGACGCGCGCGATCCGTCGTCGGTAGCCCAAGCCTTGCTGGCGGTCGTCGAGCACACCATCCGGCGTACCGCCTCCAGCTTCGCCACCACCCGGGTGCACTAGGAGGTTCGCATGCGTAGGGTCCTGATCGTCGGCGCCGGACAGTCCGGCCTGCAACTCGCGTTGACGCTGCAGCAAGCCGGCTACGACGTGACGATGATGTCCGCGCAGACCCCGGACGAGCTCCGCAGAGGACGGGTCAAGAGCACCCAGTGCATGTTCGCGCCGTCGCTGCAGATCGAGCGCGACCACAACCTCAACCTGTGGGAGGACCAGGCCCCCAAGCTCCGCGCCCAGCGCGCCGGCCTGTCCGCTCCGCCCGGGACCCGGGCGTTCCAGTTCTCGGGCGAATGGGGAGAGCGGTACGCGCAGTCGGTGGACCAGCGGCTGAAGATGGCCGGCTGGCTGGAGCTGTTCGAGGAGAACGGCGGCAGGGTCATCTACCAGGGGGTGACCACCTCCGACCTGGACGGGCTGACCGCGCTGGGCCGCTACGACCTCACCATCGTCGCCGCCGGCAAGGGTGAGCTGGTCGAGATGTTCGACCGCGACCCGTCCCGCTCGCCGTACACCCGCCCGCAGCGCCACCTGGCCTGCGCCTACGTCCACGGGGTGACGTTCGCCCCGGAGTACCCCGACTATGCCGTCAGCATCACCGCCATTCCTGGCATCGGCGAGCTGTACTTCATGCCCGGCCTCACCATGACCGGCCCCTGCGAGATCCTGCTGGTGGAGGCCGTCCCCGACGGGCCGCTGGGCGGCCGGTGGGCCGACCGGCCCGGGCCCGAGGAGCACCTGAACCGGATCTGGGAGACGATGCGCGAGTACGCGCCCTGGGAGTACGAGCGCTGCGTCGACGCGGAGCTGACCGATGCCCGGGGCACGCTGACCGGCGGCTACACCCCGGTGGTGCGTCACCCGGTCGGGAAGCTGCCCTCCGGCGGGATCGTGCTCGGCATGGGCGACGTCGTCGTCGCCAACGACCCGGTCACGGGCCAGGGCGCCAACAACGCGGCGCACTGCGCGGAGATCTATCTCCGGCAGATCCTCGAACACGGCGACCGACCCTTCGACGCGGCCTGGATGCGCAAGGCTTTCGAGGCGTACTGGGGCTACGCCCGGGTGGTCACCGAGTACACCAACATGTTCCTGCAGGTGCCGCTGCCCGATCACTTCCAGCGCTTCCTGGGCGCCGCGGGGCAGTACCAGGCTGTGGCCGACCGGTGGGCCTACGGCTCGGCCCACCCCGGGGACTTCGAGAACTGGCTGCTGGACCCCGCGAAGTTGGACGCCTACCTCGCCGAGGTCGCATCCGCCTCACACTGAGGCGCCGCCCGCCGTGCCGCCCGACGCTCGCCGGGCGGCACGGCGGGCGACGTACCGCTTGATCTTCGCGTGGGTGCCGCAGTCCCCCATCGCGCACCAGCGCCGGCTGCCGTTCTTCGGCTGATCGAGGAAGCGTCAGGCGGGTGGTTGTGACGGGCCGCGCGCGTCATCGGCCCTGACACCACGGTCTGGGCCCCGGTCGGGCCTGGGGAGCCCGACCGGGGCGTCACCGCGCTTCAGGCGGAAGTCGTCAAGGGCTGACCGCGCCGCACCTGAGGTTTACCTGAGGTACGACATTTTGCCGGCGCTGCCGGGCTATTTTACGCATTGCCGCAGGTCGTTGTCCTATTCGGAGGGTCCCGGCGGCTGTCGTTTTACCGCACCCTTCCGCGAGTTTCCTGGCCCATGCCCCGGCGACGGTAGCCTTCGCGCCAAGGACGGCCCGACGAAAAGCCACCCGATTCTCGCGGAACCGGCTCCGGACACCACGCTCGGCGCGGTGATTCCGCGAACCCGAATGGCCGTCGTGCCGTCGTCCAGAAAAGCGAGGCGACGGGAGGTCTCAATGCTGAGAAAGCGCTGGGGAAACAGGGCACTGGGGGTGGGCCTGGGAATGCTGTTCGCCGTGCTCCTCGTGCCGGATAAGGCGTACGCGGCCACCGGCCTGTACTGCGACGGTCCGTTCCCCGCCCAACGCCTGGCCTACGACTTCGGCAGCCAGACGCTCACCGGTGGCAGGACGAAGCTCCCCGGCACCGTCTGGACGCCCTACATCTACTCGCTGTACGGCTACGACCTTTCTGTCTACGCCTCGGTCCAGGGCAGCGGCCCGACCGCGGAGCTGCGGCACGGGGCCAAGTCCGGCATTCGAAGCGCCTGCAAGTGGAACTACCTGGGCGGCAACCCCGGTAGCGAAATTCACCTCAACTGCGTGTACTACGCGCCCTAGTCAAGGTCCCGGGAAAGCATTCATCCACCATCCAGACGGACGAGGAGAAACGACATGCGTAGGAGACTGATGGCGGCCGTTATCGGTGCGGGCGCCGTAGTGGTCGCGGTCGGCGCCTTCACGGCGACCGCCGGCGCCGCACCCACCGCTCGGGCGTCCGACCACCTGACCCTGCTGTCCAGGCCGCAGGCGTCCGGTGACGCGCTACCCGCGTTCCTACCGGCCTCCGAGCTCGGCGACGAGGGCCTGCTGGCCGGGTCGACGCGCTTCCTGGGACAGTCGCAGGGTGCCCGGAACTGGGTGGCCGAGGACAAGTCGGGCCAGATCTGCCTGGTCACCATGCTCGGATCGACCCCGGCGGACCAGGTGACCGGCACGACCTGTATCGCTCCCGCGGCGTTCGCCAAGCGGGGCCTCACCCTTCAGGTGGCCGGTCCGGCCGCCGCCGCGGAGACCCATCTGCTGCCCGATGGATTCGAAGCCGCCGCGAAGGCACGGCCGGAGCTGACCCTTGTCTCCCCGAACCTGGCCGTGAGCGACCCGTACGCCAGTCCCGCCACCACCGCCATCCCCCTCGCCCCGGCCGGCAAGGCGACGTCCGGGCTCCAGCTCGACAACCTCTCAGCGGTAAAGCGGTAAGGGCGTGAGTCGGATGACGGGGACTGTTCGGACGAGGTCCGTGCTGCACCGAGCGGCGAAGTTGGCGGCGGCTACCGGTATCGCCCTGGTCATGCTGCTGGGCTTCACCCCCGGGTCGGCGTTCGCCTCTGAAGTCAAGTTCTGGGACGGCAACACCAAGTTCAACGAGATGAAGTACAGCCCCGAGCTGCAGAGCCCGACCGGCGGGAGATCGTACTCGCCCGGGACCGGGATGACCGCCTGGATCTACACCTACGACATCGGCGGACGGGTGCTTTTCCAGGCAAGTGCCGCGACCGGAGCGGCCACCATGACCCATCCTCGCCAGTACAACGCGTTCAGCGGGTGCAAGTGGAACAGGCCCGGCCCTGAGATCAGCGGTAGTGGCCGGATGCAGTGCTGGTACTCCCACTAGATCGCGGTTTCCGGTCCTGACCGGCGGTGAACACCAGGGGTTCGCCGCCGGTCAGGACCGGCTCCGTGACCCCTCCCTGGACCGGTAGTACCGCAGCGCGCCCGGGTGCAGCGGTATCGGCGTGGTGAAGATGGCCGTGCCCCGGTTGAGCCGCCCGGCCTGCGGTACCCGTTGGCTGAACACCGGCGCCCCCGCGAAGAGCAGTTCGGTCACCTGGTGGACGACCCGCTCCGGAGCGCCGGCCGGGGTGACCAGGTAGTTGGGTGCGGCGACCGTACTGACCGCAACGGCGATGCCTGGATAGGCGCCGGCGGGAAACCGGCCTACCCGGTACGCCGATCCGTAGCGTTCCCGCAGGTGGTCGGCGGTGCCACCGAGGTCGACGAGCCGGATCGGCATGGTCCGCGCCAGCTCCGTGATGCCGGCGGTGGGCAGGCCGCCCGACCAGAAGAACGCCTCGATACGGCGCTGTGCGATCGCCACCACCGCATCGTCCAGGCTCAACGGAAGGCTCACCAGGTCGGTGCGCTGGTCGAGGCCGGCTGCGGCGAGGACGCGGCCGGCGATCAGCGCCGCTCCCGAGCCGTCCGGCCCGACGGCGACCCGCAGCCCGCGAAGCTGCGCCGGGTTCCGGACCGGGGAGTCGGCCGGCACGACGAGGTGGAGGTAGTTGTCGTAGAGCCGGGCAACGGCCCGCACCGGTACCGGGCCGGCGAACGGACCCCGGCCGAGGTAGCCGTCGACGGCCGCGTCGCCGGTGGTGAACGCGAAGGTCGCGGTGCCTTCTTCGATCATCCGCAGGTTCTCCACCGACCCGGCGGTGGCCGCCACCCGCGCCGGCCCCAGGTCGGCGGCGACCAACGCGGCAAGCTGCTCGCCGTACTGGTAGTAGACGCCGATCGGGCTGCCGGTGGCGACCACGATGGGCGTTACCTGTCGGGGCCCGTCGGGCTTGTGCGGGGCGAGCGAGCCGGTCACGGCCAGGGTCGTCAGGACCAGCGAGATCGCCGCGCCGGCCACCCGCCGCACGGCCGACAGACAGGCGTTCACGGCTGCCCGTCCGGACGGGCGTCGCGCGGAAGGTTGAGCGTGACACGCAGGCCATGCGGCTGCCCGGCGGCGATGTCGATGGTGCCGCCGAACGCGGCGAGCAGGGCCCTGGCGGTGCTGACCCCCACTCCGGAGCCGGGGTGACGCTGTCCGTGGCTGCCCCGCCAGAATCGCACACCGATCCGGTCCAGGTCCTCGGGCGGCACCCCGGGCCCCTCGTCGGTCACGGCCACCCGCACCAGGTCGGCCGACCCGGTGACCGAGACGCGTACCGTCCCGCCGGGTGGACTGAACTTGATCGCGTTGTCCAGCACCGCGTCGAGCGCCGACGCGGTGAGCCGCGGGTCGAGGTACCCGATCACCGGCGGTGACCAGTCCGGCCGCAGCACGACGTCCCCACTGTCTGCCATCGGTACCCAGGCCGCCATCCGCCCGGCCACGACCTCGGTGACGTCGGTCGGCCCGGCGCCGACCTCGGACGGGTACGCGGTCGCGAAGCGCAGCAGCTCGTCGAGGGTCGCCTGGAGATGCCGGGCCTCCCGCTGCAACTCCCCGACCCCGCCGCCCCGGTCGTCGCCGAGGTCGAGACCGAGCATGTCGATCCGCAGCATCAGCGCGGCCAACGGGTTGCGCAGCTGGTGCGAGACGTTCACGGCGAACTCGCGCTGGCGCGTCATGATGCCCTCCACCGTGTCCGCCATCCTGTTGAAGGACTGGGCCAAACCGCGCAGCTCCTTGGGGCCCTGCCCGTCCATCACCCGGGCGGACAGGCGGCCGCCGCTGATGTCGTGCACGGCGCCGTCGAGCAGGGAGACCGGCCGAAGCACCCATGTGGACAGTCGAGAGGCGACGAGGACGAGCAGCGCCATCGCGGTCAGCCCACCGACCACGAGCCACAGGAGGTCCCGCCCGATCGCGCCGCGGAGCCGGTCGGTCGGCGAGACGATCACCACCGCACCGATGACGTCGCCGCCGTCGAAGACCGGTACCGAGACCACGAGCGTGTCGTCGTCCCACGGCCAGATGACGGGCGGCTGTTCACTCTGGTGCCCGGCGAGCCCGCCGCGTACCAGCGACCGCGCCTGTCCCCCGGTGAGGTCCGGCGACCGTCGGGAGCTGATCAGGATCTGCCCGGACTCCCCGAGCAGGGCCGCGGCCACCCCGTACACCTCGCCGTAGCGGGCGACGTCCTCTCGCAGGGCCGCGTCCGTCGCCGGGCTGCCCGCGAGTTGCGCGGCGGACGCGAACCGGGTCGCGTCCCGCAGCCGCTCGGCGAACAGGGCCTGCTGCGGGCCGGCGGCGAGGCTCCTGGCGACCGCGAGCCCGAGCAGCACCAGAATGCACCCGAAGGCAGACAGCAGCAGGGTCAGCAGCCGGATGCGCATCGCTCATTCCGTACCGGTCGCGGGCACGTCGAGGCGGTAACCGACGCCCCGAACGGTGGTGATCAGTCCGGGCACGCCGAGCTTCTGGCGCAGCGCGGCCATGTGCACCTCGAGCGTGTGCCCACCGCAGTTCGGGCTGCCGTGCCATACGTCGGCGAGGATGTGCTCCCGCCGGAACACCACACCCGAGCGGCGGGCGAGCAGAACGAGCAGGTCGTGCTCTTTCCGGCTGAGCGGCACGCGCCGCCCGTCGACCGTCACCGCCCGGGCGTCGAGGTCGATCCGCAGCGGTCCCAGCACCAGGACGCCGTCCGCGGCCGGCTCGGGCCGCCGTCCGGGCGGTTTGGCGGCGATCTCCCCGCGGCGGGTGACGGCGTGAATCCGGGCGATCAACTCCGCCAGGTTGAACGGCTTCAGCAGGTAGTCGTCGGCGCCCATGTTGAGGCCGCGGACCCGGGAGTCGAGGTCCCGCCACGAGGTGACCATGATGACCGGCACCGAACTGGTTCGCCGGATCTGGCGGCAGACGGCGAATCCGTCGCCGTCTGGCAGGCCCACGTCGAGGAGCACCGCGTCCGGGTCCTGACCGACCAGGGCCAGCGCCTGCGCTGCCGTCCGGCCGCAGGTCACGGTGAAGCCGTACCTGGTGAGGGCGGTGCTCAGCGCGGTGAGCAGCCGGCTGTCGTCCTCGACCAGGAGCAGTTTCACCGTACGCTCACCGGTTCGCGGTCGCTCGCCACCGGCAGCGCTGCCCCAACCGCCGGTGTGGGCCGGCGACCCCCGCCGGAACGGCTTGCGTGACCCATCCTCGTGCTCATCGAGACGCCCCCGTTGACGCCGAGTGAACCGCGCTGAGCCTATAAAGAGCACTGACGAACGTCAATGAGAAGCGACCTGCGCGGACCGGCCTGGCACTCCTGTGTGGACGGAGGGCCCCGCGTCAGAGGATGCGCGTGACCTGTTCGGCCGCCGTCCGGGAGGCGACCGCTCCGCGGTCGAGATTCGCGCACAGGACGACCGACGCACCGGCCGCCAGCGGAGCCAGCAGCCACTTGAGCGGGTGCTCGTACTCGGCCGCGTCCACCAGTACCCGGTCGCCGGGGCGCAGGTCGAGCCGCTCGGCGATGGCGTGCGCGAGCGACCCCCACTGGCGGTAGGTGGTGCCGTCGACGCTCGCCGGGTCCGTCGGCCGGACCAGCGCGTACGTCGGGAGGTCGGCCGGGTACCGGCGGACCTCGGCGAGGTAGTCCCGGTACCCGGCGGGAATGCCGAACGTCGGGGGGAGCCCGAGCACGAACTGGTGGTGCGCCTCGGGCACGTCCTCCAGCCAGTTGTCCAGCCGGTCGTGCGCGATGAAGGTGACGTCCAGCGGCTCGTCGGCGCCCGGCTCGAGGACCGGCAGACCGGCCGTTGCCGTCGGACGGAACGACACGGTCACCCCCACCGACCAGGCACCCAGCAGCACGGCGGCGGTCTGCCAGTGCGGCGGCAGCAGCACGGCGGCGCGGTCGCCGGCACCCAGTCCGCAGCCGGAACGGAGCAGGCCGACGGTCCGCGCCGCCCAGCGACCCAGCTCCCCCGCGGAGAGTTCGGTACGCTCGCCGGTCGCGTCGTCGTAGTACGTCAACAGGGGACGGTCGGCCTCGGCCGCGACGTTCGCACGGAGCGGGGCGAGTGCGTCCATTGAGTACTCCCGGAGGCGGGTACGGCAGAGTCCGCCCGACCCTACTCTTCTCGGGTGTCGCGGCGGGCACCATCCGCTCGGGCGGGAGGGTACTTCGGGGTCCGGCACAGCGACGGCCCGACCGTCCTGGCGGAGGCCACGTTCGGTCCGGCCCGGCCACCGACGCGCCGTTCTGTCGGAGGTCTGCCATAGCGTCACGGACATGACGACGTGGAAAGAGTTCGCCGAGGCCGCGCCGCGGATCGCCGCCATCTTCACTCGGCGCCATGCGGCCGCCGGCAAGCTGTGCATGCTGGCCACTCTCCGCTCGGACGGGTTCCCACGGATCAGCCCGATGGAGCCGAGGATCTTCGAGGACCAGTTGTGGCTCATCGGCATGCCGGACACCACCAAGTTCCGGGACCTGGCCCGCGACCCGCGCTTCTGCCTGCACACCGCGACCGTCGACACCCAGGTCAAGGACGGCGACGCGAAGCTGTGGGGCGTGGTCAGGGACGTCCGGGACCCCGCGCTGCACCAGCGGTTCGCCGAGGACCTTTTCCAGGACATCGGCCTCGACCTGCGGGGACAGGAGTTCGACCAGTTCTACGCGGCCGACATCACCAGCGCGTCGGCGGTGGAGGTCGACGGCGGCCACATGGACGTCACGATCTGGAAGCCCGGTGCTTCGGAGCGGGTCGGCCGCAAGCACTGACGCCCCATCGCCCCATCGTCCCATCGTCCGGCGCGCCGGGTGAAACCGACGCGCCGGACGAAAGCCGACGGCGCCGGAGGTGTCCGGCGCCGTCAGGGTCGCACTTCAGCCGTCAGGGTCGCAGATCACCAGACGTAGGTCTTGGTGACGATCTGCGTCATCGTGCTCCACGGGATCCAGTACCGGGCCTGCGAGTTGAACCCGGCCATCCCCGACGCGGGGTCGGCGACGGCGATCTGGTTCTCAGTGTTGTACCCGATCACGGTGAACCAGTGGTCGATGGTGGTGCTGGGGTTGCTCCAGCCGGGCGGCCGTGGTCCACCGGGCCGCACCACGATGTTCACCACCGGTGCCCAGCCGCCGTTAATGTCGCTCTTGATGCGGTTGAGGAAGGTGGTCTTCTGCGCGGAGGTCATCGGGTTGCTGACCTCCGCGATGGTCGCATTCATCGACGGCATCCAATGGTCGAGACCGGCCTTGATGCCCGTGCGGTAGGTCCCGGTGCTGCTCGACGTCCCTTCCACCGACCCGATCGAGGCCTGGCTGGGTAGCGAGGTCAGCCTTCTCGACAGGGAGATGCGTGTGGCGGCCGGGCCACAGTTGTAACCGTGGGTCTGCTGCTGCCAGGTCACCGTCAGCGTCGTCGCGGCGGCGTGGGCCGGCGCGGCCACGACCCCGCCGGCCAGCAGGAACGGCACCACGACCGACAGTCCGAGCAGTAGTCGTCTCATCTGTTCTCCGATTTCCTTCGAGGCGCTCCAGAGGGCGCCGTACCCGCCGCCAGCGTGACGGCAATGGAGGGAAGTCGAACCCGCGATTGACGTTGCTCGACTTCGTGCTCGAAGTTTGGCCGCACGGCCGGCACGATCGACCGCGCTTAGAGCACGCTCGAAGGAGTCACGCGGGACATCCGGCAGCACCGGGGCAGGCGGTTACCGGACGGTGCCGACCGGCGCCTCCCAGTCGATGCGGTAGTCGTACATCCAGTCGAGGGCGCTGGTGGCGACCATCCGGCGCGCGACCACCGGCAGCACGAGGTCGCGGATCGCCGCGCCCACCCGCCCCTGTGCCTTGCCGTCGCCGCTGCGCTTGCCCTGCGCGACCACCCGCTCCACCCGCTGCTGGCGCAGCCGCTTGAAGGTGTCGAAAGCGGCGGGGGCCGGCAGGTCGCGCAGGCAGCGGGCCAGCATCACACCGTCCTCGATGGCCAGTGAGGCGCCCTGGCCCGAGGACGGTGAGGTGGCGTGCACCGCGTCGCCGACCAGGACCATCCGGTCGTTGTGCCAGGTCGGTACGCGCGGGAAGTCGTAGGTGTTCCAGCCGGGGAAGATGTGGTCGGTGGCGGCGATGAGGTCGAGCATCGGACCGGTGTCGTCGCGGAACAGGTCAACCAGGCGGGCGCGCCACTCATCGGGTGTGACGGCGAGCAGCTCGGCCCGGCTGGGCTCGTGGCGGCTGGGCGGGTTGGCGAACCACCAGACCTCACCGCCGGGGACGATGAAGTATCCGAAGAAGCAGCGCCGGCCGAAGACGAAGTGGGCCACGCCGGGCTCGCCGGGCAGGTCGATCCCGCGTGCGTACCCTCCCGTGTTGAGCAGTCCGATGTGGCGTGGCCGAGGCGCGTGCGGGTCGATGACGGTACGGGTACGCGAGCGCAGGCCGTCGGCCCCGACTAGCAGATCGGCCTCGGCCACGGCGCCGTCGGTGAAGCGGGCACGCACGCCGGTCGCGGTGAACTCGGCCGTGTCGAGCCGCTTGCCGTACTCGACGGCGATGCCCCGGCGGACGGCTTCGTCGCGCAGCGTCTGGTACAGCTCGCTGCGGCCGACGGTGCGTCCCCGCATCGGCATCCGGGCCAGTTCCCGGCCGCGGCTGACGAGCTTCATCGCCGGCGTGTCGATACCCAGGGTGCCGACCGCGCCTGCCAGGTCGAGCACGTCGAGGGCGGCCAGCCCGTTCTCGGCCAGGGTCAGGAACGCGCCCACGCCGTCGGAGCCGTGCCCGTAGGCCTCGTACACGACCGAGTCGATGCCCGCCCGTTGGAGCGCCATGGCCGTCACCGGCCCGGCGATGCCACCGCCCATGATCAATATTTTAGTCATTCTACGACTATACATTTTGTGACTAAGATCGGATCGACCATTAAACTCGGTCCGTGCCCACTCCGCGCCGGTCCGTACTGGCCCTCGCCGTGCTGTCGATGCTCGACGAGGAGCCGATGCACCCGTACCGGATGCAGCAGTTGATCAAGGAGCGGCACAAGGACGACGTGGTCAACGTGAGCCAGCGCAACAGCGTCTACCAGACGATCGAGCGACTGCTGCGCGAAGATCTCATCGAGGTCGCCACCACCGAGCGGAGGGAGAACCGCCCGGAGCGCACCACGTACCGGATCACCGACGCCGGCCGGGCGATCCTGCGGGAGTGGCTGTACGCGATGGTGAGCACGCCGGCCCGGGAGTACCCGGAGTTCCCCGCGGCGCTGGCCTTCCTGCCCAACCTCGGCCAGGCGGAGGCGATCGAGGCGCTCGCCGCCAGGGCCGAGCGGCTCGCCGAGCGACTGGCCGCGCTCGACGGGGAACTAGCGGACGGCGGCACGTTCCTGCCCCGCATCTTCCTGGTGGAGTCGGAGTACCAGCGCGAGGTGGTGGCCAGCGAGCTGGCCTACGTCCGGCGCCTGGTCGACGATCTGCGCACCGACCGGATCGCCTGGCCCTGATCAGTCGGATGAAGCCTTGACGGCGCCGGAGGGTCCCCGGCGCCGTCGGCTTTCTCAGATCACCAGACGTAGGTCTTCTCGACGATCTGCGTCATCGTGCTCCAGGGGATCCGGTACTCGGGGTAGGCGGCGAACCCTGGCATCTTGGACGCGGGGTCAGCGACCCAGATGTAGTTGTCGCTGTCGTACCCGATCACCGTGAACCAGTGGTCGATGGTGGTGCTGGGGTTGCTCCAGCCGGGCGGCCGTGGTCCGCCGGGGTGCACCACGATGTTCACCACCGGAGCCCAGCCGGCGTAAATGTCACCCTTGATGTCGCTGAGGAACTTGCTCTTCTGCGCGGAGGTCATCGGGTGGCTGACTGCCACGATCGCTGTTGCCCACGACGGACTCCAATGGTCGAGACCGGCCTTGATGCCCGTGCGGTAGGTCCCGGTGCTGCTCGACGTCCCTTCCACCGACGCGATCTGATCCTGAGTGGGCAGCGAGCTCCGCTTCGCGGACAGGGAGATACGCGTGGCGGCCGGGCCGCAGTAGTAACCGGTCTTCTGCTGCTGCCAGGTCACCGTCAGCTTCGTCGTGGTGGCCGCCTGGGCCGGCGCAGCCACGACCCCACCGGCCAGCAGGAACGGCACCGCCACCGCCAGTCCGAGCAGTAGTCGTCTCATCTGTGTTTCCCGCTTTCGTTCGAGGCGCGCCAGAGCGAGCCGTCCCCGCCGACGGCGTGCCTGCAACGGAGGGACGTCGAACCCTGATTGGTCTGTCCCACTTGTATCCGCAGTCTGGCCGTACGCCTGACAGGATCGAGCGCGCTTAGAGCACGCTCGAAAGACCCGATGGTGAGCCGCTGACTAGGCCGAAGCGTCGAGCTCCAGGTACCGCGTCCCGCCCTCGGCGCACGCCCGCAACACCTCGGCGAGCATGCGGGCCTTCCACCCGGGCAGCATCGACCGGCTCTCCGCCTCGGTGACGAAGGCGTACTCGGACAGTTCGCGCCCGTCCAGTGAGATCGCGGCGCGCTGCGCCGGGTCCAGGACGCCCCCGTCGAAGACGAAGAACAGCGCGCCGGACCCGTCGGCGGAGGTCCACGCGGCCAGCCGCAGCGGCCCGATCGCCGGCGTCAGGCCAAGCTCCTCGCGTACCTCCCGGACACAGCCGGCGTACGGCGTTTCACCGGCGTCGACGCCTCCGCCCGGCAGGTTCCAGTACTCCTTGTAGGTGGGGTTGACGAGCAGGACGCGCCCCTCGGGGTCGAAGAAGACCGCGCCCGACGAAACCCGCGGACGGGCGGGCTGCGCGTCGTCGCTTACGTGAGGTGTCGACCCGAACATGGCGGAACTCAGGCGGCGGTGGACGGCCGCGCCTGCAGGCTGCCCACGGCGCTGCCGAGGAACAGCAGCGCCGGCGCGGACCACCGGAGCACCCGCGAGCGCTCGGCCGGCCTACGGACCAACACGACGACACCGACGACCAGTACCGCCACCAGCGAGCCGACCATCACCAGACCGATCATGACTCCTCCTTGATCGCACGCAGCCGGTCATGGAGGGCGGTCACCGGCCACCGTTCAATGCCACGAGTTCGCCGCCTACGGCGGGCCGTCCCTCACGCGGACGTTCTTCCGGGAAGCGCTCGATCTGTGATCCCGCCGGCCCGGACCATCCGCAGCCTGCGGTGCGCCGCCATCCGTACCGGGGCGTTGACGGCCCCGTAGCCGGCGTACCCGCCGATGCGCTGTACCACCTCGAAGAAGACCCGCGACCCCAGCACCTCGGTGTAGAAATGCAGGAATTCGCCGTACTCGTCGCGGTCGTAGAGCACCGAGTACTCCCGGATCGCGGCCAGCAGATCGGCCGGTGGGGCCAGCCGCGCGTCGAGGTCGTCGTAGTAGTTGTCCGGGATCTCCAGCACCGGCGCGCCGAGGGCCCGCATCGCCCGCGCGCTGGCGATCGCGTCGTCGGTGGCGAAGGCGACGTGCTGTGGGTCGGGTACGCCCGGCGCCCATTCGCCACGGCGCAGCAGGGCCACACTCAGCGCGATCCGGACCTCGTGGCTGGGGTCGGCGACGGCGCGGCTGCGGATCAGACCGAACGGGGCGGCGAACTCCGTGACGGGCTCGGGTTCGAGCCCGAGGACCGCGCGGTAGAACAGGGCCGCCTCGTCGAAGTGGTCGAACGGCTGGGTGAGCGCGACGTGGTCGGTCCCGGTGAGGCCGGCACCGGCGCCGGGCGCGGCGCCGGTGGGGGTGAAGTCCGACAACCAGCTGGTGGCGTCGTCGGCGCCGGTCCGGCAGAAGAACACGGAGGTACCGTCGGGCGCGGCGATCGCGGACAGGTCCGCCTCGTCCGCGCCACGGGTACGGGGAAGCACCGGCGCCAGCAGTGTCTCCGCGCGCCGCGCGGAACGGGCCGGGTCCGCGCTCTCCACCGCGAGGGCGCAGACCGCCGCGCCACCCGGGCTCGTGCCGCGCGGCGGAGCGGCGTTGAGCAGCACCCGGGCGCCGCCCTGCTGCCACAGCTGTACCGGCTTCGAGCGGTGCTGTCCGGTGTGGGTGAAGCCGAGCGCGGCCAACGCGCGCGAGACCTGCGGGCCGGAGACCTCGTCGACGGCCAGTTCGGTGAAGGCGTGGCCGGCGAGGTCGGGTGCGGCAGGCAGGTCGAGGACCGGTACCCGCTCCGGTGCCGCCGTCTCGACCCGCTCCTGGAGGGCGAGCAGCGAGCGCATCGCGTCGACGGCGGCCCGCTCGGGATCGGCCTGGCGGAACACGTCGTTGAAGACCTCGAGGGAGAGCGGACCGCCGTACCCGGCGGCCAGCACGTGGCCGACGAAGGCGGGCAGGTCGAAGACGCCCTGGCCGGGGAAGAGCCGGTGGTGGCGGCTCCACTGCAACACGTCCATCTCCAGCCTGGGCGCGTCGGCGAGCTGCAGGAAGAACAGCTTCTCGCCGGGAAGGTCGCGGATGCCCGCCGGGTCCGAGCCCCGGGAGAGGATGTGGAAGCTGTCCAGGCACAGCCCCAGCGCGGGATGGTCGGCGCGTCGCACGATCTCCCAGGAGTGGTCGTACGTGTTGACGAACCGCCCCCAGGCCAGCGCCTCGTACGCGACCCGCAGGCCGCGCTCGGCCGCCAGCGACGCGAGGGCGTGCAGCTGCTCGGCGGCGAGGTCGTCGTCGTCCACAGCGGACGGTGAGACCGACGAGCAGACCAGGACGGTGTCGGCGCCGAGCTGCTCCATCAGGTCGAACTTGTGCGCGGCCCGTCGCAGGTTCGCGGTCAGTAGCTCCGGCGGTACCGCCTCGAAGTCGCGGAAGGGCTGGTACAGGTCGATCGTGAGGCCCAGGTCGGCGCAGTGCTCGCGGACCTGCGCCGGCGACAGCGGCGAGGCGACGAGGTCGTTCTCGAAGATCTCCACCCCGTCGAAGCCCGCGGCCGCCGCCGCGGCCAGCTTGTCCTCGAGGGTGCCGGACAGGCACACGGTCGCGATCGCCCGGCGCGGGCCGGACGCCGGGATGTGCCGGTGTCGGGTGGAGGTCGACATCTCAGGCGCGAGCATCGGCGTTGTGCCCTTCCGCGATGAGTTCCTTGAAATGCGCCAGCATCCGCCCGGCGTCGGGTTCGACGCCGGTGAACAGACGGAACGCGTCGACGGCCTGGAAGACGGCCATCGCGCCGCCGTCGAGGACGCGGCACCCCCGGGCCCGCGCGGCGGCAACCAGTTCGGTGTTCAGCGGGCGGTAGACCACGTCTGCCACCCACAGCTCGGATCGCAGCAGTTCGACCGGTACCGGCAGGCCGGGGTGGGCGGCCATCCCGGTGGGGGTGGCGTGCACCAGGCCGTCGGCCTCGCCCAGCGCGGCGGTGAGGTCGGCCCCGCCGTCGTCGAGCCGGGCGGGGGCGGCGCGACCGGTACCGAAGCGCGCGCACAGCGAGTCGGCGAGCGCGGCGCTGCGGTGGGCGTCGAGGTCGAGGATCCGGACCAGGCCGGCCCCCATCGTCAGCAGGGCGTGGGCGACGGCGGCACCGGCGCCGCCGGCCCCGAGCAGGACCACCCGGTCCAACGGGGCGTCGGGCAGCCCGAGCGCGAGGCTCCGGACGAAGCCCGACCAGTCGGTGTTGTGGCCGACAGCCCGGCCGCCGGTGAAGACGACGGTGTTGACCGCGCCCATGGCGGCGGCGTCGGGAGACAGCTCGTCGAGGTGGTCGAGCACCAGCCGCTTGCAGGGGTGGGTGACGTTCAGTCCGTCGTACCCGGCCAGCCGGGCGGCGGCCAGGATCTCCCCGATCGCCGTCGCCGGCCGGCCCAGTTCGTCCAGGTCCAGTCGGCGATAGAGGTACCGGATGCCGAGCTCGTCGGCGGCGCGCTCGTGCAGGGCCGGGGACAGCGACGGGCCGATACCCGCGCCGACCAGACCGATGAGGTAACCGTGCACGAGGACTCCCTAGGAACGCGCCAGTAATGAACGAACCAGCTAGTTAGTTGTACCTCACGGGTCCGTGGTCAGGGAAGGGCCTTGGAGAACCGGCGGACCGACACATCCGCCACCCGCTTGGAGAACCGGCGGACCGACATATCCGCCACCCGCTTGGAGAACCGG
>NZ_BOON01000071.1 GCF_016863255.1 Planosporangium mesophilum
ACAGTGGGACCGACATATCCGTCAGGAGAGGAGCCCCGGTGGGCGCATCGCTGTCCAACGCCGCGCCGGCCGACGGTACCCTCGGCGGTCCCGAGCGGCAGCGTGACGCCGAGCGGACCCGGGCCGAGATCCTCGACGTCGCCACCAGGGAGTTCGCCGACAAGGGCTACAGCGGAGCCCGGGTGGACGAGATCGCGGCCAAGACCCGCACCACCAAGCGGATGATCTACTACTACTTCGGCGGCAAGGAACAGCTCTACGTCGCGGCCCTGGAGCGGGCGTACACCGTGATCCGCTCGATAGAGCAGGAACTCGACGTCGAGCACCTCGATCCGCTGGACGCGATCCGGCAACTGGCCGAGCTGACCTTCGACCACCACGAGTCGCACCCGGACTTCATCCGCCTGGTCAGCATCGAGAACATCCACCGCGCCGAGCACATCGCCACGTCGTCGACCCTGTCCAGCCTGGCCAACCCGGCGCTCGACGTCCTGGCGCGCATCCTCGAACGGGGCCGCGCCGCCGGGCACTTCCGTGGCGACGTCGACGCTCTCGACGTACACATGATGATCAGCTCGTTCTGCGTCTTCCGGACGGCCAACCGGTACACCTTCAAGGCGATCTTCGACCGGGACATGCTGGACCCGGCGCGCCGCGAGCACTACCGCCAGATTCTCGGCGACATGGTCCTGGAGTACCTGACCGCGCGCTGACCCTCTCCCGCCGCGCCTCTTGACAGGTGACGGCTGTCACCCCACTATCTGCCTTGTTAACCCGAAGCTACCTAACTGTTTCGTTCATTAGCGTCCGATGCCCGTCGGGTCGGGAGACCCCCGCGCCGATCGGCACCGGTCCGCCCGCCGTCCCGGCAGTGCCGTACCCCCGGCACCGGCGGCCACCCGGCGCACCCCCAGGCCCCGTACCACAGCGTCAACCCAGGAGCATCCCGTGACCGATCACCCAGCCGGCCCCACCGCGGGAACCGCGACCCGAGAGGGCAAACCCCGGAAGGCGGCGCTCGCCGCCTGGATCGGGAGCGCCCTGGAGTACTACGACTTCTTCATCTACGGCACCGCCGCGGCGCTGGTCTTCGGCCAGATCTTCTTCCCCAAATCCGCCCCGGCGACCGGGACGCTGCTGGCGCTGGCCACCTTCGGCGTCGGCTACCTGGCCCGCCCCGTCGGCGCGTTCATCCTCGGACACGTCGGTGACAAGTTCGGCCGGAAGCGGGTCCTCGTCTTCACCCTGATCCTGATGGGCGTGTCGACGTTCCTGGTCGGCTGCCTGCCCACCTACAACCAGCTCGGCGCGGCGGCCCCGGCCCTGCTGGTGGCGCTGCGGCTGCTTCAGGGTCTGTCGGCGGCCGGCGAACAGGCCAGCGCGAACTCGATGACCCTGGAGCACTCCCCGCAGCACCGCCGCGGGTACTACACGAGCTTCACACTCAACGGGACACAGGCCGGCCAGCTGCTCGCGACCGCGATCTTCCTGCCGATCGCCGCCCTGCCGAAGGAGCAGCTGCTCAGCTGGGGCTGGCGGGTTCCGTTCTGGCTCAGCGCCGTGGTCGCGATCGTCGGCCTCGTCATCAGGCGCAAGCTCGAGGAGACGCCCGTCTTCCAGCAGGCGGTCGAGAACAACGCGGTGGCCAAGCTGCCGCTGGCGGTGCTGTTCCGCGACCACTGGGCCGACGTGCTGCGCGTGGTGGCGGCGGCGGTGATCGCCTCGGTGAGCACGATCTTCACGGTCTACGCCCTGTCGTACGCGGTGAACACGGTCGGGCTGAACCGGTCGACCATGCTGTGGGTCGGCGTGCTCGCCAACGCGGTGGCCCTGCTGGCGATCCCGCTGTGGGCGATGCTGTCGGACCGGATCGGACGCAAACCGGTCTTCATGACCGGTGCGGTCGGCTGCGCCGTACTGATCTTCGCGTACCTGTGGTCGATCTCCTCGGCCAACTACGCGTTGATCTTCTTCTTCGGCGTCCTCATGCTCGGGGTCGTCTACAGCGCCGCCAACGGGATCTGGCCATCGCTCTACGGCGAGATGTTCAGTACCCGGGTCCGGCTGTCGGGCATGGCGATCGGGACCCAGATCGGTTTCGCGATCGGCGGCTTCTCCCCCAGCATCGCGACCGCCCTCGCCGGCCCCAAGGGAGACAACTGGATGGCCGTCGCCCTCTTCACCGCCGCCCTGTGCGCGATCCCCACGATCGCGGTGGCCACCGCCCGCGAGACCTACAAGGTGCCCACGGAAGACCTCGGCGTGAAGCCGGGCCAGGCCGCGTCCCCGGCAACGGTCACCGCGCCGGCCTGACTCGGGTGTACCGCGCCCGGCCGCTCCGTGCGGCCGGGCGCGACCACCGCCGAACTGTCCGCCGCACACGCCCGGGTACTCGCGGCTACCGGCGTCTGGCCAGCGCCACGGCGAGGATGATGATGGCGCCCCGGACCACCTGCTGCTGGCTGACGTCCAGCCCGGCCAGGATCAGGCCGTTGTTGATCAGCCCCATCAGCAGCGAGCCGAACAGCGTCCCGATCACCGCGCCGCTACCGCCGAACAGGCTGGTCCCGCCGAGGATCACCGCGGCGATGACGGAAAGCTCGTCGCCGGCGCCCCACTGGAAGCGCCCGGAGTGCAGCCGTCCCGCGTAGAGCATGCCGGCGACGCTGGCCACCACCGACGACATCACCAGTACCGTGAACTTGATCCGGCGGGTGTTGATGCCGGTGAACTCGGCCGCGATCCGGTTGCCGCCGGTGGCGAGGACCCGCCGACCGAAGCCGGTCTTGTTGAGCACGACCGCGCCGACGGCGACGAAGACGACGGTCCAGACCAGCAGGACCGGCAGGTTGCCGATCTTGCCGGACCCGAAGACGGTGTTGAAGGTGTCGTCGAGGATCGGCTGCGGCGCGGAGGCGGTGATCCACATGGCGACGCCGGAGGCGATCCCCAGCATGCCGAGCGTCACCAGGAATGACGGGATGTTCAGCAGCGTGACCAGCCCGCCGTTGAGGATCCCGACCGTCAGCCCGAGAGCGAGGCCGGCCAGCACGCCGGGTACGAGGCCGGCGCTGTCGATCGTCATAGCGGTGACGACGCTGGCCAGCCCGGCAACCGAGCCGACCGACAGGTCGATCTCGGCGGACGCGATGACGAACGTCATCGCCACCGCCATGATCGAGATGGTCGCGGTCTGCCGGAAGATGTTGAGCAGGTTGTTGCCGCCCAGGAAGCCGCTGTCGTGCAGCAGCACGGAGAAGAAGGCGAACACGACCACGAACGCGATGTAGATGACGTACGAGTGCCAGTCCGAGCGGCGGACGTGCTCCATGATGGACACACGCGCGGTATCGGACGCGGCGGACGGGGATGCGGTCGGTGCGGTCACGGTCGATCAGACTCCCTGGATAGCCATCTGCAGGTGCTCCTCGTCGGGGATGTCACGCCGGTCCAGTTCCCGGTCGACGGCTCCGGCGCGCAGCACGACGATCCGATCGCTGACCGCGAGGAGTTCCGGCAGTTCCGAGGAGATGACGATGATCGCCTTGCCCTGGTCGGCCAGGTCCCGGATGGTGGTGATGATTTCGCTCTTCGTACCGACGTCCACCCCGACCGTCGGCTCGTCCATGACGAGCACCTCGGGGTCGGTGGCCAACCACTTGGCGATCACGACCTTCTGCTGGTTGCCCCCGGAGAGCAGGCGTACCGGCCGGCCCGCGTTCGCCACCCGGATGCGTAGCCGGTCGATGAGCGACCGGGCGGTCTCGCTCCCCCGGCGGTCGTTCAGCAGCGGCCCCCGGCTCAACCCGGGAAGGAGCGGCAGCAGCAGGTTGTCCCGGACCGAGTGATCCAGGACGAGGCCCTGTTCGCGGCGGTCCTCGGGGATGAGCGCGATGCCGGCGGCCATCGCCGCCCGGGGGCTGGTGAGGTCGACCGGCCGGCCGTCGACCAGCACCTGCCCGGCACGGGCCCGGTCGATGCCGAACAGTGCCCGCGCCAGTTCGGTACGGCCGCTGCCCATCAGCCCGGCCAGGCCGAGGACCTCGCCCCGGTGCAGGGTCAGGGACACGCCGCGTACCCGTGGCCCGGCGCTCAGCTCGCGCAGCTCCAGCACCGGGGTGCCGGACCGGTCCACGGTGCGTTCCCGCCAGGCGAACGCGTTCTCCATCCGGCGGCCGATGATGTGCTCGATGAGCTGGGCGGGGGTGACGTCGGCGAGCGGCGCGGTGACGACCCGGCGGCCGTCGCGCAGCACGGTGACCCGGTCGGCGACCCGGTACACCTCCTCCATGCGGTGGCTGATGTAGATGACGGAGATGCCGGCCGCCTTGAGCCGGTCGACGAGCGCGAACAGGGCCTCGGCCTCGTGGCGGGCCAGGCTCGCCGTCGGCTCGTCCATGATGAGCACGCGGGCGTTCTGGGCCAGCGCCTTCGCGATCTCGGTGAGCTGCCAGTACGCGGTGCTCAGCGAGCCGACGGTGGCCCTCGGGTCGACGTCGACGCCCATCTGGGCGAAGACCGCCCGGGTCCGGCGTACCACCTCGCCGTCGTCGACCAGGCCGAACCGGCCACGGGGCTCCCTGGCCAGGAACACGTTCCGGGCCACGCTCAGCGTCGGTACCAGGCTGAACTCCTGGAACACCATGCCGATGCCGGCCGCCCTGGCGTCGTGCGTGGAGCCGAGGCGGACGTGGCGGCCGTCGACGCGGACCTCGCCGCCGTCCGGCGCGTACACGCCCTGCAGGATCTTCATGAGCGTGGACTTGCCGGCGCCGTTCTCGCCGAGCAGCGCGTGCACCTCGCCCCGGCGCAGGTCGAAGTCCACGCCGTGCAGTACCGGTACGCCGTTGAACGACTTGTGTACCGCCTCCATCTCCACGGCGAGCTGTTCACTCATGGCGTCAGCCCGCGTCCCGGTGGGGCACGTCGACCCAGCGGCCCGACTCCGCGGACGCCGTGATCGCGTCGCAGATCAGCGCCACCTGGTAGCCGTCGCCGAAGTCCGGACTGACCGGCGTCTTGTCGACGATGCCGCGCAGCAGGTCGTACGCCTCGATGATCTTCGTCTCGCCGTACCCGATGCCGAGCGCCGGGATCGGCCAGAGCCCGTCGCCGTACGGGTGCGCCGGTCCGGTGTAGACGGTGCGGAACCCGCGCCGGTCGCCGGGATCACTGGCGAAGCACACCTGCAGCTCGTCGCGCCGCTCGTAGTTGAAGTAGAGGGAGCCTTCGGTGCCGTGCACCTCGAAGGTGAGGAAGTTGTTGCGGCCGTACGCGTTGCGCGTCGCCTCGACGGTGCCGACCGCGCCGCCGCTGAAGCGCAGCATCGTGATCAGCTCGTCGTCGACGTCGACCGGCCCGCGGGGCGCATCCGTCATCCGGTCGGCGGCGCCCAGCTTGTCCAGGCCGCCGCCTCCGATCGGCCGGTCCGGGATGAAGGTACTGAGGACGGAGTTGACCGACGCCACCTCGCCGACGAGGTACCGGGCGATGTCGAGCACGTGGGTGCCGATGTCTCCGAGGGCGCCGGAGCCGGCGACGGACTTCTGGAACCGCCACGACAGCGGCGAGTCCGGGTCGGCCGACCAGTCCTGCAGGTACGTGCCGCGGAAGTTGAGGACCCGACCGACGGCGCCCTCGTCGATGTACTTGCGCGCCAGCGCGACCGCCGGGGTGCGCCGGTAGTTGAAGGCGACCATGTGCACGATGTCGGCGTCACGGACCGCGCGGTACATCGCGGCCGCCTCGGCGCCGGTACGGGCCAGAGGCTTCTCGCAGATGATGTGCTTGCCGGCGGCGGCCGCGGCGGCCGCGATCTCGGCGTGGAGGTTGTTGGGGGTGGCGATGTCGACGAGGTCGACCTCGGGGTCGTCGACGACCCGCCGCCAGTCGTCGGTCGAGCGCTCGAAGCCGAACCGCAGCGCGGCCTCGGCCGCCGCGTCGGCGTTGACGTCGGCGACGACCTTGCGGACCGGCATCGCGGGCGCCGGCCAGTAGAACATCGGCAGCGCCGCGTAGGCCAGGGAGTGTGCCTTACCCATGAAGCCGGCCCCGATGAGCCCGACGTTGACGGTACGCACCGCGCTCCTCCTCTCGCTGTGATGGTGAGATCCCGGTCCGGCCGCCCGGCGTCGTCGCCGGGCGGCCGGGCGACCGGCTACTTCTTGTACGAGTTGGCGACGTTGGCGGGCGCCGGCTGGTGGTAGACCTGCTGCCACGCCTCCAGGACGTTGGTGTGGTCGACCGGCAGTGCGTTGAGCGCCACGTACGGCGGGGCCTGCTTGCCCAGCAGCCCGTACGCGGCCAGGTTCGCCTCGGTCACGCCCTGGTCGAACGGGCGCTGCGCGCCGAGCCCCTTGACCAGGGAGTTCTGGGCCAGGGCGATGGCGACGTTGGTACCGAGGTCCTCGGTGGTGATGGCGAGGTCCTCGCGCCCGGCGGCGCGGGCCGCGGCCATGACGCCCTCGGCCGGCACGTCCCACACCGCCCAGATGCCGGACAGGTCGGCGTGCTTGGTCAGCATCGCGTTCGCGGCGGCCTGCGCGTCACCGGCGAAGTCCGGCCCGGCGATGCCCTTCTCCTCCACGATCTTGATGTCCGGGTAGTCCTTCTGGATGGTCGCCTTGAAGCCGTCGTACCGCTGCTTCGTCACGAAGAAGTCGGCCTGGTGGAAGATGGCGCCGACGGTTCCCTTGCCGCCCAACGCCTTGGCCATCTCGTGCGCGGCGACCACGCCGTTGCCGTAGTTGTCGGCGGAGACCACGCTGACGTAGTCGGTGCCGGCCTTCATGCCGCTCGGCACGTTGTCCATGAACACGAGCTTCACGCCCGCCTTCGCCGCGGCCTGGTACGCGGTGGCGGTGGCGACCGGGTCGGTCGGGATCGACACGATGACGTTGGGCCGCTGGCTCAGGACGGTCTCGATGTCCGAGACCTGCTTGTCCGGTTTGAAGTTCGCGTCGGTCACCGCGACGACCCCGATCCCGAGCTCCGCGAAGCGACTCTTCAGACCGGCGACCTGCGCGGTCGACCAGTCGTTGCCGCCGTAGTGCATGACGATGGCCGCCTTGGCGTTCATCGCCTTGACCTTGGCCAGCTCGTCGTCGGTGAGCTTGATGTCGGCGGCCGGTGACGGCGACTCGCCGTTCGGGCCCTTGCTCAGCACGGCTCCGGTACTGATCTGCTTGAGCGCGGCGTCCGCCGCCTCCGAGGTCTTGGTGTTGGATGTGCCGCCGCTGGAGCCGCTGCTGCAGCCGGTGGCCAGGAGCGCGGCGGCGAGCGCCGTCGCCAACGTTCGGGTCATTACGCGCTTACGCCTCATGGGCTTCTCCGAAGCAGGCCGCGAGTGGGGGGTCGCGGGGCGTGGACAAGAAGGTGGCGCGAGAAAGAAAGCGTCAGCCCAGCAGGCTGTCGAGGTACGCCTTGCTGATGCGCGCCGCCTCGGCCGGGTCGCCGTCGTAGGAGTCGAGTTCGACGAGCAGCCAGCCGTCGTAGCCGGCCTCGCGCACGGCCGCGACGATGTCGGCGAAGTCGAGCGTGCCCTGCCCGAGCGGCAGGAACGCGAAGGGGTCGGGACGGTAGTCCTTGAGGTGTACGTGCCGGACCCGGTCGGGGTACCGGCGGATCAGCTCTCCCGGGTCTCCCCCGCCGGCGGCGAGGTGCGCGGTGTCCGGGCAGAACCCGATCCGCGAGCGAGCCATGATTGTGTCCAGCTCGTCGGGGCTCTCCACGATGGTGCTCAGGTGCGGGTGGTAACTGGCGACCAGGCCGTGCCGCTCGGCGATGTCGACCACCGTGTCGAGCGCCTTGCCCAGCCGGTCGTAGTCGTCGTCGGAGGTACCGGCGGCCCGCCGGGCGCCGCCACCGACCACGAGTTTCTCCGCGCCGAACGTGGCCGCCAGTTCGGCGGCCCGGTTCACCCGCCACAGCTCGTCGGGCAGGATGTCGGCGTAGATGAAGTTCGCTCCGGTGTAGACACTGACCAGCGTCAGCCCGGTCTCCGACAGCAGCTCACGCAGGGCCTCTGGCCGGTCAGCGAAGTCCGCCGCGTTGCCGTCGAACAGCTCGACGCCCTCGTACCCCGCCGCCGCGATGTCGCGCAGGGCGCGCTCGAGGTCGCCGTTGGCGCGGTAGAAGAGGTCCTTCACGCTGGTCACACCGGTCGGCTCTCCGATGACGCCGCCCCAGGTGATCGAGTGGTACCCGAGCTTCATGATCATCGCCCTTCTTTCCGGTACGCCGTATCTAATGCCGCCGATATGCAAAAGTCAATGGATTGACAACCGAAGTAATGTTGGCGGCGCAAGAAGGGGGACGAAGCATGAGCGAACCGGCGGAGCGGGCGCCGCTCGTATCCGAGCGGCTCGACAGCCTGGTCGCCGTCCTGGATCTGGTACGGGCCGGCGCGGCGGCGACCCGGCCGGAACTGGGTCGGCGGTCCGGGCTCGGTCGCACCGTGGTCGCTCAACGGGTGGCGGAGCTGATGGAGCGCGGCCTGGTCGGCGACGGCACACTCGGCCCGTCGACCGGGGGTCGGGCCCCGCGACAGTTGACGTTCCGTGCCGACGCCGGTCACGTCCTCGTGGCCGAGCTGGGCGCGACCGGGGTCGAGGTCGCGCTGGCCGACCTGTCCGGGCAGTTGCTGGCGCGGTGCGGAGAGCGCGGTGACATCGCGGCCGGGCCGGAGCGC
>NZ_BOON01000072.1 GCF_016863255.1 Planosporangium mesophilum
AGTTGTGACCGAGCTGGAGCGCCTCACGAAGGGAGAGCTCCAGGACCTTCTTGGCACGCGGCGTGAACGGGATGTGCCCGCTGGGCGCCTGCTGGCCCTGGCCGATGATTTCCTCGACCTGCTGCCGCACACCCTCCAGCGAGATGCCGAGGCTCTCGAGAGCCTTGGCCGCCACGCCCTCACCCTCGTGGATGAGGCCGAGCAGGATGTGCTCCGTGCCGATGTAGTTGTGGTTGAGCATCCTGGCTTCTTCCTGCGCCAGGACAACAACCCGTCGTGCTCGGTCGGTGAACCGCTCGAACATTCCTGCTCCCTCATGTGCCGTGCCGCCGTCGCACCTGGCTGTCGACCAGACGAGATCCGACGTGACCGTGCACTTACTCTATCGCCGCGGGGCGACGGTTCCAGCCGGTGCGCCCATACGCAGGACCCGCCGGACGCGTCGGCAACCGGACTCGTACCCCGGAAAATGGCTGGTTACGCGACGTAAGAGCACAACAGACGCACTGGAGCGGGTGTTCCCGCAGGCAGAGGCGCTACGCGCAGAGCGAAATCGGGCCCGCCCGGCGGAAGGCCGGGGGGCCCGATTTAGATCATGATGTCAGGCGACGCCGGGTCGGCGGCACGCACCGCACCGCCACGCGGGCTCGCCGCCGCGTGGGGCGTCCAGCTACCGGCTCAGTGGCCGGCCTCGGCGTTGTACCGGTCGACGATCTCCTGCTTGATGCGGCCGCGGTCGGAGACCTTGATCCCCTTGCTCTGCGCCCACTCCCGGATCGCCCGGTTCTGGTCGCGGTCGGCGCCACCGCCGCGGACGCGACCCGCGGAGCGGCCACCGGCCAGCACACCGCCCCGGCCGACCTTCGTGCCGGCGGAGACATAGGGCGCCAAGGCCTCGCGCATCTTGCCGGCGTTTTTCGTCGACAGGTCGATCTCGTACTGAATGCCGTCGATCGAAAACTTGACGGTCTCGTCGGCGTCACCGCCATCCAGGTCGTCGACCAGCACGTGGATAGTTCGCTTGGCCACGAGTATTCCCTCCGAAAGTGCCCACCGCTTGTAGCCAAAAACAATAACGCAACAAACCGGCACAGCGTCAACGGGTGTGGAGAATTACTCAGGACGTACCAGTGGAAACAGGATTGTCTCACGAATGCCGAGACCGGTCAGGGCCATCAGCAAGCGGTCGATTCCCATGCCCATACCGCCGGCGGGGGGCATTCCGTACTCCATCGCCCGCAGAAAGTCCTCGTCGAGTTGCATGGCGTCAGGATCACCCTTTGCCGCCAGCAACGACTGAGCCTGCAGCCGCTCGCGCTGGACCACCGGGTCGACCAGTTCCGAGTACGCGGTCGCCAGCTCGAAGCCGAGCACGTAGAGGTCCCACTTCTCGGTCAGGCCGGGCACCTCACGGTGGGCGCGGGTCAGCGGGCTGGTCTCCTCGGGGTAGTCGCGCACGAACGTCGGAGCGATCAGGCCGGGTACGACCAGGTACTCGAAGAGCTCCTCGGCCAGCTTTCCGGGGCCCCACCTCGAGTCGACCGGAAGGTCGTGCTTGGTCGCCAATTCCACCAACCGGGACATCGACGTTTCGACGGTGATCTCTTCCCCCGCCGCCTCGGAAAGCGCGCCGTATAGCGTCACTTCGCGCCACTCGCCGCCGAGATCGAACTCCTGGCCGTCGTGGTGCCGTACCACGTGCGAACCGCTCAACCGGTAAGCGGCCTCCTGTACGAGCTCCCGGGTCAGCGTCGCCATCGTGTTGTAGTCGGCGTACGCCTGGTAGGCCTCGAGCATCGCGAACTCCGGCGAATGCGAGGAGTCCACGCCCTCGTTGCGGAAGTTTCGGTTGATCTCGAAGACCCGCTCGATACCCCCGACCACGCAGCGCTTCAGGTAAAGCTCCGGCGCGATACGAAGATACAAATCCGTATCCAGAGCGTTGCTATGAGTGACAAAGGGGCGGGCCGCCGCACCACCGTGCAGCAGCTGGAGCATGGGCGTTTCGACCTCAAGATAATCACGGCCATGCAGTGACTCGCGCAGACTGCGAACGACCGTCGCCCTTGTCCGCACGGTTTCGCGCGCCTGGGGCCGCACGATCAGATCGACATAGCGCTGGCGTACCCGCGATTCCTCGCTCATCGGCTTGTGCGCGACCGGCAGCGGCCGCAGCGCCTTCGCGGTCATCTCCCAGCGGTCGGCCAGCACGGAAAGCTCGCCACGGCGACTGGTGATCACCTCACCCGCGATCCCGACGTGGTCGCCGAGGTCGACCAGGCGCTTCCACTCGTCCAGGGCTTCCTGGCCGACCCGGTCCAGCGAGAGCATGGCCTGCAGTTCCGTACCGTCGCCCGCGCGCAGGGTGGCGAAGGCCAGCTTCCCGGTGTTGCGGATGAAGATCACCCGGCCGGTGACCGCCACCTTCTCGCCGGTGGCCGTGTCGGTCGGCAGGTCGCCGAAGCGCTCCCGGATCTCCGCAAGGCTCGTCGTCCGCGGAAAGCTCACCGGGTACGGTTCGCGGCCGCTTTCCAGAATTCGGGCGCGCTTATCCCGGCGTACCCGCATCTGCTCCGGCAGGTCGTCGTCGGCATCGATGGGCACGGGCTGCTCGGTCACCGGAATTCCTTTTGTGTTCGGGACGTACGTCGTCACCGAGCCTACTCAACGTCGCAGCCGCTATTTTCCTAGCCATGGAAGCCTCGGCAAGGCAGGCACAGGCGCGGTCCTTCGGACCGGCCGCCGATCTCTACGATCGCGTCCGCCCCCGGTACCCGATCGAGGCGATCCGGTGGATCCTCGGCGACCGGCCCCTGACCGTGGTGGACCTGGGCGCCGGTACCGGCATCCTGACCCGGCAACTGGTGGGCATCGGGTACGAGCCGATCCCGGTGGAGCCGGACCCGGGCATGCGACGGAGGCTGGGCGAGACCGGCGGCGCCCCGGACGCCCTGGACGGTTCGGCCGAGGCGATTCCGCTGCCGGACGCCTCGGTGGACGCCGTGGTCGCCGGCCAGGCGTATCACTGGTTCGACCACGAGCGGGCGCACGCGGAGATCGCCCGGGTACTGAAGCCCGGCGGCGTGTTCGGGCCGCTGTGGAACGACCGCGACGACCAGGTGCCGTGGATCGCCGCGCTCTCAGAGATCGTCGACGACGACCAGAGCTCCGGGGTGCAGGTCGCGCCCCTCGGGCCGCTGTTCACCCCGCTGGAGCAGGCGACCTTCCGGCACGCCGTGAGGCAGACCCCACAGACGCTGCTCGAACTGGTGCGGTCGAGGTCGTTCTACCTGACGGCGGCCCCGGCCAGGCGCGCCGAGGTCGACACCGCCGTACGCGAGCTGTGCGCCACCCACCCCGACCTGGCCGGGCGCGACGAGTTCGACCTGCCGTACGTCACGTACGCCTTCCGGGCCCGACGCGCCTCTTGACGATCAAGGCGGTGACGATCAAGCGATCAGGCGGCGACGTTGCGTTCGTAGATCATCCGCAGGCCGATCAGGGTGAGCATCGGCTCGTGGTGGGTGATCGTGCTGCACTCCCCGATCACGATCGGGGCCAGCCCGCCGGTCGCGACCACGGCCTCCACCGAGCCCAGCTCGGAGATGATGCCCCGCACGATGCCGTCCACCTGGCCCGCGAACCCGTACACCACGCCGGACTGCAGCGCCTCGACCGTGTTCTTGCCGATGACCCGGGGCGGCTTGACCAGCTCGACCTTGCGCAGCTGCGCGGCGCGGGCGGCGAGCGCGTCGACGGAGATCTCGACGCCCGGTGCGAGCACCCCGCCCAGGAACTCGCCCTTCGCGCTGACCACGTCGAAGTTGGTGGAGGTGCCGAAGTCGACCACGATCGCCGGGCCGCCGTAGAGGGTGTACGCCGCGAGCGTGTTCGCCACCCGGTCGGCGCCGACCTCCCTGGGGTTGTCGAAGACCAGCGAGACGCCGGTACGAATCCCCGGCTCCAGGATCACCGTCGGGATGTCCGCGTAGTAGCGGCCGAGCATCGTCCGCAGCGAGCGCAGCGACGCCGGTACGGTCGAGCAGGCGGCTATCCCGGTGACCTGGACCGCGTCGCCCGCGAGCAGGCCGCGGTAGAGCAGGCCCAGCTCGTCGGCGGTGTCCCGCGCGTCGGTCTTGGTACGCCAGGAGTGCACCAGCTTCTCACCCTCGAAGGTGGCGAGAACAGTGTTGGTGTTTCCGATGTCGATACAGAGCAGCACGGACGGTCAACTCCGGGGGCGCAGGTCCAGGGCGATGTCGAGGATGGGCGAGGAGTGCGTCAACGCCCCTACCGAAAGGTAGTCGACGCCCGTCTCGGCGTACTCACGAGCCTGGTCGAGGGTGAGGCCGCCGGTCGCCTCCAGCTCGGCGCGGTCGCCCACCGCCGCCACCACCTCGCGCAGCAGGGCGGGCGACATGTTGTCGCAGAGCAGGAACTCCGCGCCCGCCTCGACCGACTCCACCGCCTCGGCGACCGTCTCGACCTCGACCTGGATCGGCACGTCGGGGAAGGCCGAGCGCACCAGCCGGTACGCGTCGGTCAGCCCGCCCGCCGCCAGCTTGTGGTTGTCCTTGATCATGGCGACGTCGTAGAGGCCCATCCGCTTGTTGGTGCCGCCGCCGGCGCGTACCGCGTACTTCTCCAGGACCCGCAGGCCGGGCGTGGTCTTGCGGGTGTCGAGGACGAGGGCCTTCGTGCCGGCCAGGGCGTCGGCCCAGGCCCGGGTGTGGGTGGCTACCCCGGACATCCGGCACAGCAGGTTCAGCGCGGTGCGCTCGGCGGTGAGAATCGCCCGGGTCGGTCCGGCCACCGTGGCGAGCACGTCCCCTCGCGTCACCCGCGCGCCGTCCGACGCCTTGATCGAGACCTTGACGGTACCGGCGGAGGCCTCGTCGAAGACGGCGGCGGCCACGTCCAGCCCGGCCACCACGCCGTCGGCCCGGGCGACCAGGTCACCGGTGTCGGTCTGGTCCGCCGGAATGGTGGCCAGACTCGTCACGTCCAACCCGGAAGGCCCCAGATCCTCGGCGAGCGCACGCCGCACAATCTCACGGACCTCAGCCGATTTCGACCAGTCAACGTTCATGCCATCGACTCCCAGTCCTCGGTCAGTACGCCGGCGTCGGTCACCGTCGCGAGCAGGTGCCCGCGCCACTCCTCGAACGCGGTGGGGAAGTCGTCGCGCCAGTGGCAGCCGCGCGTCTCCCGGCGGCCCGCGGCGGCGGCGACCACGGCGCTGGCCACGGTGACCAGGTTGGTCGCCTCCCAGCTCGCGGTGTTGGGCCGGGCCCGTTCGGCGCCCAGAGCGGTGAGCGTGGCCGCGACCTCGTCGAGCGAGTCCGCGCTGCGCAGCACGCCCGCGCCGCGACTCATGGCGAGCTGGAGCCGCGGGCGGACGGCCGGGCTCACCGACCACTCTCGGACATTGTCGGACACCGGCTCCGTCTGCGCAGGCAGGTCGACGGCCAGGTCGGTGGCGATCCGGCGGGCGAAGACCAGCCCTTCCAGCAGCGAGTTGGAGGCGAGCCGGTTCGCGCCGTGTACGCCCGTGCAGGCGACCTCGCCGCACGCGTACAGGCCGGGGATCGAGGTACGGCCGCGCAGGTCGGTCCGGACCCCGCCGCTGGCGTAGTGCGCGGCGGGCGCCACCGGGATCAGGTCGGTCGCCGGGTCGATACCGGCGGCCCGGCAGCTCGCCACGATGGTCGGGAACCGGTCGGCGAGGAAGCCCGCGCCCAGGTGCCGGGCGTCGAGCCAGACGTTGCCGGACCCCTCTGCCAGCATGACCCGGTGGATGCCCTTGGCGACGATGTCGCGCGGTGCCAGCTCGGCCAGCTCGTGCTGGCCCTCCATGAAGCGCTTGCCGTCGCCGTCGCGCAGGTACGCCCCCTCGCCGCGCAGCGCCTCGCTGACCAGCGGCTGCTGAACCGAATCGACGGCCGTCGCCGGCTCACCGGTCGCGGCCGGCGCCGCGACGAGGGCGGTCGGGTGGAACTGGACGAACTCCAGGTCGGTGACGGCCGCGCCGGCCCGCAGCGCGAGCGCGACGCCGTCGCCGGTGGACACGACCGGGTTGGTGGTCACCGCGTAGATCTGGCCCATGCCGCCGGTGGCCAGGACGACGGCGCGGGCCAGGATGGCGCCCACACCGTCGTCGGTGCCCTCCCCGAGCACGTGCAGGGTCACGCCGCAGGCCCGGCCGGCGGCGTCGCGCAGCAGGTCGAGGACGAGGGCGTGCTCGACCAGGCGGATCCACGGATCCCGGCGTACCGCCGCGTGCAGCGCCCGCTGCACCTCCGCGCCGGTGGCGTCGCCGCCCGCGTGCACGATCCGGTTGGCGTGGTGGCCACCCTCGCGGGTGAGCATCAGGGAGCCGTCCGGGTTGCGGTCGAACTCCGCGCCCCAGCGCATCAGCTCCCGTACCCTCACCGGCCCCTCGTTGGCGAGCACGTCGACGGCGGCGGGGTCGCAGAGGCCGACCCCGGCGACCAGGGTGTCCTGCGCGTGCGCGGCCGGCGTGTCGTACGGGTCGAGCACGGCCGCGATGCCGCCCTGGGCCCACCGGGTGGAGCCGTCGTCGATGTTGACCTTGGTGACGACAGTGACGTGCAGCCCGGCCTCGCGCAGGTGCAGGGCCGCGGTGAGCCCGGCGACGCCGGAGCCGACCACGACCACGTCCGTACTCTCCGACCAGCCGGGCTGCGGGGCCTCTAGTCGGGTCGGGAGTACGGGAAGGGTCGGCAGATCCACCCCGACAGTGAACATCACGTAACCGATCAGTGCGGCAGCGGTCCCGTACCCACGCCCTTGAGCGAGCCGCGCAGCTTGGCGGCGCCGGTCGTCAGGGCGTAGCAGGCGTACGTCTGGTCGCTGCCGAGCCAGTCGCTCGCGGTGGTCGGGCCGACGTAGCCGGAGCGCAGGTCGCCGCGGCTGCCCCCGAGGTACGCGGTGGCCGCCTGGGTGCAGCCGGACGTCGCGGTCGCCCGTACCTTCTCGGCGTCGAACGGGGCGTCCGGGGGCGTGATCCGGTACGTGCCGACGAACTCGCCCTCGTGCGGCTCCTCGCACGGTACGTACGTCATCTCACCGCCGCCGTCGCGGGCCACGCAGCCGATTTCCAGGCCGCCGCCCTTTCCCGCCCCGCGAAGGCTCGCGGTACGGCCGACGAACCGCTTGCTCGCCGGGGCCGCCGCCTGTACCAGTGCGCAGCCGAAGAAGCCGGTGCTGGCCGGCTTGATCCAGTCGGCCACGACCTGGACCCGGGCGGTGTGCCAGTCGCCGCCCAGGTACGCCGACGCGAGCGAGGTGCAGCCGCGCCGCGCCTGCGCGTACATCAGGTTCTGCTGGAGCTTGGCCTCGTCGCCGTTGGCGCGGGCGGCCTTGGCCGCCAACCGGCGGTCGACCTGGCCGACGAAGAAGACCTCGGCGGTGTGCGGCACGGCGCAGTCCACCGGCGCCCCCGGCCAGGGGAACGCGGTCTCGGCGACCTTCTCGTTGACGTTCCAGCACGAGCCGGCCGCCGGGGCACCCTCGGGCCGCTCCGCGCTGACCTCGTCCGGGCGGGTCAGCCAGTAGCCGACGCCCGCGACGAGGGCGGCCAGGACCACGAAGACCGTCAGGCCGATCAAGGGCTTGCGCACCCCGGGAGGGTACCCGACCCCTGATCACCCGGAATTGATCGGCAGAGCCCCCGGACCGGCGCCCTTCAGTGACGAGGTGAAGGTCTTGTTCTCCATCCAGAGGTAGCAGCGCGCACCCCGGTTGCCGAGGTCCCAGTCGGCCTTGCCGAAGCCGTACGTGATCTGGCCGACCCGGTAGCGCACCTTGTCGTCGTCGGGCACGCCGGTGTAGGCCGCGATCACGCCACGGCACCCGTCCAGCCGCGCCTGCTCGAGCTGGTGGGCGTCGGCCGGGTACGGGCCCGCCGGGGCATCCCAGACGCCCACGAACTCGCCGTTGTGCGCCGTCGCGCAGTCGACCGGCGCCATCGCGCCGACGTCCTGGCCCTTGGCGGTGACGTTGAAGCAGCCGAGGGCAAGCGGCCGCGGGCCGCTCAGGCCGCCCTTGAGGCTGCCCTCGCGGGCCACCACGCGGTACGAGTCGAGATCGGCGAACTCGACCGCGTCGCAGCGGTACCACCGGGCGCCGCCCGACCACTGCGCGGCGGTTGGTACGACCAGGTCCAGACCGGTACGGGCGGTACGCCAGTCGCCGCCGAGGTACCGGCGCGCGGAGTCGGAGCAGTCGGTGTACGCCCGCCGCAGCGCCGGGTCGCCGTCACCGGGCGGCGCGTCGGCGGCGGCGAAGGTACCGACGTGGATCGTCTCCAGGCTGTGCCTGGCCGCGCAGCCGACGGGCGCCGGCAGCGGCGCCTGCCCTGGCGCCGGGTTGTCGACGTCGTAGCAGGCGGAGGCGGCCGGGACCGGGACGCTCGGCGCCGGCATCGCGGGCCAGTTGTCGGTCAGGTTGCCGTCGACCCCGGGCGGGTTGCCACCGCCGCAGCCGGCGAGGGCCAGCGCCGTGGCGGCCACCAGGACCGAGGCGACGAACGCTTTTCGCACCCTTACTCCCCCCGCGGCAAATGTCCCAATTGGGGGAGCATAGGCGACTCAGTGCGTCGCCGCGAGATCACTACGGCGCAGGCCGTCGACCATCCCCTCGACCGCCTCGGCCGGGTCCGACCCCAGCTCCAGCACCCGGTTGTCGGCGTCGACGTGCACCACGCGCGGCTGGTAGCTGCGCGCCGTCGCGTCGTCCATCTGCGCGTACGAGATGAGGATGACCAGGTCACCGGGGTGTACCAGGTGGGCGGCGGCGCCGTTGATGCCGATCACGCCGCTGCCCCGCTGGCCGGGGATCACGTACGTCTCCAGCCTGGCCCCATTGGTCACGTCCACGATCGCCACCTGCTCGCCCGCGAGCAGGTCGGCCGCGTCCATCAGGTCCTCGTCCACGGTCACCGAACCGACGTAGTGCAGGTCGGCCTGGGTGACCGTGGCACGGTGGATCTTCGACTTGAGCATCGTGCGACTGAACATCAACGAATCTCCACCGGGATGTTGTCAATGAGACGGGTGGTGCCGACCCGGGCGGCGACGAGCAGTCGCGCCGGGCCGTGCTCGGGGGGTGGCCCCAGGTCGGGGTCGGTGAGCACGAGGTAGTCCAGTTCCGGACCGTCGAGCTCCTTGTCGGCGGCGGCGAGTGTCGCCTCGGGGCCCTCGCCGTCCGCCGCGGCTTGCGCGCCCGCCCGCAGGGCACGCGACAGGGCCAGGGCGATCCGCCGCTCGGCGTCCGAGAGGTACCGGTTGCGACTGGACAGCGCCAGGCCGTCCGGCTCGCGTACGGTCGGCACGCCGCGGATCTCGACGTCCAGGTCGAGGTCGCGGACCATCGCCCGGATCAGGGTGAGCTGCTGGTAGTCCTTCTCGCCGAAGTACGCGACGTCGGCGCCGGTCAGGTGCAGCAGTTTGCTGACCACGGTCAGCACGCCATGGAAGAAGCCGGGGCGGCTCGCGCCCTCGAGGATCTCGCCCACCGGGCCGGGGTTGACGCGCACCGACGGCTCGCCGTGCGGGTACATCTGGTCGACCGTGGGCGCGAAGACCACGTCGACCCCCTCGGCGGCGGCGATCTCCAGGTCGCGCTCGAAGGTCCGGGGGTACCGGTCGAAGTCCTCGTTCGGCCCGAACTGGAGCGGGTTGACGAACAGCGTCATCACCAGGTGGTCGGACGATTCGCGGGCGGCGCGCAGCAGACCGGCGTGCCCGGAGTGCAGCGCACCCATGGTCATGACCACGCCGACCACGCCGCCCATCCCGGCGCGCGCGGCCTTCAGCTCGGCACGGGTGCGCGCCACGACCGGGCTCATGCCGCCGCCTCCTCACGGTTCCCGACCAGCACGTCCAGCAGCGGTTCGGCGTCGCGGGCGCGCAGCCGGCCGGCCGCGATCGCGCGGTCGGCGGTACGCCGGGCCAGGACCAGGTACGCGGGCACCGACTCGGGAGCGGTCTCGCCGAGCGTCGCCAGGTGGCGGGCGACCGTACCGGCATC
Organism: Planosporangium mesophilum; assembly: GCF_016863255.1. Taxonomy (GTDB): domain Bacteria; phylum Actinomycetota; class Actinomycetes; order Mycobacteriales; family Micromonosporaceae; genus Planosporangium; species Planosporangium mesophilum. The sequence continues at coordinate 10,054 of NZ_BOON01000072.1, forward strand.
CCCGCGCGACACCGGGCCGGTCAGCGCCGAGTCGCCCAGCCGCAGCGTGTTGTCCAGCGCCGCGTGCAGCAGCGGGTCCAGGACCCGCGCCGGGTCAGCGACGCCGGCGTCGCGCAGCCGGTCCATCGCCTCGTTGACCAGGGTCACGAGGTGGTTGGCGCCGTGTGCGAGCCCGGCGTGGTAGAGCGCCCGGCGCTCATCGGAGATCCACTCCACGATCCCGCCCAGGTCTGCCACGATCCGGGTGGCGAGGGGGCGCAGGTCCGCCGGCGCCGTGACGCCGAAGCTCACGCCCTCGCGCAGCCGGTCCAGGTCGAGCCGGGTACCGGTGAAGGTCATCGCGGGGTGCAGCGCGAGCGGCGCCGCGCCGGCGACGACGGCCGGGGCCAGTACGCCGAGGCCGTGCGCGCCCGAGGTGTGGGCGACGACCTGCCCCGCGCCCAGCGCCCCCGTCTCGGCCAGGCCGGCGACGAGGGCGGCGAGCACGTCGTCGGGTACCGAGACGATGACCAGCCGGGCGCGGGCGGCGACCTCGTCGGCGGGCAGCACCGCGGCGGTGGGAAGTAGGTGGGCGATCCGGTCCCGGGAAGCGGCCGATACGCCGGAGGCGGCGACGACCTCGTGGCCGGCGGCGGCGAAGGCGGCCCCGAGGACCGCGCCGACGCGACCCGCGCCGACGACGCCGACAGTGAGTGGCGATGCAGTCATGACGATCCAGTCCTCACCAGTGGGGTACCGGTCGCCGCAAGTATGCGCTGCCGCAAGGAATCACCGACAGCACATGTGGCACGCGCCACTTACCTCACATGTCGGTGCAGATAGTCCCGGATCAGGGCCTTCGCCTCCTCGATCACCAGGGGGTCTCCGACCTGGTCGCGCCGGAACGCCATCCGGATCAGCGCGTCGGCCGTCTCCACCGCGACGCTGAGGGCGAACTCGAGCTCCGCCCCGGGCGTGATACCGAAGCGCTCGACCAGCAGCGCGGCGAGCTGCTCGACGATCACGGAGTTGTTGTCGCGCTCGTCGTCGAGCAGGTGGATGTCGACCACGTCGCCGAAGTGGAGGGTCCGGAAGCCCGGGGTCGTGCGATGCATCGAGATGTACTCGTCGATCGCCGCGTCGACCGTGTCCCACCAGTACGCCGACCGCTCCTCGGCGATCCGCGCGCCCAGCTGCCGCAGGTACGCCTCGAGATTGCGCATGGTGAGCGCCTGGACGACGGCGCGCTTGTCCGGGAAGAACTGGTACACCGAGCCGATCGCCACGCCGGCGCGCTCCGCCAGCAGGGTCGTGGTCAGCCCGTCGTACCCCAGCTCGTCCACGAGCTCGGCGCAGGCGTCGAGCATGCGGGCCACTCGCGCGACGCTGCGTCCCTGCACCGGCACGCGGCGCAGCGGGCCATCGGCTCGAGCCCGATCGGTCGTCCGCCTGGCGGTTGTCGGTGTCGCCACTGACGTGCACCCCCCTCGTTACCTCGAATCGGTCCACCACGTCTCGGGTATGGCGTGGATCCACGCGGTCCGGTCCCCCACCGGCCGCGTCGCCGCCCTCTCACCCGTGGGCGGCCCTTCCCAACCCCTGACCGCCCGGCGGACCCCGTTGACTGCGCTATACGTGAAGAGTATTCACTCCAGATGTGACGTACATCTCATGGTCTAACTGGTCGGGTACCGCGTCGAGCACCGCTAGCCGTGTCGTCTTCCCGACAGAACGCGACGGCGTCGTGGCCGCGGTGTCCGCCGCGGCCGCCGATGGCCTGCGGATCAAGGCCGTGGGCAGCGGTCATTCCTTCACCGCGGCGGCCGCCACCACGGGCGTACGGGTCGAACTCGGAGCTCTCTCCTCGCTCCTCTCCGTCGACGCCGCCGCCCGCCTCGTCACGGTGCAGGCCGGTATGCCGCTGCACCGGCTCAACGTGGCGCTCGCCACTCATGGGCTGGCGCTACCCAACTTGGGCGACATCGACACCCAGACGATTTCGGGTGCGCTCGCGACCGGTACCCACGGCACCGGGGGCCGTTTCGGCTGCCTCTCCACGTTCGTCGAGGCGATCGAGATCGTCACCGGCACCGGCGAGGTCCTGCGGTGCTCGCGGTCGTCGTCGCCGGAAGTGTTCGCTGCGGCCGCCGTCAACCTCGGCGCCCTCGGCATCGTCACCGAGTTGACGCTGCGCTGCGTGGACGCGTTCACGCTGCGGGCTTCGGAGCAACCGGCGCCGCTGCCGTCCGTGCTCGCCGACCTGGACTCGCTGGTCGGGCTGAACGATCACGTCGAGTTCTACTGGTTCCCCTACACCGACCGGGTACAGCTCAAGCGCAACAACCGGGTCGCCGCCGACGACGAGCCTCTCGCCCGGTGGCGCGGCTGGCTCGACGACGAGTTCCTGTCCAACCGGGTCTTCGCCGCCGCCTGCCGGCTGGGTCGGGCCGCACCCCGGACGGTACCGACGATCAGCCGGGTCTCGTCGTGGGCGCTCGCACCGCGGACGTACACCGGCCCCTCGCACGAGGTGTTCTGCACGCCCCGGCGGGTGCGCTTCGTGGAAATGGAGTACGGGCTGCCCCGGGACGCCCTACGGCCGGCCCTCGCCGAGCTGCGGCGCATCGTCGACTCGCTGCCGTCGGCCGTGGTCTTCCCGGTCGAGGTGCGCTTCACCGGCGCCGACGACCTCTGGCTGTCCCACGGGTACGGGCGGGACTCCGCGTACATCGCCATCCACCAGTACGTGGGGATGCCGTACGAGGAGTACTTCAAGCGGTTCGAGGCGGTGGCGACGAGCCTGGGCGGGCGGCCGCACTGGGGGAAGCTGCACTACCGGGACGCGGCCTACCTCACCTCGGCCTACCCCCGGTTCGCGGACTTCCGCGCCGTCCGCGACAAGCTCGACCCCGATCGCTTGTTCGCCAACGAGTACCTCGATCGGGTTCTCGGCTGAGTTCTCCACAGCCGGATCGGGTTATCCACAACGTGATCCGGTTATCCACAGCGTCGCGCACACCTGGGACAGGCGGTTATTCACAGCCGGCTGGCGGTTGCCCACAGGCGATGCGGAGTTATCCACAGACGGTGGGTATCGCATCACAGTTTGGGCGACGTCGCTGCCTCCGGTTCGTGGATAGCAGCGACGTCGCCCGCACAGTCTGGATCACAGGAGGCCGTCGGCTCAGGACTCGGCCGTCGCCTTCTTGGCCGGCTTCTTCGCCGCCTTGGTGGCCTTGGTCGCCTTGGTCGCCTTAGCGGTCGTCGCCTTCTTGGCTGCGGTCGCCTTCTTGGCCGGCGCCGCCTTCTTGGCCGCCTTGCGCGGCGTCGCCGGACCCTTCGCACGCTTCTCTGCCAGCATCTCACTGGCCTGCTCGAGCGTCATCGTCCCGACCTCCTGGCCGCGGCGCAGCGACGCGTTGAACTCGCCATCGGTGACGTACGGGCCGAACCGGCCGTCCTTGATCACCAACGGCTTCTCGGTCGCCGGGTCGGCACCCAGCTCGCGCAGCGGCGCGGCCGCCACCCGCCGACCCCGCGTCTTCGGCGCTGCCAGCAGCGCGAGCGCCTCGTCGAGACCGATCGTGAACAGCTGCGACTCGGACTCCAGCGAGCGGGTCTCCTCGCCCTTCTTCACGTACGGGCCGTAGCGACCGGCGTGCGCCGTCACCTCCACGCCCTCGGAGTCGACGCCGACCGTGCGGGGCAGGGTCAGCAACTGCAGGGCCTGCTCCAGGGTCAACGAGTCCGGCGCCTGCGTACTCAGCAGCGACGCGTTGCGGTCACCGGACGAGATGTACGGACCGTACCGCCCGGACTTGATCACGATCGGGTCGCCGGTCTCGGGGTGCTCGCCCAGCTTGCGCTCGCCCCCACCGCCGAGGAACAGCTCGTCGACCTTCTCCGGGGTCAGCTCGTCGGGCGCGATGCCCTCCGGCAGCGACACCCGGTCGCCGTCCTCCTCGCCGCCGCGCTGGAGGTACGGACCGTACCGGCCGACCCGGGCGACCACGCCGTCGAAGAGCGGGATCGAGTTGACCCCGCGCGCGTCGATCTCCCCGAGCTGCTCGGTGACCATCCGCTTGAGGCCACCCGACTGGCTCACCGAGCCCCCGTCACCGATGCCACCGTCGCCGCCGATGCCGAAGTAGAACGTACGCAGGAAGTCGATCGACGCCGCGTCGCCGCCGGCGATCTCGTCGAGGTCGTCCTCCATCGTGGCGGTGAAGCTGTAGTCGACCAGCCGCGGGAAGTACCGCTCGAGCAGCCCGACCACGGCGAACGCCAGGAACGACGGGATCAGCGCCTGGCCGCGCCTGAACACGTACCCGCGGTCCTGGATCGTCTGCATGATCGACGCGTACGTGGAGGGCCGGCCGATACCCAGCTCCTCCAGCGCCTTGACCAGCGAGGCCTCGGTGTAGCGGGCCGGCGGCTGGGTGGTGTGGCCCGCTGCTGCCAGCTCCTCCGCGGTCAGGCCCTGGCCCTTGACAAGGTTGGGCAGGCGCCGCTCGGCGTCCTCGGCCTCGGCGTTCTCGTCGTCGCTCGACTCCACGTACGCCCGCAGGAAGCCCGGGTCGGTGATGGTCTTACCGGTCGCGGCGAAGTCCACCGACTCGTCGGCGGGCGTCGTCGCGTTGATCCGCACCGAGATCGAGTTGCCGACCGCGTCGGTCATCTGGGAGGCGATCGTGCGCCGCCAGATCAGCTCGTAGAGGCGGAACTCCTCGGCCGACAGCTCCTTGGCGACCTCACCGGGGGTACGGAAGGAGTCGCCGGCCGGGCGGATCGCTTCGTGCGCCTCCTGGGCATTCTTGACCTTGCCCGTGTACCGGCGGGGCTGCGGCGGCACGGCGACGTCACCGTACAGCTCCCGGATCTGGGTACGGGCAGCCGCGATCGCCGCCTCGGAGAGGTTCACCGAGTCGGTACGCATATAAGTGATGTAGCCGTTCTCGTACAGCCGCTGGGCCGTGCGCATCGTCTGCTGCGACGAGAAGCGCAGCTTGCGTGACGCCTCCTGCTGCAGCGTCGAGGTGATGAACGGCGCGTACGGCCGGCGCCGGTACGGCTTCTCCTCGACCCGGGTGACCGTGAACGGCCGCCCCTCCAGGCGGGCGGCCAGCCCTCGGGCTCCCTGCTCGTCGAGGTGTACGACCCCCGAGCCCGGCCGCACCCGGCCGGTCGTCGGGTCGAAGTCCTTGCCGGTGGCGATCCGGTCGCCGTCGAGCGCGATCAGCGTCGCCGGGAACGACCGCGGCCCGTCGGCGGCGGTGCCGTCCGTGGCCAGCAGCGCCCGGATGTCCCAGTACTCGGCGGAACGGAAACGCATCCGCTCCCGTTCGCGCTCCACCACGATGCGGGTGGCGACCGACTGCACCCGGCCCGCCGACAGCTTCGGCATGACCTTCTTCCACAGGACCGGCGACACCTCGTAGCCGTAGAGTCGGTCCAGGATGCGCCGTGCCTCCTGGGCGTCGACCAGGGCCCGGTCGATCTCGCGGGGGTTGGCCACCGCGGCCTGGATCGCCGGCTTCGTGATCTCGTGGAAGACCATCCGCTTGACCGGCACCTTGGGCTTGATCGTCTCAAGCAGGTGCCAGGCGATCGCCTCGCCCTCGCGGTCCTCATCGGTGGCGAGGAAGACCTCGTCGACCTCCTTCGCCAGCTTGATCAGCTTGGCGATCTGCTGTTTGCGGTCGGGGCTGACCACGTACAGGGCCTGGAAGTCGTTATCGACGTCGACACCGAGGCGCGCCCACGGCTCTTTCTTGTACTTGGCCGGGACGTCAGCGGCATTGCGCGGAAGGTCGCGAACATGGCCCAGGCTCGCCTCGACGACGTACCCCGGACCGAGGTAGCCGGAGATCGTCTTGGCCTTCGCTGGGGACTCGACGATGACCAGCCGCGTTGTCTTAGCGGAGTTGGGCACGGCTCTCCCCGTGGTGTTCGTGGATATCAGTCCGGTCGGCTGACGATTGTCAAACGTAACGCGCCGACCGTGACCCGGATTAGGGGGCGCATCACAGGACAGGCGGCGCCACCGTACACCGGTAAACGAGTCGGACCCTCAGTGATACCCGATTTCTCCGTTACATGTCCGGTTTTCAGACCCAATATTCCACAGATGCACCGGACGGCGGATCCCCGACGAGTTCCGCGAGGCGTGCCAGCCGGCGTCGGCCGACGATGCGGTACGCCGGACCGCCCGCTCGCGGCCCCAGCAGTACCGCCGGCAGGCCGGCCGCGGCGAGCGCACCGCCCACGATCCCCCACATCGGCTCGTCGCCGGCGCCCAGCCGGAGCGTGAACGCCGCCGCCCCGTCCCGCCCGCCCGCGGCGATGGCCCACAGCCGCAGCCTCCGACCGTCGAGCGCCAGGCCCCGCGGCGGGTGCTTGACCGCGCCGCGCAGCCAGGCCACCCCGAGGGTGGCCAGCGCGGACGAGTACGCGGTGCGGAAGCCGAGGTGCCCCTCCACGGTGGCCGGCTCGCAGCTGGCTGCGAGGCCTCTGGCGCGCGCCTCGACCAGCAGCGCCCGGGCCCGCCACGGCTGGTCGACCACGATCGAGACGCGGGCCGTGCCACCCATCCGCACGACCTGACCGGCACCGGCGAGCAGGCCCTCGAAGTCGAGCGGCGACGCGGGACGCGCCTCGACTCCGAACAGGGACAGTTGCCTGCCTAGTGACACTCGGATACCTCGTTGAACGCCTTGCGGAGCGGCTCGGAGGAGAGCCTGTCGGTGTCGAGGGCGCTCGCCGCGTACTCGTGCTGGAGTTTGTCGAAGGCGCCCGCGACGGCCGTGTAGAACGGGCTGGCCTCGGCCGGGTCGAGGCCGGCGACGGCCTCCCGGGCGTGCGCGTACGCGTCCCGGGCGGTTCGCAGCGACGCCACGAAGCCGGCCGCTATCTCGTCGCCGCGGTCGACGTCGGGCGTACCCGCGTCGGCCACCTTCTGTCGCGCCGTCTCGCTCGCGGTCTCCGCGCCGCCGAGCAGCCCGACCAGGTTGCGCTGGGCGTCGGCCGGCGTGGTGGTGCTGGTCAACTGGGCCTGTGCCTCGTCGGTGAGCGTCGTGATCTTCGTCCGCCACGGGGTGAGCGCCGTGCACACCGACTTCGCCCAGGTCGCGGGCGCGGCGCCGGTCTTCTTCCCGGATCCGCAGCCGGCGAGCAGGCCCGCCGGGACCAGCATCACGGCCAGCATCGCCGGCGCGAGGCGACGAACGACAGGCATGGTCGTCAACGTCGTGGTCATGGCCGTCAGCGTAGAACGCCTGTCCGACTCGCCAATAGGTACGCGCGGCGGCTGGCGTGTTCGACGCCCGGCCAGGGGTCCCGCACGGTACGGGAGCGCACGTCGAATCCCGCCTCGGTCAACCCGTCCGCCACCTCGTCCTGGTCGAGAAAGTGGAAGTCGAGATCCACTTCCGTCCCCCACCAGTCGTCGAGGTGGGCGGTCTCACCGGCGCTCCGGTCGGCGTCACTGAGGTGGAACGAGATCAGCAGCCAGCCGCCGGGCGCGATCGCCCGGGCCAGTTCGGCGTAGGCGACCGGCCGGCGGCCGGACGGGACATGAATGATCGAATACGCGCAGACCGCGCCCGCCCACGTCGCGTCGGGTACCGGCAGCGCGGTCAGGGAGCCGACCTCGAAGCGCAGCCCGGGGTTGCGGCGGCGGGCCACCTCGACCATGCCGGGTGACAGGTCGATGCCGACGACCTCGGCCCCCCGGCCGGCCAGGTAGGCCGCCACGTGGCCGGGGCCGCAGCCGACGTCCGCGATCTTTCCGGTATTTCCCGAAAGCTCGACCAGGCAGTCCAGCAGGGCCCGGTCCAACGGTTTGTCCGCCAACTCGCCGGCGATCTCCACGGCGTAGCGCTCGGCGACCGCGTCATAGCTGATCCGGGTACGCGACTCGTTCTCGTCCATCGACGACATTCTGCCGATAAAGGGGTGCCCTCGGGCCACGTAACTCGTGGCCCGAGGGCACCCCCGGTTGGTGCCGGGATCAGGCGGTGACCTTCGTCGACTTCTCCGAGCTGACACCGCTCGCCCCGTCGGCCGACTCGGCCATGGCGACCGGCTTGCGCTTGCTGAACACGACCGCGGCCACGATGATCAGCGTTGCCACGACCGCGATGCTGATGCGCAGCGGCGTGTTCTTGTCGGCGCCCACGCTGTAGGTCACCACGGCCGGCGCGATGAGCAGCGCGACCAGGTTCATCACCTTCATCAGCGGGTTGATCGACGGGCCGGCGGTGTCCTTGAACGGATCACCGACGGTGTCACCGATGACCGTCGCGGCATGCGCGTCGGAGCCCTTGCCTCCGAAGTGGCCGTCCTCGACCAGCTTCTTCGCGTTGTCCCAGGCGCCACCGGAGTTGGCCAGGAACACCGCCATCAGCGTGCCGGTACCGACCACCCCGGCCAGGTACGCGGCCAGCGGACCGACCCCGAGGCCGAAGCCGACCGCGACCGGGGCCAGAACCGCGAGCAGACCCGGCGTCATCAGCTCGCGCTGCGCGTCCCGGGTGCAGATGTCGACGACCTTGCCGTACTCCGGCCGCTGGGTGCCGTCCATGATCCCCGGGAACTCCCGGAACTGGCGGCGCACCTCGAACACGACCGCGCCCGCCGACCGGGACACCGCGTTGATCGCGAGGCCCGAGAACAGGAACACGACCGCGGCGCCGAGCAGCAGGCCGACCAGGTTGCCCGGGTTGGCCACATTGAGGATCTGGTCCAGCGAGGTGCTGACCTTGGCGGACGCCAACGCGGAGGTGATCGTGTCGGTGTACGACCCGAACAGCGCCGTCGCCGCGAGGACCGCCGTCGCGATCGCGATCCCCTTGGTGATCGCCTTGGTCGTGTTACCCACCGCGTCGAGTTCGGTGAGGGTACGGGCGCCGTGTTCGTCGATGTCGCCGGACATCTCGGCGATGCCCTGCGCGTTGTCGCTGATCGGGCCGAAGGTGTCCATGGCGACGATCACGCCGACCGTGGTGAGCAGGCCGGTACCGGCGAGCGCCACGGCGAACAGCGACAGGATGATCGAACCGCCGCCGAGCAGGAACGCCCCGTACACGCCGGCCGCGATGACGATCGCCGAGTACACCGCCGACTCGAAGCCGACGCTCACCCCGGCGAGGACGACCGTGGCCGGCCCGGTCAGCGCGCTCTTGCCGATGTCCTGGACCGGACGGCGCGCGGTTTCGGTGAAGTACCCGGTCAGGGCCTGGATGACCGCGGCGAGCACGATGCCGATGATGACCGCGACGATCGCGATCACCTGAGGGCTACGGGTGTTGTCGGCGAGCGGCGACCCGGACAGGCCGCGGAAGGTGTTCGGCAGGTAGACGAACGCGGCGATCGCGACGAGTACCGCCGAGATCAGCGCGGACGCGTAGAACGCCCGGTTGATGGCGCTGAGGCCGGAGCGGTCGGACTTGCGCAGTCGGGTGATGAAGACACCGATGATCGCGGTCAGCACGCCGATCGTGGGAACGATGAGCGGGAAGACGAGGCCCTCCTCGCCGAACGCGGCCCTACCCAGGATCAGCGCCGCGACCAGCGTCACCGCGTACGACTCGAACAGGTCGGCCGCCATGCCGGCGCAGTCACCCACGTTGTCGCCGACGTTGTCGGCGATCGTCGCCGCGTTGCGCGGGTCGTCCTCGGGGATGCCCTTCTCGACCTTGCCGACCAGGTCGGCGCCCACGTCGGCGGCCTTCGTGAAGATGCCGCCGCCGACCCGCATGAACATCGCGAGCAGGGCGGCACCGAAGCCGAAGCCCTCCAGGACGGTCGGTGCGTCGCCCCGGTAGAGCAGGACGACCATCGAGGCGCCCAGCAGGCCGAGGCCGACGGTCAGGAACCCGACGACCCCACCGGTGCGGAACGCGATCTGCATCGCCTTCTCCCGACCGCCCTCAGCCTCCCGGGCCGCCGCCGCGACCCGTAGGTTGGCGCGGGTCGCCATCGCCATTCCGGCGCCACCGATGATCGCGGAGAAACCCGCGCCGATGACGAAGAAGAGCGAACGGCCGATCTTGATCGCCGTCTCCCGGTCCCCCGCCTCGTTGACGGGGAGCAGGAACAGCAGTACGACCGCGATTACGACGAAGATGCCGAGGGTCTTGAACTGACGGAACAGGTACGCCGTAGCGCCCTCCTGTACCGCCCCGGCGATCTCCTGCATTTTCTCTGTGCCCCTGCCGGTGGCGAGAACCGCCTTGACCAGCGCCGCCGCGAAACCTAGCGCCACTAGGGCGATGACCGCGGCGATGATGATGTAGGTCAGGTTGCTACCGGAAAGGGCCACCTCGCCGCCTTGGGCGAGATGAATTTGCCCGGACATTCGTCGTCCTCCTGTACCAAGCACAAATGACAGGTACCGCAGGCGACACGCCAGCGATCCAGTCTCCACGCGGGGCGCTCCGACATCCACTCGCCCACGCGGTGGGATCCGGGATGTCACATATGACCCGCGTACTGTAGCCGCCGGCCGTGTGCGGGGTCACACCGAGAGCCCCCGTGTCGCATCAATGATCACCTACGTAGTAGCCGGCGCGCCGACCGGAAGCGCTCCCAATGCGTATCGATCATTACTGATGGGACAAATTGGACCGCTACTTTTCCAGGATGCGGCTCAGCCGGGCCGTGCGTCAGGGTCAGGCGTCAGTGGGTTTGCGGCCGACCGGCCAGGACATGCTGACCTCGGTACCCACGCCGTCCGGGACGGCTTCCACCTCGAGATCGTCGACGAGGCCGGCGAGCAGCGCGAGCCCCATCGTGGCGGCGACGGCCTCCTCGGCGAGCGCCTCGGGCCCCTCCGCCGTGACCGGCGCCTCGACCAGGAACGCGGCGGGGTCAGCCGCCGTGGCGGCACCCCGCCCCTCGGTGGCCCGGTCGGTCACTCGTACGGTGAACCGGTCACCGTCGTCCATCGCCACGTCGATGAGGCTGTCCGTGCCCTGCGATCGGTGCAGCGCGACCGCGCGCGAACAGGCCTCGCCGATGGCCAGCCGGATCTCCTCCAGCAGCTCATCGGCCACGCCGGCGCGCCGGGCCACCGCAACCGCGACGAGCCGAGCGGTGCGGACGTGGGCCGGGGCCGGCGAGAACGACAGGCGAACCGTCGGCATCGCGCTATGCCGACTGGCCGGCGTCAGGATCCGTCGCCGCAGTGGCCGCCTCGACCGAGTCGTACAGCGCGAAGACCCGATCCAGCGCCGTGATCCGGAAAATCTTGAGCAAACGCTCGTGGCCGCAGACCAGCGCAAGCGTGCCACCGGCGGCTCTGAGCCGCTTGAGCGCGCCAACCAGAACGCCCAGTCCGGTCGAGTCCAGGAACTCGACGCGACTCAGGTCGACGATCACGCTACGGGCGCCGGCCTCGACCAACTCGACGAGGCGCTCGCGCAGTCGTGGCGCGGTGTAGACGTCGACCTCGCCACCGACCTCGAGCACCGTGTGATGGTCAACGGTGCGGGTCGACAGCGACAACTCCATGCGGACCTCCTCAACCGTGGCGCCGCAGACGCAACGCCCAAAGTCCCTGCGGGCATCTAACCATCGCCCGGTCAGGTGGGCGACGCGTCCCTGGTCGTTCGGTACGTTCGACCGCATCCGTTCGGCCCATGCCGACGTGGACGATATCGTCCGGACGGTGTCAGAGTGCAGGCTGTGACGAGCGTATTGCCCGAGCCGGCCGAGCTGTTGGACCGGCTCCTGCGGGCCCGGCAGGCATCGCCACTGACGCACGTCGAACGGATACCGGCCCGTCCCGGCGAGCGTTCTGCCTGGCCAGGCTGGGTGCCGGAGGACCTGCGCGCGGCCTTCGCCGGCCGTGGGGTGGCCGCACCCTGGCAGCACCAGGCGCGCGCCGCCGACCTGCTGTACGCCGGCAGTAATGTGGTAATCGCCACCGGTACGGCCTCGGGCAAGTCGCTGGCCTATCAACTACCTACGCTCGCCCGCCTGCAGTCCGATCCCCGCGCCACCGTGCTGTATCTGGCTCCCACCAAGGCCCTCGCCGCCGACCAGTTACGCACGCTGACCGCCCTCGACCTGCACGGCGTACGCCCCGCCAGCTACGACGGCGACACCCCACGCGAGGAGCGGGAGTGGATCCGGCAGCACTCGCGCTTCGTCCTGACGAACCCGGACATGCTCCACCACGGCATCCTGCCGGGGCACGCGGCCTGGGCGACCTTCCTGCGGAGACTGGCGTACGTGGTGATCGACGAGTGCCACGCCTACCGGGGCGTCTTCGGTTCCCACGTGGCACACGTCCTGCGCCGGCTGCGGCGGGTCGCCGCGAAGTACGGCCGAGAACCGGTCTTCGCGTTCGCCTCGGCGACCGTCGGCGACCCGGGTTCGACCGCCGAACGGCTGGCTGGCGTACCGGTGACCGCGGTGACCGAGGACGGCTCGCCGCGCGGCGGAGTGACGTTCGCACTGTGGGAGCCGCCGATGCTCGAACCGGTGGGTTCTGATCCTGATCCCGGTTCTGATCCTGATGTCGCCGACGCCGTCCCGGTGCGCAAGTCGGCGCTGCGCGAGACGGCCGACCTGCTCGCCGACAGCGTGGCGCACGGCGTACGGACGCTCGCCTTCGTCCGGTCCCGGCGGGGTGCCGAGGTCGTCGCGGCGATGGCCCGCCGCTCGCTGGACGAGGCGGCGCCCGGCCTGGGCGACCAGGTGGCCGCGTACCGCGCCGGTTACCTGCGGGAGGAGCGGCGGGTACTGGAGCGCGCCCTGCTCGACGGCTCGCTGCTCGGCCTGGCCGCCACGAACGCGCTCGAGCTCGGCGTCGACCTGTCCGGGCTGGACGCGGTCATCCTCGCCGGGTACCCGGGCCGGCTCGCATCGCTGTGGCAGCAGGCCGGCCGGGCCGGCCGGTCGGGGCGGGAGTCGCTGTGCGTACTGGTGGCCCGCGACGACCCGCTCGACACGTACCTGGTGCACCATCCGGATGCGCTCTTCCGGCGCCCGGTCGAGGCGACGGTGCTCGACCCGACCAACCCGTACGTGCTCGGCCCGCAACTGGCCTGCGCCGCCGCGGAGCTGCCGCTGACCCCCACCGACCTGGAACTGTTCGGCGGGGCGGCGGCCGAGTCGGCGGTGGCGACCCTGGTGGAGGCGGGCGCGCTGCGCCGGCGCCCCACCGGCTGGTACTGGACCCAGCGCGGCCGGCCCGACGTCGATCTGCGCGGCTCCGGCGGGGCCCAGGTGTGCGTGGTCGAGGCGAAGACCGGCCGGCTGCTCGGCACCGTCGACGGCGCCTCGTCCCACTTCCAGGTCCACCCCGGCGCCGTCTACCTCCACCAGGGCGTCTCGTACGTCGTGGACGACCTCGACCTCGACGACGCCTGCGCCCTCGTGCACGCCGAGGAGCCCGACTTCACCACCCACCCGCGCGACGTGACGGACCTGTCGGTGCTGTCGGTGCGCGACTACGTCGACGCCGGCCCGGTCGGGCTGTTCCTCGGCGAGGTGGAGGTGACCAGCCAGGTCGTCGGGTACCAGCGGCGGCGCATCAGCACCGGCGAGGTGATGGACACCCGGCCGCTGGACCTGCCCGAGCGCTGCCTGCGTACGGTCGCCGTCTGGTGGACGGTGTCCCCCGGCGCCCTCGCGGACGCCGGGGTCGCCGCCGCCGACGTGCCCGGGGCGCTGCACGCCGCCGAGCACGCGGCGATCGGCCTGCTGCCGCTGGTCGCAACGTGCGACCGGTGGGACATCGGCGGCCTGTCCACGGCGGCCCACCCCGACACCGACGCCCCCACCGTGTTCGTCTACGACGGCCATCCGGGCGGCGCCGGCTTCGCCGAACGGGCCTTCGCGATCGCGTCCGAGTGGCTGGGCGCGACCCGCGCGGCGATCGCCTCCTGCGGGTGCGAGACCGGCTGCCCGTCGTGCGTGCAGTCGCCCAAGTGCGGCAACGGCAATAACCCGCTGGCCAAGGACGACGCGGTACGCGTCCTCGAACTGGTCCTGGCGGAGCTCGCTTCTCGCTGATCACCGAGACTTTGGGTGCTACGGCGCCCGTAAGCCTCCGTGATCATGGCGAGGACCGGACCGGACCGGTCCGGCACGGGCCCACGCCCGCGCCGGACCGAACGGCCGCCCGAGGCTCACCGGCTCGGCCTGCGCGCTGATCACCACGTCGAGCCCGTCGAGCCGGCACGCCACGAGCCCGGCACCGTTCGCCGCCACGACCTGACCGGCCCGGTCACAGGCGGCGGGTTCGCCGTCCACCGCAAGGACCGCGCCGGCGAGCGCACCCAGGTCGGCGGCTGCCTGCGCCCGGTGCCTGGCGACCAGTACAGAGCCCGCCGCGGCGACGGCTCCCGCGAAGGCCAGCACCGCGAGCGCCACACCGAGCAGCCATAGCGACGCGGAGCCCCGGTCGGACCGCAACAGCGCGGTTCCAGCGCCTTGTCCGGTCACGGCGCCTGGTGTGGCTCTGCGCCCGGTCACGGCGCCTGGTGTAGCTCTGCGCCCGGTCACGGCGCCTGGTCCGGTTCGTACGCGGCCACCGCGTACGCCTCGACCGGCACCCCCGGCAGCCGGCCGCCCAGCGGCCGCACCATGGTGCGCACGGTTGCCCGGACCAGGTCCCCGTCGCGTACCACCGAGACGACAGCGCCACCGGGTGCGGCGCGCTGCCCCGCGGCGGCCCCCGGCTCACCCCTGGCCTCGGCGCGGGCGGCTTCCCGGGCCGCGTCGACGCAGCGCAGCTTGGTGGCGACGGCGTTGACCGCCGTCAGCCCCGCGAGCAGGAGCGTCACGAGTACCGGCAGGGCGACCGCCAGTTCGGCGGTCACCGAGCCCCGGTCGCCGGGGCGGCTCAATTCAGCGCCCGCTGGATGATGGCGGCGAGCGCCGCCCGGACCTGGTCCGACGTCACGACCTTCAACAGCAGCCCGGCGAAGGCAACCGCGGCGATGGTCCCGACGGCGTACTCGGCGGTGTTCATGCCGGCGTCGCCACGCAGCCGGCCCAGCAGCCGCCGCATTCTTGTCGTCCTCATGTCGATCTCTCCTCATCTGGGTCGAAGGCTCAACTGGAACGAAGGACGTCGCCGAGCACGGCGACGACAACCGGCACGACGCCGGTGAGAACGAAGGCGGGCAGGAAACACAGGCCGAGGGGCAGCACCACGAGCACTCCCAGGCGCTGCGCCGCCGCCTCGGCGTGCGCCGTCCTGGCGGCTCGCAGGTCACCGGCCAGCCTGCCGAGCGCCCCGGTCATCGCCGCGCCGCTGTCGGCACTGCGTACGGCCGCCCGGCGCACCCGTTCGGCACCGGGAACCGCGGCCAGCGGGGCCCACGCCTCGTCCGGTGGGGTCCCCAGCCGCAGCGCCGTAGCGACGCGGACGAGCCGCCGGCCGAGCGGTCCGCCGAGCGCCTCCCCGACGACCTCAGCGGCGCGGGCCGGCGGGGCGCCTGCACGGAGAGCGGCGGCCAGCAGGTCAACCGCGATCGGCAGGTCGGCAGCGGCCGCTCGGAGGTCCTCGCGCCGATCGGTCGACCAGCGGCGGGCCGCCCACCACAGGACCGCCGCGACGACCACGCCGGCGGCCACCCCGCCCGGTCCGCCGAGCAGGCCGGCCGTCGCGACACCGGCAAGGACGGCGGCGGCGGGGGTGCGATGTGATCTCACGACGCCGGCGAGGCGGGCGGCGATCGTCGCCCGCATCGCCCTCACGGCCGGGCCGCCGCGCGACCTCACGACGCCCGTTCCACGGCCGCGTGGCACAGCCGGCCGGTCCAGGCCAGCCCCGCGTACTGGAGGAGCAGCGCGCCGAGGGCGCAGGCCGCTCCCGGCACCGTGTGCAGGAGCGCGTGGTCCGGCCGCGCCCCCATCGCGTAGCCCAGTCCCACCCCGGCGACCGGCAGCAGCGCGAGCAGCGCGGCGCTCGCCCTGGCACCCGTCGTCTGCGCGGCAACCGCCGCCCGCGCCCGCTCGACGCCGCGCAGGTCGGACTCGACCCGGTCGAGCAGATCGGCCAGCGGTGCCCCGAGCCGCTCGCTCACCTCGCAGGCCGCGGAGAGCCGGCCCAGGGCCAGCCGTATTGCCCGGTCGGAGCCTCCGGCCGCCAGCGCCCGCCTGGACTCCTCCACGGCCCGGCCGGGCGCGATCCCGGCGCGCAGGTCGGCGGCGAGGCCGCCGATGACGTCCAGCGCGGCGGTGCGGGCGGCGGTGGTCACCCGCTCCGCCCCGGCGCGGCGGGCGGCCCGCAGTCCGACGAGGGCGTACCCGAGCGCGACCGCGCCGGCGACCACGCCGCCCAGAACTGTCGCCACACCGGCCACGACACCGGCGGCGGTCACCGTCACGACCGTCGCCCGCGGGCTGGTGGGGACGCCGACGGTCCACCGCCGGCGGGACGCAGGCGAAGCCATGAGCCGCACCAGCCTTCGCCGCACGGCGGCGCTGCGGATCACTTCGGCTCCCCGCGTAGCACCGCCGGTGGCGCGACCCCACGGCGTACGAGCAGATCGGCGAGGAGCGGGGCCGCCGGCCCGGCACCCCGATCACGCCGCCAGGCGGGAACCGCCCGCACCAGCGCGGCCCCGGTCGACGGGAGCAGTAGGCAGACCTCGTCCAGGACCCGGCCGGTCGGCGTGGCCCGGACCTGCAGCACCACCTGGAAGGCCGCGGCGATCTGGGCGTGCAGCGCCTCCCTGGGCACGCCGCCGAGCAGGCCGAGCGCCTCCAGCCGCGCCGGTACGTCCGCGGAACTGTTGGCGTGCAGGGTGCCCGCACCGCCCTCGTGGCCGGTGTTCAGCGCGCCGAGCAGGTCGATCACCTCGGCGCCCCGGCACTCGCCGACGACGAGGCGGTCCGGCCGCATCCGTAGCGCCTGCCGGACCAGGTTGCGCAGGGTCACCGCGCCAGCGCCCTCGACGTTGGACGGCCGGGCCTCCAGCGAGACGGCGTGCGGATGCGCCGGCCGCAACTCGGCCGAGTCCTCCACGATGACGATGCGCTCGGTCGGCGGTACCAGCGAGAGCAGGGTGGCCAGCAGGGTCGTCTTCCCCGCGCCGGTCCCACCGGCCACCAGGTAGGCCAGCCGGGCGGCCACGATCGCCGCGAGCAGCGCCGCCGCACCGGCGTCCAGGCTGCCGGCGGCGATCAGCTCGGGGAGGCTGAACGCCCGCCGGCGCAGGGTACGCAGCGAGAGGTAGGGCCCGCCCCGAGCGACCGGCGGCAGGGCGGCGTGCAGCCGGGTGCCGTCCGGCAGCCGCGCGTCGACGAAGGGACTCCCCTCGTCGAGGCGGCGCCCGGCCGCGGCCGCCAAACGCTGCGCGAGACGGTGCACGTCGGCGGGCGTACCGAGCCAGACACCGGCGCGCTGCAGGCCATGGCCCCGGTCGACCCAGACCTCGGAGCCGTTGACCAGGACGTCTGTGACGTCGGCCTGGGTGAGCAGGGACATCAGGCCCCCGGAGCTGCCCGGCGCGTGGCCGGGACCGGTCTGCTGGAGGGTGTCGAGTGTCATGCCACCGGCTCCCGCATACCGAGGTCCAGACCGTCCAGGATCCGCTGGCACAGCGCCGCCAGCGGACCCCGACCGGTACCGGCCGGCGGCTGGCCCCGCTCCAGCTCCCGGGCCACTTCGGGCTCGGGTCGCAGCGCGCCGGCCAGCGGCAGGCCGAGCGCCCGCGCGACCTCGCGGGCTCTCAGCCGACCGGGGGCGGGGCCGCGGACCACCACCTTCAGCGCGCTGGTGTGCGCGGCCGCGACGGCGGCCACACGTGCGGCTGCCGCGCAGGCGCGCAGCTCGGCGGGGACCAGCAGGAGCGTCTGGTCAGCGGCTGCGAGCGCCAGCACGGCGGCGTCGTCGAGGCGCCGGGGCAGATCGACGACCACGAGGTCACGGCTGGCCCGGCCGGCGTCGAGGGCCGCCTCCATCGCGTCCGGTGGCACCGCCAGCGTCTCGCTCCGGTCCCAGGACAGCACGGCGAGATCACCCCGGCTGGGCAGCGCGTCGACGAGCGCCGGCGCGGTGACCCCCGCCGCGCCGTGCGACAGCGCCGGCCAACGCAGCCCCTCGAGCGCCTCCCAGCCGAGGACCAGATCGGCTCCGCCACCCAACGGGTCGGCGTCCACCAGCAGCGCCCGCAGGCCGGCCCGGGCGGCGGTGACCGCCAGGCCGGCGGCCAGGACGCTGGTCCCGGCGCCGCCCCGGCCGCCGAGCACGGCGACGACGGCGGCCGGCCGGGGCGCTCCGGCGGCCTGGACCAGACGGTCCACCAGCCAGGGATCGGCCGCCGGCAGGACCGCGATGTGCTCGGCCCCGAGCGCCTCCGCCAGCTCCCACGGCGGCTGTTCGACCGGCTCGGCGACCACGAGCACGATCCCGGGGCGGCGGGGCAGGCGGGCCCGGGCGCAGGCCGTCGCGGCCGCCAGGCCCACGAGTACGAGCGGAGCGGCGCCGAACCGGGTACGTGCGGCGGCCGGGTCGGGCGCCACCTCCAGCTCGACCCGCGCGTCGGCCGCCAGTCGCAGCACCTCGTCGAGCAGGTTCGGGTCTTCGGTGACCAGGAGCGGGCGAACCGGGTCGCACACACTGGCGTTGCGAGAAGCCACGGCGGTCTCCACGGGGTCGGCGGAAGGGACCGGACCACCGTGCTCGTACCGGGTGGTTTGGCGCCGCCCGTACCCGACGATCTGTGGATAGCGGGGGTGCCTGTGGATAACCCAGGGCGACGGCGCCTGATCTGATATGCGCGCCCGTCAACCACGGCGAGAAAGGGACGACCCCCGCCGGGGGGAGGCGGGGGTCGTCGTGGGTCCGACTCCGGGGGGTCGAGCCGAACCCGCTCGGCAATCACGGGGGGTGTGAAGGCCGAGAAACCTGTATGTAGATCGCAAAACCGGACATACGGTCCCGGACATGAAACCGTGTCGCAAATATAAGCATGCCCGAGGCACCGTCACACGTCGAGTAGCGCAGGCTTTGACTATCTGCAACTTCGCATTGATGTGTCCTGATACCGGTGTGATGGTGGCACATTCGGCCCCGGATCGCGAACACGGACCGTTAGACTGCCGCCCGTGGGTCCCAGCGCCGCATTTTTTGACCTCGACAAGACCGTCATCGCGAAGTCCAGCGCGCTCGCGTTCGGGCGGCCGTTCTACCGCGATGGCCTCATCGGGCGCCGGGACATGATCAAAGCCGCGTACGCGCAGCTCATCTTCCGGGTCGGCGGTGCGGACGACCAGCAGATGGCCCGGATCCGGGACGCCGTCGCGCAACTGTGCAAGGGCTGGCGGGCCGACCAGGTCCGCCAGATCGTCAACGAGACCCTGCACGAGTTGATCAACCCTTATGTGTACGCGGAAGCCGCCGCCCTCATCGTCGAGCACCGGACGGCCGGGCGTGACGTCGTGCTCGTCTCCTCGTCCGGCGACGAGATGGTGCGGCCGATCGGCGAGCTACTCGGGATCACCGACATCATTGCCACCCGCATGGTTATCGAGGACGGCCGCTACACGGGCGAGGTGGAGTTCTACGCCGCCGGCCCCAACAAGGCGACCGCCGTACGCGAACTCGCCGCCGAGCGCGGCTACGACCTGGCCGACTCGTACGCGTACTCGGACTCGATCAGCGACACGCCCCTGCTGGAGACGGTCGGCCACCCGACGGCCGTCAACCCCGACCGGGCGCTGCGCCGGGTGGCGGTCGAGCGGGGCTGGCCGATGCTGGAGTTCCGCCACCCGATACCCCTGATGCGCCGCCTGCGCGACCGCCCGGCGGTCCCGGTCGCCGCCGCGGCGGTCGGGGTGGGTGTGGGGCTCGCGATCGGGCTGGCGCTGTACGGCCGCCACCGCCGGGCCCGGGCTGCCACCGCATAACGCCACGACGGCATAACGGCGCGATCAGACATACCGCTAGATAACGAGCCGGTCACGGCATAACGTCCCGATCACGGCACGAAAACCGATACCGGCCGCTTACTGGAGTCTGTGCTTTGACCAGCGTAGAAAGTGAGGTACGGGCCCGGTCACGGGTTCCGCGCACGGCCACCGGGCACCCACGTGCGACCAGCCACGGCAGGCGCGTCGGGGCGGCACCGCCCAGCGGACCGTCGACGACGGATTGAGGGCACGCTTGGTAACCCGGTTGGACGTGGGTGACGGCGCCTCCACGGAGGCGCCGTCGACGTGTCGCTCACCCCTGAGCGGCCCGTCGGACGGGTGATCGCTGCTCACCCTCGCGGCCACCGGGAAACGTCACCCGCAACCTGGCCGCACCGCGCCGGAAACCAACTCGACCGGGGGACAGAAACTGTCGGTTCCTCGGCCTAACGTGACTGCGTTGCACGGACGAGACGAGGAGACGGAGTGCCCCCACTGCTGACCTTGATCACTTACCTGGTCGCCGCGGCCCTGGCGATCGGGTACGTGTGCGAGACCGGCCTGCCGTTCTGGCGCCGCGCCGCGGCGTCCGTGCTGGGCCTGTTCCTCGCTGTCGGCGCCGGCCAACTGCTGACCTCCGCCGACCCGGCGGTCGGATACGCGTTGGGCATCCCGTCCCTGGTGGTCCTCGGCGTCATCATGATCGCGCCGGAGGGGAAGCCCAGGCGGGCGCCCTCGCCCGGCCGGCGCGTCACCGACCAGCCGCGTCCGGCGGTGGCGGCCGTGCCGTCGCAGTTCGACCGGCGTGCCTCCCGTCGCCGCTCGCCCCTGGCTCTCGGCACCGACCTCAGGATCACCCCGCACACCTCACCGGTGGTCGAGATCGCCCGGGTGGCTCAAGCGACCGGGACCACCGGCGTCCCCATGGCCGCCCGGGCCGGCAACGGCGCGGCGGCGAGCGCCCGCGCGGACCAGCGGCGCCAGGGCCGGCGCGGCGGGCCGCGCTCGCTCAGCCGGATACCGTGTCACAGATGTCGCTGAGTTCGGCCGCGGCCACCTCCACCGCCGACGCGTAGTGGCGCAACCACGAGCGCAGACCATCGGGCGTACCCGTGGCGAACGCCCCGGCGGCCCCCATGTACTCGGGCTCGCGGCGGTGGTGGCCCACGTCGACGGCGAGTAGGCCGCGCGGGTCGAGCCCGGCCGCGATGAGCGTGAGCCGCCCGGCGGCCCGTGCGACCACCCCGTTCGGGCCGGCGAAGGCCCGCAGCGCCAGCAGCTCGCCGTGTACCACGGCGGCCTGGAGCAGCGCCGGGACACCGGCGTCCCGGTTGGCCCCGGCGCCCGCGATCAGCTCGGAGAGCGCGTCCAGCCGAGCGGCGATCGCCGGGTCGGCCACCGGACGGCCCAGCTCCCCCTCCTCGACCGAGCCGCGGGCGGCGAGTACGTGCAGCCGCGCCAGCACCTGCCGGGGCGAGCGCAGCCAGGTGGCGGTCAGCCCGTCGAGCGCCGTGCTGACCCGCAGCGCCCCCTGCAGTACCGGGTCGGTCACCAGGCCGGACCGGACCTGCTCCAGCTCGTACCCGTGCCCGTCGAGCGCCGCGCTGGCCACGGCGGCCCGCAGGCCGGCCTCGGCGGCGACCTGGCCGCCGGAGCGGCGTAGCGCGCGGTGCCGCATGGCGGCGTCGGCGGCCTGCCGGGCGCTGTCGAGAGCGGGCGCCACGTCGGCGAGGTCGAGAAGCGGGGCGAGCGGGTTGGTCACGCAGGCGATGATTGCACTCCCCGCCGGCGCCACTCACACCCGTACCCGCAAGAATCGCTGCTCGGGACTGTTCGAAAACAGCTTGAAACGGCAACATATGAGCAACACCGTGCCGGTCGGCGCGCAGTTACGAACGCTCGACGCTGCGCGAGCAGGGCTCTCGCTCCGACCGTCACGCCCCCACTAGCCTGCAAGTCGAAAGACCCGGAGCACTCAAGGGGAGCACCGCGTAATGAGCGAGCGCAGCGAGCGGACCGACGCGCTTGTCGCGCCTTGCGAGCACATCGAGGAGACGCGATGAGCGAGACTTTGGCCAACCTGCTCAACGAGACCCGGCAGTTCCCGCCGTCAGCAGAGCTGGCCGCGAACGCCAACGTCAAGGAGGACGCGTACGCGCAGGGTCGGGAGGACCGGCTCGCCTTCTGGGAGACCCAGGCCCGCCGACTGACCTGGGCGAAGGAGTGGGACCAGGCGCTCGACTGGTCCAACCCACCGTTCGCGAAGTGGTTCGTGGGCGGCCAGCTCAACGTGGCGTACAACTGCCTCGACCGCCACGTCGAGGAGGGCCGCGGCAGCAAGGTCGCGATCAACTGGGTGGGTGAGCCCGGCGACACCCGCTGCCTGACCTACGCCGACCTGCACCGGCTGACCTGCCAGGCCGCCAACACGCTGGCCAGCCTCGGCGTACGGGCCGGCGACCGGGTGGCGATCTACCTGCCGATGATCCCCGAGGCCGTGGTCGCGATGCTGGCGTGCGCCCGGATCGGCGCCACCCACAGCGTCGTCTTCGGTGGTTTCTCGGTCGACGCGCTCGCGAGCCGCATCCAGGACGCCGACGCCAAGGTCGTCATCACCTCCGACGGCGGGTACCGGCGTGGCAAGCCCAGCGCCCTCAAGCCGACCGTCGACGAGGCCGTCGACCGGTGCCCCGGCGTCGAGCACGTCCTGGTCGTGCGGCGCACGGGTGAGGACGTGGCCTGGCGCGACGACCGCGACAAGTGGTGGCACGAGACGGTCGAGCAGGCGAGCACCGAGCACGCGGCGCAGCCCTTCGACGCCGAGCACCCCCTGTACATCCTGTACACCTCCGGTACCACCGGGAAGCCCAAGGGCATCCTGCACACGTCCGGCGGCTACCTGACCCAGGCGAGCTGGACCTTCCACGCCGTCTTCGACCACAAACCGGACACCGACGTGTACTGGTGCACCGCCGACATCGGCTGGGTCACCGGGCACAGCTACATCGTCTACGGGCCGCTGTCCAACGGCGCCACCCAGGTGATGTACGAAGGCACCCCGGACACCCCGCACAAGGGCCGGTTCTGGGAGATCGTGCAGGAGTACGGGGTCAGCATCCTGTACACCGCGCCGACCCTGATCCGCACGATGATGAAGTGGGGCGACGACATCCCCGCCCAGTACGACCTGTCGTCGCTGCGCGTCCTGGGCTCGGTCGGTGAGCCGATCAACCCCGAAGCCTGGATGTGGTACCGGCAGAACATCGGCCGGGGCGAGACCCCGGTCGTGGACACCTGGTGGCAGACCGAGACCGGCGCGATCATGATCAGCCCGCTCCCCGGCGTCACCGCGACCAAGCCCGGCTCGGCCATGACGCCGCTGCCCGGCATCGCCGCCGACGTCGTCGACGACCAGGGCAATTCGGTGCCCGACGGCGGCGGCGGCTACCTGGTGCTGCGCGAGCCGTGGCCCAGCATGCTGCGCACGATCTGGGGCGACGACCAGCGGTTCATCGAGACGTACTGGTCCCGCTTCCAGAACATGTACTTCGCCGGCGACGGCGCCAAGCGGGACGCCGACGGACACATCTGGCTGCTCGGCCGGGTCGACGACGTCATGCTGGTCTCCGGCCACAACATCTCCACCACCGAGGTGGAGAGCGCCCTGGTCAGCCACCCGAAGGTGGCCGAGGCGGCGGTGGTCGGCGCCACCGACCCGACGACCGGCCAGGCGATCGTGGCGTTCACGATCCTGCGCGGCAGCGTGCCCGAGGACGAGGCGAGCGGCGAGGCGCTGGTCAAGGAGCTGCGCGACCACGTGGCCAAGACGCTCGGCCCGATCGCGAAGCCGCGCCAGATCATGGTCGTCCCCGAGCTGCCCAAGACCCGCTCCGGCAAGATCATGCGGCGCCTGCTGCGCGACGTGGCGGAGAACCGGTCGATGGGTGACGTGACGACCCTGCAGGACTCGACCGTGATGGACCTGATCGCGGGCGGCATGCAGTCGGCCAAGTCGGAGGACTGACACCGGGCGAAAGCGCCGGTCCGGGGATTCCCACTCCTCCCGGATCGGCGCTTTCGTCTGTGAGTGACACCACGGTTCGCCACGCCCGTGACGTGATGGTCTGCACGCCGTGGATGCGAAGTAGCGCGGTTTCCGTACGCTGATCCTCATGACTCCCCTGGTCGACGAGTCCTGCGTGCTGCTCGACGGCCCGTGGAGACACCGCTTCGTCAGCGCCAACGGCACCCGGTTCCACATCGTGGAGGCGGGCAGCGGCCCGCTCGTGCTGTTCCTGCACGGATTCCCCGAGTTCTGGTGGGCCTGGCACAACCAGCTACGGCTGGTCGCCGAGGCGGGATTCCGGGCCGTAGCGGTTGATCTGCGGGGGTACGGGGCGAGCGACAAGCCGCCCCGTGGCTACGACGGCTACACCATGGCCGGGGACGTGGCCGGGCTGATCCGCGCCCTCGGCGAGCGCCGGGCGACCCTGGTCGGCAGCGGGTACGGGGGCACGATCGCCTGGACGACCGCCGCCTTCCACCCGTCGCTCGTACACCGGCTCGTGGTCATGAGCGCGGCGCATCCGCTGCGGCTGCGCGCCGGCATCGCGAGCGACCCCCGCGGACAGCTCACCGCGTCGCTGCCGATGCTGCGGTTCCAGGTCCCCCGCTTCGAGCACGTACTCACCCGCGACAACGCGGCCCTGGTCGGCGAGTACCTGCGCCGCTGGGCCGGGCCGGCGTGGCGCCTGTCGAACGACTTCGACGACTACGAACTCCGGTGCCGGCAGGCGATGCGGATCCCGCAGGCCGCCTTCTGCGCGATGGAGACCTACCGGTGGGCGCTGCGCTCGGTGCTGCGGCCACACGGGTACCGGTTCGTCAAGCTGCTCCAGCAGCCGATCGTGAGCCCGACGCTGCAACTGCACGGCGCCTCGGACTGCGCGGTCCTGCCCCGCACCGCACAGGGCTCCGGCCGCTACGTGCTCGCGCGGTACGAGTGGCAGCTTCTCCCCGGGCTCGGTCACTTCCCGCATCTGGAGGCCCCCGAGTTCGTCACCGGCGAGATCCTGCGCTGGGCCAAGGAGTAGTCAGACGCGGTACTCGCGCAGCTCGGTGACCTCGTCGCGGGCCACCCAGCCCTGGTACACGCCGAAGTCGAACTCCTCCAGGCCGAGCTTGCTGGCGATCGGGGCCAGGCCGCCGGTGTACTCCACCCGCAGCCAGGTCTCGTGCTCGGCCAGCACGATGAAGGGCTCGTCGCGCCACATGCAGGTGGTGCGGATGTACACCATCTCGTCGACGTCGTCGGCGGGCACGCGGCGGTAGTACCGGCCGGGACGCACCTCCTCGAAGCCGTCCTCGCCGTCGGGTCGGTAGAGACGTACGTGCTCCCCGTCCGGGCTCGCCTCGTACTCCCGGCCACGCCAGCGGGCGGCGTACCCGTCCCGGATCACGACTCACCTACCCGTTGCCACCGCGGCGCGTCCGCGTCGAACAGGGCGACCAGCTTCTCGCCGCCCTCCCGGTCGATCCGCCACAGCTCGGCGCCGTGCGGCAGGCGCACGCTGTCCACCTTGAACTCGGCGATCACGTCCCGGCTCTCACTCGGCGCGAACCCGTTGCCCCGGAACGGCGGGCGCTCGATCACCCAGCCCTGCATCGCGTGCATCGCGGCCTCGTTCTGCCCGCCGTACGGGATGCGGTACAGGTTGCCCCGGTGCGCCGCCCAGCGCAGCACGTACACCTCGGGGTCCTCGCGGGAGAACTTCGAGTCCGAGTAGTTCAGGCCGAGCGCGTCGTACAGCTCGGCCGGCGTACGCAGGTGCCCGACCTCGCTCGCCCGGTGCACGAAGCCGGAGATCCGGTCGTAGCCGCGCTCCAGGTAGTACGGCGCCTGAGCGGCGGAGATCGTCTTCTGCATCACGATGGGGCCGGCCGACGGTTTCGGTGCGCTGGTACGGCCCGGCGGCTCCGGCGTCGACTCCGGCGCCCGGGCCTCCGGCTGCTCGTCGACGGTGAGCCCCTCGTCGGCCGCCCAGGCGGCCAGCGCGACGATCTGGCTGCCCGGCAGGGTCGCGCCGATCGGCGTACCGGGGTTGACCGCGAACGACAGCGAGTCCCGGGGCCACGCGTTGATCAACTGCGTGAACTTGACCCAGACCGCGGGGGTGTCCTGGCCCAGATGCGCGGTGAGCCGCTCGGCCGAGGTGAAGACCACAACGTACGGCTGCCCGTCGATCTCCTCGGTGCGCCACTGGTCGATATGGGCGAAGGCGTCGTCCCTCGGCCCCGGCAGGAGCACCTTGGACAACAGCAGGGTCGACAGGAAGGTATCGGTGCTGCCGTCACCCGCGGCGTCGAGCAGGTTCTCCTCGACCTGGTTGGCCGGGGCGAACTCAGGCGCCTTGGCCGGGACGGGCGCGGGATCCGGCGGGGGTGGTGATACGACCACCGGCTGCGTCGACGCGGCCTGCATGGGCGCCGTGGCCGGCGGTGGGCTGACCGGCGGTGGCGCTGGGCTGACCGGCGCTGGGCTGACCGACGGCGGCGCGGCGCTCGGCGGCGCTGGGCTGACCGGCGCTGGGCTGACCGACGGCGGC
>NZ_BOON01000073.1 GCF_016863255.1 Planosporangium mesophilum
CGACCGTCCCCCGACGGATCACATGAGCGTGGCGGAGCTGGCGATCGAGCGGGCCAAGCGCCTGGTCGAGCTGGGTCACGACGTGGTCGTACTGCTCGACTCGATCACCCGGCTGGGCCGGGCGTACAACCTCGGCGCGAAGGTCAGCGGCCGTACGCTCTCCGGCGGTATCGACTCCACGGCGCTGCAGCCGCCCAAGCAGTTCCTCGGCGCGGCCCGCAACATCGAGAAGGGCGGCTCGCTGACGATCATCGCCACCGCGCTGGTCGAGACCGGGTCGGCCGGCGATACGTTGATCTTCGAGGAGTTCAAGAGTACGGGCAACGCCGAGCTCAAGCTCGACCGCAAGATCGCCGACAGGCGGGTGTTCCCGGCCGTCGACCTCGCGTCCTCCGGTACCCGCAGGGAAGAGGTCCTGCTCGCGCCGGAGGAGCTTGCGATCGTGCGCAAGCTGCGCAAGGCGCTGCACGCGCTCGACTCCCAGCAGGCGACCGAGCAGCTCCTTGATCAGTTGCGCCGGACCCGGACCAACGTCCAGTTCCTGACGCACATCGCGCGGTCCGGCTCCAACCGGGCCGACTGACGCGACGGCCAGCCGCGCGGATGCCTGGCGGCCCGTCAGCCCGACTTGGCCAGGGCGTCCTCGACCCACCTCCGCAGCGCGGCGGCGGGGGCGGCACCGGCCTGGCGGGCGATCACCTGGCCGTCCTTCATCAGGATGAGCGTCGGTACGGCCTGGATCGTGAAGCGCTGAGCGAGCTTCGGCGCCTGGTCGACGTTGACCTTGACGAGCTTCACCCGGCCGGCCAGCTCTGTGGCGACCGTCTCCAGCGCGGGAGTGACCATCCGGCAGGGGCCGCACCACACGGCCCACATGTCGACGATCACCGGGAGGGTGGACTGCTCCACCACCTCGGCGAAGGAGTCGTCGTCGGCGTCCGCGACCCACGGCAGCGGGTTGTGGCACTTGCCGCAGCGCGGTACGCCCTTTGCCGCGGCCGGTACCCGATTGCTGGCTCCGCAGTGCTTGCACTGCACCACCGTGCTGGTCATGGTCTTCATGAGCGGGCTCCTCAGAGCACCTCGAGTGGCTGCGGCCCCGACGGGGGCGGGAAAGCGCTGTCCAGCAGGTTGAGGTCGGACTGGGTCAGTTGGATGTCGTACGCGGCGCGGTTGTCCCGCACGTGGGCCGGCGTCGAGGCCTTGGGGATGGTGGCGACCCCGTCGTGGAGCAGTACCCAGGCCAGCGCGACCTGGGGCGGCGTCGCGTCGTGCCGCGCCGCGACCTCCTGGAGCGCCGGGTGGTCGACCATCCGGCCGTGGTCGAAGGGGGAGTACGCCATGACCGGCAGCCCGGACGCCTGGCACTGTGGCAGCAGGTCCCACTCGATGCCGCGGTGGGCGAGGTTGTAGTACACCTGGTCGGTCTCGACGCCCGTACCACCCGGGACGCCGGTCAATTCGGCGAGGTCGGAAAGGTCGAAGTTGCTGACCCCCCAGTGCCGGATCAGTCCGCGCTCCACCAGCAGGGTGAAGGCCTCGACGGTTTCTTGGAGAGGTACCGGGCCGCGCCAGTGCAGCAGGTACAAATCCAGCCGGTCGGTGCGCAACCGGCGCAGGCTGCGCTCGCACGCGGTGATGGTCCCGGTGAGGGTGGCATGGCTGGGCAGCACCTTGTCGACCAGGAACAGCTCGTCGCGCCGGTCGGCGAGCGCCTCGCCGACGAGGCCCTCCGCGGCACCGTCGGCGTACATCTCGGCCGTGTCGATCAACGTCAGGCCGAGGTCGACGCCGAGCCGTAGCGCCGCGATCTCGTCACCGCGCCGCCGCGCGTCCTCGGCCATACCCCAGGTGCCCTGCCCCAGGACCCGGATCGGCTCTCCGGACGGCAAGTTGACCGTACGGATGGCGGTCGCGGTCGTCATCAACGCCTCCAGCGGTTCGGTCCTTGATCGGCCCTTCCCACAGGAGAACAGGACAAACCCGGTCAGGCGGCGGGCTGTAGCCGCGCTACGCACTCCGGACAGGTGTGCCGGCCGGCGCGCTCGGCGCCCCCGTCCCAACCCAGCTTCCGCGCGGTACCCCACAACGTGTGCCAGTCGATACGGTCCGTACCCGGCCGTGAGATGACATAGCCGCAGTCGTCACACTCCAGATCCATCCTCATACCGCTACCGAGATCCCAGGACGGCATCGCTGTCATACCTCACCCCCACACCGGTTGACCCGGACAGGGATGATTTCCGATTTTCCGCCTACTGAAACGTGATGTCGGTAACGCGCACGCGGCCGACCGCCGGCGTCGCCGGCGCAGCGGTCAGCGACGCGCGGCGGCGGCGCCGGATGAACGCGGTCCCGAGCAGCGCGGTACCGAACAGGATCAGCGCCCCGCCGGCTCCGAACACCCAGACCTCGAACGGGGTACCGGCCGCGCGCTGGACGATCACTCCGGAGTCGTCGATCGCCACCGGCGACGCCGAGCCGTTCAGCGCGCCGAGGCCCAGGAGGTCCGGCAGCAGGACGGTGGCCGCCGAGGCGGACGGCGCCGGCTGCGCGGACTTCGAGGGGTGCGCGGACTTCGACGGCTGTGCGGACTTCGACGGCTGCGCCGACGGCTTGCCCGCGGTCGGCGCGGGCGCGGGTGCGGGCGCGGGCGCCGTGGTGGGCGGGGTCGGGGGACCCTGCGGCGCGTCGACCGTGAACGTCGCCTGTGCGCTGCCCCGGTTGTCCACCGACGCCTTCACGACGTGGGTGCCCGGCGGGGCGGAGACCGGCTTCATGGAGACGCTGGCCCCGCACGTACTGCCGTTGCGGTTCGGATCCACCCGGGCGATGGCGCGGCCATCCCAGCTGATCGTGATCGGGCCGTCGCAGTCGTATCCGAACCAGTCGCGGTTGGCCGGGTACGAGATCGAGGCGGTGACCGTCGAGGTCGCGGCGCCGTGGCTGGGGGACAGCGTCAGGTTGACGCCGCCCGAGGCGAGCGCCGGTGAGGCCGCGAACGGCACAGCGGCGACGCCGAGTAGGGCGACGAGAGCAAGACGGGCAGCGCGCACCCGCACATACTGATGCAGATATCGGAGTTTGACAAAGCAGGCCAGCGAATATGACCAATACGTAAGGACCTATTTACGCTCCGCTGTCCGAGGGTGAAGGCCAGCGCCTTGCGGGCGCCCGACCCGGCGGCTGGCTGGGCCGAGAGCCGATCTTGATCGACGGGATTGGATGGGTGACCGGTTCCCCGACCGCCAGTGCGAAGGCCCGGCCGTGGTGGGTCAGCTCGAGCGGGTCACCGCCGGCGAGCGAGTACGTGGCCTCGGCGCCGGTGACGTTCACACACAACCGCCGCCCGCGCCACATGACGCTGAAGGTGAGGCGGGTCAGCGGCTCCGGCAGCCGAGGGGCGAACGCGAGCGAGCCGCCGCTGTCACGCATCCCGCCGAACCCGGCGACCAGCGCGATCCACGCCCCGGCCAGCGAGGCGATGTGCAGCCCGTCGCCGGTGTTGTGCTCGAGGTCGTCGAGGTCCATCCGGGCGGCCTCGCCCAGGTAGTCGTACCCCAGGTCCAGGTGCCCCACCTCCGCTGCGAGCACCGCCTGTACGCACGCCGACAGCGACGAGTCGCGCACGGTCAACGGCTCGTAGTACGCGAAGTCGCGGGCCTTCTCGTCGGCGGTGAACGCGTCGCCGCACTTGTACAGCGCCATCACCAGATCTGCCTGCTTGACCACCTGCTTGCGGTACAGCTGGAAGTACGGGAAGTGCAGCAGCAGCGGGTACTGGTCCGCACGGGTGTGCGCGAAGTCCCAGACCTCGTGGTCGGTGAACTCCTCCGCCTGCGGATGGACCTCGAGCTTCTCGTCGTACGGCACGAACATCTCGTCGGCGGCCCGCCGCCAGGCGGCGATCTCCTCGTCGTCGACGCCCATCGCGGCGGCCGCGTCCGGATGGCGTCTCGCGGCCGCCACCGCACCGCGCAGGTTCCGCTGCGCCATCAGATTCGTGTACACGTTGTTGTCCGCGAGCGCGCTGTACTCGTCCGGCCCGGTCACTCCGTCGATCCGGAAGCTGCCCTCGGGGTGGTGGAAGCCCAGCGAAGTCCACAGGCGTGCCGTCTCGACCAGCAGCGCGAGCCCGGTCTCGCGCTCGAACCGGTCGTCGCCGGTCGCGTCGGCCAGGCGGATCGCCGCGTCCGCGATGTCGGCGTTGATGTGGAAAGCGGCGGTGCCGGCGGGCCAGTACCCGGAACACTCGTCGCCGTTGATGGTGCGCCAGGGGAATGCCGCGCCGCCGAGGGTGAGCTGACGGGCGCGCTTGCGGGCGGCCCGGAGCGTGAGGTGCCGCCACCGCAGGGCGTCCGCCGCCGCGTGCGGGGTGGTGTACGTCAGTACCGGCAGCACGAACGACTCGGTGTCCCAGAACGCGTGGCCGTCGTAGCCGGGCCCGGTGAGGCCCTTGGCGGGGATTGGCCGGCGCTCGGCCCGCGCGCTCGCCTGGAGCACCTGGAACAGGGCGAACCGTACGGCCTGCTGCACCTCCTGGTCGCCCTCCAGGTCGACGTCGGCGCGGGCCCAGTAGTCGTCGAGGTACGCGCGCTGCTCGGCCAGTAGGCCCTCCCAGCCGCTGGCCCGTGCCAGCGCGAGCGCCGCCTCCACCTGCGCGGAGATGCCCGGGATCGACCGCTGGCTGGACCAGCCGTACGCCAGGAACTTCACCAGCCGCAGCGACTGGCCGGCGGCGAGCCGGGTGATGAGCGTGAACCGCGCGGTGTTCTCGGTGCACTCGATGAACGTCTGCACATCCGCCGGGCAGTCCACCAGGTGGTCCATGGCCGCACCGACCCGGCGCCCGCTCTGGCGCGTGCTGTGCACCAGGTGGGCGTGCGCGTCGTGCGCGCTGTGCTGCTCGGGTACCAGCGGCGCCTCCAGCACGGCCGCCGCCCGCGGGTCGTCCGACATCGCCGGCAACTGCTCGTTGGCCACGAGTTCGGACTGGAGCACGAGGTGCAGCGGCCCGTCGACCGGGCGCACCTCGTACTCGATCGCCGCGGTCGCGCGCTGGGTGAACGACACCAGCCGGGTCGTGGAGACGTGCACGCCGTGGCCGGAGGGCGAGATCCACTGCGCGGTGCGCCGCAGCACGCCGTCGCGCAGCGACAGCACCCGCTCGTGGGCGACCAGTTCGCCGTAGCGCACGTCGAACGGCTCGTCCTCGACCAGCAGCCGGATCAGCTTGCCGTTGGTGACGTTGATGACCGTCTGCCCGGAGTCGGGGTAGCCGTAGCCGGCCTCGGCGTACGGCAGCGGGCGGAACTCGAACACCGAATTCAGATAGGTGCCCGGCAGCGCGTGCGGCTCGCCCTCGTCGAGGTTGCCCCGCAGCCCGATGTGGCCGTTGGACAGCGCGAACACCGACTCGGACTGGGCCAGCACGCCAAGGTCCAGGCCGCTTTCGCGGACGTCCCACGGTTCGGCGGGGAAGTCGGGATGGGTGATCATCGTGGGGTTCCCGGCTCCGGCCGGTCCAGTAGTTCGGCGAGGTCCTTCACCACGACGTCCGCGCCGTGCGCGTACAGCGCGTCGGCCTGGCCCGCCCGGTCCACCCCCACCACGTACCCGAACCCGCCGGCCCGGCCCGCGGCGACGCCGGCCAGCGCGTCCTCGAAGACCGCGGCGGCGGTTGCTGGTACGCCCAGCCTGCGGGCGGCGGCCAGGAACGTGTCCGGCGCCGGCTTGCCGCGCAGGCCCTCGCGCTGCGCGACGATGCCGTCGATCCGCTCCTCGATCAGGTCGGCGATGCCGGCCGCGGCCAGGATCTCCGCGCAGTGCCTGCTCGACGACACGACCGCGCGCCGAAGGCCCGCGTCGCGCGCCGCCTTCAGGTAGCGTACCGACCCCTCGTACGGCTCGACCCCGTCGCGGTGCAGCCGCCGCGCGAACGCCTCGTCCTTGCGGGAGCTCAGCCCCTGGACGGTCTCCTCGCCCGGCGGGTCGTCCGGGCCGCCCTCGGGTAACGAGATGTGGCGGGACTCGAGGAAGGAGCGGGTGCCGTCGGCACGGGGCTTTCCGTCCACGTACTCGTCGTAGTCGGCGACCGGGTCGAAGGGTGTGAACGGCTCCCCGGTACGCGCCGAGCGCTCGCGCAGGAAGCCGTCGAACGTCTCCTTCCACGCCGCCGCGTGCACCGCGGCGGTCGGGGTGAGCACGCCGTCGAGGTCGAACAGGCAGGCACCGATGCCTGCGGGCAGGCCGAGCACCCTTGTCACGCTATCCGAGCGGTCCGGCGGCTACCAGGCAGACCTGGCAGCCGCCGGGTTGACGGTCAGCTCTGTGGCCCGCCGTCGGAGTTGACCCAGCTCGGGTTGGCGGCGACGAACGAGTCGACGTTGTCGTCACGGATCGCCTGGAACAGCTCCAGGCTGGTCGGGTCGAGCGTCTCGAACGCCTGGCCGTCGATGATCTCGGAGTGGAAGTTCCCGGCGTTGGTCTTGATCATGGCGACGTTGTTCGGGTTGATGTCCTTGAGGGTGAACAGCCAGTTGCTCAGCGCGAACTTGCCGCTGTCGACGGTCAGGGCCTGACCGGCGGCGCGGAGGACGCCGTCGAGCTTGGTCGGGTTGGCCACCACCCCGCTGCTCAGGGTCTTCTTCGCCAGCGCCTTGACGAACTGCTGCTGGTGGCGCTGGCGGCCGTAGTCGCCGTCCGGGACCAGTTCGCGCTGGCGGACGTAGTCCAGAGCCTGCCAGTCGGACATGTCGTAGCAGCCGGGCTCGTACACCTGCGGCTTCACCCCCGGTACCGGGATCGGCCGGAGGTCGGGCGTCATCCGGTACGGGGCGGCGAATTTGCCCTTGGAGTCCTGGCCGATGTGGATCGACGTGACCTTCTCGTCGACGCACATGTGCACGCCGCCGAGGGCCTTGGTGACGGCCTGGAATCCGGAGAAGTTGACGATCGCCCCGGCGTTGAACGTGATGCCGGTCATCTTCTTGATCGTCAGGGCCAGCAGTTCGAAGCCGCCGGCACGGCCGCCACCGTTCTGACTGCCGAAGAAGAACGCCGAATTGATCTTGTCAGTGCCGCCGGGGTAGCGGCTCTTCGGGAACGGCGGGATGGTCACCCGCGAGTCGCGCGGGATCGACACCAGGTAGGCGGCGTCGTGGTTGGCGCTGACGTGCAGCAGGATGATCGAGTCGGAGCGCGAACCCTCGGCGTTCTCGCCGGGCCGCTCGTCGATGCCGACCAGCAGTACGGTCAGCGGACCGTTGATCGAGGTGCCGCTCGCCATCGCCTCGGACCCGAGCAGGCTCTGCTGGTGCACCGCGCCGGTGTACCGGTCCATCAGTACACGGCCGCCGGCGATGGCGGTGCCGCTGAGCAGCATCAGGATCGCGCCGGAGATGACCAGCACCTTCGCCCACCACGGGTCGCCGCGCCGCTTCTTCTTGGCGGTCGGTGGCCGGTCGGCGGGCGGCCGGTTGGCGGGTGGCCGGTTACCGGCGGGTGGCCGAGGCGGCTCGCCCGGCATCGGCGACCGGGGCGGCCCGCCCGGCGCGGGCGGGGGCATGCCTCGGCCTGTCGGTCCGGGCGGGGGCATGCCTCGGCCTGTCGGTCCGGGCGGCAGGTGCGGCTGGGCACCGGCGCCGGGGGGTCCCGAGGCGTAGACCGGCCCCGAGGTGAACTCGGCGCCGGAGCGTCGGCCAGCGTCGGCGCGGCCACGACCCGGGGGATGCGGAGTGGCGGGCATCGCCCTCCCATCTCTCGATACTCCAGCAAAAACCTGCGGTACACGGTAGCCGTTGAATGCCGGGTCAGGGGAATTGCGGTAGTTGTGGTCACGCCTGTATGCAGGGTCAACTGCCCTCCGCAGGGCGCGTGGCACCCGCGCCGGTCTGTCGTCGCGCCGCGCATCGCTCAAGCGGCCAGCGGGTCGGGCCGATACCCGCAGCCGCACGGCAGCGGCGGGCGAACGTCCGTACCCTCAGGTTCGTCCATTCGGTCAGCACCGCACGGGTGACCCGACCGACTCGTCGTTCCGTGCCGGGTTGATCGACACTGGTCGGGTGACCCGTCGACCGCACCCCGCCTGGACCGTCGCCGCCGTCGCCTTCGTCGCCCTGGTGGGCGCCGCGGGCTTCCGCGCCACCCCGGGCGTGATGCTGCACCCGCTGCACGCGGAGTTCGGTTGGCCGCTCGGGGTCATCTC
Source organism: Planosporangium mesophilum (assembly GCF_016863255.1). Classification (GTDB taxonomy): domain Bacteria; phylum Actinomycetota; class Actinomycetes; order Mycobacteriales; family Micromonosporaceae; genus Planosporangium; species Planosporangium mesophilum. The sequence continues at coordinate 8,207 of NZ_BOON01000073.1, forward strand.
GGCCGCCGTATCGGTCAACCTCATCCTGTACGGGTTGACCGCCCCGTTCGCCGCCGCGCTGATGGAGCGGCTCGGCATCCGGTACGTGGTGGCCGGCGCGCTGCTCCTCGTCGCGGCCGGCAGCGGCCTGACCGTGTTCATGCGGTCGAGCATCGAACTCGTTCTGCTCTGGGGGGTGCTCGTCGGGCTCGGTACCGGTTCGATGGCGCTCGGCTTCGTCGCGACGGTCACCGGCCGGTGGTTCGTGCACCGGCGCGGCCTGGTGACCGGCGTACTCACCGCCGGCGGCGCGGCCGGGCAACTCGTGTTCCTGCCGCTGCTGGCGTACCTGGTGCAGGGCCGCGGCTGGCGCGCCGCGGCGCTGGTCGTGGCCGCGGTGGCGGTCTCCGTCGTACCTCTTGTCCTGTGGCGGCTGCGGGACCACCCCAGCGACCTCGGGGTGCGGGCCTACGGCGCGACCGCCGACGATCCACCGTTGGCGGGACCGCCCGCCGGGCGGGGCGCGGTGCGGCGGGCGCTCGGCGTGCTGGGGTCCGCCGCCCGTACCCGGCCGTTCTGGCTGCTCGCCGGCGGTTTCGCGATCTGCGGCATGACCACCAACGGGCTGGTGGGTACCCATTTCATCCCGGCCGCGCACGACCACGGGATGCCCGAGACCGCCGCGGCGAGCCTGCTCGCGTTGATCGGCATCTTCGACGTCGCGGGTACGGTCGCGTCCGGCTGGCTGACCGACCGGGTCGACAGCCGGGTGCTGCTCGGCGCGTACTACGGGCTGCGCGGCGCCTCGCTGCTGGTCCTGCCCAGCCTGTTCGGCCCGTCGGCGCGGCCGAGCATGCTGGTTTTCGTCCTGTTCTACGGGCTGGACTGGGTGGCGACCGTGCCGCCGACCGTCACCCTGTGCCGGGAGTACTTCGGTGACGCCGGCCCCGTCGTCTTCGGCTGGGTGTTCGCCTCCCACCAGATCGGCGCCGCGCTCGCCGCGACGGCCGCCGGCGTCGTCCGCGACCGGCTCGGCGACTACGCGCTCGCCTGGTACGTCGCCGGCGCGCTGGCCATCGCCGCGGCCGGGCTGTCGCTGCTGCTGCGCCGTCGCCGGCCGGCACCGAGCCCGGCGGCCGAGCACGCCGCCGCGGCCGCAGCCGGCTGAGTCCGCGGCGGCGCCCCGCTCCTTGCCCCGATACTTCGGTAGATATTGACCGCGATGCTTGCCGCCGGCCCCCGGGTGCTCCTAGCGTGCCGATACGTACACCCCCGACAGCGGAGGAACCTGATGCCCGACTTCCGGCGGCTGCTGCCCGTCATCGGTACGGCGCAGCGCGGTCACACCGGACGGAGCGCCATGACGTGCCAGTACCGGTGCGGCAACGCGTGCGACCACCCGGTACCGAACGAGTCCGACAACGAGTATCTCGGTGACCTCATCTCGACCGGTCTGACCAGGCGTGGGCTGGTCCGCGCGGGCGCGCTCGGCGCGCTGGTCGTCGGCGCGGCCGGCGCCGGCCTGGCCGGGGCCGCGACTCCGGCGCTCGCCGACCCCGACGGGGCGCGGCCCGAGGTGCCGGAGGTTGACCCGGCCGCCGCGCCGACCGCCGCTGCTGCCGTGTTGACGTTCAAGCCGATCCCGCCGAACCAGCTCGACACGCTGGTCGTGCCGAACGGCTACGACTCCGCAGTGGTGATCCGCTGGGGTGACGCGGTCGTTCCCGGCGCACCGGCGTTCGACGTCCGGAAGCAGAGCTGGCAGGCCCAGCTCAAGCAGTTCGGGTACAACAACGACTTCCTGGCCGTGCTGCCGCTCGGCCGGGACCGGGCGCTGCTGGTGAGCAACCACGAGTACACCAACGAAGAGCTGATGTTCCCCGGCTTCACGACGCACGACGCGCTCACGGTGGACCAGGTGAAGATCGCCATGGCGGCGCACGGGTTGAGCGTGGTGGAGATCGAGCGGGTCGGCGACACCGGCCGGTGGACGCCGGTCGGCCGGGGCCCGCGCCGGTACAACCGCCGGATCACCATGCTGGACACCCCGTTCACCGTGGACGGCCCGGCCGCCGGTTCGCCGCTGCTGCGTACCAAGGCCGACCCGGCCGGCAGGACCGTCATCGGTACCCTCAACAACTGCTCCGGCGGCGTCACGCCGTGGGGCACGGTGCTCTCCGGCGAGGAGAACTTCAACCAGTACTTCGTCGGCGGCGACGAGGCGCCGGCGGCGATCCGGCCGGCCCTGGCGCGCTACGGCATCGACACCACCAAGCGGTACCCGTCGGGCAGCCGCAAGTGGGAGCGGGCCGACGCCCGCTTCGACCTGAAGGTCAACGGCAACGAGGCGCACCGGTTCGGTTGGATCGTCGAGATCGACCCGTACACGCCGGGATCGACGCCGCGCAAGCACACCGCGCTCGGGCGCTTCAAGCACGAGGGCGCGACGATCGCCCTCGCCAAGGACGGCCGGGCGGTCGCGTACATGGGCGACGATGAGCGGTTCGACTACCTGTACAAGTTCGTCTCCGACAAGCGGATGGACCATGGGCACTCGGAGAAGGCCCGCCGGCACAACCTGACGCTGCTGGAGTCGGGAACGCTGTACGTGGCGAAGTTCGAGTACACCAGCGCGGCGGAGATCGACGGCAGCGGCAAGCTGCCGTCGGACGGCGCGTTCAACGGGCGTGGCCGCTGGATCCCGCTGGTACGGGGCGACCGGTCGCTGGTGCCGGGGATGACCGTCGAGGAGGTTCTCGTCTTCACCCGGCTCGCCGCCGACAAGATGGGTGCGACAAAGATGGACCGGCCCGAGGACGTCGAGGTCAACCCGAAGACCGGCAAGGTGTACGCGGCGCTGACCAACAACACCTCGCGCGCGCCGGGCGCGAAGGCGGCCGCCGACGAGGTCAACCCGCGCAACAACAACAAGCACGGCCACGTCCTGGAGCTCACCGAGGACGGCGGCGACAACGGCGCCGAGTCGTTCAGCTGGGACCTGCTGCTGGTCTGCGGCGACCCGAACGACCCGAACACCTACTTCGCCGGGTACGACAAGAGCAAGGTGTCGCCGATCTCCTGCCCGGACAACGTCACCTTCGACGGTGCCGGCAACCTGTGGATCGCCACCGACGGCAACCAGCTCGACTCCAACGACGGCCTGTTCGCCGTACCGCTGGAGGGCGCGGAGCGCGGCCACGTCAAGCAGTTCCTGACCGTACCCGTCGGTGCGGAGACCTGCGGCCCGTTCATCGTGGGCGACGGCCGTTCGGTGTTCGTCAACGTCCAGCACCCGGGTGAGGTGGACGGGGCAACCATGGACAACCCGGCGTCGACCTGGCCGGACGGGGACTTCGCCAAGCCGGCGGTGGTCGTGTCGTGGCGCCTGGACGGCCGTCCGATCGGCTCCTGACGCCGACCCATTTCATGATCGCGGAGACCTTTCCGCGCCGGAGCACGCAAGGTCTCCGCGATCATGCAGAGCTGTTGAGCGAGTGGTGGTGCTCGACGCGGTTGACGGCTGGTGCGTGGAAAATTGTGATCTTGGTGTACCGTTCAAGTCATGACGCGCATCACGGTGGACGTGAACGACGACTGGCTCGATGCCGCGCGCGAGGTCCTGGGCACCGACACCAAGGTCGCGACCATCAACGCTGCGCTGCGCTCCTTCGCTCTCCGTAAGCAGGCTGTGGAGATCGTCGCCGCCTTCGACAGCGTGCCGATGGACTTCGCCGGCTCCCATGAGGGATGGCGCTATGGCGGGGGACGGGACCTTTCCCGCCTCACCGAGGACGCTCAGGCAACCGACGCGGCGTGATGTCCGCGCCCGTATATCTCGCCGATACCTCGGTCTACGTCCTGCAGGGGCGACACCCGGAGGTCCGTCGGCGCTTTGAGCGCCTGCTCACGGAGGGGCGGCTCGCCGGGTGCCAGATGACCGCCCTCGAGTTCCTCAACAACGCCCCCGATCCGAAGGGGTACGAGGTCCTCTGGGGAGCGTTGCACGGGCATCGCTGGATCGACGTCACCACCCAGGCGATGGACCGGGCGCTCGCCGTCCATCGCGAACTCGCCACCACCAGCCAGCATCGGCACTTCCACCTGCCCGACCTGATCATCGCCGCAACGGCCGAACTGCACGGCGCCGTGCTGCTTCACTATGACGCCGACTACGACCGCATCGCCGCGATCACCGGCCAGCCGACGGAGTGGGTTGCCGCCAGGGGATCGTTGTAGGTCCGAGCCGGCGTTGGTCCTCCCCCATGATCGCGGAGACCCCTCCGCGCCGGAGCACGCAAAGGTCTCCGCGATCATGCAGAGTCACCGTTATCGGCGGCCGTGGAGCATGGGTCGGAGATCGGCCCGGGTCGCGTTCACGTCCGTCGACGACGCCGAGAACGACCCCGCGGCAGCGGGGACCGGCTCCGGCAGCGGGTCGCAGGTGGCGTCCGGACCATCGCCGGCCTTGCGCGCGGGTAGCTTGCCCGAGAGCAGGTAGTCGGCGATCTTGTCGTCGACACACGCGTTGCCGTACAGGCTGCCCGAGTGCGTGGTGCCGCCCGGCTCCGCGATCAGGACCGCGTTCGGGAACCGCCGCCGGAGTTCGAGACTGCCCTCGAACGGCGTCGCGGCGTCCAGGGTCTCGTTGATCAGCAGGGCGCCGGCGACGTTGCGGCCGTCGACGTTCACCGGCCTCTTCGCCTTCGCCGGCCAGTACAGGCACGGCGCGTTGAACCAAGCGTTGCCCCAGGTCTCGAACGGCGCGACCCGGAACGTGTTCCAGTTGTCCCGCTTCCACTGGTCCCAGGACCTCGGCCACTGCACGTCCGTGCACTGCACGGCGTTGTAGACGGCGTACCCGTTGTCGTCGCCGGGGGAGTCGGTGGCCTCGTACGCGGCGATCAGCGGCGCCGGGTCACCGGTGTGCACCCAGTTGGCGAACGTGTCGGCCAGGTCGAGCCAGGTGACCTGGTAGTACCCGGCCTGCAGGAAGATGTCGGTCCACTCGTCCGGACCGACGACCCCGCCGGCCGGCTTCAGGCGCAGCTTGACCTGCTCGGCGTACCAGCGCTTCTCGACCTGGTCCGCGGTCGTGCCCAGGTGGTAGACGCTGTCGTACTTCGCCAGCCAGCCGAACCAGATCTTGACGTTGCGCTCGAACGCGACGTCCTGGTCGAGGTTGGCCTGGTACCAGACCTTCCGCGCGTCGACGTTGCCGTCGAGGACCATCCGGCGCAGCCGCTGGGGGTACAGCGTCGAGTAGACCTGGCCCAGGTACGTGCCGTACGAGGAGCCGTAGTAGTTGATCTGCTGCTGACCGAGGGCGGTCCGGATGCTCTCCATGTCCTTGGCCGCGTCGACCGTGGTGATGTGGTTGAGCAGCCCGATCTTGTCGTTCTTACCGCACGCGGCGGCGTACGACTTCGACCGGTCCAGCCACGTCTTCTCCAGCGACTCATGCCACGGGATGTAGTCCGGCCGGTTCGGGCCCATGTACTCGGGCAGGCAGCTGATCGCCGGCTGGCTCGAGCCGACGCCGCGCGGGTCGAAGCCGATCCAGTCGTAGGCGTCGCCGGCGTTCTTCGGCACGTACCTGCCGAGGACGGACAGGCCGAGCCCGGAGCCGCCGGGGCCGCCGGGGTTGACCAGCATGACGCCCTGGTACTGCGAGTCGGGCGTCTTGTGCTTGACCCGCGACACCGCGAGCTTGATCTTCGTGCCGTTCGGGCGGCTGTAGTCCAGCGGTACGGAGAGGAATCCGCACTCCGCGCCGGCCTTCACCAGACTCGCCCGCTCGCACGCACCCCAGGTGATGCCCGGCGCCGCCGAGGAGGCGGCCGGCGCGGACCACGCGGCCGACCCGGCACTCAGCGCGGCCATGACGGCGGCGGTACTGAAGACGACGAGTCGTCTTGTCTTTGCCTTCACACAACCCTCCCTGTCGGGGCGCGCGCCGCGCGGAACGCGATCGGGCACGCATTGGCGTGCCTGATCCTGTACGGCGACGCGGCAGCGGGGAAGAGGATCACCCGCGAATCCACCCGTTTCGCGGGTTCTCGGAGCAAAGAATTAGGGTCGGCTCTGGGTGGGTAGCGGTTCTGGCCCGCTCAAGCGCCGGTGACCGGCGAACGGCGACGATGTCAGAGGTCGACGACGATCGGCGCGTGGTCGGAGGGGCCCTTGCCCTTGCGGGCCTCCCGGTCGATGTACGCCGAGCGCACCCGGCCGGCCAGGTCGTCGGTGGCGTAGACCAGGTCGATGCGCATGCCCTTGTCCTGGTGGAACATGCCGGCGCGGTAGTCCCAGTAGGTGAACGGGTTGTCGCCCTTCATCGGCCGCGGCACCACGTCGCGCAGGCCGAGCGCGAGGATGTCGGCCAACGCCTGCCGCTCGGGTGCCGTCACGTGCGTCGAGTCGACGAAGAGCGCCGGGTCCCAGACGTCGGCGTCGGTCGGCGCGACGTTGAAGTCACCACAGACCGCGAGCGACCGCCCGGTGCCGACGGCATGCGCGAGCGACTCGCGCAGCCCGGCGAGCCAGGCCAGCTTGTACGTGTAGTGCGGCGAGTCCGGGGTGCGGCCGTTCGGCACGTACACCGACCAGACCCGTACCCCGTCGCAGGTCGCCGAGATCGCCCGCGCCTCCGGGTCGGGGAAGCCCGGCTCGTCCGGAAAGCCTCGGGCGACGTCGTCGAGGCCGATCCGCGACAGCAGGGCGACGCCGTTCCACTGGCCGATGCCGTGCGCGGCGGTGGCGTACCCGAGTTCGGCGACCTCGGCCGCCGGGAAGGCGTCGGCCGGGCACTTGGTCTCCTGGAGGCAGACGACGTCGGGCTTCGTCGTGGCCAGCCACTCCAGCAGCCGCGGCAGCCGGGCCCGTACCGAGTTGACGTTCCACGTGGCGAGGCGCATGCGTCCAGCCTGCCGCACTCCGGGTCGACCGGTGCGGGCGACCCGCCGCCAGCGGATGCCGGCACGCCCGGAAGCCACCATTGTGGACGGGTGACGTTCCTGGCCAGACTCAGCCTCGCCAACCGCGGCGTCGTGGCGCTGATGGCGATCATCGTGGCCGCGTTCGGCCTCTTCACGGTCCCGCGGCTCAAGCAGCAGCTCTTCCCGTCCCTGCAGTTCCCCGCGGCGTCCGTCGCGGCGTCCTATCCGGGTGCCGCACCCGACGTGGTGGAGCAGCAGGTCACGGTGCCGATCGAGGAGCAGGTGCGCGGCGTGCCGGGCGTCTCGGGGGTCACCTCGACCTCGAAGGAGGGCTCGGCGACGGTGCAGGTCCAGTTCGAGTACGGCACCGACGTCGCCGCCGCGGTGCGCGGCATCCAGGACGCGGTCACCCAGGTCTCCGGGCAGCTCCCGTCGCCGGTCACCACGCGGGTGGTCGCCGGCAGCACCGACGACATCCCGGTGGTGCAGCTCGCGGTCGGATCGACCGGCGACCAGCAGCAGCTCGCCGACAGGATCAACAAATCGGTACTGCCGGTGCTCACCGGCATCGACGGCGTCAACCAGGCGAGCCTGCAGGGCACCCGCGACAAGGTCGTCACGATCAGGCCCGACCAGGCGAGACTGTCGGCCGCCGGGCTGACCGCGGCCTCGATCACCTCGGCGCTGACGGCCAGCGGCGCGCCGGTGCCCGCCGGCTCCCTGACCAGCGGGGACAAGACTTTGACCGTACAGGTCGGCAGTCGGCTCGCCTCGGTGGACGACATTCGCAACCTGTACCTGGCGCCGGCGCCGGCGACCGCGACCGCGACCGCGACCGGAGCCGGCGGCCAGGGGCGCACCGGCCCGACCACCCCGGGCGGCGCGCAGCCGAGCCCCGGCACGGAGCAGAGTCCGGGCGTCCAGCCGAGCCCGAGCGCCAGCCGGGCCGCCACGCCGGTACGCCTCGGTGACGTCGCCACCGTGACCGACGACTACGCCCCGGCCACGTCGTTGACGCGTACCAACGGCAAGCCGAGTCTCGGCGTCGCCGTCACGCAGCGCTCCGACGGCAACGCCGTGTCGATCTCGCACGCCGTACGCGACAGGCTGCCGGAGCTGACCCGCGCGCTCGGCGGCGACGCCCAGCTCACCGTCGTCTACGACCAGGCGCCGTACGTGGAGCGGTCGATCCGCGGGCTGACCACGGAGGGGCTGCTGGGGCTGGCGATGGCGGTCCTGGTCATCCTGATGTTCCTGTCGTCGGTGCGCTCGACGCTGGTGACGGCCGTGTCGATCCCGCTCTCCGTGGTGATCGCGCTGATCGGGCTGGCCGCCGGCGGGTACTCGTTGAACATCCTGACCCTCGGGGCGCTGACCATCGCGGTCGGCCGGGTCGTCGACGACTCGATCGTTGTCGGAGAGAACATCAAGCGCCACCTCGGGTACGGCGAGGACAAGACAGACGCGATTCTCACCGGCGTCCGCGAGGTCGCCGGCGCGGTCACGGCCTCCACCCTCACCACCGTCGCGGTGTTCCTTCCGATCGCCTTCGTCGGTGGCCTGGTCGGGCAGCTCTTCAGCTCGTTCGCCGTCACGGTCGTGATCGCGCTGCTCGCCTCGCTGCTGGTCGCGTTGACCGTGATCCCCGTCCTCGGGTACTGGTTCCTCAAGCCGTCGCCGCACTCGGGCGACGCCGAGGCGTTCCGCGCCGGGGTGGAGGCGCGCGAGCGCAACGGTGTCCTGCAACGGGCGTACCTTCCGGTGGTCGGCTGGGCCACCCGGCACCGCGGGTCCACCATGGCGGTGGCGCTGCTGATCCTCGCCGGCACGTTCGCGCTGGTGCCGTTGCTGAAGACGAACTTCCTGGACTCGTCCGGCCAGAACACGTTCAACCTGACCCAGACCATGCCGGTCAGTACCAGTCTGGACACGACCGACGCGGCGGCCGGGAAGGTCGAAGGGGTGCTGGCCGGGTTCCGCGAGATCCAGGCCTACCAGGTGAGCGTGGGTGGCCGGGCGGGGTTCAGCTTCGGCGCGGCGCCCAGCCCGAACACCGCCAGCTATTCGATCACCGTTAAGGACGGCACCGACCTCACGAGGCTGCAGAACACGGTCCGGGCCAGGATCGGTCGCCTCACCGGCGTGGGCGAGGTGTCGGTCAACGCCGGACGCGGCGGATACAACTCCAACGGCCTGCAGGTGACCGTGCGGGCCGCCGACCCGCAGGTGCTCTCCCGCGCCGCCGAGCAGGTACGCCGGGCGATGGCCGCCGTCCCCGGCGCCACCGACGTCACCAGCGACCTCACCGAGAGCACGCCGCGCATCCAGGTACGGGTCAGGTCCGACCGGGCGGCGCAGTACGGGCTGAACCAGGTGGTGATCGGCCAACTGGTGACCCAGGCCCTCCGGGGCAGCGCCGTTACCCAGGTGACGATCGACGGCACGACCCGCGACGTCGTGCTCCAGGGCGGCGCGGCGCCGGTGGACCTGGACGGGGTCAGGGCGCTGACGGTCGGATCGGCGGCCGGGCCGGTGCGGCTCGACGAGGTGGCCGAGGTTTCGCAGGTGCCCGGCCCGGTGCAGATCAGCCGGGTCGACGGCGCCCGCAGCGCGACCGTCAGCGGCACCGCGGCCGGCAGCGACACCGGAGTCGCCAGCCGCGACCTGCGCACCCGACTGTCCGCGCTGAAGCTCCCGGCCGGCGCGGCGTACGAGATCGGTGGCGTGACGGCCAGCCAGTCCAGCGCGTTCGGCGATCTCGGCCTCGCGCTGGTGGCCGCGATCGCGATCGTCTTCCTGATCATGGTCGCTACGTTCCGCAGCCTGGTCCAGCCGCTGCTGCTGCTGGTCTCGATCCCGTTCGCGGCGACCGGCGCGCTGGGCCTGCTCCTGGCCACCGACACGGCCCTGGGAGTACCCGCCCTGATCGGCGCGCTGATGCTGGTCGGCATCGTCGTCACCAACGCGATCGTGCTGATGGATCTGATCAACCAGTACCGGCGACAGGGGATGAGCGTCGCCGACGCCGTGGTCGAGGGCGGCCGGCGCCGCCTGCGGCCGATCCTCATGACCGCGTTCGCGACGATCTTCGCGCTGCTCCCGATGGCGCTCGGCCTCACCGGTGAGGGCGGGTTCATCTCCAAACCGCTGGCCGTCGTGGTGATCGGGGGACTGCTCAGTTCGACGCTGCTGACGCTGGTCCTGGTGCCGACGCTCTACACCGCCGTGGAGATCCGCAAGGAGCGACGGCCCGTCTCCTCCCGTGACGACGGAAACTTTTCCGCGCCGGAACACGGAGAACCTTCCGTGATCATGGGTAGGGAGAGTTCATGACCACGCCGGCCTGCATCCATCTCACCAAGGCACGCCCCGACGTCACGCCGGCCGCCGACGGTTGCCAGGAGTGCCTGGCGAGCGGCAGCGCATGGGTACACCTCCGTCTCTGCATGACCTGCGGGCATGTGGGGTGCTGCGACAGTTCGCCCAACCGGCACGCCCGGCTCCATTTCCACACCACCGGGGACCCGCTCGTGCAGTCCTTCGAACCGGGGGAGGACTGGTGGTGGTGCTACGCCGACGAGGTGGCGTTCGAGGTCGAAGGAGCCCCCTCGTACTCGCACCCCTGAACAGGCCGGGCCGTACAGTGACGTAATGGGCCTGGTACACACGGTCGGCCTGGTACTGCATCCACGCCGTGACTCGGCGGACGCGATCGAGACGATCCTGAACTGGGCGCGCGGGCGGGACGTGACCGTGCTCGGCCTGCGTGACGAGGTCGACCGTATCGCCTGCGACGCGGTCGCCGTCGACCCGGATGAACTGGTGGACCGCTCGCAGCTGCTGGTCAGCCTCGGTGGCGACGGGACGATGTTGCGCACGATGCGGCTGGCCGAGGGGCGCAAGACTCCGATCCTCGGGGTCAACGTCGGCCGGCTCGGCTTCCTCGCGGAGATCGACGTGCCCGACCTGCCTGGGGCGCTGACCGCCATCGACGAGAACAAGTACACGGTCGAGCCGCGCCTGGCGGTGTCGACCGTGCTCCCCGACGGCGAGAAGGTCATCGCGTTCAACGACATCGCGCTGGTCCGGATACCCGGCGACCGCATGGCGGCGGTCGGCATCACCGTGGAGGGGCACCGGTTCGTGCAGTACGCGGCGGATGCCGTCATCGTCTCCACCCCGACCGGCTCCACGGCGTACAGTTTCTCCGCCGGCGGCCCGATCGTTTCCCCCACTGTGGAGGGTCTGCTCGTCGGAGCGTCCTCGGCGCACTCGTCGTTCAATCGATCCCTGTTGCTCTCGCTCGACGAGCGGCTGGAACTCGACGTACTACCCACCAGCGGCCGGCTCGCCGTGGAGGTTGACGGCCCCGTGCGCGGGTACGTGAACGCCGGCGACAGTCTGTTGATCAAGCCGTTGCCGGGCGCCGCACGGGTGGTTCGGCTCGGCCAGACCACGTTCTACGAACGCGCGCGACGCAAGTTGCGGGTCAACGGAAGCGCCGAAGTCGAGTAAGCCCTTCGTGAAAGGCGGCAACGTGTCCGACATGAGAATCGTCCACAACCCCGAACTGTCGCGTTACGAGGTGCGTATCGACGGCCGGGTGGCCGGCTTCACGCAGTACCGGCGGGCACCCAGAACCGTCGACTTCACCCACACCGAGGTCTACCCGGAGTTCGAGGGGCAGGGCCTGGGCAGCAAGCTGGCGGCCGGCGCCCTCGACGCCGTACGCGCCGGAGGTGACCGGGCCGTCGCAAGCTGCCCCTTCATCTCGACCTACATCAAGCGCCACCCCGAGTACGCTGACCTCGTCACCGGGCCCGAACGCGCGACGGGCTCCGGCCCGGCCAGGGTGTCGTCAGCCAATTGACGAGGGTGTACATGAACCGAACAAGAATCAGCAACGTCGACGACGACCCGTCCGGTTCCCGGCGGGTCGTCGGCGTCTGTGGCGCCTCGCCGGTACGGCCGTGACGGCGGCGGTCCGGTACGCGAGTCGACGGGGACGGTGGGTTCTGCTCGCCACCGTGCTCGGCTCGGGGTTGGCCGCCATCGACGCGACCGTCGTCGGCATCGCGTTGCCGGCGGTCGGTCGCGAGTTCTCCGTCGGGCTGGACCGTCTCCAGTGGATCGTTACCGGGTACACCCTCACGCTCGCCGGTTTCCTGCTCGTCGGCGGCGCCCTGGGCGACCGGTACGGTCGCCGCCGGGTCTTCGTCGTGGGCGTGGTCTGGTTCGCCGTCGCCTCGCTGCTGTGCGGACTGGCCCCGAACGCCACCACTCTGATCGCCGCGCGGGCCCTCCAGGGCGTCGGCGCCGCCCTGCTCACGCCGAGCAGCCTGGCGATCATCGAGGCCACGTTCGCCCCGACCGACCGGTCCCGGGCCATCGGGGCCTGGTCCGGTCTGGGCGGCCTGGCCATCGCGATCGGGCCGTTCGTCGGCGGCTGGCTCATCGCCGCGGTGTCCTGGCGGTACATCTTCCTCATCAACCTGCCGCTGGCGGTGGCGGTCATCTGGGTCTGCCTGCGGCATGTACCCGAGACCCGCGACGCCGCGGCCGGCCGCATCGATCTCGTCGGCGGCCTGCTCGTCACGGCGTCCCTGCTCGGACTCTGCTATGGGCTCACCGAGGGCTCGGTGCTCGGCTGGGGCTCGGCCCCGGTGGTCGGTGCGCTGGTCGCGGGCGCCGTCGCGCTGGCGGCGTTCGTGGCGTGGGAGCGCCGGGTCAACCACCCGCTGCTGCCGCTGGGCCTGTTCGCCAACCGCCGGTTCACCGGTACGAACGCGGTCACGTTCATCGTGTACGGGGCCCTCGGCGCGGTGCTGTTCCTGCTGCCGATCCAGTTGCAGCAGGTCAGGGGGTACAGCGCGGTGGCGGCGGGCACCGCACTGCTGCCGGTCACCGTGATCATGTTGCTGCTGTCGGCGCGGTCGGGGGCGCTGGCCAGCCGGATCGGCCCCCGGCCGCAGATGGCCGTCGGCCCGCTGCTCGTCGCCGCGGGCATCGTCCTGCTCGGCCGGGCCGGTACCGAGGGCAGCTACCTCACCCGGGTCCTGCCCGCCGTCGTGGTGTTCGGGCTGGGCCTGGCCACCACCGTCGCGCCGCTGACCGCGACCGCGCTCGGCTCGGTACCGCCGGAGCGGTCCGGTATCGCGTCCGCGATCAACAACGACGTGGCCCGCGCCGGCGCGCTGATCGCGATCGCGGTCCTGCCGGCCGCCGCCGGGATCGGGGGGTTGACCTATCTGCACCCGGCGGAGTTCGCCGCCGGGTTCCGGGTCGCGTGTTACCTCGCCGCCGCCGGCTGCGTGGCCGGTGGCCTGCTCGCCGTCGCGACGGTCGGGCGGCGGGAGCCGCGCCGGCCCTCGTGTGAGGAGTACCAGTGCGGCTTGGACGCGCCGCCGCTGCGCTCGTCCGGGAGCTGAATTCTCAGGCGTTCGCAAGCTCCTGGGCCAGGACGCCGGTGTGCAGCGGCTCCCGGCGCGCCCGCTCGTCGGCGTACGTGGTCAGGGTGAGCGGGGCGGTCACGACGCCGAGCGCGGCGTTCACCACGATGCCGAAGAGAGTGGAGATGACGGTGGTGGCGACCAACGGGCCGGTGACCCCGGGCGACGCGGCTCCCACGGCGTTCAGGATCGCACCGAACACGACGGCGACAAGCGAGGCCGCGATGCCCAACCCGACGATGGTGGCGACGCGAGCCAAGGCCGCGCCGGCGTCGGCGTGGAAGAGCTTGAAGCAGCGCGCGATCACTCCGCCGCGTTCGAACAGCACCACCGCCGGCAGTACCAGGAACACCGCCGCGAAGTAGAACGCGGGAACGATGCACGCGAACACGCCGGCGATAAGTATCAGCCCGGCGAGCAGTCCCCACCCGATCAGCGGGAACACCCGTCGGAGCGCGCCGCGCAGGGCATCGCCGACGGCCGGCCGCCCGCCGGTCACCGCCACCACGAGCAGGCGCATGCCGGCGAGCTGGACCGCGACCGCGGCGAGAGCGGCGATTATCGCGCCGACGGCTCCGAGGATCATCCAGGGCAGCGCGCTGCCGAACGCCTGCGTCGCCTGCTCCGGGCTCAACTGTGAACCGCTGTCCAGGTGCCGGGACCCGAGCGCCTGTGCGACAGCGGTGGGGACCTCCACCACCAGTGCCACGGCCGCGGCGATCAGTTGCAGCATCAGCAGCGGCCGCCAGTATGCCCGGACGAGCCAGATGTTGCGCTGCCACCAGCCGGCGTAGTCCGGGCTGATCAGCGGGTCGGACGGGTCCGCGAACGAGATCGGCGGCGGGCCGTAGTGACCGGCCGGCGGCACCTGGTACCCCGAGGGCGCCTGATGACCGGGCGGGGGCTCGTACCCGGACGGCGGGACCGGCCCGGGCGGCGGCGCCGGGGATTCGGGCGGCGGGGGCGGCTCGGACATGGATCCTCCCGGATCGTGGAAGCGATTGATTCTCCCTGCGATCGACGCCCGTCACAATCCTCCGGACAGCCACTTTGACGATCATGGCTCGGTCACCTGCGAGTGTGATGTGGCCGGCAATTTCCCACTAATTTGGGGGGTTTGATGGACAAGTGCGGCAGGCATGGTCAAGACTCGACGGATGTCTCCCGTCCTCGCGCTCGCCGGCTTCGGTGTCGGCGTCATCGTCGGCCTCACCGGCATGGGTGGTGGCGCGCTGATGACCCCGGTCCTCGTGCTGTTCTTCGGCGTACCTCCGCTGGCCGCCGTCTCCAGCGACCTGGTGGCGAGCGCGGTGATGAAGCCGTTCGGCAGCTTCGTGCACATCCGCCGCGGCACCGTCAACTGGCGGCTGGTCGGGTGGCTGTGCGCGGGCAGCGTGCCGAGCGCCTTCGCGGGCGTGCTGCTGATGCGGGCCGTCGGCGGGGCCGGCGGCGTCCAGCACGCCGTGCAGCTGGCGCTGGGCGGCGCGCTGTTGCTGGCCGTCGGGGGGCTGATCGTGAAGGCCTACCGGGACGGGTCACGGCCCGCCGGCGGGCCCTCGAAGCCCGAGATCCGGGTACGACCGCTGCCCACCGCCCTGCTCGGTGCGGTGGGCGGGCTCGTCGTCGGGCTCACCTCGGTCGGATCCGGTTCGTTGATCATCGTCGTGCTGCTGGCGCTGTACCCGATGCTGCGCGCCAACGACCTGGTCGGCACGGACCTCGTCCAGGCCGTCCCCCTGGTCGCCGCGGCGGCACTGGGTCACGTGATCTTCGGCGACTTCCACCTCGACCTCTCGCTGGCGATCCTGGTCGGCTCGATCCCCGGGGTGCTGATCGGTGCCCGGCTCTCGTCCCGGGCGCCGGCGGGCGCCGTCCGGGCCGCGCTCGTACTGGTGCTGCTGGCGAGCGCGCTGAAGCTGTTCGGGGCGTCGAACCTGGTCGTCATCGGCGCCGTGGCGGCCGTGGCCCTCGCGGGCCTGGTCGTGCGGGTCGTGCGCCGTTCCGGTGCCGCCCGCTCCGGTGCGGACCGGCCGGTTCCCGGCCGCGAGGGTGCGGACCAGCCGGCTCCCGGCCGCCCCGTCACGCCGCCCCGGGACGCCTACGCCGGTTCGAACTCCCGCTGATCGGTCGCGCCGCCCGTCTCCGCCTCGACGGCGGCCTTCACCCGGCCGCCGGCCATGGCGACGTTCACCGCGAAGAAGAAGATCGCGAGGCTGAACGCGACGACGACGGCGAGGTCGACCCACTCGGGCAGGTACAGCCGGGCGCCGTGGCCGTAGCGGCCGACGAACCCGATGACGGTGAGCCCGGCGAGCCACGGCCCGATCCAGACGGCGGAGCGCCAGTCGGTGCGCGACCGGTCTACGCGGGGGGTGCGGGCGGCGGTCGCCTGGTAGATCACGAAGCCCAGGACAATCGCCACGACCAGCTTCCACGTCGCCTCGAAGCCACCCCAGTAGATCACCAGGTTGGCCGCGACGAAGCCGAGCGGCGCGGTCACGACGGCGCCCGGCAGCCGGTACGGGCGGTGGCGCTCCGGGTCGCGCCGGCGCAGCGCGGCGAGGGACACCGGGGCGAACGCGTACATGATCGCGGTGGCCGAGGTGACCAGCCCGACGAGCGACTGCCAGCTGGGGAAGGGCAGGAACGCCAGCTCACCGACGACGAACGCCAGCAGGATCGTGCGCAGTGGTACGCCGCGTGAGTTGAGCCGCCCCAGCGCCGCGGGGAGTGCGCGCTCGCGGCCCAGCGCGTAGGACACGCGGGACGAGGTCCCGACGTACACCAGGCCGGCGCCCGCGGGGGACAGGAACGCGTCGATGTAGAGCAGGTACGCGAGCCAGCCGGCACCCGCGCCGAGGGCGAGGGTGGCGTACGGGCCGAAGTCGCCGGCCTTCACCGGGTGGGCCCAGCCGGTCACCAGGTTGCGCGGGTCCAGGCTGCCGATGAAGGCGATCTCCAGCAGGATGTAGATCGCGGTGCCGACCAGCATCGCGAAGATGACCGCGCGGGATATGTCGCGCTGCGGGTTCCTGGCCTCCCCGCCCATCTGGATGGCCTGCTCGAAGCCCTGGAGGGCGAAGACGACCCCGGCGGGCAGCGCGGCGAAGACGCCGTGCGCGCCGTACGGGGCGAAGCCGCCGCCGGCGGTGAAGTTGCCGCCGTGGAAGGTCAGCGTGAGCAGCACGACCACGGTCACCACCGGGATGGCGGTCTTCCAGACCACCATCGCCGCGTTGCTCTCCGCCAGGAGCTTGACGCCGACGATGTTGATGACGGTGAACAGGAGCATCAGTACGGTCGCGCCGATCAGGCCGTTCGCCGAGAGCGTCCCGCGCTCGCTCAGCAGGTGCAGGTGGCTCTTCACCCATTCGATGTTGTTCAGGTACTGCAGGCTCGCCTCGACCTCGATGGGCGTGATCGTCACGGCCTGCAGCCAGGAGGCCCAGCCGGCGACGAACCCGGCGAGCCTGCCGAAGGCGAAGCGGGGGAAGCGCGCGGTACCGGCGGCGACGGGGTAGGTGGCACCGAGTTCGGCGTGCGCCAGGGCGAGGACCGCGAGCATGGCGCCCGCGAGGATCCACGACAGCAGCGACGCGGGGCCGGCCACCTGAGCCGCGCCCA
This sequence comes from Planosporangium mesophilum, assembly GCF_016863255.1. GTDB lineage: Bacteria > Actinomycetota > Actinomycetes > Mycobacteriales > Micromonosporaceae > Planosporangium > Planosporangium mesophilum. The sequence goes on from NZ_BOON01000073.1 coordinate 25,191, forward strand.
GGGCGCCGAGCAGCCAGCCGGAGCCGATGATCGAGCCGAGGGACATGAACGTGAGGCCCCAGAATCCGACATCCCGCCGCAGATGTCCGGAGCTTGCCTGGTTGCCGGTTGCGACGGGGGTCGCGGTAGCCATGTTCACCTTTCGGCTCGGAAGTTACCTCTGAATGGGAGGTTTGCAATTACCTCGTACTGAGAGGTATCTTAGTCCGGTGACCGGGAACGGCAATTTGGCTGCTGAGCTGATGGACACCGTGGCCAGCCTCCGCCGGCTGGTGCGTCGCCGGATCCGGCCCACGATGCCTGAGCCCGCGCTGCGGGGAGCGCAGATCGAGCTGCTGAACATCGTCGACACGCAGCCCGGCGTCGGGGTCGCGGCAGCCGCGCGGGCGCTGCACCTGGCTGACAACTCCGTCAGCACGCTGGTCAACCAGCTCGTCAACGCGGGACTGCTGTGGCGGCGGGTGGATCCGGTCGACCGCCGGGCGGCCCGGCTGGAGTTGACCGACGCCGCGCGGGATCGGCTCCGCCACTGGCGCACCGGCCGCGACCGCGTGGTCGGCGATGCGCTGTCGCGCCTGCCCGGCGAGGACGTCCGGGCCATCGAGGCCGCGCTGCCGGCCCTGCGGCGCCTGCTGCGCGAGATCGAGGAGGGCACATGACCGCGGTCGCCTGTACCGGGCTCCGTCACGCCTTCGGTGACCAGGTCGCCGTCGACGACCTCGACCTGACCGTCCGGTCCGGGGAGATCTTCGGTCTGCTCGGCCCGAACGGCGCCGGCAAGACGACCGCGATCCGGCTGATCACCACGCTCCTGCCGGTACGGCCCGGGATGGTCACCGTGTTCGGCGCCGACCCGGCCAGGCGGCCCCTCGCTGTGCGGCGCGCCATCGGGTACGTGCCGCAGCTACTCTCGGCCGACGGCTCCCTCACCGGACGGGAGAACGTGAGCCTCTTCGCCCGGCTGTTCGACGTGCCCCGGCGCGAACGGGCCGACCGGGTCGACGGCGCGCTCACCGCGATGGGCCTGGCCGAGGCGGCCGACCGAATGGTCAAGACGTACTCGGGCGGCATGGTCCGGCGGTTGGAGCTGGCCCAGGCGCTGGTCAACCGGCCGCGCCTGCTGATCCTGGACGAGCCGACGATCGGGCTCGACCCGGTGGCCCGCGGCGCGCTGTGGGACAAGGTCACGGAGCTACGCGCCACGACCGGCGCGACGGTGCTGGTGACCACCCACTACATGGACGAGGCCGACCAGTACTGCGAACGGGTGGCCCTGATGCACCGGGGCCGGATCCGCGCGCTCGGCACACCCGGCGAGCTGAAGGCGGCGCTCGGTCCGGAGTCCACGTTGGAGGACGTGTTCCGCCACCACACCGGTGACACGTTCGCCGAGACCCAGGGAGGCTTCCGAGATGTCCGTGGCACCCGTCGAACAGCCCGTCGCCTCGGCTGAGGAACGTCCGGATACCCGGGGCGCGTGGCGGGTGCTGCCCGCCCGGGTGTACGCGTTGTGCCTGGTCGAGCTGCAGAAGCTGCGCCACGACCGCAGCGAGCTGGTGACCCGCGCGATCCAGCCGGCGCTGTGGCTGCTCGTCTTCGGCGAGACGTTCACCCGGATCCGGGCCATCCCCACCGGCGACGTGCCGTACCTGGATTACCTTGCCCCCGGCATCCTCGCCCAGTCGGCGCTGTTCATCTCCATCTTCTACGGCATCCAGATCATCTGGGAGCGCGACGCCGGCGTGCTCGCCAAGCTGCTGGTGACGCCGACCCCGCGGGCGGCGCTGGTGACCGGGAAGGCGTTCGCGTCGGCGGTACGGGCCCTGACCCAGGCCCTGGTCATCCTGGTCCTCGCGGCGGTACTCGGCGTGGGGCTGTCGGCCAACCCGCTGCACCTGCTCGGCGTGGTCGTCGTCCTGGTGCTCGGCTCGGCGTTCTTCTCCTGCCTGTCGATGACGATCGCCGGCCTCGTACTGTCACGCGAGCGGCTGATGGGTATCGGCCAGGCGATCATGATGCCGCTGTTCTTCGCGTCCAACGCGCTGTACCCGGTGGCCGTCATGCCGGACTGGCTGCGGGTGCTGAGCCGGTTCAACCCGCTGTCGTACGAGGTTGACGCGCTGCGCGGCCTGCTCGTCGGTACCCCGTCCCACCTCGGTCTCGATCTGGCCGTCCTGGCCGGGTGCGCGATCGCGGGCATCGCCGCCTCCTCGGCGCTGCTGGGCCGCCTGACCCGCTGACCGGCGGGCGGACCGGTCCCTTGCTCCACAGTGGAGACGGCGGGTGTTTGAACCCCTCCCGAAGTGGTGAGCGTGTCCCGGTCGTCCACGGCGCACGTGGCGCTGGCCCGCTGGGAGGTTGCTCGTATGTTTCGTACCGTACGTTCCCGTCTCGTCCTTTCCATCGCCGCCGCCACCGCGGCCGGTCTCGCCGTCCCGGGCGCCGCCCCGGCGCACGGCCCTCATCCACAGCAGTCGGCAGTCGGCGTGACGCGCCTCGTCGCCGCCCTCGAGGGTGGCAACGAAGTACCCGGTCCTGCCGGGTCTCCGGCAGTGGGGGACCCGGATGGCCGGGCCTTCGAGACATTGCGCATCGAAGGAAACCAGGTCAGGTTCACCATCAGGTGGACCGGGATCGGGGCCCCGACCGCTGCCCACCTCCACCTCGGCGCGGCCGGTACCAACGGTCCCCTGAAAGTGGTGTTGTTCAGCGGGCCGCTCCCCACCACGCTGACCGCCGTCTCGGGCAGCGTCACGGTGGATGACCAGACGCTGCTCGACTCGTTGGCGTCCGATCCCGGCGCGTTCTACACCAACCTGCACAGCGCCGAGTTTCCCGGCGGTGCGGCCCGTGGCCAACTGCGGAATGTGACCGCCATCTCGTGATCGTGGTGCTCCTGCGCGCTCCGGCGCGGAGGAGCGCCCGCCTCGCATGGCTAGGCTGCGGACATGAATTCCGCCCGCGCGATGTGGACGCTGTTCGAACCGATCCACGACGTCACCTACTTCACCCCGGAGGCATTGGCCGCGTTCCAGGCGGCGGGCCTGAAGGGCTTCTGGCGCGGCTACTTCGCCGGTCGCGCGGCGCCGCTCGGCCCGGTCGGCGCCGCGCCGGTGGTCGCCTCGTTCTTCAATTTCGCGCCCGGCATGGTGGCCCGCGCGCTGCCCGACGTCTGGCAGCGGGCGACGCCGGAGGACACGCTGCGGGCCCGGGTCGAGGGCGCGACCGAGGCCCTGGCCCGGTTGCTGGCCGACCAGCCGGAGGCCGCAATCGCCGAGGCGGCGGACCTGTTGCAGGCCGCTGCCGCCGACATCGAGCCCGGTGGTCGGGTGCTCGGCGCCGCCAACGCGGCGCTGCCCACGCCGCAGGAACCGCTCGCGCGGCTCTGGCAGGCCGCCACCACCCTGCGGGAGCACCGCGGCGACGGGCACATCGCCGCGGTGGTGGCCGCCGGCCTGACCGGGCGGGAGATGCTGGTCTGGCGGGCGGCGCACGACCTGTCCCGCGAGACCGCCCAGCCGGCCCGGGGCTGGACCGACGAGGAGTGGGACGCCACGACGCGGCGCCTGACCGAACTGGGCTGGCTCGACGCCGACGGCCGGCCGACCGAGACCGGGCGCGCCGGACATCGCGAGATCGAGGCGGCCACCGACCGGGCCGCGGCCGGCCCGTGGGGCGCGGTCGACGTCGACCGCCTGCGGGCGCTGCTCGAGCAGATGGCGGCGGCGTGCCGGGCGGTCATGCCGATGAACCCGATCGGACTGCCGGAGCAGGGCAAGGCGTCGTGAGCTCGGTCCTCGGCGGGCTGCGCCGCCCGGTCGTCGCCGCCCCGATGGGCGGTGGCCCGTCCACCCCGGCGCTCGCCGCGGCGGTGTCCAACGCCGGTGGACTGGGTTTCCTGGCCGGGGCGTACCTGTCGCCGCAGCGGCTCGCCGCCGACGTCGTAGAGGCCCGGCGGCTGACCGACCGGCCGTTCGGCGTGAACGTCTTCGTGCCGGTGGCGCCGCCGGCCGACCCGGCCGACGTCACCGCGTACGCGGAGCGGCTCGCCCCGATCGCCGAGCGCCGGGGCGTGGCGCTGGGCGAGCCGGTCGGCGGGGACGACCACTACGCGGAGAAGCTGCGTGTGCTGCTGGACGACCCGGTGCCCGTGGTGTCGTTCGCGTTCGGGGCGCCGGCGGCCGATACCGTCGAGTCGCTGCACGCGCGGGGCAGTGAGGTCTGGGTGACCGTCTCGCACCCGGACGCCGTCGCCGCGGCCGAGGAGATCGGCGCGGACGCGGTGGTCGTACAGGGGATGGAGGCGGGCGCCCACCGGGGCGGGCTGGCCGACACCGACGAGTACGCGCTGCTGCCGCTGCTGCGGCTGGTGGCGGCGCGGACCCGGTTGCCGATGGTCGCCGCCGGCGGCATCGCCGACGGGCCGGGGCTGGCTGCGGTGCTCGCCGCCGGTGCGTCGGCCGGCGCGCTCGGTACGGCGTTCCTGCGCTGCCCGGAGGCGGGTACGTCGGACGCGCACCGGGCGGCGGTGACGGGCACCGGGGACACCGCGCTGACCCGCGCGTTCACCGGTCGGCGGGCGCGCGGGGTGGTCAACGACTTTCTTCGCTCCTTCGACGAGGCGGCCCCGGCCGCGTACCCCCACGTGCACCAGCTCACCGGTCCGTTGCGCGCGGCGGCCCGTACCGCCGGGGATCCGTCGGTGATCAACCTGTGGGCAGGCCAGGCGCACGCGCTGTCGCGCGACGCGCCGGCTGCCGAGATCGTCGAGGAGATCGTGGGCGGGGCGACGACGACGATCGCAGCGCTGGCGCGCCGGCTGGGTGCGTAAGGAGGGCGCCCCTGCCGGGGCGCCCTCGGGATGGGTCAGTCGCCGTTGAGCCAGGCGTTCGCGGCGGCCGCGCCCTTGGCGGTGATGGCGCCGTTGTCCTCCACCGGGCTGGGCACGTTGCCCTTGAAGATGATGTAGGTGACGCCCGATTCGACGCCGCCGTACCTGGGGTCGGGGTTGATGCCGAGATCCCGGGCGGTGGCGTACGACGCCTCGCCGATGACGTTGCTCGGACCCACGTCGGCGAAGACCGCATAGACCACCGCGCCGCGGTAGATCACCGCAGCGACCGTGCCCGGCCGGATGCCGGCGCTGGAGTAGCTGAACCGCGAGCTCGACGCCGGTATCACGAAGAAGTGCGTCGCGTCCGACTGGAAGTACCCGCCCTTCGACGTCCGGTACGCGGTCTGCGGCTGGTACCAGGGATCTGTGCGGGAGTTGCAGTTACTGGTGGAGACGCCGTCACAGTCGATGTCCATGTCTGCCTTCCAGAAGTAGGCCGAACCGGACCCGCAGATGTCGACCGTGGCCGAAGTGGCGTTGCCGACGGTCCGGTACCTGCCCTGTGAAACCACCGAGCAGGAGCTGGCCTTGGCTAGTAACTGGTTGGCCGTGGGGCTTGCCTGGGCATGGACCGTGGCGTACGCGGGAGTGGCGATCATCGGCAGCGATACGAGGCCGAGCATGAGGAGAGCGATACGCAGTCGTCGCATGGGACCTCCAGATGCGCCTGATGATTCTTAGGACAACTTCCTATTGCAGGCTCCATTCATCCATGACTGCAAATAAGGTGACGTCAACCGCTTACTGCGGCGAAAGGTGAGAAGGGCTCAGCGGGACGTCGGTCCGGACTCATGTATGCCCCAACTAGGCCGGCTTACGCTGATTTCGCGCCGGATCGTCGTTGAACGTTCACTTCGGCTGAATCTCTCCGTACCGTCCGGCTTCTGGCCTCAGCCATCGACGGCAGGCACCCTCCTCGCCGAGGACGACGCCCAGAATCGCCAGGTGTGACGATCTTGTCGACCGGGAACACTGCGATCATGTCCGAGTCGGCCACGCGCGAGGCGAGCGTCCGTACGGTCCTCATCGCGGTGCTGGCCAACTTCGCGATCGCGGTGGCGAAGGGGCTGGCCGCGGCCATGACCGGGTCGGCGGCGCTGTGGGCCGAGACCGCACACTCCCTCGCCGACACCGGTAACGAGGTGCTCCTGTACGTGGGGCTGCGGCGGTCCGACCGCCCGCCGGACGAGCGCCACCCCTTCGGGTACGGGCAGGAGCGCTGGTTCTGGACCTTCCTCGCCGCCATGGGGATCTTCCTCGTCGGCGGCGTCTTCTCGATCACCGAGGGCGTCGAGGCGATGCTGCACCCGAGGCCGCTGGAGGACGTACCCATTGGGGTCGCCGTCCTGCTGGTCTCGTTGGTCCTCGAGGCGCTGTCGTGGCGCACCGCCCGGAAGCAGTTGCGCGAGGAGGCCCGTGCGCGCCGGCGCTCGATGGCCGAGCACCTGCGGCGCGCCTCCGACCCGACGGCCGCGACGGTACTGCTGGAGGACACGGCCGCGATCGTCGGGATCACCCTCGCGCTCCTCGCGATCGCGCTGCACAGCCTGACCGGCTGGGCCGGCTGGGACGCAGGCGCCGGGATCCTCATCGGCCTGCTGCTCGTCGGGGTCGCGTACCTGGTCGCACGCCGGTCCAAGGGCCTGCTCATCGACGAGTCCGCACCGCCGGACGTCCTGGACCGGCTCCGCGAGCGGATCCGGGAGGAGGACTGGGTACGCCGGATCGAGGCGCTGACAGCGGTCTACGTCGGCCCCGGCCGGCTGCTGGTCACGGCGCGGCTGCTACCGGTACCCGAGATGAACCGCCGGCCCGCGGAGATACTGGTCGAACGCGCGTACGCGCTGCGCACCGCCCTGTGCGCCTCCGATGTCATCGGTGACGTCGAGATCACACTTGTCCCGGAACCAGACGAGTCTTCGTCAACCTGACAGTGATGTAGTCGATGTCTTCGATGCCGGCGTATCGTCCTCGGCAAGGGGGGTCTCCAGGGTGTTGAGCCACGACGAGCGGATCCGTGACATGGATTTCGGATGAGCGCCACGACGAGGGTGTCGTTTCAGCACGAGGCGCTGGTCTACCGGACGTCCGACGAGCTACTGGCCGGCACCGTCCCGTTCGTACGGGGAGGCCTGAACGCCGACGAGCCGGTCCTCGTCGCCGTACCGCCGGCCAGCATGGAGCCGATCCGGTCGGCGCTCGGCGACTCGGCCGAGCAGGTGCGGTTCCTGGACATGACCGAGGCGGGGCGCAACCCGGGTCGGATCATCCCGGCCGTGCTGCACTCCTTCGTCAACCGGCACGCCCCGCGGCGGGTCCGCGTCATCGGCGAGCCCATCTGGGCCGGCCGGTCGGCCGCCGAGTACCCGGCCTGCGTCCAGCACGAGGCGCTGATCAACCTCGCGTTCGCCGACGCCGACGCGGTGATCCTGTGCCCGTACGACGCCCGCCGGCTCGCCGGATCGGCGCTCGCGGACGCGGAGCGCACCCACCCGATGATCGTGAACGGTGACGAGCGGCGGGCCAGCGACGCGTACGCGCACCCGCACACCGTCGTCGCCGCGTTCAACCGGCCGCTGCCCGACCCGGTGGTGGCACCGGCGACGTTCGTCTTCGACGCGGACGACCTCCCCGCGGTACGCCGCTTCGTCGCCGATCACGCCGGTCGCGCCGGCCTCGCCGGCGCTCGCATAGCCGACCTGGAGGTGGCCGTCAACGAGGTCGCCACGAACGCCGTGATCCACGGCGGCGGGCCGGGGACCCTGCGGGTCTGGCCGGAGCGCGGGTACGTGGTCTGTGAGGTGTCCGACCCGGGGCACCTGATCGACCCGCTGGCCGGCCGCATCCCGCCGGACCCGGACAGCGAGCACGGCCGCGGCCTGTTGCTGGTCAACTACCTCTGCGACCTGGTGCGGACCCACACCGATCGCGGGAGCACCACGTTCCGCCTCCACATGCACGTCTGACGGCGGCTGTCGTCCCGGCCGCTTCGCGTGGTTAGCTACGGCGTGCCTGTGTCGTCGCTTTCCGATCTGTGGGACCGGCTGCTCGGCTCGCAACCGGCGCCGCCCCGCCTCATCGTCCTCGGTACCGCCGTACTGGCGCTCGCCGTCGTCGGGCCGTACCGCACCTGGCGGATCTCCCGGCACGTCGTGACGATCGCGCACGAGGGTGGCCATGCGCTGACCGCGCTGCTCACCGGCCGCCGGCTGTCGGGCATCCGGCTGCACTCCGACACGTCCGGGCTGACCGTGTCGCGGGGCCGGCCGACCGGGCCAGGGATGATCGCCACCAGCCTGGCCGGCTACCTCACCCCGGCACTGACCGGGCTGCTCGGCGCCGTACTGCTGGCGCGCGGCCGGATCACCCTCATGCTGTGGGCGGGGTTGGTGGTACTGGCGGCGATGCTGATCATGATTCGCAACGTCTTCGGGGTCGTCTCGGTCGTCACGACGATCGCCGTCGTCTTCGCCGTCTCCTGGTTCGCCTCGGCGCAGACCCAGGCGGCCTTCGCGTACTTCGCGGTGTGGCTGCTGCTGTGCGGCGCCGTGCGGCCCATCGTCGAACTACAGCGGATGCGCCGGCGCGGCCAGGCGCCCTATTCGGACGCCGACCAGTTGGCGAGGCTGACGAGGCTGCCCGGCATCTTCTGGGTCGCGTTCTTCTGGATCGGCACGGTGGCGACGCTGTTCCTGGGCGGCTCGCTGCTGCTGGGCGAGATGACGCGGGGATGGATCTGACGATCCACTCTATCGAGTGAAAAAGATCACCGGTATTTGACGATTCGGCTGACCCCGCTCCGCGTGACGGGCGGCGAGGGCGTCAAGTATTTTGCATCGCGTGACAAACGTGGGCGCATCAGATCGATGGATGTCATTGTCTTCGTCGCTCACAGTTACCGTGTCGATACGGTAACTCAACGCTACTAGCCTATTGAGCCCTCTCTGTGCCTAGACTGGGCCGCCAACCCCCTCTTGTTTCTCGGCGGTAACTTTGACTGAACGTACATGGTGCGCACCACGCTCACTCAGGGACGCTGGGTAGCCGTGGGAGGTCGTCACAGAAACCCGAGCCGCATCGGCGCACCAATGCCGGCTGCCGGCGGTCGACGCACGTCCGGCGGGCTGCGAGCGGTAGCCGCAGCCGCGTCCGTGCTGGCCATCATCGCGGTGAGTTGGGGCGGGTACCGCCTCTTCGCGTCGCCGTCCTGCTCTAACACGGTGCGCCTCAATGTCGCGGCGGCACGCGAAATCGTCCCAGCCGTGCAGAGCGCGGCCACCCAGTGGCTTGAGACCAAGCCGCAGGTCAACGGCAACTGCGTGGCGGTCGATGTGGCCGCCGCCGAGCCCGCCGACGTCGCGGCGGCGATCGCCGGGCAGCACAAGTCCATGCTCGCCGGCGTGGGACAGGCCAGCGGCAAGACCAAGGTGCCGGATGTCTGGGTCCCGGACTCCACGGTGTGGCTGCAGCGCCTGCGCTCCAGCGGCCCGGACTGGGTGCCGGCCAACGCCCCGTCGATCGGCCGCAGCCCGCTCGTGCTCGCCATGCCCCAGCCGCTCGCCGGCACCCTCGGTTGGCCGAACAAGAAGCTGACGTGGCCCGAGCTGCTGCCGAAGCTGACCGCGGACACCAAGCTGCGTACCGGCATCGTCGACCCGAGTCGCGACGCCTCCGGCACGAACGGCCTGCTCGCCCTCGCGACGGCGGCCAGCGCGGCCGGCGGTACGAACGGCCAGGCCCAGACGGTCGCCGCGCTGCGGGCGTTGGCGACCGGCCGGTCGGCACTGCGTGAGGAACTGGTGGCTCGCTTCCCGCGCGCCACCGACGCGGCCTCGCTGACGAGCAGCCTCGGTGCGGCTCCGCTCTCCGAGCAGGCGGTCATCGCGTACAACAACAGCCAGCCGCCGGTGCCGCTGGCCGCGGTGTTCGTCGAGCCGTCGCCGCTGCCGCTGGACTACCCGTACACGGTCATGCCGGGAGTCTCCCCGGACCAGTCGTCCGCGGCCCGGGCCCTGCAGATCACGCTGACCGGCGACTCGTACCGCGACAAGCTCGCCCAGCAGGGCCTGCGCGCCGCGGACGGCAGCGCCGGCAACGGGTTCGCCGCGACCAAGGGTGCGCCGTTGACCCCGTCGCCGGCGGTCAACCCGCCCGACCCGTCGATCCTCGACCGGGTGCTGTCCACCTGGTCGGCGGTCACCCTGCCGGGCCGGATGCTGGCGGTCATCGACGTGTCCGGTTCGATGGTCGAATCGGTGCCCACCGCCGGCGGCGCAACGCGTGAGCAGGTCACGGTGGAGTCCGCCAAGCGTGGTGTCGCGCTCTTCGACGACAACTGGGCGCTCGGCGTCTGGACGTTCTCCACCCTCATGGACGGCCAGAACGACTACAAGGAGCTGGTGCCGATCGGTCTGCTGGCCAACCAGCGCCAGCAGACCCTCCAGGCGCTCAGCGGCATCCAGCCCAACCGGAACGGTTCCACCGGTCTCTACGACACGGTGCTCGCCGGGTACAAGAACGTCCAGCAAGGCTGGGACCCCAGCCGGGTCAACTCGCTGCTGATCATGACCGACGGCGAGAACGACGACCCCGGGGGCGGTCTGAACCTGGACCAGCTCATCGCGGAGCTACAGAAGACGATGGACCCGAACCAACCGATCCAGGTAATCATGATGGGTATCGGCACCAGCGTGGGCGAGTCCGCGCTGAAGCGGATCACCGACACGACGGGTGGCGGTTTCTTCCTCGTGCCTGACCCGTCGAAGATCGGTGAGGTCTTCCTGAAGGGCATCGCGCTGCGGTCCGGCGGGAAGTGACCAGCTACTGAGTTCGTGATACGGCGGTGGCCCGGAGCGACACGCTCCGGG
>NZ_BOON01000074.1 GCF_016863255.1 Planosporangium mesophilum
AGCACCCCGGTGCGCGGCCCGGAACGGAGCGGCGATGAGCACGGTCACGATCCGGCGGCCGCAGCGGCGCCGTCCGGTCTTCCACGAGCTTCGGATCACCGAGGTGGAGCGGCTCACCGACGACGCGGTGGCGGTCACGTTCGCGGTACCGCCGAAGTTGCGGGAGGTCTTCGCCTTCAAGGCCGGTCAGCACCTGACCGTGCGGCGGGTCACCGACGGCGTCGACGTGCGCCGGTCGTACTCGATCTCCTCCACGCCTCACGACCTCGCCGGGCGGGGGATGCTGCGGATCGGGGTCAAGCAGGTGGCGGGGGGCACGTTCTCGACGTACGCGCAGACCCTGCACGAGGGCGATGTCGTCGAGGTGCTGCCGCCGCTCGGGCACTTCACCACCGACTTCGACCCGGCCCGGGTCCGGCACTACGCGGCGGTCGCCGCCGGCTCGGGCATCACGCCGGTCCTCTCGCTGCTGGCCACCGCGCTCGCCACCGAGCCGGAGAGCCGGTTCACCCTGCTCTTCGGCAACCGGTACGCCCGCAGTGTGATGTTCACCGAGGAGCTGGCCGACCTGAAGGACCGGTACCCGGACCGGCTGCACGTCGTACACGTGCTCTCCCGCGAGCCGCAGGACGCCGAGCTGCTCTCCGGGCGCATCGACGCCGAACGGCTGGGCCGCCTGCTGGACGGGCTGCTACCCGTCGACACGGTCGACGAGTGGTTCCTGTGCGGCCCGTACGGGATGGTCATGGACGCCAAGGCGGTGCTGGCCGGGCGGAGCGTGCCGGACGGGGCGGTGCGTACCGAGCTGTTCCACGTCGAGGACGCGCCGGTCCCCACGCGTGAGTTACCGGACGACGAGGACAGCCCGGGCGCGACGGTCACGATCCTGCTGGACGGCCGTGCCTCCACGTTCACCATGCGCCGCGACGAGCGGGTCCTCGACGCCGCGCTGCGGGTACGCGGTGAGCTGCCGTACGCCTGCAAGGGCGGGGTCTGCTCGACCTGCAGGGGCCGGGTCGTGGCGGGCGAGGTCACGATGGCCCGCAACTTCGCCCTCGAACCGGACGAGTTGGCCGCCGGGTACGTGCTGACCTGCCAGGCCAGTCCGGTCACCGACGAGGTCGGCATCGACTACGACGCCTGACCCTTGGTGATCTCGTCCAGCTCGGTGAGGTCCTCCGGGGTCGGCTCCCACCGGGCGGCCTTCACGTTCGCGTGTACCTGCTCGGGGCTGGTCGCGCCGGCGATGACCGAGGCGACCGCGGGCTGCGCGGCGAGACCGCCGATCGCGACGTCGAGCAGCGTGAGGCCCCGCTTCTCGGCGTACGCCTCGAGCTTCTCGATCACGTCCCACGGCGCGGCGGCGAGCCGCTGGATGTACCGGTCGGCCGACAGCCGGCTGCCCGTCGGGGCGGCCTGCCCGCGCCGGTACTTGCCGGTGAGCAGGCCGGACGCGAGCGGGAAGTAGGGCAGCACGCCCAGGCCGAAGCGCTGGCAGGCGGGTACCAGTTCACGCTCCGCCTCGCGCTTGAGCAGCGAGTACTCGTTCTGCGCGCTGACGAAGCGGACGAGGTCGCCGGTGTTCGCCGTCCACTCCGCGTCGGCCACCTGCCAGGCGGCGAAGTTGGAGTTCCCGAGGTAGCGCACCTTGCCGGCCCGGACGAGGTCGTCCAGGGCGCTCAGGGTCTCCTCGATCGGCGTGCCGGCGTCGGGCCGGTGCATCTGGTACAGGTCGATGTAGTCGGTGTTCAGCCGGCGCAGCGACGCCTCGACCGCGCGCATCACGTACCGGCGGGAGCCACGGGCGTCCCAGTCCGGGCCGTTCACCCCGCGCATGTCCATGCCGAACTTGGTGGCCACGACGACATCGGCGCGGCGGCTGCCCAGGGCCGCCCCGAGCAGCTCCTCCGACCTGCCGGGCCGGTCGCCGTAGATGTCGGCGGTGTCGAACAGGGTCACCCCGGCGTCGAGCGCCGCGTGCACCACCTCCCGGGTACGGTCGGCGTCGATCCGGGTACCGAACGTGTTGCAACCCAGCCCCGCGACGGACACGACAAGACCGGAGTCGCCGAGGTGGCGGAAGCGCATGTCAGCCATGATCCAAACCTACCCCCGGGCGAGGTGTGGAGAAGTTGAGGAGCGTGCCACTCCTGCGCGACGCGTTCCAAAGGCATTGCGTACCCTCGAAGCGTGAGTGCGAACCGGGAGCTCGACGACATTCTCCAGCGCGCGGCCGACGGCGGGCGGATCAGCCCTGAAGAGGCGCTGCTGCTCTACACCGATGCGCCGCTCCACCCGCTCGGTGAGGCCGCCGACGCGGTGCGTCGCCGTCGCTACCCGGACGGCATCGTCACGTACATCATCGATCGCAACATCAACTACACCAACGTGTGCGTGACGGCCTGCAAGTTCTGCGCGTTCTACCGGGCGCCGAAGCACGCCGAGGGCTGGACGCACCCGATGGAGGAGATCCTGCACCGCTGCGCCGAGGCGGTCGCGCTGGGCGCGACCCAGGTCATGCTGCAGGGCGGCCACCACCCCGAGTACGGCGTCGAGTACTACGAAGAGCTTTTCAGCAGCGTCAAGCGGGACTTCCCCGACCTGGTCATCCACTCGATCGGGCCGAGCGAGGTCCTGCACATGGCCAAGGTCTCCGGCGTCTCCATCTCCGACGCGCTCAAGCGGATCAAGGCTGCCGGTCTCGACTCGATCGCCGGCGCCGGGGCGGAGATGCTGCCGGCCCGCCCGCGCACCGCGATCGCCCCGCTCAAGGAGTCCGGCGAGCGCTGGCTCGAGGTCATGGAGACCGCCCACAAGCTCGGCATCGAGTCCACCGCGACGATGATGATGGGCACCGGCGAGACCAACGCCGAGCGCATCGAGCACATGCGGATGATCCGGGACGTCCAGGACCGTACCGGCGGGTTCCGCTCGTTCATCCCGTGGACGTACCAGCCGGAGAACAACCACCTCAAGGGCCGTACCCAGGCGACTTCGCTGGAGTACCTGCGCCTGATCGCGGTGGCCCGGCTGTTCTTCGACAACGTCGCGCACCTGCAGTCGTCGTGGCTGACCACCGGCAAGGACGTGGGCCAGGTGTCGCTGCACATGGGCGTGGACGACCTCGGGTCGATCATGCTGGAGGAGAACGTCATCTCCTCGGCCGGCGCCCGGCACCGCTCGAAGCTCACCGAGCTGGTCGAGATGATCCGTACCGCCGGCCGTATCCCGGCCCAGCGCGACACCCTGTACAACCACCTCAGGGTGCACTGGACGCCGGCCGACGACCCGACCGACGAGCGGGTGGTCTCGCACTTCTCGTCGATCGCGCTGCCCGGTGGTGGCGCGGGGAAGTCGCTGCCGCTCGTCGAGACGCGCTGACGCGGGTCTCGGTTTCGTAACGGTCGATCTGTACGCCGGAAAAGTCCTGCATGCGGCGCTCTGAGGGCTCGCGGGGAAGCGGCCGCTTCGGTACTTTGCCGTCGTCCGCCATCCCGTCGGAGACCTTGACAGGGTCAAGGCCGCTCGGCGAGCCGGCTCACGCCGTGCTGGCGGGTTTCGGCTGGCCGGCGGCGGGCATGCAGTCTGCCGCCCACCGACTAGTGCACCACCACATAGAGCCGGGGCCGGCGCTCGTGGGCGCCGGCTTCCGGTCCGCCCGAGACGGCACCCCGGCCCCCGGGCGGGAGCCGTGCGTCCGGCGCTGGCACAGTGGTACCTCGTGACACGTGCCAATTTGGACAAGCAGCCGCACGAGGTGGCGGCGATGTTCGACGGAGTGGCCAGGCGGTACGACCTGACCAACACCGTGCTGTCGTTCGGTCGCGACCGCGGCTGGCGGCGTGCGACGCGGCTCGCCCTCGACCTGAAGCCGGGGGAGCGGGTCCTGGACCTCGGTGCCGGTACCGGAGTGTCCACCGAGGAGTTGGCGGTGTCCGGGGCGTACGCCGTCGGCGCCGACCTGTCGCTGGGCATGCTGCAGGCCGGCCACTCCAGCCGCCCGCACGTACCGCTGCTCGCGGCGGACGCCTTGGCGCTCCCGTTCGCGGACGCCACCTTCGACGCCGTCACCATCTCGTTCGCACTGCGCAACATCGTCGACGCGGACGCGGCGCTGCGCGAGATGGCGCGGGTGACCCGCCCGGGTGGACGGCTGGTGGTCTGCGAGTTCAGCCACCCGACCCTCACTCCGTTCCGTACGGTGTACATGGGTTACCTGATGCGCGCGCTGCCGGAGGTGGCGCGGCGGGTGTCGAGCAATCCGGACGCCTACGTGTACCTGGCCGAGTCCATCCGGGCCTGGCCGGACCAGGCGGGCATGGGGGCGCGCATCGCCGCGAACGGGTGGGGGAAGGTGGCGTGGCGCAACCTGACCGGTGGGGTCGTCGCGCTGCACCGTGCCATCCGGCCATGAGAGCCCCGGCCCACGTCGATTCGATTCAACTTCGTCGATGTTAGGGCTACCTTACAAGCGGGTCCCCCAGGTGCGGTTCTACACTTCACGCCGGGTAGCTTGTGAAGACTTTCACGAGCGGCCGGAACGGGCAGGACGTGCCACAAATGGCCAGGAGGCGGCTATGAGTGAGCGCAACAAAGTGGCGTCGCTTCCAGCGGCCGACCGGAACGAACGGGAGGCGCTGTGAGCGACGCGGACGTCATCGTCGTCGGTGCGGGGCCGGGCGGCTCCTCGACCGCCTTTCACCTCGCCCAACACGGGCTCAGTGTGCAGTTGCTGGAGAAGACCGAGTTCCCCCGGGAGAAGGTCTGCGGCGACGGGCTGACCCCGCGCGCGGTCAAGCAGTTGGTCACGATGGGGGTCGACACCTCCGAGAAGGCCGGCTGGCTGCAGAACCGGGGACTGCGCGTGATCGGCGGCGGCCTCCGGCTGGAGCTGGACTGGCCCGAGCTGGCCAGCTTCCCCAACTACGGGCTGACCCGTACCCGGATGGACTTCGACCAGTTGCTGGCCGGCCGGGCCACCGAGGTCGGTGCGGTCCTCAGGACCAACACCAACGTGACCGGGCCGATCCTGAACTCCTCCGGCCGGGTGATCGGCGTGAAGGCGACCGGGCCCGGCGGCGAGCCGCAGGAGTTCCGGGCCCCGCTGGTCATCGCGGCCGACGGGGTGTCCGGCCGGTTGCCGCTCGCCCTCGGCCTGACCAAGCGGGAGGACCGGCCGCTGGGCGTGGCCGTCCGGCGGTACTACCGCAGCCCGCTCAAGCACGACGACAACTACCTGGAGTCGTGGCTGGAGCTGCGCAGCAAGGAGCACCCCGACAAGCTGCTGCCGGGGTACGGCTGGATCTTCGGGCTGGGTGACGGCCGGGTCAACGTCGGCCTCGGCGTGCTCAACTCGTCGGTCGCGTTCGGCAAGACCAACTACCGCACGCTGCTCACCGACTGGCTCTCCTCCACACCGGACGAGTGGCAGATGAACGACGAGGCCCACGCGGACGGCGGGATCCAGGGCGCGGCGCTGCCGATGGGGTTCAACCGGGTGCCCCACTACACCCGGGGCGTGCTGCTGGTCGGTGACTGCGGCGGCATGGTCAACCCGTTCAACGGCGAGGGCATCGCGTACGCGATGGAGTCCGGCGCGCTGGCCGCCGAGATCGCGGTACAGGCGCTCGCCCGGCCCGCCGGTCCGGAACGGGAGCGCGCGTTCGCCGCGTACCCGGCCGAGCTGAAGGCGCGGTACGGCGGGTACTACCGGCTGGGTAACTGGTTCGTGAAGCTGATCGGGCATCCGGAGGTGATGCGAATTGCCACCAAGCACGGCATGCCGCACCCAACTTTGATGCGGTTTGTGCTCAAATTGCTGGCCAACCTCACCGATCCGCGCGGTGGTGACGCGATGGACCGCGTGATCAACGCTCTGACCAGGGTGGCACCCGCGGCATGACGCCCCCCGGCGATGGGGCGTTCAAGAGCAGGAAATAGTGTGAAGTCCCCAATAGCGTGATCGGTACCACGCCGAGACACGACAGCAGGGACACCGGGACAGGGAAAGGACGGAGCAGACGCAAGCCATGTCGCTCTCGGCGTACATACCCATCGTGGGGCTGCTGGCCCTTGGGGCCGCGTTCGCACTGTTCTCGGTGTCGATCGCCCCGATCGTCGGACCTCGCCGCTACAACCGGGCCAAGCTCGACGCGTACGAATGTGGCATCGAGCCCAGCCCGCAGCCGGTCGGCGGCGGTCGGTTCCCGGTCAAGTTCTACCTGACCGCGATGCTCTTCATCGTCTTCGACATCGAGATCATCTTCCTGTACCCGTGGGCGGTGTCCTTCAACAAGCTCGCCCTGTTCGGGTTCGTGGAGATGGTGCTCTTCATCGCGACCGTGTTCGTCGCCTACGCCTACGTCTGGCGCCGCGGCGGGCTGGACTGGGACTGATCATGGGTATTGAAGAGAAGCTCCCCAGCGGAATCCTGCTCACCAGCGTGGAGAAGCTGGCGAACTGGAGCCGCAAGGCCTCGTTCTGGCCGGCCACGTTCGGCCTCGCCTGCTGCGCGATCGAGATGATGGCCAGCGGCGCCGCCCGGTACGACCTCGGCCGCTTCGGCATGGAGGTGTTCCGGGCCAGCCCGCGCCAGGCCGACCTGATGATCGTCGCCGGCCGGGTGAGCCAGAAGATGGCCCCGGTGCTGCGCCAGATCTACGACCAGATGCCCGAGCCCAAGTGGGTGCTGTCCATGGGCGTCTGCGCGAGCAGCGGCGGCATGTTCAACAACTACGCGATCGTGCAGGGCGTCGACCACATCGTGCCGGTCGACATGTACCTGCCGGGCTGCCCGCCGCGCCCCGAGATGCTCATCGACGCCATCCTGCGGCTGCACGAGAAGATCATGCACGAGCCGCTGGGCGACAAGCGCCGCAAGCAGCTCGAGGCCAGGCGCGAGCGTGAGGGTGCGCCGGTGGTCGAGCCGGGCGAGATGCCGTCGAGCTACCGCTTCGACAAGCAGCGCAAGGCGGAGTGGCTCAAGGCCGCCGCCGAGGGCCGCGAGGAGCAGCTGCGCATCCAGAAGTGGATGGAAGATCGGGCGCGCATCGCGGGTACCGTGCCGCGCAAGAACGGAGGAGCCCGGTGACCACCGACCCGGACGCCGTAGCCAAGAACAACCTCGAACAGGCCAGCCCGGCGGCGGGCGGACCGGCCGGTGTGAAGCCGGTGGCCGACGTGCCCGACGCCGCGCAGGGCGTACCGGTGGCCGCCGAGCCGGAGGGCGCCTACACCGGCGCGCCCGCCGACTACCCGCCGGCGACCCTGGCCGGGGTCGGCATGTTCGGCGTCAGCGGCTCCGGCGACACCTCCGGCTTCGGTGGTCTGGTCCGCCGGCGCAGCCTCGCGCTGGACACGCCCCGCCCGTACGGGGGGTACTTCGACGAGGTCGTCGACGCGCTGGAGGTCGCGTACCCGGGCTTCCACGACGCGATCGAGAAGGTCGTCGTGGACCGGGGCGAGCTGACCCTGCACGTCAAGCCCGAGCGCATCGCCGAGGTGGCGCAGGCCCTGCGGGACGACCCGGCGCTGCGGTTCGAGCTCTGCTCGTCGGTGTCCGGGGTGGACTACCTGGGTGGCGACGCCAAGCGGTTCCACGCCGTCTACCACCTGACCTCCATGACCTACCGCCGCCGGATCCGACTTGAGGCCGCGGTGCCGGCCGAGGATCCGCACCTACCGAGCGTAACGAGCGTCTACCCGACTGCCGACTGGCAGGAGCGTGAGACGTACGACATGTTCGGCATCGTCTTCGACGGCCACCCCAACCTGACCCGGATCCTCATGCCGGACGACTGGGAGGGGTTCCCGCAGCGCAAGGACTACCCGCTGGGTGGTGTGCCCGTCGAGTACAAGGGCGCCGAGATCCCGCCGCCCGACCAGCGCAGGAGTTACCAGTGAGCGAGCGAAGCGAGCGAACCAATAGCTCAGTGCGTTGCGAAAGCATCGCCGAGCGCAGCGAGGCGATGGTATGAGCAACACGGACTACGCCAGCGCGCGTGAGACCACCGAGGGCAAGGTCTTCACCGTCACCGGTGGTGACTGGGACACCGTCACCGGCGGGGCCGACCCGATCGGCGAGGAGCGGATCGTCGTCAACATGGGCCCGCAGCACCCGTCGACCCACGGCGTGCTCCGGCTGATCCTCGAACTCGAGGGCGAGACGGTCACCGAGGCGCGCACCGTCATCGGCTACCTGCACACCGGTATCGAGAAGAACCTCGAGTACCGCAACTGGACGCAGGGCAGCACGTTCGTCACGCGCATGGACTACCTGGCTCCGATGTTCAACGAGGCCGGGTACGCCCTCGCGGTCGAGAAGCTGCTCGGGATCACCGACCAGATCCCGGACCGGGCGACCACGATCCGGATCCTGATGTTGGAGCTCAACCGGATCTCGTCGCACCTGGTGTGGCTCGCGACGACCGGCATGGAGCTGGGCGCGCTGTCGATGATGATCTACGGCTTCCGCGAGCGGGAGTACATCCTCGACATCTTCGAGCTCATCTCCGGCCTGCGGATGAACCACGCGTACATCCGGCCGGGCGGGCTCGCCCAGGACGTGCCGGACGAGGCGATCGCGCGGATCCGCGAGTTCCTGAAGTTCATGCCGGAGCGGATCGACTCGTACGAGGACCTGCTGTCGGGCAACCCGATCTGGCAGCAGCGCACCCAGGGCGTGGCGGTGCTCGACGTGGCCGGCTGCCTCGCGCTGGGCATCACCGGCCCGGTGCTGCGCTCGGCCGGCCTGCCGTGGGACCTGCGCAAGACCATGCCGTACCTCGGCTACGAGACGTACGACTTCGACGTGGTCACCAGCACCGACGCCGACGTGTGGGGCCGCTACCAGGTCCGCCTCGGCGAGATGCGGCAGAGCCTGCGGATCGTCCAGCAGGCGCTGGACCGGCTCGAGCCGGGTCCGGTCATGGTGGCCGACCGCAAGATCGCATGGCCGGCGCAGTTGGCCATCGGCGCCGACGGCATGGGCAACTCCCTCGAACACGTCGCCAAGATCATGGGTCAGTCCATGGAGTCCCTCATTCATCACTTCAAGCTGGTGACCGAGGGCTTCCGGGTGCCACCGGGCCAGGTGTACGTGCAGATCGAGTCGCCGCGTGGCGAGTTGGGCGTGCACGCCGTCTCCGACGGCGGGACGCGGCCGTACCGGGTGCACTACCGCGAGCCCAGCTTCGTAAACCTCCAGGCGATCCCGGCGATGGCCGAAGGCGGCCTGCTGGCCGACGTGATCGCCGGGGGCGCCTCGCTAGACCCCGTGATGGGCGGATGTGACCGATGAGCGACATCTTTACCGAAGAGACCCGCGACCGGGCCCGGGCCATCATGGCCCGCTACCCGGCCGGGCGGGAGCGGTCGGCGCTGCTGCCGATGCTGCACCTGGTGCAGTCCGTGCAGGGGTACGTCTCGCCGGAGGGCATGGCGTTCTGCGCCGAGATGCTGGGCATCACCAAGGCCCAGGTCGCGGCGGTTGCCACCTTCTACACCATGTACAAGCGCCGGCCGACCGGTGACTGGCTGGTCAGCGTCTGCACCAACACGATGTGCGGCGTGCTCGGCGGCGACAAGGCGTACAAGGCGCTCAGCGAGCACCTCGGCGTCGGGCACGACGAGACGACCGAGGACGGCACGATCACGCTGGAGCACGCGGAGTGCCTGGCGGCCTGCGACTACGCGCCGGTCATGACGGTCAACTACGAGTTCTTCGACCGGATCGACGCCGACCGGGCGCTCGACGTCGTCAAGCAGCTCGAGAACGGTGAGCGCCCGCAGCCGAGCCGCGGGCCCCGGCTGTGCACCTTCAAGGAGGCCTCGCTCCAGCTCGCCGGCTGGGCCGACGACCGCGACGGCGCGGTCGGGGAGGGGCCCGCCGGCGAGCCGACCCTCGCCGGCAACCGCCTGGCCGAGCGGTTCGGCGTCACGGTTGCGGGCTTCGACCCGAACACCCCGATCGGCGGCAACGGAAACGGATCGGGCCCCGGCCACAGCGTGCCGCCGACGGCACCGAAGCCGGCCTCAGACGGAAAGCCCGCCGGCGACACTCCGGCGGTTGGTAAGGAGTCCAAGTGAGCAACCCATCGCAGGGCGCTCTCGCCAAGCTCACCCCGGTGCTGACCAAGCGTTGGCTCTCGCCCGACGCCTGGAAGATCGGCGTGTACGAGCGGCTCGACGGGTACGCCGCGCTGCGCAAGGCGTTCAAGGCCCAGCCCGACGAGCTGATCGCGCTCATGAAGGACTCGGGGCTACGCGGACGCGGCGGCGCCGGCTTCCCGACCGGCATGAAGTGGGGCTTCATCCCGCAGAACGACGGCAAGCCGCACTACCTCGTGGTCAACGCCGACGAGGGCGAGCCGGGCACCTGCAAGGATCTGCCGCTCATGATGGCCGACCCGCACTCGCTGGTCGAGGGCATCATCATCGCCGCGTACGCGATCCGGGCCAACTTCGCCGCGATCTACATCCGGGGCGAGGCGATGCACGCCGCGCGCCGGCTGCGCAACGCGGTCAACGAGGCGTACCAGCGCGGGTACCTGGGCCGCAACATCCTCGGTACCGGCTTCGACCTGGACCTGGTCGTCCACAGTGGCGCCGGCGCGTACATCTGCGGCGAGGAGACGGCGCTGCTGGACTCGCTGGAGGGCTACCGCGGTCAGCCCCGGCTGAAGCCGCCGTTCCCGGCCACGCACGGCCTGTACAGCGCGCCGACGGTCGTCAACAACGTCGAGACGATCTGCAGCGTGCCGTACATCGTGCTGGGCGGCGGGGCCTGGTGGAAGACGATGGGCACCGAGAAGTCGCCCGGCCCCAAGATCTACTCGATCTCGGGGCGGGTGCAGAACCCCGGCCAGTACGAGTGCTCGCTCGGCATCACGCTGCGCGAGCTGCTGGAGCTGGCCGGCGGCATGCAGGACGGCCACCAGCTCAGGTTCTGGACGCCGGGTGGCTCGTCCACGCCGCTGCTGACCGCCGAGCACCTCGATACGCCGATGGACTTCGAGTCGATGGCGGCGGCCGGCACGATGCTCGGCACCACGGCGGTGCAGATCTTCTCCGACCAGGACTGCCCGGTGTACGCGACGTACCGGTGGATCGAGTTCTACCACCACGAGTCGTGCGGCAAGTGCACCCCGTGCCGCGAGGGCAACTACTGGATGGCGCACGTACTGCGCCGGATCCTGTCGGGCGCGGGCACCCACGAAGACCTGGACACACTGCTCGACGCGTGCGACAACCTGCTCGGCCGGTCGTTCTGCGCCCTCGGTGACGGCGCGACCAGCCCGGTGACATCGTCGATCAAGTACTTCAAGCAGGACTACCTCGACTACATCGAGGGCCGGAAGGCCCCGATGTTCGGCGCGGGCGAACTGGTAGGTGCGCACTAAATGACCTCCGTGGAGAAAGCCACCGACACGGTCAAGCTCACGATCGACGGCATCGAGGTGGAGGCGCCGAAGGGGGCGCTGGTCATCCGGGTCGCCGAGGAGATGGGCATCGCGATCCCCCGCTTCTGCGACCACCCGCTGCTTGCACCGGCCGGTGCCTGCCGGCAGTGTCTGGTCGAGGTGGAGGGCCAGCGCAAGCCGGTCGCCTCGTGCACGCAGACCGTCGCCGAGGGCATGGTCGTCAAGACCCAGCGCAGCTCCGACGTCGCCAAGAAGGCGCAAGAGGGGATCATGGAGTTTCTCCTGATCAACCACCCTCTCGACTGCCCGATGTGCGACAAGGGCGGCGAGTGTCCGCTGCAGAACCAGGCGATGTCGGCCGGCCGGCCGGAGTCCCGGTTCCACGAGCAGAAGCGCGAGTACGAGAAGCCGATGGCAATCTCGTCGCAGGTGCTCCTGGACCGCGAGCGGTGCGTGCTGTGCCAGCGCTGCACCCGGTTCTCGGAGGAGATCGCCGGCGACCCGTTCATCGACCTGATGGAGCGCGGCGCCGCCGAGCAGATCGGCGTCTTCCGGGGCGAGGAGGAGAACCCCGCCGACGACGAGCCGTTCAACTCCTACTTCTCCGGCAACACCGTGCAGATCTGCCCGGTCGGCGCGCTGACCGGAGCCCAGTACCGGTTCCGTGCCCGGCCGTTCGACCTGGTCAGTACGCCGAGCGTGTGCGAGCACTGCTCGGCCGGCTGCTCGATGCGGGCCGACCACCGGCGCGGCAAGGTCATGCGCCGGCTGGCCGGCGACGACCCGAAGGTCAACGAGGAGTGGAACTGCGACAAGGGTCGCTGGGCCTTCCAGTACGCCAACGCCTTCGACCGGATCACCACCCCGCTGGTACGCGACGCCAAGACCGGTGAGCTGCGCGAGGCGAGCTGGCCCGAGGCGCTGAGCGTGGCGGCCGAGGGGCTGGCCCGGGCGCGGGACAACGGCGGCGTCGGCGTCCTCACCGGGGGCCGGCTCACCGTCGAGGACGCGTACGCGTACTCGAAGTTCGCCCGCACCGCGCTGGGCACCAACGACATCGACTTCCGGGCCCGGCCGCTGTCGGCCGAGGAGACCGCGTTCCTCGCCAGCTCCGTGGTCGGCCGGATCGAGGCCACCTACGACGAGGTCGAGGCGGCCCCGGCGGTGGTGATCGTCGGCCTGGAGCCGGAGGAGGAGTGCCCGATCCTGTTCCTGCGGCTGCGCAAGGCGTGGCGCAAGAACCGGCTCCGGACGATCGCCGTGGCGCCGTTCGCGACCCGTGGCTTCTCCAAGATCGGCGCGGTCATGGTGCCGGCGGTCCCCGGCGCGGAGGCGTCGGTGCTCGCCGAGAGCGGTCTGATCCGCTCGGCGCTGAGCGAGCCCGGAGCGATCCTGGTCGTCGGCGAGCGCCTGGCGACCGTCCCCGGTGGCCTGTCCGCCGCCGCCGACCTGGCTGCCCAGACCGGCGCGAAGCTGGCCTGGGTGCCGCGCCGCGCCGGTGACCGGGGTGCCCTGGAGGCCGGTTGCCTGCCCAACCTGCTGCCGGGCGGCCTTCCGGTCGCCGAGGCGGGCGCCCGGGCCGAGCTGGGCCAGGTCTGGAACCTGGAGACCGGCGTACTGCCGCACCAGCCGGGCCGTGACACCGACGCGATCATCGAGGCGGCGCGCACCGGCGCGCTCGGCGGCCTGGTGGTGGCCGGCGTCGACCCGGCCGACCTGGCTGCGCCGTCGGCCGCGGAGGAGGCCCTCGACCGGGTCGGATTCCTGGTCAGCATCGAGCTTCGGCGCAGCGCCGTGGCCAACCGTGCCGATGTCGTCTTCCCGATCGCGCCCGCGGTGGAGAAGGCCGGCGCGTACATCGACTGGGAGGGCCGCGTCCGCCCGTTCGACGCGGTGCTGCGCACCACGGCGATGAGCGACGCCCGGGTACTCGACGCGCTCGCCGCCGAGATGGGCGTGGAGCTGGGCTGCGGGGACGTGCTGTCGGTACGCCGGCAGCTCGCCGCGCTGGCCGACGTCCGGGTCGCGCGGCCCGCGCCGCCGAGCGTGGAGCCGGCCCAGGCCTCGGTCCCGGCGGCCGACCCGGTGGTCTCCGGTCGCCGGCGGGCCGTCCTCGCGACCTGGCACCAGCTCATCGACCTCGGCTCGCTGTCCGACGGCGACGAGTACCTGGCCGGTACCGCCCGTCCGGTGGTCGTCGCGATGTCGAAGGGCACCGCGGCCGGGCTGGCCCTGGCCGACGGCGACCCGGTGACCGTGCGCTCCGAGCAGGGTGCGATGACGCTTCCCGCCCAGATCGTCGACGACATGGTCGACGGCGTGGTGTGGGTGCCGACCAACTCGGCCGGCTCCACGGTCCGCCGCACGCTCGGCGTGACCGCTGGCGCCGAGGTCGAGATCAGCAGTGGAGGTGCGGAGTGATGCTCGCCGCGACCAGCTCGCTGGATCAGTTCAGTCATGATCCGTGGTGGCTGGTCCTGATCAAGATCGTCGGCGTCTTCGCGTTCCTCGTGGTGATGACGCTGTTCACCATCTGGTACGAGCGCCGGGTCGTCGGTCGCATGCAGGTGCGGCCCGGCCCCAACCGCAACGGCCCGTTCGGCCTGCTCCAGTCGCTGGCCGACGGCATCAAGCTGGCGTTCAAGGAAGAGGTCATCCCCAAGACCGCCGACAAGGTGGTGTACTTCTTCGCCCCGGTCATCTCGGCGGTCTGCGCCTTCACCGCGTTCGCGGTGATCCCGCTCGGCCCGGTGGTGTCGATGTTCGGCCACCACACGCCGCTGCAGCTCACCGACGTACCGGTCGCCGTCCTGCTGATCCTGGCCTGCTCCTCGATGGGCGTGTACGGCGTGGTGCTGGCCGGTTGGGCGTCCGGCTCGACCTACCCGCTGCTGGGCGGTCTCCGGTCGAGCGCCCAGATGATCTCCTACGAGGTCGCGATGGGCCTGTCCATCGTCGCGGTCTTCATGACCGCCGGCAGCATGTCGACCAGCGACATCGTCGCCTCCCAGGCGAACGGGTCGCAGGCCCAGTTCTTCGGCCTGACGTTCACGATGCCGAGCTGGTACGCGCTGCTGCTCTTCCCCAGCTTCCTGATCTACTTCGTGTCGGCTGTGGGCGAGACCAACCGCGCCCCGTTCGACCTGCCGGAGGCGGAGTCGGAGCTGGTCGGCGGCTTCCACACCGAGTACTCGTCGTTCAAGTTCGCGATGTTCTTCCTCGCCGAGTACATCAACATGGTCACCGTCTCGGCCCTGTGCACCACGCTGTTCCTCGGCGGCTGGCGGGCACCGGCACCGATCACCACCTTCTGGGCCGGCGCCAACTCCGGCTGGTGGCCGATGCTGTGGTTCACGATCAAGGTGCTGCTCCTGCTGTTCGTGTTCATCTGGCTGCGGGGCACCCTGCCGCGGCTGCGCTACGACCAGTTCATGAGGTTCGGCTGGAAGGTGCTCATCCCGGTCAACCTGGTCTGGATCGTCGCCCTGGCCGGTCTGCGCACGCTGCAGAACTCCGGCCTGGAGAGCCAGATCAAGACGTACATCATGGTCGGCACGGTGCTGGTCATCGCGGCGGTCTGGGTGCTGTGGCCGGCGAAGGAGAAGCCGACGGCGGCCTCCGGCGTCGAGGGGATCGACCCGGGCGGCCGGGTGGGCGGCGCCGGGGGTTTCCCGGTACCGCCGTTGGACCTCGAGGTGCCGCCGAGCCCGCGGGCTCCGCGGCTCTCCGTCGACCGCGAGCCCGTACCCGCCGGGACCGTGGCCGGCGACCAGAGCGCCACCGAGCAGGAAGGCCGGTAGATCGTGGGCGCGATCATCGATTCGATGAAGGGCTTCGGCGTCACCTTCTCGCACATGTTCAAGAAGGTCGTCACCGAGGAGTACCCGGAGCAGCGCAAGGCCGTGGCGCCGCGCTACCACGGGCGGCACATCCTCAACCGGCACCCGGACGGGCTGGAGAAGTGCGTCGGCTGCGAGCTGTGCGCCTGGGCCTGCCCCGCCGACGCCATCTACGTCGAGGGTGCCGACAACACCGACCAGGAGCGGTACTCGCCCGGTGAGCGGTACGCCTCGACGTACCAGATCAACTACGCCCGCTGCATCTTCTGCGGGCTGTGCATCGAGGCCTGCCCGACCCGTTCGCTGACCATGAGCAACGAGTACGAGCTGGCCCGCGACAACCGCAAGGACCTCATCTTCACCAAGGAGCAGCTGCTCGCGCCGCTGCTGCCGGGGATGGAGCAGCCGCCGCACCCGATGCGGCTGGGCGAGTCCGAGAAGGACTACTACGTCGGGGCGCTGGACAACCCCGGCATGTCCGTCGGCGCCGAGCGGGTGCGCAGCTCGCAGACCGACTCCGAGCGCCTGCGGTCCGAGGCGGCGCGGGTCGAGGTCGCGCAGGCAAACCAGTACGGAGAGAAGAAATGAGCCACCAGCTGCTCCTCGCCGAAGCCGTTGGCGCGATGAAGGGCGGCGAGGCGACCGCCTTCTGGATCCTGGCCCCGCTGGCGGTGATCGGCGCGATCGGCATGGTCTGGGCGCGCAACGCGGTCCACTCCGCACTGTTCCTCGTCGTGACGATGATGTGCCTGGGCGTGTTCTACATCATCCAGGCCGGTCCGTTCATCGGCTTCGCGCAGATCATCGTGTACACCGGCGCGATCATGATGTTGTTCCTGTTCGTCCTGATGCTGGTGGGCCGGGACTCGACCGACTCGCTCATCGAGACGCTGCGTGGACAGCGGATGGCGGCGATCGTGCTCGGCATCGGCTTCGCCGTCCTGGTGGGCACCGGCCTGTTCCGGGCCCTCGGCTCGGTGAACTCGGCCGGGCTGGACGCGGCCAACACCAAGCACGGCGGCAACGTGCAGGGCCTGGCCGAACTGCTGTTCACCAAGTACGTCTTCGCGTTCGAGGTCACCTCCGCGCTGCTGATCACCGCGGCGGTCGGCGCGATGCTGCTGGCCCACATCGAACGGCGCAAGGAAGACCGCAGGAGCCAGCCGGAGATGATGCGTCAGCGGTTCGCGCCGGGCAGCTACCCGGCGCCGAAGCCCGGCCCCGGCGTCTTCGCCACCTCCGACTCGGTCGCCACCCCGGCCCGGCTGCCCGACGGCAGCACGGCCGACCGCAGCATCTCCAAGATCCTTCCGACGCGCGAGCTGACCTCGGCAGAGGCGGCACCGAAGGGTACGGAAAAGTGACGGCCACCAACTACATCGTCCTGTCGTCGATCCTGTTCACGATCGGCGCCGTCGGCGTGCTGATCCGGCGCAACGCCATCGTGCTGTTCATGTGCATCGAGTTGATGCTCAACGCGGCCAACCTGGCGCTGGTGACGTTCAGCCGGATCAACGGCACGCTCGACGGCCAGATCATGGCGTTCTTCGTCATGGTCGTGGCCGCCGCCGAGGTCGTGGTCGGGCTCGCCATCATCATGTCGATCTTCCGGACTCGACGCTCGGCGAGCGTTGACGACGCCAACCTGCTGAAGTACTGAGAGAGGATCCGGTGCAACTGACGACGTTGGCTGAAGCGGTCAGCTTCACGTCCCCGAGCGGCGTGCTGTCCAGCTTCTGGCTGCTCATCGCGATCCCGCTGGTCAGTGCCGCGATCCTGCTGCTGCTCGGCCGCCGCGCCGACCGCTGGGGTCACCTGCTGGGCGTGGCGAGCGTGGGAGCCGCTTTCGTACTCGGGCTGGTCTACTTCATCTCGCTGTCCGGCCTGGACAACAAGGAACTGTCGCTGAACCTGTTCCGGTTCATGCCGGTCGGCGACCTGAAGGTCGACGTGGGTCTGCTGTACGACCCGCTGTCGGCGATGTTCGTCCTGCTGATCACCGGCGTCGGGTTCCTGATCCACGTGTACGCGGTCGGGTACATGGAGCACGACCCCGGCCGGCGGCGCTTCTTCGGGTACTTCAACCTCTTCGTCGCGGCCATGCTGCTGCTGGTCCTCGGCAACAACTACGTGATGCTGTACGTCGGCTGGGAGGGCGTGGGTCTCGCCAGCTACCTGCTCATCTCGTTCTGGTACCTGCGCCCGTCCGCCGCGACCGCCGGCAAGAAGGCGTTCATCATGAACCGCGTCGGTGACGCCGGTTTCGTGATCGGCATCTTCCTGCTCTTCGCGACCCTCGGCACGGTCCAGTACGACGAGGTGTTCAACAACATCAGCAAGCTGTCGGCCGGCACCGTCACCGCCGTCGGCCTGCTGCTGCTGATCGGCGCGTGCGGCAAGTCCGGCCAGTTCCCGCTCCAGGCCTGGCTGCCCGACGCCATGGAGGGCCCGACCCCGGTGTCGGCCCTGATCCACGCGGCGACGATGGTGACCGCCGGCGTGTACCTCGTCGCCCGGTCGCACCCGATCTTCGACGCCTCGGAGACGGCGAAGACCGTCGTGGTCTGCATCGGCGCGCTCACCCTGCTGATCGGCTGCGTCATCGGCTGCGCCAAGGACGACATCAAGCGGGTGCTGGCCTGGTCGACGGTCAGCCAGATCGGGTACATGTTCCTCGCGGTCGGTCTGGGCGGCGCCGCGTACGCGCTGGGCCTGATCCACCTGCTCGCGCACGGCTTCTTCAAGGCCGGCCTGTTCCTCGGCGCCGGTTCGGTCATGCACGGCATGAACGACCAGACCGACATCCGTCGCTTCGGCGGGCTGCGCCGGTACATGCCGATCACCTGGGCCACCACCGGCCTCGGTTACCTCGCGCTGATCGGTATCCCGCCGCTGTCCGGCTTCTTCTCCAAGGAGCCGATCATCGTGTCGGCGTACCACCACGAGGGCTGGCTCGGCTGGGTCCTCGGTACCGCCGCGCTGCTGGGCTCCGGGCTCACCGCCTTCTACATGACCCGACTGTTCGTGCTGACCTTCCACGGGCCGAAGCGCTGGACCGACGATGTCAAGCACCCGCACGAGTCGCCGAAGATCATGACGATCCCGCTGGTCCTGCTGGCGGTCGGCTCGGTCGCCGCCGGTGGGCTGCTGGCCACCTCGGTTCCCGACTGGCTGACCCCGGTCTTCGGTGAGCAGGTCGAGCACGGCGAGAACTGGCTCGTCACCGGCCTGACGATCCTCGTCACGCTGGGCGGCGTGGGCCTGGCCTGGGTGCTGTTCAGCAAGGGCACCGCGCCGCAGGAGGCGCCGGCCGGGCCGGTGGTCACGGCGGCCCGCAACAACCTGTACGCGGACGCGTTCAACGAGGCCGTCTTCGAGATGCCCGGCAAGTACCTGACCCGGGCGCTCGTCTACCTCGACAACCGCGGCATCGACGGCCTGGTCAACGGGCTCGCCGCCGCTGTCGGCGGCGGCTCCGGCCGGCTGCGCCGCGCCCAGACCGGCTTCGTCCGGTCGTACGCCCTGTCCATCCTTGGAGGTGCGCTGCTCGTGGTAGCGGCCATGCTGGCGGTGACGCTCGGATGAGCAACTTTCCGTATCTGTCGCTCCTGACGGTCGCGCCGGCCATCGGTGGCGTCGTGGTGGCGCTGCTGCCGAAGGACAAGCCCGAACTGGTCAAGCGCATCGCGCTCGGCTGGTCGGTCGCGGTCCTCGCGGTCGCCGTCGCCATGTGGGCCGGCTTCTCCGCCGGCGGCCCGCGGATGCAGTTCCGCGAGTCGTACCCCTGGATCCCGGCGTGGGACGTGCGGTTCACGTTCGCCGCCGACGGCATCGCGCTGGTCATGCTCGCGCTGATCGCGCTGCTGGTGCCGCTGGTGATCCTGGCCTCGTGGCACGACGCGGAGAACAGCCGGCGGTCGGTGCCGGTGTACTTCGCGCTGATGCTGTTCCTGGAGAGCACGATGATCGGCGTCTTCGCGGCCGCCGACGTCTTCCTGTTCTACGTGTTCTTCGAGGTCATGCTCGTGCCGATGTACTTCCTGATCGGCTCCTACGGAGGGCAGCAGCGCCAGTACGCGGCGGTGAAGTTCTTCCTGTACTCGCTGGTCGGCGGTCTGTTCATGCTGGCGGCCGTGGTGGGGCTGTGGGTGCTGGGCGGGCACACGTTCGACTGGCAGACCCTGATCAAAGCGGACTTCAGCACCGGTACCGAGCGGTGGCTGTTCCTCGGCTTCTTCCTCGCCTTCGCGATCAAGGCGCCGTTCTTCCCGTTCCACACCTGGCTGCCCGACGCCGGTGGCGCCGCGCCCGCCGGCGCGGCCGCGCTGCTCGTCGGCGTGATGGACAAGGTCGGCACGTTCGGCATCCTGCGGTACTGCCTGCCGCTGTTCCCCAACGCCTCGAAGTACTTCGCGCCGCTCGGGATGGCGTTGGCGCTGGTCGGGATCGTCTACGCCGCCCTGCTCGCGATCGGCCAGAACGACCTGAAGCGGCTGGTGAGCTACACCTCGATCGCCCACTTCGGGTTCATCGGCATCGGCATCTTCGCGTTCACCACGCAGGCGGCCACCGGCGCGGTGCTGTACATGTTCAACCACGGCCTCGCCACCGGCCTGCTGTTCCTGGTCGTCGGCATGCTGGTCGCCCGCCGGGGCAGCGCGCTGATCGGCGACTTCGGTGGGGCCGGCAAGTACGTGCCGGCCCTCGCGGGGGTCTTCTTCTTCGCCGGAATGGCCTCGCTCGCCCTGCCGGGCACGTCGCCGTTCGTCTCGGAGTTCCTGGTCCTGGTCGGCACGTTCACCGTCAACAAGACGGTGGCGGTCGTCGCCACGTTCGGCATCATCCTGGCCGCCGGGTACGTGCTGTGGATGATCCAGCGGACCATCCAGGGCACCCCGAACCCGGCCCTGGAGCGGGTCGAGGCGGCGAAGCGCGACATCTCGCTGCGCGAGGCGGTCGTCGTCACCCCGCTGATCGCGCTGATCCTGGTCCTCGGCTTCTACCCGAAGCCGGTGCTCGACGTCATCAACCCGGCGGTCAAGGCCACGCTCTCCGACGTCGGAGCCAGCGATCCGGCCCCGACCGCGGGTGCGATCACCAAGGAGGCGGGCAAGTGAGCCCGGTTCTCGCTCTCGTACCGCTGGCCGAGGAGTCGGTGCCGGCCGAGACGTTCCAGTTGCCGCAGATCGACTACGCGGCCCTCGCGCCGATGCTGATCCTGTTCGGTGTCGCGTGCGTCGGCATCCTGGTGGAGGCGGCCTTCCGGCGCTTCCCGCGGGCCCGCATCCAGCTTCCGCTTGCCCTGCTCGGCGCGCTCGCGGCGCTGGTCGTGGTGATCATGACGGCCGGCAAGCGCACGATCACCGCCGGCGGTGCGATCACCATCGACGGCCCGGCGCTGTTCCTGCAGGGCTCGATCCTGGTACTCGGCATCGTGGCGCTGCTGCTGATCGGTGAGCGCACCCTGGAGCGCGGCGGCGCGTTCGTGGCGCAGGCGGCGGTGACCGCCAACACCGAGGCGGACCGGTCGCAGGCCGCGACGTCGGAGGGCGCGAGCGAGGTCTTCCCGCTGAGCATGTTCGCCCTCGGCGGCATGATGCTGTTCTCGACCGCCAACGACCTGCTGACGATGTTCGTGGCGCTCGAGGTCTTCTCGCTGCCGCTGTACCTGCTGTGCGCGCTGGCCCGCCGTCGGCGCCTGCTCAGCCAGGAGGCGGCGCTGAAGTACTTCCTGCTCGGCTCGTTCGCCTCGGCGTTCTTCCTGTTCGGCGTCGCGATGATCTACGGCTTCGCCGGCCGGGTCGACTTCAGCGGCATCGACCAGGCGGTCGTGGGGTCGGCGGCGAGCCCGCTCCTGCTCTACATCGGACTGGCGCTGCTCGTGATCGGTCTGCTGTTCAAGGCCGCCGCGGTGCCGTTCCACGTCTGGACGCCCGACGTGTACCAGGGCGCCCCGACCCCGATCACGGCGCTGATGGCCGCCTGCACCAAGGTCGCGGCGTTCGGCGGGCTGCTGCGGGTGCTGTACGTCGCGTTCGGGCGGTCGCAGTGGGACTTCCAGCCGGTGATCGGCACCGTCGCGGTCCTGACGATGATCGTCGGCGCGGTCCTCGCCGTCACCCAGACCGACATCAAGCGGCTGCTGGCGTACTCGTCGATCGCGAACGCCGGGTACCTTCTCATCGGCGTCGTGGCGCTGAACAAGGAAGGCCTGTCGAGCTCGCTGTTCTACCTGGTGGCCTACGGCTTCACCGTGCTCGCCGCGTTCGGGGTCGTCACCCTGGTACGCGACGCGGACGGCGAGGCGACGCACCTGTCGCGCTGGGCCGGTCTCGGTCGGCGTTCGCCGCTGCTGGCGGGCGTGTTCACGTTCATCCTGCTCGCCTTCGCCGGTATTCCGCTGACCAGCGGCTTCACCGCCAAGTTCGGCGTGTTCGCGGCGGGTGTCGAGGGCGGACAGACCTGGCTGGTCATCGCGGGCGTGGTGTCGAGCGCGATCCTCGCCTTCCCGTACCTGCGGGTCGTCGTGCTGATGTGGCTGTCGGAGCCGTCCGAGAGCACGCCGGCCGTGTCGATCCCGGGCGCGCTGACGTCGGCCGCTCTCATGATCGGTACGGTAGCCACGCTGGTCCTCGGGGTGGTACCGACGGTGCTGCTTCCCATCGCGACCAGGGCGGCAGAGTTCATTCGCTGAGGCATCGACGGGTCCCGGGAAGCGGTGTGGCATCGTGATTGGCGTGGTGGGTAAGGAAACCGAGCAGACGCGAAGATCTGTCGGCATCGAGTTTGCCGACGCCGGCCTGGAGGCCGGCGTCGGCCGTATCCTGGCGTCGGTCGAGGAAGATCTGCGCCAGTCCGTGCTGAGCGCCGATCCGCTGGTCGCGGAGGCGGCGCGGCACCTGGTCGACGCCGGTGGCAAGCGGTTCCGCCCGCTGCTGGTGGCCCTGGCGGCGCAGCTCGGCGACCCGACGTCGCCCGACGTGGTCAAGGCGGCCATTGTGGTCGAGCTGACCCACCTGGCGTCGCTGTACCACGACGACGTGATGGACGAGGCGGCCGTCCGCAGGGGCGCGCCGTCGGTCAACTCCCGCTGGGGCAACGTCATGGCGATCCTCGTCGGGGACTACCTGTTCTCCCGGGCCGCCAGTGTCGCGGCGGAGCTGGGCCCGGAGGCGGTGAACATCCAGGCCGAGACGTTCGCCCGGCTGGTGCACGGCCAGATCGCGGAGACCTCCGGCCCCCGCGACGGCGAGGACAAGCTCGCCCACTACCTGCGGGTCATCGCGCAGAAGACCGGCTCGCTCATCGCCACCAGCGCCCGCTTCGGCGGGATGTTCGCACGTGTACCGGCGGAGCAGGTGGACGCGCTGGCGGAGTACGGCGAGACGATCGGCATCGCGTTCCAGCTCTCCGACGACCTGCTCGACATCGCGTCCGAGTCGGAGCAGTCGGGCAAGACGCCCGGTACCGACCTGCGCGAGGGCGTGCCGACGCTGCCGGTGCTGTACGCGCTGGCATCCGACGAGACGGACACCGCCTCGGTACGGCTGCGCCAGATCCTGTCGACCGGCCCGATCACCGACGACGCGCTGCACGCCGAGGCGCTCGGCCTGCTGCGGGAGTCGACGGCGTTCAAGAAGGCGCGGGAGACGGTCCGCTCGTACAGCGACCGGGCGCGGTCCTCGCTGGCCGTACTGCCCGACCAGCCGGCCCGCCGGGCGCTGGAGTCGCTGTGCGACTTCATCGCCGAGCGCACGGGCTGACCTGGTCACAAGTCGTGACCTCCGGGGACCCGGAGGCCACGACCTCCCGGGTCACGGGGACGCCAGGCGGGCGCCGAGCAGGACGCAGGCGGCGGCGAGGGCCATGGCCACCGCGGCGACCATCCAGGCGACCGGGTACGAGGTGTGCGTCGCGAGCAGACCGAAGCCGAGCGGGCCGACGCTGGCTCCCGCGTACACGCCGGTCTGGGTCACCGAGGTGGCGGCGGCCGGAGCCTGCGGCCGGAGCCGGACCACGGAGAAGGCCAGCAGTCCCGGCCAGCACCAGCCGAGGCCGAACGCGAGCAGGACGCCGACCACCAGCGCCGGGAACGAGTCGACGCCGAGCAGTATCGTGCCGACGGCGCCGACGGCCAGCAGGCCGGCCACGAAGCCGAGGTGGCCCCGCTGCCACCGGTCGGCCAGCCAACCGGCGAGCAGCCGGCACATGATGCACAGCGCACTGCCGAGCGTGAGGGCGAGGGCGGCGGCGGTCGGTGACATCCCGTGCTCCACGGAGGAGTCGACCAGGAAGGTGCTCAGCGAGTTGGCCGCGCAGGAGGCGAGGGCCGCGGCCACCCCGAGCAGGAGCATGCCCCCGCCTACGCTGCCCCGGCGCCGTTCGTGCGCCGCCCGGTGATCGGGCTGGTCGGGCGGTACCAGTGCGAGCGCGACGACCGCGAGCACCGCCCCGAAGCCGAAGGCCCACCGCCAGCCGAGGGTGAGCGCGACCGTGGGTACGGCCACGCCGGCGAGCAGGGTCGACAGTGGAATCGCGGACTGCTTGGCGCCGAAGGTGAGGCCGTGCCGGTGCGGCGGCACGGAGCGGGCCAGGGACGCGTTGGAGGAGAGCTGACCGAGTGAGTTCGCCGTCGCCGCGGCGGCCAGCAGGAGCAGCAGAAGGGTCAGGGAGCGGGCGGCCAGGGCGATGCCCAGCATGCTGGCGGCGGAGACGATAATCGCGGTACGGCCGGTGCGACCGGGCCCGTACCGTTCGACCAGAGCCCCGACGGGCAGTGAGCCGATGGCGGTGACGCCGAAGTAGACCGCGACGGCGAGGCCGAGGCCGGCCGGGGTGAGTCCGAGATCGTGCGAGATCTGGACCGCCAGGCCACCTACGAGGAAGACCGGCATTACCGAGACGACCGTCGTGGTTATCGCGGAGACGGAAGCGCGTGCGGCGTGTCGTCGGCGTGTCGCATTAAGTAATTGGGGTGGCGTCACCCAGTTACCGTATTCGCATAGCCTTTCGTTCCCTGTACCTCACCCTTTTGTCGCTCGATAGGTTTCCTCCCGACCGACGAGTTTCATATGGTGTAAATCTTGTTGCTGCTGCGGCTGGGGAGGTGCGGCGGTGAGAGATCCACAGGCGGAGCCTTCGGATCTGATCCGCAGCGTGTCGCGTGCGCTGCGGGTGCTCGAAGCGGTGGGGCAGTCGGAGCGCGGCCTCACCGTCAAACAGGTGGCGCGTCGCTGTCAGCTCACCGTGGCGACCACCTACCACCTCGTGCGCACGCTCGCGTACGAGGGCTACGTGATCCGGCGTGAGGACGGCACGTACGTCGTGGGGCTGGAGATCGCCGACCGGTTCCGCGAACTGGTCGTGGCGTTCCGTGGCCCGGCGGCGGTCACGGAGGCGCTTCGCCGCACGGCCGCCGAGACCGGGTACAGCCACCAACTGGCCCGCTTCGTCGGTAACCGGCCCACGGTCACCGTCGCCGCCGAGGGGCCGCGCTCACCCTACGTCGACGACCTGATTCCGGGCTTCGACGACGGCGCCCACGCGCTCGCCATGGGCAAGGCCCTGCTGGCGACGCTCGGTGCCGAGCAGCGCGCCCGGTTCCTCAAGGAGAGCGGGATGCCGGTCTACACCCCGCAGACCATCACCTCGGTGGAGGCCTTCGAGGCCGACCTGGCCGCCGGGGAGCGGCGGGGCATGCAGATCGAGATCAATCAGTACCGGAACGGGTTGGCCTGCGCGGCGGTGCTGGCCGTCAACGACCGGGACCCGGAGCGCCGGGTGGTGCTCCAGTGCGCGCTGCCCGCCGGTGAGCTGATGACCTCCGCCCGGGTCGTGCGTACCCGGCTGTTGGTGGCCGCCAGCGCCGTGGCCGAGGCGCTCAAGGACTGACCCCGACGCCGGTCGATGGACGTCAGGGCGACCTGGAAGACTCGGCTGACGAAACGTTGGCGGACCTTGAACCGTTCCGGCGAGCCGTACGTACAACGGGACAAGGGTGGGAGGATGCCTGGCGTGGGCGACGAGGACGCCGATCAGCTACGCGTGCTGCACGCTGAGCACGGCGATGCGCTGTTCGCGCACGCCCTCCGCCTGAACGGTGGGGACCGACAGCGTGCGGAGGACCTGGTGCAGGAGACGCTGCTGCGCGCCTGGCAGCATCCCGAGGCGCTGGATCCGGCTCGCGGTTCGGTACGGGCGTGGCTGTTCACCACGGCTCGTAACCTCGCCATCGACAACTGGCGGCGGCGGTCGGCGCGGGTCGGTGAGGTGTTCACCGACACGCCCCCGGAACTGCCGATGGCGGACGAGACGGACCGTGCGGTCGACTCCTGGGTGGTGTCGGAGGCGCTGTCCCGCCTCTCGCCGCAGCACCGGGAGGTCCTGGTGGAGTGTTACTACCAGGGGCGCTCGGTCAACGAGGCGGCCGCCAGGCTGGGCGTACCTCCCGGCACCGTGAAGTCGCGTACCTACTACGCGCTGCGTTCGCTGAAGCTCGTACTCGAGGAACTGGGGGTGACGTCGTGAGCTGTGACCAGATGATGGAGTCCGGCGCCTACGTCCTCGGCATCCTCTCCCCCGACGAGCACGCCGCGTACGAGCGGCACCTCGCCACCTGCGCCGTCTGCCAGCGGGAGGTGGCCGACTTCTCGGGGCTTCCCGGCGTGCTCGCCCAGCTCGGTCCGGACGGGGCCATGACGCTCGCCGACGAGTTCGACGCCGGGCCGGGCGCGCGCTTCGACGCGCCGGTGCCGCTGCGCCCGCTGCCGTCCGTACCCCGCTCCAACCCCGTCGAGCGGGAGTTGCCGACGCCGTTCGAGCCGCGCGGCAGCCGGTCGCAGGAGCGTGGTGTGCGGCGCCGCCAGCGCCGCTGGCGGGCGGTCGCCGCCGGCCTGGCCGCGGCGGCCTGCCTCGCGGTCGGCGTGCTGGTCGGGACCCGGCTCGTCACGCCCGCCCCCACGCCCTCCCAGGTGGCGATGGCGCCCATGCAGCCGGTGGCCGCGTCCGTGCCGCTCACCGCACAGGTGGCGCTGACCCCGTTCAGCGGCGGCACCGAGGTGCGGATGCACTGCGTCTACAACGGCGGCAGGCCGGGCGTGCGGTGGACGCTGAAGATGCTCGTGTACCCGAAGAGCGGTGAGGCGCCCGAGCAGGTGTCCACCTGGACCGCCGCGCAGGGCGACGACGTGAGGTTCGCCGCGGCGACCCGGTTCGCGCCGTCCGACATCGGCAAGGTCGAGATCCGCAAGGGCGACGACACCTCGCTGCTGGTGTACGAACAGGCCTGACCTCGTCGGTGCGGTCAGGCCGCGGTCGCTGCCAGCGCCTGCGCCTTCGCGATGGCCCGCACCCGCCGGGCGTTGCGGATGCCGTCCCAGGTGAACACGGCGAGCGCGGTCCAGACCAGGGCGAACCCGGCGAGCTGGGCCGGGGGCAGGGGCTCGTGGTACACCAGCACGCCGCAGCCGAGCTGCAGCGTCGGGGTGAGGTACTGGAGCAGCCCCAGGCCGGACAGCGGGATCCGGTTGGCGGCCCCGGCGAACAGCAGCAGCGGGATGGCGGTGACCGCGCCGGCGAGGACCATCAGGGTGGTGTGGAGCGTGGACACCTGCCCGAAGGTCGACCGGTGCTGGCCGCCCAGCCAGCCCAGGTAGGCCAGGGCCGGCCCGGTGAGCGCCAGCGACTCCACGAACAGGCCCTCCACGGCCGGCAGCGCCAGGCTCTTCTTGATCAGGCCGTACAGGGCGAAGGTGACCGCGAGCGACAGCGCGATCCACGGCAGCCGGCCGTAGTCGACCGTGAGGACGGCCACCGCGACCGTGCCGATGGCGAGCGCGACCCACTGGGTCGGGCGCAGCCGCTCCCGGAGTACGGCGACGCCGAGCAGCACGGTCACGAGCGGGTTGATGTAGTACCCGAGCGACGTCTCCACCACGTGACCGGAGTTGACGCCGTAGATGTACATCCACCAGTTGACGCCGATGATCACGCTGGCCAGGCAGGCGCCGGCGAGGGTACGGGGCCGGTGGGCCAGGTCCTTGAGGAACCGCCGGTTGCGCATCGCCAGCAGCAGGACCGCCACGAAGGCGGCGGACCAGACGATCCGGTGCGCCAGGATCTCGATCGGGCCGGACGGCGTGAGCTGCTTCCAGTAGAGCGGGAAGAAACCCCAGACGATGTACGCGGCGAACCCGAACACGTAACCACGGCGCAGTTGACTCACGCGCCGACGTTAGCGGTAAGAGGCGGGGCCCCTTACCGCTAGTGACCGCTGGGTGGCCGGCGTTACTTGTCGTCGCCGTCCGGGACGACGAGGTTGAGGACCCAGCTGATGACGCTCACCAGCAGGGCGCCGAGCACCGCCGTCGGCCAGAACTTGTCGACGTGGAACGGCAGGCCCAGCTGGCCCGCGATCCAGCTCGTGAGCAGGAACAACAGACCGTTGACCACGAGGGCGACCAGCCCGAGCGTCAGCACGTACGCCCAGCACCCGAGCACCTTGACGACCGGGCGCAGGATGGCGTTGACCAGACCGAAGATCGCGGCCACCAGCAGCAGGGTGCCGATCTTCTTGACCGTGTCGGCCTCGGTGATCGCGATGCCCTTGAGGACGAGCGTCGATATCCACAACGCCACGGCACTCACGACGAGCCGGATGAGGATGCCCATGGCGGTGATGGTCGCATGCCCGCGCCACCGTTGGGGTCTCGGCCCGATCTCGTTTCTCGACGGGTATCGGCGGACCTCGTCCGGCGGCTCAGCGGGTGATGGTACCGATGAGCTGTTGCTCGATCGGGGTCGGTGACAGCAGGGTCCAGCGCAGCGTGC
Source organism: Planosporangium mesophilum (assembly GCF_016863255.1). GTDB lineage: Bacteria > Actinomycetota > Actinomycetes > Mycobacteriales > Micromonosporaceae > Planosporangium > Planosporangium mesophilum. The sequence continues at coordinate 28,088 of NZ_BOON01000074.1, forward strand.
GCCGGCCCACCACGATGCCGACCATGTCGGCCCGTACCCGCGGCAGGTTGGCGAGCTGGAAGAGGCCGAGCGCGTACCCCGCGATCTCGGCCTCGGGCGCGGACAGCGGCGACAGCAGCACCAGGTCGGCACGGGCCAGGACGTCCATGTCGTGCGAGGCCAACTCGTCGCGTACCACCATGGTGGCGCGCCAGGCGGACTCCACCACCGGGATCGCCATGGCGCCGACCGGCCCGACGTCCACGATGATCAACTGCGGCTGCAGCGGGGTCGGTGGGGTGAGGTCGAGAGGCCGGTTGGGCGCGGCGATGGTCAGCTCGTTACCGGAGCCACCGATGCCGCGGTCGAACGGCTCCCACATCTGCGGCCGACCGGTCTGGACGATCACCTGGGCGCCCAGCGCCAGCGCCCGCAGTGCGACGAGCTGCGCGTACCGCACGCCGCCGAACAGCCCGACCCGGGTCGGCTCCGGCCGGAACAGCCGGACGGTGATCGGTTCACTATGCCGGTTGACGCCCATCATCAGGCCGGCGCCGCCGGTCGGCAGCTCCATGGCCGCGAGGGTCTGTGTCGTCGCCCGCATGCCGGCGTCCCCGACCAGCGCCGCGCCGGCCGACCGGTCCAGCACGTCGACCAGCCCGGCCGCGCCGGGGTCGGCGGCGCCGCCCAGCGGAAGCGTCGCGGCGAGCCCGGCGAGCTGGGTGCCGTCGAGCCGCTCCGCCCGCGCGCCGGCCGCACCCAGCAGGCGCTGCAGGGCGGTCAGCGCCGCCGCCTGGCTCTGCGGGCCGGGGGAGACGAGCCGGACCACCAGCTCGACCCGTACCTGATCGGCGTCGAGGCGCTCGGCGGCCAGCGACACGGTCGTACCGGCTCCGGGCAGCGTGAGCACGCGGGTGACCAGGGTCCGGCCGAGGTCGCCCGTGACGTCGGGCCAGCGGCGCAGCCGGAAGCTGACCTGGCGCAGGGCGCCCACGCCGACCGTGGACCAGTCCTCCTGGAGGCCGCTCACCCCGTCGAGGTGGGCCAGCTCTCCCAGTACCCGCAGCGCCGCGTCGGCGTTGAGGGCACGGCAGGGGAGCTCGTCACGCTCCAGCCGGCGGCGCGCCCGCCGGACCGCACTGGACAGTGCCCGGCGCAGCTCCGTCTCGCCGAACCCGCCCGAGCGGCGTACGTGGATGGCCAGGAACGACCGCTGCAGCGCGAGCACCCGGCCGTCGGTGAGCTGGCGGTACGAGGTCGCCGTCGCGCCCGACCCGCCGCGCACGGTGGGCGCCGGAATACCGGCGACGAGCAGTTGGAGCCTGATCTGAGGCTGGTCGGCGCTGGCCGGAGGCAGCAGCTCGGCCGGTGACGGTGCCAGCGGTGCGGTGTCCGCGAGCAGCGCGCTCGGGTCGCCGAGTTCGAGGACGGCGGTCAGGCCGTACGCGTCCTCGATGACGCCCACGGCGGCCGAGTCCACGTCCACGCTGCCCATGATCGCGGCGGGCCGCAGCAGTTCGAGCAGACCGGTCGGGTCGCCGCCGGGCAAGCTACGCCGGCGTCCCAGATACCGCGAGCCGAGGGCCAGCCACTCGTACGCCCAGTGCCCCTTGAACCGTCCGAACGCGACCACCATGACGAACAGGGCCACCGGCACCGCGACGAGCAGCCACACCGCGCCACCGCGTACGGCGGCGAGCAGGACGACCGCCGCGAACTCCGCCGACACCCACTGCCCGCTCCGCAGCCCGAACAGCGTGCCGCGCTGCCGGATGCGTTTCGGTTCCGGGTTGCGGCCGCCACCATCGCCGCCTCCGGATGCCTGGATACGGCTACCGCTCCGTCCGACCGGCTCGCTGTCGGCCGGTACGCGGTCGCCGCCCCAGCCGGTCTGACCCGCGTGCGCCTGCTGCCCGGCATCGGGCGCGTGACCTGGCACGCCAGCCTGCCACGCCGTCGGCTGTCCCATCGACACCGCCGCGACCTCCCGCCAACTCTCCCGGGCGCCTATCGTAGGGCGCGACCGCCCATCGTGCGGGGGCGAGTCCGTACGGGGAGGGTCGATGCCATCGCGCCAGGATCAGTTGCACTCCTACCAGTTCTCGGTGCAGCGTGTCGTCGCGGCCCTGGTCATGCGGGAAACCGATCCCGCCCAGTCGCCGTTTCGACGGGTCGCCGGTGCCACCATGGCGGGTGCGATCGTGGCCGCGCTCGCACTCGCGGGCGCCGCGGTCTACGGGCTGTTGGCCGGGGGCGCCGGTAACTGGCGCACCGAGGGCCAGGTCATCATCGAGAAGGAGTCCGGCACCCGGTACGTCTTCTACAAGGGCGACCGTAAGCTCCATCCGGTCATCAACTACGCATCCGCGCTGCTGATCGCCGACGGCGCGCAGCCGAACGTGGTGACCTGGTCACAGGCGGCGCTCGACAAGGCCGAGCGCGGGGCTCCGATGGGGATCGCCGGCGCGCCGGACTCGCTGCCCATCGGCAAACGCCTCGTCAAGACGGCGTGGACGCTGTGCTCGCAGAGCCCGTCGGACAGCGCCGACACCTCCGACACCGGCAAACCGCTGTCGGTGCTGCTGGTCGGCGGCTCTGTCGGCGATGGGCAGTCACTGGTACCGGTCGGTGTGCCGGGCGACCCCACCGGCCTGTTGGTGTCCACCCCGGACGGGAAGCGCTACCTCGTGTACAACAACCGGCGCTTCCAGGTCGTGCAGCCCAACCAGGTACTGGCCGCGTTCGGGTGGAGCGCGACGACGCCGATGGTGGTCTCGCCGGCCCTGATCAACGCGCTCCCGGCCGGCCCCGACCTGAAGCCGCTGCCGATCCCGCGGCGGGGCGAGCGGTCGCCCGCGTTGCCGGGGGCCCGGATCGGGCAGGTGTACCAGCTCAACGCGGGTAGCACCCAGTACTCGGTCATGCTCGCCGATGGACTGGCCGCCATTACGCCGGCGCAGGCCAACCTGCTCATGACCGATCCGGAGACGCCGGACGGAGGCAAGGCCACCAACCTGCAGCCGGCCGAATACGACGGGGTCCAGCGCTCCAAGGCCGGGCTGACGGCCGAGCCGCCGTTCGCGGTGAAGCCCCAGCTAGCCTCAGGGAACAGCTCGGTCTGTGTGTCCATCCGGGACGCCAAGGGCGTCGACAGGGTGGTCGTCGACGCGAAGCTGTCGGATCTGATCAACGCCTCGGTCACGCCGGCGCGTACGACCAGCGGTGCGGTCCTGGCCGACCGGGTCGTCGTCCCGCCGGGGCGCGGTGCCCTGGTGGAATCGGCCGCCTCCCCCGGCGCGACGAACGGTGCGTTGAGCATCGTCACCGATCGCGGCATCCGGTACCCGCTGTCCAGTCGTGACCTGGTGGCGAAGCTCGGTTACGGCGACATCACCCCGGTGCCGATGCCCGCTGAACTGGTGGCTCTGCTCCCGTCAGGGCCGGTGTTGGATCCGGTGGCCGCCCGGCAAAGTGCGGCATCGTGAAAAACACAGAGCGAAGTGTCCAAAGTGCCGGGAGTTATCCACAAAGTTCGAAGTGGGGACTGGCGAGGATTTGAACCGGCCCGCTACCGTCATGGCGACAGACATGCCCGACCTAGTGGCTGAACGAGAAACGGGGTGAATTCGGTTGTCAGAGCAGACGCGGTCAGAAGCTGCGGTAATGGCGCAGACCGCCAACAAGTTCCGATCGACCAACCAGGATCTGGCCGGTATGCTCACGCGGCTCATGAGCGAGCTTGAGAGCCTGCGTGCTGGCTGGCAGGGCCAGGGTGCCCAGGCCTTCGACAACGCCCGGGTGCACTGGGGCGAAGACGTCAAAAAGTTGCACCAGGCGCTGGACGAGACGGCGGGCGCGATCGAGAAGGCTGGGAACTTCTACTCCTCGTCGGACGCCGAATCCGCTAACCGCATGAACGCCTTCCAGGGCGGTTCATCCGTGAAACTGCCGCTGTAGGGAAGGGGAGGATCAAACAATGAGTGGTCAGCTACTCGTCAACTTCGGCCAGCTGCAGGCGGCTGCCGGGCACATCGACCAGGCGATCAGCGCCCTGCACACCCAGCTTGACGACCTGGAATCGGCGGCGAAGCCACTGGTCTCCACCTGGGAGGGCGGCGCGCAGCAGGCGTACCAGCAGCGTCAGCAGCAGTGGACGACCGCTGCCCAGGACCTGACGCAGATCCTGCAGAACATCAAGAAGGCTCTGCAGGAGTCCACCCAGGAGTACATCCAGACCGAGAAGACCAACGCGAACCTCTTCTCGTGAGCTGACATACGACAAAGGGCGGCCCGGTCATCGATGACCGGGCCGCCCTTTGTCGTATGTCAGCCAGGCGCCTCTGTACCGCGCGTCGCGGCGACAGAGCCGTTGCTCAGCCGGTACCGGGTCGCCAGCGGCGCTGGCGCCCTCGCGGCACCACGATCGCGACAAGTACGACGAGCAGGGCGAGGCCCCCGACGCCACCGGCGAGCGACAGCGCGATGATGCGGTTACGCTCTGCCGCCGCGGCGGCCGCTTCGGCAGCCGGGTCGCTCTCGATCCCGGGAATCCCGGAGAGCCTCGCCGGCGCGGAGCTGTCCGCGATCAGGCCGGTAACCGCCCGGTACGGGCTGACGATGCCCCGGCCGTACTCCTGCACGCCGCCCGGCGCGGGGTCCGCGGTGGCCATCAGCCGGGTGGCGACCTGGCGGGCGGAGATGTTGGGCCCGTACTTCTGGATCACGAGTGCCGCCGCCGCCGAGACGAACGGCGTCGCCATGCTCGTACCGTCCATCAGCTGGTAGCCGTCACCCGGTACGGCGACCTCGACCCGGCCGCCCGGAGCCGTCAGGTCCACATATGTACCTGTCTGGGACTTCGGGAACCGGACGCCGGACTCGTCGAGCGCGCCCACCCCGATGACACCGTCGTACGCGGCCGGGTAGGACGTCGGGTCCCTGCCGTTGTCGTTGTGGCCGTTGCCGGCGGCCGCCACCACCACGATGTTGTTGGCGACCGCCTCGGCGATGGCGGTGCGAACCTCCGGGCGGTCCTCGGTCAGTACCAGCGACAAGTTGATGACCTGCGCCCGGCGCGCAATCGCCTGCCGGATCCCGTTCGCGAGATCGGCCGGCTCGCCCCGGCCGGACGAGCTGTCGATGCGTTCGCTGGCCCGGATCGGCAGGATCCTGACGCCGGGAGCGAGCCCGCGGAAGGGCCTGCCCTGGACCGGCTGGCCGGCGATGATGCTGGCGACCGCGGTGCCGTGGCCGACGCAGTCCTCCTGGCCGTTGGTCGCCCCGAAGGCGTCCCATCCCGGCAGTACCCGTCCGCGTAGCTGCGGATGCCGCACGTCGACACCGGAGTCCACGACCGCGACGGTGACGCCCTCCCCGGTGGCGCCTAGTTCGGCCAGCCGGTCGAAGCTCCAGCGCTGCTGCGCCCATGGCTGCGCGTTGAGGCCGGGCTGCGCCTGCGTCGGCGTACTGGTGCAGGCCGCCGCGGCCGGCCCCGGTGCGAACGGCACCAGGCACAGGGTGGCGAGAGCCGTCGCGGCCAGACCAGCCGCGGCCCGCCGCGCCCGGCGCCGAGGTGCCGGCACGGCGTCGTCGTACTCAGGCCTGTGCATGGTGCGCTGTCGCATGAGGCCCCCCGCTAGTGCCGGATCCACCCGCGCCCGTCCGCCCAGGATGCTATGCGGCACACGCCAGCAGTCAAAACGCCGAATCGGAGAAATGCGTGGATCGGCGGTCCACAGGAGACGGCCGTAGCCGGATGCCCACCCGGCGTGGTCGGAAGATACGAGTCTGGATGCGCTCTCGCGGGACTTGCCCGTACCCGGTATAACTTCTTCCACCGGGACCTGCGGCGGCCCAGACATGGCATGTGGTCTGTTGCCGGTCCTGCTGTGTTTCCCGATGCCTTGTAAGTTAGGTTCGCAGCGCGACGGTCCGAGACCGAAAAGGGGGGTGGCCGTGAGTGAGTGGGAGCCGGCCACCGAGGCGGAGGCCGCGATGCGGGACGCCCTTCGCGCCGGGGACCAGGAGCACTACTTCCGGCTTCTGGCCCGCACGGAGCTGATCCTGCCGGTCGATGCCGACACGCTCGCCGGCCGCGCCCCGGTGGGCTGGGGCACCTGGACCACCAATTCGCGTACGCACGTGCTCGCCTTCACCTCGGCCGCGGCGCTCGAGGCGTGCCTGGCCGAGCACGCCGGTACGTACCGCAGGGTGGCGTTCCGCGAACTGGCCACGACGTGGCCCGACACCGAGTGGTGGCTCGCCGTCAACCCGGGCCTGCCGATCGAGGGGTACCTGCCGCCGTGGTTCGTGGCCCAGATCAGTCGCGGTGACGTGCGGTTGCCCGGCCGTACCCTCGGTGCCCGGGCCCGCATGGAGCAGACAACGGCGACGGGCTCGCGTGCGCCGGGTGCCGTGCCTCCTTCGCAGCCGCCGACGGGTCGGGGCGGCGGGCTGCTGTCGGCCGGAGGCCCGGCTGGCCAGGGCAGCGGGCTTTCGCGCCGTGCCGAGCTGCTGAGTCGGCACGGTTTCCAACCCCCGGGGACGGTGCCTAACGGCGCTCCGAACACCGCGCCGTCACAGCCGGCCGCCGTGCCTCCGAGCGCGGCGCCTCCGAGCGCCGTGCCCTCGAACGGGGCGCCCTCGGGCGGTGCGCCGGCCAACGGCGCCGCCACGCGGGGTGGGTCGGCGGAGCGCACCCCGGCCACCGGTACGCCGTTCGGCCCGGCGCCGATCAGTTCCGCGCCGACGACTCCCGGGCCGATCAGCGGTGCGCCGGTGAGCCCCGTGTCGCCGCCGGGCGCCGCGCCGACCGGTCCGGTCCAGCCGCCGATGGCCCCGCCCACGACCGGTCCGGTCCAGCCGCCGATGGCCCCGCCCACGACCGCCGCGCCGCCGACCGATGCGACCCCGAACGGCGCGCCGGCCGGACCGCCCGCCCACGGCGGAACAGATCAGCCGGGCCTGCCCCGCCGACGGGTGAGCGCGTTCGTACCGATGTCCAGTTACGCGCCATCTGAGAATCTGGCCGACGACCGCACCTCGGCCGCCGATCTCTTCGCCCCGCCGCCGCGCCATGGACGATCCGATACGCCGGTACGCGAGCCCGAAGCGCCGGTGCGCGAGCCCGGCCCGTCGATGCCGGACGCCCCGCCGCCCGAGCGGTCAGCCCCGCCCACCACCGAGCCGCTGGACGCGCGGCCGCTGGATGCCCGGGCGCTGGACACGCGGCCGTTGGACGCCTCGCCGCAACCGGGCCTCGCGCCACCACAGTCGCCGAGCGCCGCGCCGCCGTCGGTCAGCCCAGCGCCGCCGAGCGCCGCGCCGCCGTCGGTCAGCCCAGCGCCGGTCAGCCCAGCGCCGCCGAGCGCCGCGCCGCCGTCGGTCAGCCCAG
>NZ_BOON01000075.1 GCF_016863255.1 Planosporangium mesophilum
GGCTGTGACCGAGCTGAAGCGCCTCACGAAGCGACAGCTCCAGGACCTTCTTGGCACGCGGCGTGAACGGGATGTGCCCGGCCGGTGCGCTCATGCCGCGGCCGATGATCTCCTCGACCTGCAGCCGCACACCCTCCAGCGAGATGCCCAGGCTCTCCAGGGCCCTGGCCACCACGTCCTCGCCGGCCAGGCCGCTGGAGCCTTCGGTTTCGCGGACGAGCCCGAGCAGCAGGTGCTCGGTGCCGATGTACTGGTGGTTGAGCGTCCTGGCCTCTTGCTGCGCCAGTACGATCACTCGCCGTGCTTGGTCGGTGAACTGCTCGAACATGTCCTCACGCCGCGATCATGGCTTCGGTGCGTCAGCGACAGCACACCTCTTCAGTGTCGGCTCGTTGTGCCCCGGTGTCAGTGCCGCGAACGCCCCCTCTGGCAGGGTCCTTCGGCCCTTCGTCCGGCCGCCTTCGTGACCACCGAGATTTCTTGCGGTGTCACAGCGCCGCAGTTTCTCGGTGATCACAGGTGGCGGGTTAGCGGAGCAAACGCCGGGGTAGATCACGGCCCGTTCACAGCTTTGGGACCGCCCGGGAAACTGTGGGACCGCCCGGAAACATGGCTGTGGGACCGCCCAGGAAACATGGCTGTCCTACCGTCGTCAGGATGGCTCTGACGCCTGCGGAGGCGACATGACGCGAGACGAGATCGGCCAGGCCGTGATGGCGGCGAAGGTAGAGCGCGGCCTGTCCTGGCAGGAGCTGGCCGACGCGGTCAGCAAGCCGGTGGCGTGGGTCGTCGCGGCGCTTCTCGGGGAGCATCCCCTGCACCCCGTCGACGCCGCGACCCTGGCCGCCAAACTCGGCCTGCCCGAGCGGGCCACGCCGATCCTCATGACGCCGATACGCGGCCAGGTGCTCACGGCCGCGTCGACGGATCCCGCCGGCCGCCGGGCCTACGAAGTACTGGACAGCTACCGGGCCGGTTGATCCATATCCACCGATCGTCGCCGTACACTGTCCCCGTCCAGTCGATGATCGACACTCGGGTGGCAGGACAGGGGGACGATCGTGGGCGACGCGGCGGCCGGCAACATGGTGACGACGACCGGTGGACGGGTACGGGGCGCGCGGGTCGCGGACGGCGTGCTCGCCTTCCGCGGGATTCCCTATGCCGCACCGCCCTTCGGCCCGGGGCGGCTACGCGCCCCGCAGCCGGCGTCGGCGTGGGACGGTGTCCTGGACGCCGTCGACTTCGGACCGATTCCGCCGCAGCCGACCATGGCGTTGCCCGGCATGCCGACGTGGACCCCGGACGACGGCGACGACATCCTCACCGTCAACGTCTGGGTGCCCGAGCAGAGCCACACCGGGCTGCCGGTCCTGGTCTGGATCTACGGCGGCGCGTACACGAGCGGCTGCGCGGACACGTACAACCCCACCGAACTCGTACGGACCGGGCTGGTCGTGGTGACCTTCAACTACCGGGTCGGGTTCGAGGGGTTCGGACACGTGCCGGGCGCGCCGGACAACCGGGGCCTGCTCGACCAGGTCGCCGCGCTGCGTTGGGTACGGGAGAACATCGCGGCGTTCGGCGGCGAACCGGACAACGTCACCATCGCCGGGGAGTCCGCCGGGGCCGGTTCGGTGATCGCGCTCGCCGTGATGCCGTCGGCGGCCGGCCTGTTCCGCCGCGCTATCGCGCACAGCGTGCCCAGCGAGTTCCTGTCGGTACGCGCGGCCGAGACGATCGGCGCCCGGATCGCCGAGGCGGCCGGGGTACCCGCCACGCTGGACGCGCTGGCCGGGGTGCCCCCGCAGCGGCTGATCGACGCCGCGACGTCGGTGGCGGTGGGGTTCCGTCAGGATCCGGCCGCCGGGCAGCGGTACTACCTGCCCACGATCTTCGACCCGGTGGTGGACGGCGACGTGCTGCCGGACACTCCGCTGAACGCCGTCGCCGCCGGTGCGGCCGTCGGCGTCGACCTGCTCTTCGCGCACACCCTGGACGAGTTCCGGCTGTTCAGCGTCGGCGGTACCGCGCCGGCGCTGACCACCGACGCCGAGCTCGCCGCGGTCGCCGCCGCGTTCGGGCTGTCGGCCGAGCGGCTGGCCGACTACCGGGCGCTCGTGCCGGACGCGGCGGTGCCGGACGTGTACGCGATGATCATGACGGACTTCCTGTTCGGTGAGTACACCACCCGGCTGGCCGAAGCCGCCGCACAGGCCGGCGGCAACGTCTTCCTGGCCCGGTTCGCGTGGCAGAGCAGGGCGTTCGGCGGCGCCCTCAAGGCCTGCCACGCCGCCGATGTGCCGTTCAGCTTCGGCGACGTGCGGGAGGACAACCCGTTCGTCGGGATGCTGCTCGACGGGCCGCCCACCGAGCAGGACCTGGCGTTGGCGGCACGGATGGTGCGCGCCTGGGCGGACTTCGCCGCCACCGGCGACCCCGGCTGGCAAGCCGTCACCGCGGAGGCCACTCCCGTGAAGATCTGGGATCTGACGGACCGGATGGACACCGACACCGGCTCCGGAACCCGGGCGCTGTGGAAGGGGATCGACTTCCCGCCGGTCGAACTGTGACAATCGTGCCGGAGGTTGCCATGGGAGGTCAGCAACGGCAGTTCGATGGGCACGCCGGCCCGTTGCACGTACGGATGTGGCCGAACGCGCGGCCCGAGCGGGTGGTCCTGCTCTGCCACGGGTACGGCGAGCACATCGGCCGCTACGAGCACGTGGCGGCGGTGCTGGTCGCCGACGGCGCGACGGTCTACGGGCCCGACCATGTCGGCCACGGACGGTCGGCGGGGGAGCGGGTGGTCATCGCCGACTACGAGGCGGTCGTCGACGACCTGCACCTGGTGGCGGCGCGGGCCCAGGCGGAGAACGCCGGCCTGCCCATGGTGCTGATCGGGCACTCGATGGGCGGCACGATCGCCACCCGGTACGCGCAGCGCCACGGCTCCGACCTCGCCGGGCTGGTGTTGTCCGGCCCGGTCCTCGGGCAGTTCGCCGCCATCGAGCAGATGCTCGCGCTGGCGGAGATCCCGGACGTCCCGATCGACATCAGCACCCTGTCCCGCGATCCCGCCGTCGGCGCCGCGTACGCCGCCGACGAGCTGGTCTGGCACGGCCCGTTCCGCCGGCCGACGCTGCTGGCGTGGCAGCGCGTACTCCGCGATATCGCCGCCGCGCCGCCGCTGGGCGACCTGCCCGTCCTGTGGGTCCACGGTGCGGACGACACCCTGGTCCCCCTCGTCGACAGCCGCGGCGGGATCGAGGGGCTGGGCGCCACCCGCCTGGTCGAGCGGATCTACCCGGGCGCCCGGCACGAGGTGTTCAACGAGACCAACGCCGACGAGGTCCTCGCGGAGGTGACCGCGTTCGTCAAGCGGGTCGCCGGGTAGCCCGACCTACCGGCGTAGCACCGTGAGGAAGCGGCCGGCCGCGGCCTGCAGCGCCTCGGCCATCTGCGACAGGCCGTCCTTGGTACCGGATGGCCCGGCCTTCCCCTCGGCCGCCACGTTGATGCCGTCCACCATGCTCTCCACGTCGTGCATGGAGGTCATGACCGTCTCCATCGCGGTGACCACCTCGCCGGTCTGGTCGCGGATCCCGGCCACCTGGGAGCTGATCTCGGCGGTCGCGCGGGCCGTCGCGTCCGCCAACTGCTTCACCTCGTTGGCGACGATGGCGAACCCGCGACCGGCGTCACCGGCGCGCGCCGCCTCGATGGTCGCGTTGAGGGCGAGCAGGCGGGTCTGCGCGGCGACGCTGTTGATCAACTGGACGACCTGCTCGATCTGTACCGACGACTCACTCAGGGAACGGATCGCACCGGCCGACTGCTCGGCCGCCACCACGGTGGCGCGGGTCGACTCGGCGAGGCTCCCCGCCGAGGCGCTCAGCTCGGTGGAGGCCGCCGCGACGTGCTCGGACATCGACATGACGACCGTCTCGAACTCGTCGGCCAGCTCCAGCCGGTGCCGGGTCGCCTCGTCCAGGGTCTCCGCGCCCCGCCGGATGTCCAGCCGGGCGTTGTCGATGATCTCGGCGCCGCGCCGGAACGCGCCGCGCATGCCGCGCCGCAGGAACCGGCGGTGGTACCGGCCGGAGCCGGCGGCCGCGAGCGAGCCCGTCGACTCCCGGATGAACGCGTCGGTGAGGTCCATCAGCCGGTTGAGGCCGTGGCGGGCATCTGCCACCTCGGGCAGCTCGTCCTCGCCGGCCAGGCGCTGCAGGCGGGCCTCCAGGTCGCCCTGTGCCGCCTGGTCGCAGAAGCGGGCGATGGTCCGGAGCGCCTCGCTGAGCGCTTCCGCCCGGGCGGCGTCGTCGTGACCGGTACTTCTCCGCAGCACACTCATCGGGCCACCTTCTCCGGCTCGAGCGACCATACGTACTCGTCGTAGCTGCCCGCGTCGGCGCGTACCACCCGGTCGAGCAGCGCCGACGACGCCGCGACGGCATCGGGGGTACGGGTGTGCCGGCGCTCCTCGGCGAGCAGCCGCTGGTACACCGGCGTGATGCGGGCGAGGGCGGCCGGGTCGGCGGTGCGGCGGTTGGAGTGGAAGCCGATGATCTGACCGCCGGCCGAGAACGTCGGGGTGACGTGCGCGAACACCCAGTAGTGCGCGCCGTCACCGGACAGGTTGACCACGTACGCGAACAGCTCGTCGCCGGCCGAGATGGTGTCCCACAACAGTTTGAAGATGCAGCGGGGCATGTCGGGGTGGCGGATGACGTTGTGCGGCTTACCGAGGAGCTCCTCTTCGGTGTACGCGCTCACCCGGCAGAACACGTCGTTGACGTAGGTCAACCGGCCCGCCGGATCCGTCTTGCTGACGATCACCTCGTCGTCGGCGAACGTCCGCTCGACGCCGCTCGGCCGTACCGTACCCTGTCGCACCCGCGCCTCCACTGGCCAGAAACCTGCTGGTCTATCGGCCGGTGGAGCTGCCGCGTTAGCGCAAGGAAGAAAGATCACGTAGGGGAGGGCTGGAACTCCCGAGGACCCGCCGGCTGCGGCGACGCGGGCCTGGTACCGATGACGACGGTCGTGTCCGACTCGTCGTCATCGTCGGAGCCGGCGGAGGCGGAGGCGGAGGCCGAGGTGGCCACCCGCGGGGTCAGCCCGCTGCCGGCGAAGGCTTCGACGGCCCGCGGTGCCTGTCGCTCGCTCGTCTCGACCAGCAGGTGGCCGCCGGGTGCCAGCCAGCGGGGCGCCGCGGCGGCCACCCGGCGCAGCACGTCCAGGCCGTCCGCGCCGCCGTCGAGCGCCACCCGCGGCTCGTGTACGCGCGCCTCCGGCGGCAGCAGCCCGACCTCGTCGGTGGGTACGTAGGGCACGTTGGCGATGAGCACGTCGACGCGGCCCCGCAGCGCGGCGGGCAGCGGCTCGTAGAGGTCGCCCTGGTACACCCGACCACCGGCGGTGGCGACGTTGCGGTGGGCGCACCGCACCGCTACCGGGTCGATGTCGACGGCGTACAGCTCGGCCGGTACCCGGGCCGCGGCCAGCGCCGCGCCCAACGCGCCCGAGCCGCAGCACAGGTCGACGACGACGGACCGCGGCCGGGCGAGCGCGGCGGCCTGACGGACGAGGAACTCGGTGCGGCGGCGGGGTACGAAGACCCCGGGCTCCACGACGATCCGCAGACCGCAGAACTCCGCCCAGCCGACCACGTGCTCCAGCGGCAGGCCGGCCGCCCGCCGCTGCACCATGGCGGCCAGGTCGGCCGGCGTGGCGGCCGCGGAGATGAGCAGCCGCGCCTCGTCCTCGGCGAAGACACAGCCGGCGGCCCGGAGCTTCTCGACGACGGCCGAGAAGCCTGCTCCGGACCCCGACGTCTCCGTCACGCGCCGGTCGGTACCGGCTCGCGCTCGTCGCGCGCCAGCGGCGCGGTCGAGACGGCGTCGTCGGTGCGGGCCCGGGTCGCCCGCCAGCAGCAGACGAGCAGGAGCGCGATGCCGGCGACCATCGCCAGCAGCGGCACCTCGGGGCCGAGTACCGGTTGCCAGGCGCCGCGCAGCGGGTTGAGCGGCGTGAACGCGCTGTTCTGCGGCAACCCCCGCTGCCAGCGCACCATAGCTGTGCACAGGGCGACGAGGTGGATGGGCAGCAGCGTCACGGCGAGGGTACGGGTGAGCGAGCCGATGCGCCGCGCGCCGAGCGGCACGTCACCGCGGGTGCTCAGCAGGTACGCGGCCAGCAGCGGCAGCCCGACCGCGAGCGGCAGCATGTACCGGCCTTGCGAGGCGTACCCGAACCGCTGGACGCTGACGGCGTCGCTGAGCGTCGGTACCGCGAACGTCGCGGCCGCGATCGCGAGCAGCCGCCACCGGTCCACCCATCGTGCGAACGCCAGTGCGGTGAACAGCAGCGAGCCCACCGCCGCGTACCACGCCAGGTAGGACAGGCTGGGCAGCGGCGTGTCGTCGTACGACATCCGGCCGACCATCTGCTCGACGTAGGCCGGCCAGCGGCTGATCGCCTCGTGCTTGACGGCCTGCCCGAACGTGACGTCGACGCCCATCGTGATGAGAGTGGCGGCGTGCATGCCCACCGTCCACGCCGCACCCGCGACGACCCCGGCCGCCACGACCACAGCCCAGACGCGGGCCCGGACCGAGCGCCACAGCTCGCGCACCAGGGCGCGGCTGGTCGGCAGCAACAGGACGCCGAGCGCGAGCGCCAGCCACAGGGGACCGAGCGACCGGAGGGTGGCGAGGGTCACCGCGGCCACGCCGACCCGGCGCATCAGTACCGGGTCGAGCCGCGCCGGGCGGTTGAGCAGCAGCGGGATCCCCGCGGCGAACAGCGCGATGCCCGCGGCGATCTCCACCCCGGCCGGGTTGACCGAGCCGGCGAGGTGGAAGAGCAGTGGGGTCGTGGCGACCAACACGCCGGCCAGCATCCCGCCGTGGGCCGTCCACTTCAGGGCGCTGTGCAGCGCCCCGGTCAGCAGGCCCGCCACCATCGCCGCGGTCAGCAGGCGGGCCAGGAGGACGCCGGTCCAGTCGGGCCAGAAGCGCAGCGGCCATCCGACGACGGCGTAGTACACCGGGTTGTACCGGCCGGCACGGGTGACCACCTCGGTCAGGGTGGCGTCGCCGCCGGGCTCCGGCTGACACGCCGCGGTGCGGTGCGACTGCATCTGGAAGCAGACCGGACGAATGAGACTCTCCGGTACGGTCTGGTAGGCACCAGTGCCCATTCCGGCAGTGGTCGCCCGGGAGAACACCTCGCCGCGCGCCACGCCGACCGCCCGCGCGACGTGCTCCGCCTCGTCCGGTGGGGCGTTGTACGGGGCGGCGACGGCCCAGGCCGCGCCGCACAGCAGCAGCGCCAGGAACACAGCCGGCCAGGCCAGGCGTGCAAAACGGCGGCCGGAGCCGCCATCGGAAGATTCGGCGAGGTGCATGACGACAGAGCATAGGCGTCCGGGTGGACGCGGGCGGGGGCAGGCAGTCGGCGGGATCTGACCCCGGATGGGGGATTGTGCCGCGAACCTCATCGGGGATTAGGCGATGAACGAAGACAGATGGCACACTGCGCGGATGCCCGCGTCCACTCCGACCGCTCCGCCCACCGGTTCCGACTCCGACTCCAGAGGGGAAGGCGTCCGGGCGACCTCGGTGGCGGGCGGACTGACCCGTACCGTCGGTGCCCTGTTCGGACACAGTGCGTTCCGCTTCCTGGTCAGTGGCGGGGCGGGCGCAGCCGTCGACGGGGGCATGCTCTTCCTCCTCCACGGCAAGCTGCACGTATGGCTACCGCTGGCCACCTTCCTCTCGGTCGCCACGTCGTACGGCGTCAACTTCAGCCTGAACCGGTTCTGGTCGTTCAACAGCGTGGCCCGGGTGGGCGGGCAGATGGCGCGGTACCTCATCCTGGCGGCCGGCAACTGGATCTTCAACGTCGCCATGGTGACCGGCCTGGCCGCGCTCGGCCTGCACTACCTGGTGGCCAAGCTCATCACGCTCGCGGTTGCGGGCGCGCTCAACTACGTCGGCTACCGGGTCTGGGTGTTCCGGTAGGACGTCAGCCGGCCGTGGCCGGTACGCCCGTCAGGGCCCGGGCCTCGTCGACGATCTGCGCGACGCTGGGGATGACGGCCCGCTCCAGCGGCTCGGAGTACGGCATGGGCACGTCGGGCACGGCCACCCGCCGGATCGGTGCCGTGAGCCTGTCGAAGGCGCCGGCCTGGATGCGGAAGGCCAGCTCCCCGGTGGTACCGAAGCTGGCGTAGTCCTCGTCCACCAGCAGCACGCGACCGGTCTTGCGAGCCGACGCGACGAGCGTTGCGCTGTCGAGCGGTACCAGCGTACGGACGTCGATGACCTCGGCCGAGATCCCGTCGTCGGCCAGGCGGGCGGCCGCCTCCAGGCTGCGCCGGACCATCAACGCCGTCGCGACGATGGTCACGTCGATACCCGCGCGGCGGATCGCCGCCAGGCCGAACGGGACGGAGTACGGGTCGGTCGGGACGTCCTCCTCCTCGCCCTCGAACGGCATGCCGGGGTGGCCGGTCAGGAGCTTGTGGCCGAAGACGACGACCGGGTTGGGGTCGGCCAGCGCCGTCGCGGTCAGCCCCTTGGCGTCGTAGGCGGTCGACGGTACGACCACCTTGATGCCGGGCACGTGCGCGAAGAGCCCGTACAGGAGTTCGGAGTGTTGCCCGGCGTCCCCGTAGCCGCCGCCGACGGCGGTCACCACGGTCACCGGCATCCGGTACTGGCCGCCCGACATGTAGTGGTTCTTCGCCAGGTGGTTGTAGATCTGGTCGAAGCAGGTGCCGAGGAAGTCGACGAACATCAGCGAGACCACCGGGCGCATGCCGGTCGCGGCGGCGCCCACCGCCAGGCCCATGAAGGTTTGTTCGGCGATGGGGGTGTCGATCACCCGGTCCCGGCCGTACTTCTCCTGGAGTCCGGCGGTGAAGCCGAACACGGCGCCCCAGTAGGTCACGTCCTCGCCCAGGACGACCGTGTTCGGGCTCTCGGCCATCTCCTGGTCGATGGCCTCCGAGATGGCCGGTGCGATTCCTCTGAGCATCCTCATGCGAACACTCCGGTCAGCGCCTCGACCGGATTGGGCAGCGGGCTCTGCTCGGCGAACCTGATCGCCTCTACGGCCTCGGCGGCCGCGGATCGGCGCAGCTCGGTCAGGGTCTCGTCGTCGGCCCACTCGAGCCGCTGCAGCCGGCGGGCCAGCCGGGAGATCGGGTCGAGCCGCTCCCAGAGCTCGACCTCTTCGCGGGTCCGGTAGCCACCGGGGTCGCCCTCGAAGTGCCCCCGGAAGCGGTAGCAGACCGCCTCGACCACGGTCGGCCCGTACCCGTCGCGGGCGCGGTTGACGGCGTCCCTGGCCGCCTCGTGGACATCGACGATGTCCATGCCGTCGACCAGGTACGCCGGGATGTTGTGGCTCTGGGCGCGCTGGTAATGGTGGTTGGTGGCCTGCGCGGCCCACTTCGGTGTGGAGTCCGCGTATAGGTTGTCCTCGATCACGATCACCAGCGGCAGTTGCCAGAGGGCCGCGATGTTCAGGGTCTCGGCGAACGTGCCGTGGTTGGCTGCGCCCTCGCCGGAGAACGCCACCGCCACGTTCCTGTCCTCCTGGTACAGGAAGCTGAAGGCGGCACCGGCCGCCTGCGGGTACGAGGCGCCGACGATCCCACTGTTGAAGAAGCGCTTGTTCCTGGAGAACAGGTGCATCTCGCCGCCCTTGCCCCGGCACAGGCCGGTCACCTTGCCGAAGATCTCGGCGGCCAGGCGCGCGGGGTCGACGCCCTTCGCGATCGCGTGGTGGTGCGCGCGGTGCGTGCTGACGACCGCGTCGTCGTCGGTGAGCTGCGCACACACCGCGACGGCGACAGCCTCCTGGCCGACCGCCAGGTGGATCTCGCCCCGAATCGGCCCGACCGCCATGTTGAACTCGTCCGTCTTGCCGGTCCAGTACCGGTCGCGGATCGCTTCCTCGAAGACGCGGATCAGGCACATCCGCCGGTAGGCGTCCAGCAGCGCGTCCCGGTCGAGTCCGGCCTCCGCGATCCGGAACGGCAAGTCCGTGTCACTCGGCTCGGGTCTCCACATCCGGGATCTCCTCACCTGCGAGCCGGCGGTCTTCGGACATCCGTTTCAGCGGCTACCCGGCACGCCTACCCCGAAACGGGGCGCGGACGCTGTTTGACCCCCGCCTAGCCACCGACCGCAGGCTTCAGTCGGAGGCCCGTTCGGTCAGCGGGAGCCTGACCTGGAAGCGGGTGTCGCCCGGCTCGGAGACCAGGCCGATGTCGCCGCCGTGCCGGTTGACCACGATCCGGTACGCGATGTCGAGGCCCAGCCCGGTCCCCTCGCCGACCGGTTTCGTGGTGAAGAACGGCTCGAAGACCCGTTGGCGCAGCTCAGCAGGGATCCCGGGGCCGTTGTCGCCGATCTCGACGAGGATCCGGTCACCGTCGAGGCCGGTGCGGATCGTGAGCGTGCCCGACCCGTTCATGGCCTGTACCGCGTTGTCGATGAGGTTGGTCCAGACCTGGTTGAGCTCGCCGGGGTGGGCCGGGATCCGGGGCAGCGTACGGTCGAAGTCCTTGACGACCCGTACGCCGTCGCCCATCTTGTGCGTGAGCATGACGAGCGTGCTTTTCAGCCCCTCGTGCACGTCGACCCACTGGTACGAGGCCCGGTCGAGCTGGGAGTACTGCCTCGCCGCGGCGACCAGCGACGACACCCGGGTGCCGGCGTCCTCGATGTCGGTCATGAGCTGCTCGGTCTCCAGGGCGTACCCGATCCAGCGCAGCGCCTGGTCGAGCAGGTCGGGCGCCACGCTGCCGGCGATCTCCTCCAGGCAGTCGACGTCGAGGCCGCCGGTGGCGAACATGGGCGCCAGGTCCCAGCCGGCCGCCACGCCGTGCTCGTCCATCCAGTCGCCGAGGGCGTCCTCGCGGTCGCTGGCCTGCAACGGGCTCAGCTCGGGCGCCTTCGCGGCGCGCTCGATGATCGGCTCGACCAGCTTCGTCAACGCCCGCAGCTGCTCGGGGGCGATCCGGCCGTCGGCCAGCATGCCCAGCTTGTGGCGCATGCCCGCGACCCGCTCGCGCAGGGCGGCGGTCGCCCGTACCGTGGCCGCGGCCGGGTTGTTGAGCTCGTGCATCAGCCCGGAGGTGAGCGAGCCGAGCGCGGCCAGGCGCTGGCGCTCGCCGATCACGGCCTGGGTGTTGCGCATGCCGAAGAAGAGGCCTTCGAGCAGGTGCATCGCCATCGGGAACCAGTCGCGGACCATCGTCGCGAAGTCCTCGGCCGGCAGCGCGAAGAACCTGCAGTCGGTGACCGCCCGCATCGAGGCGGCATAGGTGGCGGCCTCGGCCTCGACGTGGCGCAGGTAGGCCCGGGTCGCGCCCATGTACGCGCCGCGCTGGTCGGTGCGCACGGTCTCCACCTCGTCCTGCTGTACCCGCCGGGACAGCGAGAGCGTCCCGGACAGCAGTACGACGAACAGCTCGGCCGGGTCGCCCTCGGTGAACACCGTGGCGCCCGCGGGATACGTACGTTCGCTGCCGTGCGCGGCGAGCCAGTCGAGCTGCTCGCCGGTCAGGCCCTCGAACAGGAACAGCGTCTTGAGCTCGGCAGGAGTCATCCGGTCTCCAGGTACTTGTGGACGAGCGTCACGGCCATGGCCCCCTCTCCGACCGCGGACGCCACGCGTTTGACGGAGTTGGCCCGCACGTCCCCGGCGGCGAACACGCCGGGGACGCTGGACTCCAGGTAGAACGGGTCACGGTCCCGGTCCCAGCCCGGCGGCCGCTGCCCGTCGACCAGCAGGTCGGGTCCGGTACGGACGAAGCCCCGGGAGTCGCGGCACACCGCGCCGTCGAGCCATTCGGTGTGCGGCTCGGCGCCGATGAACACGAACAGGTGCCCGCAGGGCAGCGTGCTGGTCGTACCTTCCTTGCTGTCCCGGACGGTGATCGTCTCCAGGTGCCCGTCGCCGTGCGCCTCGACCACGCTGCAACGGGTGCGCACCACGATGTTCTCCACCGCCGCGAGCTGCTGGATCAGGTAGTACGACATCGACCGCTCCAGCGAGTCGCCGCGGACCAGGAGGGTCACGCTGCGGGCGTACCGGGAGAAGAAGAGCGCCGCCTGCCCGGCCGAGTTGGCCCCGCCGACGATGTACACGTCGGTGCCCGCGCACGCCGGCCCCTCGGTGGCGGCCGAGCCGTAGTAGACGCCGCAGCCGGTCAGCTTGGTCACGCCCGGCGCGACCAACGGCCGGTACGAGACCCCGGTCGCGATGATCACCGAGTGGGCGGACAGCTCGCCGCCGTCGTTGAAGCGCACCACCCGGGCCGGGCCGCGGGTCTCCAACGCCACCACGTCCCGGGTGGTGAGCACCTCGGCCTCGAACTTTCCGGCCTGCCGGCGCGCCCGCTCGGTGAGCTGCGCGCCCGACACCCCGTCGGGGAAGCCCAGGTAATTCTCGATACGGGAGCTCTGGCCGGCCTGCCCGCCGATGGCCCGGCGCTCGACCAGTACCGTCCGCAGCCCCTCCGAGGCACCGTAGACCGCCGCGCCCAGTCCGGCCGGGCCACCGCCGATGATGACGAGGTCGTAGAAGTCGCGTACCGGCGCGGTCGACAGCCCGACGACACCGGCGACCTCGGCGCTGGTGGGTGCGGCCAGCGCCTGCCCGTCGGGGGTCACGACGAGCGGGATCGCCTCCGGGCCCGCCCCGGCGGCGTCCAGCAGTCGGCGCCCCTCCGGCTCGTCGGCGGCGAACCACCGGTAGGGCACCAGGTTGCGGGCCAGAAAATCGCGGATCTTGTACGAGGGTGCGCTCCACCGGTGCCCGACGACCTTGACCTCGTCCACGTCCCGGTCACCGGCGGCCTGCCAGGACTCCAGCATGGCGTCCACCACCGGGTACAGCTTCTCCTCGGGCGGGTCCCACGGCTTGAGCAGGTAGTGGTCGACGTCGACGACGTTGATGGCCTGGATCGCCGCGTCGGTGTCGGCGTACGCGGTCAGCAGCGCCCGCCGGGCGTGCGGGAACAGGTCCATCGCCTGCTCCAGGAACTCGACGCCGTTCATCTGCGGCATCCGGTAGTCGGCCAGCATGACCGCCACCCGCCCGCCGCGCAGCTTGAGTTCCCGGAGCGCGTCGAGGGCGTCGGCGCCCGCGGACGCCCGGACGACCTGGTAGTCCTGCCCGTAGCGGCGGCGCAGGTCGCGGGCGACGGCACGGGAGACGGCCTGGTCGTCGTCGACGGTGAGCATGGCCGGACGGCCCACGGTGTATCGCCTCGCTTCGGTCGGTCACCGATTGGCGCGCACCCGCCATTATCCCGCTCATGCTCCCGCATCCCCACGATCATCGAGAGTTTCGGGCGCCATGACAGCCACAACTCTCGGTGATCATGGTTGGGTCGGGGGTCAGCGGAACAGCTTCTCCACGTAGTCGGCGCCGAGGCCCACCCGCTCGTAGTGCTCCTTGCACAACGCGATGTAGTCGAAGACGTCGAACGTGCCGACGGGGTCGCCGTTCTCGTCCAGCCAGATCAACGGGCCGGTCACGTTGAAGGTCACCCGCATCGGCTCGTCGGACTCGTACGCGACCAGCGTGTGCGCCTCGCCCGGCGCCTCGTAGACGAAGTCGCCGGCGGTCGCCACCCAGTCGTGTTCGAGGTAGCCCCACTTCCCGGAGATCGTGCACGCGAAGACCTGCTGCGGGTGGTAGTGGCGGTTGACCAGGCCGGCGCCGCGCGCGTACAGCACGTCGCACCACCGGTTCTGTCCCGGCGATATCCACAGTGGACGCGAGCCGACGGTCGGGGAGAAGGGAACGTAGAAGCGCTCGTCGTCGGTCGGGGCGTTCGTGATGTGGGCCTCCGGCAGCGCCTCCGGCCGGAACACCTGCTTGATCGGCCGCAGGTCACGCCAGAACTCGTTCCCGGGCAGTTCGGCCCTTGAGTCGCTCATGGTTCCTCCCATGCTGTCGGCCTCCGGCCTCAGTCGGCCCCGGCCTCCAGCAAATAGGCGATCGTGAAGATAATCAATACCGGCCACGCTCCGGTATGGTCAGAGCCCGACCGACATGGGGGAACACGTCGTGACGCTGCTGTCCACTCCGCGTAGCCGTTTGGCGGTGCTCGCCGCCGTGGCGGCCGCCGTCGCCGTCATCATCGTCGCGGCGCTGATGTCGTCGCTGGGTGGCTCCCCGCAGACGGTGGAGCCCGTCGGGCGGGCCGCGCCCGTCGCGTCCGGGACTCCGGCGGCCTCGCCCTCGGCGGTGGCAGACAGCCCGTCGCCGAGCCCCAGCCCGACCCCGAGCGCCAGCCCGACCCCGGCGCCGACCCGGAAGACCGCCTCGGGCAAGGTCCTGCCGCCCCCGCCCAAGCAGGTGGTCATCGCCAACCCGCCGCCGCCCGCGTCCGGCGGCAGGCCGCCCGGTCCGAGCACCCCGCCGCCCGGGGCGAGCTGCCCGAAGCTGAACGGACCGGTCGCGCCGCGCTCCGACGTGGCCGCCGCGATGGACGCGGCCGCCGGTCGTTCGTACCGGCCGACCTTGAGCCTGGACGACCACAACCCGCCGCCGATCGCCGTACGGCCGCTGCTCGTCCAGGGCGTCGGCTGGATGGAGAGCGGCTGGCAGTCCACGATCGAATCGTGCGACGGCGGGCTGGGCACCATGCAGGTGATGGCCGACACCGCTACCTGGATGAACCAGAAGTACGGCACCGACTACGACCGGGCCTCGCTGACCGGCAACATCAACATCGCCACCGGCTACCTGGCCTGGCTGACCCGCTACTTCGGGGACCGGTACTTCAACGGCGACTACAGCCTGGCCGGCAGCCCGGACAAGCTGGTCCTGCTGGACCTGGTGATCTCCGCGTACCAGGCCGGGTTCGGCGTCGTGGACAACGCGATGGCCGCCGGGCGGGACCTGCCCAACCGGTGGTACGTCGACACGGTCGAGGGGTTCATGACCCGCAAGCCCTGGACCGCGCCGGCGTGAGCGAGGGGAAACCAGTTCGGTAAGCAGGGGACAACTGCAGATCAAACAGTTCCCATGCGGGCCGGTGGCAGGCCGAGCATGACGTCCGCGCCGAGCGTGCCGAGGATGCGGGCGGCGTAGGCACTGACCGCGGTCAGCCGGAGCCGTACGCCCACCTGTGCGCTGATGCGCTGGGCGACCACGAGGGTGCCGATTCCGGTGGAGTCGATGGAATCCAGCCTGCGAAGGTCCAGACCAATGGTGCGGATTCCGCCGCGGTTGAGGAGCGCGGTGATGGCGCTCCGGAGCCGGTGGGCGGTTGTGGAGCCCAGTCTGCCGCCCACAGCCATGATGACTTCGTCGGGCCCGGCCGGTTCGACTCCGATCCGGAGGTTTGCCTGCTCGTGAGGGACTACGTCGTCCATAGTCCGGTCATCCTAGTCACACAAACGACGGCGACGACACAACCAACGGTGTCGTGTCCGGAGCGCTTTCACGGCCCTCGAGTGCGCGGAAGCCATTGTGGATTAAGGGTTTCTTTGGCGTGGATGAAGGTTGTATTTGGACCCGGCGTGGCGGCCCGGGTGAGTGGGTCGGATAACAGGAGCACGGGCTTGGCGGCGCCGGAAGCCGTCGGTAATGTCGATACGTCTGATCCGGAAGCTCGTCACAACGGGTGGCGCCGGAGCGGACCCGCCGAGTCGCGTTCAACGAGCCGGGGACCCATCGCAAGTCCTGGGGTGAATCCGTGGGCCATGGCCTGCGGTAGGGCACCTTTCGCGCCCGAATCCGTCAGCTAACCCGGTAGGCGGCAGCGTAAGGAGATCTACCTGTGCACGTCATTCCCAGCTCCCATGCTCGCCGATTTCTCCGCCGTGCCGTGTGTGCATTCCCGGCGGCTGAGGTCCACGTCGGTCCCTGACCGTTACGAATGTCAGGCCGAGTCCTTTCAGTGACCTGACCGCTTCGCGGTCGCTGATTCCGCCTGACCGTGTGCGCGTTCGCACACCTGCCTCAGCTCGTCTGTCTTTCCTGCATCTCGGAGCCATCGCTGGCCCTATGGCCATTGATGGTTCCGGTACGGCTTTGGAGAATCCAATGAGTTCTGCACATCGACGTAGGCGGTTCCGGCACGCGGCGGGCTCCGGCCTGCCTCGGATGGCGGTCGTTCCGCAGATCACCCCCATCCTCCGTGGCGCGGCTGCGAGCATCGCTCTCGGCGGAGTCGGTGCCGTTTCCTGGGCCGCCTCGCCGGCCGCCGCCGCTGTTGCGGCGGAACCGCCGCGGGCAACGACTGTCATCGCGTCCGGTCCGGTGCTCACCAGCGCGGAGCAGCAGACCGGCGACGTTGACATCGCAGACGTCATCGGCTGGCTGCTCGGCGCAGCGCCGGAGCCCATCGAGACTGGACCGTCGGCTGACCCGGCGGCCGATTCAGCCCCGGCCGGCTCACACTCGTCCGGTACGACGCCACCGTCGTTCAACGTCCCCGCAGTACAGCCGGTTGCCGGGCTGGGCCGGGTCGAGATGGACAACGCCGCCGCCATCGTTGCGGCCGGCAAGCAGTTGAACCTGCCCAGTCGCGCGTACGTGGTGGCGATCTCCACCGCGCTGCAGGAGAGCCGCCTGCGTAATCTCGCCAACCCGAACGTGCCGGGGTCGATGGACCACCCCAACGAGGGGGTGGGGTACGACTACGACTCGGTGGGCCTGTTCCAGCAGCGGCCGAACTGGGGAACCGTCGACCAGTTGATGGATCCCCAGGAGTCGGCCCGGCGGTTCTACGCCGCTCTGGTCCAGATTCCCGGCTGGGAGCAGATGGCCGTCACCGACGCGGCGCAGACCGTGCAGCAGTCGGCGTTCCCCGGCGCGTACGCCCAGCATCAGTGGCTTGCCGAGCAGATCGTGGCCGCCATCGGATAGCGGCTACCTCGGTCGCGGGTGAGCAGCCGGCCGCCGGGTCAGGAGGCGAGCCGCAGCGGCACGACCACCGGACAGCCGGCGGCCGGGTCCTGCAACACGACCGACTCGACGCCGTAGAGCTGCCGGACGAGCTCGGCTGTCACGACCGTGTGCGGCGGCCCCTCGGCCACGATGCGGCCGGCGTGCAGCGCGACGAGATGATCGGCGTAGCGGCAGGCCGACGTCAGATCGTGGACGACGACCACGACCGTGCGCCCGGCGGCGGCCAGATCCCGCAGCAGTTCGAACACCTCGAGCTGGTGGCCGAGGTCCAGGGCCGCGGTCGGCTCGTCGAGCAGCAGTACCGGGGTGTCCTGGGCGACCGCCATGGCGATCCATGCCCGCTGGCGCTGCCCGCCCGACAGCGTCTCCAGCTGCCGGTCGGCCAGCGCGGTGATGTCGGCTGCCGCCAGCGCCCGTTCGACGGCCAGCTGGTCCTGCGGCGACCACTGCCGCAGCAGCCCCTGGTGGGGCAGCCGGCCGAACCGGACGAGGTCTGCCACGGTCAGGCCGTCCGGCGCCTGGGCCGTCTGCGGCAGTAGCCCGATGCTGCGCGCCGCCTCCCGCGCGGACATCCGGGCCAGCGCGCGGCCGTCGAGCAGCACGGCGCCGCCGCTCGGGCGGTGCAACCGGCTGAGCCCGGCGAGCAGGGTGCTCTTGCCGCAGCCGTTCGGGCCGACGACGGCGGTGAGCCGGCCGGGCGGCAGTTCCAGCCGCAGGGCGTCGACGGCGACGGCCCGATCGTAGGACAGGGTGAGGTCGTCGGCGCGGAGCACGGCGGTCCTGGACGGGGTCACGGCACTCGAGGACGGGGTCACGGCAGCCTCCGGGGGCGCGAGCTGAGTAGGAGCCAGACGAGGTAGGGGCCGCCGACGATGGAAGTGACCAGTCCGACCGGCACCTCGACCGGGGCCGCGACGGTGCGACCGGCGGTATCGGCGAGGAGCACCAGTACGGCCCCCGCCAGCCCGCTGCTGAGAACCGGGACGCCGCGGGGGCCACAGACGCGCCGGGCGGCCTCCGGCGCGACCAGCGCCACCAGGCCGAGCGGTCCGCCGACGGCGACCGCCGGCCCGGCGCAGACCACGGCGAGGGCGAGCGCGGCGAGCCGGACGGCCCGGACCCGTACGCCGAGCCCGGCGGCCACGGTGTCCGGAAAGCGCAGGGCGGTCAACCTGTGACCCACGAGGACGGCCAGCGGCAGGCATCCGGCGAGGCCGACGCCGAGCAGCGTGACCGGCAGCGCGGGCCGTGCGTTCAGGCTTCCGACGGCCCACGGGAAGGCGGCGTTGGCCGCGTCGATCGGGGCGCGGACGAGCAGCAGGTTGGTCACCGCGCCCAGCACCGCGCCGACCCCGAGTCCGACGACGACGAAGCGGTACCCGGAGGTGCCGGCGCCGCCGGCCAGCGCCAGGGCCAGCGCGGCGGCGGTGGCGGCGCCCACCAGCGCCATGCCCGACGGCAGCAGCGAGGTCGAGACGCCGACGACGGAGGCGACCGCGAACGCGGTGGCGCCGTCGTCGATGCCGACCGTGCCGGGCGTGGCCAGCCGGTTGCGGGCCAGGGTCTGCATCAGGCAGCCCGAGACGCCGAGCGCGGTGCCGACGAGCAGGCCCGCCTGCAGCCGCGGCAGGCGCAGTCGCTGTACCACCAGTACGTCCGCGGCGTCGCCGACGCCGACCAGCGCGGCGAGCGAGCGCAGCGGACCGACCGACGCGGTGCCGACCGACAGCGCGGCTGCGGCGGCGACGACGAGCAGGGCGGCCAGGAGTGTGCAGCCCACCGCTGCGCGTACCGGGACCAGGACGGTGAGGTTGCGTAACCGCAGCAGCCGGGTCCCGGCAGGGGATGGAATGGTCGTCATAGCGCGGGTACCCGTCGAGCTCGGACGACGGCGACGAGCACGGGTGCGCCGATCAGGGCGGTGACCACCCCGAGCGGCATCTCGTAGGGGCGCACGAGCAGCCGGGAGGCGACGTCCGCGCCGAGCACCACAGCCGGCCCGAACAGCACCGACGGCACCAGCGCCCGGCGCAGGTCCGGTCCCACCAGGGCCCGGGCTGCGAAGGGTACGACCAGCCCGACGAAGCTGATCGGGCCGGCCACCGCGGTGGCGCCACCGACCAGCAGGGCGACCGCCACGACGGCGCCCAGCCGGGCCCGCCGGGGACTGTGGCCGAGGCCGGTGGCCACCTGCTCGCCGAGGGCGAGTGCGGCCAGCGGGCGGGCGACGAGCGTCACGAGTAGTCCGCCGAGCAGTAGGGCCGGGACGGCGCCGACGAGTACACCCAGGTCGCGGCCGGCGACCGCGCCCACGGTCCAGAACCGCACCTCGTCGGCGCTGCGCTGATCGACCAGCAGCAGTACCGACGTGATCGAACCCAGCACGCCGGTGAGGGCCGCCCCCGCCAGGATCAGGCGCACCGGGTCGTCGCCCACGCCACGCAGCCGGGCCGCTCCGAGCGCGGCCAGGCAGCCGAGCAGGGCGCCGAGTACCGCGATGTGCGGCCCGACTGTCGCGACGCTGCCACCGAGTGCGATGACGAGCACGACGGCGGTCGAGGCCCCGGCGCTGACGCCGAGCAGCCCCGGTTCGGCGAGGGGGTTGCGAGTCGCGGCCTGCAGCACGGTGCCCGCCGTGCCCAGTGCCGCACCGACGACCGCCGCCACCACGGTACGCGGCCAGCGGAGCTGCCAGACGGCGAAGGTGGCGTCGGGGTCGCCGGCCGCGCCGATGAGCACGCGCAGTGCCCTCACCGGACCGACCTGCCCGCTCCCGACGAGCAGCGACGCGACGGCGGCCACGACCAGTACGGCAGCCGGAGCGACCACCGCGGCGGTCCAACGGAGGGTGGACCGGCGCGGTCCCACCTCGGGCGTCAGCGGGCCGGCGGTCGCCGGTGCCTCATCGACCAGCACGCATCCTCCAGGCCATCGGGTATGTCAGCCAGACCACGGTCGCGTCTGGCGAAGATCATGTTAGGTTAGGCAAACCTTACCCCTAGAGCGGGGTTCCCTCGTCGACCGTTCGGAGCCACCACATGACCCTTCCGTCGCTGTCCCGCCGGCGGTTCACCGCCGCGCTCGCCGTCCTGCCGCTCGCCCTCGGCGCCCTCGGCGCCCTCGGCGCCTGCGGTACCTCGGCCACCCCGGCAGCCGCCGGGAACGGCGCCCAGACCCGGACTGTGAAGACCGCCTTCGGTGACGTCACCGTGCCCGCCGCGCCCAAGCGCGTCATCGCGTTGGGCGACACCGTCCTGGACAGCGCGCTCGTGCTGGGTGTGACGCCGGTGGGCACCCTGTCGAGCCGCGGCGGCAACACGGTCTCGACCTACCTCGCCGACAAGGCGGGCAGCGTCCCGATCGTGGGCACCGTGCGCGAGACCAACCTCGAGGCCGTGGTCACGGCCAAGCCGGACCTCATCCTGGCCGCCGCCGGCACCGCGCAGGCGCAGTACGACGCGCTCAAGGCGATCGCCCCCACGGTCGTAGCCGCCACCACCGGCTCCGGCGACTGGGAGAGCGAGACCCGTACCGTCGCGGCGGCCCTGGGCCAGAAGGACCGGGGCGACCAGCTGCTCGCCGACATCGACAAGCGCGCCAAGGACATCGCCGCCCGCCGCGCCGGTACCGGGACCGCCGCGATCGTGCGCTGGATGCCCACCGGGCCCCTCATCATGTCGTCGTCGCTGATGGCTGGACGGCTGGTCCAGCTCGCCGGCGACAAGCTGCCGGCGGCGGCCAACTTCACCGACAAGCCGCACACGGACCCGCTCAGCCTGGAGAACCTGAGCCAGGTGGACGCCGACTTCATCTACGTCGCGACGCTCAACGCGGATGGCGAGAAGGCGCTCGCGGCGGCCATGGCCCAGCCCGCGTTCGCGCGCCTCAGGGCCGCCGGTTCCGGCAAGGTCGCCACCGTCGACGGCGGGGTCTGGAGCAGCGCCGCTGGACCGATCGCCGCAGGCAAGGTGCTCGACGACATCGAGCGGCTGCGGCGCGCCGGCTGATCAACCGCCGAGGAGCGGGCCGGCGTGAGCGGCGCCGGCCCCGCCCGATGTCCACCGGCAGGTGCCGCCGTAGGGTCGACATCAGCTCAACCACAGGAGTGCCGATGACAGATCGTCCAGGACGCAGAAGCCCCCGGGTGACCACCGCGTACGTGCGGTCTGTTGACCGGATCACCCCGCACATGGTCCGGCTCGTGCTCGGCGGTCCGGGGTTGACGGGCTTCGCCGCGGACGAGTACACCGACCACTACATCAAGCTGCAGTTCCCGGTCGAGGGGGTGACGTACCCGGAGCCGTTCGACCTGGAGCGGATCCGCTCCGAGCTACCGCGCGACCAGTGGCCACGTACCCGCACGTACACCGTGCGCCGCTGGGACGGGCAGCGACGCGAACTCACCATCGACGTCGTCCACCACGGCGACGAGGGCCTCGGGGGTCCCTGGGCGGCACGGCTGCAGCCGGGCGACGAGGTCCGGTTCGCCGGGCCCGGTGGCGGGTACGCGCCCGATCCGGCCGCCGACTGGCACCTGCTGGCCGGCGACGAGAGCGCCCTGCCCGCCATCGCGGCATCCCTGGAGAGGCTGCCGGCGGCCGCGCGGGCGTACGCGTTCATCGAGGTCAGCGGCCCGGAGGAGGAGCAGAAGCTGGAGACGTCCGCCGACGTCGCCGTCACGTGGCTGCACCGGGGTGACGCCCGCGTCGGCGAAGCCCTCGTCCGTGCGGTCTCCGAGCTGGACTTCCCGCCCGGCAGGGTCCAGCTGTTCGTGCACGGCGAGGCGGGTTTCGTCAAGCAGCTGCGCCGTCTGCTGTACGTCGAACGCGGGGTCCCCAGGCAGGGCCAGTCCCTGTCCGGGTACTGGCGGGTCGGCCACGACGAGGACGGCTGGCAGGCCACCAAGCGGGACTGGAACAGTGCCATGGAGCGGGAGCAGGACGGATCGGCATCCTGATCATGCGGGACGTCCGCCGGTGGGAGGTGCTCGCCTCGGCCTGAGTCAGGCGTTCGCGCCGAGCTGCACGGACTCCTAGGGGCCGGCGCTGCCCGAGGTGTCAATCTTCTACAAAAGATTGACGAGTACAAAAGGCAGCGTAGAAAATTTTGCCAGGGGCGTTTCTCCGCGGCGAGGAGGATGGCCATGGCGGTCGAGGTGCGGGCAGAAGGCGGTCTTCAACCGGAATCGGGTGTGACCCCCCGATGACCAGCACGATCAACTACGACGAGAAGATCCCGAACAACGTCGGCCTCTCGTCCGACCGCCGCCTGCAGCGCGCGCTCGAGGGTTGGCAGCCGAAGTTCATGAACTGGTGGTCGGAGATGGGTCCGACCCTGGAGGCGCACGACGTCTACCTGCGGACCGCGGTGGCCGTGGGCCGCGCGGGCTGGGCGCACTTCGACCACGTCAAGCCGGACGAGTACCGGTGGGGCATCTTCCTCGCCGAGCGCGACTCCGACCGGCGCATCGCCTTCGGCGAGCACAAGGGCGAGCCGGTGTGGCAGCAGGTGCCCGGCGAGTACCGGGCCGACCTGCAGCGGCTCATCGTGATCCAGGGCGACACCGAGCCGGCCTCGGTCGAGCAGCAGCGGCACCTGGGCCTGACCGCCCCGAGCCTGTACGACCTGCGCAATCTGTTCCAGGTCAACGTGGAGGAGGGCCGTCACCTGTGGGCGATGGTGTACCTGCTGCACGCGTACTTCGGCAAGGAGGGTCGCGAGCAGGCCGAGGACCTGCTGCTGCGCAACTCCGGCAACCCGGACTCGCCGCGCATCCTGGGCGCCTTCAACGAGGAGACCGCCGACTGGCTGGCCTTCTACATGTTCACCTACTTCACCGACCGGGACGGCAAGTACCAGCTCGGCACGCTGAAGGAGAGCGCCTTCGACCCACTGTCGCGGACCTGCGAGTTCATGCTCAAGGAGGAGGCGCACCACATGTTCGTCGGCACCACCGGCGTCGACCGGGTGGTGATGCGCTCGGCCCAGCTCATCCGCGAGCACGACACGCTGGAGATCGGCCCGCACGGCGGGGTGCCGCTGGACGTCATCCAGAAGTACATCAACTTCCACTACAGCGTGTCGCTGGACCTGTTCGGCAGCGAGACCTCCACCAACGCGGCCAACTACTACACCGCCGGCCTGAAGGGACGGTGGCAGGAGACCCGCCGCGACGACGACCACCGGCTCACCGAGGACAGCGCCTTCCTGGCCAGGCCGCGCGCCGACGGTACCTGGGTGACCGAGGAGCTGTCCGCGCTCGTCACGCTGAACCTGGACCTGCGCGGCGAGTACCTCGCCGACTGCCGTACCGGGGTGAGGCGGTGGAACCGGATCCTGGAGGAGGCGGGGATCTCGTACCGCTTCGCCCTGCCGCACCCGGGCTTCAACCGGTCCGTCGGCGTACACGGGGGGTTCGCCATCACCCCGGACGGCGAGATCATCGACGAGCGGGTCTGGCGTCACCTCGAGCACAAGTGGCTGCCCACGAGCTCCGACCTCGCCTTCGTACGGTCGCTCATGCAGCCGGTCCACGAGCCGGGCAAGATCGCGAGCTGGGTCGCTCCGCCGATCAACGGCATCAACGGCAAGCCGTTCGACTACGAGTACGTGCACCTGGCCTGAGGAGAGCACCCGATGCCGGACCGATTAAACGCAGCGGAGTACCTGGTCGATCGGCACGTACAGGAGGGGAACGGCGACCGGACGGCGGTCCTCACGCCACGCCGCGCCCTCACGTACGCGCAACTCGGCGACGAGATGCGCCGGGTCGCCGCCGGCCTTGCGTCCCTCGGGGTACGCCCGGAGGAGCGGGTCATGTTCTGCATGGCCGACGACGTGGAACTGCTCAGCGGCATCCTGGGCGCCATGTACCTCGGCGCCGTCCCGGTGCCGGTCTCCACCATGTGTACCGGCCCCGAACTTGCCACGGTGCTGGTTGACTCGCGGGCGCGGGTGCTCTGCGCCTCAGGCGAGTTCGCCGACGTGGTACGCACGGCGGTCGGGCTCGCGCCCGAAGTCACGACCGTGATCTTCGACGGTCAGGTCGGGTTCGACGAGCTGCCGGCGCACCGGTGGGACGAGGTCCGCGGCGAGCCGAGCCCGCTGCCCGCGTATCCGACCTGGCCCGACTCGCCGGCGCTGTGGCTGTACACCTCGGGCACGACCGGCCGCCCGAAGGCCGCGATGCATCGGCACGCCAGCATCCCCGCGGTGGCCACCTGCTACGGCAGCGGGGTGCTCGGCATGGGGCCGGGCGACCGGTGCCTGTCCGTGGCGAAGCTCTTCTTCGCGTACGGGCTGGGCAACTCGGCGTTCTTCCCGCTCGCCGCGGGCGCGACCACGGTACTGGAGCGGGCGCGCCCGACCCCCGAGGTGATGGCGGCGCGGGCGATCGCCGACCGGCCGACGCTGTTCTTCGGCGTGCCCACCTTCTACGCGGCGCTGCTCGCGAGCGACATCCCCGACGACAGCTTCGCCTCGGTACGCCAGGGTGTCTCGGCGGGGGAGGCGCTGCCCCCGGCGCTGTTCCGGCGCTTCCGGGAGCGGTTCGGGGTCGAGATCCTGGACGGCATCGGCTCGACCGAGGCGCTGCACATCTTCATCTCCAACCGACCGGGCCGCGCGGTCGCCGGTACCAGCGGCACCCCGGTGCCCGGCTACGACGTGGAGATCCGCGACGAGCGCGGCGGGGCCGTCACGGCCACGGGTACGCCTGGTGACCTGTACCTTCGGGGCCCGTCGACGGCGGTCGGCTACTGGTGCCGCACCGAGACGACGCGGGAGGTGTTCCACGGGGAGTGGATGCGCACCGGCGACACGTACCAGCGCAACGACGACGGTACCTACACCTGCCTGGGCCGCTCCAACGACATGCTGAAGGCCGGGGGCATCTGGGTGTCGCCGGTCGAGGTGGAGGAGCGGCTGCTGGAGCATCCGGGCGTCGCGCAGGTTGCGGTGGTCGCGGCCGTCGACGAGGTGGGCCTGGAGAAGCCGGTCGCCTGCGTGGTGCCGGTGCCCGGCCACGCAGTCGACTCCGACGCGCTGGTCGCGTGGTGCCGGGAGGGGCTGGCGAGGTACAAGCGACCGCGGGCGGTCGTGGTGATGGCCGAGCTACCCAAGACCGCCACCGGTAAGATCCGCCGGAACGTACTGCGCGAACAGGTCCGCGACGTACTGATCCCCGCGCCGTCGGAGTCGGTGGTCACCGGGTGATCGACGGCCAGGTCGTGCCGGCTGGACGAGGAGAGCGGAATGGACATCCAGGAGGCGATCGACGAGGCGGGCTTCGGTCGCTTCCAACGGAGACTGTTCCTGGTCTGCGGGGTGACCTGGGCGGCCGACGCCGCGGAGATTCTCCTGCTGTCCTTCGCCCTGCCCGGAATCGCGCGCGAATTCCACCTCACCCCGCCCGCCGCCGGTGTCGTGGTGACCTCCACCTTCGCCGGCATGCTGGTCGGAGCGTGGTTCTGGGGCGTGATGGCCGACCGGGTGGGCCGCCGCCTCGGCTTCCAGCTCACCATCGCGATGTTCGCCGTCTTCGGGGTGGCCTCCGCGTTCGCCCCGGACCCGGTGACGCTGGCGGTGCTGCGCGCGCTGACCGGCTTCGGGCTCGGCGGCGCGCTGCCGCTGGACTTCGCCGTGTTCACCGAGTACCTGCCCAGCCGGCAGCGGGGCCGCTGGCTGGTCCTGCTGGAGAGCTGGTGGGCGGTGGGCACCGCGGTCGCGGCGGCTCTCGCGGTGGTCATCATGCCGAACCTGGGCTGGCGATGGCTGCTGGCCACGTCGGCGCTCGCCGCCCTGCTCGTCCTGTGGGTGCGGCGCCAGGTGCCGGAGTCGGCCCGCTACCTGCTCAGCCGGGGACAGCCCGAACGGGCCCGTGAACTGATCGCTCAGGTGGCGGTGACCAACGGCCGCCCGCCTCTGGCGGAGGACCTCGACCCGCCGCCGGGCCAAGGTCGCACCGGACCGGCCGCCCTGCTGCGCGGCGGGCTGCGCCGCACCACGCTGATGCTGTGGGCCGTGTGGCTGCTCATCGCGTTCGGCTACTACGGGGTGTTCTCCTGGCTACCACAGATCTTCGCCCAGCGGTACGGCTTCCTGCGCAGCTACCAGTACACGTTCTTCCTGGTCCTGGCGCAGCTACCCGGATACCTGTCGGCGGCGTGGCTGGTGGAGCGGTGGGGCCGTAAGTCCGTCCTCGCCACCTATCTCGCCGCCAGCGGCGTCGCCACCTTCCTGTGGGCGATCGCCGACAACACCGCGATCGTGCTCACCGCCGCCGCCCTGATGAACTTCTTCACGCTCGGCGCGTGGGCGGCGCTGTACGCGTACACGCCGGAGAACTACCCGACCCAACTACGGGCGAGCGGCCTCGGCGCCGCCAGCGGGTTCGCGCGTCTCGGCGGTGTCCTGTCGCCCCTGATGGGTGGCGCCCTGTTGTCGGTCTCGCTGGTCGGCGCCTTGGGCGCGTTCGCCTTGGCCTTCGGCCTGGCCGCGATCGTGGTGGTCTGGCTCGCCACCGAGACGCGGGGGCGGGCCCTACGCGACACTCTCGCTGAGTTCGACCGGGCCGAGCCGACGCGTACCTGACCACAGGGCCGGGTCGGCCGTCGCGGGACTAGGTCGCGCCGGTCGGGGTAGTCCTCCGTGCCATCGGCCCACCATTCCGAGGTGACCAGGAGGCGCACATGGCCATTCAGAGTTCGCGGGACCTGTTCATCCAAGAACTGTCCGGCTGTTACGACTCCCAGAAGAAGACCGCCGAGTGGAAAGGTCAGCTGGTCAACCAGATCCGTGACACCAACCTGCAACAGCTCATCCGGACGGAGCAGCAGCAGGGGCAGCAGATGGTGCGCAACATGGAATCCTGCTTCGAGGCTCTGGGCGCCCAGCCGCAGGGCGTCCGCTGTCTGGCCACCGACGGGATGCTCACCGAGTACCAGAAGTTCATGGGTCAGAATCCGCCGCCCGATACGGCCGACATGGCCACGGTCAACCTCATGGTGAAGGCGGGCAACTACGAACGCGGGTGCTACACGAACCTGGTCGACATGGCGATGACGATGGGCGAGACGCGGTGCGCCCAGCTCCTGCAGACCAACCTGGTGATGATGGACGAGAGCAAAGGCAGGGTGGAACGGGCCAGCCACGACATGCGCCAGCGGGTCATGGCGACGGCCTAGCGGTCCGGACACCTCGTCGTCGTCGGGTGTCCAGGTGTTCGCGGGGGCCATGGCAGGTCCTCGGTGAACAGGTCACTCTCAGTACGTCCGCAAGTGGTCGTGCAGTGCGCGCGAGACCTGTGCCATGACCGCCTCGGCCGCCGGCTGGATCGCCGCCGGCACGCCGGACTCCGTGAGCGCGGCGACCGCGAACACCCCACCGTCCTCATGGCCCCGGCGCCGGCGCAGTCCGCTACGGAGTGCACCAGTCAGGGGAAAGCCGCCGACCAGCCACAACGGCGAGGTCGGGGGCTTTTCCATTAGCGCCGAAATCGGGGCGGGGCCGGGTTTGGGAGCCACGCTGGGAGCCACCGGGCCTCTCACCCGCCGAACAGGGCGCGGCTCATGGCCTCCGCAGCCGAGCGCCGGTCGCCCTCCATCAGGTGCCCGTACACGTCCTTGGTGATCGCGATCGAGGTGTGACCCAGCACCTCCGAGACGACATGCAGCGGTGTGCCCTGGGCGAGCACCAGCGATGCCCCGGAGTGACGCAGTTCGTGCGGGTGCCAGTGCCCGAGCCCGGCCTACCTGCGCGCGACTCGGCGGCTGCGGGACTGGTGACATCAGTTCAGCTTGCCGGCGGCGTGAAGAGCGTCCTGACGGGACGCAGGAGTAGGCAAACCAGCGCGGCGGTCAGCATGACAATTCCCCATGCCACTGGGGCCCGGCCATCACCGAACATGAAAGCGTCGAGGAAGTGCGCCGCTCCCGAGACCGGCAGCAGGCCAAAAGAGGCTACCCACCACAGACGGCTGCCCGCGTACAGGCGAATCGTTGCGGTGATCATTGCAGCACCGAGTCCTGCCAACGCCAACCCCGTACCAGCGGCCGTGAGCGTCCGGCCGGACGCAATATTCACCACAGCGGCGAACAGC
>NZ_BOON01000076.1 GCF_016863255.1 Planosporangium mesophilum
GCATACGTCCTTCCTGCCCCCTCACAACGCCTTCACATGGTCATACGGATCGGCGCACGATCGGCACGGCGATGCCGAGGGAGATCGGTGCGGGGCGCACCGGTAATTCGGTGGAGGCGCACGTACACGGCGCGTACCGTGGAGGGCCGCTCGACGGCCGTGGTGAAAGCACCGCACCGGACGTCCCCGCGCCGACGCCCACCACGTGCGCCGGATACGCAGGCGGTAACCATCGACTCTGGCGAAGGTGGCCTCCCTTGACCGTGCCCGCGCTCGAAACCGAGTTGGACAGCGAACGCGCCCACCTCGCCGCCTCCCGCGCCGCGCTGCGGCGGATGCGCGAGCGGGCCGAGGCGCTCTTCGCCACCGGCGACGGCGTCGCCGGCGACGCGTACAGCGCCGAGACGCTCGGTCGTACCCTGTCCCGGCGGGTCGCCGAGCTGGCGGACAACCCCAACACCCCGCTCTTCTTCGGCCGGCTGGACTTCACCACCGACGAGCGGTACCACGTCGGGCGCCGGCACGTCACCGACGACTCCGGCGAGCCGATGGTGCTCGACTGGCGAGCCCCGATCTCCCGCGCGTTCTACCGGGCCAGCGCCGGCGACCCGCAGGACGTGGCCGTCCGGCGCCGCTTCGGGTTCTCCGGTGGCGAGCTGACCAGCTTCGAGGACGAGCACCTCGACCGGGGCGAGGAGCTGGGCACGGCCAGCCGCATCCTCACCGCCGAGATCGAACGTCCCCGCGTCGGGCCGATGCGCGACATCGTCGCCACCATCCAGCCGGAACAGGACGAGCTGGTACGGGCCGAGCTGGACGAGTCGATCTGCGTACAGGGTGCGCCCGGTACCGGGAAGACCGCCGTCGGGCTGCACCGGGCCGCGTACCTGCTCTACCTCCACCGCGAGCGGCTTCGACGGGCCGGCGTGCTCATCGTCGGTCCCAACCGGGCGTTCCTGCACTACATCGCCGCGGTGCTGCCCGCCCTGGGCGAGGTGGACGTGACACAGACGACGGTCGACGACCTCGTCGCACGGGTACCGGTCCGCGCGGTCGACACGCCCGAGGCCGCCGCGGTCAAACAGGACGCCCGGATGGCGGCGGTACTGGCGACCGCGCTGCACGGCCGGATCCGCGAACCGGGCGGGCCGCTGATGGTGCCGGACGGGTCGTACCGCTGGCGGATCTCGACCGACGCGCTGCGCCGCATCGTCGGCGAGGTACGCGGCGAGGCCCCGCCGTACGGCATCGGCCGGGAGCGGGTACGGGCCCGCGTCGTCGCGCTGCTGGTCCGCCAGGCCGAGCACACCAGCGGCGAGTCGCCCGGCGAGACGTGGCAGCGCCGGATGGGCAAGGCGAAACCGGTCACCGAGTTCCTCGACGCCGTCTGGCCGGCCGTGACCCCCGAGCAGCTCGTCTTCGACGTCCTGTGCGCACCGTCGGACGAGCTGCTCAGCGAGGCCGAGCGGGACGCGATCCGCTGGGCCAAGCCGCCTCGTACCGCCAGATCCGCGCGTTGGACGGCCGCCGACGCCGTCCTCATCGACGAGGCCGCCGGCCTCGTCGACCGGGTACCGAGCTTCGGTCACGTCGTCATCGACGAGGCCCAGGACCTCTCGCCGATGCAGTGCCGGGCGATCGCCCGTCGCAGTGAGCACGGATCGATCACGCTGCTCGGCGACCTCGCGCAGGGCACCGCGCCGTGGGCCGCCCGCGACTGGCGCGAGACCCTGGCCCACCTCGGCAAGCCCGATGCCCGGGTGGTACCGCTGCGGACCGGTTTCCGGGTACCCGAGGTCGTCCTCGAGCTGGCCAACCGGCTGCTGCCGGCGCTGGGCGTGGACGTACCGGAGGCGGTGTCGCTGCGGCGGGACGGAGCGCTGCGGGTACGCGAGGTGGCCGACCTGGAGACGGCGACGGTCGCGGCGGTACGCGAGGCGTGCGACGTGGACGGCTCGGTCGGCGTCATCGCGGCGGACGCCACGGTGCCCCGCCTCGCGGCGGCACTGTCAGCGGCCGGCGTGGACGCGGGCGGCCCGGACGACGACGAACGGGTGACGGTGATGCCGGCCAGCCTCGCCAAGGGCCTCGAGTACGACCACGTGATCGTGGTCGAGCCGGCCGACATCGTAGCGGCCGAACCGCGCGGTCTGCACCGGCTGTATGTCGTCCTGACACGGGCTGTGTCCAGATTAGACGTGCTGCACCACGCGTCCCTGCCTGCGGCGGTTACCGGTTGTGTCCATGACGAAGAAATTCATGGTTCCCGGTCGACGCATGGCATCTGATATCGGATGATGGTCGACCATGCGGGTAAGGGGATATCCACCAGGTGCACCGTGCTGGGCCGACGTGTCCACACCGGACGCCGAGGCGAGCCGCGAGTTCTACGGCGACCTGTTCGGCTGGACCTGGGCCGGTGGCTCGGTCGACGGGTACCTGAATTTCTACCTGGGTGATCGGGCCGTGGCGGGCCTGCGGACCGCGGACCCCGGCAGCCCGTCGGCCTGGATGCCGTACGTGACGACCGAAGACGCGGACGCGACGGTGGCGCGGGTCCGGGAGAACGGCGGCTCGGTTCTGAGCGGCCCGTCCGAGCTGAGCGACGCCGCACGGATCGCGGTGGTGGCCGACCCGGCCGGAGCGGCTCTCGGGGTGTGGCAGCGGCTGCGCTTCGCCGGTGCGCAGGTGGCCAACGAGTTCGGCACGGTGTGCTGGTCGGAGCTTGCCACCGGTACGCCCGACGACGCGATGACCTTCTACGGGAGGGTCTTCGGCTGGTCCCACCGGCCGGCCGAGGCCGCCGACGGGACGCCGTACACCGAGTGGTACCGCGCGGACCGGACGGTCGCCGGGCTGATCGACATCGAGTCGTGGTTCGCCACCCGGGTGCCGGCGCACTGGACCGTGACCATGCTGGTCGAGGACTGCGCGCGGACCGCGGCCCGGGCCCTGGAGCTGGGCGGCAAGGTGCAGCTCACCCCGATCGACATCGGTGTAGGCACGTACGCGCAGCTCATCGACCCGCAGGGGGCCGGTTTCCGCATCCTCGAACTGGATCCGGAGCTGGCGCAGGCGCTCTGACGTCACACCGTCCGGAAAGCTGTGACGATCAAGAGCGGACGGGGACGACCAGCGGGCCGTGCTCGCCAGGGATCACCCGTACCCGCGCGCCGTAGTGGGTCGCCAGGTTCTCCTCGGTCAGCACCTCCGCCGGCTTCCCCGCGGCCGCGATCCGGCCACCCGCCAGCAGTACCAGGCGGTCGGCGTACTCGCCGGCCACCGACAGGTCGTGCATCGTCGTCAGTACCGTGAGACCCCGGTCGCGGCGCAGTTCGTCGACGAGTTCGAGGACCTCCTGCTGGTGCCCGATGTCGAGGGCCGCCGTCGGCTCGTCGAGCAGCAGCAGCGTGGCCCCCTGCGCGAGCGCCCGGGCCAGGAACACCCGCTGCCGCTCGCCGCCGGACAAGCGCTCCAGCGGGCGGGGGGCGAACCCGGTCAGGTCGAGCCGTTCCAGGACGCCGTGCACCACCTCAAGGTCCGAACGGGACTCCCGTCCCAGCGTCGGGATGTACGGGGTACGCCCGAGCAGCACGTAGTCGAGCACGGCGATACCGGGCGGGACCGTCGGCTGCTGCGGAACCGTGGCCACCAGCCGGGCCCGCTCACGACGGCGGAGGCCGGTGATGGGCGTACCGAAGAGCTCGATCGACCCGGTGAACGGCAGCAGACCGCCGACGGCGCGCAGCAGCGTCGACTTGCCGGCGCCGTTCGGGCCGATGATCGTGACCCACTCGCCGGCGCCGACGTCGAGGTCCGCCCCGCGCAGCACGGTCCGGTCGTCCAGCGCGACCGTGACCGACCGCGCGCTCACCGCTGCCCGCAGTCCGGCTCGCGCCGCCTGGTCTCGTGCGCTTCCACCGGACCCGGGCGCCCCGGACCGCGCGCTCCCCCCGGACCCGGGCGACCCGGACCGCGCGCTCACACCGAACCCCGGCGGACGGTACGCATCACGACGATGAAGAACGGGGCGCCGAGCAGCGCCGTGACGACCCCGATCGGCACCTCTGCCGGGGCCAGCACGAGCCGGGCGGCGAGGTCGGCCAGCGCCAGGAAGGCGCCTCCGAACAGCGCCGACAGCGGCAGGATCGCCCGGTAGCTGGTACCGGCCAACAGCCGGACCGTGTGCGGCACGATGATCCCGACGAACGCGATCAGGCCGGAGACCGCCACCGCCGCGGCCGTAGCCAGCGACGCGGCGACGATGAGGATGTACCTGGTCCGCTTCGGGTTGGCGCCCAGACTGGCGGCCTCCTCGTCGCCGACGGCGAGCACGTCGAGCGACCGTCCGTGCGCGACGATCACGGCGGTCGACACCGCCGCGTACGGCAGGAGCAGCAGTACGTCGTGCCACCCGGCCGTACCCAGCCGGCCGAACAGCCACGAGTACACCTCACGGATCGTCTCGGCGTTGCGCTGCTGGAGGTAGGTCTGGACGGCGGTGAGGAAGCTGGTCACCGCCACCCCGGCCAGGATCAGCGTTGCCGGGGTGCGGTAGCGGGTACCGGCGGCGCCGAGAAGGTACGTCAGGACGACCGCGACCAGCGCGCCGGCGAAGGCGGCCGGCGGGACAGCCGCTCCGCCCTTGCTCGTGAACGCGATGGCGACGGTCGCGCCCAGCCCGGCGCCGGCGGCCACCCCGAGCAGGTACGGGTCGGCCAGGGGGTTGCGGAAGACGCCCTGGTAGCAGCCGCCGGCCAGGGCGAGGGTGGCGCCGACGAGCAGCGCCAGCACCACCCTCGGCAGCCGCAGTTCGGTGACGACGGCCGCCTCGCGCGGGGTCAGTCCACTGTGCAGGTGCAGCAGTTCCAGTGCTACGGCGACCGGCGGCAGCCGCAACGGGCCGAGCGCGAGCCCGGCCACCATCGCGACCGCGACGGCGGCCAGTCCGGCGATGAGCCAGCGCAGCTTCACGCGGGGACCTTGGCGACCGCGTCCGCGACCGCCCGCAGCAGGTCGACGGTACGCGGGCCCCAGCGCGAGGCGATGTCGTCGTCCAGGTTGTACACCCGGTCGTTCTTCACGGCCGTGACGTCGGCCCAGCCCGGCCGGGCCCGGACGGTGGCGGGGCTCTGCTGGCAGCACTTCGTGTCGGCCAGGAAGATCAGGTCCGGGTTGGCCTTGATCACACTCTCCGCGGACAGTTGCGGATAGTCGTCGGCCGCGCTGTCCGCGATGCTCGTCAGCCCCGCCAGCGCCAGGACGGAACCGACGAAGGTACGGGACGTGGTCGAGTAGTACGTGGGGTCGAGCTCCCAGTAGTACGTGAGCGGCTTGGAGCGCTGCGGCAGGCGCGTCTTCACGGCCTCGATGTCGCTCTTCATCCGGGTGACGACGGCCGTGGCCTCCTTGTCGTGACCGGTCAACCGGCCGAGGTCGGTCAGCTCCCGGTACGTGTCGTCAAGCGTCTTGGCGGCCGGCGCCAGGTACACCGGGATCTTGAGCTGCTTGAGCTGTCCGACGATGTTGTCGGTGTCGTAGGAGACGACGACCAGGTCGGGGTTGCGGCCGGCGATCGCCTCGGCGTTCGGCTTGAAGCCGGACAGGTCGCTCTTGGGTGCGTCGGCGGGGTGGTTGGACTGGTCGTCCACCGCCGTGACCTGCTTGCCGGCGCCGATCGCGTACAGCATCTCGGTGCCGGTGGGCGACAGCGACACGATCCGTTGCGGCGTTTTCGACTCGGCCGGCTTGGCTGTGGAGCCGCACCCGGTCAGCGCGAGGGTTGCGGCGACCAGGGTCGCTATCAGGGATGTACGGCGGTGCATCGGTCCTCCTGTGGTTCGAGGAGGGCGCTTCGCATGGTGGTGTCCCGCCCGCGAGGCACCCCATCCTCGAGGGCGCGGTTCGCGACCGGCTTCGCAGGCGACCTGGCTCGGCCTCGTCAGGCATCACAGTTGCGGGACAGCGCCGGGTTCACACCGGCTTCGCTGCGACAGCGGTCACCGTGACAGTAACGAACTCGCAGCTCGTGAACCCAGGTAACCGTCGTGATGTGGCTAACCCGCGCGTGTGATCTACCGGTCTTCCTCGCTGGCGTCCTTCTTGTCGTCCTCGCCGGCGAGGGCGCTACGCAGGCGCTCCTTCTCCTCGGCGCGACGCTGGGACGAGGAGGCCATCTGCTCGGCCACCTGATTGCGCATCCCGCGCAGCAGGATCAGCGCGAGCAGCGCCGACACGATCACGGCGATCATCAACTTGAGCAGGATGTTGATCGGGATCGGGAGCACGATCAAGATGGCCGCGGCCGCGACGAACAACCCGACGCGGGCGAGCGAGTACTTCAGCATCGGATTCACCGCGGAACTCCCCTGTCTGCTAGCCACCTGATCCCGACGTACCAGAGCACCCCGTACAGGAGCGCGCTGACGGCCGAACCGACGGCGCCCGAGCCCAGCGGCGGCAGCGCACTCTCGGCAACCGCGGCCACCGCGATCCCGAGCACCGCGGCGAGAAATCCCGAGACGAGCGCCATCCCGATCCTGCCGCGCACCTGATGCCAGGCCCGGAACTCCTCGATGAACAGCCACACCGGCAGGATGCCGGCCAGCCAGCCCGAGAGCTGGCCGAAGCGGCCGAGGCCGAACAGGCTGGACAGCCCGTCGATCACGAGCAGCGCCAGGATCCCGAGGACGAGGCCGACGGCGACCGACGCGAGCAGCTCGGCCAGGTGTAGGACCCGACCATCGGCGTCGCGGCGCGGGAACGTCGTCTCACTCATGCCCACACGAGCGTACGCGATCGCCCAGATCCACCTTCGCGCGCGCCCCGGCCTGCCGAGCCCCGCGTCGTCCCGCCGAGCCCCGCGTCGCCCCGCGTCGCCCCGCGTCGCCCCGCGTCGCCCCGCGTCGCCCCCACCATGATCATGATCTGCATCGTGTCTGCGTTATCCGGGTCTCAGCGGCCTTGAGACCCCGATAACGCAGACACCGTCGGGATCTCCAGCGGCTGTCCACAGGAGACCGCCGTTATCCACAGGGGAGTGCGCGCCAGGCGGGACTACTCCACCCTGGCCGCATGCCCACCCGAGCCCGTGTCCCATGGCAGTTGCGCGCTATCCCGTTTCGCGGCAGCCTCGCCGTTCGCGACGGCCTGCTCACCCGGGACCGGTTGACCGGCCCAACCTGGCGCCGGCTTTTCCGGGACGTCTATATGTACGCCGACGCCGTACTCGACCACCGTGCCTGGTGTCGCGCCGCCGCACTGCTGCTACCAGCCGGGGGCGCGATCGCCGGCCGCTCGGCGGCTTACCTGTACTTCGCCGATGTTCTGCCCCGCGGCGAAGTGCCCGTCGAGGTGGCAGTACCGCGCTCGGCTACCCTCCGGCCCCGGCCCGGTCTGCGGGTGAGACGAACGGTACTGCCGCCCGGCGATGTGGAACGGGTGAGCGGGCTCCCGGTCACGACACTGACGCGTACCGCGTTCGACCT
The DNA here is from genome assembly GCF_016863255.1 of Planosporangium mesophilum. Classification (GTDB taxonomy): domain Bacteria; phylum Actinomycetota; class Actinomycetes; order Mycobacteriales; family Micromonosporaceae; genus Planosporangium; species Planosporangium mesophilum. Next base: position 7,488 of record NZ_BOON01000076.1, read on the forward strand.
CGCCCGTGAGCCCGATCTGACGGGCGCGGTGATCGGCGCCGACGCCTTGCTGAACACCGGATACCTCAGCCTGCCCGCGCTCATCCGGTACGTCGAGCAGCGGCGGGGCTGGACCGGCGCAGAGCGTGCCCGCCGCGCAGTGATGGTCGCCGTACCCGGAGCCGAGTCCCCGATGGAGACCCGGCTACGCCTGATCCTGGTACTCGCGGGGCTCCCGATGCCGGCCGTGCAACATCCGGTGCCGGAGGCGAACGTTCGCCTCGACCTCGCGTACCCGCAGGTCAAGCTCGCGATCGAGTACGACGGCGACCATCACCGGGAGCGCCGTCGGTTCCAGCTGGACATTGCCAGGCTGAACCGTCTACGCCTGCTCGGCTGGACGGTGCTCCGCTTTACGGCGGACGACGTCCTCAGGCACCCGGACCGGGTGGTCGAACACGTGCGCTGCGCCCTAGGCCCAGATCTGCTGGGGAACTGAGCGGCGCTCGGCCAGCGGCGTCGGCGCGTCGTACTCGCGCACGATCTCGTAGCGGGTGTTGCGCTCGACCGGCTGGAACCCGGCGTCCTGGATGAGGGTGAGCAGGTCCTCACGGTGCATCGTGTTCGGGGTGCCGTAGCTGTCCGCGTCGTGAGTGATCTTGTACTCGACGACCGAGCCGTCCAGGTCGTCCACGCCGAAGTTCAGCGACAGCTGGGCCACCGACAGTCCGTGCATCACCCAGAAGCACTTGACGTGCGGGACGTTGTCGAACAGCAGCCGGGACACCGCGAACGTCTTTAGCGACTCCGCCGGCGACGCCATCGTGGTCTGCGCCTGGATCCGGTTACGGATCTTCCCGTCCGCCGAGTCGACGAAGTCGTGCTGGTACCGAAGGGGGATGAAGACCTGGAACCCGCCCGTCTCGTCCTGCAGCTCACGCAGGCGCAGCACGTGGTCGACGCGGTGGCGCGGCTCCTCGATGTGGCCGTACAGCATGGTGGACGGGGTCTTCAGCCCCTTGGAGTGCGCCAGCCGGTGGATGCGCGACCAGTCCTCCCAGTGGGTGGCGTGGTCGACGATGTGCTGGCGGATCTCCCAGTCGAAGATCTCGGCGCCGCCGCCGGTCAGCGACTCCAGGCCGGCGTCGATCAGCTCGTCGAGGATCTGGTCGGCGGGCAGGCCGGAGATCTTCTCGAACCAGTGGATCTCGGTCGCGGTGAAGGCCTTCAGGTTCACGTTCGGAAGTACGGCCTTGAGCTCGCGCAGCACGCGCGGGTAGTACTTCCACGGCAGCGTGGGGTGCAGCCCGTTGACGATGTGCAGCTCGGTGAGCTGCTCGCCCTCCATCTGCTGGGCCAGGCGTACGGCCTCCTCGACGCGCATCGTGTACGCGTCCTTCTCGCCCGGCTTGCGCTGGAACGAGCAGTAGGCGCAGGACGCCGAGCACACGTTGGTGAGGTTGAGGTGCCGGTTGACGTTGAACATCACCCGGTCGCCGTTCTTCTCGGTCCGTACGTGATGCGCCAGGCGACCCAGCCACACCAGGTCGTCGCACTCGTACAGGGCGACGCCGTCCTCGCGGCTCAGCCGCTCGCCCGCGTACACCTTGGCCTCGAGTTCGCGCTTGAGCCCTGCGTCCACCACTACCTCCCGGGTATCCCCATCCGCTGTCGAGCGTACGTCGCCCGACCGGACGGTCCGAAGGGGAGGTGCGCGTGGTCACCTCGGTGAATATCTGACCGGGATAACGTCGCGTCTCGATCCGTACCCGGTTTCGGGTTCACAAGTAGCGGTCGCGTCATGTAAACACCTGGGGAGGGGAGGCGGTATGACATATCGGCGGGCTTCACGGACGGCTCTCCGTCCGATCGTTTGGTCAGCGGCAATCTGTACGGCACTGTGCCTGTTTGTCGCACGGCCGGCGTACGCGGACCCGGCGCCGCCTGGAGTTCCCGACGGCGGCTCACGTCCGACGGTCGCCGGTGCCCTGCAGATCCCCGGCGCCCCGGCCGGTGGAGTCGTGAGCACGACGACGACCGGCATACCGGAGCCGGGGCCGCTGGGCCAGCAGATCATGACCGCGAGCATCGCCCTGGAGACCGCTGGTCAGCAGCTACGCAAGCTGGACGAGGATCTCACCGAGGCCAGACGTACCGCCGACGCCACCAAGGACACCTGGACGAAAGCGTCCAAGGAGGTCTCCGGCCTGCGCGATCGGGTGGGCCACGAAGCCGGCGAGGCGTACAAGGCGGCCACCGCCATGGGCCCGCTGGACGGGCTCGCCGCCGACCTGCATCGACTGTCGGTGCTCGCACCCGGCATCCGCGAGCGGCCCGGAGGCCAGGCGACCGCCCGTGACGTCGAGCGCGCCGAACAGGTCGAGCGCGCCGCGAACACCGCCTACCTCGCGGCGCTGGCCAAGGCCGACGAGCTGTCACGCCAGCGCGACACCGTCAAGGCCGACTTCGACAAGAACACCGCGACCCTCACCGACCTGCGTACCCGCAACTCGGTGGCGTACCAGCGTGAGCTGGCCGCCATCGACGCGCAGCAGGCCGCCCTCGGCGCGGGCATGAACGTCGGCGGCGCGGTCAACGGCTGGATGGCCGGCCCTGTCGCCCTCCGGGCGGTCGCGTACGCCCGGAGCAAGCTGGGCCGCCCGTACGTGTGGGGCGCCGAAGGGCCGGACTACTTCGACTGCTCGGGCCTGGTCCTGTGGGCGTACCAGCAGGCCTCCGGCAACCCCAACATCTTCCCCCGGGTGGCCAACGACCAGTACTACGCCACCCGGAGCCGAGAGGTGCAGGTCGACGAGCTGCTCCCCGGCGACCTGCTCTTCTTCGCCACCGACAGGTCCGACTGGCGCTCGGTCCACCATGTCGGGATGTACCTGGGCAACGGTTACATGATCCACGCCCCCACGACCGGCGACGTCGTGAAGATCTCGCCGATCTGGTGGTCGGAGTTCTACCGGGCGACCCGGGTCGACACGCCGGCGAAGACGCCGAGCCCGCCGCCGGCGCCGCCGGCCACGACGCCACCGGCCACGACGCCGCCGGCAACGACGCCCCCGTCAACGCCGCCCCCGTCAACGCCGCCGACGACACCGCCCGGATGGCCGCCGTCGGAGCGACCGCCCGCGCCGCGGCCGACGAAGCCGTCACCGTCGCCCTCGCCGAGCCCGTCGGCCTCGTCCGCCAGCGCGTCACCGAGTACGTCGCCGAGCGCGAAGGCATCGGGCAGCGCGGCCGCGTCCAGCCCCCCGAAGAGCGCCCCCGCTACGCCGAAGCCGTGAGTCACGTACGCCAGTGGAAGACGGGAGATCCTCGGGGCTGCCGATCCCGGCTCACGTACGCGAATATGGGACGGTAGGAGCGGACAGCGCGGGGGCCGTCGTGGGAGGTACGCATGGATGAGCGTGAGACCGCCGCGGCGCACGAGGGCGGTACGAGCCGGGCGGTTCCCGAAGCCGGTGCGCGGACCGTGGTCGACCCGGTGGCGACGGAGTCGGCTGATGGGCCGCCTACGCAGGAGCGCCGCGCGAACATCGGTCGGGCCAGCGCTCCGACCGCCAGCCCGCCGGAGCCGGTAGCGGAGCACGCGCCCGCGACCCCGACCACCTACCGCGCCGGCGAGTTGTCGCCCACCGACCCTCCGGCCGACTCCAAGGCGGGTGAACTGCCGGTACGGACACCCGGGCAGACGGTCATCGAGGCGGAATCGCCCTGGGATCCTTTCGGCAGCGCGACGCCGCAGCAGCCGACACCCGTCGTTGCGCGGGCGCGCGCGTCGGTACCTGGCGCCGCCCCCGTGACGGCGACCGAGATGGTGGACGCGGTACCGCCGGGCCCCACCGAGCCACGGACCTACCGTGCCGGCGAAACGGAGCCGGCCGACAGTGCACCGGCTGACCCGCCGCCGCCGGCCGAACCGCCGCCACCGCCGCAGCCCCCGGAGCCGGTCTCGCCGCCGGAGCCGCCGTCGCCGCCCCAGCCGGCCGAACCGCCGCCCGGCCCGACACCGTTCCCGTCGCCCCAGCCGGTGCCCACCCCACCTCGCCCGGTACCGCCGGAGCCACCCGCTCCGGAGCCGGAGCCCGGTCCGCCGCACCCGCCGTCTCCCCCGCTGCCCCCGCCACCCGGCCCGAGCCCGTTTCCGCCCTTCCCTCCCCCGCCACCGGCGATCGGGGACCAGGCCCCGCACGGCCCGGCCTCCTACTACCCACCCGGGACTCCCACCCCCGGCCCATCGGGTCCATGGGCTCCAACCTCCGGGTCGCCGCCCGGCCCGTACGACGGCTGGTCCCAGCAGGGACATCCACAGGGGACCGTGTACAGCGGAAGCCCGGTGACCAGCCAGCCGCTGACCTTCAACCCGGTGGAGCAGTCCGGCTCGTTGACCGGCCACATTCTCAGTCAGGGCACCGACGCGCCGCCGCCGAAGGCCCGCACCACCCGGGTAATAGTGATCATGACGGTGGTCCTGACGGTCGTGGTGATCACGGGCCTGACCCTCGCGGTCTTCGCCCGCAACGCGCTGCTGGGGATGTTCAGCGGCGGGTGAGTCTCGCCACGTGGGGCCGCGCCGACCGCCCCTACCGGCTAGTCTTGATCCTTCATGTACGGCACGCGGCGATTCGGCGTGCCCGGGCGCTGACCGGCCAGGGCCGGAGAGGAGCGCCCCGCTCTTACTCCGGAAGGTTCCACTTGTCCGCTGACTTCAGCGCGTACCCGTCCATCTTCGATGCCCCCGTCGAGTCCGAGGTCCCCACTGACGCGGAGCGCGTCGGTTTCGCCGACCTCGGCCTGCCCGACCCGCTGGTCCGGACGCTCGCCGGCCAGGGGATCGGCACCCCGTTCCCGATCCAGCAGGCCGCGATCCCCGACGCGCTCGCCGGCCGCGACCTGCTCGGCCGGGGTCAGACCGGTTCCGGCAAGACCCTCGCGTTCGGGCTGCCGGTACTCGCCCGCCTCGCCCAGGGCGGCCAGCCCGAGCCGAACCTGCCGCGGGCGCTCGTCCTTGCGCCGACCCGCGAGCTGGCCATGCAGATCAGCGACTCGCTCGCCCCACTGGGGCGGGCGGTCGGGCTGCGCCTGGCGACCGCGTTCGGCGGGGCCGCGTACGACCGCCAGATCTTCGCGCTCGAGCGTGGCGTCGACGTCCTCGTCGCCACGCCCGGCCGGCTCGGCGATCTCATCCGCCGCGGCGTGTGTTCGCTGAAGACCGTCGAGATCACCGTGATCGACGAGGCCGACCAGATGGCCGACATGGGCTTCCTGCCCGAGGTCACCGAGCTGCTCGAGCAGACGCCCGGCGACGGCCAGCGGCTGCTCTTCTCGGCCACCCTCGACAACGACGTGGACAAGCTCGTCAAGCGGTTCCTGACCGACCCGGTCACGCACGCCGTGGCACCCGCGGTCGCGTCCGTCGACACCATGGACCACCACCTGCTGTACATCCCGGCGCAGGAAAAGTTCGCGGTGACCGCCGCCATCGCCGCCCGCGCCGGCCGTACCATCCTGTTCGTACGGACGCAGGCCGGCGTCGACCGGCTCACCCAGCAACTCCTCGACGTCGGCGTCCGCGCCGGCGGCCTGCACGGCGGCAAGACCCAGCGGGTACGCACCCGCACGCTGGCCGAGTTCCGCGACGGCACCGTCAACGTCCTGGTCGCGACCGACGTCGCCGCCCGCGGCATCCACGTCGACGGCGTGTCGATGGTGGTACACGTGGACCCGCCCAAGGAGCCGAAGGACTACCTGCACCGGGCGGGGCGTACCGCCCGCGCCGGTGAGACCGGCACCGTGGTGACGCTGGTGCTGCCCAAGCAGCGCAAGAGCACCGCCATCATGATCAAAAAGGCTGGCGTCGACCCGGGCCAGCTGCGGGTACGCTCCGACGACCCCGCGCTGGCCGAGCTGACCGGCGCGCGCCAGCCCAGCGGCGTACCCGTGGTGCTGGAGCCGCCGAAGCGGCCGCGGCGACCGTACCAGCGACCCCACGGACGGTCGTCAGCTCGTCATGCGGGCGGTCCCCCGCGTCGCTAGCGTGGGGGCATGAGCCAGCGGAGCAGACCCGCCACCACCACCCGGCCGCGCGTCGCGACCGTCCTGCCCCGTTCGCTGCTGTGGCAGCGCACCGACGTGCCCGGAGCCGAGCACGTGGTGCTCGACGACGGCCGGGGGCTGGCGGCCCGCGGCGTCGCCGTGGCCGCCGGCCCGGTGGAGTACACCTGCCGGTACGAGCTTGTCACCGACGAGCGCTGGGTCAGCAGGTCGTTCGAGGCGACCGCCGAGGGCGGTGGCTGGCTGCGCCGGCTGCACATGGACCGGACCGGCGACGGCTGGCGGATCACCACGGCCGAGCAGGGCGACCTGACCGCCGCCGGCCAGCCGAACGCGCTGCCGCCCGGTACCGACGACCCCGACCGGCTGGCGGACGCGCTCGACATCGACCTGTTCGGCTCGCCGCTGACCAACACGCTGCCGATCCGTCGGCTCGGTCTGATCGACGGCACGGTCACGATCGTCGCGGCCTGGGTCCTGCTGCCCAGCCTCGCGGTGGTCGCGAACGCGCAGACCTACACCGTGCTCGGGCCCGGTCGGGTCCGGTACGCGTCGGGCTCGTTCACCGCCGATCTGGAGCTGGACGAGAACGGGTACGTGGTGAACTACCCGGGGCTCGCCAGCCGCTAGGCCGGGGGCTGGGGACGCCCCTCCCACTTCGTCGACAGGGCGATCGCGGTACGGGTACGCGAGACGCCCGGCGTCCGGTTGAGCCGTACGATCAGCTGCTCCAGGTCGGCGATCGTGGCCACCCGCGCCTTCAGCAGGAACGACTCCTCACCGGCCATGAAGTAGCAGGACTCGATCTCCGGCATGCGACCCAGCGTGTCGAGGACGTCGTCGATGTCGCCGGTGCTGTCCTGTACGACGCCGATGATGGCCGTGACCCCGAGCCCGACCGCCTCCGGGTCCACGTCCGCGTGGTAGCCGCGGAGCACCCCGGTCGCCTCCAACTTGCCCACGCGCTCGTGTACCGCCGGGGCGGACAGGCCGACCTGGCGTGCCAGTTCGGCAAAGGACAGACGGGCGTTCACGCGTAGCAGTTCGACGAGTTGCCGGTCGATTGCGTCCACCGCCGTACCCTAACCGGTTGCCAAACGAGCGCTGCTAATTGCTCAACAGGTGCGATTTCCCTGTTTCTCGGACACCACACGCGTGCGGTGCTCTAATGGGCGTACGTCCCAAGAAGGCTTTGACCAGGGGATCAGGGGGCGATCGACGTAGACGCTAGGAGGAGCCGTGGACACGGGAGATCGTCTGCTGACGCCGGGCGAGGTGGCCGCGCTTTTCCGCGTCGACCCGAAGACCGTCACGCGATGGGCGGCAGCCGGACGGATCAGCAGCATTCGTACGCCCGGGGGGCACCGGCGCTTCCGTGAGTCGGAGGTACGCGCCCTGCTGGAGGGCGAGGCCGAGCTGAGCGCCCAGCCCATGCCGGCCGACGAGTTCAACGGGTACCGCTAGCCCCTGTCGCCCAGCTGCCCGTTCCAGCGGGTGAACAGCGTGTGCGGCACCTCGATCGCGTCGAGCACCTTGCCGGCGACGAAGTCGACCAACTGTGCGGCGGTCGCCCGGGCGCCGGCCGCGTAGAAGCCGGGGCTCGCAGGCAGTACGACCGCGCCCGCGTCGTGCAGCGCGATCAGGTGCTCCAGGTGGCTGCGGGTCACCGGCGTCTCGCGGGGTACCACCACGACCGGTCGGTGCTCCTTGAGGTTGACCTCCGCCGCGCGTTGCAGCAGGTCCTTGGACAGGCCGATGGCGATGCCGGCGCACGCCGCGGTACTGGCCGGCACGACGACCATGCCTCGGGCGGGGTACGACCCGCTGCTCGGCCCGGCGGCCAGGTCACCGGCCGACCAGTACGTGACGTCGTCGCCGGACAGCTCGCGAGACAGCCACGCACCCAGGTCGTCCTTCCAGTGCGCGTCCCGGAACGGTCGGCCGGTCTCGTCGAGCAGCGTCAGCCGCGCGGCCCTGGAGACGACGAGGTCGACCGGTTCGCCGGCGTCGAGCAGGCCGCGCAGCACCGAGGCCGCGTACGGCGTACCCGACGCCCCTGACACACCCACGATCCACGGTCGCCGCATGCCCTCGACGGTAACCCCCGCTTCAACTCCGATCACGGACGCAGGCCGCCGCGGATCACCAGGTCGGCCAGGGCGAACACGAAGAGCACGATCCCGACGAACCCGTTGGCCGTGAAGAAGGCCCGGTTGACCCGGCTCAGGTCGTCGGGCTTCACGATGGCGTGCTCGTACGCGAACGCCAGCGCGGTCAGCACCAGCCCGACCCACCACAGCCAGCCCAGCCCGACCAGCGCGCCGAACCAGACGAACAACGCGAACGTGGCGACGTGCGCGACCGTGGACGCGTGCAGCGCGAAGCGGACGCCGTACCGGGCCGGCACGCTGTGCACGCCGATCTCCCGGTCCACCTCGACGTCCTGGCAGGCGTAGATCAGGTCGAAGCCGCCGATCCACAGCCCGACCGCGGCCCCGAGCACCCAGGCCGGGAAGGATCCCGCGAAGGTACCGGTCACCGCGAGCCAGGCGCCGACCGGCGCGACCATCTGGGCCAGGCCCAGAATCGCGTGCGGCCAGTTGGTGAAGCGCTTGCCGTACGGGTAGACGATCAGCGGCACCACCGCGAGCGGTGACAGCACCAGGCACAGCGGGTTGAGCAGCGCCGCGGCGGCCATCATGACCACGATCGCGACCACCGCGCCGGTCCAGGCGGTACGCACGCTCACCGCCCCGGTGACGAGTTCGCGCGTGGCGGTACGCGGATTGCGGGCGTCGATGTGCCGGTCGAGGACCCGGTTGGCGGCCATGGCGAACGTCCGCGCGCCGACCATCGCGACCGTCACCAGCAGCAGGTCCAGCCAGCGCACCCGCCGGCCGGCCAGCGTCATCGCCGTCAGCGTCGCCAGGTACGCGAACGGCAGCGCGAACACCGAGTGCTCGACCTTGACCAGGCGCAGGAACGACCCCACCCGCCCCGGGCGCGGCTCGACGGCGACCGTCACTTGAATCCGTACTCCTTCCAGCGCTTGTCCACGCGCGCGGCCACCTCCGGCGACATGGTCATCTCCTCCGGCCAGCCCCGGTGGTACCCCTCGCCCGGCAGCTTCCGGGTGGCATCGATGCCCGCCTTGCCGCCCCAGAACTGCTGGTACGAGGAGTGGTCCAGGTGGTCCACCGGCCCCTGCGTGAGCAGCAGGTCGTGGGAGTAGTCGACGTTACCGAAGGCCCGGAACGCGACCTCGTGGTAGTCGTGCACGTCGCAGTCCTCGTCGACCACCACGATCAGCTTGGACAGCGACATCAGGTGCGCGCCCCAGATCGCGTTCATGACCTTCTGCGCGTGCTTGGGGTACCGCTTGCGGATCGAGACGATGACGCAGTTGTGGAACACCCCGGCCGCCGGCATGTCGTAGTCGACGATGTCCGGAATCATCATCCGCAGCAGCGGCAGGAAGATGCGCTCGGTCGCCTTGCCGAGGCCGTGGTCCTCCTGCGGCGGCTTCGACGTGATGATCGAGTGGTAGACCGGGTTGCGCTGCATCGTCATGCACTCGATGTGCAGCACCGGGAACGGCTCGACCGGGGTGTAGAAGCCGGTGTGGTCGCCGAACGGGCCCTCCGGCAGGCGTTCGCCCGGCTCCAGGTACCCCTCCAGGACGATCTGCGCGTGCGCCGGTACCTGCAACGGAACCGTCAGGCAGTCGACCATCTCCACCCGCTCGCCGCGGAGGAACCCGGCGAACAGGTACTCGTCGATGTCGCCGGGCAGCGGTGCCGAAGCGGCGTAGCTGACCACCGGGTCGCAGCCGATCGCGATCGCCACCGGTAGCCGCTGGCCGAGCCGCTCGGCGACCGCGTGGTGGGCGGTGGAGTCCTTGTGGATCTGCCAGTGCATGCCGAGCGTGTTGCGGGAGTGCTGCTGGAGCCGGTACAGGCCGAGGTTCCGCTTGCCGGTCTCCGGGTGCTTGGTGTGGGTCAGGCCGAAGTTGTGGAAGACGCCCCCGTCGCCGGGCCAGACCTGCAGGCCGGGCAGGCGGTCGAGGTCGACCTCGTCGCCGCGGTACACGACCTCCTGGCAGGGCGCGGTCTTGACGTGCTTGGGCGGCACCGACTTGAGCTGCATCAGCTTGCCCAGGCCCTCGCGGATACCGGACCAGCCGACCGGCAGTTCCGGCTTCACCAGCCCGCCGATCCGGTCGCCGATCTCGTCCAGCGACTCCACGCCGAGGGCCATCGCCATCCGCCGCTCGGTGCCGAACAGGTTGATCGCGACCGGCATCTCGCCCCGGACCGGGTTGGTGAACAGCAGCGCCGGGCCGCCCGCGCGTACGGTCCGGGTGACGATCTCGCTGATCTCCAGGGTCGGGTCGACCGGAGCGCTGACCCGCTGCAGCTCACCCGCGCGGTCGAGCGCCTTCAGAAAATCCTTGAGATCCGGATACGGGAAGCCACGCGACATGCCCGCAAGTCTCCCAATCCACATTGACGGGTACGCCACCGCCCCTGTCGCGATAGCGAAGTGATAGGAGTACGGCAGAAATCAGACTGGGATCGGCATCGACATATCGCTATGCTCCGATAACCGGGCACGGTGAAAACTTTCACCTCCCGCACAGAGGCGGCCCTCGAGGACATCCCCGGGGGCCGCTGTGCGCGCTACTTGACGCCGGCGTAGGAGTGCATACCGGTCACCACCAGGTTGATGGCGAACAGGTTGATCATCATGGTGGCCCAGCCGAGCACGGCGATCCAGGTCGCCACGGTCTTCTTGACGCTCGGCGTCGCTCGGGCGTGCAGGTAGCCGGCGTAGATCACCCACGAGATGAACGACCAGGTCTCCTTGGGGTCCCAGCTCCAGTACTGGGTCCAGGCCTCCCGGGCCCAGATCGCCCCGCAGATGATGGCGAACGTCCAGATCGGGAACGCGAACGCGTGCACCCGGAACGTCAGCCGCTCCAGGGTGGCCGCGGCCGGCAGGCGGTTGCCCAGCGAGCACGGGAACCAACGCTTGCCGTCGTCGTACCCCATCCGGATCAGCGTCAGCGCGGCGGCGACGAACCCGACCAGCAGCACGCCGGATGCGGTCACCGCGGCGGTCACGTGGATCTTCAGCCAGTACGAGTTGAGCGCCGGCATCAGCGGGCCGGCCGCCGTGTACAGCCGGACCGCGTCGACGAAGAGCATCACGATCAGCGCCAGCGTGACGAACATGCCGAGGGGCCGGACCATCGGCCGGCGCGCCAGCAGGACCAGCCAGGCCGTGGCGCCGACGAAGCAGACCGCCAGCACGAACTCGTACATGTTGCCCCACGGCACCCGGTTCGCGGCCAGCCCTCGGGTGACGATCGTGCCCAGGTGCGCCGCGTAGCCGACGACGGTCAGCGCGACCGCGAACCGCCCGAACAGCGCGGCGCGTCCACCCGACGGAGCGGACTCGATCACCACCGGGGTGTCGGGGAGCACCGGCCCGCCGGCTCCGACGAGTTCCCGCTCCCGGGACCGGGTAGCGGCACGGGCCACCGCGCCCCGGTTGCCGAAGGCGAACTCGGCGGCGTACGCGATCATCGCCGCGAGGTACGCCAGGACCGTGACGACCAGTAGCTGGTTTGACAGGGCGTCGCTCATCGGAGGATGCCTTCCTTTCGTGCCGCCTGCACGATCTCGTCGAACTCGGCCGCGAAGCCGGGGTAGTCGGTGCGGGGCAGCCCGCCCACGTCGACGCGGTCGCCGTTGACCCGCAGCCAGATCCGGCGCCGCTTGCCCCACAGCGACAACAGCAGCCCGGCCAGCAGGAACACCGCGGCGCCGAGCACGATCATCTCGCCCGGGTCGTGCCGGACGGTGACCGTGACGAACGCCCGGGTACCGACGAACTCGACCTTCGAGCCGTCCGGCAGGGTCAGCGACTCGCCGGGCCGGAGCGCCTTGGATTCGGCGACCTTCGCCAGCCGCCCGGAGGCGATCCGCGACTCGTCGAGCGTGTACACCGACCGGGGGATCCCGGCGTCCATGCCGAGGTTGCCCTTGTACGCGACCAGCAGGAGCCGCGGGTTGCGCTCCTCCGGGTGCAGCGACGCACCCCTGGTCATGTCGGTCGACGACATGGTCGGCAGGTACACGCCCTGGAACCCGATCTGGTCGTTGGGGTCCTGCTTGCCGGTCGCCGGGTCGATGTTGGCGTCCGGGAACGCCGCCGCGCCCGTACCGGTCAGGTTCTCGTCGTTGTTGAGGAACGGCTGGACCGAGGTCTGCGACTTCCCGAACCGGTCGGTGTAGCGGATGACCGGCGCGTACCCGTGTCCGAGGAGGTAGACACCGGCGCCGGAGATCCGCAGCGGGTGGTTGACCTGGACCTCGGCCGGGCTTTCGGTACCGCTGGACCCCTGCGAGTAGTGGACGTGGGCCCGGAACGCGGTCGGCTGGCCGTTCGGGGCGTAGGTCGCCTCGAAGCGGTCGAGCCGGACGCAGAACGGGGGCAGGTCACCCGGCCCGACCCGGGCGCCCAGCCCGTAGTCGTCGTACTGCGGCACGGTGTTGCAGATCTCGCCGTCGCGGCCGGCGACGATGTTGCGGCTGCCGTGCCAGCCGTACCAGGAGCTGATCGCGACGCCGATCAGCATCGCCAGCAGGGCGAAGTGGAAGAGCAGGTTGCCGCTCTCCTTGAGGTACCCCTTCTCGGCGCTGACCGTGGTGCCGCGGACAGCGACCCGGAACCGGCGCTTGCGCAGCAGCGCGGCGAACTGCTCGGGGTCGCCCCCGGTGCCACCGACGTACGCCGGCATCCGGTCCAGGCGCGACGGCCCGTCGGGCGGCTGGCGCAGCAGGGCCCTGACGTGGTCGCGCAGCCGGGGCACCAGGCAGCCGACCAGCGAGACGAAGAGCAGCAGGTAGATCGCGGAGAACCAGGGCGAGGAGAAGACGTCGAAGAGGTAGAACCGGTCCAACGTCCGGCCGAGTTCGCCGTGCGTGCGCAGGTACTGGTTGACGTCTTCGATCTTGGTGTTCCGCTGCGGCAGCAGCGAGCCCGGGATCGCGGCGACGGCCAGCAGGAACAGCAGGACCAGGGCGGTACGCATGCTGGTGAGCTGGCGCCAGGCCCGGCGGGCGAGCGCGACCAGCCACGGGCCGAGGCCGTGGCCGCGGGGCAGCGGAGCACCCGAGTCCACGCGATCGGCCGGTGGGGCCTCCACCGTTGACATCTAGATGCTCACCTCCCCCACCCCGACGGTGGCCCGCAGCCAGTTGACGAAGTCGAGCCAACCGCCGGTGACGAGGGCCACCCCGACGACGATCAGCAGTACGCCGCCGACCCGGGTGATCCACATGCTGTTGCGCCGGATCGCCCGGAACACCCCGAGCATCCGGCGGAACCCGAGCCCGAACGCGACGAACGGCGCACCCAGCCCCGCGCAGTACGCGAACGCGAGGATCACCGCACGGCCGGTGTCGCCGCCGACGGCGGACAGCCCGAGCACGACGCCGAGCGTGGGGCCCAGGCAGGGGCTCCACGATAGCGCGAAGACCGCGCCGAAGACCGGTGCGCCGAGCAGGCCGGCGGCGGGCAGCCGCCGGATACGCCACTCCCGCTGGAGGCCGGGGAGCAGGCCGGCGAACGCGGCGCCCAGGGCGAGGATCACGACCCCGACGACGATCTCGACGACCCGCTGGTGACGCAGCAGCGCCCTGCCGGCGCTGGCGAGCAGCACGTTGGCGAGGACGAAGACGGTGGCGAACCCGGCCACGAACAGCAGCGTGCCGGCCAGTACCCGGCCGCGCCGGGCGGCCGACGCCGAGGCGCTGTCCAGGTCGGCCCCGGCCAGGCCGGTGACGTACGACAGGTAGCCGGGTACGAGCGGCAGCACGCACGGCGACAGGAAGCTGACCAGGCCTGCGATCGCCGCGACCCCGATGGCCAGCAGCAGCGGCCCGGACTCGGCGATCCCCGCGAAGGTGGTGCCCATCACTCCGGCTCCGCCGCCACCCGCCGGACCGCCGACTCCAGGTCCTCCCGCAGCATCGCCTTCGTGTACAGCGCGGCGATGCGGCCCTTCCGGTCGATGATCAGGGTGCTGGGGATGGCGGTCGGCGGCACCTTGGCGAAGTCCAGCACGGCGCGCGCGCCCGGGTCGAACAGGTTCGGATAGCCGATCCCGTACCGCTGGACGAAGGCCTTCGCCTTGTCCCGGTCGTCGCGGATGTCGATCCCCACGAACGAGACCCGCTGCGACTTCGTCGCCTCGGCGACGGCGACCAGTTCGGGAGCCTCGGCCCGGCACGGGTTGCACCACGAGGCCCACAGGTTGACCACGACCACCTCGCCGCGGTGCTGCGCGAGGTCGAAGGCGCCGCCCCCGAGCAGCTCCCCGGTCAGCTTCGGTGCGGGCTGGCGCCCGCTCGCCTCGAAAGACTCGCTCCGGCCGGTGTCCGTGGCGCTGGACACCCCGGACGAGGCGCTCGTCGCACAGCCCGCCAGTACCGCGAGCGCGGCCAGCAGGGCGACGATCAGGCGTGGGCGCATCACGCCCCCTTGGCCGTCCGCGCGTCCGGGGAGAGCGCGATCAGATGGGCCGCCGGCTCGGCGTACCCGATCCCGGCGATGCGGTTGTCCTCGAAGTGGAAGCTGGTGAGGCTGGCCAGCGCGCACTGGCGCTTGCGCGGGTCGTGCCAGAGCCGCTTGCGCTCCACGAACCGGCGCAGCGTCCAGATCGGGAGCTGGTGCGACACCAGGACCGCCTCGTGCCCCTCGGCGGCGTCGCGGGCCGCCAGCAGGGCCCCGTACATCCGCTGCGCGACCAGCGCGTACGGCTCGCCCCAGGACGGGGTGAACGGGTCGCGCATCAGGTACCAGTTGCGCGGCTGGCGCAGAGCTCCGTCGCCGACCGCCACCCGCTTGCCCTCGAACATGTTGCCGCTCTCGATCAGCCGCTCGTCGACCTCGATCTCCAGCTTGAACTGGGCCGCGAACGGTTCGGCGGTCTGCTGGGCGCGCTCCAGCGGGCTGGCGACCAGGTGGGTGACGTCGCGGTCGGCCAGCGACTCGGCCGCCGCCTTCGCCATCTGTACGCCCAGCTCGGACAGGCGGTATCCGGGCAACCGGCCGTACAGGATCTTCTCGGGGTTGTACACCTCACCGTGCCGGAGCACGTGAACAACGGTCCTGCTCATGCACCTGCCTCCGCGGCGGCGCGCGCGGCGTGCGGCAGCGCGGCCTCGATGACCTCCAGCGCGGCGTCGTCGATCGCCGCCGAGACGAACCAGGCCTCGTACGCGCTCGGCGGCAGGTACACCCCGCGGGCCAGCATCGCGTGGAAGAAGGCGCGGAAGGCGTCCACGTTCTGGGTCTGGGCGTCGGCGTAGTTGTCGACGCCCCGGTCGGTGAAGAAGATCGAGAACATGTTGCCCGCGTACGACGGGACGTGCGGCACCCCGGCCTCGGCCAGTGCGTCGGAGGCCAACCGGCTGACGATCTGGGCGGTGTGGTCGAGCGACTTGTACACCGCGGGCGTGCAGCCCCGCAGCGTGGCGAGCCCGGCGGCGCAGGCCAGCGGGTTACCCGACAGCGTGCCCGCCTGGTACACGGGCCCGGAGGGGGCGAGCCGCTCCATGACCTCGCGCCGGCCCCCGAAGGCCGCCGCCGGCAGGCCGCCGCCCATCACCTTGCCGTAGGTGTACAGGTCCGCGTCGACCGGGTGCAGCCCGTGCCAACCGGACCGGGACACCCGGAAGCCGGTCATCACCTCGTCGAGGATGAGCAGCGCGCCGTGCTCGTGGGCGATCGCGGCGAGGGCCTCGTTGAAGCCCGGCTTGGGCGCGACCACGCCCATGTTGCCGACCGCGGCCTCGGTGATGATCGCCGCGATCCGGTCGCCGTGCTCGGCGAAGGCGGCCCGTACGGCCTCGACGTCGTTGTACGGCAGCACGATCGTGTCGGCCGCGGCGGCGCCGGTCACACCCGGGGTGTCGGGCAGGCCGAGGGTGGCGACCCCGGACCCGGCGGACGCGAGCAGCGCGTCGACGTGCCCGTGGTAGCAGCCCGCGAACTTCACGATCTTGGAACGGCCGGTGTAGCCGCGGGCCAGCCGGATGGCACTCATCGTGGCCTCGGTACCGGAGTTGACCAGCCGTACGCTCTCGACCGGGGTACGCGCCACGATCTCCTCGGCGAGGTCCACCTCGCCGGGGGTCGGGGTACCGAAGCTGGTGCCCTTCACGGCCGCCTCGGTGACCGCCTCGACCACGTCGGGGTGGGCGTGACCGAGGATCAGCGGCCCCCACGAGCACACGAGGTCCACGTAGCGGCGGCCGTCGGCGTCATGGAGCCAGCAGCCCTCACCGCGCACCATGAACCGCGGCGTACCGCCGACGGCGCGGAACGCGCGCACGGGAGAGTTGACCCCGCCCGGCACGATGGCACGGGCGCGGTCGAAAAGAGCCTGGGAGGCCGGCGCGTCAGCCGGGTATGTCTCGGTCACGGCCCCAATATTGTGGCAGCCGAAGAGGGTTTGCCCACCCCCGACCCCTCTCGGCCGGCGCGGAGCTCACGCTACCGATAGGCTGCCATCACACAGCGTTGCCGGAAACGGGCGGTTCGCGGCGCGGCGGGCCACGAGTTGATGCCGGCACAGGGCCATCGGGTTAGGCTGACGGGGTGGAACGTCCTGATCTATCCATCTCGGTCCAGCAGGGTCCCAACGAGGCCCTCCTCACGCTGGCCGGAGAGATCGACATGTCCACGGTCGCGCGGTTGTCGGCAGCGGTCGGCGAGTTACTCAACCCGGCGCCCCCGCGCGTCGTCCTCGACCTCAGCGGCGTCACCTTCTGCGACTCACAGGGGCTCGGCACGCTCGTCGTGCTCAGCCGCAAGGCGACGCTGGCGCAGAGCGTCCTGGTGCTGGTGAACGTGGGCGACTTCCTGATGCGGGTGCTCGACATCACCGGCCTGCGCAACGCGCTGATGATCCAGGAGACCACCCCCTGACGGTCAGAGCATCCGTCGCCGGGCCCGCGCCAGTACATCCATCGCCTTCTCCACCTGCTTGCGGGCGGTCTCCCCGTCGGTGGCGGCCGCCGACTTGAGCAGCGTGGACGCCTCGTCGACCGCCGCCCCGGCGGCGCGCAGCGCCGACTCGCGGGCCCGGGTCGCCTCGGCCTGGGCGTGCAGCTGCTGTGTCTTCGTCCACAGTTCGACGAAGACCGAGACCTTGGCCCGCAGTACCCACGGGTCGAACGGCTTGGAGAGGTAGTCGACCGCGCCGACCGCGTACCCCCGCAGCGCCAGCTGCGAGTCCCGGTCCGCGGCGGTCAGGAAGATGATCGGAATGTGCCGGGTACGCTCCCGCCGCTTGATGTGCCGGGCCGTTTCGAACCCGTCCATGTCCGGCATCTGGGCGTCCAGCAGGATCAGCGCGAAGTCGTCGACGAGGAGGTGCTTGAGCGCCTCTTCACCGCTGTGCGCGCCGACGCTCAGCACGGGCAGCCCCTGCAGGATCGCCTCCAGAGCCAGCAGGTTGTCCCGCCGGTCGTCAACCAGCAACACCTTCGCCGTCTGCCGGTCGGTGGAGTTGGGCACTCGATCTCCTTCTTCTGATCGTCAGAACTCCCCGAGGGCCGGATGATCACGACTTCCCGGGAATTGTGCGGATCTCGTACTAGACGCTGCGGCCTTCGCCGTTGACCCAGGCGGCCATGACATCGAGCAGTTCGTCGAGGTCGACGGGCTTGGTGATGTAGTCGCTGGCGCCGGCGGCGAGGCTGGACTCCCGGTCACCCGGCATCGCCTTCGCGGTCAGGAAGACTACCGGCAGGTCGGCGAAGTGCGGGTTGCGCCGGATCAACCGGGTCGTCTCGTTGCCGTCCATGTCCGGCATCATCGCGTCCATCAACACGATGTCGACGCGCCGGTGCTCACCGAGCAGGCGTACGCCGTCCGTGCCGTTGTCGGCGTAGAGGACCGTCATCCCCTGCAGCTCCAGCGCGCTGGTCAAGGCGAACACGTTGCGCACGTCGTCGTCGATGATCAGCACAGTGGCGCCGTCGAGCTGCCGGGCCGCCTGGCTGACCAGCCGCTCGGGCCTGGTGACCGGACGGATCATCGGCGGGGTCGGGGCCGGGACCGGCACCGCGGCCGAGGCGCCGGCCAGCGGGATCGTCATCGCCGACAGGGTGTCCGCGGGCAGCGTGTCCGGGAGGTACAGCGTGAACGTGGAACCGACGCCGACCCGCGAGGACACCTCGATCATGCCGCCGAGCAGGCGGGCGAGCGAGCGGCTGATCGACAGCCCCAGGCCGGTACCGCCGTACTTGCGACTCGTCGTACCGTCCGCCTGCTGGAACGCCTCGAAGATCAGGTTGAGCTTGTCGTCGGAGATGCCGATCCCGGTGTCGGTGACGGTGAAGGCGACCACCCGCTGCGCGCCGTCGAGCGTCGGCACCTGGTACACCCGGTCCGCCGACGCGAGGCCGACCTGGAGGGTGACGGAGCCGCTGTCGGTGAACTTGACCGCGTTCGAGACCAGGTTCCGCAGGATCTGCTGGAGCCGCTGCGGGTCGGTGGTCAACGCGTCCGGCAGCGTGATGTCGGACGCCACGATGAACTCCAGCCCCTTCTCCGCCGCCTGCGGCGCGAAGGCCTGCTCCACGTACGTGCGGATGTCGCCGATCGACACCTCGCCGGGCTCCACGTCCATCCGACCAGCTTCGATCTTGGACAGGTCCAGGATGTCGTCGATCAGCGAGAGCAGGTCGGAGCCGGCGCCGTGGATCGTCCTGGCGAACTCGATCTGCTTGGGCGACAGGTTGGCCTCGGGGTTGTCGGCGAGCAGGCGGGACAGCAACAGCATCGAGTTGAGCGGGGTACGCAGCTCGTGGCTCATGTTCGCCAGGAACTCCGACTTGTACTGCGACGCCTGGGCCAGCTGCTGTGCCTTCTCCTCCAGGCCGAGCCGGGCCATCTCGATCTCCCGGTTCTGGGTCTCGATGTTGCCCTTCTGCTCCGACAGCAGGGCCGCCTTCTCCTCCAGTTCGGCGTTGGTGCGCTGCAGCTCGGCGGACTGTTCCTGCAGCTCGACGGCGAGCCGCTGGGACTGCGACAGCAGCTCCTCGGTGCGGCGGTTGGCCAGGATCGTCTTGAGCGCGACGCCGATCGTGACGACGAGCCGGTCGAGGAAGGCCAGGTGCAGCTCGGAGAAGCAGGACACCGTGGCGAACTCGATGACGCCGAGCGGCTCGCCCTCGTAGAGCACCGGCAGGACGACCAGATCGGCCGGGGCCGTGTCGGCGATGCCGGAGCGCACCGCGATGCCGTGCGGGACCGAGCTGCGCACCCGGACCGTACGGCGGGACAGCGCCGCCTCGCCGACCAGGCCCTCGCCCGGCGCGAAGCTGATCTCGAAGTCAGGGGCGTACCCGTACGAGGCCGCCAGCCGCAGCAGCGACTCCTCCGACTCGGCGCCGGCCAGGAAGAACGCCCCCAGCTGGGCGTCGACCAGCGGGGTCACCTCGGCCATGATCATGCGGCAGACCTCGTCGAGGTCGCGCTGCCCCTGGAGCAGACCGCCGATGCGGGCCACGTTGGAGTCCAGCCAGCCCTGCTCCGCGTTCTTCTTGGTGGTGTCGCGGAGTGTGACGATCATCTGGTTGATGTTGTCCTTGAGCTCCTCGACCTCGCCCTCGGCCTTGACCGTGATCTGCCGGCTGAGGTCACCGCGGGTCACCGCGGTGGACACCTCGGCGATCGCGCGAAGCTGGGTGGTGAGCGTGCCGGCGAGCTGGTTCACGTTCTCGGTGAGGTCAC
>NZ_BOON01000077.1 GCF_016863255.1 Planosporangium mesophilum
ATCATCATCGCCACCACCAACCTCGGTACCCGCGACGTCGCCAAGGCCGTCTCGATGGGCTTCCAGTCGTCGGAGGACGTCGAGTCCACCTACGAGCGGATGAAGATCAAGGTCAACGAGGAGCTGAAGCAGCACTTCCGCCCGGAGTTCCTCAACCGCATCGACGACGTCATCGTCTTCCACCCGCTGGGCGAAGACGAGATCCTGTCGGTCGTCGACATCATGATCTCCCGAATCGAGACCCAGCTTCGCAACAAGGACATGGGCCTGGAGTTGACCGGCAGTTGCAAGCGCTTCCTGGCCAAGAAGGGCTACGACCCGGTGCTGGGCGCCCGGCCGCTGCGCCGCACCATCCAGCGCGAGATCGAGGACTCGCTGTCGGAGCGGATCCTGTGGGGCGAGCTGCGGCCCGGCCAGATCGTCTTCGTCGACTGCGAGGGCGACCCGAGAGACATCGAGACCGCCCGGCTCACCTTCCGCGGCGCGGACAAGCCGAGACTGGAACTCGACACGGTACCAGCCGACCGTGACCACGCCCCTCAGGGCCGACGGGTCCCGAAGTGGCGCCAGCAACCCGGGAACACGTCGTAGCCGGGCGACGGCCACTCGTGGCCCCGACGACTAGCGTGCACCGGCCTGGGTAGGCGGGCCTGCGGCCGGTCCACCATTCGAGGCGATCAGGAGGCGGTCATGCCGGTCCAGAACCCTAAGGACCTGTTCCTCTACGAACTGTCGGCCATGCACGACGCGCAGAAGAAGAGCGTCCAGTGGAAGGGTGAGATCGCCGGTCAGGTCCGCGACGCCACACTGCAGCAGACCGTTCGGATGGAGCAGGAGCAGGGGCAGCGGATGGTGAACAACCTGGACGCGGGCTTCCAGTCCCTCGGAACCCAGCCGGCCGATGTCCCGTGCCGGGCGTTCGACGGGATGCGGGCCGAGTACCAGCAGTTCATGAGCCAGAACCCCGCCCCCGAGATGGTCGACCTGTACACGGTCGGCGCCTTGCTGAAGGCGGCTCACTTCGGCGTCGGAAGCTACAAGAGCCTGGTCGACAAGGCGACGATGCTGGGTGAGACGCGGTGCGCCCAGATGCTGCACACCAATCTGGTCATGATCGAAGATACCAGCGGCAGGACCGAACGGATCAGCCACGAGATGTGCCAGCGGGTCATGGCCACCGCCTAGAAACCGCGTCGGGCGGCGCCGCTCACGCGCCCGCGGCGTCCAGGCGAGCCGCCTGCTCATCGGTCAGCTTGACGTCGAGCGCCGGGTCCCCAATGCCGCGGCGGCCGCCACCGGAGAACGGTGACGACCGCCGCGATGGTCGTTACCAGCCGACCGCCACGAGGAGATACTGCGGGTTGCCGTGCGAGATGAACGAGGACTGGTTGGCCACGTCGTCGTACGGGAAGCCGTACGCCAGCCGGTTGATGGCGTGGTCGTGCCAGAATTTGGCGTAGTAGTTCGCCGGCGGCGCCAGATAGAAATTGCTCGGGGTCTGCTGCTGCGCGGCCGGCAGGTGAGCGGTGTGCCGGTTCAGCGCGGCGCACATGTTCGGGTTGTTGGCCATCGAGCCGGCGCAGCCGAAGATGTTGGAAGTGGACTCGTTGACCCCGACCGACGAGGCGTAACTCGTGAAGTAGTTCTGGTACTGGCCGCCCGACCGGAAGGCGCTGCTGCTGCCCGGCGCCGGGATCCGGTACGGGGCCTGGATCTGGGCCAGGTGCTTGAACTCGGCCGGTACCGCGTCGATGAACCGCTGGAACGTGACCGCGCGGTCCTCGGAGAACGTGGCGAGGTCCTCGCCTACCGACGCGTCGTACCCGTCGTGGGCGTGCAGTCGCATCGCGAGCTTGAGGCCGAACGCGTCGACCCGCGTGGTGTTGCCGTTGAAGACCGAGGCCCCGACCGTGAACTCGATGAAGTCGTAGTACTGGCTGTTGGGCGAGCCGAGGTAGAAGTACATCCGACCGGCGGAGTTCGCCGGCATGTCGAGGTACTGCTGCTCCGCGATCGAGTGGACCTGGCCGTTGAAGCTCCAGTAGACCTGGCTGTCCGGGTAGCGCCCGTTGGTCCGGTTGAGGATCTTGACCGTGAGGACGTTCCGCGCCGCCGGGATGGTGCTGGTGTCGCCCCAGAACGATCCCGTATCCGGGGGCGGGGTGCTCGTGCCGGTGTTCACCGCGAGCTCCCACAGTGAGTACCCGTACTGCGTGGCCCGCGCGGTGCCGTACATCCGTACGTAGCGTCCGGTACCGGTGACGCTGATCGTCTGCGTGCCACCCGTACCGGATGTGGTGCTGTACACGGTGGTCCAGTTCGACGCGTCGGTGGAGACCTGGAGCTGGAAGGACCTGGCGTAGGCCGCCTCCCAGGTGAGGACCACCTGGCAGATCGCAACGGAGTTCCCGAGGTCGACCTGTAGCCACTGCGGGTCGCTGAACTGGCTGGACCAGCGGGTACCGGTGTTGCCGTCGACGGCGGCCGAGGCGGGGGTGCCGGAGTTCTCCGCCGAGGAGGCGGTGATCGGACGGCCCTGCGCCGCGTTCGCGGTACCGCAGGCCGCCGCCTGGGCCCGGCCGGTCGTGACTGCGGTGTACCCGGCGAGAAGCACGACCACGAGGGCCGTGAGGGCGGCCGCCACCACGGCCGGGCGGCGCCGGACCGCGGGTCGGTGCGGTGTGAATGGGTGTGACATCACGGCTCCTGGGGTGAGAGCGGCCGTCACCAGACTCCGGACCGAGGCGGGACCGGTGGTGGATGGCGTGGGCGAGAGAGCGCTCTCAAAGAGCTTCATCGAAACTTGTCGAACCGTCAAGACGTCGAGTACGCGCCTTGACGGCGACGGAGAATTCGGTCGCCTCCCGCCCACCCGCCGGTGAGGATCAGCCGATGCGGATGCACGCCGATCAGGTCGGCACCAGGTCGCACGCTCGCCCATCGGGAGATCAGCCATGAAGCCCATCGCCGGTACCGACCAGGTACTCATACGGGCACGTGTCGCGACGTCACTGCTGTTTCTGTTGTTCGGCATCACACTCGGTACCTGGACCGCGCGCATCCCCGCCGTCAAACACGGTTTGAGCCTCAGCGACGGCCAACTCAGCCTCGCACTGCTGGCGTTCGCAGCCGGCGCCATCACCGGCATGCAGGCGATCGGTCGAGCGGTGGACAGATTCGGCAGCAGAGCGATCATGGTGCCCGTGGCGATCGGTGAAGGCCTGGTACTCATTCCGACCGCGTACGTGCCCGGCCTCATCGTCCTGGCGACGGCGTTGTTCGTCTTCGGTGCAGTGCACGGCACGCTCAACATCGCGATGAACGCCAACGCTATCGAGGTGCAACGCGCCTGGCGGCGTCCGATCATGTCCTCGTTCCACGCGATCTACAGCATCGGCGGCTTCCTGGGGGCGGCCTTCGGCGGCCTGTTCGCCCGCGCCGAGGTCGATTCCGGCACCAACTTCGCCGTCGTCGGCACCGCGATGGTGGTGCTGGCCGTGTGGTCCTGGTGGTGGGCGCTGCCGCCCGACGCAGCCGCGCTGGACGAGGAGGCGACCGACGATGCCGGTGCCGTCCGCAGTCCTCGCACGCCGGGGTCACGTGGTGCCACACCGGGTGTGCTGTTCCTCGGAGTACTTGCCTTCTGCGCCCTCGTCGGTGAAGGCGCGGCCGCGGACTGGAGCGCCGTCTACCTTCGCGATAGCCTCCGCAGCACGGCCGGCTTCGCAGCCGCGGCCTACGCGGCCTTCTCGATCATGATGATGGTCGGGCGACTGCTCGGTGACCGCCTGGCCGCAAAGCTCGGTCCGGTCCGGCTGGTGCGAGGCTGCGGGGTGCTCGCTGCAGTGGGACTAGCAGTCGCGCTGCTGGTCGGGCATCCGGCCGCGGGCGTGGCGGGCTTCGCCTTTCTCGGCGCAGGCATGTCGTGCATCGCCCCGCAGGTGTACACCACGGCAGGCAACCGCAACCCCGCCATGGCGGGCCGGGCACTGGCTCGTGTCGTCAGCATCGGCTACGTCGGTTTCCTGACCGGGCCGATCCTCATTGGCAGTGCCAGCACTGTCGTCGGCCTGCCCGGCGCGCTCGCCATCCCGGTCATGCTGTCGCTGTTCGTGGCCCTCACCGCCTCGGCGCTGCGTCCGGCACCCGACCACACATCGGTCGAGGACGGAACCTGAGCGGTTCGCTCGCGCTGACGAAACTGGCCCAGCGGGTCACCCGATAAGTATGCCCAGGCCGCCCAGTAGCGCGATTCCGCCTATCACTCCCAGCAGGATCCACCGCGCTCGTACCGGGGTGCGAGCGCGATAAGACAGCGCGGCGAGCAGGAACAGTACCCCGGGAACTCCCCAGATGGTCCACATGGCGCCGAAGTTGAACCAGCCTTCAGGGCTCATATTGCTGATGCCCTTGTCAAGGGGGTGCATCGCGCCGGTCAGGATCAGGCCCTTCACCACGGTCTCGGCGACCGGGTACACCAACTGAACGGCTGCGGCGCCCCATAATCCAGCAAGAACTATCCACGACGGGATCCGCCTACCCCATGCTTGCACCGACGCCAACGCCAGCGCGACGGTGAGCATCCGCAAGCAGACCGCCAGGATGACCACCCCGTTGTCGTTCCACGAGGTGCCGTGGGCCACGTTCCACAACACCACCGTTCCAGCGATCAGACAGAACAGGCCGATATAGGCGGCGGCGGCCAGTGCGGGCCACCGCCGAGTCGGTGCCTGCGGGCTCGTCACTGTGACCCCAGCTCGCGCGTCCGACACGCTTTCGATTGACATGCTTCCATTGTCGCTGTGCCGATCGCTACGCCCCATCAGTGATCCCCCTGACGTTCGAGCTAATTCCGATCGTCACGCAGGCGCGATTCATGTCGATGACAGGACCTCGAATGCGGGATGGTTCGGCGCGATCGCGCGGAACCGCTCATCGCCGGCGTCCGGCCGCACGCCGTCGAAGAACGCGCCCGCCTCGACCCTCCACCGCGTCAGGTACGCGCGCAGCACCGGAACCTTCTCGTCGTCGGTCAGTTCCCGGCTGCGGAACACCTCGACCCGCTTGCCGACCCTGAGCTCTCCGGTGCCGGCGGCCCGCAGGTTGCGCACCCACTGCCCATGACCACGCGGAGACACGAGGTAGCGGCGCCCGTCGTATTCGAGCAGGTTCACGGGCGTCGTGCGCCACGCACCGCTGGTGCGCCCGCGCACCGCGAGCACCCGCGAACCGAGAATGCTCACTCCGTGCCGGGTCAGGAAAGCGACCGCCGGATTGAAGACGGCGCGGGTGAACCACCCCGGAGCGAGATAACGATCGGCCACCGCCACAGTCTGACGGCATCCGCGCGCGCCGGCTGTCGCCGATCCGACGATCGCCGCCCGGGCTGCGGCCCCGCACGTGCCGCTGTACCGTCGCAACGTGGATCTACCCGAGGGACTGCTCGCCCTGCTGCACCGGCCCAGCACCTGCTACCTGGCCACCTCGATGGCCGACGGCTCGCCCCACCTCACCCAGACCTGGGTCGACACCGACGGCGAGCACATCCTGATCAACAGCGTCCAGGGCTTTCAAAAGATCAAGAACATCGAGCGCGACCCCCGGGTGGCCGTGACCGTCTCCGACCCCGACAACCCCAGCCGGTACTACGCGGTCCGGGGACGCGTCCTGAGCGTCACCGCCGACGGCGCGCGGGACCACATCGAGAAGCTCTCCCAGCGGTACCTCGGCGGGCCGTACCCGTGGTTCGGAGGCCGGGACCAGACGCGGCTGGTCCTGACGATCGAGGCTCAGAAGATCAGCTTCACCGGCTAGCCCGCGGACAACCGCTGCGAAGTGCTCATGGCCGGCTGACGTACTCGCGCAGGTGCTTGGCGGTCAACGACGTACCGGCGCCGACCAGCTCGGCCGGTGTACCAGCGAAGACGACCTGCCCGCCGTCGTGGCCGGCGCCCGGGCCCAGGTCGATGATCCAGTCCGCGTGGGCCATCACCGCCTGGTTGTGCTCGATGACGATGACCGTGTTGCCGTCCTCCACGAGGCGGTCGAGCAGGCCGAGCAGTTGGTCCACGTCGGCGAGGTGCAGGCCGGTGGTCGGCTCGTCCAGTACGTAGATGGTCCCGTTCTTCGCCATGTTGATGGCGAGCTTGACCCGCTGCCGTTCACCGCCGGACAGGGTGGTGAGAGGCTGGCCGAGGCCGAGGTAGCCGAGGCCCACCGCGGCGAGGCGGTCGAGGATCGTACGGGGCTGGCCGGTGGTGAAGAACTCGCGCGCCTCGGTCACGGACATCCCGAGGACCTCGCTGATGTTCTTGCCGCCCAGCCGGTACGACAGCACCTCCGGGGTGAACCGCTCCCCCTTGCACTCCTCACACACCGACGCCACCTCGGCCATCATGGCCAGGTCGGTGTAGATCAGGCCGATCCCCTTGCAGGCGGGACAGGCGCCGGTGGAGTTGGCACTGAACAGGCCGGGCTTCACGCCGTTGGCCTTGGCGAACGCCGTCCGGATCGGGTCGAGCAGCCCCGTGTACGTGGCCGGGTTGCTCCGACGGGAGCCCCGGATCGGCGACTGGTCGGCGACGACCACACCGTCGCGCCCGGCGATCGAGCCGTGGATTAGCGAACTCTTGCCGGACCCGGCGACCCCGGTGACGACGCAGAGGACGCCGAGCGGGACGTCGACGCTCACGTCCTTGAGGTTGTGCTGCTTGGCGCCCCTGATCGGGATCTGGCCGCTCGGCTGGCGCGGGCGGGACCGCAGACCCACCCGGTGGTCGAGGTAGCGACCGGTCAGGGTGTCGGACTTTCGCAGTCCGGCCAGGTCGCCGGTGTAACAGATCCGGCCGCCCGCGGTACCGGCACCGGGGCCGAGATCGACCACGTGGTCGGCGATCTCGATCGTCTCCGGTTCGTGCTCCACGACGAGTACGGTGTTGCCCTTGTCCCGCAGCCGAAGCAGCAGGTCGTTCATGCGCTGGACGTCGTGCGGGTGCAGCCCGACCGTGGGCTCGTCGAAGACGTACGTGACGTCGGTCAGGCTGGAACCGAGATGCCGGACCATCTTCACGCGCTGAGACTCACCACCGGACAGTGTGGACGACTCCCGGTCGAGGCTCAGGTACCCGAGGCCGATCTCGACCATCGAGTCCAGCGTCTCGCCGAGCGCCTCCAGCAGCGGCGCGACGGACGGGTTCCGGATGCCCCGGACGAACTCGGCCAGATCGCTGATCTGCATGGCCGAGCACTGCGCGATGGTGCGGCAGTCGATCGTCGCCGACCGGGCGGCCTCGTTCAGCCGGGTACCCCCGCAGTCGGGGCAGCGGGTCAGCGCGACCGCCCGCTCGGCGAACGCGCGCGCCTGGGTTTGCATCGACTCCCGGTCCTTGGCCAGGTACTGCTTGCGGACCTTGGTGACCAGACCCTCGTACGTGAGATTGAGCGAGTCGATCTTGACTTTGGTGGGCGGCTTGTGGAGGAAGTCCTCCCACTTGGCAGGGGTGTAGTCCTTCAGCTTGCGGTCGGGGTCGAAGAGGCCGGAACGCGCCGCCATCCGCCAGTTCCAGGTGTCGACCCCGAATCCGGGTACCGTGATCGCCCCCTCGTTCAGCGACAGCTCCCGGTCGACCAGCTGGTCGACGTCGATCTCGGAGACCTTGCCGAGCCCCTCACAGCGCGGACACGCGCCCTCGGCCCGGTTGAAGCTGAACGCGAAGGGAGGGCCGACGTACGGGGTACCGATGCGGCTGAAGATGATCCGCAGCATGGTGTGGGCGTCGGTGGCGGTGCCCACGGTGGAGCGGGCGTTGGCCCCCATCCGCTCCTGGTCGACGATGATCGCCGCGCTCAGGTTGCGCAGCGAGTCGACGTCCGGGCGGGCAAGGCTCGGCATGAAGTTCTGGAGAAACGCCGTGTACGTCTCGTTGATCAGCCGCTGCGACTCGGCGGCGATCGTGTCGAAGACGAGTGAAGACTTGCCGGAGCCGGAGACCCCGGTGAACACGGTCAGCCGTCGCTTGGGGATGTCGAGGGAGACGCCGGTCAGGTTGTTCTCCCGGGCGCCACGGACCTGGATGACGTCGTGGCTGTCCGCGGCGGTGTGATCCGACTCGTCGTGCATCCTGCCTCCTACCTGGCAACCTTCGAACCGGACTCGCGCCGCGCCATCCGGCGCAGCACGACGGGCGCCACCGCGAACCCGATGACCGCCCACGCGCCGAGTACGGCGGTCGTCTCGAGGTGTCGCCACGACCCACCGATCTCCGCGCCCGCCATCACGTCGGGCAGCAGCGCCGCGCGCATCCCCAGCCCGAGCCAGTAGATCGGGAAGGCCTGGCCGATCCACTGCAACCACTCCGGGAGCGCGGTGATCGGGTAGAACACCCCGGAGATCGCCACCAGGCCGGTGAACAGCAGCATGACGAAGCCGAGGCTCTGCGTACCGTTCAGCAGCGAACCGAGGACGGCGCCGATCGGCAGGGTCGCGGCCAGGCCGAGCGCCAGCACCCACACCAGCGTCAGCCAGGACGACACGCTGTACAGGTCCAGGCCGTCGAACAGGAACGCCGCCGGGATCAGTACGAGTACCAGAATCGCGACGGCCATGCCGGCCTGGCTGATCACCTTGCCGGTCAGGTACCCGAGCACGCCGTTCGGGGTCGCCTTCGCCCGCAGCAGCGTGCCGTCGCGCCGCTCCATGGTCAGCGCCGAGGCCAGCCCCATCAGGGCGACGAGGACGACGTTCATCCCGAGGATGCCCGGGATCGCCTGTGAACCGAGGGAAAAGCTCGTACCCGGGACCGTGCTGTCGCTCAGCGCGTACATCACGATCAGCGCGATGATCGAGGGCCACACCCAGCCCAGGACGTCCCCCACGCTGGTCATCGTCTGCCGGAACTCGATCCAGCCGCGTTCCAGCCCCGCAGCGACGGCGGCCGTACGGTACGTCATGTGGCGTGTCATGCGGCCACCCCCGCCGGCCTCGATTCGGCTTCGCGCACCATGGCCAGGTACACGTCCTCCAGCCGCGGCCGGCGCACCTCCAGGTCACCGATCTCGTCGCCGTACCGGGCGAACAGCCCGCGCACGTACCCGGTGGCGTCCTGGGCGAACTCCGTGAAGAACTCGCCGCGGCGGCTGAACCGGACCTCGGCCTTGCCGGAGAATCGCCGGGCCAGTTCCGTCGCGCTGCCCTCGGCCACGATCTCACCGCCGACCAGGATCAGGATCCGGCCGGAGAGCTTCTCCGCCTCGTCCAGGTCGTGCGTGGTCAGCAGGATCGTCGTGCCGTCCAACTCGGACAGTCGGCGCACCAGGTCGTGGAAGGCCTGCCGGGCCTCGGGGTCGAAGCCGACGGTCGGTTCGTCCAGGAACAGCAGTTCCGGCCGGCCGACGAGGCCGATGGCCACGTCCAGCCGGCGCCGCTGCCCGCCGGAAAGCTTGCCGACGCCCGCGTTCGCCTGCCCGGCCAATCCGACCAGGGTGAGCAACTCGTCCGGGTCGAACGGTCTGCGGTACGGGGCGTAGTACCGGCCGAGGTGGGCCAGCAGTTCGCGTACCCGCCACTTGCCGTGATCGCGCCAGGCTTGCAGCACGATGCCGAGCCGGGCGCGCCACGCCTCGTCACCGTGGTCCGGGTCGACACCCAGTACGCGTACCTCGCCGGCGGAGCACTTCCGGAAACCCTCCAGGATCTCGAGGGTGGTCGTCTTGCCCGCCCCGTTCGGCCCGAGCAGCGCCACCACCTCGCCCCGGTGCACCCGGAGGTCGACGCCGTGCAGCACATCCACCGGGCCGTAACGCATCCGCAGGCCATGTGCCGTAATGACCTGCTCGTTTTCTGCAACAGTCATGCCTTCAAGTGTCTCATTGAACCTCCTTTTGAGACTTTTTCCGCCGTCCAGCCGGCTACACACCGAATGTGGGCCGCTAACCTTCAACCCAACGGTGGAAGGAGTGACAACCGGTGCGGCTTCGCCCGATCGACCTGGCCCGAGCGGCGGGCATCTCGACCCAACAGGTCCGCAACTACGCGGACGCGGGGATCCTGCCCCCGACGCCACGGACCGAGTCGGGTTACCGCACGTTCGACGACCGGCACCGCCGGGCGCTGCTCACGTACCGGTCGCTGGCGCGGGGGTACGGGCTGTACGCCGCTCAAGCGATCATGCAGGCCGTGCACGCCGGTGACCTGCCCGCAGCGCTCACGCTCGTGGACGCCGGCCACGCCGCGCTGCACGAACAGCGACTCTCGCTCCAGGCCGCCGGGGAAGCGCTCGAGGCGGTCGCGGAGCAGAGCCCCGACACCGCGGCACTGCCGCGCTCCGACCTGCGGATCGGAGAGGTCGCCGCCCACCTCGGCGTGCGCACCTCCGCCATCCGGGTCTGGGAGGCCGCGGGCCTGCTGACGCCTGCGCGCGAGCCCGGGACCGGGTACCGCCGCTTCAACCCGGCCGACGTCCGGGACGCCCGGATGATCAAGATGCTCCGCCAGGGCCACTATCCCCTGCCCCGGATCCAGCTCATCCTCGACGGCCTCCGCCGCACCGGCAGCAGCGAGGCGCTTCGCGCGGCCATCGCGGAACGCCTCGCGGGGCTGACCCGGCGGGCGACCGCCATGCTCGAAGCCTCCAGTCACCTGCACCACTACGTCACGAACGACGATCCGGCATGAACACCACCGGAGCGGGTAGCGACGACGCATGGCGGTCAGGTTGAACGAACGCGGGTTCCAGCACGCCCGACAGGTGATCGAGAGCGGGCGGTACGTACTCGACGACCGTGACGCGTGGAGCGAGCACCAGCCCTCCACCAAGCAGGAGAACGACTTCATCGCCACGCACGGGTTCGGCGCGTACGCGAAGTGGCATCTGGGCGTCGACGACGAGCAGCCACCGGACCGCAAGGCGCACTACAAGTTCCCGTACGGCGACTTCGACAAGGTCCACCGGTGCGCCGTGCTGTCCGCGGAATCACGCGCGGGCCAGTACAAGTACACCGACATCGAGCAGGCCGTGGCGCATCTGCACGGGATGCTGGATGTTCTGCGGAAGGTGACGGCCCGCTGAGATCGATCCCTGTCGTTATCCCCTGAGGGCTGGCCGCGGCTACGCCGGCGGGCGGTGCTCGGCGCGGTACTTCTCCCAGCGCTCCGGGATGGCCTGCAGTTCGTTGCGCATGAACTCGAAGAACTCGGCCGACTCGGCGAGGCGAGCGCCGGCCGGGGTGTGCCGGCCGAGCAGGTCGGCGCCCTCGCGCATGTTGGTGACCCAGCGCCCCACCAGCTGGTCGCGCTGCATGATCGTCTGGTACCAGACGTCGTCGTCGACCCAGTAGTGGTCGCGGCGCGATCCCCGCGCCCGTCCCCGGCGCACCATGTTGACCTGCATCAGGTACCGGACACCGCCGGAGATCGCCGCCGGGCTGGCATGCAGGTGCTCGGCCAGGTCGGCGGCGGTCAGGCGGCCCGAGTCGGTGGCGGTCAGGGCGATGAAGATGCGGGAGGCGATGCGGGGCACGCCGGCGTCGACCAGCTCCTCGGCGAAGTGCTCGATGAAGCGCGAGACGGCCTCCGGGTCACGCGTCGTGTCGTCGTTCGATGTTCGTGCCCCGGTCATCGTTCGCCTCCTTCACCACCAGCATTTTCACAGTTTACACAATTTCCAGTCTTCACGAATTTGTGAATAGAACGTATCTTCCGAAGCATGACTAACGCCATCTCGGTGTCCGGCCTGTGCAAGTCGTTCGGCCGGACCCGCGCGCTGGACGGTCTCGAGCTGACCGTCCGCACCGGCGAGGTGCACGGCTTCCTGGGGCCGAACGGCGCCGGGAAGTCCACCACGATCCGG
Source organism: Planosporangium mesophilum (assembly GCF_016863255.1). GTDB lineage: Bacteria > Actinomycetota > Actinomycetes > Mycobacteriales > Micromonosporaceae > Planosporangium > Planosporangium mesophilum. Next base: position 11,847 of record NZ_BOON01000077.1, read on the forward strand.
GTACTCCTGGGGCTGCTGCGCGCCGACGCCGGTACGGCCCGGCTCCTCGACGGCGATCCGTGGCGCGACACCGCCGAGCTGCACCGCCGGCTCGCGTACGTGCCGGGCGACGTGACACTGTGGCCCAACCTGTCCGGCGGCGAGGTCATCGACCTGCTCGGCCGGCTGCGCGGCGGGCTCGACCAGAAGCGGCGGGCCAGCCTGCTGGAGCGTTTCGACCTCGACCCGACCAAGAAGGGCCGCACCTACTCCAAGGGCAACCGGCAGAAGGTCGCCCTGGTCGCGGCGCTGGCCTCCGACGTCGAACTGCTCATCCTCGACGAGCCGACCTCCGGCCTGGACCCGCTGATGGAGGCGGTCTTCCGGGAGTGCATCGCCGAGGAGCGCGACAACGGGCGCACCGTGCTGCTGTCCAGCCACATCCTGGCCGAGGTCGAGGCGCTCTGCGACCGGGTCAGCATCATCCGGGCCGGCCGTACCGTCGACACCGGCACGCTGTCCGAACTGCGACACCTCACCCGTACCGCGATCGCGGCCGACCTGGCGCAGCCGCCGACCGGACTGGCCGGGCTGGCCGGCGTCCACGACCTCGTCGCCGAGGACAGCCGGGTGCGGTTCACCGTCGACAACGAGCGCCTCGACGCCGTGCTGCGGCACCTCACGACGTTCGGGGTGCGCTCGCTGACCAGCCAGCCCCCGACCCTGGAGGAGCTGTTCCTGCGCCACTACTCCGAAGAGCTGGTCTGATCATGACCTCATTCACGGGTACCGGAGCACTGGCGCGACTGGCGCTGCGCCTCGACCGGGTCCGGCTCCCGGCGTGGGTGCTCGTCATCGGCCTCACGCCGGCCGCGACCGCGGCCCAGTACAAGAAGCTCTACCCCGACGAACACACCATCCAGCAGGTCGCCGGGGTCATCACCAACCCGTCGCTGGTCGCGCTGAACGGGCCGCTGTTCGCCCCGACCCTCGGTGGCCTCACCGCCTGGAAGATCGGCATGACGGAGTTCGTCCTCGCAGCGCTGATGAGCCTGCTCACCGTCGTACGGCACACCCGTGCCGAGGAGGAGACCGGCCGGCTGGAGCTGGTACGGGCCGGCGTGGTCGGCCGGTACGCCCCGCTCACCGCGGCGCTGCTGGTCACCGGCCTCGCCAACCTCGCCTGCGCGGTACTCGTCGCGCTGGGGCTCGTCGGCACCGGACTGCCGGTCACCGGCTCGGTGGCGTTCGGCGTCGCGGTCGGCCTCGTCGGCCTGGTATTCGCGGCCGTCGCGGCCGCGGCGGCGCAGCTCACCGACAGCGCCCGGTCGGCCGTCGCGATCGCCTCCGCCGTACTCGGCGCGGCGTACCTGCTGCGCGCCGTCGGAGACACCGGTCCGACCTGGCTGACCTGGCTGTCCCCGATCGGCTGGGCGATGCGGGTACGGGCCTTCGCCGGCGAACGGTGGTGGCCGCTCGGCGTGGCCGTGGCCGGAGTCGCGGTGCTCACCGTGGTGGCGTACACCCTGGTCGGCCGCCGCGACCTGGGCGCCGGCCTGCTGCCGCAGCGGCACGGACCGGCGCAGGCCTCCCCCGGGCTGCGCAGCCCGCTCGCGCTGGCCTGGCGGCTGCACCGTGGCCTCCTGATCGGCTGGCTGATCGGCATGGCACTGTCCGGTGCGGTCCTCGGCGGCGCCGCGGGCGCCATCGGCGACGCGATCGGCGCCAACCCGCAGATCACCGACCTGATGGCTCGCCTGGGCGGTGGCCGCAAGGCGCTGGTCGACGCGTACCTGGCCGCGGTGTTCGGCATTGTCGGCCTGGTCGCGGCGGTGTACACGGTGCAGGCCACCCTGCGGCTGCGCGCCGAGGAGGCCGGCGGGCGGGTGGAGCCGCTGCTCGCCACGCCGGTCGGGCGGATCCGGTGGGCGGCGAGCCATCTGGTGGTCGCGCTGCTGGGCACCACCGTGCTGCTGGCCGTCGCGGGTTCCGCCGGTGGCCTGGGGTACGGGCTCCAGATCCACGACGTCGGCGGCCAGACGCCGCGGCTGCTGGCCGCCGCGCTGGTGCAACTGCCGGCGGCCTGGGTGCTCGCCGGGCTCGGCGCGGCCCTGTTCGGCCTGGCGCCCCGGCTGGCGGCGGGACTGACCTGGGCCGGGCTCGGCGCCTGTCTGCTGCTGTTCGAGGTGGGCGCGATGCTCGGGCTCAGCCGGTGGCTGGTGGACGCCTCGCCGTTCGCGCACGTACCGAAGTTGCCCGGCGCCGCGGTCACGGCCACGCCGCTGCTGGCGCTGACCGCGATCACGGTCGCGCTGATAGTCGCCGGTCTGGCCGGCTTCCGCAGCCGCGACCTCGGCTGAGAGCCGGAGGGGTCCCCGCGGTACAGGGGACGCCTCCGTGCCTCAGATCGTCGTGACCGCCGTGCCGGGGTCTGAGGCGGCCGTCGGCGGCCTGGTCAGCAGGTCTTCAAGAAGCGCGGTGGCGTAGATCGCGGCCTTCAGCGCGGCCGGGTGATCGGGCGGCCAGATCCGCCGGCGATAGCGGTAGCTCCGGCCGCGGAAGCGGACCAACGCGACGGCGTGGGCGCCGCCGGCCGTCTCGTAATCCACCTCAAGCGTTTCCAGGGCACCGTCCCACGTGGCGAGGTCGCCGGCTACCGCGTCCCGCGCCAACCGCAGGAACGCGTCCACGTACGCGTCACGATCCGCCGCCTCGGTACTCATCACGCACAATTGTGGACCGCACCGGTCGTGCTCGCGACGACGATGTCGCCGACGCCGCCGGCCGCCACGAGGTGGGCCGCCGTGACGGCCAACCCGTAGTCGGCGCCGGCGACCGCGCGCTACTCGTTCACGATCAGCGTGGTTCCACCGGGCAGCGCCACGACCGAGTTCGGCGCGGTGGGCACGACGATCGGTACCCCACCGACCGTCACGGTCAGGGTGGTCGACCCGGTCGCCGCGCCGTTCAGCGGCTGACGCACGTCGGGAACGACGCACCGTGCGGCACCGTCCTGAGCGGTCGTCGCGGTGCAACCCTGCCGGGTGACCCCGGATCCGATAGACAGGTCGACGGTACGGCCGGCCACCGCCCCACCCGCGAAGTCCTTCAACACCGCCGACAGTGCGACCGATTCGCCGTTGGCCACGGCGTGCGGCCCGGTGTAGGTGAGCGTCGTCGGCGTCTGCAGCTTCAACGTCGCGGTGACCTTGGAGCCCAACACGTCGCGGTTGCCGTCGAAGCTCACGACGAGCGGTACCGACGGGGCGGGTGGTTGGTTGACGGTGACCGTGCAGGCTGCGGTGCCCCTCGGATCCGTCGTCGCGGTGCACTCCTGTTGCACTGCCGTACGGAGTCTGAAGTGCACCGGCTGACCGGGCAGAGCCTCCCCGTTGACGTGCGACGGCGGTCGGTCTGTGACGAAGCGATCCGCTCCGGAAGAACGCTGGTCGCCCATGAGATTGATGAATCGCTATGACTGTACGACCGTTGTCGGCGGCTCCGTTCGGTGTGTAACTTTCCCGACGACGTGGTATCCGACGGGAGACTGACGTGGCACGGCAACACATCGATTCCGGAACCGGCTGGCTGTACCGTCGGACGCTGGACCGCTTCATCCGCCGGTTGGTCGACGGCCTCGCCACCCATGCGGTGAGACAGCATGCCTGAGCCTGAGCACGCGGATCCGCCGCTGGCCCCGGACGAGCTGGTCAGCACCGGCGGCGAGCGCGAGCTGCTGGAGACGTTCCTCGACCTGTACCGCACCGTGGTCACGCGCAAACTGTCCGGTGTGGACGACGAGCAGGCGCGCCAACGGCTCGTACCGTCGCCGACCACACTGGCCGGAATTGCGAAGCACCTCGCCGCGGTCGAGCGGGAGTGGTTCCAGACCACGCTGGCGCAGCAGCCACCCCTCCCGTCCGGTGACGACTGGAGCGTGGCCGCGGACGAGACGGTTGCCGACCTGCTGGCCGACTACGAGCGGGCGTGCGAGGAGTCCCGCCGGACAGCGGCCCGGTTTGGGCTGGACGACCGGGTGCCGCACCGCCGGATGGGACAGGTCTCGCTGCGCTGGATCTACGTCCACATGATCGAGGAGACCGCCCGGCACGCCGGTCACGCCGACATCCTGCGCGAGCAGACCGACGGCGCGGTCGGCTTCGACGGCTGATCCCCGCTCCTGCTGGATACCGCTCCATCTTCGGGAACGCGCGATGAATGACATCACCGCGAGTCACATCACCGCGCCGCCCGATCCACACCGTGCCGCGCTACCCACTTTGCTCTGCTCCCGGGCCGGCAACACGGGTAGCGGCGCTACGCGCGATGCCTATCCGGGAGCAGAGCAAAGCACGCGAACCCGAGCGTCCCCGCATGCAGGTGAGCGTCATGACCCGTGACGCGACGGCGCACGGCGGGTCACCGAACGGTTCCGGCCGCACGCCACAGTGGTGCCGATTGACGGACCTTCCGGTACTGACAAGCTGGTGGCCGTGGCAGACACGGAGGCGCGGGTCGAGCCGGGCAGGGGCGCCGGCGGCTGGCTGAGCCGCAACCTGCTGGTGCTGTCCGGGGTGTCGTTCCTCCAGGACGCGGCGAGCGAACTGCTCTACCCGATCCTGCCGATCTTCCTCACCGTCGCGCTCGGCGCGCCGGTCGCTGTGGTCGGGCTTGTGGAGGGGCTGGCCGAGGGCGGGTCGGCACTGACCAAGCTGGCCGCCGGCAGCCTGGGTGACCGGTACCGCCGCCGTCCGCTGATCGCAGCCGGGTACGGGCTGGCCGCCGCCGGCAAGGTCCTCATCGCCGTCGCCGTCGCGTGGCCGGTGGTACTGGCCGGCCGGGTGGTCGACCGGCTCGGCAAGGGCGTACGCGGCGCACCCCGCGACGCGCTGCTCGTCGACGGCGTCCCACCGGCCGCCCGTGGCCGCGCCTTCGGCCTGCACCGCACCGCGGATACCCTCGGCGCGGTCGTCGGCCCGCTGCTCGGGCTGGCCGGGTACGAGCTGCTGAACCATCGCATCCGGCCGTTGCTGATCGTCGCCGTCGTGCCGGCGGTGCTCAGCGTGCTGCTGGTCGCCGCGGTACGGGAGCGGCCCCGCCCGCTCCCGGCACAACGGGTCCGCCCGACCCTGCGGGGCGCCGGCCGACTGCCCGGCCGGTTCTGGCGGGTGATGGCCGTCCTCGGGATCTTCAGCCTGGCGAACTTCCCCGACGCGCTCCTGCTGCTGCGCCTGCACGAGATCGGGTTCTCGGTGACCGCGCTGATCCTCGCGTACGTCACCTATAACGTCGTCTACGCCATCGCGAGCTACCCGGCCGGGCTGTTCGCCGATCGGTGGCGCCCGCCGCGGGTGTTCGGCCTGGGCCTGGTCTTCTTCGCGGTCGGTTACCTCGGCCTCGGCATGGTCGACAACCACGCGGCCGCCTGGGCGCTGCTCGCCGCGTACGGACTCTTCGCCGCCTGTACCGACGGGGTCGGCAAGGCCTGGATCTCGCGCCTGGTCGACGCCGACTACCAGTCCCGGGCGCAGGGCGTCTACCAGTCGATGAGCGGGCTCGGCGTACTCGTCGCCGGGGTGTGGTCCGGCCTCGCCTGGCACGCCGACGGCCACGCGCCGCTGCTCCTGTCCGGTACCGTCGCCGCCGTGCTGGCCGGGTTTCTGCTGTTGGCGCCACCTCCGCGAGCGTTGACGGTCAGGCCGGGGGCTTGACCGCGCGGAGGCGTTCCACCGTGCCGGCGCGCGACCGGTGGCTGTCCTGCACGACGAAGCCGGCCCGCTCGACCAGGGGCAGCGGGCGCCGCGTCTGGTAGTCGCCGACGTACCGCAGGGTGACCTTCTCCCACAGCCGTTGCAGCGCCAGCAGGACCCGGTTGCTGGCGGCCACGTGGTCCAGGAGCAGCAGCTGCCCTCCCGGGCGCAGCACCCGGCGCATCTCGGCGATCGTCGCCCGGTCGTCGGCCACGCTGCACAACGACAGCGTGCACACCACGGTGTCGAACGACGCATCGTCGAACGGCAGGTGCTCGGCGTCGGCCTGCGACAGCGCCACCGTCAGGCCGAGGTCGGCGGCCCGCTTCGCGGCGGCGGCGAGCATCGCCGGGCTCAGGTCCACCCCGGTCAGGCGGACTCCGGACGGGTAGTGCGGCAGGTTCAGCCCGGTACCGATGGCGACGTCGAGGACGTCGCCGGCGGCCTGCGCGCACACCCAGCGCCTGCCGTCGCGGCCGAAGAGCAACGGCTCCACGCGGCGCATGTTCCGGTCGTAGTGCGACGCCGCCCGGTCCCACAACAGGCGGTTGCGAGCGTTCGCTTCCTCGGCCACCGCGACACCTCCTCGTACGTTGACGTTACGGCGGTGGGGCCGCGCCGGCTCGGGTGAGCATGCCGGCGGCGGCGACCGCGCAGCAGACCGCGACGGCGACCCAGACGGGGGTGTAACCGCCGGCGGCGTACATCAGCCCGGCAGCCGCGAGGGGCGCGCCGGCCTTGGCCAGTGTGACCGGGACGGTCAACAGACCGGAGATGGTGGCGTAACCGCTGGTGCCGTACCGGTCGGCTAGCATCGTGGGGCGGGCGATGGTGGCCGCGCCGAAGCCGAGTCCGAACCCGACGACGGCGATCACCGCACCGGTCCTGCTGGCCGCGGCCAGCGGCAGGCTCGCCGCGGCGAGCGCCTGGAGCGCGAAGATGGCGGCGACGACGGTACTGGGCCGGACCCGCCGCTGCGCCCCGGTGAGGACGACGCGACCGGTGACCGACAGGATGCCGAGCAGCCCGGCCACTCCGGCGGCGAAGGTGGCCGGGTGCCCTCGCGAGATCAGGTACGCGACCAGGTGGACGGTGAGCGCGCTGACCGCGGCCGAGTGCGCGACGAACCCGACCGCGAGGATCCAGAACCGGGTGTCGCGTACGGCCCGGCCCCTGCCCGATGTCAGGGGGTGGCCCTGCGACGGCGCCGGGCCCGTGGGCGGGCGGCGCAGGACGAGCGCGTGCAGCGGTACCGTCACCGCACCGTGCAGCACGGCCAGGAGGAGCAGCGCCTCGCGCCAGCCGTACCGGTCCACCAGCAGCCCGGTCACGGGCAGGAAGACGGAGCTGGCGAAGCCGGCCACGACGGTGATCGCGAGCAGGGCGTTGGCGCGGCGACCCGGGTCGAACCAGGCCACCACGACGGCGAAGGCCGGCTCGTAGAGCACCATCGCCGAGGTCAGCCCCACCCCGACGAGCACCGCGTACAGCTGCGCCACGGTGTGTACCTGCGACCAGGCGGCCAGCAGCGCGGTGGCGGCCAGGGAACCGGTCGTCATGAGGCCGCGGCCGCCGTGCCTGTCCAGCCACCGCCCGACCGGTACCGCCATCACCGCCCCGGCGAGGGTCGAGGCGGTCAGCGCCCCGGTGACCACGGTGGCCGACGCGTGCAGGTCGCGCGCCATCGGTTGCAGGAGGACGGCGAAGGCGTAGTACAGCGCGCCGTAGCCGACGGTCTGGGTGACGGCCAGGGCGGCGACGATCCACCAGCCACGGAAGACGCGGTTCCCGCCGGACCGGCCAGCTCCGGCGGGAAGCCGCGTCACCCGGGTAAGGGCCATCAGCCGCAGCAACCCCCACCACTGCCGCCGACGGTGACCAGCTGCGGGCGGTCACCCGGCGCCGGGGCATCGGCGGCGAGGCCGAAGCGGGCCGTGGCGTCATCGAGCATCGCCCGGGCGCCGAGCGTGGTGGAGCAGACGCCTGTTTCGGGCAGCTCGAGCTGAACGTCGCGGGCGGCCTCCCAGTCGCCGGCGAGGGCCGCGCCGATGGAGCGGACCTGCTCGTAGCCGGTGGCCATCAGGAACGTCGGGGCCCGGCCGTAGCTCTTCATCCCGACCGCGAAGTAGCCCGGTTCGGGTTGGGTCAGCTCGTCGACGCCGTGCGGGCGGACGCTGCCGCAGGAGTGCTCGTTGGGGTCGATCAGCGGCGCGAGGGCGCGGGTGCAGCCGAGGATCGGGTCGAGATCGAGGCGAAGCTCGGTGGCGATGCTGTGGTCGGGCCGGAACCCGGTCGCACCGACGATTCGGTCGGCGACAAGAGTACGGCCGGTGGCGTCGACCAGCTCCCCGTGGCCGTCGCTGAGGCTGCGGACAGTGTGCACGCCGAAGCCGGTGACCAGCTCGACGCGGCCGCTGGTGACCAGCAGCCGCAGCCCGGTGCCCAGCGCGCCGCGGGCGGCCAGCTGGTCTGCGTCACCGCCACCGTAGGCCCGGTCGGCGCTGCCGCTACGCACCGCCCAGGTGATGCGGGTGCCGGGAGCCTGGTCGGCTAGTTCGGCCAGCGCGAGCAGGGTGTTGGCCGCCGAGTGGCCGGAGCCGACGACGACGGTGTGTCTGCCGGCGTAGGCGTCCCGGTCGGCACCGAGCACATCGGGCAGGGCGTAGTCGATCAACGCGGCGGCATCGGCCTCACCGTGCGCGGCCAGCCCGTTGACGCCGAGGACGTTGGGGGTGGTGCAGGTGCCGGACGCGTCGATCACGGCGCGGGCGTGGAGGTCGGTGCCGTCGGCCAGCCGCACCACGAACGGGGCGGCCTCGCGGCCGGCGGTACGCACCCGGTCCACGCCGACCCGGCCGATCGCGACCACGCCGGCGTCGTAGCGGATGTGCGGGGCGAGGGCGGACAGCTTGGCCAGAGGCCGAAGGTACTCCTCCACCAGTTCACCGCCGGTCGGCAGCGCCTCCAGGTCGGGCTCGGCCCAGCCGGCGGCCTCCAGCAGCCGCCGGGCGGCGGCGTCGATGTTGTAGCGCCACGGGCTGAACAACCGGACGTGCCCCCACCGCCGCACGGACGCGGCGACGTCACTGCCATCCTCGAGGACCAGGAACGGCAGGCCCCGCTCGGTCAGGTGCGCGGCGGCGGCCAGGCCGACCGGGCCGGCGCCGATCACCACCACCGGCGGGTCGGTGGCCTCGCTCCGGCCTGCTACGACCGCGGTCGTGTCGGAGGTGGTCGCTGCCGACCCGCAGCACACGCCAGTTGCCGGCGCTTCGGTGGCGGTAGCGCGCCGGGCGTCGGCGGCGGGGCCGCAGCAACTCCCGCCAGCCGGGGTGGTGGTCTCGCTGCTCATGGTGATGTCCCCCAGAAAGGTGCACGGAAGGCTCGGACTTTTACGGGAGGTCAGCGCCGGCCGACAAGCCGGAACGGACCCATCGTCGCTAAGCTCCCTGTCTTGACAGATCTCGAATCAGGGTTCGAGCGTGACATCTGTTTCGGCGGCCGTCAAGCTAGACAGCCATCTAATCAGCGTGTGCCGCCGCTCACCTGGAGCCGTTTGTCAACCGGGCGGCTGATCTGTCAATCTAGACGTATGTCGAAGCAGGCAGGGTCCCTGGTCATGGCCGCTGGGCAGGCGTGCTGTCCGCCACTGGCGGTGTCACCCATGACCGACGAGCAGGCCGTCGGACTGGCGCCCATGTTCAAGGCGCTCGGCGACCCCGTCCGCCTGCGGCTCATGTCGATGATCGCCTCGACCACCGAGATCTGCGTCTGCGACCTGACCGACGCGTTCGACCTGTCCGGCCCGACCATCTCTCACCACCTGCGGGTGCTGCGCGAAGCGGGCCTGGTCGACAGCGAGCGGCGCGCCACCTGGGTCTACTACTCCGCCAAGCCGGAAGCGCTACGACAGCTGTCCGGCCTACTGGAGATAACCACCCCCGCGTGAGCCGGGCCGCACGGTAGGCGTGACCGACTGTTCACCGCGACACCGCCCGCACAAGTGGACGACAGGCACAGCCGTGTGCTCTTATCAGTCCGTGCTGATATCAGCGGAGCATGATGTGATCCGGATGCTGGCCGATCCACTACGGCTCCGCATCATCGAGCTTCTCGCCGATGGGCCGGCCTGCGTCTGCCACCTGGTCGAGGACACCGGCGCCAAGCAGCCCAACATCTCCAACCACCTGCGCGCGCTGCGCGGGGCCGGCCTGGTCGTCGCCGAGCCGCACGGACGGTTCACCTACTACCGCCTGTTGCCCGACGCAGTCGAGACCGTCGCCGGCCAGCTCGCCGAGCTGGCGCAGCGCGCCCGCACCAACGCCGACGCCCGCCGGGAGTGCCCGTGACCACCGACCAGACCACCGCCGCACCGACCGCGGTGGTCGGCAAACTCTCCCGCCTGGATCGGTTCCTGCCCCTGTGGATCGGCCTCGCGATGGCCGCCGGCCTGCTGCTCGGCCGTCTCATCCCCGGCCTGGACAGCGCTCTCGACAGCGTCAAGGTCGGGGGGGTCTCGCTGCCGATCGCGCTCGGGCTGCTGGTGATGATGTATCCGGTCCTGGCCAAGGTCCGCTACGACCGCCTCGACACCGTCACCGCCGACCGGCGGCTGCTCATCTCGTCGCTACTGCTCAACTGGGTGCTCGGCCCGGCGCTGATGTTCGCCCTGGCCTGGATCTTCCTGCCCGACCAGCCCGCCTACCGCACCGGCCTGATCATCGTCGGTCTGGCCCGCTGCATCGCCATGGTGATCATCTGGAACGACCTTGCCTGCGGCGACCGCGAAGCCGCCGCCGTGCTGGTCGCCCTCAACTCGGTCTTCCAGGTTCTGGCGTTCGGGCTGCTCGGCTGGTTCTACCTGTCCGTACTGCCCGGCTGGCTGCACCTGTCCGGCGCGAAGCTCGACGTCTCCGGCTGGGACATCGCCCGCAACGTCCTCATCTTCCTCGGCATCCCGCTGCTGGCCGGCTACCTGACCCGCCGCCTCGGCGAGAAGACCAACGGCCGTGTCTGGTACGAGCAGCGCTTCCTACCCAGGATCGGACCGGCGGCCCTGTACGGGCTGCTGTTCACCATCGTCATCCTGTTCGCCCTGCAAGGCGACGCCATCACCAACCGGCCTCTCGACGTCGCCCGCATCGCGCTGCCACTGCTGGCCTACTTCGCCATCATGTGGGCCGGCTCGTACGCCCTCGGCAGGTCCATCGGCCTGGGCTACGAGCGGACGACCACCGTCGCGTTCACCGCGGCCGGCAACAATTTCGAACTCGCCATCGCCGTGGCGATCGGCACCTTCGGCGTCACCAGCGGCCAGGCCCTCGCCGGGGTGGTCGGGCCGCTCATCGAGGTACCGGTGCTGGTCGCGCTGGTCTACGTCAGCCTCGCGCTGCGCCGCCGCTTCCGTTCTTAGGAGAGATCGCCGTGGCCGACAAGCCCAGCGTCCTGTTCGTGTGCGTGCACAACGCCGGCCGCTCCCAGATGGCCGCCGGCTGGCTACGCCACCTCGCCGGCGACGCCGTCGAGGTCCGCTCGGCCGGCTCCGCGCCCGCCGACCGGATCAACCCGGTCGCCGTGGAGGCCATGCGCGAGGTCGGCGTCGACATCACCGCCGAGCAGCCCAAGAAGCTCGAGTACGCCACCGCACAGGCTTCCGACGTCGTCATCACCATGGGCTGCGGCGACGTCTGCCCTGTCTTTCCCGGCAAGCGGTACGAGGACTGGAAGCTCGACGATCCGGCCGGCCAGGGCATCGCGGCCGTACGCGGAATCCGCGACGAGATCCGCGACCGCGTACAGGCACTCGTCAACGACCTCGTCCGCGGTCGGGCGTGAGCGACCCGGCTGGGTACGCACCCACGCGATCGGCATGGGCGGCTCCTATGCCGCCCTGCTGACCGGTTTCTACGTCGACAACGGCCCCCAACTGCCGGTGTGGGACCGACTGCCACACCTCACGTACTGGCTGCTGCCCACGGCGGTCGGCGCACCGCTGATTCGGCGGGCACTTCGCCGGTTCCGCTCCGACATGAGCACCCGGCCCCGCACCGGGGCCCATGCGGTCGCACGGCGGTAGCGGCGCTCACGAAAACGCCGCCATGTTGGCGCACCGCCGTTAGTGTGCGGGTACGACTCAGTGTCACGACCAAGGAGCAACCTGTGGCGTCTCGTCTCAATCCGTACATCAGCTTCGACGGCAACGCACGGCAAGCCATGGAGCTCTACCACAGTGTCTTCGGCGGCACCCTGACGCTGAACACGTTCGGCGAGTTCGGCGGGGCGGACGCCGGGATCGCGGACAAGATCATGCACGGCATGCTCGAGACCGACAACGGGTTCACGCTCATGGCCTCCGACACCCCACCCGGAATGGAGTACAACCCCGGTAACAACATCTCGGTCAGCCTGAGTGGCGACGCCGCCGCCGAACTGCACGGGTACTGGGACAAGCTGTCGGACGGCGGCACCGTGTCGGTCCCGTTGGAGAAGCAGATGTGGGGCGACGAGTTCGGCGCGTGCGTGGACCGGTTCGGCATCTACTGGATGGTCAACATCACCCAGCCGTGAGACAGGCGCTGACTTCTCACTGACGCGCCCCGGCAGAGACACTCCCCGCCGGGCGGTCTGGGCGTCGCACGCATACACCCACCGTGCGCGCCCTACGCGTCGTCATTGCTCCCACCACAGGCGGGGCACCTGGCCGACGAGTTCGTCGAGGGCGGCCACGCGCCGCGCACGGGTACCGACTGCCGCAGCGCGAGCAGATCAATCGCAAGCCGAACCAGCGCCGCACCGACAGATGCTCGACGAGCACCTGATGCGCTGCCATCCGATCCACCGACCGCCTCCATCGTCGCGAGAGGGCGTGGCGGTCAGGTCAGAGGGGAACATCCGATCGCCGCGCCCGTGGGCTCACGATGACGCGGGAGTACCGCTGTCCGCGACGACATCGGCGGCGTCCGATCGGCGTCGTACAGGACGACATTCCGGCGTCATTGGCGATACCCTGAGCGCGTGACCGTGCCAAATGGAACGTTGCGAGCGGTCCGCATGGGACTGCTGATGAGCCAGGACGACTTCGCCCGAGCCATCCGCGACGCCGGAAGCCGCGCTGGGCACCCCAACGACGCGAACAAGCGGCTCGTGCAGCGGTGGGAATCCGGCACGATCGCCACACCCCGGCCGGTGTACGCGCGGGCGCTGGAGTCTGTCACCGGCCTGCCCATCGAGGCGCTCGGTTTCACGTTCCCGGTACCGCAGGCGCGCGTGTCCGGCGACAACCACGGCGGCCACGACGTCGATAACTTGCCCACGGGTATCGCCGCGACGAGCAGAACCGGCCAGCCCCGGCCGGCACAGCGCGGTAACCATTCGGGCGTCTGGCTGAGTAGGTACGAGTACTTCTCCAGTGGTCGCGACGGCACCTTCGTCGGGCTGCACTACGTCACGGTCATCCAGCACGGGGACCGGCTGACTGTCCGCAGCTTGCCGGGGTCGTCGGATTCGCCGCTCACGATGGACCTGACCGTCGACGGCAACGTCGTCACGGGCACCTGGGTCGAGCAGACGTCGCCGGAAAGTTACTACCGTGGCGCCCGGTATCACGGCGCGATCCAGATGCTCGCAGAGCCCACGGGGCGGCGCATGGTTGGCAAGTGGGTGGGCTTCGGCAAGGAGATGGACGTCAACACCGGCCCCTGGGAGCTGATCTTCCAGGAGGGCTCCACTGACCGCGCCACGCTGGAGCGGTACAACCGCCGGCCAGAACCGGAATGATCCGGTGAGCCGCCGCTTCCGGAAGTTGTGACGATCCTGGCAAGCTATGACGATCATGTCCAGGTTTGCAGCGGTGGACGTTCACTATCCGCCCTCCGGTGGCGCCCGGGCCGCGCTCGTGCTCGCCGACTCGGCCCGGTTCTCCACCATCGTCGAGGAGCGGGTGCGCTGGCTGCCGGAGGCGGCGGCCTACCAGCCGGGAGCGTTCTTCGCCCGGGAACTGCCGCCGGTACGGGCGGTCCTCGCCGCCACCGGTGACCTCGACCTCGTCGTGATCGACGGCTACGTCGACCTGGACCCGCACGGCCGGCCGGGGCTCGGCGCTCACCTCCACGCGGAGACCGGTACGCCGGTGATCGGGGTCGCCAAGACCGCCTTCCGCACCGCCACCCACGCGATCCCGGTCCACCGCGGCGCCGCCACGAGGCCGCTGTACGTCACCGCGGCCGGGGTCCCGGTCGACCGCGCGGCCGCGCTGGTGGCCGGCATGGCCGGGCCGTACCGGCTGCCGGACGCGCTGCGCCGCGTCGACGCGCTGGCCCGCGCCAACGCCGTACCGTAGCCACCGCGTGCCGGAAAGCGTCAGGCTTGACGTTCTCCCCGCCCTGAAGGACGGGGATTCCCTGCGCGCTGCGCGCGGAACGC
>NZ_BOON01000078.1 GCF_016863255.1 Planosporangium mesophilum
GGGGTGCGTTAGCGTGGGCCACGAGGACCTCCAGGGTGAGAGCGGAACCTTCGACAAGCTCCACCTCACTCGGAGGTCCTCACCCTTTTCAAGATCTTGCTCTGTCACCAACGTCCATGGACAGAACACCTAGGCGGCTGTCGACGAGAATGCGTTGTCCGTCCGCTAACTCGGCTTCGCGCTCCGCGGTCCCGCATCGGGTCGCGTGCTGAATCCGTCGAGGAGGCGGTTCACGGCTCGTTCGAAGATCGCGTCGGCGTTCGGCGGTGGCGTGCTGGCGCCTTCGATGACGACCTGCGTGAATCGGGGGTACCACCCGCTCGCGATCATGCGCCCAAGGTAGGCGGCCATGCTCGCCTGGAACTCGTCCGCGCTGAGGCCCGCCTGCCGTTCGGCCTCCGACTGCGCGAGCTCCGATTGCACATAGGAGTGCACCACGGCGGTGAGCAGCCCGATCAGCTCCATCGCGGTGGAGGCGTCGAGGACGCGGTTGACGGCGGTCAGGATGAATTCGGTGTACCTCAGCGCGTTGGGGCCCATGAGTGCGACGGCGGGGCGCTGCGTCAGTGCCCGCGGCAGCCACGGGTGCCGCAGGGCGATGGTACGGCCCTGGCGGGCGAGCGCCAGGAGGACGCCGCGCCAGTCGCCCAGCGGCCCGGACGGTAGCTGGTACTCGGCACTGACCGCGTCGATCATCAGGTCGAGCAGATCTTCCTTGCCGTTGACGTAGTTGTAGAGCGCCATGGTGCTGGCGCCGATCTCGGCCGCGACTCGGCGCATGGACACCGCGTCGAGCCCGTCCGTGTCGGCGATTCGCACGGCCGCGGCGGCGATCTCGTCCCGGCTGTGCGCCGGCCGGGGCCCCCGGCCCGCTCGCTCGGGGCGCATCCAGATGAACGGCTCGGCCGCCGGCACGTCGCATCACCTCACCGAGAATCCTAGTTGCGTACACCGTACGTAGTGCTATAGCGTCCCAACTACGTACAGCGTACTTAGTATCGGGGGTGTACGTCATGATCGTCATGGATGGAGTGCACAAGAGGTTCGGCAAGGTCCAGGCCCTGTGGGGATTCGATCTCGCCGTGCCCGCCGGCACGGTCTGCGGCGTCCTCGGACCCAACGGGGCCGGCAAGACCACCGCCATGCGGGTGCTCGCCACGCTGCTCAAGCCCGATGCCGGCAGCGCCTCCGTGGCCGGGTTCGACGTCACACGCCAGGCGGACCAGGTGCGCCGCAGCATCGGCCTGGCCGGCCAGCATGCTGCGGTCGATGAACGGCTCACCGGCCGGGAAAACCTGCTTATGTTCGGCCGGCTCCACCACCTCGGCGGACGGGCTGCCCGGGCCCGCGCCGACGACCTCCTGGCCCGGTTCGACCTGACCGACGCCGCCGACCGCCTCGTGGGCAAGTACTCCGGTGGCATGCGCCGGCGCCTGGACGTCGTCGCCAGTCTCATCACCAGTCCGCCGGTGCTGTTCCTGGATGAGCCCACCACCGGGCTGGACCCGCACAGCCGCAACGCGATCTGGACGAGCGTCCGCGACCTCGTGGCCGCGGGGACGACCGTGCTGCTCACCACTCAGTACCTCGACGAGGCCGACCACCTCGCCGACGACATCGTCGTGATCGACTCTGGGTGCGCCATCGCCTCGGGCACGCCCGATGCGCTCAAGGCACAGATCGGCGCGAGGCTGGACGTCGTCGTCGCGCAGCCGTCCGCGCTCGCAACGGCAAAAACGGTCCTGGCGGACCTGCCCGCCGCGGCATCTGGCGCCGAACCGGCCACGGACGCCGACCAGCGCCTCGTCAGCGTGCCGGTGGCCGCGGATGCGATCTCCCTTACCGAGGTAGTCCGGGCCCTGGACGCGGCCGGCGTCGTGGCCGAGGACGTCGCGCTGCGCCGGCCGACCCTCGATGAGGTCTTCCTGCGACTGACCGGACGCGAACTCGAAGGGAGCCGAGCATGAGCACGCTGAACCTGCGATGGGAACTGGCCGACGGCGCGACCATCGTCCGCCGCAATCTCACCTACCTCCGACACGCCCCCGGCATGCTCGCTGTGATCGTGATGGCGCCGGTAGCCATGGTGGTGATGTTCGGCTACGTGTTCGGCAGCGCGATCGTCGTGCCCGGCAACGCCAACTACCGCGAGTACCTCATCCCCGGCCTGTTCGGGATGGTGGCGGTGAACCTGATCCCGATGATGGTCACCATGGCCCGCGACGTCGATCAGGGCTTCGTCGACCGGTACCGGACGCTGCCGATGGGGCGCGCCGCGGTCCCGTTCGGCATGACCGGCAGCCAGATCGTCCTCGGCGCGCTGAGTCTTGCGCTGATGGCGCTGTGCGGGCTGGCGGTCGGCTGGCGCATCCACAACGGATGGGGGCGCGCACTCGCCGGGTTCGGGTTGCTGCTGCTCTTCCAGTACGCGATGAGCTGGGTCGGCGTATACCTCGGACTGGTGGTGGGGCGCGAGGAGACAGCGAGTCAACTGTCGGCGCTGGTCTTCCCCGTGAGCATGGTGTCCAACGCATTCGTGCCGACCGCTGGAATGCCGGCCTGGCTGCGCGTGGTCGCGGACTGGAACCCGGTGAGCGCGGTGGTCGCCGCCTGCCGGGACCTCTTCGGCAACCTCCACGCGCCGGTCACGGCCGACGCGTCCTGGCCGGTAGCGCATCCGATCGCCGCGACCCTCGCCTGGTCGGTA
Source organism: Planosporangium mesophilum (assembly GCF_016863255.1). Taxonomy (GTDB): domain Bacteria; phylum Actinomycetota; class Actinomycetes; order Mycobacteriales; family Micromonosporaceae; genus Planosporangium; species Planosporangium mesophilum. The sequence goes on from NZ_BOON01000078.1 coordinate 2,708, forward strand.
GGGCTACTGCTGGTCTTCGTACCGCTGGCGGTACGCCGGTACCACCGCACCAACCGCTGACCGCTCCGCTGTCACCCACGGAGCGAAGACGGGACGCGCACCAACGCCCAAGCATCGGACGACCCACACATCCGACCGTCCGCGGAATCCGCGCCGGCCCATCCGATCCCAGCGCACAGATGGTGACCCACCCCGGGTGGGCCACCGTGTGCCCGACCAGGTGTGGACCAACATGGTCGACGCCGTGGCGTGCAGGCGGGGATCGCCGCCGGACGCGTCGGGGTTTGCCAGAGGAACAAGTCAACTGGCCGGCGCGCGGATCTTCCGCACGTTCCCCAGCAGTGCACCGGCGAGCGGGATCGCCCAGATCCCCAGAGTTTCACGACAGCCAGGAGGGACCCTCGCATGCCGAACACCACCACGAACCTGCCGGCCGACACGAGGCTGTCCCCGTCCCGGTGGCGGCGCCTCGTTTCGGTGGCGGTCGTTTCCGTCGCGACGCTGCTGGTCGGCGTCCCGACGCTCATCGTGCTGGGCACCTTCCTCCACGGCGTGCCCTACCTCGGCCTGGCATCCATCGTCGGCCCGCCGTTCGTGATCTGGTTGGCCGCCGCGGCGCTCGCCGGAGGCGCGCTGGCGGCGTACCGCTGGCGGCAGCGCCATGGTCATTTCAGCGCCACCCTCGCCATTCTGGCGGTGCTGGCCGCGACCGGCACGACCGTGATCACAACACGCATGACCGCTGCGGTCGAACATGCCGGCGCGGACATCAGCCTCGTCCGCGCCTTCGGCACCGGGTTTCCCAAAGTGACGCCGGACGCCGAGGCCAGCTACACGACCTACCAAGGCCAGCCGCTCAAGCTGAGCATCTACCGACCGGCCGGATCATCAGCGGGCTCCCGCGCGCCGGTGCTGTTCTACATCCACGGCGGCGGCTGGATCTACGGCACGCGCGACGATCGCAGCGCCGACCTGCGCTGGTTCGCCGACCAGGGCTGGCTGACCATCAGCGTCGACTACACCCTGTCCTCGGCTAACCGCCACCTCTGGGATGTCACCCAGGGCCAGATCGGGTGCGGACTTGCCTGGGTGGCACAGAACGCGCACCAGTACGGTGGCGACCCGAACCGTCTGTCCATCACCGGCGACTCCGCCGGCGGAAACCTCGCCATCAACACCGCCTACATGGCCGCCACCAAAACCCTCCCCTCCTCCTGCGGAGGCCCGACTCCGACGGTCGACGCGGTGTCCGCCGTATACCCGGCCGTCGATCCCGCCGACGTCTACCACAACGACGATGCGGCCCTCGGCAGCGCCGCCCGCTACCTGACCCGCGCATACACTGGCGGCTCACCTCAGCAGTTCCCCGACCGGTACAAGAGCGTCTCGTCTGCTGCGCACCTCAGCGACGCGACACCTCCCACGCTCATACTCGTCGGCGAGGCCGACCACCTCGTGCCGCCTCAGGGCACCTACCGCTTCGCCGAGCAAGCCAAGAATCGAGGGGTCGACCTAAAGCTCGTACGCGTTCCGCACGGCGACCACGCCTTTGACGCAGCAACGGGCAGCATCGGCGACCAGGCATACCGGCAGCTAACCGTCAAGTGGCTCCGAGATCACGGCCAGACGCCATGACGCAGCCGGACGTCGCTCAGAGGTCACAAGGCCACCGCACGGGCGAAAACGGTAGCGGCTAAAGCCTGCCCGTAGCCAGATCCCAGATGGAGGTGCGCCATGGCGTGGATAGAACGACACGGTTCGCACTACCGGGTCCGCTACCGGTACGCCGGCCAGACCATTCTGGACGGCCGCTACGATACCGTCGACGCCGCGCGTGCCCGAATCACCCAGCTCGATCACCTCAACCGGGCCGTGCGGCAACGCCTTACGACGCCGCCGACCCTGGCAGAGTGGGTCGCCGCCTGGCTTCCCGCGCATCTGGCCGGCGTGGCGACCACCGCCAAGTACGAATCGATGCTGCGGACACACATCCTTCCCGTCTTCGGCGACCACCGCCTCGACGCGATCACCCGCAACGAGGTCAAAGCGTTCGCCCGCGCCCTCGCCGACGACCTGTCACCCGTCACGGTGCGCAGCATCGTCACCGTCCTCGGCCTGGTGCTGCGCGAAGCGATCGACGAGCACTACCTGCTGTTCGATCCCACCGCCCGGCTCCGACTGCGCGACGGCCCCAGCGAACCGCGCCCCGTCGCCACCCCAGCACACGTCTGGCGCATCGCCGGGCGGATGCCCAACCTCCACGCCCGACTGCTGGCCTTCACGGCCGCCTACACCGGCATGCGCTTCGGTGAACTCGCCGGACTACGCCGCGCCCACGTGCACCTTGACCGTGCCGTTATCCACGTCGCCGCCGACAGCGGCGCCCTGCACGAGGTCGCCGGCCAACGTTGGCTCGGCCCACCGAAGACCAAAGCCGCCGTCCGCGACATCCGCCTACCGCCGTTCCTCGTCGACGGGCTTGCCCGGCTCCTGAGTGCCCACCCCTACGACACGGTCTTCTGCGCCGACACCGGCCGGTGGATGTGGCGCACCACCTTCGTCGAACGGATCTGGCGACCCGCCTGCGACGGCTGCCCGGACCGCGACTGGGAGCCGATCATCGAAGGCTTCCGCTTCCACGACCTCCGCCACACCCACCGCACCTGGATGGACGAGGACGGCATCCCCGAAGCCCTCAAAAGCCAGCGCCTCGGCCATCAACTGCCCGGCATCCGCGGTGTCTACGCCCACGCCACCGAACCCATGCAGCCGCCGCTGCTGGCAGCCCTACAACAACGCTGGCTCGACAACGGCGGGCACTGGTGATCACGAGGTAACCGGCACGTCCCCGACCAGGAGTTACCGTGGGAGCAAAACTGCTCCCACAAGCAAAAGATCGCCGATCCCTAAGATCGACGATCTATGCACTGACCTGCAGTTCTGGTGGGCGATACTGGGTTTGAACCAGTGACCTCTTCCGTGTCAAAAAAAAAACGAACGGTCCGCAGCCCTCTGACCAGTACTCATGCCAGGGACCGCCGGTCACGGCGAGATGATTCGAGTAGTCGCGCGGCGCTAACGGCCGTTCAGTGCGGTTGGGAGCGACCCGCTGCTCCCATTGTGCTCCCCCTGCCGTTGACCTGATTCGACCGTCAGACCGGCTCCTGGCGGAGCCGGCGTCGGCGCTCATTTCCAGCCGGGCCTACAGCACGAGGTCCAGCGCCCGGCGCCAGCGGTAACTGACGTCCGGGTCGGCGACGTGCGGCTCGCTCACCCGCATGGCGTTGGCGTGCTGAGCCATCGGCGGGTCGAACACCGGCGCCACACCATCCCGCCGCCGCGTACCGGTCGGATGGTGGACGGGAGATCCCGACCGCGCCGGACAGTCGGACCGTAACGAGAATCTTCTAGCGTCGTCGTGTCCGCGCCGCCATCACTGTCACGATCAGGACCGTCACGGATACGACGCCGACGGCTCGGGTGACGCGGTCGATGCGCTGTGCGGTGCAGTGCCGATACGCCGAGTCCCAGGACTCCTTGGAGTCGGAACTCCGCCACCGCTCCAGGTCGAGCGTCAGCGCATTGCCGCAGCTCTTCTTCTCGTGATCCCCGGGTCCGAAGGTGGAGATCGGCAGGGTCAGCAGAAGCGCCACCACGACAGTCCCGAGTAACGCGACCCACGACGGGTTCAGCCACGCGGAGTACCTCGGCTTAGCCGGTACGTCCTCCGTCGCCATCGGGCCGATGCTAGATCATCGATGGAGTACGGCCATACCTATAAGACCGTGTCTCGTTTGGATCTTGCGTGGGCTTGGGTCATGGCTATCCTTTGTGGACGGAGATGTCATCGAGACGTAGGTGCTTGACTCGTTGTGGGAGATCGCGGCACCGCTGATCCCGCCGGCTCGGACCCGCCCGCAGGGCGGCGGGCGGCGGCGTACCGACGACCGGCGGGTGCTGGCGGCGATCCTGTACCTGACCGAGGCCGGATGCTCGTGGTGGAAGCTGCCGACGCCCATGTGCGGCGTGACCCGGCCGACCGCGCACCGGCGGTTCGCCTAGTGGACCGCGGCCGGGCTGTGGGAGCGACTTCACCAGGCCGTGCTCGACCGGCTGGGGTCGGCCGGGCGGCTTGACTGGTCGCGGGCGGTGGTCGACTCGATCGCGGTCCGGACGGAAAAATGGGGGAGCTGACCGGACCAAACCCGGTCGACCGCGGCTAACTGGGCAGCAAGATCCATGTGGTGGCCGAGCGCAGCGGACTGCCGCTGTCGGTGCTGGTCTCGGCGGCCAACACCCACGACGCCCACGTGTTGGTGCCGTTGCTGGATTCGATCGCCCCGATCCGCTCGCGCCGGGGCCGGCCACGCAAGCGGCCGACCAAGCTGCACGGCGACAAGGCGTACAACAACCAGTACATCCGCGCCTACCTACGGAAACGTCGGATCCTGGCCCGGCTGGCCCGCAAGGGCGTGGAGTCATCGACCCGGCTGGGCCGTTAGAACCCTCGCCCCAAACATGGATCACAGCTGTCCCCACGACCATGGCACAGCCACCACGAGCACGCAGCCGACGATGTCAGGCGCTGGCGTCCTGGAAAACAATCCGACTGAAGTCCTGACCTGCCAGCCAGCGGGGCTTGCCCGGTGGCAGGACGGCCCGCAGCGCCTCGAAGACCCGCTTGACCCGCTCCGGCGTGTACTCCTCGGGGTCCTCCGTGGCCCGCAGCAGCGCGCCACCGGAGGCCAGCCCGACCACCTCCACGAAAGCTCCGCAGCCCCGGATGGCCTCGACACCGCCCAACCGCTCCACCAGTTGCGCCGGGACGACCGTGACCCACTCGTACCCACGCAGGTGCGTCCGGCTCTCGTCCGCCGAGTGGGTGACCAGCCGGCGCAGCGCGTTGTCGAGGTGGGAGTCGGGCGCCGCCATGTGCCGGTTGACCACCATCTCCCCGTACGCGGGATCCGCGACGTCGCCGACCCGGCGCATCATCTCCAGCATCGCGGGGATCGCCACGTCCAGCGTGCCCTGCGGCACGGTCATACTGACCCTCAGGTGGAGATGTTGGCGACCGACCCCCGGGGCCACGGGCGGGTAGTACCGGAAGGCGTAGACGTGCATCTGATAGATCTGGTCCAGCGACCGGTCCTCGTAGGACCACCACGCCGAGAGCTGGTACAGGTCCTCGGTGAGCCCGTCGGTCCACCGGGCCACCCGCACCGGCCGTGCCCTGCCGTCAAGATCCTCCTCGGTACCGCGCACCTCGACCCCCGGGGTGACGGGCGCCGGGGCCGCGAAGACGGGCAGCACCAGTTCGACCGCCGAGTCATGCCACAGCCGAAGGACCTCGGCTACCCGGGCGATGCTGTCGGCGTTGTCGAGGTACAGCACCGCCGCCAGACCATCCGGCTCCGGCCCACCATCGAACACCCATGACGGGGTCCGGGCCTCGTCATCCATTTCCGCGCCTTCCTGCCGGGACCTCATACGTACTCGCGGTCACCGCACCCGCCCGGTCAGGCGGCAGCGGGGTTCAAGATAGACCACAAGATACCGATGACGATGACGCCTGCGGTCGTGGCGGCACTGGCCACATCCTTACCGGAGACGTTCGGCGGGTCCCACTGCCAATGCTGCCGGTTGCCGGGGTCCGTCACGCAGCCCGGGCCGGGGCATGTGCCGTACGGTCCGGCAGGGTTGGGATGCGGGAGGACGCCGGTACCCGGTGGCGCCGGGGCAGTGGTCGGCACCCGCACCGGGTCCTGCACGGGGCGCGGTGCCGGCAGCGGCGTCGGGTGCGGCTCGGGAACCGGCACCCGCTCGGGCGGCGGCGGGGTCTTGGGAGCATCCTCCGACCCGTAGAAGATCAGGCCATCGGCCTCCTTGTTCCGAGGCTCCATCCAGATGTTGATCACTTTTCCGTCGCCGTAGGGAATCCCACTGATGGGCGGTAGCGTCGGCCCGGGGAGCACCTTGCGGTGGTCATCCGCCTTGATCAGCTCCGCCCGCTTCTCTCTGATGTACCGGTCGAGCTGCGTTCGACCGAGATCTCGGCCTCCGGCGTTGGCTGGCTTGACCTCCCAGATGTAGACGACATCCGGGCCGTCCAGGATCAGGTCAGCGACGCCGTCGTCGCCGCTGCCGTCACGCGCGGCCCGGGGGATGGTGTTCGCCTTCGTGCCACCCTCGCCGAGGTCGACGGTGATGTCTCCGCGCAGCCGGAGTGTGAGCCTGATAAAGACCAGCATCACGAACACGGCGGTGAGCACGAAGTTGTGCATCGACGAGTTGTCGCCGCCCTTCCTGCTCCCGCCGTCGGCGTCGGGCATCAGGCCGGTCGAGTCGCTGAGCGTCACCGGGTTGTTGCTGGCGTACGAGTAGCCGTGGATCTGTTGCGGATCGGCCAGGTCGACGATCGGGTCCGGGGAGACGAACCGGCCGATGGTCGGGTCGTACTCGCGGGCACCGAGGTGCACCAGTCCGGTGGCGTCCTGGATACCTCCGACGAAGCCCCGCTCGCTCGGCCAGACCGTCGGCGCGGCCCCGCGCAGGTCCCCGAACGGGGTGGTCCGACGGCGCGTGACCGTACCGGTCACGGCGTCGATTGCTAGGTGCGAGGTGCCGTGGTGGTCCTCGGCGAGGAACTTCATCCCGGCTACGGAGCGCACCGCGACGGTCCGGCCGCCGAAGGTGTAGTACCGCGTGGCGGTGACCGCCCTGGTCGCGTGGTCGAGCCGCAGTTCGGTGCCGGGCAGGTAGACCGTCGTGGCGCCCGACTCCTTGCGTACCAGCCGGTTGCCCTCCGCGTCATACACGAAGGTCGTCTTCGCGGTACCCTCTGTCACCCCGGCGAGCCGCCCGTCGGAGTCCCAGTCGAGGGTTTGCGACCGGCCCTCCAACTGGCGGCCGGTCGTGTTGCCCGCGCCGTCGTAGATGTAGGTGAAGGTTCGCTCGGCGCCCTGGCCGTTCTTCTCGGTGACCTTCTGCACCGTGTGCGGCTGGGCCTGGCCCGGATCGGGGTACGCGTAGTCGCGGGTGATGTCGGGCGCGCCGTCGATGCCGTGCCGCGTCTCGCCGGTCCGGTTTCCGGTCGAGTCGTACCCGTACGAGTGGTGGTATGGGGCCGGCCCGCCGACGCCGGTGGCGGCCGGTCCCCCGGCGCACGGGTCGTCCGCGGTACTCGCGCTGGTCCACGCCTCGGTCAGCCGGCGCTGCCAGTCGTGGGTGAAGCACTGGACGTCGCGGTCCCCGCCGGCCGGCGCGTCGACGATCGACAGGACGTTACCAGCGTCGTCGTACCTGTAGCTGGCGTCGGCGTCGACGGCCGCGGCGCCCTGCCGGTCCACCCGCGACCGGATCAGCCGGTTGGTGCCCTCCTCGTAGGTCCAACTCAGCCACGCCTTCTTGCCGCCGGTGTTGAGCTCCACCTGGAGCAGGGCCCCGGTCTGCGCGTACTTCGTGTCGGTGACGTACGTGGAGGCGCCGGTCATGCCGGTCGGCCGCTTGAGGCCGTCGTAGGTGTAGGTCAGTCCCTCCGCGAGCATCCCGGCGGCGGGGATGGCGGGCAGGCCGAGGCCCTGGACGGTGCCGTCGCGGTTGTAGGAGGTGCTGTACTGGTAGACGCCCTTGAGCTCGGCGCCGGCGTGGTCGGGGATCACGTACCGGGTCAGCAGCGGCCGGTAGAACTCGTCGCGGGTGGGGTAGACGACGCCGTACGCCTTGCCGTCGACGTAGCTGGCCGCCGAGTAGAGCTGTCCCTTGTCGACGGTGTCGTAGGTCCAGCTCCGCAGGCGGGTCCCGGTGACTGCCTCACCGAGGTAGACGTTGGTCTTGCGGCCGAGGGTGTCGTACGTGGTGCTGGTCTTGATCTTGCGCTGGTCGGTCGACGAGGTCAGCCGGTCCAGCTCGTCATAAGTGCGTTCGGTGGTACCCGAGTCCGGGTCCTCCGCCTTGACCTGCCGGCCCCGCTGGTCGTACGTGTACCGGCGGACGTTGCCGGCGGCGTCGGTGACGGACGCGATCTGGCCGGCCGGGGTGTACTCGTACCGGATCCGGTCGAACGGGCCGGACGGTCCGTCGCCCTTGTACTGCCACAGCTCCAGGGCATGACCGCGGGCGTCCATAATCGTGGTCTTCGGCGTGCCGCCGGCGGGCGGGTCGAGGTGGACGCGGTCGCCGCCGTATCCGGTGACCGTGCGCCAGCGCTCGTTGCCGGACACCGCCGTGATCTCGACGGTCACCCGGTCGGCCCCGTCGTACTCGTACAGCGTCTGGCCGTCGACCGCGCCGTCGTTGATCTTGGCTAGCACATCGCTCGGCGCGCCGAGCGCCTGGTACGTGGAGTTGGCCTTCGCGACCTTCCCGGTCGGCGTGTAGTACGTATCGGTGAGCAGGCGGGTACCGTCCGGCCCCTCCGTCTGGGTCTGCCGCAGCCGGGCATGCCCGTCGTACAGGTCGAACTGCACCGCGTACGTGCCGTCGGCCCGGACGTTCTCGGTGCGGACCGCGACCGGCGCGTCGGCGCGGTGGTAGTAGGTGTACTTGCTGGTCGGCGAGATGCCGCCGGCCTTGGACCGGTCGGCCAGCCACACGGCGGACAGCCGTCCCAGCGGGTCGAAGCTGAGGTCCTCGCGCTTGCCGTTGGCGTCGATCCGAGCGGAAAGCTCGCCCCACGCGGGGGCGAACTCCTTGGTGACCACGTGCCCCAGCGGGTTGGTCTCCCGTTGGATGGTGAGCAGACCGTCGATCTGGGTGTAGGACGTCGTGGTCGTTGCCCCGACGGCGTTTTTATCGGTCAGCTCCCGACCCCAGTCGTCGTAGGTGTTCTCCGACAGGACGGCGTAGGTGGCGACCGACCCGGTGTGGCTGGTAAGCCGGTCGACCTTGGTGATGTCACCCTTCACGGGCGCGGCGCCGAAGTCCTGCCCGTCGTAGTAGGTACGCCGGTCGTCGATCACTTGGGTACGCCGGTCCGGGGTCGCCGAACAAGCCACGCCCACGACCTCCACCCGCGTCACCCGCGACACGATCCACGCGCCGGTGTTCTCGGCGTACCAGGACCGGGTGCACTGGTCGTCCCCGGCGGTAGCGACGTCACCGAGGTCGTCGACCTGGGTGACACGCCCGTACGTGGGGTCGAAGCTGGTGACGCTCCTGGTTTCGCGCCAGCCTCCGCTCTCCAAAGCGGTGAGGGTGCGGACGGTATCGGGCCGCACGAACGTCGCGCGCCGCGTACCCCAGCCCTCCGACTGGGTATACGTGGTGTGCCGCCACGGCGTCCCAATCGTCTTCGTCACTACGTTCGACCCGTCGTAGACGATCTTCTCCAGCTCCAGGCCGGACAGTTCCGGGGCGTCCTGGTACATGCCGCCGGTCGAGTCCGCCACCTTGACCGCCCGGGTGCCGCCGGCGGGCAGCGCGTCGCCGTCCATGCCCCGAAAGAAGGTCTGCTCGGTGCGCGTGGTCATGACCTGACCGTCGCCGCGGGTGGTGCGTACCTTCTCGTAGCCGCGCCAGCCGCTCCAGGTGAGGTACTTCGTCTCGGTGATGCCGTCGGCTTCGGCCTTCCGCCATGCCGCGCCACCGAGGTACTCATAGCGGGTCACCATGTCCCGCGCGCCGGTGGTGCGGTCGGTCTCGACCACCTCGGCGACGACGTACTTGTGGAACCAGTCGGTGATCGGCTCGGTCAGGCTGTCCGACGGGTGCCACTTCACCGGGAAGCACCGCCGGGTACTCTCGCCCGGCTGCGGCAGGTTGTCCGCCGCGCAGTCGGCCGGGGCGTACGTCACGTCGAGTTGCGCTCCGGAGTCGCTGTAGACGGCCGCCAACCGGAAACGGATCAGCGGCGAGATGTTGTCGCCCGGCCGGTCGATGCGGTTGGGTAGTTGCTTGCCGTGCAGTTCAACCGACGGGATCGTCGCGGTGCCGGCCACCAGACCGGTGTGGGTGATCTTGCTCAGCCATAGGGTCCTGCTGCCGTCCGCGTTGTCGGTGAACAGGTGCGTCAGCGCCCAGGAATCCACCGGCGACCACGCCGAGCCCGAGCGGATCTCCGTCTTGATCTCGACGTACCGCTTGCGGCTCCAGAACGTCGGTGACGTCTGCTGGATGCCGCACTTGGTGTTCGCGGCGCAGTTGCGGTCCCAGGGAACGTCCGGCCACGACGACGCGGTGGCGTTGGTGAGGCTGCCGGGGTCGCAGGTGACCGACCCCGACGGCAGGCACCGCTCGGCGACCACGAACTGCGCCCGGGCCGGTGCGTTGGTGGAGTAGACGGCGTTGTGGCGCTGCCCGTAGTCGATCCGCTTCAGGTAGCCCGCCCGGTGGTAGGCCGTACCGTTGACGTCGGTCTTCGCGCCCCGCGCGTAGTAGTTGGTCTCGCGGTCGTAGTAGTACGAGATGACGTTGTCGTGGGTGTCCTTGACGTAGTCGAGGTTCCAGCGCCACGCCTGGTCGCAGTACGCATTGGCGAACGTGTCGTTGTAGCAGGGCTCACCCGAGTCGTCGCCGTAGACCGGCACCGTCCAGGTCGAGGCGGTCTCCTCCTTGCCCGCCGACCAGCCCGGTAGCCGGTTGAGGCCGAGGAAGTACTGGGTGCCGTCGGGGGCGGTGACCTTCCAGTGCTCGCCGTCGTTGTCACCGTTGGTGGCCCCGGTCAGCCGCTCGATCTTCGAGCCGTCGTCGACGGCGAGCTTCCACTCATCGTCGTTGACCCGGACCAACTCGCTCGACCGCCCGCCCAGCACGAGGATCGCGTTCTGGCGCGCCCAGCAGAGATCGCCGACGTCCTTGTGACCGTCGTCCTTGCAGGGCTTGTAGCGCCGCTCGAGGTAGCCGGGTTCGTAGGCGAAGCCCTCCCCTAGGCCGGAGCCCTGGTTGTTGGTGGCGGAGGTGTGCCCGTCCACCGTCTGGGAGGAGTACCCGAGGGTGATCTCCGGGCCCAGACCGCCCGGCACCGGCGGGGTCCGCAGCGGGTACGACCAGCTCAGGCCGCCGGAGGAGGGGGTCACCGACCACTGCGACGACGGGCTGAGCTTGGTAGCCGAGTAGCTGCCCTGCGCCGAGTCCTCGGCCGCCGCCAGGGCGTACACCGCGGGCCGCGAACCGGCCGAGGCGAGGTCGAGCCGGGCGGTGACGGTGTTGGCTTCGGCGTTGTTGGCCGTCTCCACCACCTGCGCTGGCTCGCAGGGCCCGCCGGCCCGGCCGTCGAGCGCACACTCCGGTAGCCGCAGCAACCGCAGCCGGGCGCCGTAGTCACCGCCGAACGCGTCGGCGAACGACCGGTAGTTCACCGTCACGTCGGCGGTGGCCGGTGGCCCCCCGGAACCCGCGGGCCCGAGCCGCAGGACCGGACCGTCGACACCGACCCGCGCCGACGTCGCGTGGTCGAGCACCTCGACGCGCAGCCGCCCGGCCGGTGCGGCACCGTCCCCGACCGGGGTCGCCGACACGGTCAACCCGCCGACCTGCACCGCCCGCCGGGTGGCGAGGTCGACCTCGGCGGCGCCGGCCGCCGGCCACTTCGCCGCGGGCGGTTGCGTCACGGCGGCGGCGCGGGCGGCGTCGGCTTCCCGTGCCTTCACCGGCAACGTCCTGGCCCGGGCGGGCTCCCGGCCGCCTGAGACCGCCGGCGCGCGTCCTGCCGCCAGATGGCCGCCCATCTCCGGCCCGATGTAGAGGAGGTTGGCCGTGACGACGCAGGCCATGGCCCATGCCACGGCGCGCTTCGGCCGGGAGCCGAGGATTGCGGACCTTACGAAGACACCGGAGAACACGACGACTCCACGAGGTGAGAGCGGCATGAGGGCACAGCTGTCGGGTACGGCGTGCCGGCCTGGCTCACGACCGGGTCGGCACGCCAGGGACTCACAGGTCGGGCTGCTCGGTCAGGAGGGCGAGTCGCTGCACCATGGTTCGGTCAGCCGCACCCTCGTAGACACGCACGTCGTCGACGACACCGGAGAAGTACTGGCCCCAGGCACCGTCCACCAGCGCCCGTCCGACCTGGAAGGCACCACCGGCCTGCCACACCTCGTTGTGCGGCGCCTGTGCCGAGTCGGCCAGCTGCCCGTCGACGTAGAGCTGCATCTCGTTGGTGAAGGCGTTGTAGACGACGACGAGGTGCGTGCCGGCCGCCGTCGGCGCGGGGTACACCTGGTTGTCCGTGGCCGTGTCGACCACGGACCCGTCGCTGTCCGACTTCGACATCACCAGTTGCCACCGGTCCCCCGCGCCGCAGCGGACGATGAAGCCGCTGGCACGGGTACCGGCCTGCGACAGCACGGCCATGTCCCGGCCGCAGCCGGCACTGGCCAGCCGGACCCGCGTGCTGACGGTGAAGCTGTGGTCGGTGTTCGCCACTGCCGAGGAGGTCGACGCGTAGTCGTCGACCCCGTCGAGCTGCAGGTGCCCGGAGCCGACCAGCGCCGGCTCGCCGAACGGGTCCTGCTCGACGTCGAGGCGGTACAACGAGGCACCGCTCTGCAGGGCCAGTTCCTGTCCGCCGGCGTACTCGGGGCTCAGGCCCTCGCTGGCCTCGTTGAGCGGCCAGTACGCTCGGCGGTTCGGCACGAGGGTGTACAGGTCCTCGACCTCACGCGCGACCACGACCCGGTCGAAGAGGATCACGTCGGAGATGTCACCCACCCACGGATCCGTGTACCCGCTCCTGGCCGTGGCCCGGCCGATCTGCACCGCGCCACGGGACTTCCACGCCGTCCGGCGCTGCCCGCTGGCCGATTTGGTGCCGTCGTTGACGTACAGCTTGATGCCGCGGGTCTCCGCGTTGTAGACCGCGACGAGGTGCGTCCACTCGTCCTTCACGGCCGGCCCCACGGACACCGACCAGGCGCCGAGGGAACTGATGTCGGTCGTCGGCAGCCGGAAGATCCAGCTACGGGCATCGGCGTCGTACCCCAGGGTGAAGCCGGGCTCACCGGAGCCGTCCTGGCTGACGGCGACCCGGTCGCGGGTGTCGTCGGTCAGGCGTACCCAGGCGCTCACGGTGAACGACGTCTGGGTCTGCACCAAGCCCGCGCTGTCGGTACGGAGGTAGCTGTCAGCGGTGCCGGTCAGCCGGGCCGCGGCGTCGCCGGTACCACCGGGGCCCGGTGCCCCGAACGCGACCCCGCCTCCCGCGGTGGCCGGATGCGCTACCGGGCCGCCCGCGTCGTCGGCGGCCGCCGGGCCACCGCCCTCGTTGAGCGCCCACCGGCCGACCGGGGGCCGGGTGGCGACCCGGAAGTGACAGATCGCGATCGTGCTCTTCTTGTTGGCCTGGTCGACCGCCTGCACGGTCACGAAGTTCGGCCCGTCCCGGTCGGGCATCCACCGAACCGAGGCCGGGCCGCCGAGGCTGGTCGGCGTCAGCTTGTTCGCGGCGGACGGGTTCTGGTTGAAGCCGTACCAGTACTCCTTCACATCGGTGGCCGCGGAGTCGAAGGTGAAGGTGCCGTACACGCCGACGCTGCCGCGCCAGACCTCGTCGGGCGCGCAGGCGTACGTCTGCTCACCCGCGTCCGCGGGCAGGTACTCCGGCGAGTCGATGTCCGGGGCCGTCGGTTGGGTGTTGTCGTAGATGAACTCGCACCGGGACTGCCCGGAACTCCACGGACCCCACGCCGTGCCGTCGCTCGCGCGTACCTCCCACCCGATCGTCACGTTCTGCGGCAGGTCCGACGGGGCCGTGATGCTGAACGTCGAGCCGCTCACCTTCATGGGCGTGTCGTAGAACCGGGAGACGGTTGGGGCGTCCGCGGGCCAGAAGATCCGGAAGCTGCCGTACACCTGCTCGGCGTGGGCCGATGAGTGGTCGGGGTCGCGGAGCACCGCGTACAGCTGGGGTGGCGCGTCGACGTACGGCCGGTTGGCACCCGTGATGCACGCCCCGCCCGGCGACATGGTCAGCTCCGACGTGTTCGGCCGGTCCGGCGCCCGGTTGTAGTTGACGGCGAGGACCGCGTTGTCACAGAAGCGCTTGACGTAGGTGATGTCACTCTCGTTGTCGGCCTTGATCCCGAACGTCGTCGTCGACGAGCCGTTGTTGGCCGCCTCCCGCACCGCCGCGGTGGCGTTGAAGCCGACGTTCTGGTTGGTGGCGGTGCACGACGCCTGCTTGGCCGTGGGGCTCTTGCTCTCCTGGAGGGCGGCACCGGACCAGCCGCTCCCCCCGGGCTGGTTGGACCAGTTCGTCGCGGAGCTGATGCCGCCCGCAGCGCGGTACAGCGACGCCGACCGCGCCGAGGAGTTGTACGTGTGGACCAGGGTGACCCGGAACTCCGCACTGATGATCGACTTGCCGGCGTACGGGGTGGGCAGGGCGTAGAAGAGCCGCTTGACCAGTGAGCTGTTGCAACTCTCCGGGCACTTGCCGATCCGCTCGTCCCGCTTGCCGGCGAACTTCCAGTACTCCTCGGCGGGGTACCCGCTGTCGACCATCGCCCAGGCGGAGTTGCTGGTCGACTCCCAGACCGGATCGATGTAGACCGGCCACCGGGTGCCGGCGTCGGTGAGCATGGACCTGTCGGGGGTCAAGACGAGCTTGCCGCCGCCCACGCGTACCCCCAGCTTGGCCACGCGCGCGGAGTCAGGCGGAGCCTGTACCGCCCGGGAGGTACCACCGTCGCTCGCCGTGGCGCCGAGGGGCGAGCCGCTCGGCGCCGGGCCGAACGGGGTCCCGGCTGCCCCGGAGGTCCCGGTGCCGGCCGGAGCGCCGGAGTCCCACATGGTCGGCTCGCCGCTTTCGAACACCGCCCTGTCGGTCGCCCGGTCCACCGCCGCGAGACCATCGCCGGCGGCCTTGACTTCCAACCCCTCGGTGTGGAGGGCGAACTCCAGCGCAGCGAGCTTGGGGTTGCGGGCGGCCTGGGCGTTCTTGACCACAAGGACGTGGGAGAAGCCGGCCGGCCCCACATTGACCACCAGGTCGACGCCGGGAAGTACCTCGCCGTACGTGGCGCGCGGCCCGTCGAGGGTGGGTGTGGGAAGGCGTGCCGGCCAGCGCAGCGACATCCGGCGACCGGCGCGGTCCGCCTCCAGCAGCGGTCCGTCGCCACCGCCCGACAGTTTCAGCCCGATCACCGCCGCCTTCGGCGCGACCGAGCCGTCGGCCTGCTTCACCAGGGTCGCGTCCACCGGCACCCACCTGCCGCTGCGGACGGTCCATACCGCTTGCGCATGTTCCTGGGCGGTCAGTGTGCCGTCCGGGTTGGCATAGACCTCACGCCGTTCGCCGCGGAGCGCGAGGATCTCCACCCGTACGCCGTCGGCCTTGGCGGCCGCAAGCGCCTCCGCCTCGGTGTCCCGAACCGGGCCGTCCTTCGGAGCGGCTGCGGCCGAGGTCGAGGGTGCCGGCGCCGGTTGCCGCTCGGGCTGGGCCTGGACCGGCTCTGACAGGCCGGCGACCAGTGTCACCGCCAGCCCGAACGCCAGCAGCCAGCGCCGCCCCCGCCAGTGACCAGTGCCCATCCCGTCCTCCCCAGTAGTCACGCACACCGTCATGTCCGCGTTCACCGCGCCCGCGTTCACCGCCGCCACGGCGCGGTCAGCCGATCGCCGCGCCGAACGCGACCCCACCCGCCGGGACACCGCCGGCACCCGGCCGCCACACCTGCCGCGGGGTCGCCGTACCGGCCGCGAGGTCCGGCCACGCGATCACGTACACCGCCTGACCGCCGTACGGGTTCGCGAGGGTGAGCCCGCGGCTGGAGGCGGCGAACGACAGTCCCAGAAGCTCCTGCTCGACCGCGGATCCGGGCAGCCCACCGGAGCCGTGCTTCACCGTGAGATCGTGCTGGCCCGGTTCGGCCTCCAGCCCGAAGACATGGACCGAACCAGCGTCCACAAGGGAACCGAGGTCCTCACCCGGTGCGGCGACAACGATCTTCACCGTGTCCGGAGTGGCGACATCGTCGGGTGCGAGGTTGACCACGGCGACCTTCTCCCCGAAATAGTCGCCGTCTTCGATGGCTCCGTCGAACCCGGCGGTGGCCTGCGACACGTCCTCCATCTGAGTCAGGCCGGTGGTGGTGACCTGGAATCGCATGAGCACGCCGGCGTCGACGACCGGTGGATCCGAGCCGATCGTCAGATCCTCGCCGGGGACGCCCACCAGCAGCACAGAATCGGGCTGACCGACGGGCGCACCGGCCGCGCGGTACGGGGCGAGCGCCACCGACTTGCCCATCTGGTCGTCGGTCTCCGACCCGCCCGACACCCCAGGCGAGTCCTGGCTCACGCTGACCACCAGCTTGGGCAGCCCGTTCAACAGGTCGTGGCTGTAGACGCTGACCGCGCCCGCGAACGTCGCATTACCGACCGACTCACCGGGCCGGCCCGCAGCGATGTGGTACGGCGAGCCGCTGACCGAGTAGCCGAACCGGTCGTCCTGTTCGTTGGCCTCACCCGCGCCGGCGGTGCTCTGGTCGAGGGCGACGTTGAGCGTGCCCCGGATGTAGTGCACGAGCCCGGCGTCCATGACCCCGCCGAGGTCCTCCCCCGGAGCGCCGATCACGAGGTACGACTCCCCTGCCGCGGTGCGCCCTGCGGCGACCGAGAACCCGAACCAGTCCTTGGCCTCCGCGGTGTCCGGTACCGCCGTCTGGTCCTGGTGCAGCGTCACCGAAGCGGGCCCCTTGGCCAGCCCGGCCGGCGAACCCAGCAGCACGTACACCGAGCCGACGTCGGCCAGGCCGTTGAGGTCCTCGTAGGGCGTACCGACGGCGAGGTCGGCACACCCGTCGCGGTTGGCGTCGTAGGTGGCCAGAGCGGTACCGAACTGGTCGCCGGCCTCGGATCCGCCCATCACCCGCGCATTGGACTCCGTCACGGTCTGCACGATGCCGGTGCCGCCGTAGACGATGTGGACCTGACCGGCCTTCTCCTGTCCGTTGACGGTCGCCTCCGGGTCGGCGATCGCCGTGTCGGCGACCCCATCGCCGTTGTAGTCGCCGTCGACACCGCCGGCGCAGCCGTCCACCGGGGGCGCGAAGTCGTACAGGGTGAACTCGCACCACGACGACGTTGAGGTAACGGTGCCGTCGGAGGCGAGCACCCGCCAGCGGTAGGAGCCCGCCTGCCCCAGGGCTCCGGCCGGAATGGTCGTGGACGCTGTCGCCCCCGAGGCGACCCCCGTGACCGTCGCCTTACCGATCGGGGCCGAGCCGGTGAGCGTCCACCACTCGAAGGTGACCGACGCCGCGGTCGCCTCCGCGTCGGTCACCGTCGCACTGAGGGTCGGCGCCATCGTTTGCAGGGTCGGACGCTCGGCACCGGTGACGCACGGACTCGACGGCGTCGTAGCGCGGGCGGTGACCTCGGGGTAGGAGTTGTAGGTGACCGAGGCGATCGGATATACCGAGGTCACGGTGTTGTTGGCCGATCGGAACTGCTTGAAGATATTGCTGTCGTTCTCGACCGAGGTACGGATGCCCATCGGAGCGACGGTCAACGAATGGTCGGCCGCGTACTGAAAAAACAGACGGCCGTCCACAGTGACGGCGCCGTCGTCACAGGTGCTGTCGTAGCCCTTGGTCTGCGTCGACGTGCCGGACGGTTGGTCACCTGGCACCGAGGGATCTCCGTCGTACCACTGCGGTTGGTCGTCCCACAGAGTCGCCGCGGCGGCCGGTCCCGTCGGCCAGATCTCCCAGGCGTACGGTACGCAGGAGTTCGACCACCAGTTCCACAGCTGCACCGTCGACGCGGTGATCTGCTTACCGACGAGCGGCCCGGTGTTCCAGTGGACGAAGCTGCGCGCCCGCTGTCCGCTGGCTAGACCGGCCCAGAGGTCATTGTTCGTCGAGTTGGCGGTGGTGTCGCCCTCCCGGACGTAGGTGTCGAAGGCGACCGACGGCGCGGGGCTCAGTACGGGGTCGATGATCACCGGCCAGGCGGTGCCAGGAGCGGTCATCCACTCCAGGTCGGGCAGGAGTGCGAACTGGACGCCACCACCAGCGGCCGCCGACACCCGCGTGCGAATGGCGGTCTCACGCCCCGGCTCCCCGGTGGAGGACGGCGGGCGCGAGTCCCACATAGTCGGCACGGGTATCCGCGCCACCTCGGCGCCTGCACCGTCGCGCAACACCGTCGCCCCGTCACGGTCCGAGGTGTGTCCGGCGAGCCGGTCTCCGGAAAATCCGAGATTGACCTCCCGGACGAGGTGCGCTGCCGCCGCGGACTTCACCACGAGGAACTGCTCGATTCCGTCCGTGGTCGCCTCGACCACCAGGTCGATACCGGGTAGCGCGTCCGCGTAGGTGGCACGGTTGCCGCTCAGCGCCGGAGCCGGCAGCGCGCCCCTCCAGCGCATCGCCATCCGACCCGCGCCGGACCGGACCGAAGCCAGCTCGTGCTCGCCCGGTGGCAGCGCACCCGCGATCCGCGCGTCGTTGGGGTGCGCGCCCGGCACCACCGACCCGTCCGCCTCGCGCCGCAACGTCAGGTCGACCGGCACCCAGACGCCACCCTTGCGTATCCGGACCACTCCGGCAGCGATGGTGGCCTTGAACGACCCGTCAGGCTGCGCCCAGACTTCGGTCGTCTCCGAGGTACGACTGGTCACCTGTACCGGCTTGCCAGTTGCTCGGGCCGTCCGCGACGCAACGGCATCCGCGGACATCGCCATCGCATGACCCGAAGCACCGAGACGATCGGCAAGACGCGTACCGGCATCTCCGCCCAAGACAAAGAGGGCGCCTGCTGACGTGACGGCAGTAACTATCGCCAGGCACGCGCGTACTTTTGTCGCCACACGACTGACCACGCCGCTCTCCTCTGTCCTCCCCAGGTGTGGACGGAACCCTAAGGGCAGCAGACAGAAATATGCAACTGCCTTAACAGATTGCAAGGACAGCAACGACATGTCCACCCAGAACGGCCACAGAGGAAACTCCGCGTGATCATCCTTTGTAGACGTCGGATTTTTCGGCAGCGGTCGTATCGGGATCCTCACCCCGATCGAGTGGTAGCAGTGTGCATAGTGGAATCCACCCAGCAGACGGAGCCCGCTGAACCTGAGGCAGACCACGATGTCCGGCCGAAAGGGCCACTTCGCCTGGCTGAGCCGGGTGGACGAGCAGGCCCGTCAACACCCTCAGCACGGCGGTCCGGGAGCCCCGTCTTCCCGCTGCGCCAGCCATGTCGTACCCAACTCGGCTTGCCGCAGGTGCAGGTGCCGCCGCGAGATCTCGGTGAACACGGGATGGCTGACCGTTCGACGAGCCCGTTGCATCGACATCCGAAGATGATCGAGCACGCCGCACCGGCTCAGCGCGCCGCCCTACTGCGCACAAGCTCGTGCTCGATGTCGAAGAAATCCGCTGAACCAACGCTGCAACCACTAGGACGGCTTGAATGCAGGCAACCCTCCTGGCGGGCCTCGCCGGACTGATCGGAATCATCCTCGGACGACTGTGGGACACCCGCTCGGAGTCCCGACGCTGGCGCCGTGACCAGCGCATGCAGAGCTACCAGGCAGTGGCTGGTGAGTTCTACCGATATCGGGAGGCCATCCGCGAACTGGGCCACACAGCCCGTCCCGGACAGGAGCATGACGAGAGATCCGCCGAGGTGCACCAGCTTCGTACCGACTGGAACCGGACTCTCGCGGCGCTTTGGCTACACGGTTCCGAGCGAGCGGTGCAGTGCGCGCTGGCTGTCGACCACCAGCTCGCCGAGCTCCGCATACGCGCGACGGCGGCCGTCATCACCGACGAGGACTGGCCGACGCGGCGCGAGCCAGCCCAGATGGCATACGACAACTTCATAGACGCGATCCGACACGACCTCGCCCTCTCACCGCTGAAGTCACTACGGGCCGGCGCTGCGCGCCGCTCGGCGCCACCACCGACCCAGCCGGCCCAGTGAGTCGGCGACGCGCCGGCAGCCGTGATCCTGTCGACGTGGCAACCCGCGTGATCGGCGTAGCTGAGGATGGTCAGCGCGCACAGGCACATCCGGTGGTACTGGCCTGACGACGAAATTTGGGACTGGGACGAACTCGATGCGGACGGATGGTCGCTGCGACATGTTGAGACCCGCGGCATAGACAGCGCCGTCCTCGCGGCCGCATCGCTAGTCGAAGTGATCGCCACGCGCGACGCCGGCGGCATCGACGCGGTGCGTGCGGACGAAGACGCGTACGGCGTTATACCGGAAGACCCGGTGGAGCCCGGATCGGACGCTGACCAACAGGTCGTCACCGTCAATTGGTTGGAGTCGTTGTAGCAGCGGGCGCGACGACAACTCGCGGTGTGAGCCCTTGATGGGATGAAGGAGCGGGGCCTCGCTCCTCGTGACGCCCGGCGGGATGCTCGGGGTGCTCACATCTCACGGTGAAGGAGGCCCCTCATGCACGCAGACTACGACGGCCGGCAGATCGTGGGTATCGACCTGCACCGGCGCCGGTCGGTGATCGTGCGGATGACCGAAGCCGGACAGGTACTGGACACGGTGCGCATCACCAACGACCCGGCCACGCTCGCTGCCGAGATCGCCAAGGCCGGCGAGCACCCCGACGTGGTCTTAGAGGCCACCTACGGCTGGTACTGGGCCGCCGACGTGCTCCAGGCCGAAGGCGCCCAGGTCCATCTGGCGCATCCGCTGGGCGTCAAGGCTTTCACCTACCGGCGAGTCAAAAACGACGTGCGCGACGCGGCCGACCTGGCCGACCTGCTGCGCATGGGCCGGCTGCCCGAGGCCTACGTCGCCCCGCCGGCCGTGCGCGAACTACGGGAGCTGGTGCGCCACCGGGCCAAGCTGGTGGCCTGGCGTAGTGGGCTGAAAGCCGGCGTCCACGCGGTGCTGGCCAAGCAGGGCCTGCACATCGCGGTGTCGGACCTGTTCGGCCTCGGCGGCCGGGGGCTGCTGACGACAGCGGCGCTGGACGGCCCGTATCGGGCCCGCGTCGACGCCTGCCTGCGGTTGATCGATGCGGTTGACTTCGAAGTCGACACCGTCACCCGCCAACTGCGCGGCCGACTGGCCGACCACACCGGCCACACCACCATCCAGGCCATCCCCGGCGTCGGACCTATCCTGGCCGGGGTGTTCGTGGCCGAGATCGGCGCAGTCGACCGGTTCCCCAGCGCGATGAACCTGGTGTCCTGGGCCGGCCTGACGCCCAAACACCGCGAGTCCGACACCACCGTCCACCGCGGACCGATCACCAAACAGGGATCCGGCCTGGTGCGCTGGGCCGCGGTCGAAGCCGCTCAGAAGATCCCCGCCTCCGCCGGCTGGCTGGTATCCAGCCGGGCCCGCATCGCCGAGCGGCGCGGCCGCAACATCGCCACCGTCGCGGTGGCCCGCAAGCTGCTCACCCTCGTCTACTACGGCCTGCGCGACGGGCACATCCGCGCCCTGCAGGCCAAGACGGCGGTGTGAGCAGGTCCGGACGTGACCGGGCTTGCGTGGTCGCCTGGGGGTCTGACTCCCGTCGGCCGACGGCGCAGCCGCCCCTTTGATTGACCCCGACCCGGTCACGGTCGCAGACCACCATGCCCACACAGGCGAATGGATGACCGGCAGCCGAACCTCGGACTGCCTCCGGCATCGGCCCGGAACCCC
>NZ_BOON01000079.1 GCF_016863255.1 Planosporangium mesophilum
GAAGCTCAGAGGCTCTGTCCGCTCATCGGACAGGGCCTTCTTGTCGTCTGGCGCCGGGAGGAAGTGCAGCAGCGGCCTGTCGGCGGCTGGTAGGCGGCAGTTGGCCGCGGCGAGGTGACGCTCGATCTGACCTGCACGCCCGTCGTAGCGCAACGTGCGAGCCGATGGGTCGGGCTTAAGCACGCTCTGACCCCGAGCTCGGCGCCGCCGGGATGCCCATACGAATTTGATCGAGACTGGCAGGAGCGTAACGTTCGGACGTACGCCGACGCCAAGAGGAGATTCATGTCGAAGCCGCCGCTTCCCGCCCCCGCAGTCGCCATGCTACGGAAACCGAACCCCGCCGTCATCACCACACTCAAGTCGGATGGTCAGCCGGTGTCCACGGCCACCTGGTACCTGTGGGACGACGGCCGGATCCTGGTGAACATGGACGAGGGTCGCCGTCGGCTGAGCCATGTCCGAAATGACCCCCGGGTCACGCTCACTGTGCTGGATGAGAGCGGCTGGTATACCCACGTCAGCATCATCGGGCGCGTCGTCGAACTGCGCGAGGACGATGGCCTCAGGGACATCGACCGGCTGTCTCAGCACTACACGGGGCGGGCGTATCCGCGGCGAGATCGCGGTCGGGTCAGTGCCTTGATCGAGATCGATCGCTGGCACGGCTGGGGTGAGCTTAAAGACAGTAACCAGGTGGGCTGACACCTGTGCCGGTTGGGTGCGTGACGTCGTTGGCGGCCGAAGTGAGCTACCTCGGTTGGCTCGGCGCGGCGCGCGGGCGGGGCCTGACACGATCACCAGGCCAGCCCTGCGCTTGCCGAATAACGAGCGCGATCAAAGCCAGCCCACCGGTGCAGTCGAGAACGAACCACCGTCGTCCGGGCCGCCTCGCCGGTCATCGCCGACTTGAGTGCCTCGACGCCGAACCCGCCCGCGAAGGCGCTGCCGATCGCGTTTGCCGCCGAACCGTCGAGGACGGCTCAGATGCTGACGCGCCGTCGGTCCCGTGGCCCAGCCGCATCCGCCCAACCGGACCGCGAGCGACCACGAGGAGCGGCGTGACTCCCTGCGAGACGCCACGAGACCCCGCTGCCCACAGTTGGCATCGAGGGCGTCAGCGTTCCCGTAGCGGTCAGCGGCTTCATGAACGCTTCGCCGCGGGGGTACCACGTCTGCATACGGGGTAGCTGGACAACCCGTGCCGCGAGTGCAACCCAGCTAGCGATGCATCGCCCGGGCCGGCCGCGCGGCGGCACTCAGTCAGCCCAGGCTCTCCAGCAGTTCGCGGATTGCGTCCGGCGTCGTGGTTCCCTCCGGCAGGGGCACGGGTACCGGCTCGTCTTCGACCATGACTGCGGTCGGTGTTCCGGGTGGCAGGAGGGCGAGGAACGCCGCGATGGTGTCCGCCCAGTCCGCCGGTGTCCCGTCTGAGAGCATCAGGCTGCCGCGCTCCACATACACTCCGTGCCGGGTCATGCCGTCGGGAAAGCGCACGTCGAAGTCCAGGTAGGGCTCGCCGGAGGTGGCGAGGGTCTCGCGGGTGATCATCGCGTCGGGGAACCGCTGGCGTAGGAAGGCCTCGACGTCGTCGAGGCTCAGCGGCCATTGCACGCCGGGCGGGGCGGCGATGAACAGGCTCCCGGACACGTGCCCTCCTGATGGCCGGCGGTTACGGGACGTACCGTACGTCGCTCGGTACATGGCTGGCGGCGGTCAGGTACTGCCAGTAGCCGACGGTCGGCGGCAGCGGCGGCCGCCTCCGCGGCGAGGGCGGCGTCACCGGCGGCGGCCGCCGCGTCGGAACCGCCCAAGGTGAACACCGCCAGCAGCACCCCGGCGACGGTGATGATCCCGGCCCGACCGCGAGAGCGATGAGGGTATTCCGGCAGGTGTCGTCGCGAGAAATTGGAGGGCAGTAGTGATCTTCGTTGGCCATACTGGTGTCCATGAAGCTTGCTGAGGCTCTTGCGCTGCGCGCGGATGCGGCGCGTCGCGCCGAACAACTCCGTGCCCGCATCGCCGCCAGCGCCCGGTACCAGGAGGGTGAGTCGCCTGCTGAGGACGCCGCGGCTCTCCTTGCGGAGGCGGGCGACGTGCTCGGTGAGCTGGAGTCGCTGATCCGGCGGATCAATCGCACCAACGCCGCCACCCTGGTGGAGGGTGGCACACTCACCGACGCGCTGGCGCGCCGTGACGTGCTTCGCTTGCGGCACAGCGTGGTCACGTCTGCCGCGGACGCCGCGGCCGGGGAAGGCCAGCGCGGGTTTCGGCAGTTGCGGTCGGAGCTGAAGATGATTCCAGCGCTGCCGGTGGCGGAACTGCGTAGCCAGGCTGACGACCTTGCCCGGCAGCTTCGCGAGGTCGACACTCTGATTCAGAGGACGAACTGGGAGGTCGACCTGCTGGACTGAGAAAGGGCGCGGAGCAGGTAGCCGACGTGGAGGCGTGCACGAACCCGAGAGCCGGCGGGTAATCCGGCTCCCTCCTGGCGCGCCGCGGGCAGGCGCAGGGGTTCGACTCCCCGGTACACATCGCACGCCCAGCACAGCACACAGGTGACGGCGCACGGGGCACGGCACACTACCGGGTGCAGATCCACGACGGCGAGGGCGGGACAGGGGACTTCCGCAACCCGTACAAGCGCAGCACGTTCGCTACAACTTCGAGTTCGCACTCGTCCAGCCGCGAAGCGGGTGTTCGAGCGATGTCGCACCCCTGTGGTGGAGTGCTTGCCATGGGTGTGCTGTACGACTACTTCCGGGCCAAGGATGACGCTGCGGCTGTCAGGTTGATGGAGGATCTCGATGGCGGGCCGGTCGTTGGCAGCGGCGACGGCGTAGCTGTCGATGCGATTGACCTCAAGGGCATCGAGCCGGCAGTGACCCTCGGCAAGCTCGTGAGTTTCGTCCGAGGAGTCAGCTGGGAGGTGAACCTGGTCGATCTTAAGCTGCTGTGGAGCGGGGACGAGCAGGAAGGGCCTTGGTTGATGACGCTCGACCGCGCCACGCGGGACACCCTCGCCTCGATCACCGACGCGCAGGTGCTTGAGCTGTCGGCGCAATGGGGACGGATCGAGGAGCTGGCATGGGGAGGTCCGTTGCCTGACGACCAGATGCTACCTGCCATCGAGGAGGTCGCCGCCCTTGCCCGGCGCGCACGTGACGCGGGCGAGGACCTGTATTGCTGGTGCTGCCTATGACTCATGCAAGGGTGTCGCTCGCCGGATGCCGTCCGGTGCCGAACGTCGGTTGACCGGGCTTCCGGAGCCGTCGGTCGCCGTAGGCACCTCCGGACCGGTGGTGCCTACGGCGAACTCGATACGGCCAATCTACTAGGCAACTTCGTAGTGGCGAAGGCGGGCCGTCGAGGATCGCGGATGGCGCGGGGTCGTCAGGTCGGGTATGGCGTCGTGAGCGGTGCGGCGGCCAGCGGACGGGTGGTTGCCAGTCCGGCGTCGGGTCTGGTCACCCGGCGGGAAGTGGCCAAGCGATGGTCTTTCGGTCTGCCGAGCGACCGGGCCGTTGCCGGTGTTGCAGGGGCGTACCGGGCGCCGGGGGGTGTCGCTTTCGGGGTTCGTTGTGTCGTCTCTTCCATGATGATCTTTTGATCCTCTCCTGGTGCTGTTAGTAACAGCAGGAGGGTCTTGGCCGGGTCAGTACCCATCAGTAAGGTCAACGCGTCTGATCCGGTCCCTGGTCACATCGCGTGACGCCGGAGCAGGCCCGCCGAGTCGTGCGTAACGAGCCGGGGACCCAAGCAAGTGGGGTGAATCCGCGGGCCGATGGTCTGCGGTAGGGCGTCCTTCCCGCCCGAATCCGTCAGCTAACCCGGTAGGCGGACGTGTAAGGAGACCATGCTCGTGCACATCCCTCTGCTCTTCACCTCTCCGCTGACTCCTCCGCCGCACTGCGTGCCGCTCGGGTTCACGCCGCCGCTTGACGCGCCGTCAGGCCACACGAGCCTCTGACGCGAGCACGGTCACTCCGGCCTAGTGCCGACGGCATCACGACCCAACACCGCACCGGCATCCGCGCTGATGTTCGGGTGTGCCCGCCCACGCCGCTTCTAGGCGGCAGGGCGGTTTGCCCGCTCAGGTAGCTGCGTTCGCGCTGCCCGACCATGCGGACGCCGCGGGCGGTACCCGTTCTGCAGTCGTCGGTCGCGCTCGTCGCCGTGCCGGTTTGTGGCCGTCGCTGTCATGTCACCGCCTCAGCCCGTTTTCAGACCGCCTACTGGCCGTCGTGCCGCGAATTGATAGGCGGCGCCCCTTTGGAGAAGTCAGTGAACCAAGTACGTGTACGTAAGCAGTTCAGGCACGCGGCTCCCTTCCGCCTCGCCCGGGTAGCGCTCGTTTCGGGCGGCCTGCTCGCCGTGGCCGCGACTGCCGGCATCGCGCTCAGCCAAGCCGATGGCTCACAGCCGGCACACGCGTCCGCACCCGTCGCCGCGGCGACCGCACCCGACACCCCGGCTGCACCCGGCGCCACCACCAGCCAAGCCCGGCAGGCCCAGGTGCACGGCGCGGCCCCGTCGTCGGCGACGCCCGCCCCCTCGACGAAGGTGCTCAACTACCAGTTCCAGCTGCAGCCCAACTACTACTACTGCGGACCGGCGGCCACCCGGATCGCCCTCACCGCGACCGGCCATACCGTCAGCCAGGACGAGGCGGCCACGCTCCTGGGCACCACCACCAGCGGGACGAACTCCGCCCTCGACACGACCCGCGCGCTCAACAGCGTTCTCGGCCACGGGCGCGCGGTCTACCAGACCAGGGAGATCCCGGCCTACCCTGCCACTCCGGCTCAGGCGAACCAGCTCCAGTCCGACGCCGTGAACACCATCAACAGCGGCCGCGCCATCGTCGCCAACATCGCCGGCCACCTGACCGACACGTCGGGGACCTTCCACTCCTACGAAGGCGGCCACTACCTGACCATCGTCGGGTACAAGGACGGCGGCAAGACCGTGAAGATCGCTGACCCGGCCAACCCCAACGGTGACGGCACCTACTGGGTGACCACAACCGACATGGCCAACTGGATCTCCCAGCGGGGCTACTCGTACTGATCGACGGCGACCCCGGGCGCCGGCGCCGACAGCGCTGGCGCCCGGGTGACGGCCAACCGCAGAGCACGCTGCCAGATGCGCGTCCACCACGGCCCGCACCATCGGTGAGGAGGTTTCGGTGACGACAACGACAACGACGCGGGTGGTCCGCCTATCGGTGGGTAAGGGAGCGCGACCGTGGGGGCCGGACGTCCTCGGCGCAGCCTTGGCGTCCACCGTCGTGGTCGTCGTGGTGCTGTGGGCACGCGGCAGCAGTCTGCAGGACCTCACCGGCTGGTGGACGGGCGTCACCTCCATCGGTCGGCTGGCCGGTCTGGTCTCGTCCGACCTGCTGCTGGTACAGGTGCTGCTGATGGCCCGGGTGCCGTGGATCGAGCGCGCCTACGGCCAGGACCGGCTCGCCCGCTGGCACCGGCTGGCCGGGTTCACCTCCTTCAACCTCATGCTCGCCCACATCGCGCTGACCACCCCCGGGTACGCGGGGAGCGCCCGTACCCCGGTGCTGCGCCAGGCGTGGATGCTGGCGACCACCTACCCGGGAATGCTGCTGGCAACGGCGGGCACCGCCGCGCTGGTGATGGTCGTGGCCACGTCGATACTCGCGGCGCGGCGGCGGCTGCGCTACGAGTCCTGGCACCTGCTGCACCTGTACGCCTATCTGGGCGCCGGCCTGGCGTTGCCGCACCAGCTGTGGACCGGCGCTGATTTCACCGCCGCACCGGCGGCGAGGCTGTACTGGTGGAGCGCCTACGGCCTCTGCGCCGGTGCGGTCGTCGTGTTCCGGCTCGGACTGCCCGCCTGGCGAACGGTCCGGCACCGCATCACCGTCGCCGCCGTGGTCCCTGAAGCGCCCGGCGTCCACTCCGTCTACCTGCGCGGCCGCGACCTGCACCGGCTTGGAGTGCGCGCCGGCCAGTTCTTCCAGTGGCGGTTCCTGACCGGTACGTGCTGGAGCCGCGCCCACCCGTACTCGCTGTCGGCGGCGCCTCGCCGGGACACGCTACGGATCACGGTGAAGTCCCTCGGCGACGGCAGCCGCGACATCGCGGCACTGCGGCCCGGCACCCGCGTCCTGATCGAAGGACCGTACGGGCGGCTGACCGCCGACCGGCACACCGCCCGCCCGGTCACGATGATCGCCTCCGGGATCGGCATCACCCCGCTGCGCGCGCTGCTGGAGGACCTGCCGTACGCACCGGGCGACGCGGTGCTGCTCTACCGCGCCCGGTCCGACGCGGACCTGGTGTTTCGCGACGAACTGAATCGACTCGCCGCCGTGCGTGGCGTGCGGGTGGTCTACCTGCTCGGGCCGCGCGGCCGGGACGGGTCGTGGCTGCCGGCCGGCTGGGACGACGACACGACGGCACTGCGCCACCTCGTCCCGGACATCGCCCGCCAGGACGTGTTCGTCTGCGGGCCGGCCGGGTGGACGCAGGCGGCGCTGCGGGCGGCCAAGCGCGCGCGGGTACCCGGCGACCACATCCACCTCGAGCGCTTCACCTGGTAACACCAACCTCGTCACGCCGGAAGGACACGACATGCGCAGGATCGCCATGTGGTTCATCACCACCGTCGCCGTGGTCGTCCTGCTGTTCACCTACCGGACGTCGACGATGGGACCGGCCGGGCCCGCGCAGGCCGCGAGGTCGACGGGCAACAACGCGCCGGGCATCGTGACAGAACCGGCGCCGCAGCCCGCCGCCGGCGGACCGCCCCACGGCGGTGACCAACCGGCGCCGGGCGCCGAGCCCAGCAGTGCCCCGGCAGCCCTGCCCAGCGCCGGTACTGTCTCGAAGTCCGGCAACAACCTCGTGGTCAACGGCTCCTTCGTGAACACCCAGTGGGGGCCGGTACAGGTCCAGGTGCGCATCAGCGGGAACCGGATCACCGACGTGACC
Source organism: Planosporangium mesophilum (assembly GCF_016863255.1). GTDB lineage: Bacteria > Actinomycetota > Actinomycetes > Mycobacteriales > Micromonosporaceae > Planosporangium > Planosporangium mesophilum. The sequence continues at coordinate 6,969 of NZ_BOON01000079.1, forward strand.
GCGCTCCAGGTCCCCGACGGAAACTCGAAGGAGCTCAGCGCGTACGCGGTGCCGAAACTGCGAGCGAAGGCACTGACGGCCCAAAGCGCTGACATCGACGTGGTGACCGGAGCGACGCAGACCAGCGAGGGCTACCGCAGTTCCCTGCAGGCGGCCCTGGATACCGCGAACTTCAAGGGCTGACCGGTGAACAGACGAGCGTTCGCCGTGCAGATCATGGGCCTGCCCGTCAGCATTCACGTACGTGGCAGCAGGCCGACTCGCCGGTCGCCGTCGCCGCCGTGTTCGCCGAGCTGCGTACGGTCGACGCGCTGTTCAGCCCGTACCGGGCCGACAGCCTAGTCAGCGCGTTCAACCGCGGCGAACCGGTACACGAACCCCTGTTCGAGACCGTGGCCGACCTGTGCGAACAGTCACGCGACCGTACCGGCGGCTACTTCGACGCGTACCTTCCCGGGGCCGGCGGCAAGACCCGGTTCGACCCGTCGGGCCTGGTCAAGGGGTGGGGCTCCGATCTCGCGCTGCAGACCGCCGATGCGGTCGTCGTCCGTGACGAGCTGCCGACCTTGCCCGCAGTGATCGCGTTGTCGCGGCGGGCCCGGCGGCTCGTGGTGGCCAACCTGGTCATCGCCGCGACCTTCATCTCGGTACTGGTGGCCTGGGACCTGTTCGGCCACCTGCCCCTGCCGCTCGGTGTGGCCGGCCACGAAGGCTCCACCGTCATCGTCGGCCTCAACGGACTGCGACTGCTGCGTGCGCGGGCCTGGCGTACCGGCACGGTCAACGAGTGATGCCCGCACGTCCAAACGCCGGGGTGCTGCGGCCGTGGCGGCATTGGCTCGGCCGGCCGACGGTCGGCCGGTGCCCCGGCGTGACCGCACGTCGCTGCCGGGCCTCGCAGTACTGGGGCTGACATGGCTGCACACCCGCGGCTCGGCGCTGCTGGGCTGCGTCTTTGGCTGGGGACTTGCATCCTGTACCTGGGTACGGGTTTACCGTCGTGTCATGACCATTGACGAGCAGGGCTGGGTGCCCGAGGCGTGCACCTTGCCGACCGTGGAGCGGCCGCTTCGGCTGGCCGAGTTCGATGACCTGTTCGCCACCGCGCTGCGTGATCAGCGGCGGTTGTCGCCGACCACGCTGCGGTGGCGGCTGGATCCGGTGGCTGAGCCGACGGCCCGGGACCTGACCGATCGGGAGAACTCGTGCTGCTCGTTCTTCTCCTTCACCTTCGTCTCGGACGGCGAGCGGGTCCGACTGGATGTGGGAGTGCCGGTCGCGTACGTCGATGTCCTGGACGCGCTCGCTGAGCGCGCGGCAGCGGGGATGGCGGCGTGAGCAGGTTGCGCAGCAGCCAGGTCGCGGCTGCGGCCGGGGTGAATATGCAGACGCTGCGCTACTACGAGCGCCGCGGCCTGCTTGCCGAGCCGGACCGGAGCCTGGGCGGGCACCGACTGTATCCGGCCGAGACGGTAACGGTGCTTCGGGTGATCAAGGCAGCGCAGCGGCTCGGGTTCACCCTCGACGAGGTCGCCGACCTGCTCGAGGCCGGTCGACACCGGCACGGCCGGCGCCTGGACGCCGGGTTGCGCCCCCGTGCCGAGGTCAAGCTGGCCGAGGTGGAGGCGAAGATCGCTGACCTGCAGGTCATCGCCGGCACGCTGCGCGCCGCGGTCGACGCCGGTTGCGACGACTTGATGGCGTGCGCTGGCGAAGAGTGTTGCCCAATCCCGTTCGCCACCCTCAGCCAGACAGGAGGCTCGTATGCCGACCCCCGGTGACCGTGCCCGCCGACTGTTGCCGTCCGGGCTGACCGGCCTCGCGGGCGTCGCGTGCGCGGCGTGCTGCGCAATCCCGCTGCTGCTGGCCGCCGGAGTGCTTTCCGGCGCGGGCTGGGCCGCGGCCGGGGCATGGATGCCTGGCATCGCCGTAGTGCTCGCTGCGCTCGCGGGCGCCGCCTGGTGGTCGGCGTTGCGGCGACGCCACCGCTCCGGCTGCGCCGGCGGCAGTTGTGCGTGTAGCGCCTCCCCATGATCACCGGCGATAGCGCTCTCGTCGGCGCCGGTCCAGATCGCGACTGGGATCAGCTATCCGCGGCGCGCGTTCGGCGATGGTGTCGATGGCCCCGGCGGCGTCGTCGGGCCCGACGGTGTGGACCCGCAGCTGCACGTCGCGGCCGTCGAGCACGGTCAGGACACCGGCCAGCACCCGGCTGTAGTACGGGTGCGAGCCGATCCAACCGAGTGCCGAGCCGTGCGTGACCGCCACGACATCGATGGCCGGGTGCTGACGTGACGCCAGCGCCCGAGCCGTTTGATCAGGCACATACCCCAGCTCGACGATGACGTCCTTGACCCGGCTTCGCACGGCAGGGTTGGCGCCGGGCAGGTTGTTCAGCACCCGCGACACCGTCGAGCGGGACACACCCGCGGCGTGTGCCACATCCTCGATCGTCAGCTTGGGTGATGCCAGCTCACACTGCGCTTACCGTCGTGCTCACGAGCTGCTGGTGAGCCGGTTTCCCGGCCATTCGTAGAAGCGCATATAAGCTTTCGCTGGCTCTGGTAGTGGGAGCGCTCTCACCCCTACCGTCCGTCCACGAGTTCGGGTAGCGCGCGGTATGTCACGTGCATAGCGAGGATCGACTGCGGGTGCCCCCAGCCCGATGGTGCAATCCGAGCAGCGGCCGCTCTCCCGCCAAACGTCGCTATTCTAGGAGTTCCGGATGTCTACTCAGTCATCGGCGCCGTCTGACGCCGAGGTGGCAGAGCGGGTCGAGTCGCTGCTCGCCAAGATGACCATCGTCGAGAAGGCCGGTCAGCTGACCCAGTTCTTCTACTTCAACCTGCCGCCGTCGGAGGAGATCGAGGATCGGCTCAACACCGACTTCTCCCGGCAGCCCGCGATGGTCGAGGCCGCGCTCAGCGAAGGCAAGGCCGGGGCGCTGCTGTTCGTGACCGACCCGGCCGAGGTCAACCGCCTGCAGCGGTTGGCCGTCGACGGCAATCGGCACGGCATTCCCGCCCTGTTCGGTTTCGACGTGATCCACGGCCTGCGGACGATCCTGCCGGTCCCGATCGCCATGGCCGCGTCCTGGGATCCCGCGGTCATCGAGCAGGGGCAGGCGGTCGCCGCCCGGGAGGCACGCGCGGTCGGCATCCACTGGACGTTCGCGCCGATGGCCGACATCGCCCGCGACCCGCGCTGGGGCCGGATCATCGAAGGCGCCGGCGAGGACCCGTACCTCGGTGCCGCCGTCGCAGCCGCCCAGGTCCGCGGGTTCCAAGGCGCGGACTTCGGCGCCCCGGACCGGATCATCGCCGGCCCGAAGCACTTCGCGGGTTACGGCGCTGCCCTGGGTGGCCGGGACTACGACGAGGTCAACCTGTCCGACGCCGAGTTGTGGAACGTCTACCTACCGCCGTTCAAGGCCGCGGTCGACGCCGGCGCGGGCAACATCATGACCGCGTACATGCCGCTGAACGGCATCCCGGCCACCGGCAACGAGTGGCTGTTCCGCGACGTGCTGCGCGGGCAATGGGGCTTCGACGGGTTCGTGGTCAGCGACGCCCAGGCCGTGCATAACCTGAAAACCCACGGCTTCGCCGAAAACCTCACCGATGCCGGCGTACGGGCGGTCACCACCGGGATCGACCTGGAGATGGCGATCGGCGACCCGGCGTACGCGCATCTACCGGAAGCGGTCGACGCCGGCCTCGTCGACGAGGCCGCGCTCGACGCGTGCGTGCGCCGCATTCTGGCCACGAAGATCAGGCTGGGCCTGCTGGACCAGCCCTACGTCGATGAGGACCACGCCCGTGCCGTCCTGGCCGATCCCGCGCACCGGGCCGTGGCGCGCACGGCCGCCCAGCGCGCAGCGGTGCTGCTGCGCAACGAGGGCGACCTGCTTCCCCTGACCGGCCAGGGTTCCATCGCGGTGATCGGCCCGCTGGCCGACTCGCGGCGCGACACCATCGGCCCCTGGGTCTTCGACTACGACTCGGCCGAGACCGTCACCGTCCTGCAGGGCATCCGCGACCGAGCCGGCACCGACGTCCAGGTCAGCTACGCGGCGGGCATCCGATCCGCGCAGCGCACCTTCGCGTCGATGTTCGACATGTGGGGCGACAACACCCCCGCCGACGCCGGCGACTTCGACGACACCGCCGAACTCGACCGGGCCGTCGCCGCCGCCCGCAACGCTGACGTCGCTGTCGTCGTCCTCGGCGAATGGCAGAACATGATCGGCGAGGCCGCGTCCCGATCCAGCCTCGAACTGCCCGGTGACCAGCTCGCGCTCCTGCAGGCCGTCGCGGCCACCGGCACCCCGGTCGTGTTGCTGGTCATGAACGGCCGGCCACTTGACCTACGCTGGGCTGCCGAGAACATCCCGGCGATCCTCGACATCTGGTACCCCGGCACCCAGGGCGGCACGGCCGTGGCCGACCTGTTGTTCGGCGACGTCAGCCCCGGCGGCAAACTGCCCTTCACCTGGCCACGCACCGTCGGACAGCTACCGATGATCTACAGCCACACCACGTCACATGAACCCGACAACCAGGGTAAACGCTACTGGGACGAACAAAGCACCCCGCTGTTCCCGTTTGGCCACGGCCTGTCCTACGGCCGTTTCGACTACTCCGAGCCCACCCTGGACCGTGACAGCATCACCGCGGGCGAGACCGTCACCGTCTCGGTCACCGTGACCAACACCGGCACCCGCGAGGCCGACGAGGTGGCCCAGCTCTACATCCGTCAGCGCTACGGAACTGCGGCCCGCCCGATCCGCGAGCTCAAGGGCTTCCAGCGCATCACCCTGGCCCCCGGCGCCTCGCAGACGCTCACCTTCCCGCTCGGCCCTGACGAACTGCGCTACTGGAACGCCGCCGCCAAGGATTGGGTCATCGACTCCACCAGCATCGACGTGTTCGTCGGCGGCGACTGCACCGCGACCCAGAACGTCAGCTTCACCATCACCGGCTGATCACCCGCGATCGCAGACCGGCTTCCTGCATCGGGCACCACATCCGTCCACTCCTCAGGCCAGGAAACGCTGATGACCTCCACCGGAACTTCATCACCCGAGCTCACCACCCGCCTCGCGACCCGGCAATCCGTCGTCGCCGTGGCACTGCTGTTCGCCGCCAACGGCCTGATCCTCGGCGGATACGGCGGCGCCCTGCCATCCATCCGCGAACGGCTCGACATCAACGCCACCCACATCTCCATCCTGCTGTTCGCGGCCGCACTGGCCGCCATCATCGGCATGCAGGTCGGCGGCCGGCTGTCCGACTCCATCGGCGCCCGGCAGATCTCCCTGGCCGGCCTGCTGATCCTGATCAGCGCCGCAGTCGTCTTCGCCTTCGCCACCGTCTTCCCCGCGGCGGTGGTGGGGGCGATGCTCCTCGGGCTGGGCAACGGCACCATCGACGTGGCCATGAACGCGGTCGGGGTCCAGGTCGAAGTCGCCCGCAAACGACCGGTCATGAGTTCGTTCCACGCCCTGTGGTCGGTCGGCGGATTCACCGGCGCCGGCTGCGTGCTGATCATCGCCACGGTGTTCGGCCTCGACGGCTCGTCGATCGTCCTGCCGCTCATGCTGTTCCTCGCCGCACTGGCAACGGTCGCGCTCGTCATCGCATTCAGGATCACCCCGCCGACCGCGCTCGTGGAACACAGCAAAGACGGCGTCAAAACCAAGATTCCCCGGATCGCCTGGCTACTGGGCATCATGGCGATCGGGTTCGGCCTGGCCGAGGGCACCGGCACAGACTGGTCCTCCCTGCACGTCACCGAGGTCGCCCAGGTCGACTCCACCACCGGGTCGCTCGGGCTCATCGCGGTCAGCGGCTTCATGGTCGTCATCCGCCTGGTCGGCGACCGGATCGTCGCCCGGTTCGGCCGCCGCGCGGTCGTCCGGTTCGGCGGCGCCTGTGCCTTCCTCGGCTACTGCACCGTCACCCTGGTCAACAGCCTGCCCCTGCTCCTCGCAGGCTGGGCCCTGGTCGGTCTGGGCGTCGGCATGATCGCCCCGCAGGTATACGCCGTCGCCGGCCACATCGGCGGCGGCCGGGTCCTCGCCGTCGTCGTCACCTTCGGCTACGGCGCGTTCCTTGCCGGCCCCGCGGTGATCGGGTTCTTCGTCACCCAACTCGGCCTTCACCACACCATGGCCGTCCCCGCCGTCCTCTGCGCCGCCATAGTCGGCCTCGCGGCCGTCATGCCGAAGACCGACAGCGACCTGTCCACCAGCCGCTGAGCCCCGCCAGCCGATCCGCCGACTCTCGCCGGTGATGTAGCCGGCGGCGGAGCCAGGCAGGAACGCGCCGGTGACGACGACCTCGTCACCGGCGCCGTCGCGCCCCATCGGCGCCCGATCCCACGCTCCTCGGTGGCGTGAGCGTGTCGATGCGTGTTCAGTACCGACCGCCGGGACGGCCGGACACGGTCATCTGCGTCCAGTTGCCGAGCTCCGGTGGCACCGCCTCAAGCATTATGTCTGTGGGTCGTTCTGTGGATACCAACAATGGGTCACGGTGAAGACGTCAGGATCACCGCCCGATCGTCGACGTTGAGGACGTGGCCGTCGCCAAGGCGAGCCAGGGGCGCGTTCCAGTGGACATGACCGCAGACGGTCAGCGCGGGCGCCTGGGCGCGCAGACGCGCACCAATAGTCGAGTTACCGGGTTGGCCGATCCGGTCGCCCGGAGGGCCCTCGTGCAGGACAAGGACATCCGGGTTGCTGGCGAGTACGGCATCGATCGACGTCAGCTGTAGATTCTCGCGGCGGCGTCCCGGCCGGTCTGGGTCGCCGACGATGCCGCCGACGCCGGCGAAGCGGACAGCGCCGCGGTCGACGCAGGTGCCGTCCAGCAGCGCAGCGGTCGGGCCGAGGTCACGCAGATCGTCCGGTGACACCACATCGTGGTTGCCCGCTACCCCGACAATCCAGGGGCACCCGGCTGCCGCGAACGCCAGCCACACGTCGTCGACTGCGCCGGAGGCTCCCCGTTGATCGGCCAGGGGAGCCGAATACAGGTCGCCGGCGAGGACCACGCCGACGCGGCCGGGAGGCGGAAGGAGTCCCTGTTCGGACCACACCGACAGGTAGTCGGCGAGCGCGACCCCCAGCAGCACTGGCGGGCCGCCCCACGGCGACGCGGCAACCCCTTGCAGGTCGCCGGTAACTAGGACCGCGTCACAGCCTTCCGGCACGGTAGCAACATCCAGGCGGCCGACCGTCAACCGCGCTGCCGCGGTCCCGCCACCGGGACGCGCCCGCTGGTACCCGAGCTCGGTGATCGCATCGACGCCCGGGCCGGTTACGCGCATATCGATACCGTAGTCGCTAGGTCATACGGCGGGGCCGCCGCGAGACGCGGTTCGGGGTGAGCACGGGCTAAACCACCAACGCTCGAGCCGGCCCGAGCAAACAAGTGGGTCAGCGCAATGGGGTGACGGGGCCGGAAATGCGGGTGACAGCGGATGCTGACCACCGATAGCGTCAACACCCTTGTCAGAGGGTCGAGGTGGAGTCACGGGTGAGGCTTCGGTCGCCGCAGGAGAAGAAGGCGTTGAGCTACGCCCGGGACTGTCGCAACGTGTACGGGGAGAACGACAAGAGCTCCCGTACCAGCATCCGCCGTCGCAAGCGGCTCCCGCACCGGGCCAACCGCCGTCATGACCGTCAGACCCTGACCGGGTGCGTGGGTGTGCCCGCCCCCGGCCTCGCGGAAGCCGTCGAGGTGCGGCTGCGCGGCCGGCGCCGCGCATCGTGGCGCAAATGTCCAGACCTCCCGCTCGGCTTGGTTGTGAAGGCTCGTCGACCTAAGTGAACAGAGAACGCCCGTCGTTGGCGGCGATGACCTGTCGGATTCGCCTGCACCGACGCCAGTGGCGCCACGACGGCCGCGTCTACCAGGCGATGGCGCTACGGTCGGCGGAGCCGACCCGATACGCGGTCACCCCTCCACGACCGCTGGACGATAGTGAGTTCCGACCTCGCCGGGGTACGGCTGCTCGGCCGGCTGCTGTGGGGCCTGTCCTACCAGCGCCGACCCGACACGCTGCTGGTACTCGATCCCGGCCGGATGGTGGCCGACCCCGACACCGGACGGCCCAGCCCGTCGGTGGTGCTCGCGGTGGCGGCTCACACGGTGCTCAGGCCGGCGACGGCGCGGCGGCTGATGCGCCCCGGTCTGTGGCGGTCACGGCCAACGGGTACTGTCACCTGGAATACGGCCGGGTTCCCGACTGCGATGGCCGACCTGCACGCCTGGCAGGACGACCGGCGAGCCGGGTTGCCGCTATTCACGCCTCGCCGGCGGCGGTGACGGTGGTACCGGAGGTCCTGCGGCGTTGGGCGACGCTGATCGGCGACGCCGGTGACTGCTGGCGCCACGACGAATCCTGCACCGAGCCCGACTGGGAGACCGGGTTCGACGTGCACGCCGTCCGGCACTTCCACCGCCGGGTATCGGTGGCGCGGCTCGCCCGCGCTGAGGTGCTGACCTCTCCCGGCTGCCCCACCGATCCCACGCTGATCGGCGAACGTGTCCGCGTCCACATCGACGTGGTAGCCGCACGACGACCCGGGCCGTGGGACCCGGCGCCCACCATCCCGATCTGAACCCGCGATTCGACCGTGTGGGGATCGTAAAGTCGGTTCGGGCTACGCGGCCTGCGAGTACTCGTTGATCAGTCCACTCAGGATCGGCCGCCGTTGAACGCGGGCGGCGTTCAGGTCAATGACTTCTGGCTGCGGGTTGAGCGGCTGCTGATCGAGCGAGCGATGTGGACGGTGGCCGTTGTAGTGAGCCACGTACTCCCTCAGGACCGCCACCAGATGACGCTCGCCGGCGATGAGCATCCGATCAGTGCATTCGCGGCGTACGGTGCCCACCCAGCGCTCCGCGAAAGCGTTCGCCCGGGGCGCCCGCGGCGGAGTCTTGACCACGTCGATGCCCTCGCCGGCGAACACCGCATCGAATACGCTCGTGAACTTCGTGTCCCGGTCGCGGAGCAGGAACCGCAGCCCCGCCGTGCGCTGGTCGAGGTCCATGAGTGGATTCCGTGCCTACTGGGCTACCCAGGCGCCGGTCGGATGTGCGATCACCCCGACGACGTGGACCTGGCGGGTGGCGATCTTCACGAAGAACAGCACATAGGTCCGCTTGAACAACACCGTGTCGACGGTGAAGAGATCGCACGCCAGAATTGTGTGCGCCTGGGCGGCAAGGAACTGCTTCCAGGTCGGCCCGGACCGCCGGTGCGCCGGGTCGACCCCGGCCTGGTTGAGGATCTTCCAGACCGTGCTGGCCGCCACCCGGTAGCCCAGCCCGACGAGCTCACCCTGTATCCGTCGTGCCCCCACAAGGGATTCTCCGCCGCGAGGCGCAGCACCAGGTCACGGACCTGCTTGTCGGCCGGTGGCTGGCCGGGTCGTGCGTGCGGGTACGTCCAGTGTCGGGCGAGCAGCTCACGATGCCAACGAAGAAGCGTCGCCGGAGTCACGAAGAATGCCGACCAGCGTGGGCGGGGCAGTAGTCGCGACAGCACTGCCAGCACCACCCGGTCGGCGGGTTGGAGGTCGGGGCGGTGCACCTGGCGGTGCAGCACCGCCACCCGATGGCGGAGTGCCAGGATCTCGACATCCTTGGCGCCGCCGTCCCGGGCGAGCTGGGTCGACATTTGCAGGATCTGGCGCAGGAGCAGGTACCCCGGCGATGCGCTCATGGCCGCGAGCATGACGGCTGCGCAGGACTCGAGCTTGCACAGAACTGCACTTCAGACGGCCGAACCGAGTATTCGAGCCCCACAGGCGCTCCGGCCCCGGGATGGCCAAGATCCGTACGGTCGTCACGATGGGTGGGTGGTTGCGCGAGCCATCCCGCCCGCCGTCAACCCCGGGGCGAGCCGAGCAGACCACCGCCCGGGCCGCCAGCGTCCGTAGCCATCTCGCTGTGCGTTGGACGTGGCGGCCCGGGCGGCGGCCCGCTCCCCAGGAGGGCGGGTCGACGGCGGACGGGATGGCGAGATGTCGGCTGCGGTGTGATCCGCAAAGAGGCCAGGCATGCCCTGCGCACTCTCCTAGGTTGGCGGGGAGAAGTAGGTCTTGAGGCTTCCGCAGCCGTTTCTCGCGTCCCCGGAGGCTCGGACGGTCGCGGAGTGCTGTCCCGCGATGGTTGCAGCACCGATAGGGATCACCGTTCGCGCCTGCTGCGGTTGCCCGGCGGGTGGCTGCTCCCAGATGATGCAGACGACCCCTACGGAGACCTTCTCGCTGTTCGGGTTGGTCAGAACGACCGCGTCGAACGGCCCGAACTTCGCTGTCGGCTGGCCGGCTTCGTTGACCGCCTGTGCCTCCACGATCTGCGGCGCAGCCGGAAATGTCACGTCCGCCGTTTTGCGGACGGTGACCCGGACGTCCGCCACGTTCGCGGCGTCACGGCCGGCGAAGGCGAGAACGTCGAGCGACGTTTCGCGAGCTGGGACAACCATCTTCCCCTGGTCGGTTCCGTAGGCCGTGCTTACAGTGACGCCTGGCAGCACTGTGCCGGTCCGGTCCACTGGCGTGATCTCCACCGTCGGGATAACAGCCGATGGCCCGTTGTTGACAATTTCCAACGTCTGGTCCATGTAGCCCGAGGGATTGATCCGGTGGTACACGAACGCCAATGGGGTCGTCCGTGGTGCCTTACTCGTGCCCTGCGCGGTATAAGAACAGCCGAAAGCGGCCATTACCAGGATAAGGACGCCAGCCGCGCCCAGCCTGCGCCGTAAGTCGTCAAATGGCCGTAAAGCTCTGATGACGCTCATAAGGCGCCAGCGCGGACCATGACTGCTAAGGCTGCCCAGCATGCAAGGTGGACACAGCCGGCCACCATTTCGTCTCGGATCGATCACATGCGCACCGTACAGATCGGGAGTGCTGCGAAGATCCGCTGTTCGTATGAGTCCCGTCCTTGGTTCGCTGCCGTACAACAGCTAGGTACCGCAATCGCTCGTGTGCGGCGGACGCGGCGTGAGGACAGTAGCAGAGCAGGCCGGCGCACTGTTTCGGCAGCTCAGGGCGGCGACGGTGCAGTTCTACCGGCCACGATCATTCGCTTGTGTCAACGAC
>NZ_BOON01000080.1 GCF_016863255.1 Planosporangium mesophilum
CGCGGGCGACGGAGGCGGCGCGGTCGCGGGCGACGGAGGCGGCGCGGTCGCGGGCGACGGAGGCGGCGCGGTCGCGGGCGACGGAGGCGGCGCGGGCGATGCCACCGTGGACACCGCCGGGGATGCCGACACGGCGGGCGCGGCAGGTGCGACAAGGGCCTGCGGCGCGGCCGGAGGCGTCGTCGCCGCCTGCACAGCCGGTGCCGCCGCTGGGTACGCCGGTGCCGGCTCGCCCGCGGCACCCAGCCGGCGCTCCATGCGCTCCAGTCGTTGCAGCAGCGCGGCCGAGGAGTCGTCGGCGCCCGGCAGCAGCATGCGGGCCGTGACCAGCTCCAGCAGCAGCCGAGGCGCGGTGGTGCCGCGCATCTCGGTCAGTCCGTTGTGCACGATGTCGGCGAATCGCGACAGCGTCGCCTGACCGATCCTGGCCGCCTGCCCGGCCATCCGCTCGAGCTGGTCGTCGGGCGCGTCGAGCAGCCCCTTGCCGACCGCGTCCGGCACCTGCTGCAAGACGATCAGGTCACGCAGCCGTTCGAGCAGGTCGGATGCGAACCGGCGGGAGTCGTGGCCGGCCTCGGCCACCCGGTCGACCGTCGCGTACGCGGCGGCACCGTCCCCGGCGCTGAGCGCGTCACACATGTCGTCGATCAGGGCGGCGTCGGTCACACCGAGCAGCGCGACGGCCCGGGCGTAGCTCACACCCTCCGGACCGGCGCCGGCGATGAGCTGGTCGAGCACGGACAGGGTGTCCCGGGCGCTACCGCCACCGGCGCGCACCACGAGCGGGAAGACCGCCGGCTCGACCCGGACCCCCTCGCTCTCGCAGAGCTTCTCCAGGTACGGCCGGAGCACCCCGGGCGGGATGAGCCGGAAGGGGTAGTGGTGGGTACGCGACTTGATCGTGCCCAGCACCTTCTCGGGCTCCGTCGTCGCGAACACGAACTTGACGTACTCCGGCGGCTCCTCGACGAGCTTGAGCAGGGCGTTGAAGCCGGCCGGCGAGACCATGTGGGCCTCGTCGATCACGTACACCTTGAACCGGCTGCTGACCGGCGCGAAGAACGCGCGCTCGCGTAGCTCACGGGCGTCGTCGACACCACCGTGGGAGGCCGCGTCGATCTCCATGACGTCGATCGAACCGGCACCGTCCGGCGCCAGGTCGCGGCAGGACTGGCACTCACCGCACGGCTCCGGGGTGGGGCCGTTGGCGCAGTTGAGCGAGCGGGCCAGGATCCGCGCGCTACTGGTCTTGCCGCAGCCGCGCGGGCCGGAGAACAGGTACGCGTGGTGCAGCCGGCCGCTGCGCAGCGCATGCGCCAGCGGCTCGGTCACGTGCTCCTGGCCGATGATCTCGGCGAAGGTGCGTGGACGGTACTTGCGGTAGAGCGCGAGCGCCATCTACGACCTCCCTCGCCGCCGTCGTCGGGCCTGGCGACACGGTAGCGCGCCGGCCTGACAAAGAAGGGGCCCCTCGTGCACCCGTCAGAGCCTGCTTACCCTTGCTGCCTTCCGGCCCTGGGGGAGTTCACAGGATGTACGCCGCACGAGGGGCGACACCTACTGTACCCGGTATCGGGCGGCTGCGACCTATGGGTATCCTTCTCGACGGAGGATTCGCCTAGAGGCCTAGGGCGCACGCTTGGAAAGCGTGTTGGGTTAACACCCTCACGAGTTCGAATCTCGTATCCTCCGCCAGCTCACCAGGGCGAACGACAGGGTCGGTCCGGCTACGGACCGGCCCTGACGTGTGTCACGGGCCACCGCGAATGTCACGGGCCACCGCGAACCGGGCCCGCCTCATGTCCTATGGCGTGGATCACAGCCGACCCTGGTGTCCTCACCCACGCGCCGCCCCGACCGATCAGTTCTTCCGTGCATTTCCGACCCATTAGTCGGAATTCTGCGCTTGCGAAGCACCCAACCTCTGATCGGAGTGGCGCCCATGGGCACTGACAGCACCACCGCCGGTGGGCGTTCCAACTGGTTCGCCGACCGCAGCCTCACCACAAAGCTCCTCGCCAGTGTCCTGGTGGCCTGCCTGACCACCGGGGTGGTCCTGGCCGTCGCGCTGGCCCGCATGGCGACCCTCCGCGACAGCGCGGAGCAGATCCAGAGCCAGGCGATCGTCCCCATCCTGAACGCCAGTGAGATCCGCCGGTCCTACATCCAGGCCCGCGTCGACAGCCTCGCCGACCAGACCCTGGCCAAGGACGCCAGCAGCGCCGAGCACCAGGCGTGGCTCAAGGACATCACCGCCATGAACGCCGCGCTCGACGCGTACGGCAAGAACAACCTGACCGCCAGCGAGCGCGAAACCCTCGACGACCTGCGCAAGAACTGGAACTCGTTCACCGACATCGTCAGCAACCAGCTCATCCCGCTGGGCTGGGCCGGCAAGGTGTCCGAGTGGATGCCGATCCGCAGCCAGAAGGTCAAGCCGATCGCGACGCAGATCCAGGCCGACATCGACAAGCTGATCGCCAGCTCGCAGGCGCGGGTGACGGCGCAGATGAAGGCCAACGCCGACGACTACGCCACCGCCCGCAACACGGTCATCGCGACCGCCGTCATCGGCATGGTGCTGGCCGCGCTGCTCGCGCTGCTCACCATCCGGGGGATCATCTCCGCCGTCCGCAAGGTCTCCACCGTGGTGGACCGGATCGCCGACGGCGACCTGACCCACTCCGCCGAGGTCAACAGCGAGGACGAACTGGGCCAGATGGCCCGCGGCCTGGACGCCGCCACCGAGCGGCTGCGCGAGATGGTCGGCGCCGTGGCCAACAGCGCACAGACCCTGGCCGGGTCCAGCGAGGAGCTGACCACCGTCAGCAAGCAGATCGCCGCGTCCTCCGAGGAGACCTCCACCCAGGCCGGCGTCGTCTCCGAGGCCGCCGAGCACATCAGCCGCAACATCCAGACCCTCGCCTCCGGAGCCGAGCAGATGGGCGCCTCGATCGGCGAGATCTCGTCCAACGCCACCGAGGCGGCCCGGGTCGCCTCCGACGCGGTCCAGGCGGCCACCACGGCCAGCACGACCATCAACCAGCTGGGTACGTCGTCTGCCGAGATCGGCAACGTGATCAAGCTGATCACGTCGATCGCCGAGCAGACCAACCTCCTGGCACTGAACGCCACCATCGAGGCGGCCCGCGCCGGCGAGGCCGGCAAGGGCTTCGCCGTCGTGGCCAGCGAGGTCAAGGACCTGGCCCAGGAGACCGCCCGGGCCACCGAGGACATCGCCAAGCGCGTCCACGTCATCCAGGGTGACGCCGGCCACGCCGTCGAGGCCATCAGCCGCATCGGCGACGTCATCGGCCGGATCAACGACTACTCGATGATGATCGCCTCCGCCGTGGAGGAGCAGAGCGCAACCACCAGCGAGATGGTGCGCAACGTGGCCGAGGCCTCCACCGGCGCCTCGGACATCGCCGGGAACATCACCAGCGTGGCCGCCGCCGCGCAGGAGACCAACACCGGCATCGCCGACACCAACCGCGCCGCCGAGGACCTGGCCCGGATGGGCAGCGAGCTGCAGCAGCTCGTCGGGCGGTTCAAGTACTGAGCGGATGAATGAGACGAAGGCCCGGACCACACAGGTCCGGGCCTTCGTGCTCTTCTCAAGAGCGGTGGCGGGTCAGAGCTGGGCCGTGGCGGCGTTCCGGCGCCTTCCGGCGCGAAGGAAGACGAATCCGACCAGTACCAGCCCGATGGCGACGCCAGCGATGACGAACGGCTGGCCACCGGTCACCGGCAGGCCGGACGACGCGGCGATGGTCACGGCGATGTCCTGGCTGAGGGGCAGGCCGTTGAGTCCGGTGCCGACCACCCGGGCGGTGTGGCCACCGGTGAGGTTCTTCGGCAGCGCGGTCGTCAGAGTGGCGACGCCACTGGCGTTAGCGTTCACGGTGCCGAGCAGGACCGGATCCGAGTGCAGGTAGAAGTCGACCGGAGTACCCGGGCGGTATCCCTCAGCGACCAGGGTGACGGTGCCGCCGGGCTGCACCGAGGGCTTGTCGATGGACAGGTTCTTGCTGGTAACCGGCGTGGGGGTACCCGGGTCGCTGGCGGGGCTGGCGTTCGAGTCGCCGGCACTGGACCGGGCGACGACGGTGAAGGTGTACGCCGTGCCGTTGCGCAGGCCGGCGATGACGCACGAGGTGGCGTCGGCGGGCCCGGCACAGGTCGCCCCGCCGGGGTTTGCGGTGACGAGGTACCCGGTGATCGACGCGCCGTTGGTGGCCGGAGCGACCCAGCTGATTTCCGCGGCGCTGTCGCCGACGACGGCCGTCGGCTTGGCCGGAGTCGCCGGTGGCTGCGGAGCCGCCGGCCGGGCGGTTCCCGTACGGGTGGCCGACTGGGTTCCGGTGTATCCGCTGCCTGCCTTGGCTGTCGCGGTCACGGTGACCGTGGCGCTCCCTGCTGCGGTCAGTCCGGTGACGGTGACCAGGCCGTTCGCGTCGACCGTGGCGGTGGCGTCACCCGTGGCGCTGAGCGTGTAGGTGTACCGGGTCGTGTTGTAGTCGGTGATGGTGAAGGTGAACCCGTCCGCGGTGGCCGTTGCCGGACTGAGCGCCGGCGCGACGGCCGAGAACGGCGGCCTCGCGATTGATTGCAGAGACGTGCCGCTCGGGAGCAGGTTCGCGCTGACCTGCACGGTGGAGGCCTCGTCCGCGGTCAGGCCGGTGACGGTGGCGAGAAGGGGCCGGTCGCCCTTGTTCCAACTCGTACCGCTGATGGTCGCCGTGCCGGCGGACGGGCTGAGGGTGATGCCGGTGGCTCCGTTGAACTGGGCGTCGATAGTCACCTCGAAGGTGAAGCCGTCGGACGTCCGCTCCGCCTTGGCCAGCAGCAGCCCGTGGTTGGCGAGCGCCGGCGAGGCGGTCGCGGTCACGACGGCGGCCGAGCCGCCCAGGGCGAGGACGCCGGCGAGGATCGCACGACTGAGACGACCCGCACCCCGTCCGCGTGATCGAAGAGTTTGCACGACTGAACTCCGTTCTATGGCTGGGATCGACGGCTGCGCGGTGCGAGGGGGGCGCGTGTCAGCAGTCCGAGAAAGGATTACATGCCATAACGGGTTAACTTGAGCAAAAGGTGCGTAGCCGCACCATATTGAGACCATCGAAGGTCATGCTGGTGTCGGATCGGGCAAGTCCGCCGTCCAAGAGGGCGGCGTACCCGACCCGGTGGTAGGGACCACTCGGCCCGCAGGTCGCCGAGGAAGGCGCCCTGATACCGCAACTGAGACCAGACAGAAAAACGCCCGGCGACTCACTCGGAGTCGCCGGGCGTCTGCCTGTTACAGAGCGGTGGCGGCGGGATTTGAACCCGCGGAGGGGTTGCCCCCTCACACGCTTTCGAGGCGTGCTCCTTAGGCCACTCGGACACGCCACCGCCGAGAAGGGTACCCGATCGCTGAACCGCCCGTCGCGCACCCCGGCCGAACGCCACCTGGCAGGATCAACCGCATGAGTACGCATATCGGCGCCAAGCCGGGTGAGATCGCGGAGCGGGTCCTCCTACCGGGTGACCCGCTGCGCGCGAAGTGGATCGCGGAGACCTTCCTCGACGATGCGAAGTGCTACTCGACGGTCCGCGGCATGTTCGGCTACACCGGGACCTACCGCGGGGTACGCGTCTCGGTGCAGGGCACCGGTATGGGCATGCCGTCGGCCTCGATCTACACCCACGAACTGATCAACGAGTACGGCGTGCAGACGCTGATCCGCGTCGGCAGTTGCGGCGCACTGTCGACGGACCTCAACCTGCGCGACGTGATCGCGGCCAACGGGTCCAGCACCGACTCGGCGATGAACCGGGTTCGCTTCGACGGCCTGGTCGACTACGCCCCGGTCGCGGACTTCGGGCTGCTGCGCACCGCGGTCGACGTCGCCGCCGCCCGGGGCGTCGAGATGACCGTCGGGCCGGTCCTGGCTGCCGACGCGTTCTACACCGACCGGCCCGACCTGTACGACCGGCTCGCCGACTACGGCGTACTGGCGGTGGAGATGGAGTCCGCGGCGATCTACACGATCGCGGCGCGGTACAAGGCCCGCGCGCTGACCATCCTGACCGTCAGCGACCACATCCGTACCGGCGAGAAGACCAGCGCGGAGGAGCGCGAGCAGACGTTCAGCCAGATGGTCGAGGTTGCCCTCGACACCATCGTCGCCTGACATTCGGCCCCTTGATCGTCGTCCCCTTGCTCGTCACAACGTCCGGCACGTTGTGACGAGCAAGGGGCGACGGCGGCGGTCACGGGAACGATCTAGCGGCGGCGGCCGAAGAAGTCGAGCAGCAGGGCAGCGCACTCGGATTCGAGGACCCCGGCGTAGACCTCGGGGCGGTGGGTGAGCCGCCGGTCCCGCACGACGTCCCACAGCGAACCCACCGCACCGGTCTTCGGCTCCCAGGCCCCGAAGACCAGGGTGCTCACCCGGGCCAGTACCAGCGCGCCGGCGCACATGGTGCACGGTTCGAGCGTGACGACGAGCGTGCACCCGTCGAGGTGCCAACCGTCGCCCCGGACGGCGGCGGCACGGCGCATCGCGACGATCTCAGCGTGGGCGCTCGGGTCACCGCTCAGCTCACGCTCGTTGCGGCCGGTGGCGAGCTCCTGCCCGTCCGGCCCGTACAGGACCGCGCCGACCGGTACGTCATCGGTGTCGCGGACGGCCTGGCTGTCGCCGGCTGCGACCTCCAGAGCGCGCCGCATCCAGGCCTCGTGTCGGGCGCGGCGCCCGGCACCCCCCGGCTGATGGCTCACCCCTCGCGCAGCTCCTCCATCTCGTCACCGCACCCGATCGCCTGGCACAGCTCCGCGGTCACGTCCGAGGGCAGCATGCCGTCCCGGGCACACAGGTCCAACAGCCGATGTGCGGGTACGCCGAGATCAAGCAGCAGGTCCGGGTCGCCGACCGGCTCGACGTCGGCCTCGATGGCGACGCCCTCCTCGTCGTCGGAGTCCTTGCGGGCGTGCTCCGCCCCGCCTGCCACCTCGTCCAGGTCGAGGGCCGGCTCCTCGACGTCACCGAGCAGGAGTGCCCCGATCCGGGACTCCTCCGAGAACGTCGAGTCCGAGCCGAAGACCCTCAGGTCCTCACCTTCGTCGAGGCGCAGCACCACCAGGTACGTCTCGTCGGACTCGACGAAGAGCAGCGACACCTCCGCGTCGGTGTCGACCTGACGCAGCAGGTCGGCCACCTCTTCGATGTCCGAGGACCCGGACAGGTCCAGTTCGGTCGCGGTCCAACCATCGGATCCGCGGACGGCGGCGGCGGCGAAGTACGACACGGTCCCCCCGGGTCAATTTGTCGGTGCTGTGGGAACCCTTTGAACAACGGCGTCCCCCAGAGCGGACGCTAGCGAGGATATGCAGCCGCGGTGTCCGCCGCCCATCGAGCCGGCAGTGACACCCCGGCGTGTCGCACCACGGGGTGACCCGGTGTCCGGATCGACGTACCCCTGGGTCGCCTACCCGGCGAGGCGGCGGCGCGCGGCGATGAGCTCCCGGATCCGCAGCCGGTCGGCTCGCACGCGTCGCGGCTGCGCCGGGTCCCGCAGCGTCTTCGCGTCGGCCAGCTCGGCCAGAAGCCGGAGCCGGCGCCGGCGCCGGTCCGGGTCGAGCCGCTGCAGCGTCAAAGCCATATGGCTGAGACTGATGGTCCGCCGCGCGTACGTCAAGACGGTCCGCCTTCAGCAATCACAGTGGCACGAAAGGGTACCCACGCCAGCACTTTCCGCATCCTCGACAACACGATGAGTACAAGTACGTCACCAGAGCAGCCAGGTGCCGCCGATCCACCGGACCGTCACAACGATCATCGCGATCGCCAGGCCCATTGCGGTCGACACGGCCAGCCCCACGGCCGCGCCACGGTCGCCCATCCGGGCCAGCAGCAGGGTGACCAGCCAGGCGACCAGGCCCGCGAGGATGGTTATCCACGCGTACGCGCGGGCGGTGGAGGCCAGCAGCCCGAACAGCATCATCCACAGGCCACCGCCGACCATGCCCAGGGCGACGGCTCCGCCGCGGATCGGAAACGGCTCACGGAAGACCGGGCGGGACGGCCCGGGCGCCGTCCGCAGCACGTCGACCTGGGGTCGCCGGCTGGGCCAGACATACGGGCGCTGCGCCGCACCAGGGGCGGGCGGCGGACCGTACGCGGGCGGCGGACCGTACGGGTACGGCGGGCCGTACGGGTAAGGCGCCGCGCCGGCGGGCGCCCACCCGGGCGGGGGCTGCGCGCCGGGTACCGGCGCCGGCTGCGGCCAGCCCATGTCGGGAGGTGTCCACGGTGGCGTCCGGCCCGTACCCGGGCCGGTCGCGTTCTCGCTCATACCACTCTCCACCACCCGGCAGCCTATCGTGCGCTCCGCAACCGACAGGGCAGCGTTCGGCAACCGGCGACTGGCAGTATGGGCGGGTGCCTGGCCGTCTATCTCGTGTACTCGCCCCCGGACTGCTGGCCGTCGTCCTGGCCGGCGGCTGCGCCGGCCCGTCGGCGGTGTTCAAGGCGGGCGCGTCCCCGAGCGCCCCCCAGCCGTCGTCCGGTGCCGCGCCGTCGACCGGGCCGGCACCGAGCCCCTCGGTACTCGCGGCGCCCAGCGTGTCGGCCGCCGCCCAGGTGCACCGGGTGTTCCCGGTGGCCGGCAACGCCAGCTACGGGCACACCCACCACGACTACCCGGCCACCGACATCTTCGCCGCGTGCGGCTCGCCGGTACGGTCACCGGTCGACGGTGTGGTCCTCGAGGTGAGCCGGGTGGACGACTTCGATCCGAAGCACCCGGCCGGCGAGGACAAGGGCGGCCTGTCGGTGTCGATCCGGGGCGACGACGGCGTGCGCTACTACGGCTCCCACCTGGCCGCGGTCCAGAACGGCATGGACGCCGGCACGCGGGTACGCGCCGGCGTGCAGGTGGGGCTCGTGGGCAAGACCGGAAACTCCAGCAACGTGTGCCACCTGCACTTCGGCCTGTCGCCGGTCTGCGCGGGCACCGGCGACTGGTGGGTACGCCGCGGCGTGTTCTACCCCTGGAAGTACCTCGACTCCTGGCGCGCCGGCGGCAACCTCTCCCCCGTGGACGAGGCCGCCGCCTGGCAACGCGGCCACGGCTGCCCGACCGCCCCTACCCCGGGGACGCGCTGACGCGTACTACTTCGCGGTCAGCGAGGGGCGACGAAGCCGCTCACGGAGCAGGATCCACAGCGCCTCGACGCCGTCCATCGCCGTGATCTTCTTGCCCTCTTCGCGGGTACGGGCCCGGTAGCTGATCGGCAGCTCGTACGGGCGGTAGCCGTTGCGCAGCAGCTTGCCGGTGACCTCGGCCTCCATGCCGAAGCCCTTCGATTTGATGTTGAGCGAGCGGTACAGCTCCAGCGGCATCAGCTTGAAGCAGGTCTCCAGGTCGCCGATGTAGCAGTTGAAGAGGATGTTCGCCGCGGTGGTGACGCCCCGGTTGCCCATGACGTACCAGAACGAAAACGAGCTGTGGCCGCCGAACGTGCG
This sequence comes from Planosporangium mesophilum, assembly GCF_016863255.1. Classification (GTDB taxonomy): domain Bacteria; phylum Actinomycetota; class Actinomycetes; order Mycobacteriales; family Micromonosporaceae; genus Planosporangium; species Planosporangium mesophilum. Next base: position 9,513 of record NZ_BOON01000080.1, read on the forward strand.
ATTGCCGTAGACCACGGTGGCCCGCTCGTCGAGCACCGGGGCGAGCAGGCGCGGGATGTCCTGCGGGTCGTACTCCAGGTCGGCGTCCAGGATGACCATGTACTCACCGGTCGCCTGGGCGACCGCGGTCTTGATGGCCGCGCCCTTGCCCTGGTTGCGCTCGTGCAGGACCACCCGGAGCCGGGGGTCGTCGGCGCGCTGGAGGATCTCGCGGGTGCCGTCCTTGCTGCCGTCGTCCACGACGACCAGCTCAACGTCACAGGGGTAGTCGACGTCGAGCGCCTGCTTGAGTGCCTCGGGGAGGCGTGCCTCCTCGTTGTACACGGGCATGAGGATGGACAGCTTCACGACACACTCCGAGATCTGGGGCGAGGACAGACGGACGTAGCTTAAGGGCTTGCGGGTTTTGGTTCACCCGACCCCTGACACCTGGTGCCCGCGCCGACCGGTCGACCGGATCACCGCCCCGTCAGACCAGACGAAAGGTACAAACGAGACAAGCATCAAAGGAACGCGCGCGTCCCAGACAATAGACGAAAGACCTTGATCCTGTGCTCCGTCAGGCCGATCGGTACGAACCCATCGTCTCCCCCTTGTCCAGGCGGATCACCCGCCGGTCGGTGACGATCGCGGTCACCAGCGAATGGGGCGTCACGTCGAAGGCGGGGTTGACCGCGTCGGCCCCCGCCGGTACGGACGCCACGCCGTGGAACGACACCACCTCCGCCGGGCCCCGGTCCTCGATCTCGACCGCGTCGCCCGAGGGCGTGTCCAGGTCGACGGTCGACTCGGGCGCCACCACGAGAAACGGGATACCGGCGGCTCGCGCGCCCAGGGCATGCGCGTACGTTCCGACCTTGTTGACCACGTCACCGTTGGCGCAGATCCGGTCGGCGCCGAGGATCACGGCGTCCACCTCACCGCGCGCCATCAGGAACGGCCCGGCACCGTCGACCGCCACCCGGTACGGGATGCCGGCCCGGTCCAGCTCCCAGGCGGTCAGCCGGGCACCCTGCAGCAGCGGCCGGGTCTCACTGGCGATCATGCCGGCCAGCACGCCGCGCCGGTGCAGCTCGAACGCGACCGCCAACGCGGTACCGCCGGTCACCGTGGCCAGCGCGCCGGTGTTGCAGTGGGTCAGCAGCCGCGGCCGCTCCCCGCACAGCGAGGTGACCACGTCGGCGCCGAGCCGGCCCATCCGGTCGGCGCTGTCGACCTCCTCGTCGCGGATGCGCAGCGCCTCGGCCAGGACCGCGTCCGACCCCTCGGGCAGCCGGGCCGCGGCCCGGTCGACACAGCGGGCGAGGTTGACCGCCGTCGGGCGCGCGGTGCGAACCAGATCGACGGCGGCCGCCAACGCATCCGGATCGCCGGCGAACTGGCGGGCGGCCAGGGCGACCCCGAAGGCGCCGGCCACGCCGATCGCCGGCGCGCCGCGTACCGCCAGCCGGCGCACCGCCGCCACCAGTTCCTCCACGGTGGACAGCCGCAGCACCCGGGTGACGTCGGGCAGCGCCGTCTGGTCGATGATCTCCACCACGCCGTCGACCCAGTCGATGGTCCGCATCGCCCCAGACTAATCAGTGCCTGTCGCGTCCCGGCCCGACCGCCTGTCGGCCTGTCCGCCCTCCGCACGTACCGCGATGTGACTACGGTCGGATCCATGGCGGACCGTGACCCCATCGAAGACCTGCGTCGCATCGCTTTCCTACTCGAGCGCGCCCACGAGGCGACCTACCGGGTGAAGGCGTTCCGGACGGCCGCCGCCGCCCTGGCCGCGCTGCCCGCCGACGAGATCGCCGCCCGCGCGGACGCCGGTACCCTCACCGAACTCCCCGGGGTCGGCGAGGTGACCGCCCGCTGCGTGGCCGAGTCGGTGGCCGGGGAGGAGCCGGTCTACCTGCGGCGGCTGCTGGAGACCGCGGGCACCGACCTGGACGAGGCGGCCACGGCGCTGCGCAGCGCCCTGCGCGGCGACTGCCACAGCCACTCCGACTGGTCCGACGGCGGATCGCCGATCGAGGAGATGGCGCTGGCCGCGGTCGAACTGGGCCACGAGTACCTGGTCCTGACCGACCACTCGCCCAGCCTGAAGGTGGCGCGCGGCCTGTCCGCCGACCGGCTGCGCGAGCAGTTGGACATCGTCGAGGCGCTGAACTCCAAGCTCACGGACCTGGCCGCGCAGGGGGCCATGAAGCCGTTCCGCCTGCTCACCGGCATCGAGGTCGACATCCTGCTGGACGGTTCGCTCGACCAGGACGACGACCTGCTGGCCCGGTTGGACATCGTGGTGGGCTCGGTACACAGCAAGCTGCGCGACCCGTCGGACGCGATGACCAAGCGGATGGTGACAGCGCTGGCCAACCCCCACCTGGACATCCTGGGGCACTGCACCGGGCGGCTGGTCACCGGCAGGAAGGCGACCGGCCAGAACAAACGGCCGGAGAGCACGTTCGACGCGGACGCGGTGTTCGGTACGGCTGCGGAGTACGACAAGGCCATCGAGATCAACAGCCGCCCGGAGCGGCTCGACCCCCCGAAGCGGCTGCTGCGCCGGGCGTACGAACTGGGCTGCCGGTTCAGCATCGACACCGACGCGCACGCGCCCGGCCAGCTCGACTGGCTACCGTACGGCTGTGCCCGCGCCGCCGCCTGCGGCGTGGGAGCCGAGCGCATCGTCAACACGATGCCGGCGCAGGCGCTGCTCGAGTGGGCCGCCTCCCACGGATGATCTCCCTTGACCGTACCCTCGGGCAGGTTGACCAGGGTGATTGCGGCGAGCCCCCGAACCTCGCCGTCAACTAGGGTCGAAGGCGTGGACCGTGTAGATGACATCGCCAACCGGTACGTGGATGAGTGGGCCAAGCTCGACCCGACCGGGGCCACCCACGCCGGCATCGCCGGCCGTGAGGACCGGATGACGGACCTGTCGCCCGAGGGGTATGCGACGCTCGCCGGGCTCGACCGGCGTACGCTCGCCCAGCTCGACGCCGTGACCCCGGCCGACGAGCGCGAACGCGTGGCCAAGGAGGCGATGCAGGAGCGGCTGAGCCGGGCCCTGACGCGCTACGACGCCGGCGACGTGACCAGCGAGGTCAACGTCATCACGGGCGGGCTGCACTACATCCGTGGTGTGTTCGACCTGATGCCGACGTCGGGCGAGGAGGCCGCGGCCAACATCGCCGCGCGGATGGCGGGCGTACCGACCGCGCTGACCCAGTGGCGGCAGACCCTGCTGCGCGCGGCGGACACCGGGCACGCGTCGCCGCGCCAGCAGATGATCGAGGTCGCCAAGCAGTGTGACATCTGGACCGACCCGAACGGCGACAACTTCTACGCCGGCCTCGCCGAGCGGGCCGGCGCGGGGGCCTCCGAGGCGCTGCGCGCCGACCTCCGCCGCGCCGCCGACCGCGCCCGCGAGGCGACCATCGAGACCGGCCGGTTCCTGCGCGAGGAGCTCGCGCCGCGGGGCCGCGAGAAGCAGGCCGCCGGACCCGAGCGGTACGAACGCGCCATCGGGTACTTCCTCGGCGCCGAGGTCGACGTGCACGAGGCGTACGCCTGGGGCTTCGACGAGCTGGCCCGCCTGGAGGCGGACATGCGCCAGGTCGCCGAGAAGATCGTCCCGGGTGGCTCGATCGACGACGCGGTCGCGGCGCTCGACGCCGACCCGGCGCGCAACATCACCGGCAAGGAGGCCTTCCGCGACTGGATGCAGGAGCTGGCCGACCGCGCGATCAGCGAGCTGAACGGCGCGCACTTCGACATTCCGGCGCAGGTACGCCGGATCGAGTGCTGCCTCGCGCCGACCTCGGACGGTGGCATCTACTACACCGGCCCCAGCGAGGACTTCTCCCGTCCCGGGCGGATGTGGTGGGCGGTGCCGCACGGCATCACCACGTTCTCGACCTGGCGTGAGGTGACAACGGTCTACCACGAGGGCGTGCCAGGTCACCACCTGCAGGTGGGGCAGACCGCGGCCCGCGCCGAGCTGCTCAACCGCTGGCAGCGGCTGCTGTGCTGGGTCTCCGGGCACGGCGAGGGTTGGGCGCTGTACGCCGAGCGCCTCATGGACGAGCTGGGCTACCTCGCCGACCCCGGTGACCGGCTCGGCATGCTCGACGGGCAGGCGTTCCGCGCGGCGCGCGTGATCGTGGACATCGGCATGCACCTCGAGCTCGAGATTCCGCGCGACAACCCGTTCGGCTTCCACCCGGGTGAGCGGTGGACGCCTGAGCTGGGCTGGGAGTTCATGCGGGCGCACTGCCGGGTGCCGGACGAGAACCTGCGCTTCGAGGTCAACCGGTACCTCGGCTGGCCGGGGCAGGCCCCCTCGTACAAGATCGGTGAGCGGATCTGGCTGCAGGCTCGCGCGGAGGCGCGGGCCCGCAAGGGCGCCGATTTCGACCTGCGCGAGTTCCACCGCAACGCGTTGAACCTGGGCTCACTCGGGCTGGACCCGCTGAAGGCGGCGCTCGCGCGCGTCTAGTCCGGCCTGGAGCCGATGGGCGCGCGTCCGGCTCGGCCGGACGCGCGCCCGTCCGTCACACCTCGCTGACGTGCATGTTCGGTGCCCTGAGCGTGTCGGAGCGCACCAAGACCAGGTCGATGACCGGGTTGGTGAAGGTCAGCACCGGCAGGGTCAGCGGCGGCGGCATGTCCGGCGTGAAGGTGACCGGGATGCCGGGGAGGCCGGGGACGAGCGTCAGCTCGCCCTGGAACTTGGTCGTGTAGAACTTGACGGTGCGCTTGCGCTTGCCGTCGCGCTCCTTACCCTGGCTGTCGATGGTCAGCGAGTCGCTCGTGATCAGAGTGCTCTTGCCGTTGGGCTCGCGCACCTTCAGCTGGAACGGCAGCGTGACCGACGTCTCCATGGTGAACTGGAGCGCCCGGACCGGACCCGTCTTCGTCTGCAGCTCCACCACACCGTCGTAGGTGGAGTTGACCATCGTCACGGACTGACCGGTGATGACCGCCTGGGTGGAGGCGGGCATCGGCAGTCCCGGCGGGACCTTGGCGGTCTTGACCACGCCCGGTCCCAGGCACGGCACCGCCGATCCGGACGCCTTGGGCTGACCCGGCTTGACCGACGGCAACGCCGGCAGGCCCGGCAGCGCCGGCAGGCCGGGCAGCAGCCCTCCCCCGCCGGCACTCGGACTCGGGCTCGGGCTCGGCGACGGGGCGGGAGCCGGACTGACGGAGTCGCCCCCGCCGAAAAGTTTCCCGACGCCGTCGACCAGGCCGTTCCAGACCCCGATCAGCGGGTTGTCACCGCCGGGGGCCCCGGACGGGTTCGGCTGGGGGGTGGCCGAAGAGCTCCTGCCCGGCGACGCCTTCGGGGTCTTGGGCGCCTTCGAGGCGGAGGCGCTCGGGTTCGGGCAGGGCGCGGCGTACGCGGGCGTGGGCGCGTGCACGACCGCCACCAGCGCGGCGGCCAGGGTAACCGGTACCAGTGTGATCGCCAACATCCGGCTCGAGCCTCCGCCGGAGGACGGCGGCTCGGGCTGGCCGTGGCGGCCGCCACCGGACTCCGGTACGCCCCACCGCTGGTCGGTGTTGTCCACCTCGCGCGGGATCTCGTACCCCGGCGGGCTTCCGTACGGCTGGCCGTGGTCGTACCGCGGTCGCGGGTCGGCGTACGGCTCCGCGAACCGGTCGTCGACCCGCTCGGGCACGGTGAACGCCGCCGCCGGCTCCGGGCCACGAGGCGCCGTCGCGGCCGCCGGCAGCGCCACCGGCGACCAGGCGATGGCGAGGGCACCGCCGACGATGCCGAACAGCACGCCGACGAGGAAGCCGCCGAAGTTGACGCCGATCAGCGAGTACACGGCGACGAGCGAGCCGAGGATGCCGTAGAACATCCGCAGGTGCGGCGTCATCCAGGTCCCCGCGCCGCAGAGCACCAGCATCGCCGGCACCACGTACGACAGGAATCCGGTCGGCCCGACGTGGACCTCCATCGCGCCGAGGTTCATGTTGCCGCTGAGGAAGAGCTCGACGCCGGACAAGATCAGGAACAGCCCCGCCCAGAACGGCCTCGTCCGCCGCCAGCGGCGGAAGCCTCCCCCGTCCCCGGTGGGTTCAGCCGCCTGCGACGCGTGTGCGGTTGGCACGTACTCCTCCAGCGTTCAAGGTTCGGGAGCCGGGGCACGGGCGAGGCCCGCGGCCGTCAAGACCGCGGGCCTTGCGTACGCGTATCACTTCTTGGGGTCGGGGAAGCACTCCTTGGGCCCCTGGGGGTTCACGTCCACGTAGAGGTGCAGGCCGTTGAGTGCGAAGGTGCCGGCCGAGGTGGACCAGGCGACCTGCTTGAGGTTCTTGATCTCGACGTCCGAGGCCTGCTGTGCGAAGGAGCCGGACTGACCCTTCACGTCGGGGCCGGCGGCGTCCAGCGTGCCCGCGTCCTGGCCGATGTGAATGTTGGTGAACGTCGCGTCACCCTGCAGATCGGCCATGTCGATCAGAAGGTTCGTGGCGTGCGCGGGGGCGTCGGGGTCACCACCGGCGTTGATGACCAGGCTCACCGGCATGCCGGGCACCTTCACCGACTGGCACAGGTTGTACAGCCGGGCGTCGGCGATGCCGGACGTCGCCACCGGGACGTCCTTGGCTTTGCCCGTGGCTTCGTCCTTGGGGTGCACCGCTCCGCCGTACTGGACGAAGCCGGTGCCCACGAGCCGGTCGGCCGAGACCTTGAACGTCTGTCCGGAGACGGCGAACGACGCGGCGATCGCGCCGTTGGACATCCCGAACACGATGGCGCCCGCGGCCGCGGCGGCGGGCAGCACCACGGCGGCGAACCGCCGCCACCTGGTACGGCCCGGAGCCAGGTCGCCTTGCGCATCCTTCACGGAGTTCCTCCTCGCGGGTGATGTCACCGAGCGGCTGCCGGGGGGTGGCAGGGGGGTGCTGGTGACGAGATGCGTGAAGCAAAGGTCTGCACCACACCGGACCAGACAGGGTGAATGCCCTCAACGGTGGGCGCGCGAGTGATGTTGCCGTGACCCGGATCCGCATTCAAGCCCATGCTACCGATTGGTAACTATCGTTTCCCGTGATCGGCACTCTCAGTAGTGGAAAACGACATTCCGACCCGGCCACAGATAGGCATCGGTCCGACAAATTCGTCGCAAAAGGAGCGAGAAGGATCACCATCTGTAGTCATCCGCAGCCTTTATCACAGTTCTATAACAACGCCCACGGCCACCTCGGACCCCGCCCGCACCTGCAATCAGGCTCACTATCCGCTGATCAAGGAGGCACCCTCCGCAAACTGACGGCTCACCTCGACGACCGGCGTCAACCCGCGAGGTTGCGCGTGAGTCGACGGGTCGGGCACGGCCGTCACGCACCGCAACAACCCGCCCGCCGCGGCGTTACCGCCTCCCCGGGACGGCGGCGCTACCTCTTCGCCGGGAAGGCGCAGAACTCGTTGCCCTCCGGGTCGGCCAGCACCCACCACGTGATGTCACCGCCCGGTTCGCGCAGCACGACCGCCCCGGCCTCGACGAGCGCGTCCGGGGCGTCCCCGGTCAGGTCGACGTCCCAGTGCACCCGGTTCTTGACGACCTTGGGCTCGGGGACCTCCTGGAACACCCAGTACTGCCACGGGAACCCGGCCGCCCCCTCGACCCAGGCGAAGTAGCCCTTGTCAGAGCGGACGGCCTTGCCACCGGTGACCTCGGCCCACCAGGTGGCCTGCGCCCACGCGTCACGGCAGTCCACCACCAGCTCGAACACGCCCGGGGGCTTGGCCGTGCCGGAATCCGGCGGGAACGCGCAGAACTCGTTGCCCTCGGGGTCGGCCAGCACCCACCAAGGGTCGTCGCCCGGTTCCCGTACGACCGTGGCGCCCGCCCGCAGGAGGGCCGCCGGGGTCGGCTCGACCAACCTCAGGTCGAGGTGCACCCGGGTCTTGACCGTACGCGGCTCCGGCACCGGATCTATCCAGAGCACCTCGGCGGAGCTACGACCGGGCCCCGGTGCGAGTCGGGCCGAACCGTCACCCCGGTCGATCGGTGACGAGCCGAGCAACGCTGCCCAGAACCGAGCCTGCGAAAGCGCGTCGTCCGCATCCATGCACAGGTCTTTGAAGCTCGCCGGGGTCATACATCCATCTTCGTCCAATCGACGCGAGGATGCTCGACGACACCGGACAACTCGCCCATCCGGGTACGGAGAAGGTGATCGTGCCGGCCGCTAGGCCCGCGGTCCGGCGCTGTGCGGACCCGGCCGCTACGCCTGCGGGTGCAGCTGCCGTTCCCTGGCCCGGGCGCTGATCT
>NZ_BOON01000081.1 GCF_016863255.1 Planosporangium mesophilum
GGTGACGCGACCAACCCAAACCAACGTCAACAACGCCACCCACACCACGCCGGCAGCGCAACCACGCAGCAGCCGCCGCCGCGCGTCCGTATACCCACAGCCCTGCGGTGAACACGGGCGAACCCGGATCCACCAGTCAAAACCAGAGACTTGACCGGCCCCGCTCCTTCATGGATGACCCCCAGGACGTTGCGCTACACGCTCCTGCACGTCAAGCGCAGCATGCCTCCCTGATTGGCGTGGCTAGGTGTGCGGGTCGTGCAGCACCGAGCACGACGTGTAGTCCCCAGGTGGTCCCCGACTTCTCTGCGCCTCTCGGCCTCCGGTAGAACGACACCGTGACCTCCAGCAGTGTTCCGACCCCCGAGGCCCTTACCGAGATTTGGGAGCGACAGTGGCCCGAGTGCCCACCATTCGCTCACTGGCTCCGCAGTTACTATTCCGACCGGTGGGTAAGGTTTCATAGCCTCCCAGAATCGAAGCGCTACCCGGATAACGAGGCCGAATACGCGACGGTTCTCGACCGTCATTACACCGTGCTGTCGGAACTCGACCCGGGTCCAGCGCTCCTCGTTATCACAAGCGAATGGACAGAGACCCCGGCAACCGCCCCACAAATGTGGCCGAGACGATCGGAAGTCGCGCCAAACGCGCAGCACTGGCGGACCCTGTTGGAACAGCCAGACGAGGACCCCGAGTACCACAGCTACACACAGCTCTACGTTGAGATCCGACCGTGGCGACGTGGGGTCCTAGACCTCCTGCTGCGAACGGTCGCGGACGACGAGCTAGCGAACGTCATCCTGGCCCCGGCGGATCTCCGCTGGCTCTATCACCCCTACGACGGCGGCGCCGATGTCATCCTTCCCACACGGGCACAACGGGACGCTCTTAAGGACTGTCATCGCGCTTGGCTGTCCAAGCATCCAAATGGCCTGTAGAAGGTCACGCCTCGTTCGCTACAAGCCCCAGGAGCTTGACCAGTGGTCAAGGTGCGCCAGGTACGCAGAGAAAAGATCAACATGGTCCCCAGAGTCAATCCAGAAACCTGGATCAAGCCTGTGACCTGCGTCGGGACGGCCGGATTTGAACCGACGACCCCTTGACCTGCCGGGCTCAAAAATTGAGTTTCGGCTACGCCGCCTGCGAATACTCGTTGATCAAGCCGCCGAGGATTGGGCGTCGCTGCACCCGGACGGCGTTCAAGTCTATGACCTGAGGCGGTCGGTTCGGTGGCTGCTGGCCCAACGAACGATGTGGACGATGGCCGTTGTAGTGAGCCACGTACTCGCTGAGGACTGCCGCCAAATGTCGCTCGCCGATGATGAGCATCCGGTCGGTGCACTCCCGGCGTACGGTGCCCACCCACCGCTCGGCGAATGAGTTCGCTCTCGGCGACTGGGGCGGAGTCTTGATCACGTCGATGCCCGCTGCGGTGAACACCGCGTCGAACGCCGCGGTGAATTTCGCGTCGCGGTCGCGCAGCAGGAACCGCAAGCTGGTCACCCGCCCGTCGAGGTCCATCAGCAGGTTTCGGGCCTGCTGGGCCACCCAGGCGCCGGTCGGATGTGCGGTCACCCCGACGACATGGACCTGGCGGGAGGCGATCTCCACGAAGAACAACACGTAGATCCGCTGGAGCAACACCGTGTCGACGGTGAAGAAGTCGCAGGACAGGATCGTGTGCGCCTGGGCGGTCAGAAACTGTTTCCAGGTCGGTCCGGAGCGCCGCGGCGCCGGGTCGACCCCGGCCTGGTGGAGGATCTTCCATACGGTGCTGGCCGCCACCGGGTAGCCCAGGCCGACGAGTTCACCCTGAATCCGGCGGTGCCCCCAGGTTGGGTTCTCGGCGGCCAGTCGCAGCACGAGGTCCCGCACGTGCTGGTCGACCGACGGCCGGCCGGGCCGGGTATGCGGGTAGGTCCAATGCCGGGCGATCAACTGTCGGTGCCAGCGGAGCAGGGTCGCCGGGGTGACGAAGAACGCCGACCACCGCGGGCGAGGCAGCAGCCGCGACAAGGCGGCCAGCACCACCCGGTCGGCCGGTTCGAGGTCGGGGCGGTGCACCTGTCGGTGTAGCACCGCTACCTGGTGACGGAGTACAAGGAGCTCCACATCCTTGGCCCCGCCATCACGGGCGAGCTGGGTCAACATCTGCAAAACCTGGCGAAGCAGCAGGTACACAAGGGACGCGGTCATGGCCTCCATCGTGCCGGCCACGCCATGGCGAGCATGCACACAACTGCAGGTCAATCGGCGTAACCCAATTTTCGAACCCCACAAGTCAGGCAAAATCCCAGTTCACAGCCCTCGCATCAAGTTCTGGCACGGTACAGGGCGGAGTTCGAGGAGCACTTCGACAAACGCAAGGTCGAACTCGGCTCCTGCGCCCGGCCCTACGGCACCGGCTGCCAGCACGAGCACGCCTGCATCCGCTGCCCGATGCTCAACGTGAACCCGAAAATGATCAGCAGGCTCGACGAACTGGAACGCGACCTACTCACGCGGCGACAGCACGCCGAAGCTGAGCGCTGGCTGGGTGAGATCGAAGGCATCGACCTCACCCTCGCCTTCTTGCGCAACAAGCGCGAGCAAGCACACCGGCGGTCCCAGCGGTCCTTGCTGCAGATCCGGTCAACGGCGCCTACCAACGCCGAACCGCCATCGACGTAGCCTTTCTGAGGTTAGCCAAGGGGACGGGACAGTGACAGAAGGATCGGGCTGGGGTCGGTCAGGGACAGCGCCACGACGAAGAGAACCTTCCCATCGGGTGTGAACGCTAGGCCGCGATCCGCGAGGATCCGTCCACTGCCCAGCTCCACTGTGCGCGTCGGCGTCGCCCCGCCGAGCCTGTATAGGTAGACGTCCTTGTCTGTGCTGTACGCGCCCGCGGCCAGAGCACTCCCGTCCGGTGCGACAGCGACCGCGTTCGGGTACCGGCCCGTGGGGTAGGCGCCTCGGCCGCTCAGGTCGGTGGCAGTGAACGCGGCGGCGCCGTCGCGGGAACCGGCCGCGGTGAACAGTTGCGCGTCGTCCGGGGTGAGGGTGCCGTCGGTGATGTTGCTGCCGGACACCGTTCCAGTGATGGTGAGCGAGGCGGTCGCGCCCGTGGTGGCGTAGACCGCGACGGTGGACAGGCTCAGCTGGGGCTGCACCGCGAGCAGCGTTCCGTTGGCAGCGCCGTTCGCGGACAGCAGCGGCGCGCCCTGGAAGTCGACGGCGCCCTGCTGGTTGAGGCCGACGACCGGGGGCGTGACCGAGGTGTCGAGCGAGCCGATGCCGCCGGTCCAGCTGGAGCCGCAGCCATATCCGAACCAGATCGTCGTGCCGGTGCGGGCCAGTCGGGTCGGACAGGTCTGCGCACCAGTCGCGTACCGCTGTTTCTCCGTCAGGGTCTTGGTGTCGATGGCCGAGACTGCGTCGCCCGCCGCGTTCGCCGTGTAGAGCGTGCTCCCGTCGGCGCTGAGCACCAGGCCGGTCGCGCCGTACTGGCCGCTGATGGTCTTGAGCGCGTGGCCCGAGTAATCGGTTACGACGATCGCGTTGGCCGCCGTGCCGCCGCTGAGGAACACGTGCTTGTGGCCCGCGTCGACGGCGATCGCACCGAACGAGGTGAGCGGCAGTCCGCCGCCGGTCGCGTGGGCCGGCCCGGTAAGGCCGGTGACGAGGGCCGCGGCGGCCACGGTGGCCAGCGCGGCGCGGCTGAGATTTCGCATGTTCCGACTTCTCCCCCATACAAGCCGGTCAGGTGACCGGTCGGTCGGTCGGGACCGGCACGAACGCGCCGGCCTCCCGCAGCGCCGCGCCGATGGCGGCGACCTCCTCGGGGCCCGGCAGCTCACCGCCGGGCCGAATGGCGGACAGCAGCACGCCGCCGTCCGGCAGTTCCCGGACGGCGCCGGGCAGGCCCGCCGGGACGGCGGCGCGCCGCCCGGCAGACAGGTAGGTGAGGTAACCGGCGTTCGGCTGCCGGGGTGCGGTCTCCTGCGCTCTGGCCACGGCGTCGCGGGTCACTACGCCGTAGTCCGGCTCCCATGCGGCCACCAGGGCCAGCAGCATCGGCTCGGCGATCGCGAGCCAGTGCGGCTCGTCCTCGGCCGGCAGCGGATTCACCTCGAGGTAAGCCACATTCGACAGGTTCTTGTTGCTGGTGACGGAGCCCGCCGTCGCCTTGAAGAAGGTGTCGCCCGCCTCCCCCTGCCGCCCGTTCGAGGCGGAGAAGCCGAACCCAAGCTCCGGATTGTCGTGGCGGCCGTCGGCAACGATCTCCGTCAGCTGCTCCGATGTGGTCAGCTCGGTCTCGATCAGCTCGTCGTCGAACTCGAACTTGACCCAGCGGCCGAGCAAGTCGGGGTCGGCCGCCGCCAGCCGCTGCTGGGTGTCCAGCCAGCGGCCGGCACACTCGGCTGCCGTCTCCGCCCGCGGCCCCCATACGACCTGGACGAGCAGCTCTCCATTACTTTCCATGCCGGTCTCCCGTGATAGTCCGCGCCGTCAGAGCACATCCACCGTGATCCCGGTGATCCGCTCGTCACGGAACATCTTCTCGAATGCCGCCTTCAGCCTGAGGTCGGATACCTTCCAGGTGATCGGAGTGTCCCCGGACGCGGCCAGCTGACCTCGCGCCTCGTTCACCAGGTCTTCGTAGCCTGAGGTCTTGGAGCCCTTGCGGGTGGCGTTCTTGAAGAACCACTTCCACTCGCCGTTCTCGTCGAGGAAGGACAGATAGTTGTCCTTGGCCTCGAGCAGGGTGCCGTTGTCGTAGCCGTCGAAGCGGACGCCGTTGACCTCGTACTCGCTGCCCCGCTCGACGCCGGTGACCTTCTCCTGGTACGCCTTCGACTCGTCGCTACCGCCGCGGGTCTGCTTCACCCACTTGCCGGGGCCGCCGTCGGTGGAACCCTCGGGCGGCTTGCGGAGTCCGCCGCCCGAGTCGCCGCCCGACGAGCCACCGCTCGACGTGGAGTGCATATTGTTGATGCCCTCCCACGTCGCGCCGGCGCCTAGGGTGAAGACGCCGGCGCCGACCAGCATCCCGGCCCCGGCCACCGCGAGAGCCGGACCGCCGGCGATGCAGCCGACACCGGTGAGGCAGATCACGCCGCCGGCGATCGCCAGCGTGAGGCTCGCCTCGAAGATGGCGGCACCGAGGAACATGGAGGCAATACCGAGTGCCGTCTCGCCGATCGCGGACGCGTTCTCCGAGACCCAGTTGCCGACATCCGACGCGACGTCACAGATGCCCTGCGCCCAGTCCCAGCAGTGGCCGTCGATCTCGACGTTGCTGACCGGGTTGCCGCCGGCGAACGCATACCGGTTGTTGGTCCACGGGTCAGTGGCCATCCGCATGTCGTTGAGCGCACCGCCGTACGCGTCCCGGGTGAGGAACTGGTTCAGGCCCGGGTCATAATCGCGGAAGCCCATGTCGTAGGTGCCGCTGGACGGGTCCCACCGCTTGGCGTTGAAGCGGTACGCGTTGTACGGCTCCTTCGACGGGTCCTGCGGGTCGGGCTTGTCGACCCCGGTGAACGCCTCCTTGTCGTCAGAGCCGTACGCGGTGTAGCCGTACGTCGCCCGGGTGTCGCCCTTCTCGTCGGTCAGCTCCTCGACGTCGGTGTGCGGGTTGTAGCCGTAGTACGAGGTCTCGCTGCCCTTGTCCTGGGACAGGCGGGCGCCCCACGGTGCGTACTGATAGGACTTGTCGTTCCCGGTGCCGTCGCTGTCCTCGGTAAGCACCTGATCGGACAGCCCGAGGTAGGCGAACGTAGTGGTCTTCGCGGCTTGGCCGCCACCGCTGACCGACTGCGTGGTGGTGCGGTCCAGCGGGTCGAACGTGTTCTTAGTAATCTTGGGGTCGGCCCCCGCGCCACTGCGCTGCGAGACGGTGCGGTCGAAGCCGTCGTACGTGTATTTCTGCACGGTCTGGCCGCTCGCGCTGACGGTCGACAGCCGCCCGTACGGGTCGTACTTGTAGCTGGCCTTGACGCCCGAGGTTGTCGACGAGGCGAGCCGGTTCCGGTCGTAGGAGTTCGTGGTCGTCTTGTCGCCGATGGTCTGCGACACGACGTTGTTGTTGGCGTCGTGCACGTACGACTCGTTGGCACCCCTGGTCTTGCCGACCTTGGCGATCCGGTCCTTCGGGTCGTACGTGTAGGTGGTGACCTCGTTGATGAGCGCGCCGTGGTTGTCGGCGTTCATCTGTTTGCTCTCGTCGCGGCTGCGGTTGCCGTTCTCGTCGTAGTCGATCGAGTGCGAGGTGACCAGGTCGCCGCCGGACTTCTTTTCGACCTGCTCCTTCAGTAGCCCGTCGAGGTAGTACGAGTAGTCGACGACGTTGCCGTTACCGCGGGTCAGCGTGTCGGTCTTGCCGCGGGCGTCATAGGTGAACGAAGTGACCTTCGTCCCGTTAGTGATCTTGACGACCTGGCCCCGGCTGTCGTACTCGTAAGACGCGGTCTCCTGGTCGTGGGTCCGGGTCAGGGTGTTGCCGTCGCCGTCATAGGTGTAGGCGGTGGTGTGCAGGACGTCGTCGCCCTTGCGTTCCCGTACCGTGCGGACCTGGTTGAGCTGGGTGTAGTCCATCGCGTACGTGTCCACGGCCGCACCGGAGCTGCCGTCGGCGAGCGTGGTCAGGTTGCCGTTGGCGTCGTACGCGTACTCGTAGTGCTTCTGCTCGGTGTCGATGTCGCCGCTGTTGTCCCGCACCAGGCGTACGGCATCAGCCAGCACCGGAGCGTTTGCGTCTGCGCCCAGCGTGACCGTCTGATCCTCGCCCTCGACGAAGTCGAAGCTGCCGAGGCTGACCCACATGCCGGCGTTCTTGGTCTGGTCGACCCGCTTGACCGTGTCCTTGACGGTGTACGGGGCATCGGTCGCCTGCCCGGCCGGGTATCTGACCGAGACCTCGTACTTACCGTCGGACGGCACCGACAGATGCCAGGTGAACCTGTCGGTGGCCGCCCCGTCACCGTGCCGTGCGTAGTCGAAGCCCTGGTAGCCGGCGCCCTCGCCGGTCGACGTCCAGATGCCGGTGGTCTCGACGCTCTGCGCGTCGCTGTTGTCGGTGAGCGCCGAGTCGAGGCCGACCGGGATGCCCCCGTCGGTACGCGACTTGATCTTCCCGTCCGGGTAGTACTCGTTGGTGACGGTCTTCCCGGTCGTCCCGCCCGCACCGGAGACGGTGCTGCGGGTCTGGTTGCCGGTCGCGTCGTAGTCGTACGCCGTGACGATGTCCCAGGCGTCGGTCGAGGTGGACACCCAGCCGTTGTCGAAGTAGCGGTAGGCGGTGTCGACCCGCGTGCTCTGCCCCTGCGACGGCGGGGAGCTCATCCGCTCGAGCCGGCCGGCCGCGTCGTATTTCTTGGTAGTGCGCTGCGGGGTGTTGAAGCGCGGGTCGGCCGGGTCGTAGGGGGCGATGTCCTCGACCACCCGGTTGAGCGCGTCGTAAACGTATTCCTCGGCGAAGTCGTCCGGCTCGCTGGTGACGGTGCCGCGCGGGCTGATCACCTTGGTGCGGTTGCCGGCCTCGTCGTAGGTGTACCGCAGCACCGACGTGGTGTCGCCGTCCCTGGGCTGGCGCACCTCGACCATGTCGCCGCGAGCGTTCAACGTGTACGTCGTGCGGGCACCGCCGCGGTCGACGCTTGCGACGATGTTGCCGTCCCGGTCGTACTCCTGGCGCGCCGTGTGGCCAGCCGCGTCGGTGACCGAGACAACCCGGTGCGCGAGGTCGTAGGCGAAGCGCCGGCTGTAGTCGTTCGGATCGGCCGTGGCGGTCTGCCGGGGCTCGGCCACCGACAGCGCGTCGCCGGCAGTGTCGTAGGTGTAGGCGATCGTGTCGCCGTCCGCGTTGACCGCGGCGACCAGCCGGTAGAGCGCGTCGTAGCGGTAGGTGGTGACGTAGTCGTCCCGGTTGGCTGTCAGGTTGCCCAGCGGCTCGGTCTTGCGCACGAGGTCACCGACGGAGTCGTACTCGTAGGTGGTGACCCGGGCCGGGCCGCTCGCCGTGTCCTTGGCGCCCGCGATCGAGACCGTCCGGTCCATCGCGTCGTAGGACGCGGCGGTGACCGCGCCACCAGCGTCGGTGTTGCGCACGATGTTGTCGTTGGCGTCATAGGCCGGGCCCGGCGTGGTGATGAAGACACCCTTGGCCTGGTCCTTCGGCACCCGGGAGCTGAGCGGGCGCTTGAAGATGTCGTACGTATAGGTGCTGATCTTGCCGAGCGCGTCGGTGGCCGCCACCACGTTGCCGAGCACGTCGTACTCAGTGTGGGTGGTGTTGCCGAGCGCGTCGGTGGTCGTCTTCGGGTAGCCGACCGGATCATAGTCGGAATAGCGCGTGGTGTTGCCGTTGGCGTCGGTGCTGGCGGTGAGCCGGCCTAGCGAGTCGTAGGTCGAGGTGGTGGCGAAATGCCCCGCCGGCGCGCCCGGCTCGTTGCCCCGCGGGTCGGTGCTGCGGGTCAGGTTGCCGGCCGCGTCGTAATCAAACGTCCACTTGCGACCGGCTGCACTGGTCTTCGCGATCAGGTCGGCGACGTGGCCGTTGAGGAACGTCCGGTAGTCCAAGGCGATACCCGGGGTGCCGTCCTTGTTGGCCTGCGCATCGGTGACGTCGAGCGGATAACCGGTCAGCGGGTCGTACGCCCAGGTGCTGACGCCGCCGCTGGGCTCCACGATGCGGATCACGTTGTTGTCGGCGTCCCACGTCATAGTGGACGCCCGGTTGGTGGCGTCGACGAGCCGGACCGGCCGACCGTAGGGGTCGGTCGAGTAAACGGCGCTGTGCCCGGCGGCGTCGGTCGCGGTGGTACGCACCTTCACACCCGAGCCGGAAACGCCTTCGGCGTAGGTGAAGCCGAGCCCGCCGTTCGACCGGTCGGTGACCCGCGCGACGCGGGAGTGGTCAGCGTAGGAGACCTGCGTGCCGTGCCCAAGTGGGTCGTTGATCCGCACCAACTTGGGGTTGGTGAGCAGGCTGCCGCCGTCGTACATGAAGCCGAACGCCTTGACCTGATCGGTGCCCGCGCCGTCCGAGATCTGCTGTAGCAGTCCCTGGTCGCTGTAGGTGAGCTCGATCCGCCGCCCAGAGGAGTCGGTAATCGTCCGGAGCTGATGGATAATCGAGACATTGGTCAGGTTGCTCGCGGTGTACCGGACGTTGCCCGAGTAGTACGCGTAGTCGTCGCCCGGCCTGTAGTAGCCCAGCGTCAATGCAGGTCGTCCGGCTGGGTCGGTGACCCCGGTCAGCACGTTGGTGTAGCGGCCGTTGAAGAACGCCCGCTCGTACGTGAACTTCTGGGTGTTGCCGTTCTTGTCGACCGTCGCGGTCTGGAAGCCGTCGTCATCGAAGAGGAACTGTGTGCGATCCGGCCGCGTCATCACCCAGTTCTTTGCCGCGCGCTGCAGGTAGAGGTGTACGCCGGCGGGCTTGTCGTAGTCCCATTTCTTGGGGTCGAGGGTGTCATGGGTGTTCAGCGTGAACACGTGGCTCGTGCCGTCCCCGTCGACGAGCCTCACTTTCGTCGGATAGCCGAGCGGACCCGGTTGGAAGTCCAGCGGCGTGCCCAGCCGGGGAAGGGTCGAGGTGGTCAGGGACCACCCCGGACCGACGTACGAGTCGGAGGTGTCCAGGCTGTTGTAAGTGAACCGGACGAATGACGCGACCCCGCGGCCCGGGTTCGCCAGCGCGTTGTAACCGAACGCGAGGTTGCCGTTGGCCGCGTTGACGACGACCGACGAGCCGCCCCCGGTGGAGACGCCGTTGTACTGGTAGAACTTCTCAAGCCCGAGCAGGTCGGAGGTGGGCCGCTCGACCGCGACGTCGAGGCGGAGTGCGGGCGCCCCGTTCGTCTCGGAAAGCCACCTGGCCGTACGCGTATTGACCAGGTCCCAATCCAGCAGGAACGCCTCGCGGGCGTTGCCGAACGGGTTGTCCTCGGGCGAGCGCACGTGCGCGTCGAGCGTCACGGTGGCGCCCGGCGCGAGGTCGGCCGGCAGTGCGGTGCGCAGTTGCGTAGCAATCTGGACCCGCCCGTCCGGCGACCTCCACCGGTACGATAGGGCGTACTGCGCCTTAGAGAGCTCGGCCGCGGTGGTGTTGGTGACCGCGACCGGAACCGTGTATTCGGTGCCGGGCGTCATCCGCCGCGGAGTGGCGGGCGCGTCGTACGCCGAACCCGCGATGTCAGTGGCCTCGACCGCGGCATTCAGAGGTGCGCTGGTGGCGGTTGGTTCCCGGTGCGGCAGCGTGGCGGCCGAGCGGACGAGGCGGCCATGGTGCGACGTGGTGACCGGGGTGAAGCCGCGGATCGCGGCCGGCGTGGTGGGTTTCGGCCGCGGTGGCGCAGCGACTGCGGCCTCAGCTCCGCTGACGGCGTTGGGCAGCAGCAGCGACAAGACGGACAGCGATGCGACTATGGCAAGGTGGCGCGCACGAGCGACGAAAGGCATTCTTGAAACCCCGTTTTCAGGCACTGCCGGACGGTGGCATTACAAGCCGGACGCAAGTCCACCAGCAACAGGAGAAACAGCACAGTCAACGAACCGACAGAGAAGTTAGTCGATCACTTGCGAGCGGCTGCGGTACTTACGACCTTCAATGAGGTCTGTCAGACCACGTCTTCGGAGGTGAGCCGGGATTGTTGGGGCTCCGCCCGAGGCCAGCGCCGGTGATCCTTTTGCTGATTGTGAAAATCCAACGAGACCGATTAGGTTGATCATGCTGTGGTTACGCCACTGGGAAAAATCATGCCGGTGGACGCCTTCGATGCTCGAATGTGCCACGCCCGTCGGGAGGGCGGAGGATTCGATTTCGCGATCATGACCAGAAAGTGCCACCTAGAACTGCCCAAGGACGGATAGCACGGCGCACCGTTGAGCGCCCTCGATCCGGTAGTTGACACCCGAAGAAAGTGCAGATAAGCACCCCCGGCCAGAACCTGACCACCACCGCGCCGTGGACCTCACCCTGGCTCCCCAACGGTTACGGACAAGACTTCTGGCCAGGCGCTTAGGCGCGATTAACTCGCTGGTTTGACCTCGGTACTGTGGCGGCCTGGCCGGCGGCTGCGAGCATGCCGGCGATGGCCGGGGAGTCTGCGGGTGCGTGTTGGACGGCGATGCCGTGTTCGTCGAGTAGTTGCTGGGTTTCGCGCAGGGCGCGGCGGATGGTGGTGCGGCTCGTGTCCAGCAGCACTGCGAGGGTGTCTTCGGGCAGGTGTAGTCGTAGGTGCAGGATCGTGGCCAGGACGCGGTCGGGGAAGGACAGTGACGGCGGCCGGCCGGACCGGGGAGCGTGCCGTCGTAGCCCTTGGTGGTGTTCGCGCTGCTTGTCCTGCCAGCGGACCTGCCGCAGCCCGTCCAGGTCGGCGGTCAGTGCGGTGAGGGCCTCGGTGGGCATGCCGGTGAGGGTGGGGTGGGCCAGGCTGTCGCGGTCCCACTGGGCGGGTACGGGAATCTGTGCTTGGCCTGCCGGGTCCGACGGTGCACCGGTGGACTGTGGGTGCAGGGTGTAGTTCCAGTCGCCGTGGAAGGCGTGTCGGGCGATCGGTAGGGCCGCGATCTGGGCGTCGTTGATCCTGATGCCGGTGGGATAGCTGCCCTGGTCGAGGGCGGCGTCCACCCGTAGTCCGGTGCGGGTGGTGGTCGCGGCGATGGTGTTGACCACGACCTCGTGGCTGGAAAGTGGCCGGCCGCGCCAGTTGGTGGTGATGTGGCTGAACAGCCGGTGCTCGATGGCGTTCCATTTCGAGGTGCCCGGCGGCAGGTGGCACACCGTGATCGTCAGGCCGGTCTCGGCGGCCAGGGCGGCGAGTTCGGTTTTCCAGGCGCGGCAGCGGTAGCCGTTGGAGCCACCGGCGTCAGCGGTGATCAACAGCCGGGTCGCCTGCGGATAGGTGCCATGGCCGGCCGCCTGCCACCAGCGGCGGATCGACGCCACCGCGAACGCGGCGGTGTCGTGGTCGCAGCCCACGTTGACCCAGCCGGTGTTGGTCGTGGTGTCGTACACGCCGTACGGGACGGCCTTGCCGTCCGCGCAGCCGGGGAAGTCGTGGGTGTTGACCGCCACCGGCTGCCCGGCCGGGCGCCACTCCCGGCCATTGTTGGCAAACGCGCCGACCAGTTCTTTCTTCTTGGTGTCCACGCTGATCACCGGCTGGCCGTCGGCGCGGAAGGCGCGGGCCTGGTCGTTGAGGTAGCGAAACTGCGCGTCCCGGTCGGGGTGCTGACTGCCTTCGAGGGTCTTGGCGTTGGCCTGCAGGCTGAACCCCTCGGCGCGCAGGATGTCGGCGACGGTGTCGGCTGAGATCCGCCACCCCTGTTTGAGCAGCTCGCCGACGAGCTTGCGGGTGGACTTGGTCGTCCACCGCAGCGGCGACATCGGATCGCCGCGCATGTCCGGCTCCACCAACGCCAACAGCGCCGGGCGCAGCCCGGCATCCAGATCGACCAGCCGTTTACGGCCGCCACCGGCCCGACGCGCCCGTCCCAATGGCGCGTCGCCGGCCTCCAACTCACTCACCCCGCGCGACACCGTGCCCTCGGCCACCCCGGCGGCCCTTGCCACCCGCCTGATGCCGCCATGGCCCAGCATCCGCGCCTCGGCGCCCAGCAGCAGCCGGCGTTGCCGCTCGTCCAGGTGCGGCAGCAGGTGAAGCTTCACCGCCAGGTCCTCATCAACGCGATCCATCGACCCATATCACACGAAC
>NZ_BOON01000082.1 GCF_016863255.1 Planosporangium mesophilum
AGCGCCAGCCGTCGGCCGCCGACCGGGTGGCTCGCGCTGTCGCCAAGACGCCGAACGCGACCCCGGCGCAGATCGCCGCCCGGCTCAAGCTCTCCGAGCGCACCGTCCAGCGGCACATGCCCAAGCCGGTCGGCCCGGCTGACGACAGCGTGACGACACCCACTCTCAAGATCGCCTAACAAGGAGGTACCTGTCGTGACCGACAAGGCCAGAACCGTCCGCGTCACCGTCGCGGTGTCACCGGACCTCGGCGCCTACGCCACCGGCGCTCTCCGCGCCGACCAGATCCGGTGCGCGCTGTGCACGCACGCGCCGTGTGACTGCCCGCCGTTCGGCACGCCGGCCTACTTCGACCTGATCGCACGCCGGCACGGTCACCGGCACTGAGCACGCCCGGGGCGCGGCCTTCCGGCCTCGCAAACCTCCGGCCGCGCCCCGGCCCCTCTCCGATCCGTCCGCAAGACGTCACAGGAGGAACCCCCATCATGACCAGCAACATCCCCGACCCGCACGACGGGTTCGACTGGGACACCGCCGAGGCCGAGGTATTCGACCTCAACGCCGCCCGCACCCGCCGCGCACCCGGCCGTGACGACACCAGCGACGCCGACCGTGACGACATCACCGAAGACATCGACGCCGACGACGCGGAGTCGGTGGACGACAGTCCGCAGCGGTTGGGCGGGCCCGTCGACGCCGCCGACGACATCCCGGTGTCGGCGTTCAATACCGGCCAGCGTCGGCCGATCCTGGCTGATTGGGCACGCTCGCGGGCGACCCTGATCGCCGCTCTGAGGTGGTGGGCCAAGTACGCCGGCTACGTGGCCGCCTACCACGCCGTCCGGACGCCGAAGTACGCGGCGAAGACGGCCGTCTACGCGCCGGCCGGACTGTTTAGGGGCACCGGCCGGGCGCTGCACTGGGCCACCGCCGAGGAGGGCAACTGGGCACTGCGGCAGGCCGCCGCCTCGAAGGGTGACGCCGACGCGTGGCTCAAGCTGGATGCCCGCCGGCAGCGCCAGTCGGTGTGGCGCTGGTGGGTGCTGCTGTTCGCCGCCGCCACCCTCGCCACCGGGCTGGTCGCGCTGATGGTCGGTCCGGCCTGGTGGCGCTGGGTCGCCCTGGCCGTCGCCGTGCCGCTGCTGGCACGGGTGGGCCGCCCGGACGACAAGCGGCTGACCGACCGCGTCTCGGAGGCCCGCACCTACCGCAAGCTGACCGCCGAGCTGGTGCGCCGGGCACTCACCTCGCTGCAACTGGCCGCCATCAACTCCGCGGTCGCCAAGGACCCGAAGGCGATCAGCTTCCCGGTCGACATCCACCGCGACGGCCCCGGCCACCTCGCGATCGTGGACCTCCCGTATGGGGTGGAGGCCGCCGACGTGGTCGCCCGCCGGGGCAAGCTCGCCTCGGCCATGCGCCTGCCGCTCGATCAGGTCTGGCCCGAACCCGCACCGGGGCACACCGGCCGCCTGGCGCTGTGGGTCGGGTACGAGCCCGCGTCGCAGATGAAGCAGCCCGCGTGGCCGCTGCTTCAGGCCTCAGCGCGGGTGGACGTGTTCAAGGCGTTCGCGTTCGCCACCGACCCCCGGCTCAACACCGTCGAGATCGACCTGATGTTCCGCAACTACCTGTTCGGCGGGCAGCCGGGCTCGGGTAAGACGTTCGCCCTGCGCGACCTCGTGCTGGCCGCCGCCCTGGATGCCCGTGCCGAGATCCGGGGCTACGAACTCAAGGGCGTGGGCGACTTCGCGGTGCTGGAGCCGGTCATGGCCGAGTACGGCAACGGCTTCGATGACGAGACCCTGGCCCGCTGCTTCGCGTTCATCGAGTGGCTGTACGAGGAGTGCCGCCGCCGGTCCAAGCGCATCGAGCACTACGCCCGCCTCGGCAAGGCCCCCGAAAACAAGGTCACCCCCGAACTGGCCTCGCTCAAGGGCTCCGGCCTGCACCCCCTCGTCGCGTGGTTTGACGAGCTACAGGAGCTGATGACCAGCAAGTACGGCAAGGACGCCGGGGAGATCCTGGAAAAGGTCATCAAGCTCGGCCGGGCGCTCGGTGTGATCATCCTGATCGGCACCCAGATCCCGGACAAGGACAGCCTGCCCACCGGCATCACCCGCAACGTCAACTCCCGGTTCTGCCTCAGCGTTGCTGATCAGACCGCCAACGACATGATCCTGGGCACCTCGGCGTACAAGAACGGCCACCGGGCGACCGTCTTCCAGCCGGTCATCGAGGCCGGGTGGGGCATCCTCGCCGGGTTCGGCAAGCCCGTGGCGGTGCGCTCGTTCTACGTCGACACCACCGCCGCCGCCCGCATCGTCGCCCGCGCGGTCGCCCTGCGCGTGAACGCGGGCACCCTGCCCAACCCCGACGAGCAGACCCGCGCCGTCACCCCGGACCACAGCGTGCTCGATGACCTGGCGCAGGTGTGGCCGGGCGACGAGAAGGCCGCGTGGAACGAGACCCTGTGCGCGCTGCTGGCCGAGCTGCGCCCCGACGTGTACGGCGGCTGGGAGGCCGCGCAGCTGACCACGGCGCTCAAGCCCCACCCGCTGGTGAAGGTCGCAGATGTGGGCCGGCGCATCGACGGCAAGGCCACCACTCGGCGCGGCATCAAGCACACCGACCTGCTGGCCGCGATCGCGGAGCGTAACCGCAAGCAGGCCGCCGACTAACCCCGCCGGGGGTGCTAGCGCTAGCGGCCAAACCTGCTAGCGCTAGCAGCTCCGCTAGCACCCGATCCCAAACACCACCTGGGCTCTAGCAACTAGCAGCCCACAGCCTCGTGCACCCAAAAACAGCCTGAGGAGGCGTCCGTGGACCCCCACGTCACCGCCGCTAGCCTGCCCATCCTCGCCCTACTCGCCGTCACGCTCGGTTACGCCCTCGGCTGCTGGATCTGGCCGTTCCGCGCCTGCCGCCGCTGCGCCGGCACCGGCAAACGCCGCTCCCCATCCGGACGCGGCATCCGGCTCTGCCGACCCTGCCGAGGCACCGGCCTACGCCTACGCGCCGGCCGCTGGATCTGGAACTTCCTGACCCGCCTACGCAAGGACGGCACCCGATGAAGACCACCGGCCGAGGTCACCGGTTGCCCCACCACACCCAGTACGCCACGACGGTCAGCACCACAAGCGCCACGATCGCGATCACCGCGACGG
This sequence comes from Planosporangium mesophilum, assembly GCF_016863255.1. GTDB lineage: Bacteria > Actinomycetota > Actinomycetes > Mycobacteriales > Micromonosporaceae > Planosporangium > Planosporangium mesophilum. The sequence continues at coordinate 3,168 of NZ_BOON01000082.1, forward strand.
CGAGCATCCCAAGGAGCGCGACCAGCGGGAAGACCTCCACGCTGACCAGCGTAGATCTTCAATCACCATCTCGTGGACCCGCGCGGGCATCGCACACCGGGATTGCCCGATGAGCGCCCGCGACCGACACACCACCTGGTGCGCCGCCGGCCACCGCTGCGGACTAGGCGAACACCGCGCAGACCCGATCACCCTCACCGTCCCCGGCGCCGGCACCGCCGTCATCACCCGCGTCCGCAGCGCGGACGGCGCCGAACACGCCGACATCCGCCTGTCGGTCGCGCTGCCAGCCGACGAGCCGGCCGCCCGGCTCCGACTGGCCGCGTTGCTCACCCACCTGCGGACCCTGATCGGCCCGGCCCGAACGAGCGGGAGGGCCGCCTGATGACCGGGCTCGACTGGCGCCGCCACACCATCGGCCTGCTACGGCCCTGCCTGCTGTGCCACCGCCCGGCACTCATGCGCGACGAGCACGGCCAGCCCTGCCACAAGGTCTGCGCCGAACAGGCCGCCGACCGCACCCGACCCGCGAGAGGAACCGCAGCATGAACACCGTCAGCAAGGCCGCGCTGTGCCGCGTCGCGCTCGACGCCGCCGCACGCGGCTGGCACGTCTTCCCGTTGCGGCACAACACCAAACGGCCCGCGTTCCCCAACCACGACGCCGAACACTGCGACGGCCACGACCCGCGCTGCCGCGCCTCCGGTGCCCACGTCGGCTGGGAACCGCGGGCGACAACCGATCCCGACCGCATCACCCGCGCGTGGCGGATCACGTCGTTCAACGTCGGCATCGCGTGCGGGCCGTCCGGGCTGGTCGTGATCGACCTCGACATCCCCAAGCCCGGCCAGACCCCGCCGCCCGGCTACGAGGGCGTCACCGACGGCGTGGCCGTATTCAACGCTCTGGCGGCCGAGGCCGGGCACGGCTTCCCCCACGACACGCACGCCGAGACCTACACCACCCGCACCGGGCGTGGCGGGCTGCACCTGTACTACCAACATCCCGACATCGGCCCGAGCCTGCGCAACACCAACGGCGAGCACGGCAACGGGCTCGGCTGGCTGGTCGACACCCGCGCCCACGGCGGTTACGTCGTCGCCGCCGGCAGCGTCGCAGACAGCCGGCCCTACACCGTCGCCCACGATGTCGACCCCGCGCCGCTACCCGGATGGCTGGCCGAACGGCTCGCGCCGAAACCCCTGCCCGCGCAGGTGCCGGTCACCGTGGAGCTGGGCACCGACCGGCGCGGTGCCTACCTGCGCGCCGCGATCGACCGGCAACTCTCCCACGTCACCGGCGCCCCGGCCGGGCAGCGCAACCACGCCCTGTACGCCTCAGCCGTAGCGCTCGGCCAACTCGTCGCCGGGGGCGCCCTCACCGACGCCGACGTGACCGGACTGCTCACGCAGGCAGCCTGTTCGGCCGGCTTGCGGCCAGCGGAAACCGCCCGCACCATCGCATCCGGCCTGCGCGCCGGTGCCCGCCGCCCCCGGAGCGTGGCGGCATGAGCGGCCCGCTGTTCCTGCTCGGCACCCACCAACCCGGCTGGCTAGCCAGACCCGAGATCGCCGCCGAACAGGTGCCGCTGTTCGTATCCGACCGCCGGTTGCGGGTGTACAAGACACTGCCGGTTGCAGTCTGGCCGTGGAGTGAGGACTCCGGCGGGTTCACCGAGCTGCAGAAGTACGGCCGGTGGACCGTCGCCCCGCGCGAGTACGTCGTGCGGCTGTACCGCTACCGCGCCGAGATCGGCAACCTAATGTGGGCCGCCCCGCAGGACTGGATGTGCGAACCGATCGTCATCAACGGCGGGACGGTCAACGGGCAGCGGTTCGTCGGCACCCACCTGTCGGTGGCCGAACATCAGCGCCGGACCGTGGCGAATTTCGCGCAGCTGCGCGACCTCGCCCCCGACTTGCCGATCATCCCTGTTGTGCAGGGCTTCGCCCGTGACGACTACCTGCGCTGCGTCGACCTGTACTGGCGCCTCGCCCGTATCGATCTCGCAGCCGAACCGCTAGTCGGTCTCGGTAGCGTGTGCCGCCGCCAAGGCACCGCCGAGGCCGCGTGCATCATCGCCGCCCTGCACACCGCCGGAGTCACCCGCCTTCACGGGTTCGGGTTCAAAATCCTCGGCCTCGCCGGACCGGGCGCCGGCTTGACCTCGGCCGACTCGCTGGCCTGGTCGGACACCGCCCGCAAACTGCGCCAGCCGGCCCTGCCCGAGTGCATCCATGCCCAGCGGCACAAGAACTGCGCCAACTGCCTGCGGTTTGCCCTGCGCTGGCGGACCAACGTGCTCGCCGCGGCTGCACGTCCCGCCAGCAACCCCGCTGAGATGGGAGAGGCCGCATGACCACCCCGGAGCAGGCGCCCCGGCTGCACATCGCGACCACTGACGACGCCGCCGAGGTGCTGTCGGCGCAGCCGCCGCCCGCGCGGCGTAGCCCGGTCAGACTGCCTACCGCGTGGAGCGCGGCCGACCTGATGGCGATGGAGTTTCCGCCGCCGAACTGGGCCGTGCCCGGCGTACTGGCCGAGGGCGTCAACCTGCTGTGCGGCCCGCCGAAGGTCGGCAAGTCGTGGCTGTCGCTCGGCCTCGGCCTGGCCGTGGCCGCCGGTGGGTACGCGCTCGACACGATTCCGGTCGACGGCGGCCCGGTGCTCTACCTCGCCCTGGAAGACACTCCCCGCCGGTTGCAGTCGCGCATGGGAAAGATCCTCGGCGGGCAGCCAGCGCCCGCGTCGCTCACCCTCGCGGTCGCCTGCCCGCCGCTGCCGCAGGGTGGCGATGAGGCCATCGCCGCGTGGCTGGATCGCCACCGCAACGCGCGCATGGTCGTCATCGATGTCTTCGCCAAGATCCGGGGCGCGTCGGTGCCCGGCGCGTCGGCCTACGACGCCGACTACGCCGCCGTCGGGCGGATCAAGAAAGTGGCCGACGCCTACGGCGTCGCGATCCTCCTAGTCCATCATGTCCGCAAGGCCGGCTCGGACGACTTCCTGGCCGAGGTGTCCGGCACCAACGGCATCGCCGGGGCCGCAGACGCCACGCTCGTGCTCAAGCGAGCACGCGGCGAGGCCAGCGGGGCGCTGCACGTCACCGGCCGCGACGTAGAAGAGGCCGAATACGCCCTGGACTTCCACGCCAGCGCCGGGGCCTGGCGGCTGCTCGACGGGCCGCCCGAGGACTACACCCGCAGCGACACCCGCGCCGCGATCACCCGCTACCTCCGTACCAACCCGGCCAGCACCCCGAAGGCCATAGCCGAGGGCACCGGGCTCAATCCGGCCACCGTGCGCCAGACCTGTACCCGGATGCTGACCGACGCGCAGGTCACCTGCGACGCCGCCGGCCGATACGCCCTGCCGACGAGTGACGCCGACCAGACGGCCACTGTCACTCGTGTCACTCGTGTCACTCAACCCACCCTGACCAGCGAAAACGGTTCCGATCATGAGTGACACCAGAGTGACAAGATCGGCCCGCCGGTCGGCCAGCACGGCGACCGACCGCGCCCCCCAGATTCGCGTATGCGGAGGTACCGGTACCTATCACACCAACCCAGCACAGATCTTGGCTCTCTGTGGCTCTCAGCGGGCTCCTTACGGCCCTCTGCCGACATCGACCCCCACCACTACCCCACGGACCGCCGCCCGCCGGAAGGCGCTCACAGAGCGACTGAGCGCCCCCGTAGGTACCGAAAGGAGCACCGCCGCCATGGCAGGCCGCGAGGGACGCCCACCGTCCTTGACGATTCCCGAGGTCATCGCAGAGCTGAAGGTGTCCCGGTCGACGTTCTACTACTGGCGCCAGACCGGTAAGGCACCGCGCTGCATCAAGCTGCCGAACGGCGAGATCCGGGTGCGTCGTGTGGACCTGGATGAGTGGTTCGACAGCCTTGAGGAGGCCGCATGACTCGCCGCCGCGCTGCTGACCGTCCCGCCGGGGCCGGTCTGCAGTTCTCCCACAGCGTGCGAATCTGGGACCTGCGCGTCAACGAGGGCAAGAAGCGCCGCACCTACTCGGTGCGGTGGATCGTCGGCGGCGAGGAGCAGCACCGCACCTTCGCCAGCCGGGCACTGGCCGACGCCTTCCGGGCCAAGTTGCTGTCCTACGTCCAGCGCGGCGCGCAGTTCGACAAGGTCACCGGGCTGCCTGAGCCGATGTTGCGGGAGTCCCTGCACCGGCCCTGGTATGAGCACGCCTGCCGGTACGTCGACATGAAGTGGCCGAGTGCGGCGCCCAAGTCCCGTACCGGCATCGCGGAATCCCTGGCCGCCGTCACGCCCGCGCTGCTCAGCGGCGACCGGGGGCGCCCGGCACCCGAGGACATCCGGGAGGCGCTGTACGGGTGGGCGTTCGTCGCGCCGCGTCGCCAGAGCGGCGCGCCACCCAGGCATCTCGCGGGGACGGTCCGGTGGTTGGAGCGCAACACGGTGTCCCTCGGTGACCTAGAAGACCGCACGCGCGGCCCGGAGCTGGTACGCCGGGCGCTCGACGTCCTCGCGCTTCGTCTCGACGGCAAGCCGGCAGCAGCGAAGACGGTCGCCCGCAAGCGCGCGATCTTCTACAACGCGCTGGAGTACGCCGTGGAGCTGGGTCTGCTGACGACCAACCCCATTGACCGGATCACCTGGCGGGCGCCGGCGGCGGTCGAGTCGGTCGACCGGCGGGTGGTGGTCGACCGACGGCGGGCGCGGACGCTGCTCACCGCCGTCGCCGTACAACCGGGCGTGGCCCGCCGGCTCGTCGCGATGTTCGGCTGCATGTACTACGCCGCACTGCGACCGAGTGAGGCTCTTGACCTGCGGAGAGACAACATCGTCTCGCTGCCCGAACATGGATGGGGAGAGTTACTGCTCAGCAACTCATCGCCGCGCACAGGTACGGCGTGGACCGACAGCGGCCGGTCGCGCGAACAGCGCGGCCTCAAGCACCGCGCGCGGGAAGAGACACGCCCCGTCCCGGCTCACCCGGAGCTGGTGGAACTGCTGCGGTACCACCTCGACCACTTCGGCACGGCGCCGGACGGGCGGCTGTTCGTAGGGCCGCGTGGCGGGACCATCGGGGACTCGACGTACGCAGAAGTGTGGCGCAAGGCCCGCGAGCTGGCACTGACCCCGGCCGAGGTGCGTTCGCCGTTGGCGGGAGTGCCGTACGACCTGCGCCACGCGGCGGTGTCGACGTGGCTGAACGCGGGAGTACCGGCGACGCAGGTCGCGGAGTGGGCCGGGCACAGCGTGGCCGTGCTGCTGCGGGTCTACGCGAAATGCATTGTGGGCCAGGACGAGGCGGCGCGCCGCCGGATCGAGGACGCCATGCAAGCGGATTGAAGCAAGCGACAAGGCCGGTGCAGGTAGCAAGAACCGCCTGCATCGGCCGATTTGCATGAATGTGGCTCCACGGTATCGGCGTAACCTAACGGGATGCGTGATCCGGCGCCCTTCCAGCGGCTAGACGACCGAGAGGCTGGGCTTCCCGTCGACACGACGCTGTACGAGGACGTCCCGCACTGGCTGGTCACCCCTCTACGCAATTGGCTCTCAGGCACGCTTAACGGCGAGGGCTCGCTCGCACGCAGGGCACTCCTCCGACTGAAGATGAGTTCTTGGGGCGATGATGCCCAGACGTTAGTCGACGTTGAGGCAAACCTCCTGCATATCGTCGTCGATGCCGTCCTCCAACTTCACCCCGGGTGGGAGTGGGCGCCGCTGAGCCAATGGACGAGCTACGACAGGTCACGAGACGGTTTTCAGGATCAACTGGAGGACCTGGATCTGCTGCTGTGGGACGGCGCCTCGAAGTACTGCGTTGATCGCGAAAAGCGACGGCTGGTGCGGCGGGTGGATGCGACCGTTCAGAACGCGGCGGACCTCGCCGCCGACGTTGCCCCACCACCTGCGGCCGACCATCTGCGAGAAGCTTGGGCGGCCGCGTACGGCCTTAATCCGGATCCGGACAAGGCGTACAACGAGGCGATCCGGGCCGTTGAAGAGATCGCGTGTCCCCTTGTTGAACACCGGAAAGCCGAGAACGGCAAGGCCACTCTCGGCACCGTGATTGGCGAGCTGGGCAAGAACGCCTCCCACAAGTGGGAGCTGGCATTGCCTGACAAGGATGGCGATCCTCAGAGCGTCGAGCACTTGGTCGGCATGATGCAGCTCTTGTGGCAGGGCCAGGTATCCCGCCACGGCGGGGCCCCCAAGTCCCGGCGGCAAGGCCAACCAGAGGCCGAGGCTGCGGTGCACCTCGCCGCACTACTGGTGCAGTGGCTCTCGGTGGGAGTCCTGCGGCCGGCCTGACCAGGCCACCGCCCGCCGGATTTTTCTCCGCGTATTCTCCGTGGCTACCCGTGAACGGTTGGCTAGAGCTGAACATGGCTGGACAGACGAGTGCGGCCCCCGACCAGCGTTTCCGCTGGTCGGGGGCCGCACTCACTGCTGGTGGCGGGTAGAGGATTCGAACCTCTGTAGCTTTCGCGACGGATTTACAGTCCGCTCCCATTGGCCGCTCGGGCAACCCGCCTCAGGGTGCCGCGCCCGCAGTGCGCGGCAGCGCTGGTAAGGATAGCGGCTCCCCCCGGGGTCCCTGCAAACGGGTACCGTCCCGCCTGTCGGGCCGCACCATCGGGGCACCCCTGCCCCGCACGGCGTTGCCCGATCGGGCAGGCTGAGACCCGGACCAGAATGGGTACGGCAACACTACCGAAGGCACCCGAACAGGAGCACCTATGGCTGCGGCACCCTCGTTCGACATAGTCAGCAAGGTCGACCGGCAGGAGGTCGACAACGCGCTCAACCAGGCCGAGAAGGAGCTTGACACCCGCTTCGACTTCAGGGGTACCGGCGCCGAGATCAAGCGGGCCGGCGAGGACGCCGTCACGTTGCAGGCCGAGACGGAGGACCGCGTCCGCGCAGCCCTGGAAGTCTTCAAGGAGAAGCTGGTCAAGCGCAACATCTCGTTGAAGTCGCTGGACTGCGGCGAACCCCGGCAGTCGGGCAAGACGTACCGGATCGAATGCAAGATCATCCAGGGCATCGAGTCGGACAAGGCCAAGGCGATCAGCAAGAAGATCCGCGACGAGGGCCCGAAGGGCGTTCAGGCGCAGATCCAGGGCGACCAGCTCCGGGTCACCGGGAAGAAGAAGGACGACCTGCAGACCGTGATCTCCCTGCTGAAGCAGGAGGACTTCGGCGTCGCCCTGCAGTTCACCAACTACCGGTAGGGGTCATCGGCGGCACCTGATCGCGCCGCCACCGATCATTGCTGAGCTGGGCAAAGGCCGTCTCCGTCGGTCGTCGTTGGTCAACGTCTTTCGACCTTCGACGGCCTGGAGACGGCCTGATCATGTATGTGCAGCGTCAGCTTGGGAATTGCACAAGATCGGTGCTCCGGCCGGGCCTGTCGCTGGTCACGGCGGTCCCGAATGGTCTGGGCTACCCCAACCGGTCCCCCGCTTGTGGCCCGTCAATGGTCCGGGGCGGAGAGCCGGCTTTCAGGAGTCGCGCCCAGGCGCTCGTTTGTTGCCGGACCGATGCCGCTAGCCAGTCAGTGAACCTTGGGTAGCTGAGGTGAACTCCGCTTGGCACGCTGCCCTCGCCATAGGACCAGACTTCGGGATCATCGGCAGTACCACGGAGGAAATCGAACTGGTAACCCTGGTGCATCAAGATGACCCGGTCAGAGTCGGTCAGCGTGAACGCGACCGCGTTCTCCTCCAGCAGCTCGCGCGCCGCGTCACCGAGTCCAATCACGCGCGGGTAGAACACGTCGCTTCCCTGGAGGAAGTGCCCGGCGCCGCCGCCGACCAGTTCCAGAAACCGGCGGTAGGCCGGGGCGAGAGGGGCGGGTTGGTCGCACTCGATCTCGCCGATCTCATCCTCAGTCAGCCCGCGGATCTGCTCGGCCGTAGCGGTCAGGCCATCGGCTACAGCAGCGAGCAGAGTCGCGACACGATCTTCAGGCACGCCCCAGCCTAAGCCGCCAACCGGGACGGGTGCCTGAACTCTTCGTCCCGAACGCGATGACGGACTGTTACTGGCTGTAGTTCATGGAGATCGAGTGCCGTCCTGCGCTGCTTGGGGGCGGTCTCGCGCTGTCTGCCGCCATCGGTCGGCACCGCGTTCGCTGCCTCATGCTGCCCGCTTACTCGGGTGCGGGTGCGCGGCTTGCCGGCGCCGGGAGCCGGCTTCCCGCCCGGCCGATCACCGGGAGGCCAGGCGGCTCCCCGGGCCGCTGGCTCGCCGCGCGCACCCGGATATGACTCACAGCGCAGGGGCCGTACTGGCATCCTCTTACCGGGGTGGGAGGCGCCGACCGGTGCCGCCTCGGCCTGCGCAAAGGACGTCATGGTGGATGGAATTTCGGGATGGCGACCGGTGTGGCGAACTGACGCTATGCAGCTGCTGTCCGAGCAGGGCACGCGCCTGCGGAGCTTGGTGGGCCAGCGCATCGAGGAGTCCTGGCTCGTCTGGATTCCCGAG
>NZ_BOON01000083.1 GCF_016863255.1 Planosporangium mesophilum
AACGCGATCGGGCCGTGGGAGAAGTTCAGGCTGGTCACCAACGACGACGGTACGGTCAGCCTGAACGCGAACGCCAACGGCCTGTGGGTGAGCATCGACAACCCGGCCAGCGGCGGGCCGCTGCGCGCCAACCGGCCGGTGAACGGCCCGTGGGAGAAGTTCACCCGGGCCTGAGCCGAAGAGCCAGAACAACGGCCGATGGGCCGGGGATCGGTACCGATCCCCGGCCCATCGGCCGTTGTGGTGCTACCGGCCGTCGCCGCGACGGCCGCCGTCACGCTGGTCGGCCGCGAACGAGGCCACCCAGGACAGCGCCGAGTTCCAGTTGATCGCGACCTCGTTGGTCGCGTACGACTGGATGTCATCGATGTAGCAGAACTGCGGCGCGCAGCCCGCGAGGAGCTTGGCGGCGGTCGGGTCCTGGAGCGCGGAGTTCGGGCCGCCCGCGATCGAGCCGGCCGGCGGGTTCGGCAGGGTCGGGTCGAGCTGGTGGCCGTAGATCCGGCTGTGCTGGTTGTGGGAGTCGTGCTCGCCGTATCCGGTCACATAGGACTGGTTGAGGGCGTTGCGGCCGAAGACGTAGTCGAGCCCCTCAAGCACCCCGTCCCGGTACCGCCGGTCGCCGGTCAAATCGAACGCGGTGGCGATGACGGCGAGCTTGTTGAGCACCACGGCCGACGACCCCCAGACGTACTGGTCGGGCGTGATCGACACCCCGTACGCCTGGTCACGGACGGTCCCGAGGTACCGGTCGGCGGCGGCGCGCACCGAGCCGCGGATGGCAGCCCGGTCGGCGGCCGGCAGCCGGCTGGGCACGGTCGCCAGGTCGAGCCGGCCGGCGGCGGCCACCGAGCGCCAGTCGAACCCGCCCGAGCCGAACGCGTCGCCGCTCCAGTACGTCGACGCCTTCAGCGCGTCGAGGTACGTCTGCTGGCCGGTCGTGATGAACAGTTCGGCGGCCGCCCAGTAGAACTCGTCGCGCACGTCGTTGTCGTCGTACGCGCCACCGCCGTTTCCGTCGCTCGGGCTGGCGTAGACCGCCGGGTTGGCCTGCGCTGCCGACCACGCGGTACGGGCGGCGTTCAGGCAGCGGGCCGCGAAGGCGCGATCGTACGGGGCGTACAGGCGGGCGCACTGCGCGGCGGTCGCGGCGAGGTTGAGGGTCGCGGCCGTCGACGGCGGGTGCAGCTCGCGCGGCTGCGGGTCCTGGTCGGGGCGCAGCGGCAGCCCGGTCCAGGCCTGGTCGTGCACCTTGTGATGGACCATGCCGGCGAGGGGCTGGCCGGCGGGTACCTGCATGCGCAGCATGAACTCGAGTTCCCAGCGCGCCTCGTCGAGGATGTCCGGTACCCGGTTGCCCCGCTCGGGTACGCGCAGGCTGCCGTCGCCGAGCGCACCGCGGCGCACCACGTCCGCCGTCTTCGTCCGCTCGTACTCGTTGAGCAGCTGGTACGTGGCGATGCCGCCGTTGACCACGTACTTGCCGTGGTCGCCGGCGTCGTACCAGCCGCCGCGCACGTCCAGTCGGTAGTCGCACACCCCGGGCTGGCAGGGGACGTTCGTGTCGCCCTGGTTGGGCGTCACTCCCACGTGCCCGGCCGGTCGCGCGTACCCCGGCGCCAGGGCGTCGTCGATGGCGATGCCGCTGCGCTGGACGTAGAAGAAGTGCAGGGCGTCCGAGCGCAGCCGGTCGTAGGTGGAGCCGGAGATGTCGAACGGGTGGCTGGTCTGCCCGTCGACGGTGAGCCTGTACCCGGCGCCGGCCCTGGTGTACCCGCTGAAGTCCAGTGTCTGCACCCGCTGACCGGACGACGCGTCGAGCCCGCGCGGCGTCGTGGTACCCGACGCGACCACGGCCCCGGCGGCGTCGGCGAGCTGCCAGGGCAGCGGGTCGGCGGCGTCGGTCACGACGGTCGCCCGCTTCGGCCCGTACGGCAGGTAGCCGACCTGGTTGACACGTACCCGCGGGCCGGTGTTCGGTACGTAGGCCGGGGGCGCCTCGCCGCCCTTGAGTGACACGTCGTCCACGCAGAACCGCCAGGGCTGGGCGCTGCCGCCGATCTGGAACGCCACCTGGCCGCGGTCGGTGTCGGTGGCGGACGTGAACGAGTAGCTGTACCGGGCGGAGGCGCCGAGGGTGACCGGCTGCGACAGCTCGGCGGTGTACGGCGGTTCGCTGAGCTGGATGTTGGCCTTCACGCCGACCGGCTGACCGGCCGAGGCGGTGAACGAGAACGCATACGACTCGCCGGTACGCAGGTGGAGGTCGTTCTGCCCGATGATGACGTCCCACGCGTTGGTCGTGCCGCCGGGTACGTCGGCGCAGAGTTGCCCGTCGACTATGGACGGAGCGGTGTTGCCGGTCCACCACCACGGGGCGGTGCCGGCGTCGAACGTACCGTTGACGATCTGTTCCGGAGCGTCGGCGGCGGCGATTCTGGCGGCACCGGTTCCGGCGGTGGCGGCGCCGGGCAGCGAGCCGGCCAGGGCCACGGCGACGGCCGCGATGGTGGCTGCCTTTGCCGGAACAGTTGCCCTGGCCGGACGGGTGGGAGGTCGGATCACGGGGGCTCCTCGCGAGGCTGGGCGGGCCGGGTGCGCCGCCTGGGAGCGCTCCCGACAAGGATAGAGCGATGTTTATGCGCACTCCCGCCATGTGTCAACCTGGCCGAACGGATCAGGTCGACGGTGCCCGATCGGCGATCACTCCACTGCTGCCGGGGGATCCCCGACCGTACGGTCCCTGCCGGCGTTCTTGGCCAGGTACAGGTTCCGGTCGGCCTGCCGGAGCAGGGCGGACTGGCTGGCACCAGCGCCCGGGCCGGTGGCCACGCCGATGCTGGCGGTCACCGGCAGGTCGCCGGTGAGCGGCCGCCACGGGTGCGAGCGGATGGCCCGGCGCAGCTTGTCCAGCCGGAGGACCGCCTCCGGGCCGTCGACGCCGGGGAGGACGAGGAGGAACTCCTCGCCGCCGAGGCGGGCGGCGAACGCCGCTGTCGGGTCGGGCTCGTCGGCGTCGAACAGCTCGGCCAGACCGGCGTTGAGCACCGTGGTGAAGGTGCGCAGCACCTGGTCCCCGACGTCGTGGGAGAGCGTGTCGTTGATCCGTTTGAAGTGGTCGATGTCGATGAGGGCGATCGACAGCGGCGCTCCGCCGTCCACCGACTCACGCAGCAGCGCGGGCAGTTGGCTGTCGACGAACCGCCGGTTGTACAGGCCGGTGAGCGGGTCTCGTAGCGCGAGGTCGCGGTAGTGCCGGCTGGAGCGGCGCGCCTCGTCGGTCTCGAAGACCGCCTGCAGGATGTGGGCCCGGGCGTCCCGCTCGGCGCTGTTGACCGCCATCGCCTCGGCGTGGAAGACCTTGTACTGCGCGTACGCGTCCTCGAAGCAGCCGAGCGTGGCGTACAGCTCCGCCAGCTCCCCCCAGGCCCGCATCCTGATCCGGCGCAGGTCGGACCGCTCGCAGATCCGCAGACACTCGTCCAGGGTGGCCCGGGTACGGTCGGTCGCCCCCCGCAGCCGCTGGACCTCGGCCAGGGTGAGCAGGCACTCGGCGTACCCGTCGACCTCCCGCACCGCCAGCACCGTGCGCGCCGAGATGACCGCCTGCAGCGTCTGCTCGGCGTCGGCGTAGCGACCCAGCCGCATCTGCGCGCGGGCCAGCGTGTCGAGGCTGAACGAGTCGAGAGCGATCCCGTGCGCGGCGGCCAGCGCCGCCATCCGCTCCGCGGTGGCCAGGGCCCGGTACGGCTCACCGGCCTCGTGCTCCATGTACGCCAGATTGTTGAGCACCAGCAGCCGTAACTGCACGTTGCCGAAGGCCTCGCCGATCTGCTCGGCGTCGGCGTACCGCTGCCGGGCCTCGTCGAACGACCTCGTCTGGGTGAGCGCGCCGGCCAGGGTGGCGAGGTGGTACCCCCGCATCACCGGGGGCGCGCTCTCGTCCAGGAACTCCACGCCGCGCACGGCGTTCTCCAGCGCCGCCGGCAGGTCGCCCACCTGGCGGAAGAACGTCGCCAGCAGGCGGTGGCTGCGGGCCAGCAGGTACCGGTGGTCGTGGTCGCTGGCCCACCGGTTCACCCGGTGCAGGATCCGGCCGCTCTCCGCCGTCTCGCCCCTGCTTCCGAGTACCGCCCCGCGGACCAGCTGTGCCCGCAGTTGGAGATCCACCGCGGATACCGCGCGCGCTTCCTTCTCGATGCTCGCAGCCAGGTCGAAAGCGCCGTCGAGCTCCTGCCAGCCCAGCAGCTCGATCTCGTCGAGCGCGGCGGCGAGCTCGCCGATCGCGGACTCCGATCGGTGAGCTGAATGATCGGATTCGGCCGCGTGGTGATTTTTCATAGGCTTATGCCCGAATTTCTCCGCGTACTCGAACGCGTCCGGAGACGACTGGCTCATGGCTGTCGCATCACCCGCACATTCCGGCACATGACCACGATGTCACCACGGCACGCCGATTTCGCGGGTAACGGGTGTGACACTCTGCACCCGTAGGGGTACCCACTGTCGTTTTGCTGGCCGGTTGACCGAAGGTCCACCGTACGGCTGCCCCATCGGATGATTGCGGATGCATAGTCGACCTCCTCGCGGGGATGGTGTCGCTTTCGCCGGCAGGGGTGTCCTGTGTGGATCGCGCCGTGGGTGGGTCGACGGAGCGTGGTGAGAGTCGCCCATTGCCTCAGGTCAGCCGGCGGTCACCCGATATGAGATCCGACGTACACGCCGCGAACAGGAGGACGGGATGGCTCAGATCCTGGTGGTCGACGACGACCCCGCGATCCGTCAGCTGCTGGCCGACGTGTTGGAGATGGACGGACACGAGGTACGGGTGGCGGTGGACGGCCTGACCGCCGTCAGCGCGTTGGACGAAATCCTGCCGGACTGCGTCGTCCTCGACGTCATGATGCCGGGCCTCGACGGCTACGGCGTCCTCCGCGACATCCGGGGCCGGGAGGGTGACCGGGTGCCGGTCATCATGCTCACGGCGGCCGCCGACCCGGAGTCCGCCGCGCGCGCCTGGGCCGACGGCGCGGACTACTACCTGGCGAAGCCCTTCGGCGCTGACGAGGTCCTCTACCTGATCCGCAGCTCGCTGCGGGACCGCCAGCAGGTCGTCGAGGGGTAGCCGACGCCGGGACAGCGTCCACATTGGGCGCCGAGGCGCTCGACACCGACCCGCCACCTCACCGCCACCACGTCGACGCCGTCATCGGGCGTAGGCGGACCGCGACCGGGTAGGGATGAGGCATGGACGGCGGCGAGGTGGCCCGGCTGTTCCACCACGAGACCAACCACGGCGCGGGACACTGGCCGGAGCCGAAGGTGCCCGGGTTCGTACCGATGGATCCGCGCAACCGGCCCCTCCCGTTCAAGCGGTACCCGCAGGCACGGGTCCACCCCCTCCCCGCCGACCTGCCGTCGTGGGGCGCCCCGGCGGCCGAGGCCCTGTCCGGACGGGTACCGCCCGACGGGGCGACCGTCGACCTCGAACTCCTCGCCCGGCTGCTGTACCACTCCGCCGGCGTGACCCGCGTCGCCGCGGCGGACGGGTCCGTCTGGTTCCGGGCCGCGCCCTCCGCGGGGAACCTCCACCCGCTGGAGGTGTACGCGGTGGCCGGAGCTGTGGCCGGGCTCAATGCCGGCCTGTACCACTTCGCCCCGGACGTCTTCGGCGTCGAGGAGTTGGCCGCGGTCGACTGCCGCGCGGCCGTCGCCGATGCCGTCGCCGTACCCGAGGTGGCGGCGAGCCCGGCCCTACTCGTGGTCACCGGCATCCCGTGGCGGACCGCGTGGAAGTACGGCGAACGCGGCTGGCGCCACGTGTACTGGGACGCCGGCTCCCTGCTCGCCAACCTGCTCGCGGTCGCCGAGGCGTACGGGCTGCGGGCGCGCGTCCTGCTCGGCTTCGTCGACTCCGCCCTGTGCCGGCAACTCGGCATTGACGGAGTCGCCGAGTTCCCGTTAGCCGTAATCACGATCGGTACGTCCGATGCCCCGGTCGGCGCCCTGTCCGGCAGCTGCGAGCCGGACCTCGCGGCCGCCCCGCTGTCGCCGGCGCCGATCGAGTTCCGGCTGATCACCCGTGCCCAGCAGGCCGGGAACCTGGACACGGCCGAACAGGTCGCCGCCTGGCGGGCGGCGGCCGTCGACGGGTCGGCGTCCGCGCCGGCGTCGGTGGAGCCGCCACCGGGGATCGCCGCCGAACCGATCGAGTCGGTGATCCTGCGGCGCGGCTCTACCCGCCGGATGCGCCGTGGCGTCGTGCCGGCCGAGCTGCTGCACTGGGGGATGGGGGTAGCGACCCGGCAGGCGCCCGTCGACGCCGTCCCGGCCGGGGCGTCGCTGCTCTCCCACGAGCTCGCGATCCACGCGGTACGGGGCCTGGAGCCGGGGCTGTACCACTGGGTCGACGGGGCGCCGCGGCCGTACCGGACCTCACCGGAGCAGACGGTACGGCGCCTGAGTCAACACCTGTGCCTGGACCAGCCGCTCGGCGGCGACTCGGCCTACACGGACTTCTCGTGCGCAGAGCTGGAGCGGGTACTCGACGGGTACGGCGACCGCGGGTACCGGGTGGCCCAGCTCGAGGCGGGCCTGTCCGCTGGACGCCTGCAACTGGCCGCGTTCGCGCTCGGCCACGGCGGTACCGGGCTGACCTTCTCCGACGAGGACGTCTCTGCGGCGTTCGGCACCCGCGCGGCCTGCATGCTCGCCGTCGCTATCGGGATCCCCGCGTACCGGTCGAGGCCGGGTGGGCCACCGGGGCGGCCGGCCCGACTCACCTGGTGACACGGCTGGCCTGGTGAGCCGAGGGCTTGCCGGGCTGTCTTACCGGCTGGTGAGGAACCGCAGCCAGAGGCCGGCGGCGAGCAGGGTCGTGGCGGCGATCGACACGAGGTAGCAGGGCGTCGGGGTGGCGGGCAGGGCGAGGCTGATCCCGGTCATGGCGGAAAGCAAGGGAGTCGGCTCCGAGGTTCGGCGCGGGCGGAGACAATGTTGATCGTATGGCCGCGGCGGCCTGGTGGGGCGGGTCGAGACCGTCGCGCACCCGTACCGCACCACCAGCGCACCGCCGGCGCCTGAGAACCGGGGTCAAGCAGACCCGAAGGTCTCCATTCCTGGCGTCCGTCCCGACCTGTGAGGGCGGCCCCGTCGGTGAGGAGTGCTCTGTCCACCGCAGGCCGCGACCCCGCTGCCGACCATGATCATCAACGACCCTCCCGCCGCGGGGCGTGGTCACCGCGTTCCCACGCGGCAGATAGAGGTACCCGTACTCGGCACCCGGAACCCGGCCTCCAACGGCAACGCGGTCGACGTCGGCGGGTTCCTGACCATCAGGTAGCCGCGTCGGTCCCGAAGGGCCGGTCACCGCGGTGACCGGCCCATCGCCTTGGTTCCCTGGTGGGCTCGGGTTCCCTGGTCGGCTCGGTTCCCTGGTGGGCTTGGTTTGCTGATGGGAATGGAGCGGGGGAGCGTGGCGTTGGACCCCTCGCTGCCCGGTGCGTGCCGCCCGGACGACGCCGGTTCTACCGGTGGCCGGGAATGCGAGGCGGGGCAGCACGGTTGTACTGGGTACTGCGCTGTCACTGGTCGCGGTGTTGCCATCTCCCCGCACGGAGCGGGGAATGCGGTACGCGGCGGTGGTGTTGTGCCAGAGGTGCCGTGGGCACCGGCCTCGCGTTCGCTACTGCCGTTCGTGTAGGCGCTGCTCGACCCCAGATCTCGTGCCCTGGCTGCCGGTTCCGGCGTCCGGGAATGGGTTCTGCGGGACGAGCGTTGACTACCGTGTCGCTCGCTCGTACGGCTGTGTCCGTGCGATCGGGGCGCCGGTTGCGGGAATGACTTCCTGGTCCACGGCGTTGACGTGAGGGTCCTCTGCTCGGTGTCGGGCTGCTGCTCGATGCGGGTTGGACCGCCGGTCGCGGGAATCAAGTTCCCCCGGTCGGTGTTGAACATGGCGTTCGCCCACCTGGCGTCCTGGTCACCGGCCAACGGATCGTCCATCTCGGACGGTCGTGGCTAGGATGTGACGCAGGACAAGGTCGTCGGATTTGACGATCATGGTTAGGCGGGCGTAACTTTCTCTCTGCCCGCGGGGCTGCCGGAGATAAAAAACCGGAGCCGCGTGAGGCAAACCAGGCGGGTGGCGCGCTGCGCCGGCCTAGACTGGACCCGAGCGGGTGACTGCTCCACCGGTTTGAATGATCGGTTTGGAGCGGGAGCGAACTTCGGGTAATGTG
>NZ_BOON01000084.1 GCF_016863255.1 Planosporangium mesophilum
GGCGTCTTGGCGACAGCGCGAGCCACCCGGTCGGCGGCCGACGGCTGGCGCTTGGGCGCGCGGACCGGCTTGGGCTTGGGCGTGTCCTGCGGTGCGGGGACCGGCACGTCGTCGTCGGCCGCGATCGGTGGTGTCGGGGTGACGGAGGCGGGGTCGGCGGCAGGCGCGGGCAGTGCCGCGTCGGTCGCCGTTTCGGTCACCTGCTCGGCGGCGGTGCCGGCGGCGCGGCGGGCGCCGATGGCGACCAGCGCGCCGGATGCCATCACCATCAGCCCGTCGACGGCGAGCGGGCCGACGACGACGGTGAGACGGTCTTCGCCGTAGAAGGCCAGCAGCCCGGACAGGTGCCGGTACGACACGACGGCGGCGACCAGGGCCACCGGTAGCAGGCCGAGGAAGCGCAGCGCGGTCCACCGCCGTGCGGCGGGCCAGGCGACGTTGGCGAAGATCTCGACGGCGATGAACAGGAACACCGGCCAGAACACGGCGCCGATCACGGCGCCCAGATGCGGTGACCAGTCGGGCACCTTGGCGCCGGTGCGCTGCGCTGCCGCGATTGCCTTGGCGACCTCGGCCGGCGGGACGTAGGAGTGGGCGATGTTCGCCGCGATCGACACGATGCCGCCGAGGATCGCCCCGGTGTAGGCATAGACGCGGCCGGTCTTGGTGCGGGGGGTCTTGCTCATCGGTGGGCCTCCGTTTCGGCGCGGTGGGCGTCGTAGAGGAACCGGAACATCGCCTGTTGCAGCGCGACCAGGTCGCCGCCGGAGAGGGGTCGGGGGTAGCCGTGGGTTTCGAGAACGTCGATCAGGTCGATGAGTAGGCCGAAGGTGAATCGCGGGTCGTCGGCCGGGGCGGGCATCGGGTAGAGACGCGGCAACGGCGCCGTGCGGGTCGGGGTGTCCATCACCGGCCACCGGCGGTCAGCGCGGTGAAGAAGTCACCGAGGCTCGTGGCGGCCGAGGCGAGCCCGGCGCCGAGGTGGTTGGCGGTGCCGGCGGCGCCCGTGGGGTTCGTGATGATGAAGAACAGCACGAACGCGAGGGCGACGTAGCCGAGGAACTTGTGCTTCACTTTGCGGTCTCCGTTCAGGCGGTGGAGCAGGTCAGGCACTCGCCCAGCGAGCGCGGGATGTAGTAGGGCCGCACCTCGCGGCAGGTCGAACAGGTCCGCCGCGCGGTAAGCGCCCGGTCGATGGCACGCAGCTGCGCGGGGGTGGCGGTGCGCTTGGGCTTGGCGGCGTCGACGCGGTACAGGTACGCCACGCGGGTGCCACCGACACCGCGCCACAGCACCTGCGCGGCGACGGGCTGACCACCGGGCCGCAGCCCGGCGGCGCGCAACTGCCGCACGGTGGCGTAGCCGGCCGGGGCGCCCCGCCACCAGAAGGTAGGGATGCCGTACCGGGCGCCGGTCGGGTCGTAGAACGAGGCTCGGATGCGTGACATCACGCCTCGCTCGCGGTCTTGACCCGGTAGACGTGCATGCGGTCGGGGTTGACGAAGTAGCCCTCGCCCCACCGGGCGCGGTACTCCACCCGGTACGTGTCGCAGTTCCAGGTCGGATCGAAGCCGGCCCACGCCACGAACGTCACCGGGTCACCGCAGTACATCCGGCTACCGGCCGGGCCGGCGTGGGCGACCAGGTCACCCACCCGCAGCTCGCTCGGCCGCACCCGCTCCAGATCCCGGTCGCGGTACGGGTACCGGTCGGCGTCGTCGCGGTCCATCAGGCCGCGCCCCGGTAACGCGGCGTGCCGGCGCGGGTCGCCAGCGCGGCCGCCTCGCGCAGGACGCGGGCCTCGGCGCGGCGCAGCCGGCGCCAGTCCAGCGCCGACGGACCGCTCTCGGCGGTCACCATGCGGATCTCGGCGTCCACCAACGCCACCTCGGCCTCGATCAGCGGCATCTCCCGCGCGATCTCGGCCAGCTCGTCATCGGTCGGACCGGCCGTACCGGTCTCCAACAGCTCGGAAGCCATGGTCGGATGTGCCCTTCGCTCGAATCGGTCAGGTCGCACGTCGCAGCCGAAGCCGCTCCGCCGTCCCCGTTGTTCACCGGCCTGCAAGCAAGCTAACAACTGTTATGAGGACAACTCAACTGTTAGGTCTACCGCAATGTGCGAGGCCGGGCATACCTGACGAAATACCTAACATCTGTTAGGTATCTGGTAGGCTTCGCCGGTTGACTGCTCTGACCGATGACGAGGTGACCTGCGTGGCATCCGACAAGTCCGCTCTGTCGAGGTCGGACTCTCTGCACCGTCAGGTAGCGCGGAACATCCGCAACGACATCGAGGCCGGCGTTCTGAGGGATGGCGACGTTCTGCCCTCGACGCGTGAGCTAGCCGCGGCGTGGGGTGTCAGCGTCTTCACGATCTCCGAGGCGATGAAGCTCCTCATGGATGAGGGGCTTGTCGTCAGTAAGTCCCGATCGAAGCGAGTCGTGCATGCGCCGGACACGGCGGGGCGTAAGGAAGTTCGCTTGCGCAAGCCGGTTGTTCTTCTGATCGGTGGTTACGCGGGGAGTGGTAAGACCGAGTTGGGTCGCATCCTCGCACGCGAAACGGGCTGGCCCATGCTGGACAAGGACACCCTTACTCGACCCGTCGTAGAAGCTGCCCTAGAGATCATCGGTGTTTCGCCGAATGACCGCGAGTCGGATACCTACCTCAGCTCGATTCGACCGCGTGAATACGAATCGCTCGCGGCGGCAGCGGTGGAAAATGTCGCCTGTGGAAACAGTGCGATTGTGACCGCACCCTTCATCCGCGAGTTCAACGACGCGGCGTGGATCGGTAGAACGCGGGCTACCTACACGGACCTCGGCGCAACAACCGTGTTCGTCTGGGTGTACTGCGACGCAGATTCGATGCACACCTACATCCGCCACCGTGGCGCGGCTCGTGACGCGGCAAAGCTCAGCGACTGGCCCGGCTACCTGACCACCATCGACGTCGATTTCCGGCCACCGGTTCAACACATCGTTGTCGACAACTGCTCACGCGGTATGCCGCTACAGGAACAGGCGCGCGACCTGCTCAAGGTCGTACTGGACGGTGAGTAGCCGTGGCGCCAGGCGTTATTCTCTACGGGCCACCCGCGAGCGGTAAGGACACGATCACGACCGAGCTACTCGCGCTTGACCCTCATTACGTGGCCTATCAGCGGCTGAAGGTCGGTGGGGGTAAGTCTCACGGCTACCGGGTTATTGCGACCGAGCGTCTACGAGAGCTGGAATCGCGGGGCGCAGTGCTGTACAGCAACAGCCGTTACGGCAACGTATACGCCGTCGATCGTGAATCCGTTGCGGCGCTAATCCAGGCGGGCCGCATACCGGTGCTGCACCTCGGCCAGGTGCAAGGTATTACGGCAGTGGAGGCGTTCCCCGCTCGCTGGGTACGCGTACTCCTGTGGTGCGCGCGTGCGACCACAGCGGAGCGAGTCGCGGGGCGTGGCGATAGCGATATCGGTGACCGGCTCCGTGCGTGGGATGAGACGCGTCGAGACCTTCGCGAGCACGCCAACATTCAGTTCGACGCCATCATTCGTACAGATGAAGTGGCGGCTTCAACGGCGGCACGGATGATCCACGCGGCGGTCGCCGGTAGCTCGGACCCCCACCCCGCAGATGATGTGTTGGAGGTGGATGCGTGAACGCGCCGCGCGTCATGGTTCCTGTGCTGACGCTGCGCAACGCGGACGGAAGCGTCGACCACGGCGCTTGCGGCGCCTACGCGGAGCGGGCCGGGGGTACATGGCTCGACCTGTTCCTCGTGTCCGGCACGATCGGCGGCGGGGAGACGAGTACCACCGAAGAGCGGCGCCGCGTACTCGAAGTGTGGACCGAGCGAGTTTCACCAGAACGATTGCTGGCCTGCGTATGGACCCCGGATGACCTGATGCACGCGGCAGAATGCGGCGTACGGCCAATCGTGGTGCTGCGGTCGCACGCCGACGCCACGGCGCTCGGCACGTTCCTGGCACAACTGCCCGCCGGGGCGTTCGTCTACAGTCACCCCAAGTACAGCCCCGCCACCTTCACTCCCACCGTGGCGGCAGTCGCCCGGCAGGCCGGTGTACTGCCGGCCGGCGGGAAGATCTGCAAGGTCAGCTTGGACGACGTGGCGCAGCTGCGGGCCGCGACCGGCGAGCCGTTCCAGCTCTACGACGGCCGGTGCCGACACGTTGCCCGCAGCGTCGCGGCCGGAGCGACCGGTGTCGTGGCGGTACCGCTGTGCACCCTGCCCGCTGACCTGCCGGACCGTGATGACGCTGTGCCGCTTCAACGCACGATCGATCGGACGCAGTCCCTCATCGATGCTCGGCCCGGTCTACAAGAACGGGTGGAGATGCTCACCGCTCAGCTCGTGGCGGGGGAGCCTGCATGGTGACGGAGGGTCCGCACCGCGAGTTGCTCATCGCCCGGCACGGTCAGGGGCACTGCAACCTCAACCGAGTCATTGCCGGGTCGACGTGCTCCGGGCTGACTGAGGAAGGCCGCGCGCAGGCGCAAGCGCTGGGCAAGCGACTGGCCGGCGAGGGTGGAGTCACGGCTATACACGCCAGCACTACCCGACGTGCACTGGAAACCGCTGGCATCGTCGGCGCCGCCCTCGGCGTCCCCATCCAGGAGCAGATAGACCTACGGTTCCCCGACGCCGGTGCGGCCGAGGGTCAAGCTTGGGTAGAGGCGCGTGCGCAGTGGGGGATCGACCCTCTCGATCCGATACGGCCTGCTGCGGAGGGGGCCGAATCGTGGCGCACCTACGTCGACCGTGCGGCCGGCGTTCTTGACAGCATCTTGGACGAGCACCCGGGCGGTCGGGTACTCGTGGTCGGCCACAGCGAGACGATCGCGGCCATGTACGCCTTACTGCTCGGCTCTCCGGATCTCGGACGACTGAAGGTCGGCATGTGGTACTGCGCCCTCAGCGCATGGCAAGCGACCCGAGAACGACCAGGTTCAGTCGTCGCACATCAGCGCTGGACCCTTGTCGCACACAACGACGCCAGGCATGTTCTGTCGGGATGGGGGACTACGTAGCAGGGCCTATCCGTCGGGTGCGCTCTTCCATCGGAGAGTGGATCTGAACGGGATACGGGAACTGTCACTCGTGTCACTCGTGTCACTCAAACGGCCCTGAGCTGGGAAAATGTCTCTGATCTTGAGTGACAGTGGGGTACGAGTGTCACTCAAGATCGAGGGCGTGTCACTCAAGATCGGGGTGAGGGGTGAAGGCTGAAACACTCGGGGTCACGCGTGCCCCACGCACCCCGAGTGTTTCAGCTCTGATGTTG
This sequence comes from Planosporangium mesophilum, assembly GCF_016863255.1. Lineage (GTDB taxonomy): Bacteria > Actinomycetota > Actinomycetes > Mycobacteriales > Micromonosporaceae > Planosporangium > Planosporangium mesophilum. The sequence continues at coordinate 5,300 of NZ_BOON01000084.1, forward strand.
TTCGGGTCCGTCACGTTTAACCCCGATAGCCCATCAATCATCTTGATTCACAAGAGTTCTCGAACTTCGTCCGGAGGGGTGGCAACAAGACGGCCAACTCAAGGTAGCGTGCTGAAAGGATATGCGTCTGGGGGCCGGCGCAGGCCGACCCCCAGACCGCCAGATTAGCGGTGGTGGGACTCCAAGACCGATACCGCTATCTGGCAGGTGACCGCGAGGGCCTTGGCCGCATAGCTGAGGCCCTCGTGCCTTGCGCTCGCCGCAAGAGTCGAGGCGAGATCGAACGTCGAACGCACACCGTTTAATGCCCGAATCGCGTTCTTGCGCCGTCTGGCGCGTTTTTTTCCGTCCTGTTCTTCGTGCAGGGACCGGGGCACTGCCCGCTCCTCTCCCAGGCGTCGATTTGTCGACTGGTTGCCCGACGCCTGCGCAGGGCGCCGGGTACCCGGCTAGGTCGACAATTCGATCCGCGATCTGGCTTACAACAGATCCCCGGGGTTTTCGTGCTTCGTCACTCTAGTAGGGCCTGGGGTGGCCGGGGAGGGCCAGAATCCGGGGCCAGAGCGGCGGACGGAGAATGCACGGAGCGGCGGCACCGATCGCGGCGCTGCGGTGCAGGTCAGAGGCGATTGCGCGACTGGTCTGTAAATCCGTCGCGAAAGCTACAGAGGTTCGAATCCTCTACCCGCCACCAGCAGGTGGAACGGCCCCTGACCAGCGGAAACGTTGATCGGTGGCCTTTGCCGTCTCAGGCTGCCGTTGACCGTCGCTGTCCCTGATCGTCCGGTCGGTAGGGGTCACTTCAGTCGTGATGAGTGCTGGTCCTGCCCAATCCACCCCGGCCAACGGTTGGGAGTACGACCGTAACGGCAGACTCGTGCAGTCGAAGGGTTCTGGGCAGCCTGCTCCGAACCAGCCGGTTCGCTGGTTGACGGTGTTGTGGCTGCTGGTGGCGTTAGGCGTGGGGGCCGTCGTATCGGACCTGGTCGACAGGTGGACCGCGGTCGGGCCTGTCTATGGAGTGCTGTCCGTCACCGTGGGCACCCTTGTAGTGGATCGGCACCGCACTCACGTGCAGCACCGCTGGTCGGCTGCTATCTGTGGGATTCCGGCGGTCGTAATCCTGCCGGTACTGGCCAAAGGCCTGTTGTCGCCGGGGATGCCGGGTGCCTACGCGTGGGCCATCGGCTCGTTTGCGGCAGCAGCTGTCTATGCCGCTGTGACGCGCTTGCCCAGTCGTCAGTAGCTCAAGGCTCAGCACTGAGGTACGGCCGGCCGGCGCGCGTGCGCGGCGGGCCGGAGGTCCAGAGCGCGCCGCGCTTGCGCGGCGCCTTGATCGGGCACGGCGCGGCCGGGTCAGCTGTCCGTTCGTGACCGTTCATGACCGTGGGCGGACACGGTTACCGGCTCGTGGCCGGCACAGTCGCGCCGCTCAGTCGTCATCGCTGGGCAGGATTGCCCCGCACCACGGGCAGTACTTGATCGCGATGTAGGAGCTTCCGCCGTCGTGGATGATGAGGCCGTAGCCGTCGCGCAGGCTGAAGAAGATCAGGTTGTCTGGACAGTCGAACGGGTCGGGGTGCTCGTCGCACCGCCTCTCGGCGTTGTCCTTCATCATCTCGCAGCAGAACGTCACGGCCTGAGTATCGGCTACTTTGCGCGAACTGCTCCCGTGCCCTCCCGTCTGCCATCGACGCCCCCGCCGGAGGCATCCGGTCTCTTGCCCAGCGCGACCACCGCATCCCGACCAATTGTCTGCGCGCAAATCCGTGTTGTTGGATCATCGACGCGTGCCATGGAGCCCGCCAGACAATCCGCCAGTCGTTGCTGATGCCCGCCTGGATCCGTACCGCGAGCGTGCTGGGCATCTGTTCCGAGGCGCTGATCAGGTCGGGGCCGTTTACATCCGCGTAGAGACCTGGTGGACGGAGATCGGTGGCCGATTGTGGTGGCGGCGCTGGTCGGAGCCGGAAGAGGGCGTTCACGGGTTCCTGGTGGACAAGGGCGGCGCAATTACCGACTTTCTCCTCGATGCCGAGCACCTGGACGATGAGCTGGCCGACTGGAACCAGGGCCGGTTCATGTACCGCGGCGAGGTGCTTCACGTCTCTTGGCTGGACGACGACGCCTCGCAGAGAGTCCGGGTGGAGACGCTGGGCCTTGATCCGCTAGACGAGTAGCCGCTGCCCGGCTTGCCAGGTGCCGACGCTGTGGTGCGGCCGGCTGGTCGCCCCGTCCGGCGAGCCGGATGACCCGGACCGTTCGCCGACGCTGCCGCCGTGCAGCGGGCGGCCAGGTTTAGCGGCGTGAGGACGGGCAAGTGGCCCCGGCAGCCGGACACTCCACTTTGGCGCGTTGCGGGAGCTGCGGCCGACGATCCCGTGTCGGCTGTCCGGACGCTGATTGCCCTGTTCCGCTGTCGCTTGGCTCGTCACGCCGTGATCGGCCGGGCGACGGCTGCCCATGCCTGTTCAAGGCTGGTTAGCTCTTGTGTGTAGAAGAGGAGAATCGTGTGACACCGATATCCGCCTACCGCCGTCAGACGAAAGCTATCCGCGCAGCCGCGACGTCGTATTTTCCGAAGACCGGGCTGCTTCCGATCGCGGCCATCGCGGTAGCCGGCGCACTGTTGTTCCCCACCGCTGGATATGCCTCGGTTAACTGCGAGCCCCACTCCACCTCGAGCAGCGCTGTGTCCACTGAGGAGGACGAGGCGTCGTACGAGCACGGGAACGGGTGGGTCCAGGAGAAGTCCGCAGACGACGAGCAGTCGGCCGGCGAGGAGAAGGCCACCGACTCCGAGAAATCGCACGCCGCGGTGAAGACGGGCGAGGAGGCGTCCGGCGACGC
>NZ_BOON01000085.1 GCF_016863255.1 Planosporangium mesophilum
CGCGTACGTCCTTCCCGACCCATCACAACGCCTTCACGTGGTCGAACGGCTCCTCGCACGACCGGCAGCGCCAGAGCGCCTTGCACGCGGTCGAGCCGAAGCGCGACAGCTCCTCGGTTTCGGGCGAGCCGCAGCGCGGGCAGCGCACCCGGACCGTCAGGGCGACCGGGCCCCGGGACGGCCCCGGCGGCGAGATCCCCGCCTCGGCCAGCTTGTCCCGGCCGGCCGAACTGATCCAGTCGGTGCTCCACGCCGGTCGCAACGCGGTCACCACCTCGACATCGTCATAACCGGCGGCCCCCAGCGCGTGCCGGATGTCGGCCCGGATCACGTCCATGGCGGGGCAGCCGGAGTACGTGGGCGTGATGGTGACGGTGACGTGCGAGCCGTCGACCGTCACGTCGCGGAGGATCCCGAGGTCGTCGATGGTCACGATGCGAAGCTCCGGGTCCACGACCGCGGCCACGGTGTCGTACACGCTCACCAGCGCGCCCCCGGGTGCGCCCGGTGCAGCACCTGCATCTCCGCCAGCAGGTACGACAGGTGCTCGCTGTGCAGGCCCTGACGGCCGCCGCCGGGCGCCCAGCCGCCGTCGGCGGGTCGGGTCAGCGTCGCCTCGTCCAGTACCCGGCCCACCGTCTCCATCCACTGCGGGCGCAGCGAAGCGTGTTCGCCGTCGAAGAGTTCATGCGTGTACGGCCAGAGCCGGTCGACGGCGTCCTGCGCGCGCCGGTGCGACTCGTCCGTTCCGTCGCCCAGCCGTACGGTCCACAGCGACGCGTGGTCGAGGTGGTACGCCGACTCCTTGCGGGCCTTGTCGGCGATGGCCGAGAGCCGCTCGTCGTCGGACCCGGCGAGCCAGTCGTACAGCGGCTTCTGGTACGCCGACAGGAACAGCAGCTTGACCATCGTGACCGCGAAGTCCGACTCGGGCAGCTCGACCAGCAGGCAGTTGCGGAACTCGCGGTCGTCGCGCAGGTACGCCAACGCGTCCTCGTCGCGCCCCGCGCCCTCCCGCTCGCCGGCGTACGTGAGCAGCAGGCGAGCCACGCCGAGCTGGTCGAGGGCGATGTTGGCCAGCGCCACGTCCTCTTCCATCTCGGGCGCCCGCGCGGCCCACTCCGCCAGCCGCTGCGCCGCGACGAGCGCGTCGTCGCCGAGGCCCAGCACGTACTCGAAGGAGCTGCTCATATGTGGCCGGCGCCTTCCGGTACGTCGTAGAAGGTCGGGTGCCGGTACACCTTGTCGGCGGCCGGGTCGAAGAAGCTGTCCTTCTCGTCGGGGCTGCTCGCGGTGATGGCCGTGGCCGGCACGACCCAGAGCGAGACGCCCTCCTGGCGGCGGGTGTACAGGTCACGCGCGTTGCGCAGGGCCAGCTCCGCGTCGGGGGCGTGCAGGCTGCCGACGTGCGTGTGCGCCAATCCGCGGCGGGGCCGCACGAACACTTCCCACAGTGGCTGGGTCACGCCGCTACCTCCGGTACCCGCGCGGCCCGCTTCGCGGCATAGGCGGCCGCGGCCTCCCGTACCCATGCGCCTTCTTCGTGTGCCCGGCGGCGGTGCTCCATGCGCTGCCGGTTGCAGGGCCCGTTGCCCTTGATGACCTGCATCAGCTCGTCGTAGTCGGGCTCGGTGTAGTCGTAGTGCCCGCGCTCGGCGTTCCAGCGCAGCTCCGGATCGGGCAGTTCGAGCCCCAGTACGGACGCCTGCTGCACGCACATGTCGACGAAGCGCTGGCGCAGCCCGTCGTTGGAGAAGCGCTTGATCTTCCACGCCATGGACCGCTCCGAGTGGGTGGAGTCGGAGTCCGGCGGCCCGAACATCGCCAGCGACGGGTACCACCAGCGGTTGATCGCGTCCTGGGCCATCGCCTTCTGCGAGTCGGTGCCCTGCGCCAGGGTGTACAGGATCTCGTACCCCTGCCGCTGGTGGAACGACTCCTCCTTGCAGATGCGGATCATGGCCCGGGCGTAGGGACCGTACGAGCAGCGGCACAGCGGCACCTGGTTGACGATCGCCGCGCCGTCGACCAGCCAACCGACCGCACCCACGTCGGCCCAGGTCAGGGTCGGGTAGTTGAAGATCGACGAGTACTTCTGCCGCCCGTTGAGGAGCATCCCGACCAGCTCCTCGCGGGAGATTCCCAGCGTTTCGGCGGCGGCGTACAGGTACAGCCCGTGCCCGGCCTCGTCCTGCACCTTGGCCAGCAGAATCGCCTTGCGCTTCAGCGAGGGCGCACGGGAGATCCAGTTGCCCTCCGGCTGCATGCCGATGATCTCGGAGTGCGCGTGCTGGGCGATCTGGCGGATCAGCCCCCGCCGGTACTCCTCAGGCATCCAGTCACGTGGCTCGATCTTCTGGTCGGCCTCGATGACGGCGTCGAAGTAACCCTGGAGCCGGTTGTCGCCACTCACGCGCCGCTCGGACGCCGACCTCAGTTCCCGCTCGGCAGCCTCGACCTGCTCGAGCAGGGTCCCGCCGGCTGTGCTCTCACAACACCCGGCGCCGCCGGCTTCCGCGAAGTCGTTGCCGTACACCCCCTCAGTGTTACAGCCACCGACGGCATTAGCAATGCGCTGTAACAAGCAACCTTTCGGGGGCGGTCAGGCGTTTCAACCGACCCGATCACCCGCCCATCACCGGTCTGCGGATATGTTCGGGCGGGTCCACACGGAGGGTGACGATCATGAATGAACGGACCTCTGAGCGTGAACCAGGGTCGCGACTGGCCCGTACCCCATTTACGTCCGATACTCTGCGACGGGCGCTCCCGCCCTCCACAGCCCTCAGGAGTCTCCCGTGCCTCTCCGCGTGACCAGGCCCGTCACGGTGTTCGCCGTGGCTGTTGCCACGGTCGCCGTGATGCTGGCGGTTCCGGGCGTACGCGCGAAGGTGATCGACGGGCTGCACCTGCGCGACGATGCCGCCGGGGCCGCGACGATCCTCCCGGACGGCACGGTGAAGGGCCACGGCAACCTCCGTATCGCCGCCCAGCCGGCCCCGCCGGCGCTGCCCACCCTGGTCGGGGGGCGCGGGGTGACCGTCGAGACGAAGGGCTTCGCCTCCTGGGCGCTGATGGACCGCAAGACCGGCAAGATCAGCGGGTCGTCCAACTACATCTCGGGCACCAACAGCACCGAGTCGATGATCAAGGTCTGGCTCACCTCGGACTACCTGCGGCTACTGGGCAGCAAGCAGCCCACGGCGCAGCGGCTGGCGGAGCTGAGCCGGATGATCCGGGACAGCGACGACGACGCCGCCCAGGACATCTACCAGGTCAACGGCCGCAACACCACGATCAAGCGGATGATCAGCATCTGCGGCCTCACCGAGACGACCATGGTCAACGGCTGGTGGAGCAAGACCCAGGTCAGCGCCAGGGACGCGGTACGGCTGGGTCAGTGCGTGGCCAGCGGTAAGGCAGCCGGGTCCAAGTGGACCAGCTGGGTGCTCAGCGAGATGCGGCAGGTGCGCGGCACGGTCGCCCAGGAGCCCAACGGCGGGCGCTGGGGGATCATCGACGCCCTTCCCCCGGAGCTGGCGCAGGACGTCGCGATCAAGAACGGCTGGACGCTCCTGTTCGAAGACGGCAACTGGCACGTCAACTGCCTGGCCGTCCACTCGGACTGGGTGCTCTCGGTCCTCACCCGCTACCCGGGCGGCCTCGGCAAGAAGTACGGGGCGGCCCTGTGCCAGAAGGTCGCGGCGCAGCTGCTGGTCTACCCGAAGTAGCCGGTTGCCGGCCCGCCCCCGGGACAGGCCGGCGAGCCGGTCAGCCCTCGAAGAACCGCGGGCCGTCGGCCGGCAGTGCGGGTACCGCCCCCAGCTCGGCCGCACGGCGCGCGAACTCCCGCAGCCCCTCCACCTGCCGCGTTCCGAGCGAGAAGTCGAGGGCGCGGAAGTACGAGGCGAGGGTCGCCGCGTCGAACGGCTCCCATCTCGCCGCCGCCGTCGCCACCTCGTCCAGCTCGCGCAGCGACAGGTCACGCGACCGCAGGAACGCCTCGTGAACCTCCTTGACCCGGCCCGGGTTGGCCTCGGCGAAGTCGCGCCTGACCGCCCACACGGCGAAGACCATGGGCAGGCCGGTCCACTCGCGCCAGGCCTGCCCGAGGTCGGTGACGGCGAGACCCTGCCGGGGCGCCTCGTACAGCGCGCGCAGCGCCACGTCGCCGATCAGCGCCGCGGCGTCGGCCTCCAGCAGCATCGCGGTGAGGTCGGGCGGGCACCGGAAGTAGTTCGGGGTCGCGCCGTAGTGACCGGCGAGGAGCATCTGGGCCAGGAGCACGCCGGTACGCGACGTCGAGCCGAGCGCGACCGGCCGGCCGTCCAGCTCGGCCAGCGGTCGCGTGGACACGAGATTGACCGACAGCACCGGCCCGTCGCTGCCCACCGCGATGTCCGGCAGCAGGAGCAGCTGGTCGGCGTTGCGCAGGTACTCGACCAGCGAGATCGGTCCGATGTCGAGGTCACCGGCGACCAGCGCGGTGTTGAGCCGGTCCGGGGTGTCCTTGTGCAGGTCCACGTCGATCAGCGCGCCCGAGCGCATGAGCCCCCAGTACAGCGGGAGGCAGTTGAGGAACTGGATGTGCCCGACTCTGGGCCGACGCTCGACGCTCACGGTTTCCCACCGTAGCGGTCGCGTCAGACCACCGTCGCCGTGGCCGGGCTGGAGGGGCCCTCGGCCACAGCGACGGTGGTGTCCCTGGCGCCTTCCCGGGCGCCTTCCCGGGTGTCGGCTCGCTCCCGGCGGACGGCCCGCAGCATCGGCAGCACACAGACCGCCACCGCGGCGACTCCGAGGAGTCCACTCGCGACCAGTAACGTCCCCGGCGCGAACCGGTCGACGAGTACCCCGCCGGCGACGAAGCCGGCGATGTTGGCGGCGTGGGCGATCGCGCCGAAGTACCCGAACGCCCGACCGCGTACCGCGGCCGGAGCGCGCCTGGAGACCAGCACCGCCATGATGCTGTTCTCCACGCCGTTGCAGGCTCCGCCGAGTACGAACAGGGCCATCAGCCACCAGACGTTCGGCACCAGGCCGGCCAGCGCGATAACCACGGACGTCACGATGAGCGAAACGGTCATCAGCAACGCGTACCCGCTGTCGTCGGTACGTCGGCGGGCGACCAGCCAGGAGCCGATGGCCAGTGCCCCGGTCCAGGTCGCGCCGACCACCCCGTACATCGCCGTGGAGGCGTGCAGGGTCTCGCGTACGAAGAAGACCTCCACCACGTTGGTGCTGCTGATGACCGCGATGACCAGGCCGACCATCACCACCAGCGGCATCAGCAGCCGGTCGCGCGACAGGCTCCAGGGCGGAGGCGGGACTCCGGCGTTGGCCGGGTTCACCAGGTTGACGGCAGCGGTGTCGACCGGGTCAGCGACGCGGGCCGAGGGCCGTCTGCGGGTCGCGATGAACAGGCCGGCGACGATGATGCCGAGGAACGTCGCGCCGTCGAGCAGCAGTGGAGCGCCCAGCCCGTACGCGCCGAGCAGCAGGCCGGCCACCGGCGGGCCGGCGAGCATGCCGATCGAGGACGCGGTCTGCATGGTGGCCGTCGCCCGGGGCAGGTCGTCGACGCGCACCATGTCGGGCAGCAGGGCCGCGAACGTCGGTTGGGTCACCGAGGCACCGGCCGCCACCACCGCGACGAGCGCGACCAGCACCGGGACCGACCCGGTCATGGCCATCGCCACGCAGCAGGCGGCCTGCACGAGCCCGACCACGGTCAGCAGCAGCCTGCTGTCCACGCGGTCGACCAGGCGTCCGCTCAGCGGCGCGAGCAGCACCAGCGGGGCGCTGGACGCGACCAGTACCGCCGCGATCGCCGCACCGCCCTCTCCCCGCCCCTGGAGGGCGAGCAGCAGGGCCGTGGCGGCCAGCAGGTCGCCGCCGATCGACGCGCCACGGGCGATCGCGGCGATGTACACATCGCGCCAGCGGGACGGGGGAACGACCGACGCAGACGTGAAGGACATATTTCGAAACTAAGGCTTCACATCTCCGGACGCAAGGCGGTCGATGGGAAAAGCCCAATAGCTGACAGCAACCGGCCGGGCGCCCTCCGGTGTACTGAGCCGTCGCATGAGCGAGTACGGCTTGATCAGCTCTTCTATCGCCTCGTTGAGCTGCTGCAACTCGTCCGCGGTGACCACGATGTGGGTCTTGCTGAGCCGGGAGGCGGCGTACCACTCCGGATCCTCCGACGCCGCGACCTCCCACCACTGCCGGGCCTGCGCCTCGTCCCGGGCGAGCAGCGCGTCCGTCAGGAGCCGCCCCGCGTCCAGCACCTCCGGTGGGTCGTTCGGGCCGGCGTCTAACTGGATCCTGCGGCCGGTCCGCTTCCACACCCGCTCCCGGCCGTCGCCCCGACTCGGCGCCTCCTCCACCAACTCGTACTTGGCCAGGGCGCGCAGGTGGTAGCTGGTCGCGCTCGGCGACAAGCCGACGATCTGCGCGAACTGGGTCGCGGTCCCGGTCTGTCCGGTCGCGAGGGCATCCATGATCGCCAGTCGGGCGGGGTGGGCCAGGGCCCGCATCACGCGGGGATCACGGATCCGGAGCGGGGGCTGTTCCTCGGTCACGTGGATAGCGTGCCTGGTCACCCGGATCGGCGTACACCTGCCCTCCACTCGCCGGGCAGCAGCGCCTCAGCTCGTGGAAGACCGGACGGCGCCGCTGCGGCCGCCGGATCGTGACCGCGCTCATCGCCGCTCCGTTCCGGGCCGCGCACCGGGGTGCC
>NZ_BOON01000086.1 GCF_016863255.1 Planosporangium mesophilum
CACCCCGGTACCGGGGTGGCCGCCACTTCAACGTGTGAGCGAGTGTCAGCGCGTCTCGCGGTGCGCCGTGTGCTTGCCGCAACGCGGGCAGAACTTCTTCAGCTCGATGCGGTCCGGGTCGTTACGGCGGTTCTTGCGCGTGATGTAGTTGCGCTCCTTGCACTCCACACACGCCATAGTGATCTTCGGACGTACGTCGGTCGCCTTAGCCACGGCGGAGTGCCTTCCTCGAAAATGGGTCAACTACCGGCGTACGACAGTAGCGCGCGCCGAGAGAGGTCTGCAAAGCGGGTGCCTGCGGACCTCGGGTTCACCGTAGCGGTGGCCGGACTTGAACCGGCGACACAGCGATTATGAGCCGCTTGCTCTGCCATCTGAGCTACACCGCCGCGTCGGGCCCCGCCTTCGGCCGAACCCGTGGAGCCCCCTTACGGAATCGAACCGTAGACCTTCTCCTTACCATGGAGACGCTCTGCCGACTGAGCTAAGGGGGCGGGTTTTCACCCAGCACGAGCGAACCTCGCTCGCGCACCGGGTAAGAGTACACGCAGGATGCGCAACGACGAAATCGAGTACCGGTTCGGCGCGCCGCGCCCCTCACTGCACCGCGCGAAGCCAGCGCACGTCGCCGGCCGCCGTCGACTCGCCCTGGCCCAGCGCCGTGTACCAGGCGTTCAACCGCTCGTACGGCAGCGGCCGGCTGAACAGGAAGCCCTGCCCGACGTCGCACCCCATGTCCTCCAGCAGCCCGAGGGTGCGCTCGCTCTCCACGCCCTCCGCGACGATGGTGAGCCCGAAGTTGCGCGCCATGTCCACCGCGGTCCGCACGATGGCGAGATCGCCGGGGTCGGTCGCCATTCCCTGGACGAAAGTACGGTCGATCTTGACCTCCTGTACCGGCAGGCGCCGCAGAGCCGCCAGCGACGTGTACCCGGTGCCGAAGTCGTCTACGGAGAGCCGTACCCCGAGGTCGCGCAGCGCGTGCAGGGTCGCCAGGGCACGAGTGGGATCACCGTCCACGCCACCCTCGGCGATCTCGAGCGTCAGGCGGGCCGGGTCGACGCCGTACTCCCCCAGCAACTGCGCCACCTGAGCCGGGAACGCCGGGTCGAGCAGCGTACGCGGCGAGAGGTTGACCGACACCGTCAGCGCCCGGCCCGCCTCCTCCCACTCGCGGACCCGGCGCAGCCCCTCGCCCAGCACCACCTCGGTCAACCGCCCGAGCTGGCCGGTGTGCTCGGCAACCATGACGAAGTCCTCGGGAGCGACCGCCCCGTGCACGGGATGCTCCCAGCGGGCCAGGCACTCGACCCCGACGAGGCGACGGTCCCGCAGACCGACCTTCGGCTGGAAGTACACCCGAAGGTCGCCCTCGTCGAGGGCCTGCCGCAGGTCGTTGGCGAGGCCGACTCGACGGACCGAGCGGGACTCCAGGCTCGAGGTGAACAGTTGGACCGACGGGCGACGACCCTTCGCGGCGTGGGTTGCCACATCGGCGTACTGCAACAGCGTCGCCGAGTCGGCGGCGTGGTCCGGGTGGACGGCCACCCCGACGGCGCAGTCGACGTCGATGGTGAGTACGCCGTACGCCATCGGCCCCTGTAGCGACTCGCGGATCGTGACCGCCAGCGCGAGCGCCGCCTCTGCGTCGGCGGTGCGCACGGTGAGCGCGAACTCGTTGCCGCCGACCCGCCCGACGAGCGCCGCGGGCGGCGCGAGGTCACGCAGCCGCCGGCCCACCTCGGCCAGGAGCCGGTCGCCGGCGGCGTGGCCGAGCGAGTCGTTGACGTGGCGGAGCCGGACGACGTCGAAGAGCAGCACCGCGACGACGTCGTCGGGAGTCTGGACCTTTATCGCCTCGCCCAGGGCGCTGAGAATTCGGCGGCGGTTGGGCAGGCCGGTGAGCGCGTCGTGCTGCGCGTCGAACCGGAGCCGCTCCACCAGCCGGGAATTCTCGACGGCGACACCGGCCTGCGCCGCGACGGTCTCCAGCAGTCGCACGTCGTCGGGCGTGAAATGCGAGGCTTCTCCGAGCCGGTTCACGACCTCGAGCGTGCCGATCACCGCGTCGCCCGATCGCATCGGCACGATGATCGCGTCTTTCACGCCCCGTTCCGACACGACGTCGGCCCATTCATGACCGCTCTTCTGCGGCCCGACGAGAATGGTCTCGCCCCGCTCCATCGCACGACTTCGCAGCGAATCGGGGGTGCCGGCGATATCCAACAGGCCCCGGTAATCGGCCCGGGCGGAAAGCAGCATCTCCGGATGACGCCCGGAGGCGGGCATCCACAGGGTCGCGTACTCGGCGCTCAGCAGTTCGCGCAGGCGGGCAAGCAGCGGATCCACCAGGACCCCGTCGCGGCCGCTCTCCGTGATGGCGCGGGTCAGCGCGTACAGCTCGTTGAGGCTCTTGTGCTGGCGCAGGAACTTGCCGTACGAGCGGTACGCCTGGACGAACACCACGCCGAGCCCCGCCAGCAGCAGCAGCGACCAGATGCTCTGGTGCAGGACGAGCAGCACCACGAGCCCCACGGTCAGGTTGACGGCGGCGACCACAAGCCCCGGCACGGCGGTCCGGACGAGCGCGACGCGGGAGATCCGGCCCTGCACGAGGGTGATGACGCCGATGACGGCCACGAGGCTGACCAGAACATTGGCTCCGGCTGCGGCGGCCAGCACCAGCCAGGTCCGCGGGGCCACGTTGTTGAAGGGCCAATCACGGAAAACAATTGCTCCGGCAAGGGCCGTTCCGGCCAGTTTCGTCGCCAGATTGAAGCAGTACTTGACGGGCGTCAGTTTCACCCCGACCTTTACCGCGACGGCGGCCACCATCCGGACGGTCAGGACGGTCAGCGGGGGTAGATAGAAAAGGCTCAGCAGGAGCGGTATCTCGGTCAAGAAAACGGCGATGGACTGGCGACGGACCTCGAACGTGAGGTTTACGGCTTCACTGACTCCGAACAGTGCCAGAAACAGAAGGGCAACCGGCCAGCGACCGAAGGGCTGGAAGTCGGAGAGCGCCATGGGGATGATCGGAATGAGCGATACAAGCACCAAGGCGCCAGTGATGAACCACGCTAACTCGGACGATCTGGGTTGAGCAGACACGGCCCGTGCCACGGCCACTCCCTCACGACCGGCTCACCGGAACCGGTCCGGCCGCCTATCCCAAGATCAGCGCCACTCGAAGTCCTGCGTGGTCATGACACTGCCGACCGCCACCGCGAAGCCCATCAGAGCCAGGGCAACCGAAGCGAGCCGGTACGACCACCGGCCACGAGTACTCTTGCGCATCTTGATCTTGCTCCTGTCCTCCTACACGGGTCCATCAGCGGTAGGGGTAAGCAAGATAGTGCCACATCTGCCGGCGCGAAGAAAACATAGTCGCTATAGCCGACCGAAGGGCTCGGGGGTTTCGTCCTTTCGGCTAATTCCGACCAGGCGCCCAGGCGGACGAGTGGTGCGGAACGGACCCAGAAGGCCATGCGGTGGACATTAGCCCTTCCGGTCCAGCCAGCTCCGTCACGGAGAGCACCGAAAGGAGGCACTCCGGTCCGCCAGCGTGACGCTACGTCGACGATCCCGCCGAACGGGCGCCCTGGAACAAGCGGCCGGAGTGCGCACCTCTGCCCACTGCCACCAGGGAGGTCAGATGGAGACCTCTCGCCATCCGTCGCCCTGGCTGCCCGTGAGAACATCGACCATGGTGAGCGCCGCCATCTCGTTGTCGAAGGCGAACTCCCGGCAGCGCCTGGACAGGCTGCCGCGGCTTGCCTCGACGCGCCAGTGACCGTTGTCGTTCCACAGAAAGACGTCCCGACGGGCCGGGTTGGCGAACCGCCCGTTCCACCAATGCTTCCGTCGCTCCATACCAGAATTAGAACATGCGTTCGAACCACGCGCCACCATCGACTGCCATAGTTCACCCCGACGGTGGAGTTCACGCGTCCGCCCGGCGCTATCGGGGTGCCAGTCGGTCACCTCACCCCTCAACGAGCGCCACTGCCCTACATTGAGTTAATGAACAGCGAACTGCCGGTTACGGCCGACCTCGCGGCGGCGACCGCCCCGGAGGCCGTACTGGAGGGCATCATGGCCCGGGTCGGCGCCGCCACCCTCGCCGTCGCCGCGGTGGCCCCCGGCCTGATGGCCGCGGTCGACCAGCACGCCGCAGCGGTACGCGAGAGCCTCGCGGCGAGCGACCTGCCCCTCGCTGCGGTCCCGCTCGCCGGGTACGGCTCGTCCGTGGCCGCCGCCGCCATTCGGATGGGCTGGCGGGTGCCGGATCCCGCGGAGGTGGACTGGTCGCGGGCCCACTGGTTCCAGCTACGGCTGACGGCCGTGTGCGCACTCGCGATCGAACACGACTGCCTCTAGTCGTCCTTCTTCTGCACGTACTCCGGCAGCCCCAGCTTGCGCCGGATCTCCCGCTGCACGCTGGCGACGTCCTGCCCGGCGTCGACGGTGATGACGAACTCCTTGCGACGGAAGATCTCCAGTACCGGGTCGGTCTTCTCGTGGTACTCCCGCAGCCTCGTCGCCAGCGCCGCTTCGGTGTCGTCCTCCCGCCGGACCAGCTCGCCACCGCAGACGTCACAGCGGCCCTCGACCGTCGGCCGGTCGGCGATCAGGTTGTAGTCCATGCCGCAGTCGGCGCACAGCCGGCGGGCGAGCACCCGGCGGCGGACCTCCTCGTCAGGAAGGTCCAGGTAGACCACGGCGTCGATGTCGTAGGTCTCCAGGAAGAACTCGGCCTGGTCCCGGCTGCGCGGGAAGCCGTCGATGACGAAGCCGTAGTTCCAGTCGTGCAGTTGCAGCCGCTCGTGGACCAGCGACTCGACCAGGTCGTCGTCGATCAGTTCGCCCGCCGCCATGGTTCGGCGGACCTGCGCGCCGATCTTGGTGTGCTGCGTGATGTGCCAACGGAACATGTCGCCGACGGTGATCCGGACCAGGTCGAGGTCGCGGGCCAGCAGGGCGGCCTGCGTGCTCTTGCCACTGCCTTGAACACCCATGATCACGTACTTGCGCATAATGCGACTTTTCCAGCGCAACGGACGTTCGGCAACTTACGTCCTGTCCGCTCTCTCCGGCGCACGCCGGAATCGTTTGGCCGGACCCTGGCGGGTAGAGACTGAGCCCGGTTCCGCTGCACGTCCATGCCGCAGGCCTTGCGAGGGGATGGTGCGACGTGGAGGCGAGCGCGTTCGAAGTCGCGATCGCGGGTGGTGTGGGCGTTGTGGTCGGCGGCTTACTGACCCTTACCGGGGCGGCGCTGCAGGGGCACCACGACACGGTGGTGCGACGGGCTCAACAAGCGCACGAGGGACGGCTGGCCTCGTACCGGGAGCGGGTGGACGCGTACGACGAGGTTCTGGCGTTCTTCTCGCGTACCCGCGACGAGATCGAGAACGTGATCCTCGAGGACAAGCCCTGGGACGAGACCATCTCGGATCCGGGCCAGCGGGCCCGAATCGACGCCCTGATGCAGGTACACGGCACCGACGCCTTCCGCGATCTCGCACTCCAGTGGCGGCAGGTGTTCGACCAGGTCCTCTTCACGCTGGCGCGGTGGCGCTGGTTGGACGACCCGAAGAACAGCAATGCCGACGAGACCGCCAGCGTGCGCGCCCAGTTGGAGAAGGACCAGGCCCGGCTGCAGGCGGCCATGGACCGCCTGGAGGATCAGGCACGCCTGGACGTACACATGACGGCCTTCCAACCCACGGTGCGGCGAGTGCCAGCAACCGGGCCGACCCGGGTCGTCGGCACCCTGATGATCACCGCCGCCGTCCTGCTGATCACCGCACCCGTGTGGACCGGGGTACTGCCGATGATGCGGCGTACCGCTGGCGCGCACCGGGACCTTGTCGCGTTCGGCCTGCTGGTGGCCGGCGTCGTGATCATCCTGGGCGGCGGGTTGTGGACCCGGCGCAGAGCCGGATAAGCGGCCTGGCTCCCGCCCCGGAGAGCTCCGGTGCGAGAGCCAGATCCCGGCGCGCCGAGCGGAGAAGTCAGACCCGGGTGCCGTAGCGCCAGCGACTAGTCGTCACAGTCGTCCGATTCATCGTGCTCCCACTTCTTCTGGTCCCACTTCTTCTTCTGGTCCCACTTCTTCTTGTGGTCCCACTTCTTCCCGTGCGCGTCCGACTGCTCGCCGTCCGACGATTTCGCCTCGTCCGAGGTCATCGCGTCGTCGGACGCTTCCTCGTCCGTCTTCATC
>NZ_BOON01000087.1 GCF_016863255.1 Planosporangium mesophilum
GGCTGAACCTCCGTCAAGCGCGGGCGGCGGTGAGGACGGGCAGCAGGTGCCTGATGCGGGTGTCGATGTCGGCCGTAGTGTGCTGGAAGGCGGGGTAACTGGCCCGGTCGGTGTCGCCGGCCGCGGCCGGGTCGGGGATGCTCCAGTGCGCCCGCCGGGAATGCTCCGGAAAGTCAGGGCAGTCCTCGCGGGCCTTGTCACACAGGCTGATCACGTAGTCGAACCGGCGGCCGGTCACCGTGTCCACGTGCCGGGGACGCTGGCCGGTCATGTCCACACCGAACTCGTCGCGCAGCGCGCGTACGGCGGTGGGATGAAGGTGGGGCCTGGGCCGGGTGCCGGCGCTGGCCACCTCGACCCGGCCGCCGGTGCGGTGGCGTAGCAGGGCCTCGGCAATCGGGGAGCGGGCGCTGTTGCCGGTGCACACGAACAGCACGCCGACGCGGGGCGAGTGCCGCAGGTTCACCGGGGTTCTGTGCGGTGCGGGTTCCCGGCGCAGCGCCGGGTGCAGCACGGCGCCGGTGTCGGCCAGCGCCTGTGCGCAGCGGTCCAGATCGAGGTGGTAGTAGCTGTCGCGGCGGTCGAAGCTGCTGCGGGTGGAGGTGACCAGACCGCCGTCACGCAGCAGTCGCAGATGGTAGGAGACGAGGTTCTGCGGCTCGCCCACCAGTGTCGTCAACTCCCGGACCCGGTAGTCGCTGTCTGCGAGCTGGGTCAGGAGTCGCCACCGTAGCGGATGGGCGGCCAGGCGCACGAACGCCGGGGCGGTTTGATTCGGCGACGCCATGACAGCAACATACATCAAACTTGTTTGATGGAATAGCCGTGTTGGGTCGCGGTTGGCGGCCGCCGGCCGGCAGTAGTGCGGCGCGGCGGCCATGACCGCCGCGCCACAGGTGCGGTGTTTCGGGTGTCCGGGGGTCAGCTCGTGCTGCAGGAGACCGTTGGCCAGGTCGAGTTGCCGTTGGTCTGGATGGTGACACCGAAGTTGTTGCCGTTGCCGTTGGGCTTGGCGGTCAGTACCTGGGCGCTGGGGTAGCTGGCGCTGATGTTCCAGGTGTTGATGATCTTCGCGGGGGAGGGGACGTTCATCGTCACGGTCCAGTTGTTGGAGCCGGAGACCGCGACGTTGAGGTTGTAGCGGTCGCTCCACTGCTGGCCCGCGGACAGGGTCGCCGTGCAGCCACCGCCGCCGCCACCGCCGCCACCGCCGCCGCCGCCACCGCCGCCGCCGCCACCGCCGCCGCCGGAGCCGTCCACCGTGATGTTGGAGTTCCCGCTGCTTTGGTATCCCTCGGTTGCGAGGATCATGTAATCATGGCTGCCCAGATTCATTCCGTTACGGGCCCATGCGTCAAAGTGGTTGCCGGACGTTATGGTTCCGCCCGTTTTCTTCGACTGGCGGACACTCCAGTACTGATTAAAGGTCTTAGTACCCTCAATGGAGGGCGCGTTGTATCGCGTCGTCTGGTAGATGTCGTACGTACCGCCATCGCTGGTGACTGTGCCCTTGTACGTTCCCGTGGGCCGATAGGTGCCCCAGTTGTCGACGATGTAGTACTCCACGAGCGGGTTTCTCGTCCACCCGTACAGGGTCAGATATGCGTTTCCCGACGGATTGAAGCTGCCTGAGTAGGTCACGCTCCTGCGTCCACCGGTGCTCCAGCCCTTACCGGCAACGAAATTCCCGGTGTTGCGCCACGAGGTGCTGTAATTGCCGCCAGATCCCAGTTCCATGGAGACCGACCCGGGACTGTCGGTCCAGAATGAATAGAAGTAGCCGTTATTGGTGCCGGTTTGATTTGAGGTTATGGCCGCGTGGGCGATGCCGGGCAGCGCCGTTGTGGCCGCGACCAGCGACGCCACGACGCAGGCGCTGCCGATGAGTAGCCTGGTGCGGCCGCGGCTGCGGCTCTTCGGGTGGGCGGGGGCGTCGTTCATGTGCGTGACTCCTCCTCGTGAAGGCTGGCGCGGGGGCCAGGCGGCGTCATGCGACCCGGCGGGGGTGCCGGCGGCCGGGTGACGGCCACCGGGTGTCGGCGTCGTACGCCGGCGGGCGGTTGGCCGGTCGTCGCGGGTGACTAGGGTCGACATCGATTGAGATGTGTCGATGGCGAAAGTGTCAGACTGATGCCGTCCCGTTGTCAACGACTTTCGGAAAGCTTTCGGAAACGTAGCCTCGGCTAAGGATCTCTCGAGAAGGCATCTGGGCTGGCCGATAGCCATGCAGAGCCGATCGAGTGCGGAATCGGCCGATGGAAGCCTCTGTTGAGTGATCCAGAACCAGCCGACACGGCCGAAACTTCCGGAGATCTTTCGGACGTCTACCGGGTCGGCGTGTCCGGCGGTCGGAGATGTAGCCGGCGACGAAGAACAAACTGCCGTCAGCACGACAAGGTCGCAGCCGTACCAGCGGGCCTTGTAGGCCAGCATCCGCCCGAGGTCGTCCGTACCGGCGTCGGACACCGGCCGGGCCAGCGTGCGCAGCCGGGTCATGCCGGCGACGTTCAGGTCTTCGACGGTAAGCCTGGTGACGGCCCAGTACGACAGTTGGTGGACGGTCTGGGCGCGCAGGTGCGCGATGCGGGCGTGGATGCGCGTGAGTCGCCCCTGAGCTTTGCGGCGGCCGGTGCTGCCTGGTTTGGTTCCCGCCAAGCAACTCGCGTCCGCGCCCGGGCACCACGCGGCCCGCGCCGACGTCGCCCCAGCCGCCAGCGGGACCGGTCACCGGACCGGGGACGTCCAGGTCGGCCCGCACGGGCCGACCTGGACGTCTCAGGATCAGGCGAGGTCGAACCGGTCGAGGTTCATGACCTTGACCCACGCCGCGACGAAGTCGTTGACGAACTTCGCGCGGGCGTCGTCGCTCGCGTAGACCTCCGCGAGCGCGCGCAGTTCCGAGTTCGAACCGAAGACGAGGTCGGCTCGGCTGCCGGTCCACTTGACCTCGCCGGTGGCGAGGTCACGACCCTCGAAGGTGTTCGCGTCCTCGGACGTCGCCTTCCACGCCGTGCCCAGGTCGAGCAGGTTGACGAAGAAGTCGTTGGTCAGCGACCCGGGGGTCGTGGTGAAGACGCCCACCGGCGACTGCTTGTAGTTCGCACCCAGGACGCGCAAGCCCCCGACGAGGACCGTCATCTCGGGCGCGCTCAGGGTCAGCAGGTTCGCCTTGTCCACCAGGAGGAACTCCGCCGGCAGGCGGTGGCCCTTGCCGAGGTAGTTGCGGAACCCGTCCACGGTCGGCTCCATCGCCGCGAAGGACTCCACGTCGGTCTGCTCCTGGGACGCGTCGGTGCGTCCCGGAGCGAAGGGCACCTCGACGGCGACGCCGGCGTTCTTGGCGGCCAGCTCGACGGCGGCAGACCCGGCGAGCACGATCAGGTCGGCGAGCGAGACCTTCTTCCCGCCGGTCTGGGACGCGTTGAACGCCTCCTGGATCCCCTCCAGGGTGCGCAGCACCTGCGCCAGCTCGTCGGGGTTGTTGATCTCCCAGCCGTTCTGCGGTTCGAGACGGATGCGCGCCCCGTTGGCGCCGCCGCGCTTGTCGCCGCCGCGGAACGTCGATGCCGACGCCCACGCGGTGGAGACCAGCTGGGACACCGACAGCCCGGAGGCGAGGATCTGGGCCTTCAGGGTGGCGACGTCCGCAGCGTCGACGAGCTCGTGGTCCACCGCCGGGACGGGGTCCTGCCACACCAGCGTCTCGGCCGGGACCTCCGGGCCGAGGTAGCGCTGGATCGGGCCCATGTCGCGGTGGGTCAGCTTGAACCACGCCCGGGCGAAGGCGTCCGCGAACTCGTCCGGGTTGGCGAGGAAGCGCCGCGAGATCTGCTCGTAGATCGGGTCGACCCGGAGCGCGATGTCCGACGTCAGCATGTTCGGGGCGATCCGCTTCGACGCGTCGTGGGCATGGGGGACGGTCCCCTCACCCGCGCCGCCCTTCGGCTTCCACTGGTGCGCACCAGCCGGGCTCTTCGTCAGCTCCCACTCGTAGCCGAAGAGGTTCTCGAAGAAGTTGTTGCTCCACCTCGTCGGCGTCGTGGTCCAGGTGACCTCGATACCACTGGTGATCGTGTCCCCGCCCTTGCCGGTGCCGAAGCTGTTCTTCCAGCCCAGGCCCTGCTCCTCGATCGAGGCGCCCTCCGGCTCGGGGCCGACGTGGTCCGCGGGGCCCGCACCGTGGGTCTTGCCGAAGGTGTGCCCGCCGGCGATCAGCGCGACCGTCTCCTCGTCGTTCATCCCCATGCGGTAGAACGTCTCGCGGATGTCGCGGGCCGAGGCGAGCGGGTCCGGGTTGCCGTTCGGGCCCTCCGGGTTGACGTAGATGAGGCCCATCTGGACCGCGGCGAGCGGGTTCTCGAGCTCCCGGTCGCCGGTGTAGCGCTCGTCACCGAGCCACGTGGTCTCGGGACCCCAGTAGATGTCCTCGTCGGGCTCCCAGACGTCCGGCCGGCCACCGGCGTAGCCGAAGGTCTTGAAGCCCATCGACTCCAGGGCGACGTTGCCGGCGAGGATCATGAGATCGGCCCACGAGATGCTCTGGCCGTACTTCTTCTTGACCGGCCACAGCAGGCGCCGCGCCTTGTCGAGGTTCGCGTTGTCCGGCCAGCTGTTGAGCGGCGCGAAGCGCTGCATGCCGGCGCCGGCGCCGCCACGGCCGTCGCTGATGCGGTACGTGCCCGCGCTGTGCCACGCCATCCGGATCATGAACGGGCCGTAGTGGCCGTAGTCGGCCGGCCACCAGTCCTGCGAGGTGGTCAGGACGTCCGCGATGTCCTGCTTCACGGCGGCAAGGTCGAGGCTGGAGAACGCCTCGGCGTAGTCGAACTCCGCACCGAGGGGGTTCCTCACGGCGGGGTTCTTGGCGAGGATCTTCAGGTTGATGCTGTTCGGCCACCAGCCGCGGTTGCCGCCGCCCTCGGTCGGGTGAGGGGCGCGTCCGTGTGCGACCGGGCAGCGGGACTCGCTCCCCGCCTCCGCGTCGTGGACGATGGCGTCGTGGTGCTCGGACATCGGGTTCTCGGACAAGTGGTTCCTTCCGTGAGGTGGCAATCGGGGGATCAGGAATTGTCTGCGGTGGAACAGTCGGGGCACAGGCCCCAGTAGATGACCTCGGCTTCGTCGATCGAGAAGCCGCTGTCGTCGGACGCGGTCAGGCAGGGCGCCTCGCCGACGGCGCAGTCGACGTCGGCGATGAGCCCGCATGACCGGCACACCACGTGGTGGTGGTTGTCCGCGACCCGCGACTCGTAACGGGCCACGGAGCCGGATGGCTGGATGCGCCGCACCAGACCCGCGGCCGTCAGCGCATGCAGAGAGTCGTACACGGTTTGGTGGGACACCTCGGGGAGATCGCTGCGCACGGCACCGATGATCGAATCCGTGTCGGCGTGCGGGTGCGTGTGCACCGCGTTCAGCACCGCCACCCGAGGACGGGTCACGCGCAACGCGGCCCCGCGCAGCATCTGCTGGAAGTCCAGAGTCGTGGCCACGGCCGGAAGTGTGACCAGCTATCTGGAACTAGTCAAGTTTAGGGGCCGTACGTCACCCGGTACGAATGCGCCGCCGTGACCGTTCAGCCCTCGACCATCACCCGAAGGTACGACTCCGCGCGGACCCGGGTGGCCATCCCACGACCGACTCGCGACGCCGCTGTGCCGTGAATTGCGCCCCGTGCCACCCGACCCGGGCGGCACGGGGCGCGCTGCTTCCACTGTGCGCCTGTGACCGG
>NZ_BOON01000088.1 GCF_016863255.1 Planosporangium mesophilum
TGGCGACGCGACCGCCCCGAACCAACCACCAACTCAACAACACGACCCACACCACGCCGACGTCACGACCACACCGTTGCCGGCGCCGCGCATCCGCATGCCCACAACCCCACGGCGAAAATGGGCATAACCACGCCAGCGCAACCAAAACTAGGGACTTGACCGGCCCCGCTCCTTCATGGATGACCCCCAGCATGGTCAACGAGCCATTTTCATCGTGACGATGCTGGTCAGTGGTGGGGCGAACGCTCGACCAGACGGGCCCCGTTCAGTGCTCGACGGCGGTACCATGGCCGCGATGCCGGCCAAACAACTCAAGGTAGGTCTTCGGGTACGTGATCTCGACAGATCGTTTGACCTCTACCTACGGCTCGGCTTCCGGCACCTACCCCAGCCTGAACAGGCGCACCTGCGCTACTTGACCTTCGGGCACACCTGGGTCGTCCTCTCGGACGTTGATCAGCACGGCTATCACAACGCCGAACGCGAGCGCCGAGTCAAAATCGGACCGCTCGGACTCGGCTTTGTGCTCGTCGTACCAACCGCTGACCTCGATGCGACGTACGCGCTCTGGCGGCAAGAGGGCCTGCCTGTGACGCTCGAACCGGAGGACGTCGGATGGGCCCGTATCTTCTATGGGCTGGACCCGGACGGCTACGAGCTCATGTTCGAACAGTTCCACACATAGAGACTTTTCATCGTGACGGTGCTGGTCACGGCGCGGTGGCGCGGGCAAGGGATCGACGTGAGACGAGGCTCCGGTAAGACAGCGATCGACCAAGACCCGATGCCTGTGGGTGCCAGAAAGCCGGTCACCTCACGCGGCCTGCGAGTATCCGCCGACCAAGCCGCCGAGACGGTCGCACCTCGCTACCCGCCTACCGGCCAGGGCGACCGGCGGTTGGGCCGGCCCGAACGGCGGTGCCTGTCCGAGTGAGCGGTGTGGACGGTGCGCGTTGTAATGATCGACATACTCGACCACCACCGACTGCAGATGGCGACGCCCGAAGATGAGCATCCGGTCAAGACCCACTCCCCCACCGGATGCGCGGTAATACCAAGCACATGGACCCGCCGGCTGCCCACCTCGATCGCGAACAGCACATACAGCCGGCGCAACAACACCGTGTGAGCGGCGACCGCCGTGTCGAGGTCAGTCAGATCAAGGGCCGGGCCCACCGACGGCGAGTCCGGCCCACCGGATCTCAGGATCTCAGCCGTGGGACTGTGGATCTAACGGTGTTTCCGGCCTGACCCGCGGGGCGTGGTGCCCGGCGAGGAAGGTGCCGTGATGACAGCGACACTGGACGATGTGACCGCGAGGAAGAAGAAGCCCGAGCCGTCGGCGGAGCAGCAGGCGGCCGCCGAGCAGTGTTACCACGGTGTGTCCGGCGCCTGTAGGGCGCCGGACACACCTGAGCGGTCAGCCGGTGGAACTGGTCCGGGTCGTCACCCACGCCCGGACATCACCCGGGGGCGGCATCCACCGGCTTTCGTGCGAGCTCTAGCGCTGCAGCGTCAGCACAGCCGGCCGCCACGGCAGCAGGTTGTAGTCACCCCCCGCGCTGGGGTTCTTGCCCTGGTACAGGAACTGAAGGTTGCACGGATCGATGGTCTTGGTCTGGTCGGGGTTGGTGCGGACCAGGTCACCGTGGCTGATGTCGTTGGTCCAGGTTGCACCACTGTTGGCCTTGCCGGCGAAGGGGTTGCTCTCACTGGCCGCCTGCGGGGTCCACGAACCACTCAGGCTGCTGGACGTGAACGAGCGGAAGTACCGCCCCTGGCTCCCGATCGCTTCGACGATCATCAGGTACTGGTTCTGGCCCTGGACCTTGTAGACCTCCACCGCCTCGAACAGGTTGTACTGCGAGTCACTCATGATCGTCGTGTAGTTGGAACCGAAGCTGCCGGGGAAGTTCCCGATCGGCATGCTGGCCCGGTAGATGTTGCCGTTGTCACCGGCGAAGAACAGGTACATGTTCTGGCCGTCGCCGATGAGCGTCTGGTCGATGACGCCGGTGCTGGAGTTGGAGATGCTGCCGGTGAACAGCGCCTGCGGCGCGGACCAGCCGTTGGGGTTGGTCGGGTCGCTGGAGGTCTTGTAGTTGAAGGCGTTCGGACCCCACTGGTAGGCCAGCACCCAGATGTTCTTCGGGGCGAAGTAGAACAGCGTGGGCGCCACCGTGGCCTGGCTCATGCCGGTCTGGCCGGCCGAGGCCATGTCGGACCAGTTCGTGAACGGGGCGAAGGCCATCGAGCCGTACGAGCCTCCGCTGTTGACGTTCGACGCGTAGACCAGGTGCTTGCCGTTGTAGACGACGTTGGTGAAGTCCTTGAGTGACACCCACCCGTTCTGCGGGTTCGCCAGCGAGCCCGTGGACGACCAGCGGTACGTCGACGGAAGCGAGCACGACCCGCTCGGGGGCGGTGAGGACGGCGGCGGCGAGGACGGGGGCGGTGAGGTGGGGCCACTGACGAAATTGGTCCGCCACTGCTGGTTGGACTGCCCGTGGCAGTCGTACAGCTGGACCTGCTGCCCGTTGGCGGTGCCCCACACGTCCAGGCACCGGCCGGACTGCACGCCGCTGATGGTGCCGCCTGCGTTGACGTTCCACTGCTGGTTCGTCTGCCCGTTGCAGTCCCAGATGATGACGGCCGTGCCGTTGGCGGTGGCGGCGCCGTTGGCGTCGAGGCACTTGTTGCCGTACACCTGCAGCTGCTTGCCGGCGGTGTACGTCCACTGCTGATTGGACTGGCCGTTGCAGTCGTAGAGCTGCACCCGGGTGCCGTTGGTCTGCGTCGCGTTGGGCACGTCGATGCACCGGCCCGACTGCACCCCGACGATCGTGCCCGAGCCACCCGGCGTACCGGGTGGGGTGGTCGTCGGTGGCGCGGTGGTGGGCGGCGTGGTGGGTCCGCCGGTGGCGG
>NZ_BOON01000089.1 GCF_016863255.1 Planosporangium mesophilum
CACGTCGAACTCCTCCCAGAGCCCCGGCGTGGTGCGGTTGGCGATCAGCGGGGAGTTCCCGCCGCTGTCGGCGGTCACGACCTGGTTGTTGGCGCTGGCGCGCAGGCGCAGCACCGTACCCGGGTCGGTGGCCGCGGCACCCACCTGGAGCAGCTTGTTCGGCGAGCCGACGCCCGGATCGGTCACGGCGCCGCTGACCGCGCCACCGACGATCTTGTCGCGTACCTGCTGCGGGGTCAGGTTCGGGGTCGCCCCCAGCAGCAGAGCGGCCGCGCCGGTGACGTGCGGGGTCGCCATCGACGTACCGCTCAGCGACCTCGTCTCCAGCATGTTGGGCGCCTTCTGGTTGTACCAGGCGGAGGTGATGCCCACGCCGGGAGCGAAGACGTCGACGCACCGGCCGAAGTTGGAGAACCCGGCGCGGCGGTCGGCCTTGTCCGTGGCGCCGACGGTGATCGCCGCGGGGGTGCTGGCCGGCGAGTTGAAGCAGGAGTCCCAGCCGTCGTTGCCGGCGGCGATCGCGTAGGTCACGCCGGAGTTGATGGACTTGGTCACCGCCTCGTTGAGCACGGTGCTCACGCCGGCGCCACCGAGGCTCAGGTTGGCCACCGCCGGCTTGACGGCGTTCTGCGTGACCCACTCGATGCCCGCGATCACCTCGTCGTCCGTGCCCTCCCCGGCACAGTTGAGGACCCGTACGCCGACCAGCTGGACGCCCTTGGCGACGCCGTACTTGGCGCCGCCGATGGTGCCGGCCACGTGCGTGCCGTGGCCGTGGCAGTCGGTCGAGAGGTTCGGGTCGCCCTCGTTGGAGAAGTTCGGGCCGAGGCTCGCCCGGCCCTCGAAGTCACCGTGGTTGACCTCGATCCCGGTGTCGATGACGTAGGCGTGCACGTTGCTCGCAGCCTTCGCCGGGTACGTGTAGGAACCGCCGAGCGGCAGGTACGGCTCGTCGATCCGGTCCAGCCCCCACGACGGTGGGGTCTGCACGTCGTACGCCTTCACCTTGCGGTTCGCCGCGACGTAGGCCACCTCGGGGCGGGCCGCGACCCGCTCCGCCTGGGCCGCGCTCATCTGGGCCGAGAAGCCCTTCAGCGCGTTCGCGTACGTCCGCTTCACCACACCGCCGTGGGTGCGGGTCAGCGACGAGGCGGTGCTCTGCACCGTGACGGCGCTGGCGCTCTTGTTCTTCAGTACGACGATGTAGCTGTCTTTCACCACGCCCGCGGCGCGGGCGCCCAGCACCTTGCCCTTCTTCGCCGGGGCGGCGATCGCCGCGCCACCGGTGGTGACGCCGAGTGCCGCTGTCACAACGGCGAAGGTCATCCCCGCCGCAGCGCAGCGACGGAGTAGATGACGACTTGTCATACGGTGCTCTCTCCAGAAGCCCTCAGAAGCCCTCGCGTCCATGCCGGACGCGATCACGACCCACGCGACGAATGACGGATTCGAAGAACACGCGGGATCCCGTATAGATGATCCACAATGATGACCTCGGCACAATCACCCGTACGTCCAGTACCGAACGAGGGTGTTCGGGAACGGGCCCCTGAACACGACGGCGCCCGCCGGGCCGCGAACGGCTCGGCGGGCGCCGGGTGGTGCGACGGATCAGACGGCGAGCAGCGCGTACTCCTCCCACGGGCCGACGGCGCCGGCCCGGGCGATCAGCGGACTGCCGCCGCCGCTCTCGGCGGTGACGTACTTGCCGTTGGCGTTGGCCAGCAGCGAGGTGGACAGGTCGGCGTTGTAGACCACCCTGAACTTCTCCCACGCGCCGACGGCGCCGGCCCGGGCGATCAGCGGCCGGCCACCGGCGCTCTCGGCGGTGACGTACTTGCCGTTGACCTGCGCCCGCAGTGCGACGAACCCGTCACCGAGGTCGACGACGTCGAACCGCTCCCACAGCCCGAAGCTCTGGCCGCGGGCGATCAGCGGCGCGCCGCCGGCGCTCTCTGCGGTGACGAGCAGGCCGTTGGCGTACGCACCGAGGCTGACCACCGACGACGCCTCGGCGACGGTGAACTGCTCCCACGCGCCGGCCGAGGTGCGGTTGGCGATCAGCGGGCTGCCGCCGGCGCTCTCGGCGCTGACGTACTTGCCGTTGACGACCGCCTTGAGCGTGATCACGCCGTTGACGTTGCTGAGGATGAACTTCTCCCAGAGCGAGATCTGGGTGCCGCGGGCGATCAGCGGCGCGTTACCGCTGCTTTCAGCGGTCACGTACTTGCCGTTGGCGTGCGACCGCAGGCCCACCGAGCCGTCGGCGTCGCCGGACGGGACC
>NZ_BOON01000090.1 GCF_016863255.1 Planosporangium mesophilum
GGCTGAAAATGGACCCCTCCGCGACGGATGAAAACGGACCCCCTCCTGCTTAGTTGGTCTTGTTAGTCGTTGGTCTTGGTGGCCGCGGGGACGCGGCCGAGGTCGCGGTCTTTGAGCCGGTAGCTGTCTCCCTTCAGGGAGATGACCTCGGCGTGGTGGACCAGCCGGTCGATCATCGCGGCGGCGACCACGTCGTCGCCGAAGACCTCGCCCCAGCGGCCGAAGGGCTTGTTGGACGTGACGATCAGCGACGCCCTCTCGTAGCGGGACGACACCAGCTGGAAGAACAGGTTCGCGGCCTCGGCCTCGAACGGGATGTAGCCGACCTCGTCGACGATCAGCAGCGGGATGCGGCCGAGCTTGACCAGCTCGTCTTGCAGCCGGCCGGCGTGATGGGCGTCAGCGAGGCGGGAGACCCACTCGGCGGCGGTGGCGAACGCGACCCGGTGGCCGGCCTGGCAGGCCCGGATCCCGAGCCCGACGGACAGGTGGGTCTTGCCGGTGCCGGGCGGACCGAGGAACACGACGTTCTCCTTGGACGCGACGAAGTCGAGGGTGCCCAGGTGGGCGATGATCTCGCGCTTGAGGGAGCGTTGGTGGTCGAAGTCGAACTCCTCCAACGACTTGCGCGCGGGGAACCGGGCTGAGCGGATGCGCCCTTCGCCGCCGTGGGCCTCCCGGGCGGCGACCTCGCGTTGCAGACAGGCGGCCAGGAACTCCTCATGCGACCAGGACTCCGCGCGGGCGCGTTCGGCCAGCCGCTCGACCGCGGCAGCCAGCGACGGCGCTTTCAACGCTCGGGTCAGGAACGCCAACTCGGCCGTGACGTTGCGGCCGGTGGTCTTGGCCGGCATCAGGCCACCCCCTCGACGTCGAGACCGAACATCCGGTCGTAGTCGCTCAACGCGCGGTGTTCGACGTCGGTGGCGACAGCGGGGACGGCGACCAGCCGGCGGGCGGCTCGCAGGTCGTCGGCGGCCTGGCGGTGGACGGGGTCGGTGATGGTCTGGTGCGCTGCCCAGCAGCGTGGGTGGACTGCGACCGGCCGACCTTCGCAGGTGACGCTGACCTGCTCGCAGTCGGCGGTGATCTCGACGCGGCGGCCGACCACCGATGGGTGCACCGAGTAGTCGTTGGCGTCCACGCGCACGTAGTGGTCGCGCGGCAGCCGGGTGCTCATCCGCCAGCCGACGACCGGGGCAACCGGTGGCAGGGCCAGCATCGCCGCCCTGTCGGCGTCGAACCGGTCCACCGGCCGGCAGCCCAGCCGTCGATGCAGGCGCTGGTTGGCCCGTTCCAGCCACGATGCGAGCTGGTCGTTGAAGTCCGCCGGCGAGGCGAACGACCGGCCGGGCAGAAACGACGTCTCCAGATAGCCGTTGGCCCGCTCGACCAGGCCCTTGGCCTCGGGGTCGGCGGGCCGGCACTGGATCACCTTGATGCCCAGGGTGCCGCGGAAGGCGTTCATCGCCTCGGTCAGCTGCGGCTTACCGGCGCGCCACTGCCCGACGGCGGACTCGTTGTCCCACACCAGCGCCTTCGGCGCCGCCCCGAGCCGGGAGAGCACCGTCCAGTGCCCGGCCAGCAGGTCCGGGGCTTGCCGGGTCGGGATCATCACCGCCGACAGCCAGCGCGAGTAGCCGCACACCATCACCAGTACCGGCGGGCGGCCGACCTGCCCGAACCCCAGCGGCACGTCGACGGGTGGGAACCACAGGTCGCACTGGGCCAGCTCGCCGGGCAGGTAGTCGGTGCGCTGCGCCGGATCCGGTGGAGTGAACAGCGGCCGCAACTGCCGCACCCGGTCCTTGAGCACCGTCAACGACCGGGTCCAGCCGATCCGCTCGGCGATGACCGTCGCCGGCATCGATGGCCATTCCGCCAGCAACGCCCGGATCTGCGGCTCCACCTCGTCCACGATCGACGCCCGAGCCGGCCGCCGATACTTCGGCGGCCCCTCTGCCGCCAACGCACGACGAATGGTGTTACGACCCACCCCGAGCTTGCGAGCGATCGCCTTGATAGGCATCCCCTCGGCCCGATGAAGCCTGCGGATCTCCGCCCAGTCCTCCACGCTCAACACCCTTCCGATCTTGGAAGGGGGGTCCAGGTTCACCCGTCCACAGGGGGTCAGTTTTCACCCGTCGCCGACA
>NZ_BOON01000091.1 GCF_016863255.1 Planosporangium mesophilum
GCTGGCCGTGCCGGTCATGGCGATCGCCGCACCGGCGGCGAGGACGCACGCAGCGGCGGACACCAGTGCTGTACGCGTTCCTGATCTCAGCTTTGGACGTCCGCTGCCGCGGACGGAGTTGTTGCTCATGCCTGTTGCCTCCGAGTACCGATGGGGTGGTGTGAGATCGTCGAACGTCCGGCTGCTGCGATGCTCCGGGGTGGAGCGGGCGCGGTGAGGTGTCCGGCCACCGGCGGTGGCGCCACCGGTGCGAGGCCACCGGACACCTGACCGGCGGTCAGCAGCGCGGGCGGTGGCGGCCGGCCGGCGACGGTGACGGCGGCCGCGAACCCGGTCCGATTCGGTTGCTTGGCATTGACACTCCTGGGGACGGGTGGCCGAAGACCTCGACACACTTCGATGCGTCGAATGTTACCGGTAGCTTTCCGAAAATCTCAATGCCGCGCCGCTCGCCGCTTTGGTCCGTCGCGGCTACCCATCGCGCGGGGCCGGACGGCGGCGACGCCGCGGGTGAGGCTGTGGCCTCCCGGTCGGCCGGTGCCGCACGTGCCGCTTCTAGCAGCAAATTCTGGCGTCGCGCCGGGCACGCTGCCCGGTGCTGGACCGTCGCGGGCCGGGTGGGGCGTGCGCCTGTAGGCCGGGGCGGCCCTTCGAGCAGAAGCCATCGAAGGCTTCGAAAGTTTCGGAAACCGTTCGTCGACTGCGCCGTTCGGTGCAGGGCGCTACCGGTTGCCATGGCGACGAGGCGCTCCGGCACCGCTGCGGTTCGAGGGGGCGTCGCCGTTGCATCGTGGTCTCCCGGATCGTCGTACCGACCGGCCACACCGCAGGCGAAGTCTCCCTGATTGTCATGGATTCCACGCTTTCCCGCGGGGCGCGCCTCTCGCTGTTCGCACACGTTGTCCGTCGGGCCGGCGGCGGAGGATGGCTGAATGCCACGGTCGCCGTCCGGCGGCGTGCGTTCGCTCCACTGTGGACGCTGATACCGAAAGGAAATTCGTGGCGGGAGTGCACAACTTCGCGTTCGGGTGGACCAGCCCGACGTTGGCGTACGTGATGTCGTTCCTGGGGTCGCTGCTCGGGCTCGTGCTCGCGACCCGGGCGCGCGAGGTCGAGGGCCGCAGCAGGGCCAGGTGGCTCGCCCTGGCGGCCGTCGCGATCGGCGGCACCGGCATCTGGCTCATGCACTTCATGGCCATGATCGGTTTCGACGTACCATCCACAGTGGTGCGTTACGACGTGCCGAAGACGCTGGTGAGCGCGGTCATCGCCGTCCTGATCGTCGGCATCGGGCTGTTCACCGTCGGCATGGGCCGGCCTCAGGTGTGGAAGCTGCTCGTCGGTGGTCCGATCACCGGCCTCGGGGTCGCCGCCATGCACTACACCGGCATGGCCGCGATGAACATGGGCGGCGTCGTCACGTACGACCCCACCAGAGTTGTACTGTCGGTGGCGATCGCGGTCGTCGCGGCCACCGTCGCGCTGTGGTTCGCCCTGGTCATCCGGGGCACCACCGCCACGGTGCCGGCCGCGCTCGTGATGGGTGCGGCGGTCTGCGGGATGCACTACACCGGCATGTCGGCGGTCCGGGTCGAGCTCGCCACCGAGCCCGCCGCGATCCATGGCGTGGGCCCGTTCGTGCTGCTGATCCCGATCATCGTGCTGGCCTGTCTCGTCATCACCGCCCTGGCGTACGTGACGATCGGGCTCGCGATGCGCAAGGAGGACCAGCGGGCGGACAGGGTGGCCGGGCGGCCGCGCGTGCGGATACCCACCCAGTCCACCGCTCAGCAGCAGACCGCCGAGCTGCCACAGCTAGCGGTCGATCGGCAGCTCGACCGGTACCTCAACCGCCGGCGCTGAACGGCCTCCCGGACGGACCGGCTGTGCGCTGCCTCACTCGCCACGCTCAGACCCGGAAGTTGTCGGCCGCCTCCGCGAGCACGAACTGCTCGGGTTCACCCAGACCAAGGCCGTCACCGTCTTCAACGCGCATCCTTGACGGGGCGGCCGCTCAGGCCGCGGTGGCGGGGATGTCGGTACGGCCACGGGGCGAGCCCGCATCGATCCACAGTGGAAGACGCTCCCGGGAGAACAGCTCGTCGATGACCATGTGCGCGGCGCCGATCAACCCGGACC
>NZ_BOON01000092.1 GCF_016863255.1 Planosporangium mesophilum
CAGCATGGGTCCGCCGGTGGCGGAGTCGTACACGTGGGCGCCGAGCTGGCGGTCCGCCACCAGCGCGAACAGCGCGGCGGCCAGGATCGGGAAGACCATCAGCACCAGCAGCATCGTGATGAGGATGTTCCAGGTGAAGATCGGCATGCGGAACATCGTCATGCCGGGCGCGCGCAGCGTCAGGATCGTGGTGAGCAGGTTGACCGCGCCCAGGATCGTGCCCAGACCCGAGATCGCCAGGCCGACGATCCACATGTCCGCGCCGACGCCCGGAGAGTGGATCACGTTCGTGAGCGGCGCGTACGCGAACCAGCCGAAGTCGGCGGCACCGTCGGGCGTGGCGAACCCGGCCACCGCGATGCCGCTACCGAACAGGTAGAGCCAGTACGCGAACGAGTTGAGCCGCGGGAACGAGACGTCCGGCGCCCCGATCTGCAGCGGCACGATGTAGTTCGCGAACGCGAACACGACCGGCGTCGCGAAGAACAGCAGCATGATCGTGCCGTGCATCGTGAACAGCTGGTTGTACTGCTCGGTCGAGAAGAACTGAAGTCCCGGCTTCGCCAGCTCCGCGCGCATGGCCAGGGCGAGGACGCCACCGATCATGAAGTACACGAACGACGTGACCAGGTACATCATCCCGATCTGTTTGGCGTCCGTCGTGCGCAGCAGCCGGGTGAAGGCCGAGCCCTTGACGGGCTGGTGGACCGGCCACGGCCGAGTCACGATCGGCTTCGGGGCGACGGTGGTCACGAATGCCCTCCTGTGCTGTTACCAGCTGAATCTGGGTGCGGTGGTAACGATCTGTGGCCGTTCCAGTGGGCAGAATAGCCCGCTTACCAGACGGTATCCGGTCCGGGGGCGGCCATCAGGTGTTCAACGCCGCTTTCGGGTGCAGGGGCGTGTGACGCCCGGAACACGGTTCGGTATCGATCCCCTGGGCGGGACGGCGCTCCGGCGCCATCGCTGATCTTCTCGAGGGTACGCGGCGATCACGCCGTCGTGGCCGCGACCCACGACCCGGCCGTCACCGCGCGGGCCGACCGGTCGGCCGAGCAGATCACGGAGCGGGGCGGGAGATCGCACCCCTGGCTGTCCGATACCCGTCACTCATCTCGGGCGGTGCCCGGCAGCGGACGACGGTGGGCCGGGCCCTGCGGCTGCGACCCACCCTGCCGCTGGGCGACGAGCCGACCGCTCATCAGCACCGCGGTCGGGTCGCCCTGGTCCTCGACGTCCTGCGTCAACACGCCCACGACGGGCACGCGGTACCGATCTCCAGCCACGCCGGGGCGGTGATCGCCGCCGCCGACCGGGTGGTCACGATGGCCGGCGGGCGGATCATCGACGACAGCAGGGCGGGGTCAGCGCTGCGCTGAGCGTCTTACACCAGTACCCCAGAGTGACTAAAGTCACGGCGTGATGAACTTCGATCATCTCGCCGACCGGCTCACGACCGGCCTCGTACGGGTGGCGGTCGCGGCCGACAAGACCGACGCGGTCGGCCTGGAGCGCAC
Organism: Planosporangium mesophilum; assembly: GCF_016863255.1. Classification (GTDB taxonomy): domain Bacteria; phylum Actinomycetota; class Actinomycetes; order Mycobacteriales; family Micromonosporaceae; genus Planosporangium; species Planosporangium mesophilum. The sequence continues at coordinate 1,518 of NZ_BOON01000092.1, forward strand.
CGTCGCCCAGCAGCAGGCGCTGCTCCTGCTCGCCCGTCGGGCCCAGGAGTACTCCCTGAGCAGGCTGGCCACCGAGCTCGGCATGCCGATACCCGCCGCGCAGGCGGCCCTCGCCACGCTCTGCCGGGAGGGCCTGGTCTCGATGGAGCCCGACCCCTCGTACTCGCCGCACGAGCTGCGCGTCGCGCTGACCGAGCGCGGCCGGGCCGCCGCACCGGGCTTCCTCAACTGGGCGGACGCCCTGCTCACCGACCTCGACGAGTTCAGCGAGGACGATCAGCGCCGGCTGCTGCAGGTGGTCACCAACCAGATCCTCGCCCTGCAGCAGCGGGGCCAGATCCCGATCACCAAGATGTGTGTGACCTGCCGATTCTTCGACGGGTACGCCCACGTCGGCACGCCGGAGCCCCACCACTGCCGGCTGGTCGACGCGCCCTTCGGGTACCGCCAGCTACGGCTGCGCTGCCCGGACCAGTCCCCTGGGCCGTGAGGGCCTGATCGGGCGTCGGTCCCCGGCGCCGAGAGCGGGCCGCGTTGACGTTCTCCCCGCCCTAAAGGACGGGGATTCCCTCCGCGCTGCGCGCGGAACGC
>NZ_BOON01000093.1 GCF_016863255.1 Planosporangium mesophilum
GCTGTTCCACGCGCAGCGCGGAGGGAATCCCCGTCCTTTAGGACGGGGAGAACGTCAACCGGCGACCAGGTCGGCCTTGGACTCCCCGTGAGTCGCGCCGTTGCCCGGCTGGTAGCCGATCGCGTCGTGCAGCCGCGAGCGGCGCCGTCCGGAGGCCGGGCGGGCCGGTGGGTGCTCGGCCGGTTGGGCGGGCTGCGGCGTCACGCCGGCGACGATGCCCTCGGCCATCCCGTAGAGCAGGGGCAGCGCCCCGGCCACCACGCCGCCGGTACGGTTGATGTGCTCGACGCCTGGCTCGATCGCCTCCGCGTGCCCGACGATCGTGCGCACGGTCTCCGCGCACTCCTCGAGGTTGGTGGCGATCCGGTTGAGCTGGCTGCCGACGATGAACAGGTAGAGCGCGAGCCCGGCGATCAGCAGGGCGACAACGACCACCGACAGGATGACCATCACGGCTACGACCTCACTTTGTCGAGTACGCGGCCCAGGAACAGGTGGTGCTGAAGGCCCTCGGCGAGGACGGCGTCCACGCCTTCGGCGGTCTTGCCGATCAGCGCGGTGTCGGCGGTGTTGGCCGCGGCGGCCCGCAGGGTGTCGCGCACCATGACGACGCGCGTGTCGATCCGGTGCACCAGGGCGACCAGGATCGTGAGCAGCGCGGCGACCGCGACCACGATCACGAATCCGCCGATGATCGCTCCCCACCACAGGCTGCGCTGGGTCGGCGTCAATGCCAGTACAGTGGCGGCTTCCATGGTCAGCCTCCTAGCCGGGTGCGCCCGCGGTTGAGCCCCGCGACGATGACCTCGGCATGGTTGATCGTCTTGGTCAGCTCGCTGAGGGCTGCGGTGTTGTGCACCGACTCGGTGAGGGAGTCATTGATCATCTTGGCTTCCTTGCCGATGGACGCCGCCAGGACCAGGATCGGTACCACGAGGGCGACGACCACCAGCACGACGACGATGGTTATCGCGTAGCCGATGATCCAGCCGGTGGTCTCGCCGGCCGCTGCCGCCAGTGCGATCATGGCTTCACCCCGATCTCCCGGATGGTGTTGTCCCTGACGAACTGCACCAGCGACTTGGTGGGTTTGGCGACGCGGTGCTTGACCACCACGTGCCGGGCCACCTCGGTCATCAGCTCGTCCTCGGTGGGTGCGGTGAAGCGGGTCCGGCACACCGGGCTGCCGCATCGGAACTCGTACATCGTCGGCTCCTCCCGGGCTCAGACCGATTCGCAGAAGTCTCGGACCGGCTTGAGGTTGGCGTTGACCGAAGGCAGCACCTCCGGGACCGTCCGGGTCTGATGGGCCACGACCCACACCCCGACGATGACGGTGCCCAGGGTCTGCCGGATGGCCTTGAGGTGGAAGATGACCCGCAGCAGACCCACCGCTGCGGCAAGGATGATCAGCGCGGTGATGGTCAGGGTCACCCAGGCGGCTGCCGGCATGACGACGCTTCCTCTCTCTGCTTCAGCTCTGGTCGGGCAGGAGCTTCGCGACGGAGCCGGCGTACCGGGTCGCGCCGACCGCCACGTCGCGGATGGTGCGGTCGGTGACGGCCAGCATCTCCGGTACGTCGTCGAGCTCACCGGTGAGTGCGACGCCCCCGGCGAGGATGTCGTCGGTCGCCGCGCGGATCCGCTCCAGCGCCGCGAGCACGCGGTTGAGCAGCGCGACGAGGACGGGGACCACGACGAGCAACAGAATCGCGTTGCCGATCCACCACAGCGTCATCGGATTCCTTCCGTGGATACTCCGGCCTTCGGGCCGGAGAGGAAACGGAACTCCTGCGGAGCAGGGCAGGCAAAGCCGATCCGCCGCCAAGGCGGATGGGCGTCTACCCGCGCGTCACCGAAAGGTTTACTAGTTGTCGCGCTAGATTGTGAGCCTTGTCCGGGACGGTGAAGCGGGCGTTCAAGTACCGCTTCTATCCGAGCCCGGAGCAGGCCGCCGAGCTTGCTCGGACGTG
>NZ_BOON01000095.1 GCF_016863255.1 Planosporangium mesophilum
TTGCGGGGTGGGCTCGACGTGAAAGTGTGTCCGGCGGTGTCCTACTCTCCCACACCCTCCCGGGTGCAGTACCATCGGCGCTGGAGGGCTTAGCTTCCGGGTTCGGAATGTTACCGGGCGTTTCCCCTCCGCCATGACCGCCGTAACGCTGTGAACATATCAACCACGACCGGCACGCCGACCCCACAAGGGGGTCGGGGGGTCTGATGGTGTTCGCTCAGAATCACACAGTGGATGCACACATACTTTCTCGCGGTTTTGACCGTCTGGTGTAGGTCAAGTCCTCGGCCTATTAGTACCGGTCAGCTCGAACCCGTCACCGGGCTTCCACATCCGGCCTATCAACCCAGTCGTCTACCTGGGGGCCTTACCCCTCAAAGGGGTGGGAGACCTCATCTTGAAGCAGGCTTCCCGCTTAGATGCTTTCAGCGGTTATCCCTTCCGAACGTAGCCAACCAGCCGTGCACCTGGCGGTACAACTGGCACACCAGAGGTTCGTCCGTCCCGGTCCTCTCGTACTAGGGACAGCCCTTCTCAAGTCTCCTACGCGCGCGGCGGATAGGGACCGAACTGTCTCACGACGTTCTAAACCCAGCTCGCGTACCGCTTTAATGGGCGAACAGCCCAACCCTTGGGACCTACTCCAGCCCCAGGATGCGACGAGCCGACATCGAGGTGCCAAACCATCCCGTCGATATGGACTCTTGGGGAAGATCAGCCTGTTATCCCCGGGGTACCTTTTATCCGTTGAGCGACACCGCTTCCACAAGCCAGTGCCGGATCACTAGTCCCGACTTTCGTCCCTGCTCGACCTGTCAGTCTCACAGTCAAGCTCCCTTGTGCACTTGCACTCAACACCTGATTGCCAACCAGGCTGAGGGAACCTTTGGGCGCCTCCGTTACCCTTTAGGAGGCAACCGCCCCAGTTAAACTACCCACCAGACACTGTCCCTCGACCCGATCAGGGCCGCAGGTTAGATACCCAAATCAACCAGAGTGGTATTTCAACGTTGCCTCCACGACCACTGGCGTGACCGCTTCACCGGCTCCCACCTATCCTACACAAGCTAATTCGAGCACCAATGTCAAGCTATAGTAAAGGTCCCGGGGTCTTTCCGTCCTGCCGCGCGTAACGAGCATCTTTACTCGTACTGCAATTTCGCCGGGCCTGTGGTTGAGACAGTGGGGAAGTCGTTACGCCATTCGTGCAGGTCGGAACTTACCCGACAAGGAATTTCGCTACCTTAGGATGGTTATAGTTACCACCGCCGTTTACTGGCGCTTAAGTTCTCAGCTTCGCCCGTGAGGGCTAACCGGTCCCCTTAACGTTCCAGCACCGGGCAGGCGTCAGTCCATATACATCGTCTTACGACTTCGCATGGACCTGTGTTTTTAGTAAACAGTCGCTTCCCCCTGGTCTCTGCGGCCACCACCAGCTCAGACAGCAAGTGCCGTCACCAACAGTGGCCCCCCTTCTCCCAAAGTTACGGGGGCAATTTGCCGAGTTCCTTAACCACAGTTCACCCGATCGCCTCGGTATTCTCTACCTGACCACCTGTGTCGGTTTGGGGTACGGGCCGCTCGGACCTCGCTAGAGGCTTTTCTCGGCAGCATGGGATCACTGACTTCACCTGAAACGGCTCGGCATCACGTCTCACCCTCATGCAGCACGGATTTACCTATGCTACGGGCTACACGCTTACCCCGGCACAACCACCGGCCGGGATCAGCTACCCTCCTGCGTCACCCCATCGCTTGCCTACTACCCGCCAGGTTCCC
>NZ_BOON01000096.1 GCF_016863255.1 Planosporangium mesophilum
TCAGCGGGTCGGGGTGGCGCGCTTCCCGATCGCCTGGAAGAAGATGTCGCCGATCTTGGCCGGATCGGGTGCCACGAACGTCCCGCCGCCGGTCGTGTCGGTGATGCGCTTCAGCTCGGGTTCGCTGACCTCGTTGCCGATGCCGATCGCGATGACCTGGATCGGCCGGGCCGGGTCAACGATCTTCTTCAGCTCCGCGATGAGCTGGTCGAGGGTCAGGCCGGCCGCCTGCTCGTTCTTGCCGTCGGTCATGATCACGATGGAGTTGACCCGGCTCGGGTCCCAGCCGCTCTGGGTGTACTTGTAGGCGGCGAAGATCGTGTTGTACAGGCCGGTACCGCCGTTCGGCTTGGGCTTGATGGTCGCGAGTGCGTTCTGGATCGTTGTGCGCTGCTCGGGCAGCGGCCCGATCGGCACCAGCTGCTTGTAGTCGTTGTTGCCCTCGAGCTGGGTGGAGAAGGTCCACAGGCCGACGGCCCAGTTGTCGTCCATCAGCGCGAGCCCGCGCAGCGAGGCCTGGACCGCCACCTGTTCGCGGGTCGCGTTGCCGGCGGTCGGGACCTTGGTGACCATCGAGCCGGACACGTCGAGAACACTGAGCATCCGCCCCGGTGCCACCAGGGTCGACCAGGCGTCCAGCAGCTTGGCCACGATCTGCGGGTCGGGCTGCGCACCCGCGGGGGCGGGCCCGGCCGGTGCGCTCGCAGGGGCGGCGAAACCCGCGCCGGCGCTGCCGTCGCCGGCGCGCAACCCCTGCCCGGCCAGGCGGTCGCGGTACGCGGAGTCGCGCAGCGCCCCCAGGACCGCCCGCGCCGCCGCCGCCTGGTCCTGACTTCCCCTGGCCAGCACGGCGAACGGGTAGTCCAGCGGCGCGGGGGCCGGCTCGACATACAGCGCCGCCAGCGGCACCGCCGGCTGGCCGGCGTTGTAGGTGATGACCGACTGCTCCGACAGCGGCGCCACCATCAACGCCGACGCCAACGACGCGCCGTCAGCGCCACGCGGGAACCGCGCCAGCAGATCGGCCCGCAGGGCCGAACGACCCGAGGCCAGCGTCCGCAGCGTCGCGACCGTCGCCTGCTGACCGGCCGCACCACCGCTGGCCTGGGCAGCCCCGGCCAGCGCGAGCAGCCCGGAGGCACTGGCGGCGTCCCGGTTCGGGTCCACGATCCCCGACCGCAGCTTGGCAGTGCCGGAGGTGAGCTTCGACAACAGGGCCGGCCAGGTGAGCTTCCCGCCAGCCAGCCCGACGCTCGCGGCCACCGGCTGCGGCATGGCCAGCACGACCGGGCTACGCGCCACCGACGGCGCCTCACCGACCACCGCATCAGGAACGGCAGCCTTTACCCGCTGCACCCAGATCGAGGAGTCCGGAATCCAGACGTCCGGCACCCTGACATCCCCACCGACCGGGGTCAGACCCGGCAGCGTCGTGCCGCCCTGCGCGGCGATCGCGGCCGCCACATCGGCCGACTCGGCCGCCTTGACCTCCACCACGACACACTTGTCGCCCACCCGCGGATGGTTCGCCGTCCACTCCTGGGTCGTCGCACGCAACGCCGGCTCCAGTTCCGGTGTAGCCGCCACCCTCAGATGCACCTGGCTACCGCACGACGGCTGGCCC
>NZ_BOON01000097.1 GCF_016863255.1 Planosporangium mesophilum
GTGGTTAGCACAACGAGGTTCAGCATGGGCGGTCCTTCGCGGGTACGGGAATATCAACCCGTTGTCCATCGACTACGCCTCTCGGCCTCGCCTTAGGTCCCGACTCACCCAGGGCGGATTAGCCTGGCCCTGGAACCCTTGGTCATCCGGCGGCAGGGTTTCTCACCCTGCTTGCGCTACTCATGCCTGCATTCTCACTCGTACAGCGTCCACAACTGGATCACTCCGCTGCTTCACCCGCTGCACGACGCTCCCCTACCCATCCAGACAGAATCTGAATGCCACAGCTTCGGCGGTGTGCTTGAGCCCCGCTACATTGTCGGCGCGGAACCACTTGACCAGTGAGCTATTACGCACTCTTTCAAGGGTGGCTGCTTCTAAGCCAACCTCCTGGTTGTCTATGCGACCCCACATCCTTTCCCACTTAGCACACGCTTAGGGGCCTTAGCTGGTGATCTGGGCTGTTTCCCTCTCGACTACGAAGCTTATCCCCCGCAGTCTCACTGCCACGCTCTCACTTACCGGCATTCGGAGTTTGGTTGACTTCAGTAACCTGGTAGGGCCCCTAGGCCATCCAGTGCTCTACCTCCGGCAAGAAACACGCGACGCTGCACCTAAATGCATTTCGGGGAGAACCAGCTATCACGGAGTTTGATTGGCCTTTCACCCCTAACCACAGGTCATCCCCCAACTTTTCAACGTTGGTGGGTTCGGCCCTCCACGCGGTCTTACCCGCGCTTCAGCCTGCCCATGGCTAGATCACTCCGCTTCGGGTCTAGAGCACGCGACTAGAAACGCCCTATTCGGACTCGCTTTCGCTACGGCTACCCCACACGGGTTAACCTCGCCACGCACCACTAACTCGCAGGCTCATTCTTCAAAAGGCACGCCGTCACCTATCCCCGAAAGGACACGGCTCCGACGGATTGTAGGCACATGGTTTCAGGTACTATTTCACTCCCCTCCCGGGGTACTTTTCACCATTCCCTCACGGTACTCGTCCGCTATCGGTCACCAGGGAGTATTCAGGCTTACCAGGTGGTCCTGGCAGATTCACGGCAGATTTCAGGGGTCCGCCGCTACTCGGGAACATCCACAGGGAGGCCAGCCACTTTCGCCTACCGGACTATCACCGTCTACGGTGTCGCATTCCAACGACTTCGACTAGCAACTGACTTGATAACTCCCCCACCGCATGTCAGTACGGCACGCACACGTCCCACTACCCCGACCGTGCAACCCCTGACAGGTATCACACACGACCGGTTTAGCCTCAATCCGCTTTCGCTCGCCACTACTCACGGAATCACTCTTGTTTTCTCTTCCTGCCGGTACTGAGATGTTTCACTTCCCGGCGTTCCCTCCACACACCCTATGTATTCAGGTGCGGGTGACACCACATGACTGGTGCCGGGTTCCCCCATTCGGACACCCTGGGATCACAGCTCGGTTGACAGCTCCCCCAGGCCTATCGCGGCCTCCCACGTCCTTCATCGGCTCCTGGTGCCAAGGCATCCACCATGCGCCCTCAGCAACTTGACCAAGACGATCAAAATATTAAGAAGATGCTCGCATCCACTGTGCAATTCTCAACAAACACGCAACCCACCA
>NZ_BOON01000098.1 GCF_016863255.1 Planosporangium mesophilum
GGGACTGCCCCCGGTTCGGTTGACTTCTGACCTGTGAGGATGCGTTCCTCGCTGGAAGGATGTCTGCCATGCCGAAAGCGTTCCCGCCGGAGTTCCGCCGTGACGTGGTCGCGGTTGCCCGCAAGGGCGAGGCGCCGCTGTCGCAGATCGCGAAGGACTTCGGGATCTCCGAGTCGTGCCTGCACCGCTGGCTGAAGATCGCCGACGTCGACGACGGGATCCGTCCCGGCGTCACCAGCACCGAGTCCGCGGAGCTGCGTGAGCTGCGTAAACGCAACAAGCTGCTGGAACAGGAGAACGAGATCCTGCGCCGGGCGGCGGCGTTCTTCGCCAAGGAGATCGCCCCAAAATGATGTACCCGCTGGTCGGCGACCTGGCCGCCGACGGCATCCCCGTCGCGGTGACCTGCCGGGTCCTGGGCTTTTCTCCGCAGGCGTTCTACGCCTGGCGCAAAGACCCGGTGTCACAGCGCGACTGGGACGACGCGCACCTGATCAACGCCGCGCTGGACATCCACCACGACGACCCCGCGTTCGGCTACCGGTTCATCGCCGACGAACTCACCACCCACGGCATCGTCGCCGGCCCCAACCGGGTGGCCCGGCTGTGCAAGGTGCAGCGCATCTGGTCGGTGTTCGCCAAGAAACGCGGCCTGACTCGCCGGGCCGGCCCGCCGGTGCACGACGACCTCGTGCGCAAGGTGTTCACCGCCGACGGCCCGAACCGGCTGTGGCTGACCGACATCACCGAGCACCCCACCGCCGAGGGCAAGCTCTACCTCTGCGCGATCAAGGACGTGTACTCCGGGCGGATCGTCGGCTACTCCATCGACTCCCGGATGAAGGCGTCCCTGGCCGTGTCCGCACTGCGCAACGCGATCCGGCTGCGGGACCCAGCGGACACAGTGGTCCACTCGGACCGCGGCAGCCAATTCCGGTCTCGGAAATTCGTGAAAGTGTTACACCGCAACGGTTTGGTCGGCCCGATGGGCCGGGTCGGCGCGTGCGGCGACAACGCCGCGATGGAATCGTTCTTCGCCCTGTTGCAGAACAACGTCCTGGACCGGCAACGCTGGCGCACCCGCGAAGACCTGCGCCTGGCGATCGTCACCTGGATCGAACGCACCTACCACCGTCGCCGACGGCAACGCCGCCTCGGCCGGCTCACCCCGATCGAGTTTGAGACCATCAACAGGCACGCAACCG
>NZ_BOON01000099.1 GCF_016863255.1 Planosporangium mesophilum
TACGAGTCGCAGCGCGGTCCCTTGTCGGATGGGTTGTTCGACGAGGTGGTAGCTGGCGGCTGCGATGGTGATGGTGGCTGCGATGCGCAGGGTGAACAGTGGGGTGGCGGTCAGGCCGGTGTGGTCGGTGTTGAGCGCGGCGAACAGGGGCCAGTGCCACAGGTACAGGCCGTAGGAGATCTGTCCGAGCCAGGCCAGGGGGCGGGTGGACAACAGGCGGGCGGCGGGGCTGTGGGGGGTGGTGGTGAGGTGGGCGAGGACGACGGCGACGGTCAGCGCGATCGCGGTGAGGCCGCCGTGGTAGAGCCATGGCGATTGGCCGTGGGCCAGGATCAGGGCGGCGGCGAGGGCGATCGTGGCGCAGCCGGCCGCGATGGTGAGTGGGCGGGTGCGGGTGACGGTGCGGCCGGTGAGCAGGATGGCCAGTGCGCAGCCGGTCAGTAGCGCGCCGGCGCGGGTGTCGGTGCCGTAGTAGACGCGTGCGGGGTCGTCGGGGTGGTACAGCGCTGCGGTCAGTAGCGCGGCGGCGGCGGTGCCTGCCACGCAGAGGGTGAGCAGTGTCGTGCGTGCCGAACGGGTCGGAGTCCGGCGCAGTGCGAGTACCACGAGCAGTGGCCACAGGAGGTAGAACTGTTCCTCGATGCCCAGTGACCAGGTGTGCTGCAACGGTGACGGGGGTGCGGTACGGGCGAAGTAGTCGCCGCCGTGGAAGATCATCCGCCAGTTCGCGGCGTATCCGAGGGTGGCGAGCGCGTCGAGGCGTAGCGATGCCGGGTTGTGTGCGGGCAGGACGTAGCGGGCGGTGACCGCGACGGTGATCAGGACCGTCAGCAGGGCCGGTAGCAGTCGGCGGGCGCGTCGTGCCCAGAACGCGGCGAGTCGGATCGTTGCGGTGTCGTGGGCCTCGGCCAGGAGCAGGCCGGTGATGAGGAACCCGGACAGCACGAAGAAGGCGTCGACGCCGAGGAACCCGCCGGGCAGCCAGCCGGGGCGGGCGTGGAAGACCAGGACGGCGGTGACGGCCAGCGCGCGTACTCCGTCGAGGGCGGG
>NZ_BOON01000100.1 GCF_016863255.1 Planosporangium mesophilum
CGTTGAGGGCGTTGAGGACCGACGTGTACGCCGCCTTCTTGTTGCCGCTGCCGTCGAACAGCAGCGGGCTCTCGCTCGAGCGCCACGAGTCGCTGTCGCGTACGCCCCAGACCGTGATGCCGAGGCAGCGCGACACGTTCATGCAGGCCTGGGTCAGGCCCTGGTACTGGGTGGTGGACGCGTTGGTGACGTCGACCTCGGTGAGGGCCACGTCGACGCCGGCCGACGCGAAGTTCTGCAGCGTGGTCTGGAAGTTGCCCGGCAGCGAGCTACCACCGGTGAAGTGGGTCTGAAGGCCCACGCAGTCGATCGGCACGCCGCGGGACTTGAAGTCCTTGACCATGTTGAGCACGCCCTGCGTCTTGCCGTAGGTCGCGTTCTCGATGTTGTAGTCGTTGTAGCAGAGCTTGACCGACGGGTCGGCCGCGCGGGCGGTCCTGAACGCGACCTCGATCCAGTCGTTGCCGGTGGCCTGCAGGTTGGACTGGCGGCGGCTGCCGTCCTCGTTGAAGGCCTCGTTCACCACGTCCCAGGCGGCGAGCTTGCCCTTGTAGTGGGCCATCACGCCGTTGATGTGGTCGATCATCGCCTGGCGCAGGCTGCTACCGGACAGGCTCTGCATCCAGCCCGGCTGCTGCGAGTGCCAGGCCAGGGTGTGGCCGCGGACCTTCATACCGCGCTGGGTGGCCCAGTTGTAGATCTGGTCGCCGGAGCCGAAGTTGAACTGGCCACGCTGCGGCTCGGTCGCGTCGGGCTTCATCTCGTTCTCGGCCGTGACCATGTTGAACTCACGCGCCGCGATCGTCGTGTAGTTCGAGTCGTTGAGCCTGCCGGCGGCGATCGCGGTACCGAAGTAACGGCCCGACTGCGCGGCCGCCGCACCCAGCGTCGACGCCGCCGC
>NZ_BOON01000101.1 GCF_016863255.1 Planosporangium mesophilum
GTCGCCGCGTTCCGTCGAGGACCTGGTACGTAGCCACCTCCCACTGGTCGGCCACCTGGTCCGCGAGATGCTCGGCCGGCTCCCGGCCCACGTCAGCCGCGAAGACCTCATCTCCGCCGGCATGGCCGCCCTGGCCGCCGCCGCCAAGGGCTACGACCCCGAGCGCGGCACCCCCTTCGGCAGCTTCGCCACCGCCCGCATCCGCGGCGCCCTGCTCGACGAACTACGCGGCCTGGACTGGGCCAGCCGCTCGGTACGCTCCCGCGCCCGCCGCGTCGACACCGCCACCCAGGAGCTGACCGCCACCCTCGGGCGCACCCCCACCCCGGCCGAACTCGCCGCCGCCCTCGGCGTCGACGTCGACGAGATCAAGTCCGTCGACAACGACGTCCAACGCGCCGTCGTGCTCAGCCTGCAGGGCTTCGCCGCCGGCACCGCCGAGGACATGGTCCCCGAACGCACCGCCGGCCCCGAGGAGCTGATCGTGCACCGCGAGCGCATCGGCTACCTCCACCACGCCATCGACGCCCTGCCCGACCGGCTGCGCCTGGTCGTGGAGGCCTACTTCTTCCACGAACGCCCGATGACCGAGATCGCCGCCGAACTCGGCGTCACCGAGTCCCGCGTCTCCCAACTGCGCGCCGAAGCCCTCGTCCTGCTGCGCGACGGCCTCAACACCCACCTCAACCCCGACCAGGTCACCACCCCCGACCGGCCCGCCGGCTGCGTGGCCCGCCGCCGCGAGTCCTACTACGCCGCCATCGCCGCCCGCGGCGACCT
>NZ_BOON01000102.1 GCF_016863255.1 Planosporangium mesophilum
TTGACAATCCTCCCTGCCCTAAAGGACGGGGATTCCCTGGGTCACCCCAGGGGGTTCCTGCTTCGCCGACGACCGCCCCGTCCGAGAAGACTCTCGTGGAGGTCTTACACCGCCTCCCCAGGCAATCACGGAGAGCCCCTCCGCGAGAATGTTGCGGGCCGCGTTGGTGTCACGGTCGTGGACGGCCCCGCATCGGCAGGTCCACGACCGGACGTTCAACGGCATCCGCCCAGCGGGCGCACCACACGTCGAGCACAACTTGGACGACGGGAACCAGCGGTCTACAACTACCAGGTTGCGACCATGCCAGTCGGCTTTGTATTCGAGCATGGTGCGGAACTGCCGCCAGGCCGCGTCGGAGATGGCGCGGGCGAGGCTGTGGTTTTTGACCATGTTGCGCACGGTCAGGTCCTCGATCACGATCGTTTGGTTGTCACGAACGAGCCGAGTGGTCAGTTTGTGCAGGTGATCGCGGCGCCGGTCGGCGATCCGGGCATAGACACGGGCCACCTTCAACCGGGCCTTGACCCGGTTCGCGGATCCCTTCTCCTTCTTGGCGAGGTTGCGCTGGGCTCGGGCGAGGGCGGCCCGGTCGCGGCGCTCATGCTGGGGGTTGGTGACCTTCTCCCCGGTGGACAGGGCAAGCAGGCTGTCGAGCCCGGCGTCGATACCGACCGAGCCGGACGCCGGGGCCTGTTCGATCACGTCGTCGCAGAGCAGGGACACGAACCAGCGGCCCGCGCTGTCCTGGG
>NZ_BOON01000103.1 GCF_016863255.1 Planosporangium mesophilum
CCAGTTCGGGCGCAATCTCACGCAGGCTGCCCGTGAGGGCAAGCTGGACCCGGTCATCGGGCGTGAGAAGGAGATCGAGCGGGTGATGCAGGTGCTCTCCCGCCGTACCAAGAACAACCCGGTCCTGATCGGCGAGCCCGGTGTCGGTAAGACCGCCGTGGTGGAGGGCCTGTCGCAGGCGATCGTCAAGGGCGAGGTGCCCGAGACGCTCAAGGACAAGCAGCTGTACACCCTCGACCTGGGTGCCCTGGTGGCGGGTTCGCGTTACCGCGGTGACTTCGAGGAGCGGCTCAAGAAGGTGCTCAAGGAGATCCGTACCCGCGGCGACATCATCCTGTTCATCGACGAGATCCACACGCTCGTCGGGGCGGGTGCCGCGGAGGGCGCGATCGACGCCGCCAGCATCCTCAAGCCGATGCTGGCCCGCGGCGAGCTGCAGACCATCGGTGCCACCACGCTGGACGAGTACCGCAAGCACCTGGAGAAGGACGCCGCGTTGGAGCGTCGTTTCCAGCCGATCCAGGTCGGTGAGCCGTCGCTGGCGCACACGATCGAGATCCTCAAGGGCCTGCGGGACCGCTACGAGGCCCACCACCGGGTCAGCATCACCGACGCCGCGCTGGTGGCCGCGGCCACCCTGGCCGACCGGTACATCTCCGACCGGTACCTGCCGGACAAGGCCATCGACCTGATCGACGAGGCCGG
>NZ_BOON01000104.1 GCF_016863255.1 Planosporangium mesophilum
GCCCGGAGCGACACGCTCCGGGCCACCGCCGTATGTGCGTACCTCTCGGTCAGCCCGGAAGGCCGGCGCCCGACAGCGACCGCTGCACGACCGAACCGAAGATCGGCAGGTCGGCGGCGGTGTTCGGGTTGAGACTCGCGTCGATGAGGTGCAGCCTGTCGTCCTGGCCGAGCCGGTCCGCCACGGGCAGCGCGTGCGCCACGCCGGTGACCGCGTCCGCGCCGGGCACCATGCTGTCAGCCCGGTGCCGGCCGGGCAGTACGCCGCCGAGGCGGTCGAGCACGGACTGCTTGGACGGCTCGGAAAGGACGGGCACCTCCGGCAGGCTGTCGAAGATCGGCAGTCCGGCCACCGGTACCACCTCCGTGGGGAGCGACTCGGTCGTGACTGGTCGCTCGGCGGCCCGGGTCGCCGTCGTCACGGCGGAGTCGGCGGCGCCCTGCGCCGGAAGCACGGCCGGCAAGCCGGGCAGGTTGCCGACGGGCAGGTCACCGAGGCCGGGCAGGTTGCCGACGGGCAGGTCACCGAGGCCGGGCAGGTTGCCGACGGGCAGGTCAC